>CAWETK010000015.1:0-234650 GCA_963811905.1 uncultured Ignavibacteria bacterium
GCTTAGACAATTCTATAAATGATTTATCTAATAATACTTCCGCTATAAAATCTTCAATAATAGTCCCATAGGTGTTACTTATGGGGGAATAGATTATTCTTTTAATTATATCTAAAAGCAACAATCCAAAGATTATTAGTACTATGTATTCTACAAAAGCCAAAAGATTAGATTTTCATTGCAGTAGTGTTTCTAAAGTGGTTTAACTTAGTCATCACCCCAGGTATCTAAGTATTTATGGATGGATAAAATACTGGATTTTCGGACTATAGGCAATAGTTTGATGGTTGATGGAGGATGGATAATGGTTGATGGAATATGGAAGCAGGAAGACATCTGCGGGCTTAGATTGGCAGAGGTTTAGGACAAATTTAATGGAGTATTATAAGGCAAACCAGTGAAAAACGCCCAAATTATTTATTTCCGGCTCATTTTTACTGCAACAGAAAGTATTGGTAGTAATCCAGGATTTGCTTTGTAAGAAGAGTAATAATTTTATACCTAAGTTGCTTTTAGAGCATCGTTCATATATATTTGAAATCTATTTTTTGAAAATAACCATAGTTAATTATTATCCGGGGTCGTAGTTCAGTTGGTTAGAACGCCTGCCTGTCACGCAGGAGGTCGCGAGTTCGAGTCTCGTCGGCCCCGCTCATTAAGTGCCTGTAAAATATAATCTTACAGGCACTCTTTATTTTAAAGCCATTGGCCATTTTCAGACTGGACTCGTTTTTGGACTCGTTAGCTTGGCAAAAATATTAACATTAGAACCCCAACAGTGCTGGATCGTACGAATTATCCGGGACTTTTTATTGGCCGAAGGATATGCCTACTGCTTTTGCTGCAAATACGGCCTGATCGTCAGGTTTTACGAGTTTCTGACGTGCAATGGCATCTTCTATTTTTACGTTCCTAATCTCATTTCCTTTGAGAGCAACCATTCTGTCGAATTTTTTCTTGCTTGCCAGGTCTATTGCGTATGCTCCGAATTTCGTTGACAGGATCCTGTCATAAGCGGTTGGACTCCCTCCCCGCTGCAGATGACCCAGAACTGTAACTCTTGTTTCTCTTCCGGTGTTTTCTTCTATTTTTTTTGAAACTACTTCCCCGATTCCGCCAAGCTGATTTGGATCATGTCTTTTTATGTCCTGCCCTTTTACTATTAAACCGCCGTCCTGCGATTTGGCTCCTTCTGCTACGCAGACAAGACTGAATTTTTTTCCCTGGAGTTCCCTTTCTTTTATTTTATTGTATACTTTATCCCAGGAAAAAGGGATTTCCGGTATCAGTATAATATCAGCGCCTCCTGCCAGTCCTCCGTTTAATGCAATCCAGCCGGCATACCGTCCCATTACTTCAACAACTATTACACGATGATGGGATGATGCGGTTGTGTGAAGTCTGTCGAGTGCCCACATTACTACGTATACAGCGGAATCGTGTCCGAAGGTCATATCTGTAGCTTCAAGGTCGTTGTCAATTGTCTTTGGAACTCCAATTACATTCATTCCCATAGCTGAAAGCTTATTGCAGATGTGCATTGTGCCGTCGCCGCCGATGGCAATGAGTGCATCAAGGTTCCACGCCTGGTAATTTTTGAGTGCGTCCTGTGATTTATCTAATATTGCTATTTTACCGTCACGGTCAACCGGCCAGTGGAAAGGATCTCCTTTGTTGGAAGATCCAAGGACAGTTCCTCCTCTTGCAAGTATGCCCGAAACATCGTCATTCTTCAGCTCTCTTGCTCTGCCTTCTACCAGGCCTTCGAATCCGTCCCTTATGCCGAAAACAGTCATCCCGTAATCCTGCGCGGGTTTGGTTACTCCACGTATTACAGCATTAAGACCGGGACAATCGCCTCCGCCTGTTAATATTCCTATTCGTTTTACCTTTCCTGCGGCCATATTATTCCTTCACTTATTAATATTAAATCGGCTTTAAATATAATATTTTTGGTTGAGGATTGAAGAGAGGATGGGGGATTTTTTTCAGGGAGGAAATTTTAAGCCGGGATTTTACCACGAAGACACGAAAACACAAAGAGATGAGCGATTAGGAAAGATATGAGGAGTATGGATGGATGGGTGTATGATTGTATGGGGCGAACAGCGAAACGAATGCGGGATAGATTTTGCAGAGGAGTGTTGGATTACTAAGATCAGAAGAAGAAATAAGAGAAATAAGGTTAGGATTCTTTTAGAGAGACTGTGTTACTAAGGTTGTATGTGAACTAAGGTTTGTATAGTAGGGAGTATGCTGAGTAGAATGGCTAAAGCCGTGATTTTATTTTTTATAGAAACCCACGAGTTGAAGAGGCTGTGTTAAAATTAAACCCGGGAGATCAAATGGCGTAACTTTGTTGAAAAATAATAACATTTTTACAATACAGGTAAGCGAAACAGCGTTTTCCGCCTATCAACTTTTTTATCTAAGATTGACAGATAATAACCGGCCTTTACATTTTCACACAGCCTCTGAAGAAATAGGATTAAAGCAAGAAGATTAACTTACCATGACTTTTAGAATCCGTGGGTGAGAGAGCCTGTTATGCCGTAGTTGTACCGTTGGTTGAGGCCGATTGATGGCCGAAAGAAGGCCGAGAGATGGCCGAGAGAAAATGGAAAAGTTGAAGATGAAATGTTATATTTCGTACAAATTTAACATATTTGTATCTAAAATAAAACAAAAATGGCGAGAATATTCACACAGCCTCTGAAGCTCGTGGAAAGTCAGCCAGGGTTTTGGCAGCTTGTTTACGGAGTATGGACGGATGGGTGTATGTTTGTTTGGGGGGAACAACGAAACGAAGGCGGGATAGATTTTACGGCGGGTTATTGGGAGTGATAGGGGTAGTTGGGATTTGCCGCAAAGACACGAAAACACAAAGAGATGAGCGGATTAAGAAAGATATGAGGAGTATGATATCCTCAGTCAGATTTTTGTCGCGCTAAAATCGGGATCTTCGACTTCGCTGCGATTTTTTTGGTCAAGATATTTTAAGAAGCTCTATAAATCATTGAACAATTTACTTATTTTCGGTGGCTTCGATATCCCGCAAGGCAAATCCTAAGTCAATAAATGCGCGGGATTTCGAAGACTCAACATCCCGCCCCCAATGATATCAAGCAAGGGGCGGGACACTCAGCCACCGCTATACTTTACTCCGCCTATCTAAGGTTGTTTTTGGTTGCCGGCTATGCCGCGATAGGGATGGATGGGGGTATGATTGTATGGGGCGAACAGCGAAACGAAAGCGGGATAGATTTTGCAGAGGAGTGTTGGATTACTAAGATCAGAAGAAGAAATATGGCTAAAGCCGTGATTTTATTTTTTATCTCGGTCAGATTTTTGTTCGACGCATTCGGGTTTGCTTGTGTTTTTTTAAGCCGAACGGCATTCGGGTTTATATATGTTTTTTAAGCCGAACAGCGTTCGGCTTTACAGGTTTAATAGTGATCTTCATATTCTACTTTTCCAGCTTCAGTGAATTTCTTTTCGTAAGTGAGTCTGCCTTTATCATATTTCTGGATCCGCTCGGTTTTTCCATCCTGGTAATATCTGCGGGATTCACCGTTTATAACACCGTTATCATAATGGGCGACAATTCTTAATTGTCCGTTCGGATAATAAGCTTTCAGATCTCCCTGCATCTTATCATTTATAAAATTTACAGTGGAAGCAATGTTTCCATTTTCAAAGTAATATTTCTGAACGCCGTTCTTTTTGCCGTTCTCCATAGTGGTCGTCGATTCGAGTTTGCCGCTGTCATAATAGGTTTTTTCTATATTCCCCTCATCCGGATTACTCTGATTTTCCTGGCAGCCGGCAACAACGGAAAAGAGTGCAAAAATCATTGTAATCTGCAATAAGACTCTTAACATATATTATCTCCGTAAAATAGTTTCATCAGGTGTAAAAATTATGAAAATGAAAAATTAAATTAAAGGCCCGCCTGGCGGGTAAACCCACTCTGGCGGGTAAACTCGCCTCCGAGGGAACTCCGCGGGGGATAAAGCGTGACACTGCCGACCTGATGTATGGTAGAAGAGTCGGGACAGGTCAGACTCCAGTCTTCGATACGCCCCGCCCAAAAGACAACAGCAAGGCACGGCTACTCAGACACAGTAACAAGTTATGCAGGTTCCACCACAAAGTAAGGATCCTTATGGATATCGGTGGCTTCGATACATCCCGCCCCCTAAGGTTATTCCGCAAGGGGCGAGACACTCAGCCACCGCAACAAGTTACACCCTCTACACAACGCAAGTAGGCTTCGATATCCGTCTGAGCCGGATTTCGTCCGGCTAGGGCCGAACTCAACATCCCGCCCCCCATATATCAAGTAAGGGCCTGCCTTCACATAAAACCCCGACCTGATGTAGACCAGGGACGGGGCTGGTTAGCTACCGCAATAAGTTACAAACTGCTGTAAGTTCCACCTATCGGTGGTTGATTTGGTTGCCAGTTTGCCGTGTTGGGGAGTATGGGAATGTTGAAGTGGACATCAATTTAAATTCAAATATTAAGGTATTCATTCCATATTTTATAGAGCTGCCAGGTGGCGTAGACATCTTCTCCGCAGTATACAGCTATGTCTTTTACCCTGCCGGCTTCATAGAGGTTCTTAACATCCATTCCGGTTATCCCTTTTGATTTAGGAGATTCTATTCCGAAAGCATGGCAGTAAAAATCGAGGTTGAATTTTCTTGTTAAACCGGAGAAAGTAAGCTGTTCGAGAAGGTCTATATGATAGGACTGGTCGTACCTTTTCCCGATAAGGTTTTTGGAGGGTTTAACATTTAACATTGCAGATCTGAGCATAAGAAAAGGAGCGTCAAATCCCCTTCCGTTGAAAGTAATTACCTGACCGGCAACGTCCGCTATCCGCCAGAATGAGGTTAACATCTCTTTTTCATCAACAGCTTTGTATTGAACTTTCTTTTCTTCGGATGACCATTCTTCTCCGGAGGGATCATTGTAGTAAACAAACATCTTTTCTTTTTCTACATCGAAAATTCCAATAGCAACTACGCTTGCTGTAAACGGATAAAGACTTGTATACCTTACTGCCTCTTCTCTTTTTTCTTTACGCAGCTCTTCAGTAGGTTCTTTTTCTGCATACCTGAGAAGATATTCCTGCTGACTTTCAGTCAATGTTTCGAAAGGGCTGCAGCAGGTTTCAATATCAAAAACGATCCGGCGCATTCTTTCCCCAAATTTATTCTTTGATTATTTTAACTTCTCCCTGAAAAGCCTTTACTTTTTCATAGAAGAATTCCGGCAGCGGTGTTGATTTCTTTGTTTTCGGGTCTACCTGCACGACTACTCCCGAACCATCTACTATAATTTCATTCGTTCTTTTATTTTCAATTAGGTGCTCAAATCCGTATGATGAGTTTTTTATGTACGATATTTTTGTATAGACATTCAGCTCATCGTCGTAATGTGCATGCCCCCTGTAGTTAATTTCATTCCGCACCATAAAAAATAACCTGCCGTCGGAGAATAAGCCTCCTTCAGGCATCAGACCCGCTGCTTTGATATACTGAAGTCTTGCGTGTTCAAAGTAATTTATATATACAGCATTATTGCATACACCGAGCATATCCACTTCATTAAAGCGCACAGTAACTGTAATATTATGTTTGAAATCAGCTTTGTCCATACTATTTGAATACTTCCTTTATAATTCTACATGCCTTTTCGGTTTCATCGAAACTGACATCGAGGTGAGTAATTGCCCTGAGCGAGTCAATCTTTCCTACAGAAATTAAAAGTCCTTTTTCCTTACAGGCCGCTATCGCCTGCTCAACCGTCATTTTTAAAGGCCTGAATATCAGGATATTCGTCTGGACAGCGTTCATATCAATCTCAAGGGAAGGGAGTTCCGAAATTGTTTCAGCAAGGGTTTTTGCTTTCCTGTGATCTTCTTCGAGCCTTTCTATATTGTTTTTTAAGGCGTAGAGACCTGCAGCCGCTATTATTCCAACCTGTCTCATTCCCCCGCCCCATGCCTTTCTGATGCGGAAGGCTTCTTTAATAAATTCCTTTGTCCCTCCAATAAGAGAGCCTACCGGTGCTCCGAGACCTTTTGAGAGGCAGCAGGAGATCGTGTCGAAATGCTCAGCATAATCCTTTACCGGGATTCCCGAAGCCACGGATGCATTCCATATTCTTGCTCCGTCCAGGTGATAGTACAGATTATACTTTTTCGCCAGCTTTCCAAGTGCAGAAATATTATTAAGCGGATGAATTGTTCCTCCGGCCCGGTTATGCGTGTTCTCCACTTCAATTACCTTTGTCCTCGGCATATAATAAGCACTGGCGGGACGAATATAGGGCTCCACCTGTTCAGGGGTAATTACCCCGCTTTTTCCATCAATCGGCGAAAGCTGAATGCCGCTTAAAGCAGCAGGAGATCCCGATTCATAATTGAAAATATGACAATCCCTTTCACAGATTACCTCATCACCGGGATTTGTTAAAACATTAAGGCATACCTGGTTTCCCATTACCCCGCTCGCCACAAAGAGAGCAGCTTCCTTCCCGAGAAGCTCTGCAGCATATTCCTGAAGCTTATTTACCGAAGGATCTTCCTGGAAAACATCGTCGCCTACTTCTGCTTCATACATCGCTTTACGCATCGCTTCCGAAGGCCGGGTGATGGTGTCGCTTCTTAAATCAATAAATTTTTCTGACATTTTTATACTGTAATTTTTGAAATTATGATTAGTTAAAGATTAAATTTTTCTTTCAGTTTTTTAAGTATGATTATTCCGATAATCCATAACGAGAAAACGGAACAGAGCATCGGAATGACCGAATGAGTTCTCGTGTAAAACGTTTCACCGGATTCGACCGGAACATCCCGGACAATAATATCTTTTGTAAACATCTTCGACTGCACTTCAGTAATACCAAGGGGATTGATATAGCAGCTTATTCCTCCGTTTGCAGCTCTCAGCACAGACCTCCGGTTCTCAACTGCCCTGAGAACCGACATTTCCTCGTGCTGATATGGTCCGCTCGAATTCCCGTACCAGCTGTCGTTTGTTACAACTGTAATAAGCTGAGCTCCTTTGTCAACAAATGATGCTACAAAATCCGGATAAATAGATTCATAGCAAACCAGACCATTAAGCTTGAGGGTATCCTGTTTATCTGTGTCATTTTTAATCCTCAGAGGAACATTAAATACAACAGTATCCTTACCTACATTCCATCCCGTAATTCCGACGCCCCATTTTATCAAATCGCCTAAAAACGGAAATGTATCTACAAACGGAACCCTTTCCCCAAAAGGAACAAGCTTCATCTTGCCATATTTCTGAATCTCGCGTGTATAAGGAGAAAAAAGAAAAATTGCATTGTACGTCCTGTAGTAATAATTTCCGTTTGGATTGTATTTTGAATCCTCAGGCAAACCAGGTCCCTTTTCGTAATACCTGATGTCAGGGATGCCCGACAAAATATAAACCCGGTTTTCCCGTGTAAAATTGAAGATAGAATCCTGTGCATTCGTGTAAAGACCGCTCATTAAAAAATCGGGGATAGCTGTTTCCGGCCAAACGATTAGTTCTGCTCCTTTTTTAACTGCCTGCCTCGACATATCGAGATAATTGTGCGTAAGCTGTTCAACACTTCCGCCGCTCCATTTCTGCCATGGATCGAGATTCGGCTGGATTAGTCCTACCCGAACAGTTTTGCCGGATATCTTAAAAGTATTCAGTCTGTATGCCCCATATATCAGCATAATTAAAATTAAAGCAATCCCCAGCCCAAAATGTAAAAACGAATATTTCCTTTTGAGCGGATAAAAAGATATGCCTTTATACAGAAGAACATTTATGAATACTACAATCAAAGATAATCCCAGTGTACCGACAATATCAGCTGCCTGTATGAAGCTTGTAAAATGAGGCAGTCCGTTTCCGAGAGTCAGCCAGGGAAAACTCAGATCTGTAAGCATATAGACATATTCATAACTTACCCAGAAAAGCGGGAAAAGGAACAGCGTAACTCCCGCAGGAAAGATCTTCCTTGAGAAATAGAGCAGCGTTGATGGAATAAGGAAGAAAACCGGATTAACAAAAAGAAGCAGAGCACCCGAGATCATAAGGAAAGGATCGGATTCCTTCTGCCAGCTGCCCACCCAGTAGATGGTTATGACTCCGAAAACGAATGCCATAAGGTAGGTTGCTGAATTAATTTCGAGGAGTTTTCCGCGTCTTTCAATTACAATAAAATAAGGAATTAAACCTATCAGCATTAAAATGGTAAATGGGAACGGAAAAGGCGGGAAAGAAACACCAAGGAAAATTCCGCTGAGAATTAAAAGAAGTCTGTCTTTTCTCCTGTGTTTTTTTTCTTCATCAGTTATAAACGGTCTGTTTTTCCAGAAGAAAATTTTCAATGTTTTGCTTTCCATTTCTTAAAGATAAATCTCAGAGCAACAACAACGACCACAACTCCTGTAATGATCCAGGCTATATTGCTGTATGTTGAAAGATAACTGTCAATAACTTGAATATTATTCCCGAATATAACACCGAGATAAATAATTATTGCATTCCAAACAAATGCGCTGATTGACGCAAGGATTGCAGTTTTTTTGAATTCCAGTTCACTCAGCCCGGCAAAGAACGAGATTACAGAGCGGGTTCCCGGCAGGAACCTGTTTGCAAGTATTATCCAGTAGCCCCATTTTTTAAACCAGAGTTCCACCTTTGTAAGTCCCTCAATCGAAATGAATTTAATTTTCCCCTGCTGTATAATCTTTCTATCAAGCTGGGTGCCTATATAGAACAACGTCATAAACCCGATTACACTGCCGAAAGTGGTAAATAACAGGGTTGGTATAAAATGAAGCTCACCTGTGCCGATAAGCGAACCCCCGACAATTATAACGAGATCGCTTGGAGATGGGGGGAATACATTCTCAATAAAAGAAAAAAAGAACAGCGCGATATAAATCCAGAACGGAGTAAGCTGTGAAATGAAATCGAGGATATGTTCAATCATACTTAAGTGTCTTTAATTAAAAGTACGGTTGAAAAAACTGCAGCTCCTTCTTCCCTGCCAATAAATCCTAATTTTTCATTCGTTCCTGCTTTTACCGAAACCTGGTCCAGTGCTACTCCAAGGATTTCTGAAATATTTTCGCGCATCTTAATAATATAGGGTGCGATTTTCGGCTGCTGCAGGGAGATCATTGAATCAATATTTCCAAGTGAATAACCTTTCTGTCTGACCAGTTTATAAGTCATCCTGAGAAACATGGAACTATCTGCGTCTTTATATTCCTGTTTTGTATCTGGAAAATGCTGACCAATATCTCCCAGTGCCAGGGCGCCGAGCATGGCATCGGTAATGGAGTGAAGCAATACATCTGCGTCTGAATGCCCCAGCAGTCCTTTTGAGTGCGGAATTTCGATTCCGCCCAAAATTAACTTACGGCCTTCAGTGAGAGCATGTACATCAAAACCAAAACCAGTTCTGAATTGCTGATTCAATACCTTATCTCAAAATGTGTGAATTCATTTTTGCTGTCTCCCCACTCAATTTTACAGTTCTTAACGGCGGCATGTGAAGGACCTACCTTTAACCTTTTAAATAATTCCTCTATCTTCACCTTACTTCCCTCAACTACTGTAAGAACCTCACCTGTATACAGATTTTTTGTGTAGCCATTAAGTCCGAGACTTTCAGCATTCTTAATTATAAAGTACCTGAATCCCACACCCTGCACTAACCCGTTTGCAATAATTTCTGCACGTTTTTCATTGTTGCTCATACCACTTGTTCATTTTTTTTATCAATTAACTCCGATACCAGGAGTCCTGAAAATATAAGAGCTCCGCCAATAAATCCAAAATTAGATATTTTTTCTCTCAACACAAAGAAAGCAACTATCGCAGAGAAAATAGGCTCAAAGGAATAAATAATTCCAGCTCTTGCCGGAAGTATCAACTTCTGGTATTTAGTCATTATAATAGTTGTTACGATAGTTGCAAGTATTGATGTATATCCCACCGCAAAGAGTAAATTTACGGTGAACTCAATATGCGGGGTCTCAAGTCCGGAAAATGAAAGGATGACCGCAAATAGTATTCCGCATATCCCCGTAACAGCTATCTGAAGAAAAACGAGCGGTCTGTAATCATATTTCCTGCTGATTATATCCAGGTATACAACATACAGCGAGAAAAAGAAAGCGCAGAGCAGAGTAAAGAAATCCCCAAGGTTAAAGCCCCCGCCTATCTCGGAAAAGACTGACAAGAGTGATGTTCCGCTGCTCGAAAGAAAGATCAGACCTATTACCACCAGGATGATCCCTGCTACGCTGCCTTTTGAGGGGAGTTTTCTTTCAATAGTGATCTGAAGAAGCGGGGTAAAAAGAACAAATGAGCCGGTAATAAAACCGGACTTGGTAGCGGACGTATAATTCAGTCCGATTGTCTGGGTTGCGAATCCCAGGAAATAAAACACGCCGAGCGTAATTCCGCCGAGCAGAACAGGTTTTGTTATACCTTTTAATGCTTTGAAGAGGAAGGGAAGAAGTATAAGAGCCGCCAGTGTGAATCGCAGTGAAATAAATATCAGCGGGGAAACATCATTCAGTGCACTTTTAATTATTGTGAACGTAGCGCCCCAGATTAAAGTAGCGGTCAGAAGTGCAGTTTCGCCTTTATATTTCATACTGGCAGGAAGTATGGTTGAAGGAACTTATTCACCCTGCTCCTTATCGTGGGAATATCCGAATGAACGCAGCATCTTTTCATCTGTGCGCCAGTTTTTTCTTACTTTCACGCGGAGTTCAAGATACACTTCACGATGGAGGAATTCCTCGATTGCTTTACGTGCAATTTCTCCCAGCTTTTTTATAGCCGCTCCCTGTTTCCCGATTATTATTCCTTTCTGCCCCTCCCTTTCGACAATGATCTCTGCATCTACATAGTCTTTGTTTGCTGCTCTCTCTTTGAAATCATTAATCAGAACTTCAACCGAATACGGGATTTCCTCATGGTAAAGCTCAAGCACCTTTTCTCTGATAATTTCGGAGACAAAAAATCGTTCATTCTCATCTGCGACTATATCATCCGGATAGAACTTAGGATTTTCCGGGAGCAGATCGACAATCTCCACAAGGACTTTCTGGATATTATAATTTACGCTGGCTGCCAGGGGGATCACACTCTTAAATATACCTTTCCCCCCGAATTTAGAAAGCATCACCGTTACAACTTCCTGGCTGATGAGGTCCACTTTATTTAGCAGCAGGATTACAGGCACACCCGATTCCATAACCTTTTTTACTTCGGGAAGTGAAAACAGCTTTTCACCTTCAGGATCATCACAGACATCGATCATAAGAAGAAATATATCGGCATCCCTGATGGAACGGTTTACATCATCCATCATCTTTTCCTGCAGGAGATAATTAGGTTTAAGAATTCCCGGGGTATCAAGAAAAATTACCTGGTAATTTTCTTCGGATAAAATACCGAGAATTCTTTTCCTGGTAGTCTGGGGTTTCTCATTGACGATTGAGATCTTCTGAGACAGCAACGCGTTCAGTAAAGTCGATTTACCCACGTTCGGCAGTCCCAGTATTGCCGCATATCCTGCTTTAGTATCCATATTATCTCATTAGTTTATTGTCTTTTTGAATTTGATAAATCAAATTCCTACTCCTGAATAAGCACTGCTGTCCCGCTTGCACTTACCATCAGCATATTACCGGTACCGCCGCCTATTGTTTCATAATCAAGATCCACTCCTATTACGGCATTAGCTCCCATAGCCTGTGCATTTTCCATCATTTCCGCAACTGCAATATCCTTTGCCCTTCGAAGCTCTTTTTCGTATGAAGCTGAGCGTCCGCCTACAATATCCCTGATTCCGGCAAAAATATCCTTAAATATATTTGCACCCATAATTGCTTCACCGGAAACGAGTCCGAAGTACTGTGTAATTTTTTTGCCTTCTACTACATTAGTTGTGGTTACTAGCATTTTTTCCTCGTTTTAATAAAACACACGCTATAAAATACTAAAATGATGCGAATTTTTTGTGAGAATCAGTGCAGTGGAACGAAAAATGACTACAGAAGGAGCTTAATTTGGGCGGATCAAAGCTTGGTAAGTTTTGCTTTTGTCTGCCGGTGACTATCGAAGAAGAACCAGGCTGATATTATGATGGCAAAGGAAAAAATGAAACCAATAAGAGAAACATTACCGGCAGTGAACAATGTTTGAATTCCATGAACCATCCTTTCAGCCAGGTAGATAAGATTATTAACACTGCTGTTTCCCCCGGATGATTCCTGACCCATAGAGATGATATACGAAGTAAGATATCCTATTATTGCCAGGCTTACGAGGACAAAAATTGAGGAAATAGAGAATATGAAATACCTCTGTCCTTTTGGTTCCGGCCGCCTTACAATTTTCTTCATTAAAACAGAAGTGAAAGCAGGGGACGGTTTTCTCCCGCTGTATTTTTTTAATCCATCGTGCACAAGCTGAATAGCGTATAATCTTCTTCTGGCATCTTCCGAAGAATTGAGGATTTTCCTTACTTCATTTAGTTCTTTCGGGCTTAATTCACCGTCAAGATATCTGTTCAGGATCTCATCCGTCAATCCGGTCATAACATCTCCATTGTATAATTGCTTTTAAGTACAATATCCTTAAGAGCATTCCTCGACCTGTGAAGCAGCACCTTAACATTTGATACTGATCGGTTTGTAATTTCACTAATCTCCTCGCAGGACATTTCTTCAAGATAAAACATAGTAATAACAGATGCATAATTCGGAGGAAGTTTATCAATCAGCTCGGTCAGAAGCAGACTTAGTTCTTGTTTTTCGGAATCTGCCGTGTAAGTGTCATCTGAAATATTCAGCTCTTCGTCTATTGAAGTCATCTCTCTTTCAATCTTTCTTTTCTTCGCAGACAGCCTGGTTAATGCTGTATTATAAACAATCCTGTAAAACCATGTGGAGAATTTAGCTTCCTGTTTGAAATTATTCAAGCCGTAATATGCTTTAAGAAAAGCATCCTGGAGAACTTCTTCAGCTTCCATTGAATCTTTTAACATGTTACAGAGGAGCGAAAACGCCTTGTTTTTATATCTATCCACCAGTATTTCAAAATCAGATTGATTTCCTTTCCTGACAGATTCGATTACCTCTGCATCGGTTAATTCTCTCATCTATCCATTAGACCTGGTATTATGGAAATAGGTTACAGAGTAGTTAACAATGTATAATTAAAAATTAACAATGCATAATTAAAAATGAAAAGGTGGTATTTACATTCCCATTCAAAACAAATGGACATTTTTTGAACAAGACAACAGCATCATTATCTCAGGAATGCTTAACCAGGCATTGCATAATATAACCCGGGTTTACAACCTAAGACGTTCTTAGTATTCAGATAGTAGTATGGACGAGGAGGTGGAGGGAGAAGGTAAGAGGGTGAGGAGGTAAGAAGATGAGAAGGATAAGAAGATGAGAAGGTAAGAAGATGAGAAGATAAGAAGGTGAGAAGGTGAGAAGATGAGGAGGTAAGGAGGGAAGAAGATAAGAAGATAAGAAGATGAGAAGATAAGAAGATAAGAAGATGAGAAGATAAGAAGGTGAGAAGGTGAGAAGATGAGGAGGTAAGGAGGGAAGAAGATAAGAAGATAAGAAGATAAGAAGATAAGAAGGTAGAAGATGAGAAGATTAGAGGGTGAGAAGGTGAGATTTTTTTTTGAGTTTCGTGTAACCTTTATCAATCCGGATAGGTCTGAACAGACAGAAGCTGGAAAGATCAGCTGTAACCAATAGGAAATTTTACAGTCTTAACAGATAAATAAAAAAGGTAACAAAATGGCTAGTGAAGTAATTGCAGTATTCATCCCTATAGTGATGACCCTGGTAGCAGGACTCGTGCTTGTAACATATTTCTATTTGCGCTCACGGGAACGGCAGATGCTAATAGATAAAGGTTTAAGCGCAGATTCAATAAAAGAGTTCTTTGAAAGCAAGAAAGATCCGTACAGACTGATGAAGATAGGCATAATAACTGTAGCCTTTGGAATTTCGCTCGGACTCGGACTCTGGCTGCAGGATATAACAAATAGAGATTACTGGACGCCATTTTCAATCTTTACTATTACAGGTATTGGTTTTGTAATAGCAAACATCGTGGCGAATAAATACAGGAATAATCAACCATGAATACTGTAAAGGATACCTGGAATGATTAAATGGGTCTTCATATTTCCGGGGCTAAAGAAATCCTGCTTTTTGAAAAGGGAGAAGTGTTGATTGATTATAGACATGTTGTAATGATAAAAGAAGCTGTCATAAAAGTATGAGTTTTAAGACAGCTTCTTTACAATTTGACCTTAAGATTTTCCGGCCTGCACGTTTTCCGCAACTTCTGCTTCCTGTGTTTCCAGCCAACGTTCTGCATCTAATGCAGCCATACATCCGGAACCTGCAGCTGTGATCGCCTGCCTATAAGTTTTATCTGCAACGTCCCCTGCCGCAAATATGCCGGGAATATTTGTATAAGTAGAACCTTCCTGTACCCGGAGGTATCCTGTTTCATCCATATCGAGAATACCTTTGAAAAGTTCGGTATTCGGTTTGTGTCCTATCCCTATAAATAATCCATCAGCAGCAAGCTCTGAGATTGAGAGATCTTTTGTATCCTCAAGCAGAACCCCGGTCATCACTTTTTTGCCGTCTTCAGTTTTTCCAAGTACTTCCTTAACGACTTTATTGGTCATAAACTTAATCTTAGGATTATTCATTGCACGGTCGAGCATAATTTTGGAAGCTCTGAACTCTTCCCTCCGGTGTATAACCGTCACCTCAGAAGCAAACTTTGTAAGGAAATTTGCTTCTTCCATGGCCGTATCTCCTCCGCCGACAACTATAACCTTCAGATTTTTAAAGAAGAATCCATCGCAGGTTGCACAAGCTGAAACGCCGTAACCCATAAAATGTTTTTCACTCTCGATGCCGAGTAGTTTTGCGGAAGCACCTGTAGCTACAATAACAGCGTCTGCAGTATATACTTCATCGTACGATTTCAGAACGAACGGTCTCCTGGAAAAATCAACTTCGGTAATTTCCTTGTAATAGGATTTCGCTCCGAAACGGTGAGCCTGGCTGCGCATGACATCCATTAATTCAGGACCCATTATACCTTTTTCAAAACCCGGATAATTTTCAACTTCAGTCGTAATCGTAAGCTGTCCGCCCGGCTGCATCCCTTCAAAAATCACCGGGTCCAGTTCAGCCCTCGCATTATATAAAGCGGCTGTAAATCCCGCAGGACCTGAACCAATGATAATTATTTTATGATGATTTTGATTTTTTTCTGTATCAGACATTTTAGCTCCATAAAAACTATAATTAAGTACTTGTTAGATTCCAATATTACTGAAAAGTTTCCGATTCAATTTTTCTAACTGCAAATTTACGAATTCCTATTGTGATTTTTAAAGTTTCCGGAATTCAAAATAAATAAAGCATTCCTTTTTAGTCCCGATAATTTAGCCCTTTTGACCGGGCTTTCTTTAAACCTGCGGTTAAATTCCCCGCTGCTCATTTCTGTAACCTCAGATAATTTAATTCCGGTTTTACCCTCAGATGGATAAAATTCTTCTTTCTCACAACTTTCACTGAATTTGACATTCCAGGGACAGACATCCTGGCAAATATCGCAGCCAAACATCCAATTCTCAAACTGATCTTTAAATGATGCAGGTATCTCACCTTTATTCTCTATAGTGAGATAAGAGATGCATTTACCGGAATCAACAACATATTCCTCGACGATTGCTTTTGTAGGACATGCATCTATGCAGGCAGTGCAGGATCCGCAGTGATCAGTTATCAGTTCCGAATAGCTGAATTCTATGTTTGTAATAATATTTGCAATAAAAAACCAGCTGCCTATAGCTGGATTTATAACATTAGAATGCTTTCCCTGCCATCCGATCCCCGCCCTTACTGCCCACGCTTTATCCATTACGGGCCCGGTATCAACGTATGAAATAGATTTGAAGTCAGGGTCAAGTTTCATCAATTCTTTTTCGAACAGCTCAAGTTTTTCCCAGATTACCAGATGATAATCCCTGCCCCAGGCATATCTTGAGATTTTACCTTCATCTTCACTATTCGAATGCCGGCCAGGAGTATAATAGTTAAGAGCAAGTGAAATTACACTCTTCGCATCGGGGAATACTTCGCGTACATCTTTTCTTTTATCTGTATTTCTTTCCATGTACGTCATCCCTGCCTGGAATCCCTTTGAAAGCCATTCCTGCAGCTGAGCTGATTCTGCATTCAGCATATCCGCTTTTGCGAATCCAACAAGGTCAAATCCAATACGTAAAGCAAGTTCTTCAACTAATTCATTATTCAGTTTCATCGTTCATTTATATCTAATCTTTTAAGCCTGTAATTTTGTAATCTTCTATTACCATTTCAAAACTTTCTTAAATGCCTTCACAAATACATATCCATCTTCGATAAGAACCTCAAATGAACTTAGCCCTCTTTGTCCCGTCGGAGTTTTGCCTGTTTCAAGGCTGAACATCCAGCCGTGAGCCGGACAAACTACGCAGCCGTCTTCGAGGAAGCCATCATAAATTAATGGAGAATGCTGATGAGGACAAATATTACTTAAAGCATATATCTTGTCATCAACTTTAAATAGTGCGACATCAACATCATCTACGATAAACCTTTTGCCGGAATTATTTACAAGATCAGTTGTCCTGCATACTTTAAAAAATCCCTCCATCAGAATGACTTAAACTTTTCCTTTATACGTATTCCCTTTTCTCCGGAGGTCACGGCTGCAAAAGCCGTTTCAGGATCGTGCTCAAAAAACAATTTCCATTCTTCATCGAGAGCTCGTTTAAGTATTTTCTTTTTCTCTTCAACCGTTATCAGCGGCTGAAGGTCGTAGCCCATTACATAGGGAAGCGGGATATGAGCAACTAGTAGGGAAGAGATCGCAAACATAAAGGAAAGTATTCGCCGAATCAGACAGTTTAAGGAGCTGCTGTCCGAAAGTATGTCCGTTCAATATGATAAAATCGATTTCATCGTCAAACTGTTTCTCTCCTTCTATCTGCATCAGCACGCCAGCCTCTTTCAGAGGTACAAAATTGTCCTTAATATAGCTTCCCCTGTCTCTTTCCGAAGGATTCACTGCCCATTTATAATTCTCTTTCTGAACATAATACGTCGCATCAGGGAAGGCCGGCTCGGGCTTGTCGTTATTTATTATTGTTGAGCCGCCAGTGTGATCGAAGTGAAGGTGCGTCAGTATAACATCAGTTATGTCACGAGGTTCAAGGTTTAACTTTGCGAGGGAATTTTCAATGAAAATGATTCCTGGTCGACTGCATAAATTTCCATATTCTTATCATTCCATTTATCTCCCATACCCGTATCGACAAGTATCTTTTTTGAATCCGATACAAGCAGAAGATTCCTTGTTGCAAGCTTAATTCTGTTCATTTCATCGGGAGGGTTAGTCTTCTCCCACAATGGTTTCGGAATGATGCCGAACATCGCACCGCCGTCGAGTCCGAAGTAACCCGATTCTATAATATGAACTTCATACTTACCAATTTTCATACAAACCTATGATTTTTTAATGATACTTAAAGAATTTAAAGTTAAAGAAGATTTGTTAAAGGTGAAAGGAAGGAAAATGGAAACCTGACCCGAGTTGAACACTGCATTAAACTTTTATAGAAACCTGTCTGAATTACTCCTGCAGATAAAAGATGCGGGCAATTAATCAAAAATTCTGCAAATGATATTTAATTACCATTTAAACAGAAAAAGGACACCATTCAGATGTCCTTTTCCGTCCCCGATGATATCTTTTTTACCTGGTGCAACCCCCACAGCAAAACTCCCCTGAACAATTCCCCAAAGTTGAGTTTTTCAGCACTCCCCTGGCCGCAAACTCCCCTGGGTCCCGTTGGTGTCCAGTCTCCCCTGGCCATATCCCCCAACGTTTTTTCCGCTACTCCCCTGCAGCAAAAAATTCAAGAACTAACTAGTCTTCGATCTTTAACACACTATCTACAGGGCAGACCGAAACACACTGGGGTTCATCATGAAATCCTTCGCATTCAGTACATTTATCAGGAACTATATAAAAATAATCGTTTGAGTAGAAGTCTGATTTACCTGATGGTGCTGCAGCGCCTTCTCCATATGAGTTACCATCTAATTCCCATTCGTGTCCGCCTTCATAAATGGCATTATTCGGGCATTCCGGTTCACAAGCTCCACAGTTTATGCATTCTTCATTGATCCTGTATGCCATTACTTTCTCCTTTTGTCTCTATTTTAATGAATTGCATTATCTTTTTGTTGGTTTATGTAAAACCAAAAGTATGCCACCCGAAGAAGGAGGAAATTTTCTGTTTGGCCAATGAATAATCACGAAAAAACAGTTAAAAATGAGGATTTTATCCCTTATTATCTAGACTCACCCTTTTCACAAAAGAGAATCCAAATAGTTTATTTCTCGGAATTGGTTAGAATTTGTGATGGGGAATACAAAAAAGGGGCGTTTTGGACGCCCCAAAATATAAAATCAAATAAATTATCAACGGCCTAGCTGATCGAGGTAGTCTTTCTTTTTGAGTAGAGTCGCTTCATCTTCAACATGGTTCGGATCGGGGATGCAGCAATCAACCGGGCAGACAGCTGCACATTGCGGTTCATCGTGAAATCCTTTACACTCCGTACATTTATCGGGTACGATATAGAAGAAATCATTGGAATAAAATCCTTCAGCACCACTGGGAGCAGCATTTCCTTCACCGTAATTCTTCCCGGCAAGTTCCCATTCAGCAGCACCTTCATAGATGGCAGTATTGGGGCATTCGGGCTCACAGGCACCGCAGTTAATGCATTCTTCGGTTATCATTATTGCCATAACAATTTCTCCTGTTATAAAAACTTAATGGATTTTCATGGTATGAAATAAGAGTCTATTTATTTTTTGAATTAAATTCAAAAACAATTGAAACAATGTTACTAAAAGAGAAACTAAACATCAATGAAGATAATGATAAAGAAATTTTTATTTTCACCAGCCTCCGCTGGCGCCCCCGCCTCCGAATGATCCGCCGCCTCCGCTGAAGCCGCCTCCGCCGAAAGATCCGCCGCCTCGTGTACCTCCCCCAAATCCTCCGAGTCCTCCCATCATTCCGCCGTAAAAAATGAAACTGCCGAGCCCTCTTCTTCCGCCCCTGAGAAAGAAAATAATAATGAAAAAGATGATCATAAGGATTGTACCAATCGGGGCTTTCTTTTTCTCATTCTCCGGCTGCTTAATAGCGGTGTACTCCCCTTTCACAGCAGATATTATTGCATCCAATCCTGCTTTCGTTCCCTGGTAATACTGCTCATTCCTGAAGTATGGTTTTACCACATTTCGGATAATTGAACTTGCAAGGGCATCAGGGAGAGCACCTTCAAGTCCGTACCCCACTTCAATCCGCATCTTCCTGTCATTTTTAACTACAAGAAACAGCACTCCGTTATCGTGTTCTTTCGTACCAATTTTATTTTTTTTAGATACATCCATCGAGTAATATTCAAGCGGATAATTATCGAGGGTGGGAATCATCAGAAAGACTACCTGATTGCTGGTTGAATCCTGGAAAGTTTTTAGTTCATTATTTAAGGTTGAGAGCTGGTCCGAACTAAACGTATTAGTTAAATCATTTGCCCAATATTTCAGCTGCGGGACATCGGGCTGAGAATACGCAACTGAAACTAAGAGCAGAAATAAAAATAATTTTCTCATTAAAACTAAAATTCTACTTTAGGAGGCGTCTCCGCTCCCGGAGTTGATTGAAAATACTGCTTCTGGTGAAAACCGAATATTCCGGCAAAAATAGTGTTCGGAAATCTTTTTATGGTGGTATTATATGTCTGTACTGTTTCGTTAAATCTTCGTCTCTCTACTGATATTCTGTTTTCAGTTCCTTCAAGCTGTGCCTGGAGCTGCAGGAAGTTCTCATTGGCTTTCAATTCAGGGTAGTTTTCTACAGTTACAAGTAACCTTGATAAAGCACCGGATAACTGTCCCTGGGCAGCCTGGAATTTCTGAAATGCCTGGGGATCATTAAGTACTTCAGGAGTAACGTTCATCTGGCTGACTTTTGCGCGGGCTTCAGTCACATCAGTAAGCACGCCTCTTTCAAAATTAGCGTAACCCTTTACGGTATTAACAAGATTCGGTATTAAGTCTGCCCTGCGCTGATACTGGTTCTCTACCTGACTCCAGCTTTGATTAACAGCTTCATTCAGGGTTACCAGGTTGTTGTAGGCATTTATTCCCCATATCACCATTATTGCGATGATAATGAGAACAAATCCGCCAACTGCGCAACCGATTACCATACCTCTTTTCATTAAGGCCTCCATATGGTTGAAAATAAGGCGGATTTCTCCACCCTGTGAATAAATCACAGGTTCAATTTAAAATGAATTTGGCTTAATATCCAATCCGGGGAAAGTTCGTCATTAGTAATTGGGTACTGGTCGAAAAAGGCTTATATATCTCAAAGGATGTTTTAAGAAGCGTCCGGGATCATGGTTTTTCGCCTTTGTACTGATATTGAAGAAAAGACAGAGCAGAATTCGCGATATTCAGGTTCTCTGCTTCCGCAAATTTTTCAGCATTCTGAAGGTTTCCTGTATAAAATCTTAACCACAGGAAATTCCCAATTACGAAACCATCAAATATTCTCTGATCGACAAATGCTTTTACGGTCAGGTACCCCCAAAGTGCGTTCCAACCGAGCGACAGCAGACCGTTGAAATAATGTCCGGTATAAAATTGTCCCGCCCCGGGCAGTATAAATGAAAGTATTTTTGCTGTTGTTACATTATAGCTGTCAGAAGAGACCTTTTCGCATAAAAGCCGCAGAGTATCATTTCCTGTTCTTTTAAACTGGAGTGCTGCTTTGTCCCATTCAGAAGCAAAAATATCTGCCCATCCGCGCCAGTAGCTAATTTCTTCTGATCTGTTGCTGAAACGGTTATCCGCCTGCATCCTGTCCAGCTGTCTTTCTGCCTGCTGCGTCGTCCTTCGTAATATATTTATCCTCACCTGGTAAATTTTCGCATCAAATAAATCAGAATCATTAAATGCATTTATCTCAGCAAGGGTAAAATATTTCAAAGCTTCTGAAAATTTTCCTCCCTCCTTGTAGGATTTTCCAATAAGATAATTTGCCCGGAATGCATACTCTTTCCCCTCATCGAAAAAGTTAAGTCTTTTCAGCTCAGTAACAGCATCAAAGTACTTTTCATTAATAAAAAGGCTTTCGGCATAATCATACTGCTCCTTCAGGGTCTCCTGTCCGAACGACACCGTAAAATTTAAAAGACAGATAAGGCCCATATATTTGATAAAAGACTTTTTCATTTGCAGAAATTATAATTTCCCGACAGGTAATGGAATACATCGAGGAAATCGCGGAGATCCGCCTCAAAGTTAAACTTAATTTTAGCATTATATATTTGTGCCGAAGCGGCCGAACCATAAATGCTTCCTGTATAAAAGAAAGCCGACACACCGGTGAATATCCATCCCCTCGCATAATGTTCAGCATTAAAGTTTGTATAAGCCAGATAACCGAATACTCCCGTTAAAAAAGCAGCGAAAATTCCGTCGCTGTAATTTTCTGTGTACACTTTTCCGAGTCCGGGCACGGCTGCCGACAATACAGCTGCAAGTAAAGGATCCTTAAAAGGAGGATCTGCTTTCCATTCATAAAATTTTTGGACCATGGTTTTTTCATCTGCCGGGAAAGGATTTATAAATAAATTCTCAGGCGGAAGCGGCGCATCTGAGTATAAATATGTAATTGTGTTCAGCCTGTTTATAAATGAATAGTAATCTTTTGAAGAATCAGTTTCACTAAATGTGTTATGCAGTGAGGGAAAATCCTTTTTAAGGAACAGAGTCCTAGCAAATTCCCTCCTTGCATCAGAATAGAAACCTGATTGAGTCGGAATACGTTTAAACTGGTTCAGAGCTTCTTCAAAAGCTTCAGTTTTTTGAAGTGATAGTGCCGCTTTGAAAGCTGCTGTATCATTATATACTTTATTCAGGAAAGATTTATACTCATCATAAGCCCGAAGGTAATCATTCTGGCAGAAAAGGTAGTCGGCAAATAACCTGATGTTTGCAGGTGAGTGAAAATCGATCCTGGTTTGAGGAATGATCTGGCGGTAGGTGAGAAGACAAAAGATATTTAATATCAGAATTAGTTTTATCATTCATCATTTACTGAAGCCAACGGAGAAATATATTTTATTTCTGCTGCATTAAGTTTGTAATTTGAGGGGATATCATAAAGGCGGCCATTTTTTGAAAAAGGATAATGATATTGACGGTTGAAAAAGTTCGTATCCCTCGTCAGCCTGTCGGCGAACATCAAGGTTCCCTGGAATATATTAGTTTCTTTCACTGATTCTACAAAAAATGAAGAGCAGGAAGGTGTAAAGGGACAATTATCGCCATCCACATCCGAAATTAAGATCCAATAAGCATGTGTAAAACCATCTACGAGTATATTACTTAATGAACCCTTCTCAATTCCGTAGCTTCTTTCATTTGCGGGGGTATATGCCTGGTAGGAGATAACTGCTTTTCCCCATTTGTGCATTTCGGTCTGGGCAGACAGCATAGCTGACATAAATAATATAATTAAAAGCAGTTTCTTCATATTAATTTTCTTCAGCCGGGTCTCATTTTAAGCAAAGTGATGAAGCGAAACAGCGTTTCGCTTTACAGAGTCTTGAAAGTCTTTCCTTCTACTGGAGCGAAACGGCGTTTCGCTTTACAGAATGCGTTTCGCTTTACAATTATTTTCCATCGAGTAATGCACGGGCGATTACAATTTTCTGAATTTCAGAAGTTCCTTCATAAATTTCTGTGATTTTCGCATCACGCAGATATCTTTCTACAAGATACTCTCTAACATAACCATAGCCTCCGTGGATCTGGATAGCATCGAGAGCATTCTCAACTGCAATGGTGGAGGAATAAAGTTTTGCCATAGCGGCTTCTTTCCAGTAAGGCTTATCTGCATCCTTCAGGGCAGCAGCACGGAAAGTAAGCATTTTAGCGCTATCCACTTTCATTGCCATGTCGGAAAGCTTAAACTGTATAGCCTGAAATTTAGAAATAGGCTCACCGAATGCTTTCCTTTCCAGTGAATATTTCAATGAGGCTTGCAGTGAAGCTTCTGCAACGCCAATAGCCTGCGCAGCAATTCCGATTCTCCCGCCGTTGAGAGTATTCATAGCAAAGTTAAATCCTTTACCTTCTTCCCAAACAATATTTTCAGCAGGAACCCGGCAGTTCTCGAACGTAAGCGAGCAGGTATCCGAACTTCTTATTCCCATTTTATCTTCTTTTTTACCATGATCAAAACCAGGAGTACCTTTCTCAACAAGGAAAGTGGTAATGCCTTTGTGTCCTTTTGATTTATCTGTGGTTGCCATAACGAGGGCATAATCGGAAGTTACTCCGTTGGTAATCCAGTTTTTTATTCCGTTAAGCACATAATGATCACCGTCTTTATCGGCTGTAGTCTTCTGTTTAGTTGCATCGCTTCCTGCTTCAGGTTCTGATAGTGCAAAGCAGCCGAGCTTCTGACCCTGTGCCAGCGGAAGAAGATATTTTTCCTTTAAAAAGTCAGAACCGTATTTCTCAAGACCGTAACAGACAAGTGAGTTATTAACTGACATGATAACACCAACACTTGCATCAACTTTTGATATCTCAATCATCGCGAGAACGTAGCTGATTGTATCGAGTCCTGCACCGCCATGCTCAGGTGGAACCATCATTCCCAGAAACCCCAGTTCTCCCAGTTTTTTAACTATTTCTGTTGGAAATTCTGCTTTTATATCCCTATCGACTGTTGATGGAGCGATTTCAGCCTGTGCGAATTCACGAGCCGACTCCATTATCATTTTCTGGTCTTCTGTTAAATCGAAATTCATTTTTCTTCCCTGATTTTAGTGTGAGAATAAACCGTTAAAAAATTCATTTTCTAAGATACTTTAATCCTGTTTTTATAGCAATGTTAATGGGGGAGTAATTTTTATGCTTAAGCGCCAGCGGGGGGCATACAGTGGTCAGGTATTCGATAGCGAAATAGAGTAAACCTGACTTATTTGACAGTTATTTGGGCCATCGGCGTGCTTTATAATTCAGATGGGAACCAGTTTGGTGATTCTTTTTCAATTTTATGAAAAAATTCATATACGTATATTTGAAAATACAAAACAAAGATGAAATGATTACACCCTCAGACATAGAATCCAATGGGAAAAAGGTAAGATTAAAAGGGTTAACTCTAATCGAACTGCAGGATTATTTCCAGCAGCATGGTGAACCAAAATATCGGGCCGGCCAGGTCTTCAGCTGGATGTATAATCACCTTGCCGGAGATTTTATGGAGATGAAGAACCTTCCCATAAATCTGCGTAATTCTTTGAGCGAAAAAGCGGAGATAAATACTCTCTCAGAGGCAGGCTCTGAAGTATCTGATGAAACCGGGACAAAAAAATTCATCTTTGAAACAAAAGAAAAGAATATAATAGAATCGGTTATTATCCCTGAAAAGAAAAGGACTACTTTATGTATATCCACCCAGGTAGGCTGCCCGCTCGACTGTAAATTCTGCGCAACAGGACTAATGGGGTATAAGAAAAACCTGGATGCCGGTGAGATCTTTGACCAGTACAAAATGGCAGCAAAAGATTACGGTAAGGAAAATATTACCAATATAGTATATATGGGTATGGGTGAACCACTGCTGAATTATAGGGAAACTGTAAAATCGCTCGAGATCTTCGGGGAGGATTTAACTACAGGGATAAGTCTTAAAAAGATTACCGTCTCAACAGCAGGTATAGCTCCAAAGATCATTGAGCTAGCCGATAGCGGGTTAAATGTAAAACTTGCATTTTCACTTCACTCCTGCTTTGAGGATATAAGAACGAAGATCATGCCCATAAATAAAAAGTTCCCGCTTAAGCAGAATATTGAAGCTGTGAAATACTATGCGAAGAAAACAGGGACAAGGATTACTTTTGAATACGTGATGTTAAAGGGAATAAATGACAGAGATGAAGATCTGAACGCTCTGGTGAAATTATGCAGCACCATCCCATCAAAAGTTAATGTAATTCCTTTTAATTCGTTGAAGCATATGCATCCGGAAGGATTTTCTGCACAGCTTGAACCGACCCCGAGAAAGAGGATTGAGGATTTCGTTCAGCGACTGAGAGATAAAAATGTAACTGTGATAGTCCGTTATACGCAGGGCGAGGATATAGCGGCTGCATGCGGACAGCTGGCGGTTCAAGATAAAAGATAAAAGTAACAAGTAAGAAGGTACAGGGAACAAGTAACAAGGGAGAAGATAAAAGGTACAAGGAAGAAGGGAAAAGGAAAAGAATAAAGAAATAAAGAATGAAGAGGGAATGAAGAAACTTACTCACGATGAGATCTCTGAGAAGAGATATACGTTAGATAATCTCCATAAAACAAAGAAGCTGCCGGTATACGTCATACTGAACAGCATAAGAAGCAATTATAATGTGGGATCGATTTTCAGGACTTCAGACGGAGCTATGATTGAAAAGTTATACCTTTGCGGTTATACTCCCCAGCCTCCATCTGATGAAGTACCTAAAGGCAAACCTGAAGGTACTGGTAAAAAGGAAATATTAAAGACTGCATTAGGATCAACTGAAAGTGTTTCCTGGGAATATGTGAAAGATCCGGTTAAGGTAGTTAAAAAATTGAAGGATCAGGGAGTTACAATCTGCGCATTGGAGTTAACCTCGAAGAGCAGACCGTATTACGATATTAATAAAAAGGATTTCCCACTTTGTCTTATTGTCGGGAATGAAATAACCGGAGTTGCACAGGAACTGATAGACCTTTGTGATTTTTCGATAGAGATACCGCAGCACGGAATAAAACAGTCGCTGAATGTCGCAGTAGCATACGGTATTTCAATATTCGAATTGAGAAAATTATACGACAGGGACTAAAAGGTCAGTTAAATAACTGTAAAGAACTCGTCACCATTATCTTTGGTATGGATCATAAGCAGGTTGGCCCTCACCATTTTTACCAGTGTTCTTGAAGCCCTTCTTTCAGAAATATTAACCAGGTCGCTTAATTCCTTAACGGAAATGGTTTCGTTCTTATCTAAATAATCAAAAACATATTTTTCATTTGAGCCGATAGTATATTTTTTAAGGCTCAAATCCTGACTGCGCGCTCTGAGTATTCTTACCATTTCCTTGCTTGCCTGGATGCTTTTATCATTAACCCTGACAAGCACAACGGATTTATTCAAATCAAGCTCATCAAGGTAATCCTGCATTCTGTGAGGTTTTTTATCCGATTCGGGTACCGATACAATTACCACCTCTTTGCCGAATACGTTAAGGAAATCTATTTCATATTCAATCGGCGGTTCACAATAATTTAGTGCTGCATCCTTTATCAGTTCAGCTTCTGATTTTTCGCTTTCAACACCAACGACCTGTTTATCATCATCAACCCCGAAAAGCAGGTATCCGCCCCGGGTATTTGCAAAGGCTATCATTTCCCTTGCAATCTTTTCAGGCGTTGAAAACCTTCTCTTAAATTCTATTTGAAGACTTTCACCTTCTTCTATCAGATCAAAAAAATCAGTTCTTCTCATTTTTCATCCGGAAACAAAATTATATCATTCAGACGGCCGCGGATAATTGACGATCTTCTTAAGACATATCTGGAGTTTTTATCAGGAGGATGAATAAGAGGCGACGGCAGAACAGCTGCCAGTCTTGCGCACTCATTTACAGTAAGCTGATCCGGCTCTTTATTAAAATACTCTTCTGATGCAGCTTCTACTCCGAATATTCCATCTCCCCACTCAACTGCATTTACGTAAGCCTGTAGTATAGTCCTTTTGCTTAATTCTTTTTCCATCCTTAGAGCGGTTATCAGTTCTTTCCCTTTTCTAAATACCGATTTTTCGGTCGTATAAAATAAATTCTTGGCAAGCTGCATCGTCAATGTGCTGCCTCCGCGGTAGATCCTGTGTCTCCTTTTATTCTGTCTCATTGCCATATTTAACTCTTTCCAGTCAATTCCTTTGTGAGAAAAGAACGCTCCGTCCTCCATTGATATTATGCCTTTAAGGAGATTTGGGTTAATATCACTTATTGAGGTCCAGGACTGACGCGGATAAAAGACTAATCCATTATCAAGGGCTCTTTCTTCCATCAGGGAGGTTATTCTGAAATGATAATATTCAAAATACGGGATCTGCAAACCGGGGATACTGAAGTAAAGAAGGAATAAAATATAGAATATGAAAGTACTGAGTTTATGTTTTTTAAGATATGGTACTGCCCTGTCGAAGGCTCTGCCCAGCTCATTTTCGGGGAATTGCAAAGTTGAATTCATAATATCCCTGATCACGGTCTATTCTTTAAGAACGTTTATCTCTTTCGTTTTATATCTGCCGGCGTAAGTGAGTCCACCTCAGTCTCCGATTTCCTCTGCAGGTCTTCCAGTTCCCGGTTATTATTCCGTCTCATACTGTCTATTACAGCAGGTACATTATTCTGAGTAGTATCATTTCCTTTTTTACCTGCATTGATATCGGGTTCACCGTACCTGTCCGGAGGAGCATTCTTATAAGTTTTAAGAGTATCTTCACGCTGCAGTTTATTGCCCAGCGAATCCACATGTGAAAGTGAATCAAGTCTTAGGGTTTCCATCTTTTTAAGTGAATCCTCTCTTGCTTTGGCGATACGCTGCTGCTCCTGGTTATAATAACTTATCTTCTGTGAAATTTTGTTTGCGTAGACTGTTGAAGGGTAATTCACCTTAAGGGAATCGTATATTGCTGCAGCTGAATCAGGTTTATCAAGTTTATTCTCAAGTATCCACCCGGTAGCATATAGTGCCTTCGGTGCGAGAGGCGAGCCGGGGTATTCGTTATATATTCTTTTCAGTTTTACCAGAGATGAATCATATTTGTCATCCAGCATGGCTTTTTCAGCCGAGGCATATATATCCTCGGCGGGATCATAGTTCAGATCTTTTAATTCTTTTCCAAGTTTATTAGCAGCTGCGTTTACTATGCTTTGATCCGGGTAATCCCTGTATATTACGCTAAAGAGGCTGTCTGCTTTAACAGAATCATTCTGCGTCAGGTAATAGCTTCCAAGGGAATAGAGTGTTCTTGCCGTATATTCAGGACCAGGGTTGAGAGCCAGAACATCCTGATAATAGCGGTAGGCAGAATCGGGCAGGTTAAACTCAGTAAAGAAAATGTTGCCCATCTCAAATTTCTCTTTAATAATCCTGGACTGCAGCGAATCGAGAGGAATATCCGGTTTCTTAGGAGGTTCTTTCCCGTGCATCAGCTCCTTGACTCTCTTTTCGAAATTGGGAGAGGCAATTGTTGAAAGCAGTTCGTTTTTTTGTTTAAGACTATCCAGAGGATTAACTATTACTGTATCGGGTACTGTTATCTTCTGGCCGAATTGATCATATACAGGATTTCCAAGCCGGTCAAGACTGTCCTTCTGGACTACAGTTGTATCTATCTTCATCCCGGTAGTATCCCTGACAAAAAGAGCAGAATCCATTTTTGCCCTGACCTGTGCAAATTCCTGTTCTGCAATCACCTGCCCTTCTACATCCTTCCTCTCCTGGTAATACTCCAATGAATCTTTGGAGTATTGTTCGGGGTTCTCAGCGTAATATCTTTTTTCAAGGTTAACATTAAGGGTTGTTCTAAGCTGGATATACTTAGTAAACTGCTGAGCTTTCTGGCGTGCGTTGATAAGGTACTCA
Organism: uncultured Ignavibacteria bacterium; assembly: GCA_963811905.1. Lineage (GTDB taxonomy): Bacteria > Bacteroidota > Ignavibacteria > Ignavibacteriales > Ignavibacteriaceae > DATFVA01. The sequence continues at coordinate 28,953 of CAWETK010000015.1, forward strand.
GGAGGTGCAGCAGAAGAGGCAGCGTGTGTATAATAAGCACTGGCGCTGTCGAAATCCTTGTAATGATTTTCAAAGATCTGTCCCAATTCGTACCTTGCCATACCAGCGTTAACAGATGCCTTATATGTTGTGTCAACTTTAATAAGAACATCAACGGCTTCATCGTACTGATCAAGTTTTGCAAGGGTAACTCCCATTTCAAGATTAATCTCATCGAAATGGTCAGAGTATTTATCCTGTGTACTCATTCCGTCAAAAATATCAAGAGCCTCATCATTATGCCCGGCTTCCCTTAAAGCTTTGCCGAGTTCAAGCCGTGCACCATATTGTGTATCATAAGACGGTGAATAATCGAATACCTGTCTGTACGCTGTTATTGCATTCTCCAGGTCGTTAACTTTTTCATATAACTTACCGAGTTCAAATTCAATCTCTGCGTTTATTTCATCATTATCCGACTGTTTAAGGTAATCGGTTGAGGCAGTTATTGCACCGGCGTAATCCTCCTGGGATATTTTATATTTAATCTCTTCAAGAAATGCATCTGTTGTGTATTCATCCTCTCCCTCTTCTATAGCTTTCTTTTTCACCGTCTCAAGCATTGTCAGGCCATCATCATACTCTTTTAATCTCATCTGTGTCTTGCCTATCCAGAGTTCAGTCTCGAGTATCAGGTCGCTCTGAGGCTGAGTAGCAATAAGCTCCTGAAACTTCCTCAGGGCTTTCAGATAATTTCTCTGGTAGTAGAATGATTTACCAAGCATAAGGAGAGCATCATCAACGTAGGCCGACTCTGAATGAAACTGAAGGATTGTTGAGCATTTATCGATTACTTTCGAAAGCTGCTGGTTTACATTTCCCGCAGCATTCGGCTCTTCTACGGCAAAGAGATCTGTCTGCTGTGCCTTTATAGCATCCTCAGCAGTTTCAAAAATATCCTTGGCGTCATAGTAAAGGTTGAAATAAGTCGTGAAATTATGCCATACGCCGCAGCCGTCGAAGGACAAGACGGCAAGCAGGAAAAAGAAAAACAATCCGGGAATAAATCTTCTGATATGCATAATCCAAGCTAAAAAAGTATAAAAAAAAGTAAAAGGTAAAATGTCCTGCCACTCGTTTGCCGGGTTTACAAGGCTTCCTTACCGGATTCTTCCGTCCTTATCCTGATTACATCCTGAACATCATAAATAAAGATCTTTCCGTCCCCGACCTGCCCTGTTTTCGCCGTCCTGAGAATTGCTTCAATGACCTTCTCCACTTTCTCCTTTTCGACTATAATTTCGATCTTAATTTTAGGGATAAATTCTATCCGGTATTCACTTCCCCTGTAGGTTTCAGTATGCCCTTTCTGTCTGCCGTAGCCGCGCACTTCAGTGATAGTTAATCCCCTTATGCCTTCTTCAACAAGGGCTTCTTTAACCTCATCCAGTTTAAAAGGACGAATAATCGCTTCAATCTTTTTCATTGAGAAGCCCTTTTTTATTTACCGTGACAGTGTTTGTATTTCTTTCCGCTGCCGCAGGGACAGGGATCATTTCTTCCTACTTTATCGGCTACCTGTACAGGCTGAGGTTTTCCACCCTGGTCGGGAGATGACTGGCCCGCTGCTCTGCCTGCCGGTGAGGCCAATCCGATATTAGTAGCACTCTGCTTGCTTTCAGTCATTCTTGAAGGCTGGCGTCTTCGCCTGTTCTGAACATCATCGGGAGCCTGAGGGAAAAACTTGAAGGCAAAAGAAACTACTTCATTTCTTATTTCTTCGAGAAGCGTTACAAACAATTTGAAAGCTTCACCTTTATATTCAATAAGGGGATCTTTCTGACCATACGCCCGGAGTCCGATTCCTTCTTTAAGATCATCCATTTCCCTCAGGTGTTCTTTCCATTTCTGATCGATCACGCTCAGCATTGCATAGCGCTCAAGCTTTGCCATCAGTTCGGAGCCGAGCATTTCTTCTTTTTTCTTATAGAACGTCCTGGCATTTTCAGTTATACGGTTTTTTATTCCCTCTTTCCCGAGCTCTTCAAATTCGGTGGATTCAAGTTTTACATCAACAAGCAGCTTCTGCAGAACTTCCTCTTTTATATTATCAGCAAGCACCTCATCAAAATTCTGATTAATGACGTCAGTGATGAATTCTTCCAGGTACTCAAAGATTTCGCTCTTCAGCCTGTCGCCTGCCAATGCTCTCTGCCGGCGGGTGTATATAACTTCTCTCTGCTGGTTCATTGTATCGTCGTACTCAAGAAGTCTTTTTCTGATTGCGAAGTTATTCTCTTCAACTTTCTTCTGGGCTCTTTCAACGGACTTAGTAATAAGAGAATGCTGAATCACTTCACCTTCTTTTATCCCGATCCTCCCCATAACCGAGGAAATCCTATCGCTTCCGAATAAGCGCATCAGGTCGTCTTCAAGAGATATGAAGAATTTCGAAGTACCAGGGTCGCCCTGTCGTCCCGAACGCCCTCTTAACTGACGGTCAATTCTTCTTGATTCGTGTCTTTCAGTTCCGAGGATAAAAAGACCGCCCCGTTCACGCACTCCTGCTCCGAGTTTAATATCAGTACCGCGGCCTGCCATATTTGTGGCAATCGTTACAGCTCCTATTTCGCCTGCATGTGCTACGATTTCCGCTTCACGCTGATGCTGCTTTGCATTTAATACATTGTGAGGAATGCCTTTCCTTTTAAGCATTCTGGCGATCGTTTCGGATACGTCCACCGAGGTAGTACCGACAAGTACAGGTCTACCTTCTTTTCTCAGTTCTTCTATTTTTTCCAGAACAGCATTATATTTTTCCCTTTTTGTCCTGAATACCGCATCATCCTGATCATCTCTCACAACAGGTTTATTTGTAGGAACGACAACAACTTCAAGCTTATATATTTCAAAAAATTCGCCTTCTTCGGTTTCAGCCGTACCTGTCATTCCTGCCAGCTTGTTGTACATTCTGAAATAATTCTGAAGTGTAATAGTAGCCAGCGTCTGGCTGTCGCGCTCAACTTTAACATCTTCCTTTGCTTCGATAGCCTGATGCAGACCGTCCGAATATCTTCTTCCCGGCAGAACACGTCCCGTGAACTCATCTACTATTGCAATTTTGCCGTCCTCAGTAACCACGTATTCGTCATCTTTTTCAAATAATGTGTATGCTTTAAGAAGCTGGTGGATTGTGTGTATCCTGTCGCTGCTTTCGGAATAATGATTATAAAGTATGTCTTTCTTTTTCAGCTTTTCTTCAGGGGACATAGTTTCATCATTTTCGAGCTTGCTCATTTCAGTGCCAAGGTCAGGGAGAATGAAAAAGTTCTTCTCCATCCCGCTTCCCTTCGCAAGTTCTTCTCTTCCCTTTTCAGTAAGATCTATTGTATTATTTTTTTCATCGATGACAAAATAGAGTTCATCATCTATGATATGCATGTTCTTAGCTTTTTCCCTGAGAAATTCCATTTCGGTTGAGTGAAGGAGTTTTTTATTTTCAGGTTCGCTTAAAAGCTTAGCCAGCCTGTTGTGTTTCGGGAGTCCCCTGCTGGCACGAAGCAGCTGTATTCCAGCTTCACTTGGATTTATCTTTCCGTTTCCGTCTTCAGACAGGTTATTTTCCGCCTCCTGCACAATTTTAGAGACGAGGCTGGTTTGAAGCCTGTACAATTTTTCGACCTTAGGTTTCATCTCGCTGAACCTTTGATCGTCCACCTCAACCGCACCGGAAATAATAAGAGGTGTTCGGGCTTCATCGATCAGAACCGAGTCGACCTCATCAACGATCGCATAGTTATGGGGACGCTGTACCTGGTATTCTTTATCGACAGACATATTATCACGAAGATAATCAAATCCGAATTCGTTGTTTGTTCCATATGTGATATCACATCCATACTGTACTTTCCGCTGTTCGGAATTCATTGTATTAAGGATACATCCGACAGTTAGTCCGTGATACCTGAATATTTCACCCATCCATTCGCTATCGCGTTTTGCCAGGTAATCGTTAACTGTAATCAGGTGGACTCCCCGGCCTGATAGAGCGTTAAGGTACATCGGCAGTGTAGCTACAAGGGTTTTACCTTCACCTGTAGCCATTTCAGCTATTTTCCCCTGGTGAAGTACAACTCCTCCCATAAGCTGGGTATCATAAGGGACCATATCCCAGGTCGTTTTATTTCCTGCAACCATCCAGGTCTGACCTAAAAGTCTTTCACAAGTAATTTTTATTACTGCAAAAGCTTCCGGAAGGAGCTGATCCAGTATTTCTTCATATTTATCATTGAGCTCACCTTCAAGCGCATCCAGTTCATCATATGAAGTATTTCTGTCAAAATCTTCGTCAGACTGCAGTCTTTTATGAATTTCTTCAATTTTTCCGCGGGTTTCGGCCGTATATTCCTGTACTTTTTCTTTAAATTCGGGGGTTTTGGCTTTCAGCTGTTCATCAGAAAGGCCTTTTAATTTCTCATATTCCTGGTTTATTTCGTCAGCAATGGGTGTTAATATCTTGACATCCTTAGTGTGTTTATCGCCAAAGATTTTCTTAATAATATTTTGCATTTATCGATTATCTCCGTTGGTATTGAACATCAAAATTAAACATTGGACGTCTGAATTGCAATTTAGGAAGCTTTCCCTATTCTTCATTTTTAGGGTATAAATCCGTCAAATCCTGGATAAATCTACTCTGCTATTTCCCTGAAAGTTTCCAGTCATTCCTGCTGTCCAAAACTTAAAATCACATGTGATCTTCATTAATTGACTATCTGATCATCTTTTGTTTTATAGGGGGTGAGAAAATTTCTCACAATATAAATTATTTATAATCAATTTACGAAAGGTATGCATATGCTTAAGATAAATTTGGGCAGGTTAGCAGGTACAATATTGTTTGCATGTATTCTCTTTTTAGGTACAAGTTTGTACGCGCAGGATAAGGATATGAGCAAGGATAATGACACGTATAAAAAGAATGCACAGCAATGGACGACCCAGCTAAATCAGAAAGTAAACCTGACACAGGAGCAGCAGACAAGAATACAAGGTATTCTCGTTGATTATCAGAGTGCAAAAGCTAATTCAGATACGAAAAATTATGATCAGCTTCAGACAACGTATAATACGAGGATCGAATCTGTTTTAAATGATAATCAAAAACAAATGTATAAAGACTATAGTGAAGAATGGTGGAAAAATATGTCCACGCCTGCCACAGAATCCAGTGATCAGGATAAGTACTAACAGCAATTATTAGCTGCCTGAAAGCATACCCGCGGAATTCCGGGTATGCTTTCTTTTTAAAACGGGTTGGTTGCCCAGACCATAAATTCGGGGATGAACCCCCGGTTATCCATTTCAAGAGATGAAACAATTGCGTGAGCTATTTCTTCTCCTCTCAGGCGGTTGGCTGCTTCTTCAGTTTCCCGGCCTCCGAATGAAGTTCTTACTTCACTGGGATTTATACACATTACTCTGACATTATATTTTCTTAATTCTGCCTGCCAGCAGATTGTCATGCCTCTTAAAGCAAACTTAGATGATGCATAAACAGAACCCCCCGCATAACCTTTCACGCCTGCTGTGGAGCCTATATTAATTATATTCCCATACTTCTGCTTCTTAAATATCTCAGAGGCTTTCTGAGCCATTAAGGCTGCTCCAAAGACATTGACTGAGAATACTTTTTCAAAATCCTCCCATTTCAGCTTATCTACGTCTCCTCCCCCGGCGATTCCTGCGTTATTTATAAGGCAGTCGAGCTTATCAAATTTATTAAAGAACTGTTTATATGTTTCTTCAATATCCTGCGGCCGGGACACATCGGTATTTATAGGAAATGCTCCTATATCCTTCGCGGCCTTTTCAAGCCTGTCCTTGCCCCTGGCTGTAATTGCAGCCTTGCCGCCTTTTTCTATAATCATTTTCGCGGCAGCCTTGCCGATACCCGAGCTTCCTCCTGTTATAAGGAATGTTGAATCCTTTATCTGCATTTAATTCTCCATTAAATTTTGAATAATTATAAATCTACAAAAATAAAATACTGTAACGGGTGATATATTTATAATTTAATAAATGATTTCAATGTTTTAGATTAGAGAACAAAATAATCAGTTTTAATTTGCCCGCAAAAAAGAAACAAATATTATCGGAAGATTTTATCCGCAGGATCGTTGAATATACCGGCGGCTGCTTTAAGGAAGAGGTGCTTTCAGATCTTTTTTCTTTAATAGAAAATGAAGCCCGGAAACACTTTTTTACTCATTCTTCCGAATCAAATTTATTAAGGTTCATTTCAGCAGTCTACGATAAAGTTTCATTTCTCTCAGATTGTCTTAAATATCCTCACTATATGGAGTTAGCGGCTGCCATTACTTCAAACAGTAATTACCTTACTGATATACTCGTCAGAAATCCCGGGTATTTTTATCTTGCAGCCAACCCTGCCAACCTGGAAAAGATATTCACCGAAGACGATTATAAAGAATCGGCTGCATCTGCCGCAGGAAGCTTTAACCTGCTGACTGCAAAATTGAATGCCCTGAGAAGATATAAAAGAAAAGAGATACTAAGGATAGGGACCAAAGATATTTTTCTTAAGAAAGATATAGAAGAAGTAACCGGAGAATTAAGCAGCCTTGCTAAAGCAATAGCTTCCGAATTATTCAGCATTTGCTACAATCATATTCTTAATAAATACGGACTTGCGTTTCCGGGCGACAGATTTTGTCTTGCTGCTCTCGGCAAGCTGGGAGGCAATGAACTTAATTATAGTTCTGATATTGACCTTATTATTTTTTATGCTGAAAATGAAACTCTGCAGGGAAAAAAGGAATTCCAGGAGATATTAACCGAGGCCACACTTCTTTTTATTGAATCGGCAACTTCACTTACTGAAAACGGTTACTTATACAGAGTCGACTTTCGTTTAAGGCCTGACGGGAGAAACTCACCTCTCTGCCGCAGGCTTCCTGATTATCTTATGTATTATGAAAGCCGGGGGGAGGACTGGGAAAGGCAGATGCTCATTAAATCGGATTTCATTGCCGGAAGTACTGCACTTTTCCGAAAATTCAAAGAATATCTTACACCTTTTATTTTTCCCTCATCTTTCAGGACCTCTCCTATGGACCAGATCCGGAAATTAAAATTAAATATCGAAAAGAATCTGAAGAATGATGAAAATATTAAGCTTATTCCCGGGGGAATAAGGGATATAGAATTTTCTGTACAGGCACTGCAGCTGATTAATGGCGGAAAATTTCAATCAGTCCGTTCAGGCAATACCCTGACTGCCCTGGGAGAATTGCATAAAGCCGGTCTTCTTTCGGATAATGAAACGGCTGTCCTGAGGGATGCATATATTTTTTACAGGAAAATTGAACACTACCTTCAGTTAATGAACGATACACAAACGCACCTGATCCCCTCCGAAGGTGATCTGCTCAATAAATTAAGTATTTATCTCGGCTTCAGCGATGATGCAGGCTTTCTTATGTCTGTTGAGAAAAGCAGGAAAAATGTCTTAAAGATTTACCATTCAATTACCGGAAAACCTGAGCCGCACAGCGGGATAACCGATATTTCACTTATTAAATTTTCGGATCCACGGACAGCTGAGAGGGATATTGTATACCTCAGGGAAGGAAAAGGGCTTCTCGGGAATAAGGAATTTGATAAACAGTCGATGGAGGCCTTTGATAAGATCCGCGATGATCTGATTGAGTATCTTAAGAAGTCTAAAGATCCGGGAACGATTCTGAATAACTTTGTAAGGATCATAAGGCAGGCCAAATTTCCATCGATCTGGTATGACGAATTCCGCAGCAAGGAATTTTTCCATGCATTTCTTTCCATATGCGAATATTCTCAATTAGCTGTCGATCTTTTTGCTGAAGATAAAACTCTTAGAGAATATTTTCTTTCGGGCAGAGTGTTTGAAAGGATAATAATTACAGATAAGATGCCGTTTAAAGAATTCATTTTTCAGACGGCAGCCCAATTTACTCTGAGTATTATTAAACCTGAGGAAGTTTCTATTTCTTTATCCTCCTTTTTTCAAAAGAGGATTGAAAGTTTTTCACACTGGCTGGACGAAAAGCCTGATCTCCGGGATCATTATTTTATTGGAGCAATGGGAAGTTTCGGTTCCGGAGAAATGACATTTGCATCTGATATTGATTTAATCTTCATTACAGATAATCTTGAGGATCACCCCGGCACACAAAAAATCTTTATAGAGTTCTTAAATAAACTGAGGGAGGAATTTAAGCCTGTTACGGTCGATTGCAGGTTAAGACCTGAAGGAAAAGGAGGAATGCTTGTATGGGATGCCGGCTCTTATGTAAGTTACATTCACTCGAGGGCGAGAACGTGGGAACTTCAGGCTCTTACTAAACTGCAATTCACCGCCGGAAATAAAAAGCTCTTCACACGTATAGTGCGCGCGGCGGTAAAGCGACTGAAAAATGAGGACACCGGACAGATCAAATCTGATCTTAGAGAAATGAGGAGAAAAATGCTTCCGGCTGCGGGAGTAATCCCCGGAATGATTAACCTTAAAAAGAGCAGCGGAGGAATTACAGATATTGAATTTATTATACAATATTTAATACTTTGCAGTCCGCCTTTATTTCAAAAATTAAGAGCAAAGAATATTAATAACACTTTGAAGACATTATCTGAAACTAACCCTGAACATAGCGGGTGGTTTGAGACACTAATTGAAGACTACATATTTCTGAAAACACTAATACTTAAGAATCAGAATATTTTCAATCATACAAGCTCTGTAATCGTTAAGAATGATACAAAATTCAGGAAAATTGCTGCAGGAATGGGTTTCAGTTCTGAAATAAACTTTGAAAAGAAATTAGCTGCAGTAATGAAAGATATTTCTTCTATATTCACTAAAATTTTCGGCAGATAAAATGGAATTTCTTAAAAAGTATTATGCAGTTTTAACCGGGTTATTTGTTTTCCTGATTTATTTAATAACTATTGCACCTACAATTATCCAGATTGATTCAGGAGAGCTTACCGCTGTTCAGGCACTTGCCGGAATTGCCCATCCTACAGGGTACCCGCTTTTTACAATAGCCGGGTATATTTTTTCTAAAATTCCTCTCCCATTTAACACTGCTTTTCAGCTTAATATTTTAGCAGCATTATGGTGCAGCCTCGGTGTCGGGCTATTTGTCTACACATCAAAATTTATACTAGATAACCTGGATAAATTCCGCTCAGTCAGTAAAATAAAACCAAAGTCTGCAAAGAAATCAAAGCAAAGCAATAAAGCCGCACAACCGGAAAAGTCTACTTCGCTTCCCGAAGCCATAAAATATATCGCCTCTGCAGGAGGAGGCATCCTGCTGGGTCTCAGTAAAACTTTCTGGTTCCAGAGTACCTCAGTGGAAGTATATTCGATGCACATTTTTCTAATAAGTCTTATCATTCTATGCCTGATAAAAGCATATACATTTTCAGGGGAAAGAAAACCGGCATCAATAAAAAATCCATGGATGGTTCTTGCTTTTGTGCTGGCGCTGGGTTTCAGCAACCATATGACTACGCTGCTTATTCTTCCGGGAATTGCATTCCTCTATTTTTCAAAAGAGAAATTAAACATTGCCAGCATAAAGCAAATATTATTAATGCTTCTGTTGTTTTTCCCATTGCTGCTGATTTTTTACAGTTACCTGCCCTTGCGTGCTTCACAGAATCCGCCGGTAAACTGGGGCAATCCTATCGACTTCGAGAGGATCATGAGACACATCAGCGGCAAACAATACCAGGTCTGGTTATTTTCATCCACCGCGGCTGCGAAAAAACAGCTGGCTTATTTTATAAATAACCTGCCTGCAGAGTTAACATTTACTCTTATAATAAGTTTCATTGGACTATTCGTCTCATTTTTCCGGGCAAAGAAGCTTTTCCTGTTCCTGATAATTACGTTTATTTCGACCGTAGCCTATTCTATTAACTATGACATTAACGATATAGACTCCTATTTTCTGCTGGCCTATATAATGCTGGCCTACTTTGCAGTATTCGGATTAATAAAGGTATATGAGTTTGTAAGTGACAGAAGGTATAAAATAGCGGCTGCAGCCGGACTCATAGTTCTTCTAACTGCCGGCGAATTTTTCATAAATTATAATGAAGTAAACCAGAGTGATACGTATACGTTTGAAGATTACACAAAAGCGCTCCTGTCGAGTACAGATAAAAATTCTGTTGTTTTCAGTTATTTATGGGATTACTGCGTATCCCCTTCCTACTATTTTCAGTATGTCGAAGGATTCAGGAAAGATGTTGCAGTGATCGATAAGGAATTGCTGAGAAGGTCCTGGTATTACAATCAGCTTGAAACAGATCATCCCGAAGTTATTGAAGGAGTAAAAACCGATATTGAGCTTTTCAAAAATGCACTTCAGCCGTTTGAAAGGGATGAGAAATACGATTCCAACCTGCTCGAATCCCTTTACCGCAAATTGATGACTGATCTTGCGGCTTCGAATACAGAGCACCGGAGTTTTTATTTTCCACCTGAAATTGCTGAGAATGAATTAAGGAACGGACAGTTCAATCTGCCCGAAGGTTATACCTATGTTCCCGATGTGCTTTTATTTAAAGTGGTAAAATCTACTAATGAATATGTTCCAGCGGCAGATCCGGATTTTCACATCAGGTTTCCGGAGAATGGAAACAGGTATACGGATTTTATTCAGAACCTGGCAGGTTCCGTGCTAGCTTCGAGAGCGCTGTACGAACTGCGGTTTAACAAAACAGACAGGGCAAAGATTTACATTAATAAGATTAAATCTGATTTCCCCAGGTTTAATATCCCTGCAAACCTCAGGGGACTGTAAAAGTTATTTTTCTTTTTTATAATCTGCAGCTGCATTCAACAGCTCTTGCTTTTTATCTTTGCTGATATCTGATTCGGTCATAAATGACTGAAGGAGCACATCCATCTGCTGGATAAGGTTTCGCTTATAATACTTCGGGGCATATACCGAACCATCAAGCATATAAAGCCGGTGCGTACTATCATCAAAGAACGTATAATTGATGAAAGGACCACCCATTCCTTTGGTATTCAATTCCCACAATCCCTGGGTAAAGATGGCGTACTTTCCATTAAAGTTCACCTCGTTTGAAGTAAAATAATCCGAAGCAATAATGACATAGGAACTGTCGTTAGTTGTTCTGTAATATTTTTCAGTCATACGGTTCCTGATTGCTCTGACCGAATCCTCATTAAGATAAGCAGGTGAAGCGTTGTCAATCCAGTGAATAAATACCCAGCGTTCCATATCGCTGCCCGGTGATCTTCTAAGCCATACAAAATTATCCGCGGGGATGTCCAGGGCCAGCTTAAAATCGGCCTGAACATATATTAGCCACCCGTATTCCTTTAACAATTTACCTTCAAGCGGTTCCTGTTCATATTGAGAATTGTACAGACTCTGGTGCAGCCTCTCATCCGAGATCTTCTGGAAAGCGTAGAGAAGATTGTCCTTATTATTCAGGATCTTATATTCAAGTTCATTGATCGTTGGAGCAGTTAAGATCATCACAAGCTGATTCCTGGCCCAAAGGCCCTCCTTTTTAATCATAAAGTCTTTTTCTTCTTTAATCTTTTCTATGGCCGCAGAATCAACGGTGCTATGTATAAATTGTGAGGTGAGTGAGCCTGAATTTAATGGAGCTACAATTAAAATATTTTTCTTATGCTGGTATCTTCCGAGCTGATTTGGCGAAATCCTGATAAGTGTAAAGAGTTTTTCAGGCTGAGGTGTATAAATTATCTTTTCAAATGCGGAATCGAGAGCAACCGAAAGTCCGGAGAATTCCGATGAATCGGCAACAACATAAATCTCATCTTCAAGTCCCTGCGCAGGTTTATTAGAAGCCTCACAAGCGATAAAGTAAAAAACAGAAACCAGTGAGATTACACTTATTAAAATTCTTTTCATTCTCTACCTCGGAAGTATTGGTAGTACTATTTGAAGTTCAGGGAGTAAAGCCATATAAAGAAGCCACATTGTAAATCCTATTGAGATAGGAATTGCCAGATTGTCATCAGCAAATCCAAATGAAATATTTTCAACTATCGCTCCCACTGCCGCAGCGATGATCCCGATGATATATTCAGTCGGGAGATCCTGAACCTTTGGTGTGAAAAAAACGACAATACTTGCACTTATAAAAAAGGCCAAAGTTCCCTCAAAACTCTTCGATAACAGTCTATGTTTACCGAATTTTCTTCCAATAAGTGCTGCCATTGTATCGCTGATTATGAGAATAGTAAAAGCTGTAATAAAGAGCACTTTCGGGAACAGGATTACGCATATCAGCGCCGAGATGAAAACATAAGTAGCGCCGTTCAGATTCTTTTTACTGGAATCGAGTTCATGCTTTCTCAGCAGGAACCCGAAATATTTGTAAAATACCGTGCCTACTGCAGGGGAAAGGTACCTGGTAAGGTCAAGAATCAGTGCAGCGGCGGTAAAGATGCTGAGTATTAAAATAGCATCCCCGCGGGGAATAAAATAATAAATTATGGGAATAGATAAAGAAAAGAGATGAATCAGTTTTCTAACTAATTCATCTCTGTAATGAATTGTGCCGTTATCAGTTGGAGTCATCTTTAGGAGAAGATTCTTTCGGTTTCCTTTGCTCCATTAATTTCTTCACGTGTTCCGGAATTATTTCCGGATTACTTCCTGTACTGCCGTTTTTCTTAACCGGCGGAAGTGTTTCACCTCTGATGATCGCATCAATTTCGTGCGAATCAAGAATTTCTCTTTCAAGTAATTCCTGTGAAAGCTTATGGAGAAGATCAATGTTTTCTGTTAGTATCTGTTCGGCGCGGACCATTGCTTCATTTACAAATCTTCTGACTTCCTCATCTATCTCAATTGCAGTTCTTTCACTATAGTCGCGATGACTCTGTATTTCACGTCCCAGGAAAATTTCCTCTCTTTTAGCACCGTAGCTCAGAGGTCCGAGTTTATCGCTCATCCCCCATTCACATACCATCTTCCTTGCTATTCCGGTAGCCTTTTCTATGTCATTGCCTGCGCCGGTAGTAAAGTGTTTAAAGATAATTTTCTCAGCAGCCCTGCCTCCGAGAGCATAGGTTATAATTGCCTCAAGGTATTCTCTCGAGTAAGTATGCTTCTCATCTATGGGGAGATAACTTGTTACACCTAATGCCCGGCCTCTCGGGATTATCGTAACTTTGTGTACCGGATCAGCTTCCGGCAGCATTCTTGCAACCAGAACGTGTCCGATTTCATGATAAGCCGTGGTTTTCTTTTCTTCTTCGGTGATGATAAGGCTTTTTCTCTCCATTCCCATCATTACCTTATCCTTAGCTTCCTCAAAATCAACCATCTCCACGCTTTTCTTATTCTTCCTTGCAGCAAGCAGTGCAGCTTCATTAACAAGATTAGCAAGTTCCGCACCCGCTAATCCCGGTGTTCCTTTTGCCAGAACATCGAGCTTTACACTTTCTTCAAGAGGGATATTCCTTGTATGTACTTTTAAGATGCCTTCCCTTCCCTTAACATCGGGACGGTCGACAACAACCTGACGGTCAAACCTTCCGGGTCTCATTAATGCAGGATCAAGGACATCAGGTCTGTTTGTGGCTGCAATAATTATTACGCCGCTATTCTGTTCAAAACCATCCATCTCAACAAGCAGCTGGTTCAGGGTTTGTTCCCTTTCATCGTGTCCGCCTCCGAGTCCTGCTCCTCTATGTCTTCCTACTGCATCAATCTCATCAATAAATATTATACAGGGCGCATTTTTCTTTCCCTGTTCAAATAAATCTCTTACACGGCTGGCGCCCACACCAACAAACATTTCAACGAAATCGGCGCCGCTGATTGAGAAAAACGGAACACCCGCTTCTCCTGCAACAGCCCTTGCAAGAAGTGTTTTCCCGGTTCCGGGAGGTCCAAGAAGAAGGACTCCTCTTGGAATTTTACCGCCGAGTTTCTGAAACTTGGTGGGTTCTTTTAAGAATTCGATAATTTCATGAAGTTCAAGTTTTGCCTCATCGGCACCGGCTACATCACGGAAGGTTATCCTCACCCCTGATTGTGTAATCAGTTTCGCTTTACTCTTTCCGAAAGAGAATATTCCGCGTGTACCTCCGCCTGTTCCCTGCATTCTTCTCATAATTATTATCCATACTGCAATAATTATGATCCATGGAAGGAACCCGAGAAGGACATTCAGCCATTCATTTGAATCCTTATCGAATGAATAATCAATTCCTTTGGCTTTCCATACAGTCTCCTGATCTTTGATCATGGGCTCAGGGAGGTAAACAGAGATATACTTAGTCTTCTCAGTTTGGTTATTAACATCAAAACTTTGCTCCGAAGTCAATATCGCTTTGAAGTAATAATCATTCACATCCTGTTTTGTAATTACAGCCGATTGGATTTTCCCGTCATCAATAAGTTTTTCGTACTGATTATACGTAATGGTTACATAATTCTGTGTACCAGTCTTGAAGACCTGCATTACTATTACAGCAGCAACAATCACAGCTCCCCAGCCGAAAACTAATCGTATTACTTTAGACCAATCAAAATTGTCGTCCGGTTTATTCGGACCACTTCCTTTCGGAGGTTTCTGAACCGGTCTGTTATTTTTATTATCTGCCATTTTCCATTTATTTATTTTTTAAAAAATCTACTCTGACTTATGATTTTCAAGTATATAAATTGATCTCAGATTTCTATATTTCTGAGCATAATCCAACCCATATCCTATAACAAATTCACTTGGAATATCAAAGCCAATATAATCAATTTTCACATTATATTTAAGGCTTTTCGGTTTAACCAGAAGAGATACCACTTTCATACTAGCGGGGGAATAATATGCAATATGCTCCTCAATGAATTTAATAGATAATCCTGAGTCGACAATATCCTCAACAATTATAATATGCCTACCATTTACATCACAATTTAGTTCCTTAACCAGCGTAACTTTCCCCGAAGATATTTTTGCATCTCCGTAGCTGGAAAGTTTAAAAAAATCAATCTCACAATCTATATCAACATTTTTCACCAGATCGGACAGAAAAATGAATGCTCCATTTAAAACCCCGATGAAAATAGGCGACTTCCCTTCATAATCACGGGAAATCTCTTTTCCCATTTCTGTTATTCTTTCCTGAAGCCGGTCCTCTTCAATAAAAGGAATAAATACATCATCTTCAATTATCAGTTTACCATTTTTCAGTTCAGGCATAATTCCAGTATTTTTTGTGTTGAAGAAGTAATTTTAAACCTGTCGTCAATACGTAATCCTATTACCCAGACTACTTTATTGCTGTTCAACAAGATTAGATGATTTTTTTTATCAGAAGACTCAACTTTCTGTTCATTCAGGAAATCAGATATCTTTTTAGATCCTTTCATTCCAATCGGGTGAAACGAGTCGCCTTTTTTCCATCTTCTTATTGTAAATTCAGCACTTACAGCATCTGCTGAAATATACTCTTTATTTTTATTATTTGAATAAATCAGTGATTCACGGTCACATTTTTTTATAGAAACTGTTCCTGAGGGGGTATTTTTCTTTTCCCCGATACTGATCTTCTCAAGGTAATTCTCCGGATTTTTCTCTCTTCGGAAAATCTTGAGATAGTCTCTTTCCCTGAAAACAATAATTCCCCCGGAAAGTTCAATTTGTTTTCCCGCCTGTGCGGTGACTAATGACAGGATTTTCCTGATATCATTTGAGAAAACCTGAATATTTAATTCACGTTCAAGTAAGGACTTCAACAGAAGTCCTTTTAAGGATTCTTTAGCCTTATTCAGGTCGCTGATGCGCAGCTTAAGATTCCCAGCGGGGTCTTTTTTAATTTCCCGGAACAGATCTGCTTCACTGTTCAAGATAAATTCTTTTATATTCCTGAAATTTTCTGCAGATACCAGTAATGATCTGTCGACAGAGGGGTTTAATTTTTCTTTTATCAGCGGTAGTATCTTATTACGCAGGTAATTTCTTTCAAAATCAATTCCTTCATTCGATTTGTCTGTCCTGAAAGGGATTTGATTCCGGCTAAGGTACGAAAGGATCTCTTCCTTTGTAAAGCATAATACGGGACGGATGATATTCTCTCTCTTTTCGGGAATACCGGAGATTCCATCAAGTCCGGTACCTTTAATAAGATTCAGCAGCACAGTTTCCGTATTGTCATTAGCATTATGTGCAGTTGCGATCTTATCAAGTTTGTTCTGTTTCAGAATACGCCCGAATTCCTTATACCTGATAATCCTTCCTGCTTCCTCGAGAGAGTAACCATTTCTCCGGGCAAATGATCTTACGTTCTTTTTTACAGAATAAAATCCAATCTTTTCATTACTGCATAACTCTTTACAGAAAAGCTCATCTTCATCTGCGTCTTTACCGCGAAGACTATGGTTAATATGAACTGCGGACAGTTCTATCTTCAAACGTCTGCTGAACTTAACCAGGAGGTGAAGAAGGAAAACAGAATCAGGTCCCCCGCTCAATGCAGCCAGGATCTTTTCTCCTGCTTTTATCAGTCTATGCTCATCAATATATTTGAGGAATCTCTGTTCTATTCTGTCCATCAAAAACCGGGTTGTTCTTTATTCTCCATTATTCTCTCGACATATTTCCCCAGTACATCAAATTCAAGGTTGACAGTACTTCCAGGCTTTTTTGTAGAGAAAACTGTTTCATGCCAGGTGTGTGGAATTATACCAATCCCGAATACATTATCCCGAAGTTCAGCGACTGTCATACTGACTCCATCGATTGAAACCGAACCCACATAGATGAGATACTGCTTGAATTCCTCCGGGAAACGGATTTTCATAAAATGACTGTTCGACAATTCTTTAATCTCCACAACTTCGCCTTTTGTATCAACATGTCCAAGCACGAAATGTCCCCCCAGTCTCGCATCCGCTTTTAACGGCCGCTCAAGATTTACATAGTCACCTATAGTCAGATCGCCAAGGTTAGTTTTCTTCAATGTTTCCTCTATAGTATCCATCGAAACCGAATCAGCTTTTTTCTCAACTACAGTGAGGCAGCAGCCGTTAACGCTGATACTGCTTCCGATTACCGTATCTTCAAGCACTTTTTCAGCCTTTATCTCAAGCCGGTAGCCGTCGCCCGTCCTTATTTTATTTATCAGAGTTCCTTTTTCCTCAACAAGCCCCGTAAACATTTGTATGCTCCTGAATTATAATATTTAAATTTTGAAGTTTTAAAGTTACAAATATTTTGCGGAGAGTCGAAAAGATGAGAAAAAATAAAGGGATTATTTTTCAAGCCTGAGCAGGAGATCTTCGCCTATCTTATCGAAGCTTTTAATTTTAACATTGAGGGTGCGTTTGATACTTTTTACACCTATATTTTCAACAACGGGGATCCCTTCGCCGATAATTTTAGGTGAGATGAACAGGAAGATGTCATCATAAAGTCCGCTCCTTATAAAAGAGGAGAACACACGGCTACCGCCTTCCACAAGTACTGAAGCGACATTATTCTTGCCCAGTTCCAGCAATACGTTCTTCAGGTTGAGGCTGCCGTTCTTATCCTCCCTGGCAAATATCACCTGAACCCCAAACGATTCAAGTTTCTTTATCTTTCTCTTATTTTCATTATTCTTTGAAGTAACCAGGATGGTTTTATGATCGTTATTTCTTGTAAATAATTTCTTATCGGTTTTAAGAGTCAATGCGCTGTCCAGAATAATTCTTCTTGGGTTTCTGCCATCAGTCAATCTGACTGTGAGTGAAGGATCATCCTTTCCGACAGTACCCGAACCGACAAGCACTGCATCATAATTTGCCCTTAATTGATGAACAAATTTCCTTGACGGCATAGATGATATCCACTGAGAACCTCCCCGCGAGTCAGCAATTTTTCCGTCAAGCGTCTGTGCGGCTTTAAGGGAGATGAACGGCATTTTCTTTGTGATATATTTGAAGAAAAATCTGTTGAGGCTTATGCAGTCATTTTCAAGCACACCCACTTTTACATCTATACCGGCAGATTTAAGTTTTTTAACACCGTTTCCGCTGACGAGGGGATTCATATCAAGGGTACCGATGACAACTTTTTTAATTTTATTCCGGATTATCTGGTCAACACAAGGAGGGGTTTTTCCGAAATGACTGCATGGTTCCAGGTTGATGAATAAAGTACTTCCATCGACCGGTTCTTTTGCATTTTCAATGGCATTTATTTCAGCGTGGTTTGCTCCGAATTTTTGATGATAACCAGCTCCGATTATCCTATCATTCTTTACGAGTATACATCCTACAAGAGGATTGGGACTAACTTCTCCTATACCTTTCTTTGCAATTTCTAATGCTAACTGTATGTAGGATTCATCAGTCAAATTATATGGACTGTTGAAAATTATTTAATGTTTAAAATTTCGAACTCCAGCATTCCTGCCGGGGCTTTTACTTTTACTTTGTCTCCAACTTTTGAACCCATCAGTCCCTGCCCTACCGGGGAAGTAACGGAAATCTTACCTGCCTGGAAGTCAGCTTCTTCAGGCGAGACCAGGGTGTATTCAATTTTCTTTTTATTCTTAACGTTCAATATACTTACTGTTGAGAGAATATGCACCTTATCATTAGTAAACTGATTAGCATCAATTATCCTTGCTCTTGAGACAGTATCCTCAAGCTTGCTTATCCTCAGCTCAAACAGGCCCTGCTCTTCTTTGGCAGCATCGTATTCAGCATTTTCTGAAAGATCGCCATGGGCGCGGGCTTCGGCTATCTTCTGTGCGATCTCTTTTCGTCCGTTGATTTTTAATTCCCGAAGTTCTTTTTCTAATTCGACCAGCCGTTCCCTGGTTAAATAAACAAAATTTCCTTCCGACATCTCACTTCCCAGATTATTGGTGAATTTAAAAAAAAATTGCCACCGCATTCAGCAGTGGTCAGTTCGAAAATAAATAATAAAACTTTCCTTGTCAAGATTGGATCATCACTTAGCTGTTAAATATCAGAGTTAATTTTTTGATTATTTAAATACAAAGCATTGTCTGTCATAATAATCGGATGGATATGAATGGTAAAAATTAATTGGCAGAGAATAAGCCAGGTTTATAGAATGAAATTGTGAAGAATTTTTAGGATACAAATGAGCTGTTAGGATGGTATGTTTTGTGTTTAAATATTATACAAGTTTGACAAAATGTCAGTCACCGTAGTTACACCGTATTTTGAGGCCGGTTAGAGGCCTTTTAAAGGCCGGGAGGACTCAAAATGAGACACGGCAAAAATAGGCTAAAAACGCACTTTTGGGTTGTTGATTTAATCAACATATGACAAAATGTCAGTGTAGCAATTTGAGATTGGATGGATAAAATTTATTGATGCTTTACTTTTTATTTAGCCTAATCTTCTTACCAATTTAATTATTTTTTTCTCAGTTTGGAAGCGATTCAGCGAATTCGCTTTACGAACTTTAGCGATTCAGCGAATCGCTGTACAGGCAGTCCGGCGGGTCATTTTGCGGCAGCCATTTTTTTGGTAATAGAATAGCCGGGAACGGTGAGTTTGTAATAATAGATGCCACTCGACAATCCTGCAATCTCAAATTTAACTTCATATGTCCCGGCAGGTTTCTCTTCATTAACAAGCACTGCTACCTCCTGTCCAAGTGAATTATAGACCGTTATTTTAACCGGCACGAAACCCTGCTGACTTACCGGAATTTCATAACGAATAGTGGTTGAAGGATTAAACGGGTTAGGGTAGTTCTGATCAAGAGTATAGTTTTCAGGTTTTGTTACATCTACTGAGTCAGCTATTTGTACTTCTTTCATTATAAGGTTGCGGGGATCAAATGAAAGATATTCGGGTTTGCCGGTTACCTTGAATTCAAACTCCTGCATAATTTGATCATTAAAGACTGTTACAATAGTATCTTTCTCAGTAGTATGTATTTTTATTTCGACCGGCATTGTAAAATACGAAGGCTCACCATTGGGATTCTGGGTGAGCTTAAAATTTATTGTGAAGATGTTCGTACCGGATTTTTTGAAATCCCAGCTGTACCTGTAGCGCGGATAGTTTTTGCCGTATATCCATTCATCAAAAAAATAACCCAGGTCTTTGCCGTATACATCTTCAGCTATTCTCCTGAAGTCGGCTGTTGAAGCGTTATTATACCTGAGATCAGGGGAGGCGGCGTAGGTTTTCATAATATTAAAAAATACAGAATCTCCTACTACTCCCCTCAGCATATGCAGAACTACCGCCCCTTTGGCATACGTGCTTGCATAATCGAATATCGTGGATACCGAACTTATATCTTCTGCATAAACAGTACTTTTCGATTCTTTTGCATAAGTCATGAGCGATTCAATATAAGGACCATAAGAGGATGGATCAACTGCTTCAAAGTATACTGCTTCAGAGTAAGTTGCGAATCCTTCATTCAGCCAGATTTCATGCCAGTTCTTACAGGTAATCATATCCCCGAACCACTGGTGAGCAAGTTCATGTGCAATAATGGACTCACTAAAACTTCCGAGGGATGTAATTGTCTGATGTTCCATTCCACCTGACCACCCGAACTCTGCGTGTCCGTATTTCTGATCTATAAAGGGATAAAGTCCGTACTTTTCAGAAAAGATCGACAGCATTCCTGTAGTTTTATCGAGTAGATGTTTGACATTATCAAAATGTTCAGGATATATATAATGTACTACCAGCATTGAGTCGGCTGGAGAATAATGGAAGTAATTTTTATAGACAGTGTAGTTAGTTATTGCCATTGAAATAAGATAATTAGCAATAGGGTATTTATTGAACCAGAAATAGGTATGTGTTCCATTCCCGTTTTCGATGACCTGCTGAAGCACGCCATTGGAGACAGGAATTAAATTGTCTGCACAGGTCAGGTTCACCTGTGAAGAATCAACTTTATCATCGGGATTATCTTTGCATGGCCACCAATCCTTAGCGCCGTATGGTTCACTCAATGTCCAAATCGCAGGACTCCCATTATGGGAACCAAATTCAATACTGCCGAAACCGTTTGAGGCCGGAACGCCCTGATAATAAACTATTACTGAGAACCTCTCACCCTGCAGGTATGTGCGCTGCAGAGTGATATTCAGCCTGTCATCCTGGTGTGTATAAGATAAACTTACATTACCGGAGACAACAGAATCAACACTAAGTCTATTACTCAGATCAAGGAAAAAGGAATTTAAGGATGCTGAAGCCGGAACAGCATCGACACGTACAGTACCTTTCAGGAAGTCAGACGTATAATTTAAAGTAAGATCAAGCTTATAATATTTTGCATCGATAGCAGCGTCGCCCGGATATAAAACTTTCGATATTGCCTGCGAGTTTATAAATTCCTGTTTCTCCATCATCGCTGAAGATGTATCCACGCTCTGCGCAAGTACCATCGATGAAAAAAGGAATATCAGCAATCCTGTCTTGTAAGTTTGTAACCTTTTTATTCTGCAATTTTTTATTTCTGCGATCACTAACCCACCTCTTCTATTCTGCATATCGATCTGAATCCGCAGTAACGGCAGGCTTTCTCTTCCCTTTTATCGAGCTGCGACAGTCTGAAATCCCCGCGGCTGATTCCGTCCACATACCTATTTATTGCCTCGAGGCAAATTTTTATTAATTCATAATACTTTGCGGTTATTTCCTCATCGCCGGCATTTCTGCCGAAGCTTATCTCCTTTCTTCCAAAGTCGCCCGATTTATACTTTAATGAATAAATGAGTGCTCCGGCGGGATCATAATCTTCGTTCAGTTCAGCTTTTATTATTTCCTTTGCTGCATAAAGATAAAGCGGAAGCTGCAGCTGCAGACCATCAGACATATCCTGTTTTTTAAGACGGCTCCTCCCTGTTTTATAATCAAAAACTTTGAATGTCTTTTCCCCTTTATTTATATCAATCCTGTCAATTTTTCCCCTGACTTTAATTTCACCGGCTTTTAATTCTTCTAAAAGCACTTTCTGCTGCGGGTCATTTCTTACCTGCCCAAACCCGGTTTCAAACAGCTCTGGCACATATCCTCCGGCATTTTCTCTTTCCGAAGTAAGGAACTTATAGAGTATGGAGTTTCTGCGTCTGCCTTCGATACCGAATATCTTTTCTCTTTCAAAGAAAGACAGGGGTGAATTCAGATTTACTTCCTTAACCTTCGCATCAGCTATATTGAAGAGCAGCTTTTCCGCCTTAGCGAACACTTCATCGGTACAATTATCGAGAACAATATTCTCCTTTTTCAATGCAGAATAAAAATTAAAAAGAATAGAATGGATGAGGCTTCCCATTTCAAGTGCTTCAATTTCTTCTGTAGGTTCTTTAATTATATCCAGCTTCAGCACTCTTTCGGCGAAATACCTGTAGGGACAGGCTGCGTAAATTTCCAGCTGTGAAATTGAGAACTCACGTTCTTTCATACCTGCAAGTTTATTTTTTGCTTCTTCTGAAATTCCCGCGGGAATGAAGCCGTTATATACAGACTCGGAAAACGGCATTTCAGTTCTTTCACGATCAATAATCATTGCCTGTTCAATTTCTTCCAAATTCAGACCAGCGGAAGTCAGATCGAACACAGCACCGGCTTCAGCAACTCCTTTTTTACCGATAAAGTTTAAAAGCTGCTCCCTGGTATAGATAGTATTATCATATTCATTTTCATCGCCTGCAGTAATCTCGAATTTATTCATGAATTCCCTGAGGAAGTCAGACTTAACATATTCCTTTCTTTCCTCCTGCCGCGGGAAAGTCAGGTAAAGTTTTTTATTCCAGGTACAGAGCGACTGATAGAACAAATATCTTTCTTCGGTGAGATGATTTATTTCTCCTTTTACTTTAGCCATCGAGCCGGAGAAAAAAATCTCAGGAGAAAACCGCGTGGGGAAATCTCCATCGCATAATCCGCCGATGAAAAGATACCCTGATTTTAGTCCCCGAATCTCATTCATCGTAGTTATCTGCACTCCATAACCGGGTTTTTCTTTTATATTGTACCGGGATGAGCTTACCGCCATCCTGATATTATGAAGAAAGAAACCGGTGGAAAACTTCTCTTCCTTACCGAACTGATCCTGAAGCAGTGAGATGATCTCATCTGCCGTATCCATTAGTACCGTCAATGATTTGATATTCTTTTCCGCCTCGTCTGGTTCTCCGGCCAGCAATCGGACAGGAAGCTGCAGCCCGTTAATAAGATCCGACAGGTTTTTTTTGAATTCGGGGATATTCATTTTGTGCAGAAAAGGATCCAGGAAGTCGTGTATTTTATCAATGTCGTTTAATGCTTTACGCAGCGCCTCCTTCTTGCCCGGGAGGTCATAGGAATCATCATCACTTTCCTCTATCGAAACTATTGCTTCATTCAGGGTTCTCTGCCAGTTATCAAATCCCGATATAATTTTCAGATTGACAGAAGCTCTTAAGAGATTAGTAACATTGATCCCTTTAATATCAAGTATGCCGCCGCTCAGCGCCCTGAAGATGTTCTTATAGTAAAAATCATTTTCCGCTATTTCAAGGAAACTGATTAGCGCTGTAACCGGCGGTGCTGTATCAAGGGGAAACCTGTCGGTTAAATTAAACGGCAGACCGTACAGCGGGAAAATATCCCGGATAATATTGGAGTAATGACTTATAAGGTTGAACACAATATAAATTTCTTCGGGTTTAACTCCTTTTTGTAATATCAGTTCTTTTATCTCCGAGGCTATCAATTCGATTTCCTTTTCCCTTGTAGCAGCGGAGATAACTTTGATTTCATTTTTATAATTTCTGATAACCCTGTCAGCATTTTTTCTGAAGAGGTTTTCCCTTACCTCATCCTGGAATCGTGTGAATAACGAAGTTGATTTATCGCCTGCTGGTTTGAAACCCTTAGCAAGAAAATTATTATAACAGGGGTCCAGATGAGAAAATATGAGAGGGTTATACCTGAAGTAATCGAAGCTCAGGAAGAGTTCCGATTTGTTTACTGATGTCAGTCTATCAATAATTTCGACCTCGGGAAGGGTGAACTCATCAAAGCCCATAATAATAATGAGCTTTACATCAGGATACAGGTGTGTAAAATTACCGGCAAAATCTTTATCATCCAGTCCAAGCAACGATGAATAAATGTCGCCTGTTTCTTTAAGTCCTAATGAAATTAATTTTTTTTGATACTCCTCATAAACATCGGCAATATCGAAAGCCTTATTCTGTTCAGAGCCTGTTAACGATTGAGCTTCAATCCTTATTTTAGCGGGACCAATGCCGTGTCTTTTATATTCAGCTATAACATTCCGTATCCTTTCCAGCGTCCCCCCGGGAATTTCACCGCCGTACCCGGAAAAGTACTTAAGCTTTACAGCATTGAAGCTCTGCTGAAGAATGACCGAAGCGGAAGCATCGCTTAAAGCATCTGCCCTTATATCATCTCTATCAAACAACAATTTAGTCGAGACAGACCCGATGGTTTCAAGATTCAATTTTCCTGCCGCATTGCCGGGGGAATTGGAGACAAGCTCTCTTACGAGCGCCCTGATACGGCGGTTGGTAGGGACAATCATAAGCAGAGAGTTCAGGCTCCGCTGTCTTATTCTCAGGTTGATCTCAAATTCAATGTCGAAATCCTTACGTCCTGTTTTCGTTAAGATCATTATTTCACCTGCTCCAGCATCAGATCCCGGTACGATTTCCTGAGCTCATTCCCTTTATCGAGTGTGAGCAGATCGACAACATTATCAAATCTCCGTCCAGCATCATCTTTACCATTTATTACAAGAGTTTCAAGCTCCAGGAATGAACCCAGCCGTTTTACCGTATCCAGGTGAATGCGTGTATTATCGTACAAGTACAACAGCCTCTGTTTCTCAACTACTGTCTCTTCTTCAAGGATATCCTTCAAGTATTCTCTCGCGTCATTATTTTCAAGGGAGATTAAATGATAATCTGACCACCTGTCGCCCGAGCGTTCATTCCTCACATACTTAATCAATGTCTGGGTACCGTTTTCCAGTCTTAATTTCAGAAGACCGTTAGGTATTTTATAATAAACATCAGTCTGGTTCAGTTCCCCTTTAAATTCAGCATTGATGACTTTGATTTTATTCATAACTTCATCCGGATCCAGGAGTCTGAGCTTCAATTCAAGATTTATCGGCATTTATTTTCTCTGTTTCCTTTTTTAAGTAGATCTGCAGAACTTCCCGTCCCATTCTCGGTTTGATTGAGTTAATCCTCTTTGAAGAGAATTTCAGGTCAAGATAAGGCGACACGAGCTCATAAAATTCCATTACATCAACAGCATACGGAGGTCCTCCTTTTCTTTCTTCCACAGGAAAGAGCAGGGCAACGAGCTTTCCCCCCGGCTTCAAAAACCTGGCTGTTTTTTCAGCGAATTCTTTTCTCCGTTCCGGAAGAACTGCGCAATAGGTAACATAATCATATACGTAATCAAAATAATTTTTATAAATTAAATCGAGCTTGAAAATGTCCTCCTGAATAAAGTTCACCCTGACGTTTTCCTGGTCGGCCAATGCCTTTGCAAATTTAATAGCTTCTACAGAGAAATCAACTGCATAAACATCATAACCTTTTTTTGCAGCCAGTATTGCATCGTAGCCTTTTCCGCATCCTGTAATCAGAATCCTTCCCGGCTTTAAAAACCGCTGCTCATTCAGCAAATCCTCAAATACAGGCGTCGAGGTTCTCATATCCCATCCAGCCTTATTATTACGGTATTGCTCATCCCAGAAGGACGCCGAATCAGGTGTTGCCATAAATATCTATAAAATAAGATGTTGATATTGATGCAGACTTCATTAATTTTGAGGAAAAAAAAGTAAGTATTATGAAAAAGTTATTGTTTGCAGCAATAATAATTATTCCCCTGTTAAATGTAAATGCACAGGAGATCGGTGAAATGGCCCCGGAGAAAGAACCGGAAGTTTTTCCAGCCAACGCTCTTGGACTCGATATTATGTTCAGTGAAGGCGGTTTCGGCTTAGGAGGTTTTTACAGAAGACAATTTTCAGATAAAATTACCGGTTTTGCCGATTTCTCAATTTCGGAAGCAAAAGATGAGCGTGAAATTGAATATTACGATTACTATACGAACCAGACCTATACTGTAGGGAAAAAGAACAGGGTATTCCTTTTACCAGTTAACTTCGGTATTCAATACAGACTATTTGAACATGTAATTTATGATAATCTCAGACCCTATCTTAACCTTGGGGCAGGGCCTTCTATGGTTCTGACAACTCCTTATGAAAAAGAATTTTTTAATTCTTTCGGGGATGCAAAAGTCAGAGTTGCAGCCGGAGGTTATTTTGGATTCGGGGCTAATTTCGGTCTGGATAAAAGCAGTCTCGTAGGAATTAATGTAAGATATTATATAATACGGTTTTTTGATGAGGGCGTGGAAAGCCTGACAGGTCATTTCAATAAAACCCTCGGCGGTTTTTTCCTGACAATTAACCTCGGGATGATGTATTGAGCAGTGTTCTTCCGCCATTTAAGGGATTCAATGAAGATATTTTTGCTTTCCTTGGGGAACTGGAAAAAAATAATAATACAAAGTGGTTTGATAAAAACAGGGAACGCTACCAGGAAAATGTAGTTCTGCCTGCAAAATCATTTGTATCATCAATCGGACAATTCTTCACCCAGTTAAACCCGGCCATCAGGACAGAGCCAAAGTTCAATAAAACGATTATGCGTATAAATAAGGATATGCGCTTCTCCAAAGATACCCCTTACAAGAACTATTTTCTGATCCATTTCGGCAGGTTCAAAATGGACAGTGAATTTTATCTCTATTTTGATAAACAGGGCGCGGATTTCGGAATATTCTTAAATGCGGAGAAAGGGGATGAATTATTTTATTCACAGAACCTTGAAAGATATTCCAGTGAAATTGCAAAGGTGTTCAATCAATATAAATTGAATAACCGGTTTGATTTTCACGAGTTTAAGAAGACACCTCAGCTTGTACAAAAAAAGTTTAATGCAGATAAGCACTTTGATTTGATGAGAAAGAATAAATATATCCTTCTCGAAAGAGAAATCCCGCAAACTAATAAGCTTCTCTACAAGGCAGACATTTTAACTGAGCTTGTAAAAAATTATGCCTCCCTCTACCCTCTTTACTGTTTTGCTATTTCACAGCAGCCTCTGAAGCTGCTGGATAAATTTGAAGAAACAATGGGGGTACCGGTTTGAACAAGATAAAAGATAAAAGGAAGAAGATAAAAGGGGGGAAATAAGATAAAAGATAAAAGTAACAAGATAAAAGGGGGGGACAAGAGATAAGAGATAAGAGATAAGGAACAAGATAAAAGTACTAAAGAAAGAAGGAAGAGGATTAAACTGAATGATTCATTTTCCACTTTATAGTGCAGCCGATAGAATATGTTTCAGGTACTGAGATCTGTTCTCCGATTAAAAGCTGATTTATTGCTTCACTTAAATATTTCGTTTTGACTTTATCAGGTTCTTTCCAGTTGTCGTCAATCTTTCCGTGATAAGCCAGTTTCCTTTCTGAATCAAAAACAAAAATTTCCGGTGTATGCGAGGCATCGAATGCTTCGGCAGCCGACTGATCCTCATCCCGCAGATACAGAAAATTAAACTTCCTCTGCTGCGCTCTTATTTTCATATTCTCAAAAGAATCTTCCGGGTACCCGGATTCATCGTTAGAATTTATTGCAATGACCTGAACTCCTTTACTTCCGAATTCCTCCTGGATTTCTTTCATTCTCTCTTCGTATGCCTGTACATAAGGACAGTGATTACAGCTGAATATAACTACAAGGATTTTTTTATCACTGAAGGCCGAGGCCATATAATATTTTCCATCAGTACCTTTTAGCCGGAAATCCGGCATAGGAAAACCAATTTTCAAATTATTTGCTGCCATCTTTTCTCTCCGGTTATCAATTGAATACTTTTAGTAAATAAATAATCTTATCATTAAATTACAAATAAGATGATCAAATTCTTTTCGTAATCACTTTACTTAACTCCTTTTGATGGCGAAATACAAAGACTTCACAGGTAAGCTCAATGATACTTACGGGAAATTCTGTGAGCGGTCGCTTTCCAACAGGCGGATTAAACATTCCAATATAAAGCCTTTAATTGAGAAGCTCCGGAACAACCCGGTATTTTCTGTAAGTCAGGTGGGTATGTCGGCACAGAACCGGGAAATCTACCTGATATCTATGGGGAGCGGGAAGACAAAAGTTTTCCTCTGGTCGCAGATGCACGGCGACGAATCAACAGCCACAATGGCTATCTTCGATATTTTCAATTTCTTTGCACAGAAAAATGAGTTTGAGGATTTTAAGAGCGAAATTCTGAAAAGTCTCACCCTTTATTTCATTCCTATGGTAAACCCCGACGGGGCTGAAATATTTGAAAGAAGAAATTCATACAGCATCGATCTGAACCGTGATGCGGTTCGTCTGCAGAGTCCCGAGGCAAGAATTCTCAAAAGCACTTTTGATTCCCTTAAAGCTGATTTCGGATTTAATCTTCATGATCAGAGCATTTATTATAGTGCCGGCAAAAGCTTCAAATCTGCCGCCATTTCATTTTTAGCACCTCCATCCGGGTCAGATAAAGCTATAACCCCTTCAAGGGAAAAAGCCATGAGACTGATTGGACAGCTTAATAATGTATTAATTGACTTTATTCCGGGGCATACAGGAAAATATTCCGATGAATACGAACCACGGGCTTTCGGGGATAATTTTCAAAAATGGGGAATGAGTACTATTCTTATTGAAACAGGAGGATTAAAAGGCGATCCTGAAAAGAAGCACCTGAGAAAACTTAATTTTATTCTTTTGATGACTTCTTTTAGAAGCATAGCCGGAAATGAATATTTAAATGAAAGTCCTGATACCTATGAAAGCATTCCTTTTAATGAAAAGGAAGGTATGATGGATCTGATACTAAGAAATCTAAATTACAGGACGGGCAACCGAAACATTACGGTAGACGTAGGAATAAACAGAACCGAGTATACTACGGAATCCGGAAGAACATTCTACACGGTGGGAAGAGTTGCCGACCTGGGCGATCTATCCGTATATGGGGCTTATGATGACTTTGATTTTTCTGAAATGGAAATCTCAACCGGGAAGACTTACGGGAAAACAGCTGCCTCTGAAGAAGAGATATCAGGAATTGATTTTCCAGGTTTATATTCCCGGGGGTACACGAATGTTAAAGCCGGATTTGCTTTTCCAGGGAAATACTCAGAATATCCGATTAATATAGTGTTAAAAGACTGCGAGAGGGAAGGAAACATAAAAGTTGACGGTCCCGCTAATTTTACAATTTCCAGGGAAGGGAAAGTAAAGTTCGTAGTTATAAACGGTTTCCTCATTGAGATTGAGAACCCTCAAATGACAGGCATCAACGGAGAAGTTATCTGCTGATGGTTTGATAAATAGTTTAATTTTAATATAATTGTTAGCAACAAATACCAATCACCGGATCCAATAGTTTAATATGTTTCCATTCCCTGTCCTGCTGGCGATAATTGATGATCAGAAACAGCTTTACGCTGATTTTGAGAAAGAAGCCATTCCTCATATGGATGCACTATTTAATTTTGCACTCAGACTGACGGGCGACAGTGATGAAGCTGATGACCTTGTCCAGGAAACATACCTTAAAGCATTCAGATTCTTCGACAAATTTGAACGAGGAACTAATTGTAAAGCCTGGCTGTTCAGGATAATGAAAAACACTTTCATAAATTCATACAGGAAATCAGCCAAAGAACCGGACAAAGTAGATTACGAGGAAGTCGAAAATTTTTATGAAAGCATAAAACCTTCTTCAACCGACAGCGCTCATCTCGAAAAAGAGATGTATGACAACCTCCTTGATGATGAACTTTCAAACGCAATTGCTTCACTGCCTGAAGACTTCAGGATGGTAATCATATTATGCGATATTGAAGGATTTACATATGATGAAATAGCTGATTTTATAGATATCCCCGTGGGCACGGTAAGGTCGAGACTTCACAGAGCGAGAAAGATGCTGTTTGCAAAGTTATATAATTATGCAGCTGACAAAGGCTATATTGATAAAGCAACGGGATTAAATGAGTAAATTATGAAGGAAAGCAGAGATTTATATTACATTGCAGCTCTTGCGGACGGAGAAATAAAGGACCCTTCGGAAGAAAAAAGTCTGCGGGATAAAATTGAAAAAGATCCCGGACTGCAGTTCGAATATTTTGTACAGGCATCTGTAAAGAAG
The DNA here is from genome assembly GCA_963811905.1 of uncultured Ignavibacteria bacterium. Taxonomy (GTDB): domain Bacteria; phylum Bacteroidota; class Ignavibacteria; order Ignavibacteriales; family Ignavibacteriaceae; genus DATFVA01. Next base: position 59,266 of record CAWETK010000015.1, read on the forward strand.
CTTGTCTCCGAAAGATTAAGTTTATCTCCTGCCCCTGAAAAGACAAGGAAAAGGCTCGAACGAAAAATATCTCCCCGCAATAATATAAATCCTTTCTATAAGCTGCTTCCGGATATATATTTCACAAAGCCTCTTGCTGCATGGGGAAGCACAATTGTACTACTGGCTTCGATTGCCCTTATTATTTTTAACCGCGCACCTTCTCCTGAATATAAAAATTTTGCATTTGAACAAAGCGGCAGCAGCAATATGTATGTACAGGCAATGCATAACTTTGAGAACATCCTGGCAGGAAAGCTTACCCCTCAGTTTGAATCAAACGACCCCGATAAAATAAAAGAATTTTTCAAGGAACAAGGCGTAGCATACCCGGTATATATACCGGATATAAAAGACTGGAAACTTGTAGGTGCAGTTGTTTCTGTAGATCATGGCGAAAAGTTTGCACATCATGTTTATTCGATGCCAGGCGGAAAGCTTGTTTATCTTTTCCAGGTAGACGAGACTGAAATTAAAAAACACGATTTCCTTACATTAACTGATGACCTTGTCTCATTCCTCAACTCGGGCAACTGTTATGAATCCACCAAAGGAAACCTGGTCATGCTAATGACGCAGATTAAGGGAAATATTTTTGCTGTAGTATCAAACGGTTCCCCCAGTGAAATTGAAAACAATCTCTGTCAACTAAATTAAAGTTAAAACTATGTTTAATATCAAAAACATCCTATTACCTACCGATTTCAGCAACCTTTCTCTTTCTGCAGCAAGGTATGCAATGGATATAGCTAAACAATACGGGGCAAAAATCCATTTCCTGAACGTCCTTGAGAAAACGCCCCCCATACTTGCGATCAGATCGCTCGATCTTTCAGAGGACAAAATAATCAAAACCATCGATGAAGATGCCAGAACCTCTATTAACAAGGCACTGGAGAAGATTAATACTGATAAATCAGTTGAAATTCTGCCAGTAATCCAGAAAGGCATTGATTTCGAGGTTATTATTGACTACTGTGAAAGCAACAAGATTGATCTGATAGTGATAGCTACTCATGGCAGAACAGGGATTCTGCATACTCTCTTAGGCAGCGTAGCTGAAAAAGTCATAAGATATGCAACCTGTCCGGTACTGGTTATTACCCCATCGGAGAGCGAGAAATAGGAAGTATTAATTTCTTGATTATCCTCACTTCTTTTGATATATTTCATGTCTGCAAGTTTAAAAAGGTAATAATATGGCTAGAGTTAAAAATGTAGAGGCTTTTTGCGGAATTTGTAATGCCGTGAGGAAGATGGAACTGTTAGGTGAAGCCTCTTTAAGTGAAAATAACGAAAACAAAAGATGGGCTAAATGTAAGAAATGCAAGCAGACTATGATTATAGATCTGACAGAAGATGTAAAAGAAACAAAACCATCTTTAGAAGGAATTGAGAACGAAGACTGCACTGTATATTCTCCTTCAAAGTCATTTACTGTCGGAGAATCCATTTATCATCAGAACTGGGACGATTTCGGGAAAGTTGTAGGGAAAGAAGTACTTTCAAACGGATACAGTTCTATTACAGTGGAATTTCAGAAATCAGGAAATAAGAAATTAATTGAATCAATATCTCAGTAAACAACCATTTAAAGCGAGGTGAAATAATTTGGTTGGTATATCAGTAGGCGAAAACGAATCAATAGATAAAGCATTAAGAAGGTTCAAAAAGAAATACGAAAGATCCGGAGTGCTCAAAGAATTCAAAAAGAGAACCTTTTTTGTCAAGCCTTCAATAAAAAGAAGGATGGAGCGACTTAAAGCCGAAAGACGTGCTCATAGAACTGATTCTAACGATTAATCTTAATTAATCAGTATTATTAAGCTGTCCCGAACTTTGTTTGAGACAGCTTTTTTTATATCCTCTCTTCAATTTTATTTCAGCTGTATTTTCGGTTCCTCCTGCCTTTTCTCAGCCTCTTTATTAAGGTAATATTTTTCAAAATGTTTTTTAACCAGTGTAAAAGCTTCGTCAACGTTATTGCAGAAGGAAAAGAGGTTCATATCTGCGGGACTTATTACCGCATTTGCAATAAGAGCATCAAAATTTATTATACTCTTCCAGTATTTTTCATCATAAACGATCAGCTGCATTTTCTTTTTTATTTTATCAGTCTGTATGAGTGTTACAATTTCAAAGAATTCGTCCATAGTTCCAAAACCGCCCGGGAAGACAATAAGGGCTTTTGCAAGGTAAGCGAACCAGAATTTTCTCATAAAAAAATAATGAAACTCGAATCTGAGGTCGGGGCTGACATACTTATTGACGAATTGTTCAAACGGGATACTTATATTTAACCCCACTGAATATCCGCCGGCAAGTTTTGCACCTTTGTTAGCGGCTTCCATTATACCGGGTCCTCCGCCGGTACAAATAATAAATCGATTTCCTGAAGTATCAAGGTTGAGCGACCACTCGGTTAACCTTCTGGATAGTTCTACTGCATCCTCATAATAGCGGGACATCCTGACCATATGCTGAGCATTTCTCAGAGCCTGAGCCAGTTTTTCATTTGTTGTATCCTTAGGGTTAATTGTTTTGAACCGGTTAAGAGCAGTCACAGATTTTTTCTTCGACATAAGTCTTGCTGAGCCGAAAAATACAATAGTATCAACTATTTTGTGCTTTCTGAATTTAGTCTGCGGTTCGAGGAATTCTGAAAGGATCCTCAATATCCTCGCGTCGGATGAATTTAAGAAATCGAGATTTTCATAAGCTTTCCTGATTGTTTTGGTTTTAGCCATATCTGCCTTAAAAAATATTTTGAAAGTGAACTTAGTTTGCCTTTTAATTAATATTAAATTACTTCATTTTTACAATAAAAAAATAAGGATGAAATTAAAAATCTATTAAATCCCTTTTACGATCATAAAAATAATATTACCTGTTAATTAAACAAATTCAGATTAAGCTAGATTTATAAGGATGGGCATGACTAAGCGTACGATATTTGTTCTGTTACTTTTTGTCTCCACTGCATTTTCTTCGACTAAAGAGGAAGTAGCGCACAGGATCCACGAGATACTCCTGAAGCTTCCTCCATCTACTCACGCGGCGGTACTGGTCTTTAATCCCTTAACCCAGGATACCATATTCGCACTTAATCCCGCCGAACCAATGATCCCTGCTTCGAATACAAAATTATTTACGACAGCTACGGCACTCTCAGTACTGGGAGGTGATTTTGTTTTAAAGACTTCACTGCTTACAGATGATCAGAATATAAAAGATGGTTCTATTGATGGTAATCTTTATATCAAGGGGTACGGGAATTCCGAGTTCTCACAGGAAGACCTTGAGAAGTGTGTAGATGATCTGAAGAAAAAGGGCATACAAAAAATTACAGGAAATATAATCGGCGACGACAGTTATTTCGATGATGTATATACCAGGGATGACTGGATAAGAGATGAAGTTGCAAATGTTAAGCTCCCCCCTATTTCTGCTCTTGTTCTGGACAGGAACAGAAAAGTTATTTTCAAAAAAAGAGGCAGAAGGACACGCCGTTATCTTATTAACGTCATAAACCCTCCTCTTAATGCGGCAGAATCGTTAAGAGACGAGCTCATAAACCGGGGCATTGAGGTAAAGCTGCAGGCAAAAGAAGGGATAACGCCGGGTGAGGCAAAAGAGCTGACAAGCTCAGGCATTGTTCTTAAGAATCTTTTACAGGATATAAATAAACACAGTGATAATTTCCTGGCGGAATGTTTATTTAAAACACTGGGAGCTGAAACCAGCGGAGAACAGGGCAATGCATTCTATTCCACACAGGCTATCCTCTCTTTTATAAAAGACAACGGAATATACTCTGACGGATCTTCTATAGTCGATGGTTCGGGCATCTCACGCTTTGATCAGATAACGGTAGGGGCTCTCACTGGCGTGCTTGAGAAAATGTACTTCGACCTGGCACACTTCGATGATTTTTATAACTCATTAAGTATTGCAAGTGTTGACGGAACTTTAAGACATAGAATGGAAGGTACCCGTGCGGAGAATAATTTCCATGGGAAAACAGGAACCCTGAACGGCGTATCTTCTTTATCAGGGTACCTGACAACCGCAGCAGGCGACGATTTAGTAATCAGTATTATTTTTGAGTTTGATAAAAAAGGAGCACGGTTCCATAGAAATGTTCAGGATGATATTATTACTCTGCTTGCAGGATGGCAATAAAAAAGCCCCGTTAAAAACAGGGCTTTTAATTTCATATTACTTATAATATCATTTATTCTGAGGATTCTGATTTCCCTGGGTAGGGACATTAGGAGTCTGCTGCGGAGGCAAGCTTGGTGACTGGGGAACATTCTGCTGTCCCGATTTCTGAATTATACTATCACGCTGCTCGGTTGTTGACTGTCCAGGAAGAAAAAACAAATTTATTGCGATTGTCAGAACTGCAAGGGAGCCTGCAAGCCACCAGGAAGCCTTACTTAAAAAATCTGCCGTTCTTCTTGTACCAAACATAGTACCCATTCCGCCTGCACCTCCGAAAGTACCAGCCAAACCGCCGCCTTTACTCGACTGCATCAGAACAATGACTATCAGTAATACTGCTATTATTGTTGTTATAACGATCAATGTTGCATACATAATTCTTTCTCCGTTTATTCGTAGCGGGGGAGGGATTCGAACCCCCGACACGTGGATTATGATTCCACTGCTCTAACCGACTGAGCTACCCCGCCAAACTTAATATTTAAGCTTGTAAATATAGAAATTAATAGATTTTTATCAAAATAATATTTGGGAATTTGAGAATTGCGGATTGAGCGGATTGGCGGATTGGATTGGAGAATTGGAGATTGAGCGAGTTAACGTATTGAATTGGAGAATTTGAGGGTTGAGAGGATTGGCGGGTTGGATTGAAGAGCGGATTTACGGATTGGATTGGGGAATTTCAGGATTGAGAGAATTAACGGATTTGATTGGAGAATTTGAGCATTGAGCGAATTAGCAGATGGAAATTGGATTGAGGAATTAGGAATTCAAAAGGACAAAGCTTTGCAGCCTGCAGCGATGACAAGGTTATAGAGCAGGATATTATTTCAGAACAAATTCACACTTATCTGCAGCAGGATTGCTTCGGGAAGCACAGTGTGAAAAAATTAATTCTGAGACTGCCTCTTAGGACAATGCGAGAAGATTAAGGGAATTTGCTCAGGACGTTTTGCTGATACTCATCATGAAATATTCCTTCTCCGGTATCATTATAACTTTTTATGGGAATTCCTGCTGTCTGCAGCCTCTGCTTCGTGCTTGCAATCCTATCTATCGGATCAGGGTGAGTAGAAAGGAAAGTGGCGATTGAATTTGAGTTAGAACTTATCAGGCCTTCATCTCTCATTTTTTCAAAGAAAAACATCACGCTTCCTGGGTAGAACCGGGTATCCTTTAAATACTTAACTGAGTACTCATCTGCCTGGTCCTCATCAGATCTACTGTTGGCAAGGAAGCCAAGACCGACAAAAAGGTTAGCGGCGATCTCCTCTATCTGTGAAGGATTTTGGCCCAGCACAATATTTAATAATATAGATACCCCGTAATAAGCAGTCATCCTCTGTGTAGCATGACGCAATTCCGCGTGGGCGATCTCGTGGCCTAATACACCAGCTAATGCAGCCGAAGAAGTCAGATATTTTATAAGTCCCGTATATACGTACACATATCCTCCTGGCAGGGCGAAAGCATTCAGAGTGGAATCATCATCGATTATGTCCATCTGGTAGGTAAAAACGTCCTTATGCTCAATCTGAGAGGAAGCAAGAATCTGGTTAAATATCTGAGATACAATAAAACTTTTAATTGAAGGGTCGCCATGAAAAATGGGATATTCCTGCGGATCACTTTGTATTTGGGCATTTAACTGCTGACCTAGCTGGACATCATCCTGGAGAGAAAATATATTTATACCTGTATCACAGGAATACAGGAAAGGAAGAACAGTCAGAAGTAAAACTAATATGCTTCTTGTAAGAATTATTTTCATTCGTACTCCGTTTAATTCTCAATATATTTAATATATTTAAATTAAACTTCAGGGGAGGTAACCGCAATCAACCGTTCTGAATCTTTTCCTCTTCAATCATATTCCAGAGGAGATCAAGAAGTTTATCGATTCCTGCTCCGGTTACAGCTGAAATTATGTGAATTTTTTTATCGAGTTTCTTCAGTCTTTTCTTAAGCAGTTTGTTTATCTCAGATTCTTCAACCAGGTCAGATTTAGACAATATCAGGAGTTTAGGTTTCTGAGCGAGTTTTTTGCTATAACTCTTCAGTTCATTCTGAAGGACATGATAGTCATTTTCATAATCTTCAGATGTTATGTCGATCAGGTACACGAGGACCTTTGTTCTTTCAATATGCCGCAGGAACTTTAATCCGAGTCCTTTTCCCTCATGCGCACCTTCAATTATTCCGGGTATATCAGCAACTGTAAAGCTCTGGTAATCTTTATATTGAACGATACCCAGATTAGGTTCGAGGGTTGTAAAGGGATAGTCGGCTATTTTTGGCCGGGCAGCAGAGATTTTAGAGATCAGTGTTGATTTGCCGGCATTCGGGAACCCGACAAGGCCAATATCCGCTATCAGTTTTAACTCGAGTATTATGTTTCTTTCTTCACCCTGTCTGCCCGGTTCAGCATACCGGGGAGCCTGGTTAGTAGGTGTGGCAAAGTTGCTGTTTCCTTTTCCCCCCTTCCCTCCTTTTGCTGCAACTACACGCTTACCGTCTTCATCGAGATCAAATAAAACCTTGCCTGATACTGAATCTTTAATAATTGTACCCACAGGTACTTTTATCAGCACATCCTGCCCGAATTTACCGTCTTTACGTGAATTACCGCCAATCTCGCCATCAGGGGCATTATATTTTTTTCTATACCGGAAATCGAGGAGTGTAGATAAATTATGGCGGGCTTCAATAATTACACTTCCTCCGTCGCCGCCGTTTCCTCCGGAGGGACCTCCTTTAGGTACATACTTCTCACGTCTGAAGGTAACAGCTCCATCTCCACCTTTACCTCCGCTAATACTAATCTCGGCATAATCAATAAACATTTTTATTCCTGACTGAAGAAGTTGCTGACAGCATTGGTAAGTGATACCGCATCTTTAGAATAAGGACTCACCCTGTAGGAAAAGAAAACTGCTTTAAGGATTTCAGTAGCTTCGTCATATGTAGCAGACTCAGAAATCTTTTCCATAGTATTTACAAAATCGCTTTCATCCTCATTAAAAACATTGGCAACAATTTTATCCATTTCCTTATCGGAAAGAAAACTCAGTATATCATTATTCTTTTTTGCAGGGGGGATAGTATCGGGTGTACTTTCCTCTGTTTCTGCTTCATCAAAAGGAGTGAATTCCTCCTCTTCTATAATTAATTCCTCGGACAGTTCCTCATCATCCTCCATAGCAGGTTCTACCGGCTTCGGTTCTGCCGGTGCTGGTTCTACCGGTTCCGGTTGGGTCTGTTTCGGTTCTTTTGGTTCAGGTACTCTGGGTTCAGGTTCCTCCGACATTATCTCTTCAAATGTTAAGGATTCTTCTTCCCCGGCTTCTTCTGTTCCGTGATTCTCTACGGGCGGTTCCTGATCCGGCTCTTCCTCTAACTCTTCGAATGTAAATTCTTCTTCAGAGTCAGGAATTCTCAACTGAGCTTCAAGCTCTTCCAGAGATTTCAGTTCTGTTTCAAACTTTGAAAGAAAATCATCCGGTGATTCCGATTCAACAATTTTATCATCGTCTTCAGAGGTGAGATCCTCTTCCGGAATATCCTCTGTCTCATCAAGCATTTCTTCATTCTGAAGACCAGGTTCTCCGGCCGAAACTTCCTCTACGGATTCCTCAGCAGGGGTAAACGCTTCAGGAACAGGCTCATCTTTATTCCCGCCGGCTGCATCTTCAGATGTCTCTTCCGGAATTTCTTCCTTTGTTTCTTTTCCAGGTTTAACTTTAACCGGTTCTCTTGAGTACAGTATCTTCCTGATTTCATCAATATCATATTTCCTTTTATCTTCAGCCGGGATAGAACGCCGGAGCTTAAATAGTTCCTCTGTAAGGTTCTTTTCTTTAAGAAAAATCTCCACTGATTGAGTGGATATCCTTGTTTTATTCAGGCCGCCCTCATTAAAGAAGTCTCCAATAGATACAAGAGCATTATCAATAAGGTCCCTTGTATGCTCATCAAACATCTGGCGGTCAATTTTACCTAGGATATTCTCAAATTCGCTTTCGCTAAGCGAAATGATCTTCCGCTTTGAGAAATATCCGTAGAATACATTTTTCATATAATCGTAATAATAGAGATAATTCAGCATCAGCTTTATCTCATTTACATTTCTTGTCTTATTCTCATCGAAAATTAACTTCGAAAGTGTCCAGTTTGGTCTGATGAGGTAGTTAAGATTGAATGTCACCGCATGAGCAACAAGCGTTCTGACATCTTCAAATGCCAGTCTCTTATTTTTTTTAATCTCTTCACTTATGAGGTTAAAGTATTTTGATATTTCACTGCCGGAATAGTCGAAGGACGAGTTCTGTAAAAGTTTTTTGCGATCCTCATAAATCAGGAAGTCCAGCTGTGCGGAGATATAAAGAATTATTGCAGGGTGTACTTCCGCTGAAGCCAGTTTTTCATATGTAAAAAATGACCCTAATTTGCTGATGCGATTTAAAGTGAAATCAATAATAAATTTTATTTCTTTTTCGAACATTCTGCCTTACTCTTAATTATTTCCTTTGAGAAAATAAAAAAAATCCCGATTAAAGTGTTAACCGGGATTATTTAATGGATTACGAATTCCTGATTCATCGGATTTTGTGAATGATCATCCTGCAGGATTTTCTCCTTTTTCAGGTACCCGGATTGAATCAGAATCCAGAATATGAATTACTTTATTTTTTATGGTAAATCCATAATTGATCTGTGCTGTCAGACTATCAATCTGCCGTATGGACATTGATTTATGCTGATATCCGTCAGGAATAAGACTTATGCCGTCACGATTATTTTTCCAGGCATAGCTGAACAAAAAGTAATATATAATTACCGCGGCGATAAGAATTAAAACTATAACACCGAGAGCCTTCTTCATTGCATCCTGCTTATTATTTAACCAATAAGCTGCAAATTATTTTTCTTTTTTGCAAGACGCCCTGTAATATTCTCTCCTTAGCTGTGCTATAGTATCCATGGAAATCTGTTTAGGACACTCAGCTGAACATGCTTCAGTATTCGTACAGGATCCGAAACCTTCGATTTCCATCTGTCTTACCATAGCAAGAACTCTCTTCTCTCTTTCAGGCTGTCCCTGAGGCAGTCTGGCGAAATGAGAAACTTTAGCTGCAACAAACAGCATAGCTGATGCATTTTTGCAGGCTGCAACGCATGCTCCGCAGCCGATGCACTGTGCGGCATCAAATGCGGCTTCCTGTTCGTCCTTTGCAATTGGAATAGCATTTGCGTCAGGAGCACCTCCGGTATTTACTGAGATAAATCCGCCGGCCATGACTATCCTGTCGAATGCAGATCTATCTACTACCAGGTCCTTTATAACAGGAAAAGCTTTGGCGCGCCAGGGTTCCACCGTTATGGTATCACCTTCTTTAAACCTTCTCATATGAAGCTGACAGGTTGCTATTCCTTCCTGGGGTCCGTGAGGTCTTCCATTTATAAACAAAGAACAGCTTCCGCATATTCCTTCCCGGCAGTCGTGATCAAAAGCAACCGGTTCCTCACCTTTTTTAACCAAGCTATCGTTTAAGACATCCATCATTTCGAGGAAAGACATATCAGGAGAAATATCCTGTACTTCATAACTAACTAATTGTCCTTTGGCGTTACGGTTTTTCTGACGCCATATTTTCAGGTGTAAATTCATTCCTTTTCCCATTATTTATAACTCCTTTGAGAAAGTTGGACGAACTCAAAATTCAGGTCTTCTTTATGAAGTTCTGCTTTGCTGCCGACTCCTTTAAATTCCCAGGCGGCAACATACGCGAAATTCACATCATCTCGTTTAGCTTCATTCTCTTCTGTCTGATGCTCTTCTCTGAAGTGTCCTCCGCAGGATTCCTCCCTGTGCAGGGCATCCTCTGCCATCAGCTCGCCGAGTTCAAGAAAATCAGCTACGCGACCTGCTTTTTCAAGCGATTGATTTAGTTCTTCATTTTCACCGGCAACTATCACATTTTTCCAGAAATCATCCCGGATCTCCCTGATCCTGGAGATTGCTGTCTTCAAGCCCTCAGCGTTACGCGACATTCCAACAAAATCCCACATAACCTGGCCGAGTTCACGGTGAAATTCATCAACCGTTTTAGTTCCCTTTATAGATAAGAGTTTATCTATTTTATCTTTTAATTCTTTTTCTGTCTTTTTGAATGATTCATGTTCTGCAGTAACTTTATCCGTTTTTTGCTGTGCAAGATAATCGCCGATTGTATAAGGGATAACAAAATAACCGTCTGCCAATCCCTGCATCAGGGCACTTGCACCCAGCCGGTTAGCACCGTGGTCGGAGAAATTGCATTCACCGAGAGAATAGAGTCCCGGTACTGAAGTCATAAGGTTGTAATCAACCCACAGACCGCCCATAGTATAGTGGGCTGCGGGGTAAATTCTCATCGGAACTTCATACGGGTCTTCTGCAGTAATCAGTTTATACATATCGAAAAGGTTGCCGTATTTTTCAGCAATTTTATCTTTACCGAGACGGTTTATCGCATCGGCAAAGTCAAGATTAACAGCATTCAGAGCAGGACCAACTCCCTTTCCTTCATCAACCATTTCCTTGGCATTTCTTGAAGCTACATCCCTCGGTACAAGGTTCCCGAATGAAGGATATTTCCGTTCAAGATAATAATCTCTTTCAGCCTCAGGGATCTGAGCCGGAGGTCTTTTATCTTTCGGATCTTTAGGCACCCAGACTCTTCCGTCATTTCTTAAGCTTTCACTCATAAGAGTCAGTTTAGACTGGTAGTGTCCCGTAACAGGAATGCATGTAGGATGTATCTGCGTAAAGCAGGGGTTAGCAAAGAAAGCGCCTTTCTTATATGCTCTCCATGCTGCTGTAACATTTGAACCTTTTGCATTGGTCGACAGGTAATAAACATTTGCATATCCGCCGGTAGCAAGAACTACGGCATCGGCTGCAAAAGACTTAATTTCGCCTGTTACCATATCCCTGGTTACAATTCCGCGCGCTTTACCATCGATTAATACGACATCCAGCATTTCATGCCGGGGATACATTTTAACTTTGCCGAGGCTAACCTGTCTCATCAATGCATTGTATGCACCAAGAAGAAGCTGCTGACCCGTCTGGCCCCTGGCGTAAAATGTACGTGAAACCTGAGCACCGCCGAATGAGCGGTTATCCAGAAGTCCGCCATACTCGCGGGCAAAAGGCACACCCTGGGCAACACACTGATCTATAATATTTGCGCTCAGCTCGGCAAGGCGGTACACATTTCCTTCACGCGATCTGTAATCGCCGCCTTTTATTGTATCATAGAACAGGCGGTAAACGCTATCGCCGTCATTCTGATAATTCTTGGAAGCGTTGATTCCTCCCTGTGCTGCAATGCTATGTGCGCGTCTTGCGCTATCCTGGAAACAAAAAGCATCTACATTATATCCCAGTTCGGCAAGAGAAGCCGCTGCTGAGCCTCCCGCTAAACCGGTACCCACAACTATTATATTATATTTTCTTTTATTTGCCGGGTTGACCAGTTTCATTTTGAACTTGTGGTTTGTCCACTTTTCAGCTAATGGTCCGGCAGGAACTTTTGATTCTAATTTCATATTATTTCCCTCCCAGTATGAAGAATAAAGGAATGATAGCGAAGCCGAGACAGAGTAGTATAGAAAAGACGACGCCAAAAGCTTTAATGAACGGGGTATACTTATTATGTCTCAACCCCAATGTCTGAAACCCGCTTTGAAACGCGTGCACCAGGTGAAATGCAAGAAGAATCATTGCCGCGATATAGAATACCGACCACCAGGTTTCGTGGAATTTAACTACTGCACTTTGATACATCGTCATTCCGGGGGAACCAAACCTTGAAGGGATAAAGAAATCAAGCAGGTGGATCACAAGGAATATCAATACTACTATTCCGCTTTGAATCATGAACCTTGAATAAAATGTACTGTTTGCGGAAGGATCTTTTGTTTTATACTCAATCCCGCGGGCAGCTTTATTTATAAACCACAATCGTATACCATTGATGATGTGGTATATGAAAGCGATAAAAAGTACTATCTCTATAATCCTGACCGGAATATTAAGCGAAGCCGCCATAAAATCGGCATAAGCCTCGAATGCATCACCGGTACTCCTGAGAAGCAGAAGATTGGCAATGAGGTGAATGATCAGGTAGATATATAAAAACAAGCCCGTAACAGCCATAATAAGCTTTTTCCCCAGGCTCGAATCAATAAATGAGGTGAACCAACCCATTAAATTTCTCCTTTGTAAAAACGATAACTTATTGGTAAGCGAGAACCGAATGTTATTTGTGGTAACAAAATTCTATATGATACAATATTTGATTTAAGTCAGTGCGGCATTAAAATCGCACAGAAGTTTAACAAAATTATTTATATCAGAGAAGAAAAGCAATTTAGTTCGGAGGAATAAGTAAGGAACTGCAGTAACCCGCTGGAAATGTCAGGAATCAGACCTGATAGAAATGAACATATTCAGCGTTGAAAGAGCATCCCTAAAAGTATTAACAAAGGAACTACAGACCTATCTTTGACCTCTCATCAATTAACGGCCCGATTCTAACTACCTGTAAAGAAAAATCAATTAAATATCGTTGGCCGCTTTCAATTTTGAAATTAAAAAATGTTATATCTTCAAAACCAGCAGCGGAAGCTTTTATATTATATTTCCCGGGTGGAATTCCCTGCACTTTATAATTTCCGTTGTAATCTGTTTCAGTTCCAAGGTAAGTAGAATCTATTATGATATAAGCGCTAACAATTGGTTCGTTAGTAGTATTTTCAACAACTCTTCCGAATATTACAGATTTACCATCAAGATCTACATCCAATTTACCATTGTAAAGCAAAACTGCTTCAGAATGGCCGGCACAACCAGAAAATAGCCAGAGGAATATACATGATGAGATTATTATTAAGTAAAATTTATACATTTTATAGAGATAGTATTACTTCTTCAACCCAACAATTACTTTCAAGGGTTTAGTTTTAAATAGATTATTATCAGGCAGATTTTGCAAATCTAACAACCTATTTATTTATCTATATTAAGGACTATAATAAGTAAAATTCGGTGCTGTTTCTTCGCGGGTACCTTATCTAAGCTTTCCCTGTACATCTCCCCGGTTAATTATTCATTTAACTACTATTTCTCACTGCCAACATAATTTATTCAGGTTTAAGAGGCAACAGATTTGTGTAAATCATATCTGTCCAAAATAAATAAATCGCTTGAATGATTCTTATTAATATCGGTGTCTTCGATACGTCCCGCCTAATGGTCATTAGCAAGGGCGGGACACTCAGACACCGCAGCAAGTTTTGCAATTTTTCAAAAAGAGACTGATAGGATGTTCTTCTTTGATCACCGATAATAAGAGGGTTTCAAAATAAGAAAGGAGAAATTGCTTTATTTCTTTTCTAAAACTTTAACTATTTTGATGCTTTAAGTTTATTTTGGACAGGACTGGTGTAAATCAATAAAAATTCATGCTGCGCCTTCAAATCCAGTTCGTATTGCTGATTCAAGTATTTCAATATTTATATCTTTCAGAGTTTTGAACTTAATGCAATATCCGGTCACGCTTGCCTTGCCTATCTTTTTCCCGTACGTTTTGGCTAAGTATGTCTTATCATTGAGGCCAAGGATATAGACAGATATTCCGGTTTTGTTTGCACTGAGACCAATTTGATAAAACTCTCTGGTTTTTCCATCAGTATATTTTATGGTGTGAAGTCCATACCCTATATTTGGATTAGAGACAGTTTTATTCTCACTATTTTTACCATCCAGGAACCATAATTTACATGCCGGCATTATTTCCAGAATGATGCGATGAAGCTCCTGCATGTCGCTGCGTTTTGGTTCAGGCTGACTGATAATATAATCTTTGATTTGTTCTTGTATGTTCATATGAAATATAAAATTATATGTTGCTTTTCCGGTGCTGTAAACCTGCAGACTGCAAGTTCCATTGCACGAACTAATTAATAATATCTCCCTTGTTATCGGCCAGTTTTTCGCGCCATTTTTGGAGTTCCTCAGGTGTTTGTCTTACCCAGTCCTTAACTTCACCAACGACTTTTAACGGTGCTTTGGAGCGGTATGAGCGGGTCGGGTTGCCCGGAAATTTTTTGTCAGTCACATTCGGGTCATTTTCAAAACTCCCTGTCGGTTCAACGATGTACACACGTTCAAGTCCGTCGCCTTTGGCTAATGCAGCAGCAAGTCCTGCTCCATTAACCAGGGCTGTGAAATAAATGTGATTCATTTTGAGTTCAGTTTTATAATTGGAACTGCCGCCTGCGGTCAACAGCTCGCCCGTCTGCAAATCTGCTTTCGTTCCATGATAAAAAGGACCTTTGTCAGAAGGTTTATCCCTGAACGAAGCGGCTAATTCATAATTCTTTTTTGCATTATCAGGGTCGTTTAAGTCCTCATAGCATCCGGCGATGCTTGAATACAGAGAAGGGAAAGCACTTTTAACACTCTCGTCATTTATATTTAATGCAAACCGCAGAGACATTTGGAGCCATTTTAATTTGCCGGAAACATTTTCCTGATACCGGGATAGAAAATAAGCCGCAAGATATTTTTCAAAATCGTTTGCCGCTTCGTTCCATGCCTTCATAAACACTTTGCCTGCATTTCCCGGTTCGCCTTTTTCCTCCAGGCTCATCCCCTGAAGGCAGAGTTTAACAACATTATTGCCCGGGCTGAATTCCATTTTCATTTTCCTGCTTCAGGATTTTTCTAAAACACACTGGTCATTTATTACTAAGTTGTTCAGCAAGTCCGATAAGAATTCCTTCGGGGCCGCGGATGTAGCAAAGCCGGTATGAGTTCCCGTACTGAACCACTTCACCGACAAGCTGAGCACCCAGCTTAAGGAGCCTGGTGAGGGTCTCATCGATGTCTTCCACTGCGAACATCACGCGCAGGTAGCCGAGAGCATTTACCGGGGCATTCCGGTGATCGGCAACTACAGGCGGACTAAGAAACCGCGAGATTTCAAGCCGGCTGTGGCCGTCAGGGGTCACCATCATTGCTATCTCCACACTCTGTGTACCCAATCCCGTGACGCGACCGGCCCATTCTCCTTCAACAGCGGCCCGTCCTTCGAGACTCAGACCAAGCTCCGTGAAAAAAGAGACGGCCTCATCGAGGGATTCGACCACGATACCTACATTGTCCATTCGTAATAATTTACTTTTTGCCATAGTTTAATTCCGATTTGCTGAAAGTTGAATTCTAATCAAATTAAATCATTTTTAAGTTACTGCGACAAAGAACACTTCCCCGCTTTCCGGTAAAAGATGAATGATTCGCGAATCTAATCTTTTGCCAATAATTTTCGGGTAAGTTCCTCACGCAAAAAGCTGAATTTATTTCCGGAATAGAATTTTCTGTCTTTTGCTTCAAGAATAGATCCTAAAATAACCTTATAATCTCTGTCCTTAAAATTTTTTATAATTTCTGATATTTTAGTTAATTTATCTTTATCATCAGTCAATCCGATACCTCGCATCAATAAAAATTCCATATCAAAACAATCCCGGATGAGTTTTCTTGAAAGTAAAGCCTCGGTTTTGTTCTTCATCATCTGAGGGAGTGTGAGACCTTTTACCAGTACCTGCTTATCCGCGTACCTGGAAAAGGCGATCTTCTTCTCCCATTCAAATTCCGATTGCTCCTTTCTGATTTCAATTTTGAGATTCCTGGAGACTTTTTCTGATCTGAATTCATAGAGTAAAGTATATTTTTTATTTGCTGCATCAGATAAGCGATAATTGTTCTGCAGAGCAGATTTGATTTTTGTATGCAGTTGTTTTGCGTCAGTTGAAGGTGGAGTCCAAAAATCAAGATCAGTTGAATACCGGTTAAGAGTATGACAAAGTCTTAACATGGTGCCGCCTCCGAAGAATAATGAATCAAGCACCCTAATTCTGTTTAACAATTCCAGTACTTCTATTTCAAAAACTTCTAAATTTTGTAAGTCCCGCATAATTCATCCCAAAAAGTAATTGTCTTTTTATTAGTTCCGCCAAGGTATTTTGCTATTTCCGATCTATTTAATTTCCCGAAATCGATTGAAGGAAAATCGGGGTTATATTTCTGCAGGGAGGCAAGATAGACTATATCTGCGAAAGCCTTTTCCGGTTTAGCGATGAAAAAATCATTCTCTAATAGAAAACCCGTATAAAGATCTTCCTTAATTTTGGTAAATGTGAACTGCAGTCCACGTATGTTAAAATCTCCGGTTCTTTTTATAGCCACTGATTCGATATAATTTCTTTGCTGTTGAGTGGTAATATTATAATAGCTGAGTGCGGATATAAGAGAAATATACGATGGGACCTGAAGAATATTAGCGAGGCGGAATATTTCCACTTCTGATAAATTGTTGAATTTATTTTCAGTAACGTAAATATCTCTTTTGAGTCTGATGATATAGCCCTTTTTCTGGTAACGGGATGCAGTCACCTTTGCTGATTCTTTATCAATGGAAAGGATATTCGCTATATCCGCCGAAGAAAGAAATAATTTATTGCTTCTATTTAAATCGCTGAAACTCATAAATATAGATAATTAACAATAATGTTAATTTATTGTATTTATAAATGATATTCAAATTCCGGACCTTTTATTACTTCAATACAGCTGAGCTGACCTTATCAACCTATTTAATTTTAGCATATAATTGTGTTGTGCTTAAGATTTAGTTTTTATACTTAAATTATTTCATCCGGAGCATATTGAAGGATGATACCGCCCTTAGCGAGGGGACGTGTTTCAAGCAGTTTAAGTTTTTTATGAGGGATTCCCTGCTTGAACAAAAGTCTCCCTTTTCCAAGAAATACGGGAGCAATGCATAAGCGATATTCGTCAAACAGCTCTGCTTTCATCAAAGATTCAGAGAGGCTGCCGCTGCCGAACACAAACATATCTCCGCTGCCCTGCTGCTTCAATTCAGGAATTTCAACCGCAGCATCTCTCACAATTGTTGTGTTGTTCCAGTCGGTAGTTTTAAGTTTTCTTGAACATACAATCTTGGGAAGTTTGTTCATGTATTGCGTTATCTCTCCTTCAGTTTTATCTTCTGCTGCTTTAATCCAGTATTCGGCCATACCTTTATAGGTCGTTTCTCCAAAGATGAGCATGCCGGCTGATTTTAATTGTTCTTCACTGAAATCCTCAAGCTCTTTGCCCCAGACAAGCTCGTGAAAGCTCAGGTCCCAATTTTCCTCACCCTGAAAATATCCATCCAGGGTAACTACATTCCACATAATTAGTTTTCTCATAATATATCCGTATGATTTTGGAACAACACTGCCAATTAAAAATTACTTTAATTAATACAAAGTACAAATGTCAATTTACTTTCATCAGCCCAGCGTTTGCCAACTGATGTCAGGCGTTTGTTTGTTGTTAGTTACTTTTGTCCGTTATACTTTTGATCATAATCCACAATCCATTCAATACCGAATTTATCTCTGAACATTCCAAAATATGAACCCCAGGGACTGTCGTCAATAGGCACTTCAATATTTCCGCCTGCTGAAAGCCCGCTAAATAATTTGTCGGCTTCCTCACGGCTTTCTGCATTAATATATATCTTGGACCTGTTTTCATTTTCATTTACTCGTCCCATACTTTCCGGAACGTCATTGGCCATTAAAGTGTTTTTGCCAATTGGCAATGCAATGTGCATTATCTTATTTGCCTCCTTTTCTGCTGCCGGATATTCAGGGCCTGATATGTCTTTGAAGCGTACAATCCTTGTGAACTCACCACCAAATACTGATTTGTAAAAATTGAATGCTTCTTCGGCATTTCCGTTGAAGTTAATGTGCGGATTGATAAGCGCCATAATTTTATTCTACCTCCTATAATATTTTTTCTTTAAAAATTGGTTTTGTTACTATATAAATATCACCAACAAAGAGCATATTAATGCAGTGTAAATGCGACAATAATGGAGGCTGAATACGACAAGGATTGAAGCACGGTAAGCTGAAGAATATATCCCAGTTAAATCAGATTATGTTGCCTACTCAGAGAACATTTCTGCAAATACTTTCATCATTTTATCCTGATACCTAAATTGTTCTTCTTTACTTTTGCCTCCAAAGGAAACATATCCGATAAATGGTTTAGCATAAATATTCTTATTGATTTCAATGTTGTAGCCGGTTTGTATATTTGGTTTGACCCAGAACTCTTTTCAAGTGTATTTTATTCATAATATTTGCATAATGCTGAGTGCGGATTGGCAGTAAGCTTGAGGCGCTTGTCATACCGACTTTTAACTAAACCATTTGTTAAAAAATCCTTTGTTATCTTTTTTAGTAATATAAGGTTGATTATAAAGTTTACCGGATAACCAAAATCGACCTTGGATTATTCCATTTAACTTTGGTTTATCTATTATTAAAATTGGATCAGCAACTATATCTATTTCTCCACCCAGAGTATTAACTAAAAACCAATAAAAGTGATTATGGGTAAACGAATTTACTTTTATATCAAAGTCTTTTATGATACCGGTGAACATACCTAATGCTTCCGGCTGTTCAGTAGATTCACCTTCAGGTTTGAATAAACCCATAGGAATAAAGGATCGTGTTGCAAATTTTACATCAGTAGTTTGTTTAGAATTGAATTCGTCTTCAGAACTAAACAAGGTTATTTCTTGTGCAAATGCTGAGAGTTGAATTTCAAAGTTAGCTGGAAATTTTATTTCACCAATTGTTTTTGCATTTGGTAAATCAAAAACAAATGGATATTCACCGGAATCCGGATTATCTGATTCGATTGGAGCCCAACAGTGAAAAGCTCCATCTAAAATACTATCTGATCTTTGAATTTCTTCAGTTAAGCGTACCAATCTTTTGGAAGATCCATTATAATGAGGATTCATACCAATTAAAGAATTTTCTTTATCAAATTGCAACCATAATTCGGCACCGGAAGGATCGGAATAAACAATATATTTACCACTTTTTACTTTCTCCATTTTACCAATTCCATAAATATTTTCCGCAAGATTATATAATTCTTGTTCTGATTCTATATGGAAACCTATATTTGAAAAATTGTTCATATCTTGTGTCGGACTAATGGCGTTGTTGCTAAGCCGCCACCCGTAATCGACGGCTAAGTTAGAATGACTAATTAAATAAGTTAAAATATATCATAGGAGTATAAACTTAAACACGAAACTAAAAACTGAATGACTAATAAGAGAAACTACAAATGCCGAATGCTAAAAAGTGGTCGGCTTGAGTTGCTTGTTATCCAGTTTTTTCAATTTATTGTAACTAATAACGAATCTTTAAAAGTATTATTAAATCTTTTTCCCGTAAGCTATTTGTATTTATTTTCTTTACTCACTATTTTATTATTTTCTAAGGTTATTATTCTAATCCAACTTGTAAATATATTCTTCTATTTCTGTTTGCCTTGCGTTTGCAAAACCCTTGTCCTTACCGATTTTTACAAAGCCGCATTTCTCCAAAACCTTTTGTGAAGCAAAGTTGTCAAAAGCAACTCTTCCAATAATTGGCCTGGTATTTTCAATAGTCAGTAAATATTCAAGTGCTTTGGTTGCTATTCCCTTTCCCCAAAATTTTTTATCTATCCAGTATGTAACTTCGGCCTGGCCGTCTATTTCAAACCTGGCAATACTTCCTACAATAATATTGTCAATTATAATTGTCTGATTATTTACAGTCGGATCACTCAATAATTTGGTGTATTTGGTTAAGTATGCAGATTTGTCTGTCGGATCTTTTGGCGTGAAAGCAGCAAGATTGATTGCTTCTTTATCAAGTTGAAATTTAAAGAGAATCTCCAAATCATCAACCTCTGTCTTTCGAAATTTTATTCCACTAATATTCATAATTTCCTTTTTTATGCCTTTAATATTTACATAAACTACTCTGAGTTTTCCTTTTATTGATTTATAATTTTGGATTAACCATCAGCTGCTTAATCATAGACAATGGGCTTTCATATTTTATATAGCTGAAAGGTGTTTCATTTAAACTTTTCGATATTTCTATTAAAGTTAAATCATATTCAGCTAAAAAGAATTTAGAAAGACGAATCATATCATTCATTGAGCCTAATATTCCCCGGTTATTTGTTTTACATATATCAATTATTTCTGTCTTTGGGATAATATATTTTTCCATCGCCATTTCTAATCCATCGTTCAGCAGCGCTTCATATAGAGAAGAAAATGTTAGATCCATAAAATTTCTTATCGTTAATATCCCTTTAGCCGGGACTACGATTGAATACAAAGAATAAGCATTTGTAAAAAGTATGTACTGAATCCTATTTGAAGTAAATAAATGCCCATACCATTCTTCAAATGGATTTATTTCATCTTCACAATCCTGAGGTGATTTTATTTTTAGTTTGTCAGCGAGTTTTTTAGTAAATCTTAAAATCATAAACTATTTTAATATTTTTTATTTGTTTTTGCCACTTTTATATCTTGAATTGCTGATACTGCCAAACGATATTGCAACTAAGCCACACAAGACTAAAAACGGAACGACTATCGAGAGAAACTACAAATGTCGAATGCAAAAAAGTTTTCCGCCTCTGGCGGGCTGTCGCCTTGAGCAGCGGCTAATACAGTTTTTATTAATTTGCCGAATTAAAATTACTATATAGTCTAAATCCGTCAAACCCAATTTCTACAAGTCGATAACAAAATTTTGTTGAATGTGTGTCATCAAAAATATCTGCATAAGAAAGTATACCATAAACATATATATACTTTTTTTTTGAAATTAAATCGTTAACTTCTTTCTCTGAAAAATTTCTATTTGGATAAATCTCTAATTGATAATCAACTCCCTTAACTAAAGTATTGCTAAATTTGTTATTGTCATTTTTAAAAATAGGAGTTGATGAGAAATTGCTATCATAAATTTCTAAAGACGTTTTTAAATGTACATTATACGCAGGGGTATTCCCTACATTTTTTACATTAAAAAATACTTGACTAAAATTCATCTCTTTATTTACAACGAAATCAGGGAAGCTATACATGGTAGGTGGTTCTACAATAATAAAAGGTCTATTGCTAATTTTAGTTCCTTCAATTGTTTTTATGAGAGCGACTAATGAAACAGTTAAGGCACAAAATGAAATAATTATAGCTATCCACTCGAATGCATCTTTCTTTTGTATTATGTATTTTTTTTCATTCTGATATCTTCTAATGGATATTATTTTTCTTTTTCTCAACTTTTATTATCAACGGTATAACTATTAATTAGGCTGCACTGAAGGTCCTTCCTTCAGTTTGTTAGTTTTGCACTTTATGCAAATTTAAAAAATAAACGATTTGCAATAAAATTTCTTATTTCTTTATAAGTTTGTATCTACATTAGTATAAGTTAATTTGAGGTAGTTATCTCCGCGGGTCAATTATAGAATCTCAACTTAAACATCTCCCCGTAAAAACTCAGTACCTTTTACATTTTCGCCTGTTATTAAATTATAACAATACGGCTAAAAAGGCAATAAAAAAGATTAAGTCGCCCGTGTTGCAAGGAAGCAGTATAACTATCCAGTTTTGAAGGTTGAAAGAGTGATTGAAAAATCAACAGAACTCATAACTTCCCTCAATCCCCGGTTCTTAAATCTCTCCCTCTCCGGGTCTCCAAATCCCTGAGTCCCTCAGTCTCTCAGTCTCTCAGTCTCTCAGTCTCTCCGTCCCTCAGTCCCCCTTCTCTCCGTCCCTCCCCCTCTCCCCTTCCGCCCATTCAGATCTTTTTCTTCCGTTTCAATATCTATCCTCTCCTTTTTAATATCGAGCCGCAGGTGTGCATATATACTCATATAGATATTTGCGATCCATACTAATGAAAAGCCGGAGATGATGAAGCCCCGCCAGTCGGGAAGAAGCATTTTAAAGCCTGTGATGATTAAAAAAATGATAACGATGTAATGACTGAAGCAGTACTCACAGGTAAACAGGAAGAAGAACTTCCTTACGATGAGGGTTCGGGAATTTTTACTCTTACTTACGCAGAATTCGTGTAATTCCCTGAATACTTCTTCGTGGGTGACCGTCCATGATACTGCCGCTACAGGCAATGCCATTACAACTAACCAGATTATCTGTACTCCAAGGTTCAACTGATTTCCTCTTATTATTGTATTAAATAATATAATTTTATTGCGCTTATGTACCTGTGATAAAGAATGAATGAATGGAGGGAATGAGAGACGAAGGGATGGGAGACGAAGGGACGAAGAGGCGGAGAGAGTGGGTGATTGGTGATTGGTTGATTGAGTGATTGGGTGATTGGGTGATTGAGTGATTGGGTGATTGACTGATTGGCTGATTGAGTGATTGACTGATTGGCTGATTGGGTGATTGGGTGATTGGCTGATTGAGTGGTTGGATGATTGGGTGATTGGTTGATTGGGTGATTGGTTGATTGAGTGATTGGTTGATTGATATTTTGATTTTTTCCTTTTCTCGTATATCTTTATACAGTTCTTTCAAATTATTACGGTGTCCCGGTTAGAACGGGAATTATAGGGAATCCGGTTAGAATCCGGAGCTGACGCGCAACTGTAAGGTGCAGCAATAAATAATTATAAATTGGTAATTATAAATTATTTTTTGCGAAGCTGAGCCAGGAGACCTGCCGTATGCAATTAAATCAACCTTCGCGGGTGAGGTTAGATTAACGAATCATCAATTCAATTCGTTTAATCCCCCACGAAGTTACTTTAAATCTTTTTACAGGAGTAACTTCATGTATCTACAAAAACTTTTATTGACAGGACTGGCGTCCACCCTCCTCTGTTCTGCTGTCTTTTCACAGAACAGCATCATCAGGAAGGGCGACTCAACGGGGTACTATAAAATGTCTGACGTTGTGGTAACCGCAACCAGGACAGAAACTCCACTTATAGAACTTGCAAATTCCATTACCATTATCGATTCCGCCGAAATAATAAACTCGAAGAAAGATAATGTTCTCGATCTTCTGCGGGATGAGTACGGGGTGAACGTCGTTCAGCAGGGAGGACCTGGCAAGCTTGCAAGTGTATATATGCGTGGAGGAGGTTCTGAACATACACTGGTGCTTCTTGACGGCATCGAAATGAATATGCCAGGCGATCCCGGAAACACCTACGATTTTTCCAATCTCCCCACAGATAATATTGAACGCATAGAGATTCTTCGCGGTCCTCAGAGCACCTTGTACGGATCTGATGCGCTGGCCGGAGTAATTAATATTATTACAAAGACAGGTGAAGGCAGGAATAAGTATTCCCTTTCAGCCGAAGGAGGAACTTACAATACATATAAACTTAACGGGGCTCTGAGCGGCACCTACGATGTTTTCAACTACCAGGTAAACCTGAACCGGATGAAGACAAACGGATTTTCATCTGCCGCTGCCAGGTATGGAAATAAAGAAAAGGACGGAGCTTCAAACTTCACAGGTTCGGTTAAGGCAGGAATCAACCTCGATAACGATTTCCAGCTGAATCTGTTCTATCAACATACCGGCGGAAACGCCGATTATGACCAATGGGGCGGTGAATTCGGTGACGACCCGACCTATATTTATAATCTCGATGAAAATATATTCAGGATGGAAACAAATTTCTCCGATTATAAAAATACCTGGAATGGGAAGGCCGGCGTTTCCTATATGCGGAATGTCAGGAAATACAGTTTTGATTCGACTCTTTATAACCCCGCCACTTCAAGAAGTATGTACGATGGGAAGAAAATTAAGTTCGATATACAGAATACATTCAACTTCGCGAAACCTTTCTCTCTCACTATAGGGGCTGAGCACGAGAAAGAAACCGCCCTGAGTAATTATTTTATTGATTCGCAGACCGGCAATTTTGTAAGCAACTTCCCTGCAAAATCATCCACAACAAAGGGATTTTTCGCCGAAGAGCAGAGCAATATTGCCGACCGGTTCTTCCTTAATCTCGGACTCAGGTACGATAACCATGATAAATTCGGCGATGCCGTCACATTCAGAATTGCACCAGCAGTAATGATCTGGGAAACGGGGACAAAATTAAAAGCCACCTACGGTACAGGATTTAAGGCCCCATCACTCTTTTACCTGTATGATCCCGCTTTCGGCAATGAAAAGCTGCAGCCTGAAAAAAGCTCGGGCTGGGATGCAGGTTTCGAACAGTACCTCTGGAACGACAGAATAACAGCCGGCGCAACGTATTTCAGTAATCAATTCGAACAGCTTTTCGGGTTTGACTCTAATTTCAAAACCGTCAATATAAATCAGGCGGAGAGCTACGGAATAGAACTTTTTATAACGGCGAAACCAATAGAAAAACTGACGCTTAAGGTTAATTATACGCTTATGAAGACAAAAGACCTTAGTCCGGAATCCCCTGATAAAAACCTGCCGTTGTTGCGAAGACCCGAACATAAAGGTATGTTCAGCGCTAACTACTATTTTCTTGAAAAACTTAATGTACATTTTGATGCCGCCTATGTGGGTGAGCGGGATGATAAGATCTTTACTGCAGCAGGCTCAGAGAGAGTGAAGCTCGGCAGCTACTTCCTTGTGAACGCTGCTGCTTCATACGACGTGCTGAGCTACCTGCAGGTTTTCGCAAAGGTTAATAATATTGCGGACGATTATTATGAGGAAGTATATGGATACGCTTCTCCGGGACTTTCACTTTACGCAGGATTTAAATTGAAATTATGATAAAGATCAGGTTTTTGAACTTCTGATGTTTTATCTTTAATGTTAATTAAAAAAAGAATGTAAATTTTATAATTTTATTTGTGAAAGGAGTATTAAATGAATTCAAAATTAATATCACCAAGGTTTCTTGTTCTTTGCGCAATGATTGCAGCAGCAGCTTTTACAAGGCTGATTCCGCATCTTCCTAATTTTACAGCAGTCGGAGCAATGGCGTTATTCGGAGGAGCATATTTCATCAACAAAAAACTGGCGTTTGCAGTTCCGCTCATTGCAATGTTTCTGACAGATCTTATACTCGGATTCCATTCAACAATATTATCGGTATACATTGCCTTTGCGTTGATCGTTGTAATCGGAATGACGATGATCCAGAAGAAAAAAGCATCGAATATTGTGCTGGCTTCTTTAACTGCAGCGGTTTCCTTCTTTTTAATCACCAACTTCGCTTTCTGGCTTACCGGGGTACTTTACCCTTTAACAGCGGCAGGACTTGCTGAATGCTATATAGCTGCAATCCCATTCTTCGGCTATACACTGGTCGGCAACCTATTTTATGCAGGTGCAATGTTCGGACTGTTCGAGCTTGCCAAGGTGAAATTTCCACAGCTTGTTCCGGTTAAATTATAACCACGTTTTTGAAATCGTTTAATCCGGAATCTCCGGGTTAAACGGTTTTTTTATTTCAGAATGAAAAGAAAACTCCCTGTCTTAATTGATTTTGACGGTGTAATTAAACTGGGCGATAAAATCGCTCCCGATGCTGAAGAATTTTTCTCCTTCCTCACGAAAAATGAAATTCCATTCTTCCTTTTAAGCAACTCAACACTACGCACATCCGAAGGAATGCTGGAGTTTATAAAAACAAATGGTATCCCGGGCAGAATTCCTGCAATGACGGCAGTAGATGCAGCTTTAAGCTATGTTAGAGATAATTACAAAAAAGTCTCCGTATACTGCAGACCGGATATAAAAGCATTATTTGCAGAATCAGATACTGATGAAAATCCTGAAGCAGTTGTAATCGGGGATATAGCGGACAGATGGACCTATGAAACAATGAATGAGATATTCAGAAAAGTATGGAACGGGGCTGATATAATTGCTATGCACAAAAACAGGTACTGGGAACCTGACGGAAAAACTTTAACAATGGATGCAGGCGCATTTATAACAGCAATTGAATACGCATCATCAAAAAAGGCAATTACAATCGGGAAGCCTTCACCAATTTATTTTCAGGCAGCTTTGAAGAAATTAGGATTCAAACCGGATTCTGAATTTATAATGATAGGTGATGACCTTGAATCTGACATCGCAGCAGCTCAGTCAATCGGCGGCAAAGGAGTGCTGGTGTATACAGGTAAAACAAAACCTCCCCTTCCAGCTAATTCAATAAAACCCGAATATGAAGCAATGAACCTCAAAGAGGTCATATCACTCATCGCTCAATAGGACAAGCCAGAGCTGACAAAGTCAGTCAAGGCTGTAGGTTAGACTGTCTTGTGCCCCACCCCGCCTACCAAAAATTTGAAACGCAGCTGCTACAAAATGGCTGTTAATAATCTCAACACACTGACAAAATGTCAGTCGCTGGAGCAATACCGTATTTATCTCGGGGAAGGCCCGTATTAGTCCCGTATTTGAACTCAAAATGAGACAGTGCAAAAACAGCGAAAATATGCAATTTTGAGCTGTTGAAAATGTTTACATTTGACAAAAATGACAAAGAAGAAACCGGCTATTGATGGTCAAACATCAGAGCAAAACAGCAAGGCGGAAGCAGAAAAATTAGTAGGAAAGGGAAACCCGGATTTCAAACATTTGAAGGGGATAGAAAAACCGCACCTTTCGATGCGGCTTAACAACTAAACAACCCACAAAACAAAATCAGTGTTCGAAAATCCTCCCGAAAAATTTCCCAGGACTCTGGAACTGGTGTTCACTTTCTGAGGTTCCTCTTCCTTTGAAATCGGTTATATCAGGATATTCAATTTCTGACTGTGTTATTATTTTATCAAGCTCGGCCCTGCTTAGCCATATACCTTTGCATTCGGGACAAGTATGCACCGTAAAGGCATCTTTTTGTTTAGTAACTAATTCATTTCCATCAACAGGACATTTCATTTCATTTCCTCCGCGTTATCTTACTATTCACATAATAAGAATATATGCCTGAAATGAAATAATCAGGTTAACACAGATGTATGAGTCGGACCTGAATCACAATTAGTTTATATTTCCCGATAATTCTCCCCTGAGCCTGGCAAAACTTATAATTTTTTTCAGAGCTTTCACATAGCTGTAGCCTCCGGCTTCTGCAGACCGCATAAATCCCGCACTCTCGGTAAGATCGGGATTAGGATTTACTTCAAGCACATAGAGTTTATTATCCCGGGAAAGTCTCATATCTATGCGTGCATAATCCCTGCACCCCATAATCTTAAATGCTTCAACTGCTATCTCCTTAGCTTTCTTTTCGATTTTTTTAGGGAGCTTAGCAGGGCAGCTGGGTATAGTCTTATGATATGCTTCATCGTTCGGATCCCACTTAGCCTGATAGCTGACTATATTATACAGGTGATCGGGCATTTCACTGAAATCGATCTCGCTTATAGGCAATGCGGCAGGTTCTCTATCACCCATAACAGCAACATTCAACTCCCTGCCTTCTATGTATTCCTCAACCAATGCGGGCTGCTGAAAGACAGACAGAATATAGTTGACCCTGTCACGCAGGCTTTTTGCATCTTCAACTATCGAATTATTTTCAATCCCCACACTAGCATCTTCAAAAGCGGGCTTAATGATCAGGGGATAATTTAAGTCGTGATTATATCTTTTTGCTGCTTTTTTTATAAGGATAAACCTCGCGGTTCTTATTCCATATGAATTAAGAATTCTTTTGGCAAGAACCTTGCTCTGGCAATTGGCAAGCGCCATTGGAGGGGCTCCTGTATAAGGAACGCCGAGAAGCTCCAGTATACCGACGATATTCATTTCAAGCCTGGAATTTTCCTTGAATAGTTCCATAAAATTAAAAATAACGTCAGGCCTGTTGTTTTTTATGTCTTTAAGAAGGATTCCGAGGTTATCAAATATATTTAAGGGATAGGCTTCCAGTCCCGATTTGCCGAGTTTTTCTGCCATGAGCTCATATTCTTCAATGGGAGTGAGCTCCTCAACTTCAAAATATGGAATAAAATCGAGTTCTTTTATCTCGTGTTCAACCGATTTTACGTAATAATCAGGCTGAGCCTCGTTGAATATTATTGCTACTTTAGTTTTTCTCTTACTCATAAAAATAAAAATAAAGAAAATTGAATTGCTCGCAAAATTATAGTAATGATTTAAACATTTGTTATAGTTAAATTGTGCTACAAAAATTTACTAAAGTATGAGTTTTTATCCCCAACCTTACAAATACCAGTGTGGTCCTTTCGCTCTGAAATATGCCCTTGTCATGCTGGGCAGATTTGAAAATGAAAGAGAGATTGCAAAACGGGCCGGCAGTACCTGGTGGTACGGTACTGATGAAATCGGTCTTGCCAAGGCAGCAAAAACTTACGACTGCAAGATGAAGTATTTCAGAAGGGAAACCCCTGATGAAGCAATAAAGGCATTGAGCGATCATCTGAAATCGGGGTATCCCTGTATTTTAAGCGTTGACAACTGGGAACACTGGTTCACCGTAATCAATGAACAGCAGGGAAAATTTATTGTAGTCGACAGCGGTCTGGATAAAGTAATAGTGATTTATTCGGCCAGGCAGCTTATAAAACGGTGGAAATATATAGATGATGAAACCGGGTTCACAAGCTATGACGGGTATGCTCTTTCCTCGAAGTTTAAGCCGCGCACTAAGGCAAAGTTTTCGCTGGAGAAGGCCCGCTATGTTATGCGCGACAGCAACCGTATCCTCGCCGAAAAATGGGATACTTATTTTAATGACCTTATAACGATGTGCAGACCAAGGACCTCGCATATAACAAGGTCAATTTCCTTCGCCGAATTCCTGAGAAGGCATGAGAAGCTGCTGGTGGAAGAGGTTGCCAACTGGCATGGTCAGCCCGGCTATGAAGAACTTAAAAAGATATTAAAGAATATGAGATTTGTTTCTGAAGTTTATAATCTTGTAATCCATGCTGAAGACCAGAAAAAAACTTTGGTTGATCTCTCTGCTTTACTTATGATGTATGCCTGCGGTAAATATGGAATGGACCCCATTTACTAAATTTTAAAGGTGCATTATGGAATCAACCATCAGATATAATGAAAAAATCTTAAAGCGTGATACCTCCGCCCTTCTCCTCATTGATATACAGGAAAAGATACTGCCTGTGATGGATAAACCTGCGCAGGTGATCAATAATAGCCTGAAATTAATCAAAGGATTCAAGATCCTTAATATCCCGATTTTTTATACCGAACAATACCCTAAGGGTCTGGGTAATACTTCGGCCGCTCTTCTGAAAGAACTTGAGGGATTAAGTGCTATACAAAAAATGACGTTCAGCTGTTCCGGCGCAGGGAACCTTTTTCCAAGGCTCAAAGATAATAATGCCCTGCAGGTCGTTGTTGCCGGTATTGAAGCTCATGTATGTGTTCAGCAGACCATTCTCGATCTACTTGCGAACGATTTCCAGGTCAATGTAGCAGCTGATGCGATCTCATCAAGGAACGAATTTGACTACAAAACCGCAATCGACAGAATGAGACATCACGGGGCGGAGATAACAACCACCGAAGCTATCCTCTTTGAATTGCTGAATATATGCGGAACAGACGAGTTCAGACAGATATCAAAAATTGTTAAATAAATATAGTGCGGGCGCCAAATTCGGGGTATAACGCCGCCTTTCCAAAACAAACAGCCTGATAAAATCCTCTTAAGGCTATAAACAGGGCTTCCAATGAATCTCATCCTATTATAATATTGTTTCATTTGGCAACAGATCTCATTTATCATCTCAAAAAGTCACAGTAATAATTTCCAGAATTGATAGTAATTCTTACCGAAGTTTTCAACGCCAAAAATTCAGTAAGTAACATTTACAAATGCCATCGTGGCATAATCCTTGGCCTTTTGACATCAAAATATTTCGAATTGAGAACTTAAAAATGAAATCAAAATTATTAACAATATCAGAAGGGCGAGAAAAAATGCGGAAGTTATCTTATGCAGCTGCTTTACTTTTACTTTCATTTGTGGGGTGTATGCAGGAAAGCAATGTTACAGGACCAATTAATAGTGTTGAAAAAAACCAGGCAAAGACTATCATTATGCTTCCTGAAAGAGCAGATGTAAATGTTGAAGCTGTATTTTCATCTTCACAGAACATCAGCGGCGTAAACGGCGGAGAATTACATATGGTTCAGAGCTACCAGGGATCAAACGGTAAAACAGTTAATATTGACTGTAAATTAACTGTACCATCGAATAGTTCGGCTTTTACCGATTCCCGTAATATTACAATGCAGGTAAGCGATCAGGCCGGAGTAGATTTTTATCCTTCTATGACATTCAGTCAGCCGGTTATTCTCAATTTCACTATCACGGGTCTTGATCTCAACGGTATTGATCCTGCTGATGTAAATTTTTATTACGTTGATCAGAACGGCAGCCTTGCTCCAACAGTAAATGACGGTGTTTCAGTTGACCTTGCTACAGGCACCCTTACAGTAGTAAATGCCCAACTCCCGCATTTCTCACGCTGGGCTTACGCAAGATAATTGAAAATTTGAAAAATTGATTACGAAAGGATGACACTTCTTGTGTTATCCTTTCAGAATTTTAAATTATTTTTTATAAGATGAATCGTGGCAGCAGGAGTTAAAAAAAATATAAACCTTGAAGAAATCTTAAATGGATTTTTCTCGATTCAGGACATCTCTGAATTGAAAAAGAACATCTTTAAGAACGGATTTCCAAAGACGGATGATTTAACTCTCACCCCTTCCGAGAGGAAACAAATTGACGTCGATCTCTCCGGTTCCTATCTGAAAGAATTTCAATTCCAGATCATAGTTACCTTGGCTGAACTCAAACTGAGTAAAATAAGGTATATCGAGTTTCTCCTGGCTTTTGGTGATTATGCTATATCTATCGGCGAATATGAATTCGCAATTGAAACACATAAGAAAATTCTGGATGAGAGCAAAACAGACTTGAATCTGAAAAATCTTGCCGCGAATGCCAGTTTTTCAATCGGTGAAATATACAGCCGTGAAGCCAAATGGATTGAATGTTTCGAATACACGAAGAAAGCATTCAACCTGTTCAAACAGCAGAATGACATTAAAGGTTGTGCAAGGTGTGAGAACCTGCTGGGAACAGTTTACGGCGAGCGCGGCGATCTTAAAGAAGCTGCAAATCATTTTGAAGAAAGTCTCCGCTACCTGGATGAGAAAAAAGACGCTGTACTTATGGGCAATATTGAAATAAACCTCGGGATCATAAATAATATATACAGCAACTATGATCAGGCTCTGTTTTATTACAACCGTGCGCTTATAAATTTCCAGAAGCTCAACGACCACCATAAGCTTGCCCAGATCAGACATAACATCGGAATTACCTACCTTAAGAAAAAAGAATACGCAAATGCCTTAAAGGAACTTGATAAAAGCATAGCTGTTTCACTAAACGACAGTATATATTCCATCCTGGGCATATCTTATATAACCAAGGCCTTCATTTACGCACAGATGGAAGATATCCAGCTGTCAAAAGCTTTTGCGGGTAAAGCCATGGAAATTTGTTATAAGACAAATGATAAGCTTTCAGTGGCCGAAATTTATAAGGTTGAAGGAATAATCAGGCGGGTTCAAAAGAATTATCCCGTAGCAGAGAATTTACTGAATACGAGCCTGCGAATAAATAAAGATTATAAAAACTTTCTCAACAGTGCAGAGACCTCATTGGAACTCGGAATCCTCTACAAAGAATGGAAAAAACCGGATAAGGCAAAAGAAAGCTTCAATGACGCTCTGAAATACTTCAGGAAGATCAAAGCTGTTCACGAAATTGAAAATATTGAGCAGCATCTCGCCTGATACCTCTCCCCCCTGTTTAATTAATCCATAAATTAGTATTTTCTGAACAATACATCTCCCCCGTTGTAATCATTTATTACAAACGTGATACTTCTGTTACATTCTGCACTTATTTTACGTACAATAAAAGGAGAAATATCCGTTTATGAAAAACGTTCTTGTGATTGAAGATGACAAAACAATTTCAGATCTGATCAATATTCATCTTAAAGATATGGGCTGCACGGTAACCCGGGTTTATGACGGGAATGACGGGCTGAAAGACGCTATTGATAATAATTACGATCTGATTGTTCTGGATATAATGCTGCCTAACCTTGACGGGTTAGAGATCTGCAAGGAATTAAGGAAACAGGAAAATTACACACCCGTACTTATGCTTACGGCTAAGTCGGAGGAATTTGATAAAGTTCTCGGTCTTGAACTTGGGGCGGATGATTACCTTACAAAACCGTTTGCTGTAAGGGAACTTACTGCAAGGGTAAAAGCTATATTCCGAAGGATTGAAGCACTGCAGAAGGACCAGGGAGAGAAGGATGATATAAATATCGGCGATCTCTTAATCGATGTGGCTAAAAGAAGAGTGAGTCTTAAAGGGGAAAGAATTGAACTTACCCCGAAAGAGTTTGAACTGCTTCATTTACTGGCTTCACATCCCGGTAAGACATACACAAGGGAGCAGCTCCTCAGTATTTTATGGGGCTACTCTTATAACGGGTATGAACATACGGTAAACTCCCATATAAACCGGCTCCGCGGAAAGATAGAAACTGATGTGTCAAATCCCAGGTATATCTTAACCACCTGGGGAGTTGGCTACAGGTTTAACGACCTCGAAGAAATAACAAAGAAATGAAGGGAGAAGTATTTTGAAAACGAAGTTTTTTCATAGTCTGTTCTGGAAAATATCGGCAGTATTCCTTGTAGTCCTGATAATCTTATCAGGAATATATATGTACATTTCCGTCCGCACAGCGGAGATGTACTACCAGGAAACCAATCAGAAGCTGGATGCTGAAATAGCTCCTCATATTGCTGCGGAAAACCAGTGTTTCGTAGATGGTAAAGCCAATACTGAGAATCTGAAGGATGTTTTCCATAGTATAATGATAATTAACCCGAGCCTTGAAGTCTATTTACTGGATAAACAAGGAAAGATACTGACATATTTTGCACCCAATAAAATTGTAAAGCTGAAATATGTTTCTCTCGAACCAGTAAAAGAATTCATTGAAAGTAAAGATAAGCCATTCGTGCTTGGACCGGATCCGCGCAATGCCGAAAGAAAGAAGGCGTTCTCTGCTGCCAAAGTATATGAGGGGAATGTTTTCCGGGGTTATATTTATGTAATACTCGGAGGAGAGGAGTATGATAATGCTACCCAGCTTGTATTCGGCAGTTATATTTTAGGACTCGGTCTCCGCTCTATGGGCATTACTCTTTTTGGCGTTGCCATTATAAGTCTTATTGCTCTCGGTTTCATAACCCGGAATATGAGAAGGATAACTTTTGTTATCAGGGAATTCAAGAATGGCAATCTGAACGCAAGGATTAATCTGAGAGGACGCGGTGAGCTCAATGAATTTGCTGATTCCTTTAACGACATGGCTGATACTATAGTCAGGAATATAGAAGATATGAAAACGATGGATAACCTGAGGCGAGAGCTTGTTGCAAATGTCTCACACGACCTTAGAACTCCTCTTGCAGCTGTGCAGGGTTATATTGAAACAATTCTCCTGAAATCAGAGACGCTTTCTGAAGACGACAGAAAAAATTATATGCAGACGATACTAAGCAGCACAGAAAGACTGAAAAAACTTGTCGAGGAATTATTTGAATTATCTAAACTTGAAGCAAAGGAAACAAAACCGAAACCGGAAGCTTTTTCAGTTGCCGAACTTGCACAGGATATTCAGCAGAAGAACCAGATTATAGCAGAGTCAAAAGATATCGAGCTCAGGCTGAATTTCCCGTATGATCTTCCCCTTGTGTATGCAGATATAGGCATGATGGAAAAAGTACTTCAGAATCTTCTGGATAATGCTTTTAAGTTTACCCCAAAGGGAGGGTCCGTAACAATAAGACTTCAAATCAGCAATGATAAAGTAATCACATATGTTAAGGACAGCGGTTCGGGGATAAAAAAGGATGAGCTGAATTATATATTTGACAGGTATCATAAGAAATCATCTTCTGAGGGTCTGGGATTAGGACTTGCTATAGTGAAAAAGATACTTGAAGTGCATAATATCAATATAAACGTTGAGAGTACTGAGGGAGCCGGAACAACTTTTTCATTTGAGATACCCGTCTACAAAGGAAAATCGAAAAAAGAAAAGGAAGTCCTTGTTTCCTGACACAGCGGCTGTTATGTGATACTTATCTGAATCCGTTCTTTATAACCACTTACAGGAAACATACCTTCAGGAGCTATGGATCATACAAATTATCCGTTAGGTTTAAATGAAGGTACTTTCCCGGCAGGTACAGTGACAAGATAAAAATTATTTCAGGCTGTTTCCCGGATAAAAGAATTCCGGGGCAGCCTTATTTCTATATGAAATCTTCAGCGTGAATTAAATTCTGAGCAAGCAGTTCCTTCATTACCAGTTCGGTCATATCACTTTTGAACTGAAACTCATACCTTATATCCATGACATAAGCTTTCAGCCTCATCTTCAGATATGCCCTGCGGTCTATAATCTCATTAAAGAATAATACTGTAATAGACTTATTTAAATAAACATACCTGGAAACCTGAGCGGCTTCTATCGCAATCTGCCTTACCCTGTCGGTGTCAATTTCTATAGGCAGAAAAATTTCCGCAACAACCTGGCAGTTAGGTTCACCGTAATTAGTATTTGAAACAGATTTATTCATAAGTTCCCCATTGGGAATAGTTACAGTTGAATCGTCTGCTGTTACAATCCTTGTTGAGCGCAGCCCGATCTTAATGACCTCACCATAATATTCACCCAGCTGGATTTTATCACCTACCTGGAAAGGTCTATCGAATAAGATCATAATGCCGCCGAAAATATTTTTAATTACATCCTGGGCGGCAAAACCGACAGCGATGCCTACGGAAGCAGTCACCGCAATCACGGTTGCTATAGGGGGTCTGAATATTCCTGCAATCACAATATAAATGATCAGCATCCACCCGAATATTCTTACTATCGGAACGACTCCTTTTATTGTTATTCTATAGCCTGCACTGCGTTCGGCGAATACTTCAAGGATTTTTGTTATAATTCTTATTAGGTAAAGACCTGCAATAAAAAATATCAGTGCCCATATTACCTTTCCAACGGAAATGACATCAAGGACGGAAGGAGGTTCAAGCTGGTTAACCAAGCTGCCGACTGAATCTGCCGCTGTATGGATTTTTACCGAATCCTTAGCAAGCATCGAATCGAATACGTTAACCCTGGAATTCAGCTTTTTGAGAGATGTATCCTGAGAATATATCGGAGAGAGGAAATTAATGAACAGAAAGCCTAGTAATATTGACGTTTTTATATTCATAATATTTAGTGCAGAATATTTTTTATCTGGAGCAGGCTGACAGTCTGCCTGTATAATAACGGGTTGATTATAAACCCGGATTTTGTATGGGTTATTATACCATCATCAGACAGCAATAAAAGATTAAGCCTGCTTTTTTCTTCAGATTGATTAAAGACCATCGAATGCTGTTTAACTGTGAGACCATCATGGATTAGTAGTGAATACAAAGTAAAAACCTTCTCGTCGCTCAGTCCCCGGAGAAATGAAAAATCAAGGTCTTCCAGCGAGCCTATGGTTATAGTATCATTCTTAACTTCCCTTGTAGATCTCATCCAGTAAAAGAGTGAAATGCTGAGATTACTCCTGGCAAATTTATTCAGCTCTGAAAAATATTTCACTTTCAAATACTTCTGTTTTTCGGAATCGCTTAATCTCTGGTAAGTTTTATTTTGTAAATCGCTGGCTGACGGCTCAAAATGGATATTGTACCCGCTCACGCGGTGACGTTTAAGGATAATATCCACTATCTGGTCATCGGTGAACGGATGTAATTTGACGGTATATGAAAAATAGTCGCTGATACTGAGGACACGCTCAAGATAATTCCATGAATACAGATTTGAAGAGACAATCCAGAAAATATTCCGGTTGGTTGCCGATATAATCTCGAAAAACCTTTTAAATGATCTGAAACCGCCGATCCTGCGGATGAAAAGATGCTGTACATTTTCGATGATAATAATTTTTTTATTTTCTGCTGCGTTCAGGAAGTGAATAATTTCCAGATAATCGCGGAAACCTGTTTTTAATACAGATCCGAAAAATTTCAAGAGAGCTTCTTCACATTCAATTGTTTTATCAGCATCTGTTCTTATTAATTCCTCTTCGAGTGCAATATTTTTAAGCAGAAAATTTATTGTTGTGGTTATGCCGCCCCCCTTTTCTCCAATCAGCACAGCGGGTGCATAGCTACCGTTTTTCCATTTAATATAAGCAAATTTAAGAGCCTCAATTTCCCTCTCCCTCCTTTCATAGAATTTTTCATCCTCTAGCGGTTCTGTTCTGAAAAGCCTCTGGTAGACATACGGCAGTTTATTTATTGCATTTTCTGTCTCAGTTAAGAAATCCGATATCTCTGCGGAAATACCAGTTTTAGGTCTTTCAAGCCCGAACCGTCTGCGGAAGTTACCGTAAAGCTCACCTGTGCCGAGAAAGACCTCCTTAGACAAACTTCTAATACCAGGTATAAAATCTTTAACGGATTGGATTGCCTTTCCACGAAGCTGCAAAGTCTTTTCAATGGCTTTGGCTTTAGCCACCCTTAACCTTATTTCAACTACGTTATCGGTATTAGTAAGTTTTAATATTTTTCTATTGTAACTGCTTACCGCTGAAGATGATGAATTGATTATTGTTTCATTAAGATCAAATAACTGTGATTTAATTTCATCCGTTTTTGAAATGGCTCTCTGAAGTCCTTCGACAGCGATTGAACGGGGATTGTTTCCGGAAGAATCAGCCGAGGCAATTGCTGACTCAAGATTAAAGTCTGCAATCTCATCAATATTGAGCAGCTTTTTCTGAATATCGTCCACCTGCTCAACTATTGAGGCCTTTAGTTTATGAGTCTCCTTCAGGAATTCGGGCAGGATCTCGAACCTTATCAGCTCGCCGGGATCTATCGATTCAATCTCCGAATCTCTTATCTCCCTATCATAAACTTCTGTTTTGACTATAGCTCTTTTTACCGATGTTTTTTCAATATTCCTCCTGAGGTTTATTTCCAGTTCGTCAATCGTTCCGGGAATACCCTCACTTAAAAGCTGCTCAGCCGTATCTTTGATTAATTGTTCGCCGAGAATTGTATGCAGTGAAGATTTTTCTCTTAACAGAACCTCCTTAAGCCGTTCCGGGTTCTGCTGTTCTTCGATCCTGTTTTTACCCGCGAATAATATGCGTTTGATCTCATCAAAACCGGGAACTATCTTATCAATGATCTTCTGTCTGCTTTCTTCTTTTAATAAATATAACTGCTGTACTTCAAGAGCTTCATTTATGTAAATATCTTTATTCAGCTTCCAGTCTTCAAACAGAGTGTATAATGTATTGCTCCAACCTCCGGATAACTGCCGGTATTTTTCTTCAACATTTTCCTCAGAGTTCCTGACTTTTTTAATTGAATAACGCCAGGCAGGGTATTCCAGGGTACCTGCTTTACTGTATATCTCATCCAGTTCATTGAAGATTACATCGAGGTTTTCCCCGGTTTTCAATTTTATGCTGTTCCTGGTTTTCTGAAGAAGTTTCAGCACCGAATCGAATCCTTTATCAAACAGATTCACTTCTTCTTCAGAAGGTAAGTACCTTAATATATCTGAGAAATGGAGTTCTGAAGTAAAGTGCCGGTTAATTTTTTCCTCGCTCATCCAGGCAGACTGATAAGATGAAGAGAAATCCCTGTTAAGTTCTTTTACGAGGTCGAAAGATTTTAACAGCAGTTTGTCCCTTACGATCAGCTGAATAAGGTTCCGGAAGTAGACTGTCCTTTTCCAGCGTTTTAATGATTTATCCGGATTATGGAACAATCTCCGAATAAGATTCAGGATTCTACGGGGAGAGGTAGTAAATAAATAACCCGCACTTTTGAATAGTTTAACTGCTTTTACAGCAAATGAGTCGTCTTTTAAATACTTGAACCTGTCCTCATCCTGTTCTTCAATTCTTTTCTTATCAGTCATTTTAAGGAATTCATTATAATTCAGGATAAGATCCGAGAATTCCTCTTTAAAGCCCAGTACATTTTTGCCGGGAGACTTCTTTTCAAGAATGGACAGCAGTTTAGTATTATAATTTTCAATTTCTTTATAGAATTTTAGTTCATCCCCGGTTAATTCTTCAAGGTTTAAAAGATGTGTCTTTACAAGATCCCTTATTTCATTAATAAAAAGAATCTGCTCATCAATCTTCCGGGTTAACGCGGAAAGGAAAGAAGAGTTGACAATTTCCTCTATCTCTTCTCTTATTACTACGAATTCTTCTTTCATTTAACGCAATATAAAATGAGGGATTAACCGGAATATAAATAAATTAAATTAAATCGTGAAAACCGCGTTTTTCTTAATGTTAGCCAGAACAAATGAAAGCTTCAGAAAATTGATAAAATTATTAGTATAAACGATCAGGAAGTTAATGCAGGATTTTTTTCAACGAATTTACGAAAGCCCTACCTGGGGAAGAATTGTAATTACTGCTTCAGGAATAATTATTTTGTTTATCATAAACAGAATAATTAAAAGATCTCTGCTTGGAAACGTTAAAGATAATGAAACGAAGTACAAGCTTAAAAAGACTGTTAGTTTTGTAAGTTATATTATAGGTATTGTCTTTCTTTCTGTAGTGTATTCTGATAAACTAAGCGGCATTACAGTTGCGCTGGGAGTGGCCGGGGCGGGAATTGCCTTTGCACTCCAGGAAGTTATTACCAGTGTGGCGGGCTGGCTTGCTGTATCGATAGGCAGATTTTACAGATCGGGCGACAGGGTTCAACTCGGAGGAATAAAGGGAGATGTTATAGATATTGGTATTCTCCGCACCACCATGATGGAATGCGGCGAATGGGTAGACGGCGATTTGTACAACGGAAGAGTTGTCAGGATTGCAAACAGTTTTGTCTTTAAGGAACCCGTTTTTAATTATTCAGGAGAATTTCCTTTTTTATGGGATGAAATTAACCTGCCTGTAAGATACGGATGTGATCATAAATTTGTGAAAGAA
Source organism: uncultured Ignavibacteria bacterium (assembly GCA_963811905.1). GTDB lineage: Bacteria > Bacteroidota > Ignavibacteria > Ignavibacteriales > Ignavibacteriaceae > DATFVA01. Next base: position 98,635 of record CAWETK010000015.1, read on the forward strand.
GTGCTCCATTCTTTAACTGTTGAACTTCTTGGTGATTATGCAAACCAGGCTAAGACAGCCTGGAAAGAACTCGTAAGGAGGTACAGAATAGAAAACGCTTCAGTCGATCCGATGGTAACCATGATTGCCAATGATAACTGGATGGAATATACTGTCCGTTATGTGGTCGATTATAAAAAAAGACGCTCTACCAAAGACGCCCTCTTTTCCAGGATTTTGGATGAGGTTGATAAGTCCGGCGGCAAGATAATACTTGCCTCTGCAACTTTTGAGATCGTGCCGAATTCTATGTTAAGAATAGAATCACGGAGAAAATAATTATTTCTTTAATACGATTTCATAGAGATCGCTTCGCCTGTCCTTCCAGTTTAGTGTGCTGCCGCTGAAACGATGACGTTTAACCAGTTCCATATCAATATCGTGTATTATTACTGTTTCGATATTGGGTGTGCATTCAGCAGCTATAGCGTCACGCGAGAACTGAAAATCTGACGGGGTGTATATACCTGATTGCGCATACTGGATATCCATATTTTCCACGAAGGGGAGATTTCCTACGTTTCCCGCAATCGCAGCATAAACTCCGTTTTCAATACATCTCGCCTGTGCACAGTAGCGCACACGAAGATAACCATATCTTTCATCTGTGCAGAACGGTACAAAAATAAGTTCCGCTCCTTTTTGAGTAGCAATTCTCGATAATTCCGGAAATTCAATATCATAGCAAATCTGAATATTTATTTTACCGCGGTCGGTATCAAACACTTCGATCTTGTCTCCCGGTTTAACTCCCCACCATTTCCTCTCGTTAGGAGTAATATGAATTTTATACTGCTTTTCAATCGAACCATCCCTTCTGAAAAGATAGGCAATATTATAAATATCCTCATCTTCCCTGGTATAGTGCGAACCGCCGATAATATTAATATTATGCCGTATTGAAAGTTTGTTGAATAAATCCAGGTATTTTGGAGTAAGATCAGCAAGCGTTCTGACAGCGACACCCGGCCTTTCATTAGGCAGGTAGGAAAGAAGCTGGAGAGTGAAAATCTCAGGGAATAAAATAAAATCACTTTTATATCCTGAAGCCACATCCACAAAGTATTCGCACTGTTTAGCAAATTCTGTAAAGTTTTTAAGACTCCGCATCTGGTACTGAACTACGCATATCCTTACTTTTTTTGAAGTGACATATCTTTTAACCTGCTTAGGCACATAATCAAGGTTAGGCCATTCCAGAAGGGTTGCGTGACCGGCTGATTCAGTATCCGACTTCAGGTAGGCAGGCATTATCCTTTTGAGAACGAAACCGTTTGAAAGCTGAGCTGTTAAGACCTGATCGTATAATTCCTTGCTGATAACTTTATCGACATATTCGCGGCCAGTCATCTTAGCTTTTTGTTTATAGTATCCGGGGATTCTTCCGCCTATAACAATACTTCTAAGATTGTATTTCCTTGCAATTTGTTTTCGGGCATCATACAATCTTCTCGACAGCCTCATACCCCTGAAATCGGGATGTACCATGATTTCTATACCGTAGAGCGTATCGCCTTCAGGATTATGATTTGTTATATAGCCATTATCGCTAATCCTCTGCCAGCTGTCATAGTCTTCATGAAGATCAAAATCCACAATCAGGCTATTAGAGGAAGCGATAATCTTTCCATCATACTCAATGCATATTTGACCTTCAGAAAAGATATCAAGCTGACTTTTCAACTGTTCAGGGCTCCAGGTAGGCATACCGGGAAAAGATAACTTCTGCAGTTCTACGAGCTGATCATAATCCTCTGTCTTCAGCTGCCTGACATTTATTTTCTTTGCAAATTTCTTAAGATCAATTTTATTCATAAAAATACTTTCTCCGTTAAATGTACATATGCCTAAGGTTTTGCCAAGGTTGATGTATTGATTTGCGCTTATCGGTATGAATACTTTATAAATAATAAAAATTATTATAAAAACAAACCCTGATAGTCACTAAGTATAAAGATCTACCTGCCTAAAATGAATTGATACTGCTAAATATCTTTCGGCAATATATTTGTAAAGTATTTAAGACGTATTCAGGACGTATTCAAGACGTATTCAGGACGTATTCAGAACGTATTCAGAACGTATTCAGATCGGAGTTCGGAGATATTTACAGAACTTTTATGATTGACCTATAGCCATTCAGCAGACATTGATTTAATAGTTCGGGTATATAAACCGGCAGGTCAGACACTAATATGAAGCTGTTCTTTTTCAGTTCGGAAGGCCGAAATGGGGCTTGAATAACAGAATGGAAATTCCTTTAAATTTTTTCTAAAACTTAAATTATTCTGTTATTCCAGGTTAAATTTGTATGGTACCGGATTAGAAAGAATATTTGATCCTGGCGTAGAGTGAACTTCCATAATCGCCGTATTGTGTAAGAGTATCCCCTTTGAAAAGGAGAGCGATAAGGTACAGGTCAAGGTTCGTAATTACTGAATAACTCGCAGAAGGGACTAAAACATAGGACCGGTCGTCCGGATTATAGATGCCGAAAAGACTCCCTCTTAATAAGGGTGTAATATCATATGAAAATTCCTGGTAAACCGACCACCGTGAAGGTGAAAGCATACCGAGATCGATGGCTTCCTGCTGATAAAGAGCTGCGTTCTCAGTTTTTCCTGCATTGTAGTATAAAACTTCAGTGTGGATATAAAAAGAATTAGGAAAAGTATAATCTCCGGAAATCACGAATGAAAATACAGGGTCGCTGAAAGCTGATAGCGGATCATACACAGGAATTATTAGAGGAAGGTTCTTGTACTTAGCTAATAATTCTGGTTTCTGCATAACTGTAAATTCACCGCGGAAACCTGCATCAAGTATATCTCCTGACCAGCCTCCGCCTATCACCCACCGGTTATTCTTTATACCGCCAAGAATGTTAAAGTCATAATCCCATTTGTTAAGTGAAACAAGGCCCGCTGCTATAACTCTGTCCCAGGACTTAGCCGGCCTGACCGCGGCCTCAATCTTCGTAACCGGTCCAGTATAATACTGCATCCTGAGTGCATCTGACCCCGGAAGCTCCTCATAATCAAAATCAAGCGGTGACTGAGGGTTAAAGAGATCGGTAGGATTCCAGACCCAGCTTGTTCCCCAGGCAATCCTCTGTCTGCCTACTGTCAATTCGAATTTGTCTTTTACCCAGTCAAGCCAGAGTCTGTCCGTTTCAAGATACCCGAGAGTTTTATCTTTATTCCATAGAACAGCATCAAGACCGGCAAACTCGTGATGCGATTTGATCTGATCCAGAAATCCAGGGATTTTCTCAACGCTGCTGCCGTAATAAGCACGGAAGCGGAATTCAAGAGCGGCTGTAAGCGACTGAAGAGGATACCACCGGGTGTTCAGCCTGGCATGAATAAGATGGTCGTTAAATCTCTCATTATAAAATGGATATTTAGTTGAACCGAAAAGATACTTTGCATAACCATAAATTTCAGTTGACGGAAGCTGTGCATAGCTTCTGCTGAAAAACAAAGCAATAAAAATGAAGAGTAATTTAGCCTTCATTCTTCTGTAAGACTTTTCGTGTTTCATCAGAGATTATCCTGCCGTCTTCAAGAGTGACAACACGGTGCGCTCTCTTGATAACTTTGGAATCGTGTGTTGAAAAGACAAAAGTCATTTCATACCTGCTGTTCAGGTCTTCCATGAGGTCAAGCAGGGACTCAGCTGTAACTGAATCAAGATTTGCAGTTGGTTCATCTGCAAGGACAAAAGACGGGTGCGATGCGAGCGAACGCGCTACGGCTACCCTCTGCTGCTGTCCGCCCGAAAGTTCGGAAGGGCGGCTATTCATTCTATCGCCAAGGCCTACTGCTTCAAGTAATTCCCTGGCTCTGTGTTCCCTTTCATCTTTAGAAAGGTTCTGAAGAAGCATAATGAATTCAACATTCTCCCTGGCCGTGAGCACCGGAATGAGGTTATAAGCCTGGAAAACAAAGCCGATATGGTGGAGTCGGAAGTTTATCAGGTCATCCGGCTTATAGGTAGAAATATCTGTCCCGTCAACAACAATCTTCCCTTCAGTAGGCTGATCAAGTCCCCCAATCATATTCAGCAGTGTTGTTTTGCCGGAACCGGAAGGGCCAACTATTGCAGTAAATTCACCCTTTTCAATTTTGAGATCCACACCTTTTACAGCATGTACCGGAACTTTGGTTTCGTTATATATTTTACGAATATTATATAATTCTATTAGAGCCATTCTTTCTCCGATATTTAAACTTTAATATGTTCTTATTGCAGATGCAGGATTAAGCTTAACTGCTTTTATTGCCGGATAAATTGCACTTGCGATGGCAGTTATAATTATCATAACAAAGAGGACCGGGTAAAACTCAGATGGTAATCCCGGAAAGAGATGGGAACTGATCCCATAGCTCGACAATCCCTGTGAGAACAGCGAAAGATTTATTCCTTTCTGTGCTGTTATCCAGATTGAAGCAGCGCCCAGCAGCATCCCGATTATACCGCCTGTTATTGATAGAAAAATTGTCTCGATAATAATTAATATGAATACCCTTCTTCTTTTCATTCCTACCGCCATAAGGACTCCAAGTTCCCTGATTCTCTCCATAACCGACATCAGCATTGTATTAGTTATGCCGAAGAGTAGAGCAAATAAGATTATTCCGAGGAAAATGTTTAATTCAAGCGTAAGTGTTTGGTAAGTCAGGCTTAGTTCAGGAGCAAGCTGCTGCCAGGTTTCAACCGAAAGATTTTTATACATACTTCTTAATTCTTTTGCCACCGGATCTATTACCTGTACAGTATTAAGTCTTACTGCAATTTCATGTACTACCGGCTGAGAATTCATCAGGTTGAAAAGATCGGTCTGTTTAACAAAAACATTACTCTTATCAAACATTGACGACTCAGTTTCAAATATACCGGCAATCCGGAAAGCAGCATAAACAATATTGCCGTCCAATCCCTGGAAACTAAGGACAATTTTAGAGTGGAGCCTGAGATCGAGTTTTTTAGCAAGTTCTTTGCCTATTACTGCAGGGTTTCTGTTTACACCCTCAAAGTACTTTCCTTCCTTTATACTGGAGGCAACGCTGGTGACCTCTTTCTCCTCATCTGGAATAATTCCTTTGATTTCCACACCTGTTGAGGATGAGGCTGATGCTGCCATTCCATCTATTATTGTTCTTTCCGATACTGCCCTGACGCCGTTAATCTTTGCGATCTGCGACTTAAGATCTTCTCCCCCGGGTATATAATTTTCAATTAAATTTTCTTTCTTATATTTTTCAGAATGAATCTGTATATGGCTAAGATCCCTGTCTATTGCCGAATTAACAGTGGAATCCCACATTCCGTACATGACGGCACTTGCAAAAAGTCCGCAGCCTAATCCCAGAGCAATAGCAATCAGTATTATCAGACTTCTTTTTTTATTCCGCCATACATTTTTCCATGCAAGTAAGAAGAGCATCATCAAACTCCTTGTTAATTTCTTATAGCTTCGACAGCATTGAGCTTCAAAACATACCTGAAAGGATACCAGGCTGAAAGAACAGCGATCAGCAATACTGTCCAGAACTGAGCGATAAATATTCCCGGCGCAATACTAAACGGCATTATTGGTTCGAGTCCGAAAGCAAGCATTGCCTGGGCAAGGTCGCCGGTAAGTCTGATTGGATTGTAGTAAAAATATAAAAGCAGCGGATAGCTTACCACTATCCCGGCAATTACACCGATTAGAGAAATGAATATTGTTTCAACCGTAGTAACAAGAATCAATTTGGTCTTTTTCATACCCACAGCGATCAGGATACCGAACTCTTTTGTCCTTTCTGCGGTCATCATCATAATTGTTCCGAAAATCCCGAACCCGATGACTATATACAAAATTGCAAGCATTATTATTCCGCCCGCATTATCAACCTCTATCGACTGGACAAGCTCGGGAGTCATTTCCTGCCAGGTCATTACCTCATATTTGTCATTAAATAACTTATCAACTTCTGATTTTACCTGTTCGAGTTCTCCTGGTTTCTCAATCATTATTGACAGAGAAGTGATCCTCCCCTCTGCAGAATACAGCCACTGAGCGTATGACAGACTTGTATATATCAGAGATTTATTAAGATCGGGTATTGGAAGTTTAATAATTCCAACTACCGGGACCTGAGCAGCAGCAGTAATGCCGTGATAGCCCTGACCGTACAAAACTACAGAATCTCCTACTCCTGCTTTCAATAACTCAGACAGTCCCTGACCGATTAAAATTCCCCTGGTTGAATCTGTAAGGTATTTCCCGGCAACGAGTTTTTCATTCAGCTTCAGCATACTCTTTTCTTTCTGTGGTTCAATTCCTATAACGGGAGATACCTTTGTCGCCTTTCCGTATGAAACAAGCGTGAAGGTTTCCAGTCTTGGAACCACTAACGTCACACCAGGGATACGCTGCAGATCAGAGATAACATCTTTATCGGGAAGCATGCTTTTGTCGAGTGAACGTTTGTCCCAGTACCCTTTTCCATGCACCTGAATATAACCGGTTGAGAATTTCACAGAAGAGTCGATCATAAAATCATAACTCCCCTTCTGCATAGAACGCATTATCAAAGCCAGCAGCACTGCAAAGAAAACTGATGAGGCGGCGATAATTGTTCTCTTCTTGTTCCGCCAGAGATTTCTCCATGCAAGTCGCAGATAAGTTCTCATTATCTTACTCTCTTCATATTTTGTTCGGAAAAGAATGACTGATTTATATCTGTATTGAAATCTATCTTCTCATAGTCGAGTATAGTTTTATTTCCCGGTTCGTCAACCGGGACCATCTCCCAGTAGGTCAGCACAGTCCTGTCATCCATTTTCTCCGGTTTACTGCCGTTGAAGGTTTTAACTATGTTTTCATCTTCATCGTAATAATCGGCTTTCAGTTCAAAATATTCCTTCTTTGCAATCCATACTACGATTTTTCCCCAGACTACACCGGCATCGGGTTTAGGTGTAAGTTCCACTTTCCAGCAATCATAGCCGCGTAGATTTTCTTCGCCGATGAACTTATGAGTATAATCCTCTACAATAGAGGATTCCTTTACAAGGTCGTCATTTGTAAAATCCGAGCCCATCCACGACTGCATCATCATTGATGGAGGTATCTTTATAACCTTCTGAGCAGAAGGGATCCAGTTCCATACTTCATTTTTTCTTTTAAGCGTCACTGTTCCTTTATCTCTTGCCGGTTCAGTTACATATATCAAGGCAAAGTCCGGTTCCAGGGACCATATTTTCAATCCCATCGTCCGCGACCAATCCGGCTTTACAATTGTCATTTTAACTTCAGAATAGCTGCTGTTTGCCTTCATTAACTGATCGGCTTTCTGCACTACTTCTTTTGCAGTCTGCGGAAAAACCTGGGTGCATATCGCCATAAAAAGAAATAAAAACCTGAATCTCATTTTCTCTTCCTTTTACTTTACAGGTGAACAATAAGTCTTTATCAAAAAATTCTCAATTTCATCTATCGGGAACGAATCAGGTGCACTCACAAAATTTAATCCAACCCCATCGAGCTGCGTTCCGAGCGCAAACGCTTTCAAATACGGGTCCTTATCTCCCATAGCTTCAAAGAGCCTGGAAAGTTCTTCAATAGATTCATCTCTGAACTTTATCATAAGCTTTTCAACTTCCTTTTGTGATGCGGATTGAAGTATCAGCGACATATAAAGCTTCCAGTAGGTAACGTTATTTTTAATATGGGAGAATGAAAGGCGGATAATTTTCCTGATAGCAATACGGGGATCAGTCTCCTCATTAACTGATATCATCAATTCGCCAAGCTGTTTAAAGCCTTCTTCGATCAATTCTCTGAGCAGTTCATCTTTACTTTTGAAATAGTTATACATTAGTCCTTTCGAGATCCCTGCTGCCTCTGAAATCTGCGATATGGAGGTCGCGTGGAAGCCGTTTGTTGCGAAAAGTTCCAATGCCGCGCGTAATATTTCAGTTTTGCTCGATTCTCTGATCTTTTCAAACTGCTCTTTTGTTCTAGGTGACATTTATCTTTATCTTTTGACTGAACGTTTGTTCAAACATAAATATTATCTTGGATATTGTCAACTAAAATCCGATCATAGTGAGAAATATTTGCGTTCAATCAACCTTATTACTTTTTAATCTTTTTAGATTTGATTTTTACAAATTTCATTTCATGAGGAAATAATGAAGACAGGATTCATTGGAACAGGTATTATGGGAAGCAGGATGGCTCATAATCTTTTGAAGAATGGGTATGAGCTGGTTGTTCATAACCGGACAAAAGAGAAAGCGGCTTCACTTGTTGAGGCAGGAGCCAAATGGGCTGATTCTCCACGGCAGGCAGCCGGTAAAGCTGATATTATTTTTACAATGCTAAGTAAGCCCGAAGCGGTGAAAGATACTGCTCTCGGTGAGAATGGATTACTGCAGGGGGCGAAAAAAGGTGCATTATGGGTTGACTGCAGTACAGTTAATCCCGCTTTCTCAAAAGATATGGAGGCAAAAGCTTCTGAAAAAGGGATAAGATTTATGGATGCTCCTGTGGCAGGGACCAAACAGCCAGCAGAAAACGGAGAGCTTATTTTCTTTGCGGGGGGAAGCGACAAAGATTTTGAAGAGGTGAAACCGCTTCTGGAAACAATGGGAAAGAAAGTCCTTCACCTGGGTGAGTGCGGAAAAGGAACCTCGATGAAAATGGTGGTAAACCTGATGCTGGCAACTGCGATGGCATCTTTCTCAGAAGCAATGGTTCTAGGTAAATCACTTGGATTGGATAAAGAGACGCTTTTTAATACGCTGCTGGGCGGTCCGGTAACCGCTCCCTATCTCTCAGCAAAAAAAGAAAAGTTCGCGAAAGGGGAATATGAAGCGGACTTCCCTCTTCAGTGGATGCATAAAGATCTTTCGCTAGTGACTAAGACAGCCGAAGAAAATAATTTAATTCTTTCGACAGCCTACACTGTAAAAGAAGAATTTGCCAAGGCGGAGAAGCAGGGACTGGGAAAACTCGACTTTTCCGCACTCTACAAATTTTTAAGCAATGGTTCCTGAATAGTCTAAAGGGAAACGCTGTTTCGCTCTAATAAAAGCGATTCAGCGAGTCGTTTTAGAGTATACTTACAGATAAGAGATTCAGCGAAATCGCTTTACAGTATACTTACAGATAAGCGATTCAGCGAATCGCTTTACAGAACACTTTTATTAACTGTTGAAACTTCTGCCAGTAACTTTTAACTTAGTCCATCTAAAATTTAACATATAGGAATTGATAATGGCAGACCTACTGATATCGCACATAGAGATCCCTTCTTCAAATCTGGATCAGACAAAGGATTTCTTTAGTAAAGTCTTCGGATGGGAGTTTAAGCCATTCGGAAAAGGCTATATGCTTTTCAATAACCATAAAGGAATTATGGTTGGGATAAGGCAAGTTGAGAAAGTAAACAGCGGGGACACAACCGTATTTCATATCAACGTATCAAATATCGATGAGACACTTGAGAAAGCTAAATCCGGCGGCGGAAGTATTTTCAAAGAAAAAACTGTAATCCCTGCTATGGGCTGGTATGCACTGCTCAAAGATCCGCAGGGAAATATTGTAGGGCTTTATCAGAAGCATTAAAGGGATTAGCGGATTGCGGATTAACGAATTTGCGGATTGGTTAAGGAGTTGCGGATTAACGAATTTATGGATTGATTAACGGATTTATGGATTTGCGGATTAGCCGGGGTGTCTATACTTGCTTTTTTCTATCTAAAACAATTCAACAGTCTGACAGTCATACTCACACTTAATACCGTATTTAAAGGCCTTTTAAAGGCCTGATAGAATCAAAATGAGAGGCGGTGAGAATAGTCCAAAAGCGCAATTTCCTCGCGATGAAATAATCTATGTATGACAAAAATGTCATAGTGTAAAAAGAGGGCTACCCAGGGGTTAAGCGCGTCGGAAATCAGGGACAAGCATTCACTAATTTCTGTGTGCGGCTCTCTTTCCTACAACTTAAGCTTCCACAGGTTCGGTTTTAACAATCTTATATGAATGGGTAATTTCTGCTGCCTTCTCAAGCATCTTCGTTACGCCGCAATATTTCGTTGTAGATAACTCGATTGCTCTCTCGACATCCTTTTCGCTGATTTCATTCCCGTAAAATACATACTCAATATGCATTTTGGTAAAAACCTGCGGATACTCCTCGCATACATCCGAATCCACGTTTATCTCAAATCCTTCAAGCTTCACTCGTTTTTTTGCCAGGATACTTACAACATCGCTGCCGGTACATCCTCCGAGGCCAAGGAGGAGAAGTTCTTTTGGTCTTATTCCTGCATTGCTTCCGCCGAACTCTTCCGGTCCGTCCATAACAACCCAGTGATTTGAATCGGTCTTACCTGCGAATGTAATTCCTTTAAGCTGTTTAATATAAGCTGATTTTTTCGACATGTTTCTTCCCTGAAATTTTTCAAATAATAAGCATTTGATGCACTGGAATTACTTCAGATTCTTCTGTAAAAAAAATAAATGCATAAAGCATGAAAAATCTTTATTTTGGCAGACACCAATTCCACTTAAAATTAAAGGATAAAATTATTATGAGTGATCATGTTTATAAAATGATTGAACTAACCGGTTCTTCAGAAAAAGGTATTGAAGATGCAATTCAAAAAGCTGTTTCAAAAGCAGCACAGACGGTAAGGAATATGAGATGGTTCCAGGTTATGGATACGAGAGGCCACATTGACAACAACCAGGTTCAGCACTGGCAAGTTACTATAAAAATCGGTTTCACTATGGAGGACTGAGTTTACCCTCTGAAGTAACCTTTGAAGAGGCATGATATACGGAATCAAATATGATTGAAAAAGTCGTGCCTCTACCCTTTTCACTTTCCACACTTATTTCAGCTTTTAACAGATCAAGATAATTTTTTACGAGAGCCAGTCCGAGACCATTTCCTTCAAATTTTCTCGTATATCCTGTCTCCTCCTGTGTAAAAGGAAGGAACAATTTCGGCAGATACTTTTCAGAAATACCTATTCCCGTATCGCTAATATCTATTTTCACTCTTCCGTCGTTCATAATTTCTGCCCGGACGTCGATACCTCCTTCCCTCGTATACTTCAATGCATTATTCAAAAGATTCTGAAAAATTTCACTAAGAAGATAATCGTCGCCCGGAATTATTATTTTCCCCGGGGGAAGATCAAGTTTAAGGTATAGTTTTTTCTCCCTGGCCTGGAATTCGAATTCTCTGCTAAGGCTGGTTAAAATAGCTCCGATATCAACAGGATCAAGTTCTATATCAATTTTGCCTTTCTGGATCGCAGCGAGGTTAAGTATCATATCAATTGTTCTGAGTAATCGTTTACCTGCAGAATCAATCGAATCAAACGAAAGCTTTATATCTTCGTTTATTGTATCTGATAACTCATCTTTCAGAAATGAATTATAGCTCAGAATGACATTCAGAGGTGTACGGATCTCGTGAGACATTTGTGAAAGGAATTCCGATTTCATCTTATCAGATTCCTCTGCTTTTTCTTTTGCAACCAGAAGTTCCTGCTGCATCAGTTTTTTTTCAGTTATATCTTCCTTAATTGCTATATAGTGAGTTATTATGCCTTTATCATCGCGGAGGGGAGAAATGGATGCCTGCTCCCAGTAGAGTTCACCATTTTTCTTCTTGTTATGAAATTCTCCCCGCCATTCTTTTCCCTGAGTAATCGTTCTCCACATATCTTTGTATTCACTATCCGACGTACGGCCCGACTTTAATATCCTCGGGTTCTGACCAATTACTTCCTGAACACTATAGCCGGTAACTTTGCAAAAATAAGGGTTTACGTATTCTATCTCTCCGTGCATACCTGTAATCATTATTGTGGAAGGGCTCTGCTCAACTGCTCTCGACAGCTTACGAATCTCTTCTTCAACTTTCTTTCTTTCCCTGATATCCCTGAAAATGCCCTGAATGACATCTCTGCCCGACAGAGTATACTTACTATTGCTGATTTCAACAGGGATTCTGTCACCGTTTTTATGCTGGACAAACACTTCACCGGGGGATATTTTTTGTTTCCGCTGAACTACGTTTCCGAAGGTTAAAGAATAATATTCCCGGTCTTCTTTCGGGTGCAGAAAGAGATAAGATTTTCCAAGCAGCTCATTCCTCGAATGACCGGTTAATCTTTCGGTCTGCTTATTTACATCTATTATTTTACCCGATTCTATATCGACAGTTATTATAGCATCATTTGCAGCTTCAATAATTGTTCTGTATTTTTTTTCAGATTCCTTCAGCGCTCTATCTGCCATCTTTTTCTCTGTTATATCCAGTAGAGTTCCTATAACAGCCGGCTTATTTCCTATAGTGCTATTTGTGCCGAAAACATCCACATCAATTACTGTTTTATCTTTCCTTATCCCCCTGAATGAATAAGCTATTGAATCTACATTGCCGGTTAACCTGGAAGCAATATTGCTGTTGACAGTTGCTCTGTCATCAGGAAAAGTCAGATCGGCAGGTGCTTTTATATTTATTATTTCATCGGGAGAATATCCGAAAATTTCGGCGAGCTTAGGGTTAACATACCTGAAGACACCGTCCTGTATAATATAGACCCCAACAAGAGATTTCTCTGCGAGTTTCCTGAACTTCTCTTCGGATTCCCGGATAGCTCTTTCGGCTTTCTTTTTTTCTGTGATATCCCGATAAATCCCCTGGTTTACTTCTTCACCGTTCCAGAGAATTTTACTGACTTTTACTTCAATATCTATTTCCCGATTATCCCTGGTAATACCTTTCAGCTCGTATGTTGAAGCCTCTGATCTTTCGGAGGGACTTTTTGCAAACTTGTGCAATATTAAATCTCTGCTTCCGGGAGCAACAATCTTCATTATATCAAAATCATCCGATAAAGCTTCTTCCCTTGAATAACCGAAAAGGCTGCACCAGGCCGAATTTACGAGCAGCAGTTTCTTATCTTTAAGAACATATATTGCATCACCCGATGATTCTACAAGAGATCTGTACATCAGATCCTTTTCCTGCATTGTCCGCTCTGCCAGTCTTCTCAGAGTGATATCTTTGATAATAACAACAAAGGCAATATGAGTTCCTGTAGAATCCCTGAAAGGAAATACTGAAGTTTCAGCTATACCCTCATTGCCGTTCTTTCTGATTATTTTGGTTTCCCCGTTCCAGTAAAGCGTATGCTGGACCTTCTGCTTTACCTTATCAAAGTACTGCTCAAATTCACTCGTACCGAAAAGTATTTTAATAAAATTATCCGTCACCTCTTCTTTTTTATATCCGAATACCTTTTCCGCTGCTTTGTTCCAGCTTTGTATATATCCTTCGAGGTCTATAATAAGAACTGCATCATTCAGATTTTCGAATATGAACGCCTCTCTCCTTAAAGCTTCTTCGGTCTGCCTGATTAAAGTAGTATCCCTTGCAATAAGAAGAAAACTTTCAACTCCCTCTATTTTCTTAATACTCATCGTTACAGGAATTACAGTCCCGTCTTTTTTAATGAATTCGCTATCGATATAGGTTTCATCAAATTTTGACGATTCTTTAATGTAATTAATCCGCAGATTTGAATATTCACGGGAACTAAAAATATCCTTTGCATACAGCGCGGTCAGTTCGTTCTCCTGATATCCCAGGAGAGATGATGCCCCTTTATTTACTTCAGTTATTCTGCCGTCTTCAGAAGAAATAAGAATAAAAGCATCTACCGAGTCTCTGAAAATTGCCTCATAATCGATAAGGTTTGCCGATTTCTTTTTGCTGTTTTTGGGACCAGTTTTAGTCAAGTTTTCTTTTTTCCGTCAGTAATTAAAATTATTCGTACAAATTTATTAAATCAATCATCACATATATCAATTACCAGACCAAAAGGAAAAGGCCTGATTTTTTAAATCAGAAAGATTTTAAGGAAATTTTTTCTCAAGTTATATTGAAAATATCTCTTATGATAGGTTTAAGGCCGCTGAAAAGGAATTCCACAGCGATAACCATAACAATCAATCCCATAATCCTCATAAGCACTTTATTGCCGCTGTCTCCAAGAAGTTTCATAATCTGCCTGGCACCGACAAGAAAAAAAAGGGTAATTAATAAGACAAGTAAAATAGCAACAAGAAGCAAAAACTTCTCTGTAATAAGATCTGCATCATTCATCAGCACAATTGAAGCAGTAATTGCTCCGGGGCCGCAAATCAGAGGTATTCCCAGGGGTGTTATTGCAATATCATTTCCGTAATCTGAATCCGGCTTTGAAGTTTCTTTTGTTCTGATCAGTCTTGCCTGAAGCATATCAAAACCAGCCATAAAGAAAATTATTCCGCCGACAACTCTGAGACTATTCACAGAGATATGAAAAAAATCAAAAATAAATTTTCCGGAGACTGCAAATAATACCATCGTGAACAAAGCAGTAAGTACTGCTTTAACAGCCACCTGTTTAGCTTCATGGGAATTCATTCCGGCTGTAAGAGAAGTAAAAACCGGCATTACACCCAGAGGGTTAATCATCGTGAAGATTGATGTGAATGCCAACAGTCCGAACTCGAGAATCTTATCCATAATTTTAATGTTTGCTTATTTTTTCGAGAAGATTTCCACTGAAGTAAATCCTCCTGAGACTATTCCGAAAGAATGATATAAATCCAGAAAATCTTTCGTTTCAGTGAATTTCTCATAGACGGGTTTAACCGGATAGTCGACAACAACAAAGTCCGGATTGTACAATAATACCGGCATAATTTTTATTTTGTAAATAATTAATTATTTCAGGTTTTATAGGTCCTAAGATATCGATTACATTTCCATTGTCATAATAAAAGCCAAAGATTCCGATGAGATCAGAAGCCCGAAAGGGATCACCAGGAAAGTGTAATACCATAGATATGCCGGCGGGTTCAGGATAAATCCATAACAAATGGAATATAAAACTGGCTTATATTGTATTATTTTTGCCGGTCATTCCGAATCTTAAATAATGAAGGCGATATTAAAATTATATTATTAGTGGCTGTCATCGGAAGATTTGAGATTAATCATTAAAATCCGCGGGTAGTCGAGTTTTTCATCAGGGAAAATTGTGCCGGATTTATCAAATCTTGCCCATTGACTATTTGAGATAAAATAGAAATTGTCTTTTTCAATCACTCCAAGGGTAGGTTCATCGAAGAGCGGATTATTTGATTCCAGTATTTTATAATTCACGATCCTGGTTATTTCGTTATCAGGGCTGAGAGATAAAACTCTCTGCGGATTTACCCCGTTTTGAGTGGCAATGAGTTTATCCTTGTAATAATACAGGCCGTCAATTCCGAGCAGAGTTGTGGACGTTTTATTTTCAAGGAGATGGACTGATCCATCTGCTGCATTTATTTTGAAAATACCCTGTGAGTAGTCAGCCGCATAGAGGAGAGAATCATCATCACTGAAGGCAATACCCTGGAGGGATAAAAAATATCCGGATGGAATAAAAGTTTCCAGCCTGCTATCGTCAGTTGTCAGTCTGTATATAGCATTGTCCCGCGAATCCGATACGTATACATCCCCTGCCGAATTAATTGTCAGATCGCCGAACAAATGATCTCCGCCTGTTTCAGGAGGGGTATACATATGCAGAAGGCTGCCGTCATCGAGATCGAACTTGTAGAGGAAGCTTTCGCCTTTAAGACTATCTTCATAGCCCTCCATATACTTTACCGCTCCCCCAGCTGCCCAAAGGATCCTGTTTTTTTCATCAGCCTTCATTCCGAATATTCCCTGAAGATTGACGTTCCGGGGATTAAATTGTCTGCTCTCGCCAGTGCTGTTATATTCTATAATTTTTCTTTTGTGAACGCTGCTTATAAAAAACCTGTCGGTGCCTGCATCGAATGCCAGTCCTTCTGTTAATAGTCCTTTTTCCTTCAACTCGAATGCGGTTGAGCTGTTAGTTACCGGGATTATATTTTGTTCAAATTTTTTCTGAACCGGGATGAACAGATCAGAATCCCATATTGATTTAAAGTCGGAATCCTGCTGCACAGAATAATAAAGTTTCATATCAGCTATCTTATCCAGGTTCTTTACAGCATCAATGGGTCTGCCGTCCAGGGCATAAGCAGCGGCAAGATTATATATTATCCCGGGATGATCCGGCCGGAGAATGACTACTTGTTCCAGGCTTCGGGCCAGTGAATCATAATTACCGCTTTCATAGTATTTCATAGCCTTTGCATAAAGCTTATTCGCCTGAACTGTCTTCAATGCCTGCGGGAATGAATATCCTGCAATGAGTGTAAACAGCAATAATGTTATTAAACTTTTCATTCCTCTTTCCTTACGAGTTTTTCGGCTTCCCGCCTGATTAAAATCCAGGCATCCTTTACGTGCCTTTCTTCTGTCCTCAGGCCCGATATCGAAACTCTTATAATATATTTATCATTAATTTTAGTATGAGAAATAAAAAGTTTCCCGGTATCATTAATAACCTGCAGGAGTCTGCTGTTCAGCAAATTCAATTCATCATCATTATTTATATCTGCCGGATGAAATCTGAAACAGACCACCCCGAAGTTGACCTGTGCCATCCTTTCGAATTTAGGGTGAGCCTCAATCCATTCGGCAAATAGTTTTGCCAGACGCAGATGTTCACGAAGAATTCGTATTATTCCATCCACTCCGAAATACCTGATAACAAACCACAACTTTAAAGAACGAAACCGTCTGCCGAGCTGGATGCCATAGTCCATGAGGTTCTCTGCTTCTTCACTCTCATTTGTCCTTAAGTATTCGGGGACAAGGCTGAAAGCTCTCTTAAGAACTTCCGGCTTGCGGGTATAAAATGCGCTTATATCTATAGGTGTAAACATCCATTTATGCGGATTAACAACAATTGAATCTGCCAGCTCAAAGCCGTCGAGTATAAATTTCATTTCAGGTACAATAGCAGCTGTACCGCCGTATGCCGCATCAACGTGCAGCCATAGATTTTCAGTGCTGCAGATCTCTCCGATTAATCTTACAGGGTCGATACTTGTTGTAGAAGTTGATCCGACTGTAGCAACAACACAGAAAGGCCTCCATCCATTTTGCCGGTCTTCTCCAATTGCTTTCTTCAGTTCTTCAGGGATCATCCTGAATTGTTTATCAACAGGGATCTTTCTAACCCCATTAAGACCAATACCCAGTGTAATAGCTGCTTTGTCGATAGATGAATGCGCCTGCTGTGAACAATATAATCTTAAAGGGGGCAGGTCGCTTCTGCCCGTCATTCCCCTTCCCCTGATATCAAGTCCGGGAACCTGTTCCCTTGCGGCAGCGATGCCATGCAGCGAACTTACAGAGGCGGTATCGTATATTATTCCCCAGAATTCGTCGGGTATACCGATCATCTTCTTCAGCCAATTAAGGGTTACTCTCTCAAGCTCGGCTGATGCCGGGGCTGTTCTCCAGAGCATTCCATTTACATTGAACGCTGCACTCAGTAATTCAGCAAGTATGCCTGGTGAACTTGAAGTTGAATTGAAATAAGCCATAAAATCCGGATGGTTCCAATGAGTCATCCCTGGCATAATAATTTTATCGATATCCGAAATAACATCATCCATCGATTCCGGAGATGCGGGAGGCAGATCGGGAAGCTGTTTTTTGATATCTCCTGGATTAATTGACGGAAGAACCGGATGAGTTTCAATATTTTGAAAGTAGTCTGCAATCCAATCAATCAATTTATAGCCGTACTTTCGAAATTCTTCGGGAGACATTTCATGATTATTTTTATTTTCTTCCATAGCTCTCCTTTTTTCATTAAATCTGTATACAAATTAATAAATTGTTTCTTTATTTATCGGAAATATTATTTTTATGGAGAAATCAGTCTTCCGGCGGCATTTGAAGATGAGTTGTGGATTGTAACCCTTTTGATACCTCAGGAATAATTCCCTTCTCAACATAAACAGGCCTGATTAAAGCTCTTAACGAGGGAACCACTTTCGCAAAAACAACGGCAGCTATAAGAATCGTTATCCCGCTGAGAAGCAGCGTTGCCGGAGTTCCGATGTTACTTGCCAGGCTTCCTGCCACCAGGCTGCCGAAAGGTGCCGACCCCATAAATGCAGTAACATAAAGGCTCATAACCCTTCCGCGTTTATCATCATCAACGATTGTCTGAAGAACCGTATTACAGCTGGCCATCTGCACCATCATTCCAAAACCTGTGAACAGCATAAGGAAAATTGATACGGGGGTAGTCCTTGAAAAAGAAAATAATACGAGGCTGATACCGAAAATTCCCGAAGCATAATAGATCCACCTGCCGAGTCCGATTACAGTTTTCCTTGAAGCAAGGTAGACCGCTCCCGCCATGGCACCAATTCCCACAGCGCCCATCAGGAATCCAAGTGTATTTGCATTCCCGTGCAGAACATCTTTTGCAATTACGGGCATAAGTATTGTAAAAGGCATTCCGGCGAGACTAATAACGGCTATCATTAATAGCAGAGCACGGATGGGTTTAAAATTATACGAATATTTAATACCTTCTTTCAGCTCTGTTAATACTTTCTTTTTTGACCGGGCTTTCTCTTTCTTTTTGATCTTCATCGCAAACAAGGCTCCTATTACGGCAATATAACTTACCGCATTCAGGAGAAAGCACATCCCTTCACCAACTGATGATATCAGGAATCCGGCTGCAGTAGGTCCGATTAGCCTGGCGGAATTAAACATTGAGGAATTTAAGGCAATGGCGTTGGGAAGGTCGTTTTTATCTTCAACCATTTCTATTACAAAGCTCTGCCGGGTAGGCATATCAAATGCATTTATAATGCCTGCAATTATGCTCAGTATAATTATATGCCAGACGGTTACCTGGTGACTAAGGGTAAGAAATGCAAGAATGAATGCCTGAATCATTGCGAGGCTCTGTGTGATGATAATTATTTTATGATTATTATATTTATCGGCATATACCCCGGCAAAAGTTGCAAGAAGGAATGTAGGTATCTGCGTTGCAAATCCCACTATCCCAAGTAGAAAAGCAGAATCGGTAAGTCTGTATACCAGCCAGCCGAGAGCAATCTGCTGCATCCAGGTACCAATTAGTGATACTGCCTGTCCGCCGAAGAACAATCTATAATTGCGGTGGCGGAATGCTCTGAGAATTAATTTTATTCCTTGTGACTGCGGCAAAGTTTTCCGGAAATTTTAATAAATGCTGATAAAAATTAATAATTAAATAAGATAAACAGACTATCTACTTGATACCGAAATGAATTATTTTATGAAGAGCAAGCTTAAGGAGGTTGCTTTTCCGTAAAATTCCCAGCATCGCTCCGGGATTAAAGAACGGTCTGATACAGATATAATAATCGGACCAGATCGGATTAAATTTAGTTTTGAAATTATAAAGTCCCTTATAGTTATATGCAAATTTCATCAGTCTGCCCGTCACATTTATAACATACTCTTTTGACAAGAATCCCGAACCGTAAATGGTAAACGGAACGGCCCCGAGAGTCCAGTACTCACAGCCTTCGCTTTTTAACTTTCTGAAAATCTCATAAATGAGGGCTTCCATCGTACCATTCGGTCCATTCTTCCTGCAGAGAATTGCCTCCGACTGGACATATTTATCGCTCTTATAGGAAAGCAGTATAGCCCCAAGCCATAGACCGTCAGATCTCCTAAGGACAAACAGCCGGCTGCATTCTTCAAAGTGAGTGTTGAACAGATATTTTAATTGCGGTTCAGTGCCGTGCCTGCTGAATTTTCTGAACTCCTGAAGCTTCCCCGCAGATTCCTCTGAATAAGGAATCTCTGCAGCACTGCCGTTCTTCTTACCTCTTCTGATAAGTTCTTTTAGCGATCTTTTCTTAAAGTGATTAAAGTTCAGATCGAGAATTGCCTCCCTGCCCATTCGAATTCCTTTATACCCTCTTTCTTCAAGGTATCTGAAATTCGAATAATTACATCCTACGATGAAATAATTTTTGGCATGCCGGAGAATCAACTCGGAGACAACCGACTCAAAGTCGCTATTATAGGGGATCTTAACATGCGTCAGCCATTTAATATTTCTGAAAAGATGGATCTGAAGATACTCCATTTCCTTTTTGTGATGTCTGCAAAATGCAGATGGGATGGGGCCTTCAACAGGAACATCCGGAATATGAACTTCTGCAGCTTCTTCGGTATCTGCCAATTCTGACTTCAAATCAATTACTTATTTTTGTTTTAATACAATTTAATGATTAATAATAATATCAGGTTTCTCCTCATCACTTACATGTTCCAGCTATTTTCTATAAGTTTAAGATTATAATCAAACATTTAAAGTAAATAATATGAAAGAACTGATTGTTCTCCTTGTCATGCTGATTATTTTTTCGGGATGCGGGAATAATTTCGATATGAAAAAAAATGTGACCGGCAGGCAGGTTAATTTTATCAACCAGGACAGTGCTGAAGTCAATTATCCCGGAATAATTAAAGGCAAAGTTGCAGTAATCGGATTCATTTATACCAATTGTCCCGATATCTGTCCCATGACAACACACAATATGCAGCTTGCGGAAGAAAAGTTAAGCAAAGATCAGCTGAATGACGTAAAATTTCTGCTGATAACCTTCGACCCCGACAGAGATACCCCATCGATACTTACAAAATTTGCTTCCGTCAGGGAGATGAATATGGACGACTGGGAACTCCTGACTGGCAGCACTAAGAATATAAATACAATCCTTGACGAATTTAATGTGAAGGCTATCCACGATGACACAACATATAATGATAACGGACGGCCTGATTATTTCATCATACATACAGATAGAATTTCGCTGGTTGACGAAAACGGCAACCTTCGTAAAAACTACCACGGCAGTACTGCCAACCCTGATGAACTTGCGGAAGACATCAAAAGTTTATTATAAGAAGGAGAGAGGTTCATGAAATACTTTATATTGTTAATTTTATTTCTTTTCCAGGGGAACACCAAAATTACTGTCAAGGAGCCCTGGATGCGGCCTGCACCGAAATCCTTTAACACTGCCTTTTATTGTACCGTAATTAATAATAGCAGTGAAGCGGATACTTTATATAAAGCCTCTTCAAATATTTCTGATGAAGTTCAAATACACGAGACCTATAAAAAAGGAGATATGATGGGAATGAGACCTGTTAAAGATCTCATAATTGCACCGCAGGATTCACTCGTTTTTAAACCCGGCGGCTATCATATAATGCTTATGAATCTGAACCAGGATGTAGTACTGAACCAAAGAAAGGAAATCTCATTGTTTTTTAGGACCTCGGGTGAAGTTAAAGTGCAGGCGAAAATTGGGAATGGCGGGTAGAGGGACTTAGGGACGGGGAAAGGGAGGGACGGAGAGACGAAGGGACAGAGAGACGAAGAGACGAAGAGACGGAGGGACGGGGAGACGGAGAGGCAGAGAGATGGGGAGACGAAGGGAGAACGAATGATGAAAGGAACTAATGCAATAATGCGACGGACCAGCCTTTCGCGAGGCAGGCAGATCAAATTCCGGCAATCAGGAGAATCATTCATCGGGGATTTGAAGTCAGAGGTATGGCTACTGAACTGTCCAAAAGTTAATTTTTCTTTCTAATCCAGTAAGTTGTTAGTAATTCGGCTTTTTTCTGTTGAATATTTAATCAAAGTGCAATTGAATAATTCAACACTAGTTTGTTGAGTTAAACGCACCTAAGCATAGTTTTGGAAATATACTTGTTTTCAAGGTGTTGAATAAATTAACATCCCCACTGTTTAATAATTCCAATCTCTTAAATTTTTTTCGGCCTAAATCCTTATATAATAACAGGTTATAGACGCCAACAACACATGGATATAATTCCGGCATCTCCTTTGCCTATTCTATTTCGCGATAAACTTCAAAATAGAGAGGAAAATATCATGGTCGCATTATTTGTAGTATTCACATTTCTCTTCTTTATCTTAATAGATTTCTTAGTATTAAGAGCGCAGAAGAAAACTCATCCGGCATTTGAGCCGAGTTCATACCTGGCTGAACGTCTTGTATTCGATCTCAACACCCTTTCAGTTCCGGGAGATATTTTTATTTCGAAGGGACATACCTGGGCAAAAAAGAATGAATATGGATTAATTAAAGTTGGGGTTGATGACTTCATTGTTAAATCACTTGGAAATTTTTCTGTTTCAAAGATTTCAGAACCCGGAACTCAAGTAAGAAAAGGCGAAGTAATTTTTGAAGGTGTATCAAACGGAAATAAATTCAAGTTCAGATCACCGGTTGACGGAGAAGTAAAATTCACAAATCCTAAAATAGTTGGGAAGAAGATCATTGATCCTTACGGAGATGACTGGAGCATACTGATGCTTGCACCCGAATATGAAATAAGTAAATACCAGCTATTTGCCGGTAATGAAGTTAAGAACTGGATGAAAAAAGAGTTCAAGCGGCTTCGCGAATTTCTTGGTGCTCATTCGGTCAGGCCTGAACTTGCAGGTGTTACGATGCATGACGGCGGAAACGTTGTAGAAGGTGCACTATCATTGGTTACCGATGAAGGTGTTAAAGATTTCGAAAAAGAATTCTTATTAATGTAAGGGGAATGAAAATGCAGAAACAAAAAGCAATACTGTTCGATGCAACCATGTGTGTTGGCTGCGGATCCTGTTATGAGGCTTGTAAAGAGCAGAATAAACTTGCAGAAACCAGCGATGATTTTTTAAAAGATCACCTTTCCGCAAACACATATACTGTTGTTGAAGAATATGGTGATGTATATACAAGGAAAATGTGTATGCATTGCGTCGATCCTGCATGCGTATCTGTATGCCCTGTAGGTGCGATGGAAAAAACTGAACTCGGTCCTGTTATTTATGATCCCGACAAGTGCCTGGGATGCCGTTACTGTATGCAGGCATGTCCTCACAAGGTTCCGAGATATGAATGGAACAAAACAAACCCGCGTGTCCGTAAATGCATTATGTGTCACGACAGGGTTTCAAAAGGTGAGCAGACGGCGTGTGCCGAAGCCTGTCCTGCCGGAGCAACAATATTCGGAGACAGGGAAGAAATGATAGCTGAAGCTAAAAGAAGAATAGCTGAAGATCCGGATACATATTACCCGGAAGTTTACGGCTTAAAAGAAGCAGGCGGTACGAGTGTTCTTGTACTCTCCCCTGTTCCATTCGATCAGCTCGGTTTCCCCGGACTACCGAACGAAGCATTACCTAATTATACAATGCGTGCGCTGGAAAAAATACCTACAGTAGTATCGGTTGGTTCAGTATTTCTCGGAGGAATGTACTGGTTAACCAAACGCAAAAACGAAATCGCAAAAGAAAATAAAATGTTAAACAAAAAGGAATCAGATAACAATGAAAACAATTAATCTGCCTAAACTAACTTTCTGGAGGGCTGTTGCCGCTATCATTGTTATCACCGGTCTATACTCAACTTACCTGAGATTTACAGGTGGATTACAATCAGCAACAAACCTGAGCGATACATTTCCGTGGGGAATATGGATCGGCTTTGATATCCTCTGCGGTGTCGGGCTGGCAGCCGGAGGGTTTACCCTGTGTGCTGTTACACATATTTTCAATATAGAAAAGTTTAAACCTCTTACACGTCCGGCCATCCTGACAGCTTTTCTTGGCTATCTGCTTGTCGTATTCGGATTAATGTTCGACCTGGGCAAACCATACAACATCTGGCATGCTTTAATTATGTGGAATCCAAGATCTGTAATGTTCGAAGTTGCCTGGTGTGTAATGCTTTACACAACGGTCCTTTTTCTCGAATTCCTTCCTATGGCTCTGGAGAAATTTAAGTGGGCCAGGCTTCTTTCAATAATAAGAAAAGTCAGCATTCCCATTATGGTACTGGGAGTTCTGCTCTCAACGCTGCATCAGTCATCACTTGGTTCATTATTCCTTATACTTCCTACTAAAATGAGCCCAATCTGGTATTCCCCATACCTCCCGGTTTATTTCTTCCTATCGGCAGTAGGCATAGGGTTTGCGATGGTGATCTTTGAATCATTCATGAGCGCACGTGCTTTCAACCGTGAACTGGAAATGGATCTGTTATCTTTAGTGGGATTAATAAGTGTATCCGTTTTTATGTTCGGTTTTCTCCTGAAACTTGCAGACCTCATTACATCGGGTAATATTTCCTTACTATTCACGATAAATGAAAAATCCCTCCTTTATTTCCTGGAGGTACTGATCGGAGTCTTGATTCCTTTCGGTCTATTGATTCAGAAAAGCGTAAGGGAAAACAAAAAATGGTTATATGTAGCTACAGTCCTGATGGTAGCAGGTTTCATCCTCAACAGAATGAATGTAAGTATAACTTCTATAGTTTCGGAAGCAGGCGTGAGCTACTTCCCCAGTGCAAATGAATTCAGTATTACTCTGATGCTCGTAGTACTTGGCATGTGGGCGTTCAGGTTAATTACAAAGTTCTTTCCTGTGTTTCAGCCAATGTCGGTTAAGCATTGAAATGTTCGAATAATTAATTTGGAGATCTCCAAATGTCTAAAAACAAAAGTTCCGAGCCGATCAATTATAATTCCATGAAATGTATATGGATGAGTTCGAATACTGTTGAGTATAAGCTTTGCGATAAAAATTTCGATTGTGATAATTGTGTATTCGATAAGATAATGAGAAATATTAATCCCGGGAATTCCGCATCAGACTCCTCTGAGAGTACGAGTTCTCAGTTCAATATAATCAGAAGGAAACTGGATCTGCTGAAAGCAATCCGTTATTCCCCGGGCTACCATTATATGGGCCGCAGTATAGTCCTAAAAAAATTATTTGATAAGACATACTACCTTGGACTGGATAAGACCGCTTATCTATTCCTTGATAACCTAAAGGAGTATGAATTCCAGACGGCTGGTTCAGGAATAACCAGTGGGAAAAGTCTGCTGAAATTATGGGGCGAATGGGGAGAGACTGAGATAGTCTCCCCCATCAATTTTTTCATTGTTGATAAGTTAAAACACAGTATAGCTGACTTTAAAGTCAGCTCCTGGCTCAGCCTGGTCGATGCCGACCCTGAGGAGATCAGGCAGGCTGAACTGAGTGAAGACGAGTATAACGAAAACCTCAACCGTATTAGCTCCAGGCTGCTTGAATTCGAAAATGAGTTCAATTTCCTGGGAGCCAGAATGAACGACGGAGGGCAGAAAATTATGACTTTATATGAGGCAACAGGGGTCAGCAAGTATAAAGAATTTCTAAATTTGCTCTTTGCATAGTGAGGGATGACCTTTAAAGTGTAGATTTATTCAACTATCTGTCTTGAATGTCTTCTTTTTGTTAATTAGGTTTGGGTAATATTTTTTCGGGGAGAATCCGGGGAGATTATGCGTCCCTCATTCATAAATAGGTTAAGTGTTAAACTGACCTTAATTATTTTAAGTATTCTGCTAATTAATTTAGCTGTTTATACTTTCTACACACTCTCAGTTCTCAAACAAGATCTGACGGAAGCTTCATCCCAAAATGCATATAATCTCAGCGATGTGATTAAAAAATCAACACGCTACAGTATGCTCCTTAACCGGCGGCAGGATATATATGAAATAATCAACACCATCGGAAAAGAGGCGGGTGTTGAGAAAATAAGGATATACAATAAACAGGGAAGAATAAGCTATTCAACGGATTCCACCGAGATAAACAAAACAGTTGATACTAACAGTGAAGCGTGCTATGTATGCCACTCACGTCCTACCCTGCCTACAAACCTTCCTCAGAATGAGATGATAAGGGAGTTCAAATTCGACAAAAACCGCAAGGTACTGGGACTGATCAATCCGATAAAAAATGAGTCGGATTGTTCTAACGGCTCCTGCCATGAGCATTCGGCTGATAAAAATATCCTCGGTGTTCTGGACGTTATTGTATCAACGGAAAAAATGAATGAGATAATTGAGTCAAATACCAAGAGTATCATAACAAATGCAATAATCCTGACGGTCCTTATATCAGCTTTCAGCGGGTTATTCATAATTATTCTTGTAAACAAGCCGCTAAAGAAAATATCAAAAGGAATTGAGGAAATATCAAACGGAAACCTTGACTACAAAATTGATATAAATTCCAAAGGCGAACTTGCACAGGTAGCCAACGAATTCAACCATATGTCAGGCAGATTAAATACAGCGTACAATGAAATTAAGGAATGGTCGGAAACTCTGAATCTGAAAGTTGAAGAAAAAAATGAGGAACTGAAAAAAATATACGAGCAGATAACACAGATTGAGAAGCTTGCATCGCTGGGGAAACTATCCGCGACTGTTGCTCACGAACTTAATAATCCCCTTGAAGGCATCCTTACCTACAGCAAGCTTATTGCTAAAAAACTGTTAAAGATGAGTAAGGATGGAGAGTATAATGATATTATTGAATTTCTAACTCTTATATCAGATGAATCCTCCCGCTGCGGAAAAATAGTTAAAGACCTGCTGCTTTTTTCGCATAAGGACGAGGGTAAATTCTCACAAAATGATCTGTCAAAAATCATAGATAAAAGTCTCATACTGATAAATCATCACCTTGAAATAAACCGGATTACTTTAGTAAGAGAGTTTAAAATAGACAATCTGAGTATAGAATGCGATTCACAAAAGATTGAACAGGCGCTTATTGCTATATTGATAAATGCAATAGAGGCAATGAATGAAGGACAGACACTGAAGGTTGTCCTTGAGGAAGATAAAGACAATGCAGTAATCAGGGTAACCGACCAGGGTAAAGGGATTTCCGAAAAAGATCTCCCCTATATATTTGAACCTTTTTATTCGACGAAGAGTGACAATAAAGGCACAGGACTAGGCCTTGCTGTAGCCTACGGAATTATTAAACAGCATCATGGAAAAATTTCAGTAGACGAAACATCTGTAGAAGGAACAACCTTCAAAATAATTTTACCTATTAAAAACATTTCCCAAGAAGTGAAATATGAAACCTAAAGCAAATTTATTAGTAGTAGACGACGAATTAATCGTCAGGCAATCTTTAAAACACTGGTTTGAAGAAGACGGATACCTTGTAGAAACAGCCGATACGGGGGAAATAGCTTTAAAACATTTTGAAAAGGGCAAGTATGATATACTGCTTGTCGACATGAAAATGCCGGGAATGAGCGGACTTGAGCTTCTTACCAAAGTTAAAGAATTTGACCAGTCGGTAATAGTTATCCTTATTACCGCTTTTGCATCTGTGCCGTCTGCAATCAAAGCACTTAAGGATGGTGCTTATGACTATATCACAAAGCCCGTAGACCCTGATGAGCTATCGCATATACTTGAAAACGCTCTGAATCAGAAATACCTGAAATCGGAAAATGAAGCGCTCAAGGAAAATATTGATGAGATAATAAAACCGGATAACCTGATAGGTGAAAGTACTGAAATGAAGAAAATATTTTCCCTGATCAACACCGTATCACAAACCGATACAACGGTTATGATAAGGGGCGACAGCGGTACAGGGAAAGAACTTGTGGCGAAAGCAATTCATATCAACAGCAAGAGAAAATATTTTCCAATAATAACAGTAAACTGCGGAGCCCTGGCTGAATCACTTCTCGAGAGTGAGCTATTCGGTCACGAAAAAGGAGCCTTTACCGGCGCTCACTATAAACGCAAAGGTAAGTTTGA
This sequence comes from uncultured Ignavibacteria bacterium, assembly GCA_963811905.1. Taxonomy (GTDB): domain Bacteria; phylum Bacteroidota; class Ignavibacteria; order Ignavibacteriales; family Ignavibacteriaceae; genus DATFVA01. The sequence continues at coordinate 126,372 of CAWETK010000015.1, forward strand.
AATGGCAAACGGCGGTACTGTTTTTCTGGATGAGATAGGAACAGTTTCAGCCAAAATGCAGGTTGAACTGCTGCGCGTCATTGAAACAAAACAGTTTACCCGTGTCGGAGGAAATGAAGTCATTAAAAGTGATTTCAGGGTAATAGCTGCAACGAATGAACCCCTTGAAGATCTTGTTAAACAGGGTAAGTTCAGGGAGGATTTATATTACAGGCTTGATGTTTTCACTATCCTTATTCCTCCGCTGCGTGAAAGAATTGAAGATATTCCGCTGCTGGCATATTACTTCCTGAAAAAATTCACTACCGCGATGAATAAAAAGAAAGAGACTATTTCAGCTGAGGCAATGGATTTCCTTGTAAAATACAGCTGGCCGGGAAATGTCCGCGAGCTTGAAAATGCAATTGAAAGGGCCGTAGTAGTAAGCAAGACAAACTGTATCGATGTGCAGGATCTTCCCTTCCAGGTAAGCTCCAATAACCACTTCGACAAGGATGACAGGAGTATGGCAGCAATGGAAAAAAGGCATATTGCTCTTGTGCTGAACGAACTGAAATGGAATATTTCAAGGAGCGCTGAAGCTTTAAGAATAGACAGGGTAACTCTCTATAACAAGATTAATAAATACGGGCTGCAGAGAAACGAATAATGCAGGATATATGCATAGCTCCCGTCAGCATTTCGAATAATGAACTGCTGCAGAGAGTTATAATTGAGCTCAGAAAAATCCTCCAGGTTGAGATCCAGCTCATTGATCTTAATCTGGACCTTAATAAGGCCTATTCTTCAGAGCGCAGACAGTATTATTCAACACAGCTTATAGCAGAAGCAGTCACTCATACTACCCATCTTGACAGTAAAATAGTTATCCTGGTAGAGTTCGATCTGTTCATCCCTGTATTCACATATGTTTTCGGAGAGGCTCAGCTTAACGGGAAACATTCTATTGTTTCTCTCTGCAGGCTGCATGAGGAATTCTACACAGGAAGGACAGACCACGAGCTTCTGTTCGAAAGGACCATTAAAGAAATACTGCACGAACTCGGACATAATTTCGGTCTTCTCCACTGCAGCAGCTGGGACTGCGTGATGCATGCTTCAGCTGAAATTGAAGAAGTTGATATTAAAGGAAGAGTATATTGTAAAGCCTGCAGCCGTACACTGCAGAATATTTTCAATTTCCGTGTTAATTAGGATGACCGCGTTTCAGATCCTGTTAATTCGGCATCCCTGATATGATGGCGGATATAGATCCGCTTTCTTATATAATGGTCAAGCAGCCAGGCTGCTGATATCCATACAAATCCAAATGCCCACCCTGCAATAATATCATTGGGAGAATGGGATCCTTTTATTATCTGTGCGATCCCTATCGAGATGCTTAAAAGAAAGGCTATGACCAGCACAAAATGATTTACAGATCTGTCGGGATTTGACCGGTATATCAGTCTTGCAAGTGTAAAATAAAAAACCACCGACATCATAGCGTGACCGCTGGGAAAACCCTTGCCGTAAGTTTCGAATAAGTTCAGCCAGTTAAACCAGGGTTCTCCGCCGTAATAGTTTTTCAGGAAAACATGCATAACTCCAGCTCCTACAACCACAAAGAAATAAGTATAAAGTGTTCTGTATTTCTTCCTTATAAAAAGATACCCGCCGAAGACTATTGAAAATATTGAAACAAACAGCTGGCTTGCCAGTGATGAGAGGTCGTTCATAGTTCCAACCAACGATTCCGGTCCGTAAGATCCGCTCCATTTATTTGTCTTTCCCAGCCACTCGAACATAAGCGTTTTATAACCACCCGTTATGCCGGCTACGAATCCATTGGTACATAAAAAGAAAATGTACAAACTTAGTATTATGATCGACCACGCGGTGTACTTCTTATATTTCCGGCTTTTTCTGTTTTCCCGCTCCACAGCATCCATATTAAACCCTAAATTCTTATAGTTCTAAAATAAATAAATTATCGGTGTTTTTAATGATTCGTACCACTTTCCTTCTCAACTTTTAGAATCTCAAATTTTCTGCTTTCTAATTTATGGTAAGGCTGCCTCTCTAAACAGGCTAAAAACGGGGTTATCAACGATAATTTTCCTCTGGAATGTTATTTGGTCTGAATAAAAGATTCTGGCATCTGCCCCAAAAGACGTTTAAATATATTTGGAAGGGTTTTATGTATAATTCTATAGTGCTGGTCAAACAGGTACCTGATACGGCTAATATCTCCGGAAAAGTGATGAAGGATGACGGGACTGTTAACCGCTCAAAACTGCCCGCAATATTTAATTACGAAGATAAAGTTGCTCTCGAATTCGCTCTGCGGATAAAGGAAAAGTTCGGCGGAAAAGTTACCGCCGTTACTATGGGGCCTCCCAGGGCTTCCGATACTCTCAGAGAATGTCTTTATATGGGAGCAGATGAGGTTTATCTTATCACCGACAGAAAGTTTGCAGGTGCCGATACGCTTGCTACTTCTTATGTGCTTTCTGAAGCAATCAAAAAGATCGGCAATTACAATTTCATATTTGCCGGCAGGCAGGCAATTGATGGAGACACCGCGCAGGTAGGACCGCAGACTGCAGAAAAGCTTGGTATTCCACAAATAACTTATACAGAAGAATTGATTGATGTAAAAAGAGACCGTATTATTATCCGACGTAAAATTGACGGCGGCTATGAAATAGTCGAAGGCAGTATTCCTGTTCTCCTTACGGTTTTAAAAGACGCTGTGGACCCGCGGCCATTCAGCGCTAAACGTGTAATGGCATATAAAGGGGCAAAATCACTGCTTGACCTGGAAAAGATGACAGAAGAGAACTCCCTATTGTATATAGATAAGCTGGTTCACGAATATGAAGAAAGGGGACTCCTTATTAAGACTCTGACCACCGATGATCTTGACGTCGATCCGGAAAGATGCGGTATTAAAGGCTCTCCCACAAAAGTATATAAAGTGGAATCAGTGGTCCTTGCCGGTGGTAATCATGCTAAAGTTGAACCTACAAAGACAGCCTTATCAGGTTTGATAGATCAATTAATGACCGATCATATTTTTGGTTAAAGGAATTATTAAATGAAATTTTCTAATGAAGTCTGGGTTTTTATAGAACAAAGAGAAGGAAAGCCGGCTGATGTAAGCTTTGAACTCCTTTGCAAAGCACATAAGCTTGCGGAGACAATGGCCGGAAGTGTTAAGGCCATTGTAATAGGAGATAGAGCTGAAGAAATTGCAAAAGAAACCTTTCGCTATGGAGCTGATGAGGCCTTACTGATTGATCATCCATCTCTGAGGCATTTCAGAACAATACCTTACAGCAGAATTTTTACAAAACTAATAGAAGAATTTACACCAAGGATTGTACTATTTGGAGCCACTGTGATCGGCCGCGATCTCGCACCGAGGGTTGCCTCGCATACAAAGAGCGGTTTAACAGCCGATTGTACTGATCTGCAGATATCCGATGTTACATATCTCAAAGAAAATTTTCCCAAACTGCTTCTTCAGATACGTCCTGCTTTCGGCGGCAATATTATTGCCACCATTATTACTCCCGATGTACCCGTGCAGATGGCAACCGTGCGTGAAGGTGTAATGGAACTCTCTCCGCTGCCTCAACCTAACCCGGAAAAGATTACTAAATTAGATTTCCACCCTGATCCTGCTGATGAGCTGGTTAGAATTATCGAGCAGCACCGCGAAGAAAATAAAGTGAACTTAAAAGCTTCTCCGATAATTGTTGCCGGCGGATACGGACTTGGGACAAAGGAGAATTTCAGACTTATAGAGGAACTGGCCCATACAATAGGTGCCGAGGTTGCGGGAAGCCGTGCCGCTGTGGATGCCGGTTTTGTTGCCCCCGACAGGCAGGTAGGACAAACGGGAGTTACCGTCCGTCCGAAACTCTATATCGCTGTAGGAATCTCCGGTGCAATTCAGCATCGTGCAGGGATGCAGGAGTCACAGAAAATCATTGCTATTAACACCGACCCTGAAGCTCCAATATTTGATATCAGCCATTACGGAATCGTTGGGGATGCATCGGAAGTTATTCCTGCTTTCATTGAAGCTTATAAAAATAAATTGAAATAAGGTTTTATTATGCCAAATTTTTTCACTGATAATAATGATATCCTGTTCCATTTTAATCATCTGCATATAGAGGATATAGTCTCAATAATTGAGGATGATTATAGCCAGGCTAAAGAATACCGTTATGCTCCGGTTGATTATGAGGATGCAACTGAAAACTACAGGAAGCTTCTTGAAATAGCGGGTGATATTGCAGGCAATTTTATAGCAGAACGTGCAGCCGCTGTGGATGAAGACGGCGCCCTGCTGAAGGATGGCAAGGTTAGTTATGCAAAAGGAACACAGGAGAATCTAAAAAGACTGGGACAGGCTGACCTTATGGGTTTGATATTTCCGAGGAAATACGGCGGATTAAATGCTCCTTTTATGATTTATATAATGTCCATCGAACTCATCTCCCGTGCTGATGCATCTTTAATGAATCTTTTCGGTCTGCAGGATATTGCTGATACAATCAGGAAGTTCGGAAATGAAGATCAAAGACTGGAATTTCTTCCCGGCTTTTGTTCCGGCGAATATACCGGGGCAATGGCTCTTACGGAACCTGATGCCGGGTCGGACCTTCAGGCTGTTAAACTTCACGCTTACCAGGATGAAAAAGGCAGATGGTTCCTTAAAGGAGTTAAAAGATTTATAACCAATGGTAATGGTAACATTCTGCTTGTGCTTGCCAGGTCTGAACCCGGAACAAAAGATGGCCGCGGTTTAAGTATGTTCGTATGCTACGGAGATGAGACTGTAAAAGTAAGAAGGATTGAACATAAACTTGGAATTCATGGTTCCCCGACCTGTGAACTTCAGTTTAATGATACACCGGCTCAACTGATCGGAACCAGAAGATTTGGTTTGATTAAATATGTATTTGAGCTCATGTTCCGCGCCAGGATGGGAGTTTCTGCCCAGGCAATGGGAATATCACAGGCAGCTTATGAAATGGCTGTTAAATATGCCCGTGAAAGAGAACAATTCGGCAAACCTATTATTAATATTCCGGTGGTTTCCAATATTCTCATCGATATGAGAACCCTGCTTGAAGCAAACCGTTCGCTCCTTTACGAAGCTGCCAGGAGTGTGGATAAAAAAGAAGTCCTTGAAATGCAGATTGAAAAAAGGAAGGAACAGGGTCTGAGTGTTCAGGAGGAAAATTTCAGACTTAAACAGTTGACAAAAGAAACGAATCTTCTTACCCCGATGTGTAAATTAGTCCTGACTGAATCTGCAAATAAAATTACATACGATGCTCTCCAGATACACGGCGGTACCGGTTACATGAAAGAATTCAGGATCGAAAGACTTGCCCGTGATGCCAGGATAACAAATATCTATGAAGGCACTTCGCAACTGCAGGTTGTTGCCGCAATGGGAGGTGTTATCAATGATGTGCTGGGCTACAGGTTTGATGAAAAAGAAAAGAAAGAGTATAAAGGCGGTGTAGCTCCTCTTGTTAATCACCTGGTTGAGATAAGGGGAATATACAGAGACTGCCTGAAGTATGTTACTGATAAAAAGGATCCGGCCTTCCAGGACGTAGCCGGAAAAGATCTCCTTGAGTTATATACTTACCTGGTGGTTGGCTACCTCCTGCTTGACGAAGCAGAGATTCAACCTAAAAAAGTGTTTACGGCTAATCGTTATATCCTTTATTCTCTTGCGAACGCAAGGAAGAATGCCGAATCAATAAAAGACGGATTATTTAACGATATCCTGCATGCAGAAAAAATTTTAGCTTAAATTAGTATCATCAAAAAAAGTGAGTTAAAATGACTGATAAACAAACCTTCTATTACAAAATCTTCGATGATAAAGAACGTCTCAACTATATGAAGTCTTCCCTTCCGCATAAAGAGCTTGAGGACCTTCTGAAAGAGTACGAGAGAGATCATCAGAAATATTTTAATCCTGAATTCGTTCAGTTCCTGAAAGAAAAAGATATCGAAGCTGAACTAATTGAGGTAAGTGATATTTCATATTAATTTAACCCGGGCCCGATTAACTAATTCTCTCCAAACAACATTAACCGGGCTCTTTCTCCTCCATCCTGCACATATTCTCCTGAGACTGTGGGACTCAGTGACGAAGAGACTGAGAGAGGGAGAGATCCCTGCAAAAATAATCCTTAAATCAATTCGCTTCCAGGGCGATGTTCGCTATACATAAATGCTCAGCACGGCCTAACGGCAAATAGATTTTGCCCTGGTAAATTTTATTCCATCCAAAATTCCAACATTCTACGTACTTCAAATTTAAGTCTGTTTTATAGAGTTCTTAAAATATCTTGACAAAAAAACTACTGAGGTTACAATTCATCCACCCATAAAGGATTAATTACTTGTCATTCAACATTGTTCCTGGCGTCTTGCGCCCGCGCAGCATTCCTTGCATCCACCAATCCACAAATTAATTCTCTCAAGTCGCAAATTCGCTCAATCCCCTAATTCCTAAATCCATCTCCCCTTAACTTTGACCCTATTTTTCTCTAACTTTGAATGTTAATTTTTCTGTACAATATTGTTTTAAGGATACACAATGAAATACTCAGCTCTTGTTTTAACCTGCCTGATGTTAGCATTGTCTTTCGTGACCATTTCTGCTCAGGTTGAAAAGGATAAAGGCATTTTTGTAGAACCTAAAAAAGGATTCTATGATGAAATAAAAGAGGCAGTAAAAGAATACAACAATCCCCCTAAAGAAAAGAAAAAAGAATTCAGAGTTGATATGAGCAATGTGAATGCTCCCAAATCGATTGATGAATTCACCAAATACTGGTACAACGATCCTATATCCCAGGGACAGACAGGAACCTGCTGGTCATTCTCAACCACTTCATTTTATGAATCTGAAGTCTACCGCCAGCAGCATATCAAGGTCAAACTCTCTGAAATATTCACCGTTTACTGGGAGTATGTTGAAAAGGCTAAAAGATTTGTTGAAGAAAGAGGAAATTCCCTTTTTGATGAAGGATCGGAAGCAAACGCAGTAAAACGAATTTACAAGATGTACGGTGCTGTTCCGGAAGACAGCTACGCATGCATGTTGTCTGGACAAAAGTTCCCGGACCACAGTATTATGATCAAAGAGATGAGAGATTATCTCAACCATGTTAAAGACACCAATGCCTGGGATGAGGATGAAGTAATAAGAGTAATAAAATCAATTCTAAAACATTACCTCGGCGAGCCTCCCACCCAGATAACCATTGACGGGAAAACCTATACTCCTAAAGAATATCTTTCAGATTACCTTAAACTGAATCCTGATGATTACGTGGATGTTCTTTCATATATGCAGAAGCCATACTGGCAGCAGGTTGAATACGAAGTGCCCGATAACTGGTGGCATAATGCAGATTACTACAATGTTCCCCTCGATGATTTTATGAATGCGCTAAACAGTGCAATTAAAAATGGTTATACGATGTCGATAGGCGGAGACGTATCGGAACCGGGCTATGATGCATGGAATAAAATAGCAATTGTACCTTCTTTTGATATTCCCGCTCAGTACATCGATGAGAATGCAAGAGAATTCAGATTCAACAATAAGACAACAACCGACGATCACGGCATTCATTTGGTCGGTTACACTAATAAAGATGGTGTAATGTGGTACCTTATTAAGGATTCGGGTTCAGGTTCAAGGAACACCGGACCCAAAGGTTATTATTTCTTCAGGGAAGATTACGTAAAGCTCAAGATGATGGATTTTCTTGTCCACAAAGACGCTGTGAAAGACTTGCTTGCAAAGTTTCAGGTGACTCAGAACCAGCAATAATGCCCATTAATATAGAGCAGTGATATTACCTCACTGCTCTTTCTTTAAAAACAAAGCATCGGCCATTTCCGTCGTCTCAACCGGCCCCGGTTTTACTGCCCCAACTTTTTGGCTGAATCGGTTCCGCGCTGTAAGAAAAAAAGCAAGGCGGGGCACACTCCCAATATGATGAATACTATTCTTTTTCCTTATCTTAATTCATCCGTTCTGCTTATATTTCGTACTCAATTTTTTGTAAATATTATTCTATTCTCCGTTTATGTACGACTTTATATTCAAACCTTTCTCACAAATGACTGATGGAGATTATGCCGCGATAGGCTTCAAATCCGGACTGGAAATTCATCAGCAATTACTAACAGATAAAAAACTCTTCTGCCGTTGTCCTGCCGGTAAATACAGCAGGCATTATGATGCAGAGATCCTCAGGCATATGAGACCAACTCTTAGCGAGCTGGGGGTGTATGACGGTACTGCACTGATGGAATTTAAAACAAAAAAAGAAATTATCTACAGGATAAACCGCGAGACCGTCTGCACATATGAAATGGATGATACCCCCCCTTTTCTTATAAATGAAGATGCCCTTGAGATAGCACTCGGCATAGGTATGCTGTACCGCTGCAGTCTTGTTGATGAACTGCATATAGCAAGGAAACAGTACCTTGATGGAAGTATCCCTACCGGGTTTCAGAGGACAGCTATTTATGCCCTGAACGGCAAAATTCCATACAAAGACCGTGAAGTACAGATTGTGCAGATGTCGATAGAAGAAGATTCCTGCCGCGAGGTCAGCGATGTGGGCCACGATAGAATTTATCTGACTGACAGACTTGGAATGCCGCTGATTGAGACCGTTACCGGTCCCGATATGCGCACTCCAAAAGAAGTTGCAGAAGTTGCGCGCCTCTGCAGTAAATTGGTACGAAGCACCAACCAGGTACGGCGCGGAATGGGAGCCGCAAGGGAAGACGTTAACGTTAGCGTTACCGGGGGAACAAGAATAGAAATAAAAGGCGTACCGCAGATTAAAGACATTCCCCTGCTAACCTACAACGAGGCAATGAGACAGTGGAACCTGCTCAGACTTCGTGAAGAACTCAAGAAAAGAGGAATAACTGAAGAAACGTTCAAAGCCGAATCATCTGATATAACTAATGTCCTTAAAAATCCCCACTACCTTCCTATAAAGACAGCACTGGAAGACGGCGCAGTATTAAAATGCGTGCTGCTCAAGGGTTTCTCGGAACTGCTTCATTGGCAGACACAAACTAACACATACTTTTCTAAGGAGATATCTGATCGTGTACGTGTGATCGCCTGCCTGACCACTATCCCTAATATGATCCATTCCGACAGCAAGGGAGATACAATCACCTCATCGGAATGGCAGAAAGTAAGGAAAGCATCCGGGGCAAACGAGAGTGATACATTGGTCCTCGTTTGGGGAAACGAAGATGATACCGCAACTGCCGTAAAGGAAATAATCATCCGGGCAAGAGAAGCTGTGATCGGAATACCTTCCGAAACAAGGCAGGCGCTGAGCGACGGAACAAACGGCTTCGAAAGAATACTTCCCGGTGCCGACAGGATGTATCCGGATACCGACCTTCCGCCTAAGCAGATACCGGCTGAAACTATACAAAAAATAAGAAACGGAATACCTCAACATTTCTGGGATAGAGAAAAGTGGTATAGGGATCTAAAAATTCCTGCAGATACAATAGAAGATCTGGCGATCTCACCTTATGCTGATTTATTTAAAAAGGCAGTAAAGGAATGGGAAGTAAACCCGGTCTTCGCGGCTGTGCTTCTTACCCAGTTTCCTAAAAGGCTAAGGAAAAAAGGTTATGATGTTGAAATCCTAAATGAAGAAATCTTTTCTAAAATTATTTCTGCATATAAAGAAAATAAAATTACGCGCGACGGAATTCTTTCCCTGCTTGAAAACGTAATCTCGCTGGGTATTTTCTTTGACGAACTGCTCCCCCCTCCCTGCGGGAAGAAAGAACTTGATGCAGCATTCAAAGAATCAAAGACCAGTCTGAAAAAGATAAGACTCTATAAAGAAGAGAACAAAAGCAAAGTTTTGATGGGACTGACAATGAACAAACTGAGGGGAAGGGTTCCCGGAAGCGAAGTGCTAACCTATATAGAGATGAAAGAAAATTCTCTTACTAATAATGCTGAAAAGGAGAATGCATAACTTGGCTGATAATAACAATAATAATAATCATAATGATTATAAAGGATACCGGGGCGAAGCGCTTAATAAATTACAGAAATTCGACGCTCTGGTATGGAGCAATGTTGATATATTTACAGAAGACGGAACTTACAGCGGGACTATACTCCCCCGCTCTGAAACAGCTGATGCATTGCATATAGTAATTAAAATACCTGTTGGCTATAATCTCGGGATTGCCGCTAAAAAAGTTACTGATATTAAAGTGCATAGCAGAAAAGAGGCACACTACAAAATCCCCGAGAAGGACTTTCCTTATGAACCTAATAAACCAAGAGTAAAACTTTTAGGAACGGGGGGAACCATAGCAAGCAGACTGGATTACAGAACAGGTGCTGTTATTCCAGCATTCTCCCCAGGAGAACTTTATGGCTCAGTGCCGGAACTGGCTGACTACTGCAACCTGGAAACAGAAAAACTATATGGGGTTTTTTCTGAGAATATGGGTCCTGAACAATGGAAAGGACTCGCCGAAGCAATAGGAAAGGAAATCGAAAAAGGTGTACAGGGAATTGTGATAGGGCATGGAACCGATACAATGCATCACACAGCAGCTGTACTTTCTTTTATGGTTCAGAATTCTCCCGTACCAATCGTAATGGTAGGTTCGCAGCGTTCCAGCGACCGTCCTTCTTCCGATGCAGCACTTAACCTTATACACAGCGTAAAGACAGCGGCAGAAAGCGACATAGCCGAAACGATGGTATGTATGTTTGGTCCTACCAGCGACGTATACGGCCTCCTTCACCGGGGAACACGTGTAAGGAAAATGCACTCAAGCTACAGGTCGACTTTCAGGACGATAGGCGACATACCGATAGCAAAGGTAAGCCGCACAGAGATCACTCCCCTCCGCGATGATTACAAAAGACGAAGAGACGACAAAGACGTAATAGTTAATCCTGTCTTCGAGGAGAAAGTGTCAATCGTTTATTATTACCCCAACATGTATCCCGACATCATAGATTCACTCGTTGATAATGGCTATAAGGGAATAATAATAGCCGGAACAGGGTTAGGGCATGTAAACAGGCCTATGTACCCTGCACTCAAAAGAGCCTTTGAAAAAGGAGTTTCCGTTTTTATGACAGTCCAGACGCTCTGGGGATACGTTCAGATGTACGTTTACGAAACAGGAAGAGAAATTATGGAGCTCGGAGTAATCCCTGCAGCCAATATGCTTCCTGAAGTTGCCTATGTAAAACTGGGCTGGGCGCTGGGACAAACGAACGACCCGGAGAAAGTAAAAGAAATAATGCTGACCCCGATTGCCGGTGAAATAACAGAACGAGAACCCAGCAACGGCTACCTCATCTACCAGGGCGGATTGCCTGAAGTTGAGGAGTTTATTTCGAAGTATAAGAAATAATAATCAGGAGCGGATGAATTATTTTAGAACGACTTACTTAGCTGCGGCCTGCAGGCTTCTCATTACATCTACCATTGAAGTCGCTACATCCGTATGATGATGAACCATTTTACACGTTCCGCCGTCCAGGTGATAAATATTAGTGACACGAATTTCACCGACGACCTCTTTTCCCGCAAGCTGAAAACTCGCATGTTCAGTACCGATTTCATACGCAGTATCCCCCAGAACATTGATCAGCTGATCCTTCAGCTCCACCTTACCGCTGGATGCAAGCTTACCAACCTGCTCAAATGAATTCTTAACCGCATCCCATCCAAGATCTCTGCCGCCGATCGGGTGCATAGCTGTCGATTTGGAATTCTGCGACCATACTTCCCCGAAATTACCATTCTCGCCATTAGCCATACGATTCAACCCTTCATAAAACCTCTTTGAAGCTTCCCGAACCTGATCCTGTGTCAACATAGCGTCTCCGCTCATAAGTGATTAAATAAATTAATTAAATGGATTTTGCAACATAAGCAAAAATAGTTATGAGCCTGTGGAAAAGCGCACAATCAGACTGTAAGAAGTAAAATAAACAGGCGGGATTATGGATATAGTACCTCCCCCTTTTTTTAGAATGAGGTATTTAATTATACGTTGTTAGCTATCGCCTGCTCATTTCAGCAAAATCATTTTTCTGGTTTCAACTAATGAACCTGCCTTTATCCGGTATGAAGAAACATAATTCTCGCTTTACAGAAGGATGCAGATTTTCTATAAAGGTGCCTTGGTAAAGTACCGATAGAATTTATAGTATGGGAAACACTTGAATTACTGCTTAATGATTTCTCTGTCTCCTGCTCAGGTCAGGAAACCCGGGCTACTATACTTTTCCTCACTCAGGCAGGGAAACCTGAGCTATGACGCATCAATGATGATGGTGGCCGTCTGGACCATGGACGTGGCCGTGTTCGAGTTCTTCTTTGGTGGCGTCTCTTACGTCAACAAGCTCTACATCGAACTTCAGGTTTTTTCCGGCAAGCGGATGATTGAAATCGATTGTTACATCTTCATCCCGGACTTCCCTGATAACAAACGGTACCGGCTTTCCATCAGGAGTGTGTGCCATATATTCCATCCCTGCCTCTAAATTAGCACCTTCCGGGAATTCTTCCTTCTTTACCTGCTGGATTGCGTTATCATCATAGTCGCCGTATGCATCTGCTGAATCTCAATTCTATATTTTTCTTCCCGCCTATTAACATTCCGTCAACTGCTTCTTCAAGTTTCGGTAAAATCTGGTTATTTCCGCTCAGGTAGACAAATGGTCCGTTATCTTTTGTGGTTTGAATTATATTACCCTGGTCGTCTGACAATTTGTAATTCAGCGTAACAACCTTATTTGCTCCGATTGCCATTATTTTTCCTTTATTTTTTTATGATTTTAAAGGCCAAGTATAACAAATTATCGGGGGAAAATAAACCTTGTGTGATGAATGGAGTGAAGATTCGAATAGCAGCCATATTTAACGGATCAAATAGATTTTCGCAGGATAAGAAATCAGAAGTCGGAGACTAGGGACTGAGAGATGGTGGGATTGGGAGACCGGTGAGGGTGGGGTAAAGCGAAATGGTTGAATGATTAAATGATTGAATCACGAGTGATTGGACGATTGAAAGACCTGTCTTACCAGCAGTAACGAAGTGAAATAACGGATCTGAAAGACTTACACAGGACATCTGATCGGCATAAAAATCGATTTACATGTTACTTATGATCAGTTTCAGAATCTTACGGTAGTCAAAGTAATAGAGTTAAAAATAACTGGAAACCGTTAGAACGGCTATCACTCGTCTCTTCGGTTATGTCCAGCACCTCGATGAATTGAGGTGTTTATCTCTTTGCACTTAACGGTTCGCTGCTTCCTGAATGCCAACATTGTACAAATGACTAATGACTATGATTTTCTTTCTCCGGCAGGCTTTAAAACCAGGAGAGACGCAATCCCGATAGTATCATCTATTCGGGCGCGCCTCTACCAGGTATAAATATTATGTGAGGACTATCTTCTATGACTGTTACAAATATGAGGGTTTAGAATTAATTTTACCTTAACATTAGATTAATAAATATTAATCTTCATTTTACTGATAGTCGAAAAGAATCTCAGCTGCACATTTCTTAAAATACTCTCAACTGTTATAAAGTGCCATAACAAGTTCTGCTCTTTCAACTTCCGGATTTCCCTGAACTTTATATATTGAAGAAATCGTTTTTCCCAAATCAGACTCACGGAACGCTTTCAAGGCAGATTCACTTTCCCAGAGATAGACGGCACCGTACTCGCCAGTATCAGTATATTTAATATAATATTTTTGCTTAAGTCCCTTCGTTTGCCTGTACTGCGGAGCACGACTATTATATAAGTCTAAAATCTTCTCTTCTGCCAGATCGGATTTAAACCGGACAATCTGTACAATCATTTTTCCCTGCTTCATTTATCGTAATTTAAAAATTAGATGCAGTGTTAAACAACTACTCTATAAATATGTAAAATGAAAATTATTGATCCGAATCACTTTACCGTCCCGGTTGTAAAAACTTATTCCAATTTTTCTGATTATTTTGTAGTGAATTTGGACCCCAGGTCTTTCAACGCATTACCAGGCGTCTCTTCACTGTCCATTGAGATCAGTATATCATTGATCTGAGTGCCTGCCGGATCGGGCAGTTTGTCCCTGAGAAATGCAAGCACCATCTTAAATGCTTCAAATGACTCTACTTCAGTTAGTCCGAATTTTTCCGATAGTTTTTTTAATAGATCTTTCATCTTAACCTCGATTTCTTAATTTTATTTTTTTGATGATTCTACTGCTTCGAGCATCTTATCAGCTTTTTCAGATGATTCTGAAATTGATGCTGCATATTTTCTGAAATCTTTCCACGGATCTTTCTTCTGCGAAAGTCTTCTGAAAATATTTTTAATGTTGTACTTCTGAGGCGACATACTTTTGTTCAGTTCGTCCCATTCAATTGGTACAGCAACCGGAGCACCGGGTTTAGCCCTTACAGCATACGGAGCCACAGCTGTCTGTGCATATCCATTACGTGCTACGTCAAGAAATACCCTTCCCTTGCGTTTGTTCTTTCTAACCTCTGTAGTAAGCCGGTCGGGATATCTTTCCGCAAGTATCTTGGATATCTTTTGTCCGAATTCTCTTACTGCATCAAATTTTTCCTTCCTCTGCAAAGGGATCTCGACATGAACTCCTTTCGAGCCGGTGGTTTTTATGAATGTCGTAATGCCGAGATCGCCTGTTAAAATAGCGCGGAGTTTTTTGGCTGCAAATATCACTTCGCTGAAATCATCTCCCGGGGGATCAAGATCGAAAATGAGCGTATCAGGGTAGTTAAGTTTATCGGTTTTACTAAGCCATATATGAGGGGTAATGCATCCCTGGTTAGCAATATAGACAAGGGTAGCAGCATTATTACAGATAACGTGATTAACAGTTCCGCCGCCATCTTTCTTTATGGATTTTGTTTTTATCCAGCCGGGGAAATAATCCGGGGTATCTTTATGGAAGAAACTTTCCCCTTTTATTCCGTCTGGATAACGGAGCATAACAAGCGGCCTGTCCTCCAGGTAAGGCACCATAACATCAGCTATATCCTTAAAGTAATTAACAAGGTCGCCCTTGGTATATTTCTTATCTGGAAAATATATTTTATCTGTATGTGAAAGTTCGACTGTATATTTCCCAAACTTTAATTCTTCGCTCATTTTTTATCCTTTCTACTCCCTCACAACATCTTTTGCTTTTTTATCTCTTCGCAAACCGAGGAACCTGGGATGACGCAGTTTTTGCCTAGACGTCCATTCAGTAAAACCAACTTCACCAACCAGCTCAGGCTTCACCCAGTGTGCGTTTTTCTCCTTTACATCCTCATCATACGGCGATGTCTTTCTTTTTAATTTGTGTAGTTTTTTCGACAATCTGTTCAATGTTTCATCATCATAACCGGTGCCCACTTTGCCGGCATAAAGGAATTCATCATTTTTATAAAACCCGATTAAGAGTGCACCGAAGCCTGTTCTTTCTCCCTGCGGATCGGTATACCCTCCTATTACAAACTCCTGCTGGTTGGAACACTTGAACTTCAGCCATTTTGACGACCTTGAATGAACGTATGTGCTGCTGCCGTCTTTGGCAATTAAACCTTCCCATTTCTTTCTGCACGCCTCCTTTAAATATTCCTCACCGTTCTTCTTCCTGTAGGTAGTATGCCTTAAAGGGTCGTTGAATTTGAATGCCCCGAGCAGAATTTTCTTTCTATCCATTAATTCCAGGTTTGAGAGATCGTAACCGGCGAAATAAAGTAAGTCGAATAAGTATA
Source organism: uncultured Ignavibacteria bacterium (assembly GCA_963811905.1). Taxonomy (GTDB): domain Bacteria; phylum Bacteroidota; class Ignavibacteria; order Ignavibacteriales; family Ignavibacteriaceae; genus DATFVA01. The sequence goes on from CAWETK010000015.1 coordinate 142,240, forward strand.
AAAAAACTTTCGTACTGCTGTTTTCAATTTCCTTTTTGTTCTGCAGGTGCATCCTGTTCTGGAGCATCGAAAAACTTGTTAGCTTCCCGTCGAATGCAACCATTTCACCGTCAGCTATAAAATCGTCAGATGAATGACTGGCAAATGCTTTAACAATTTCGGGATATGTATTTCCTGCTTCTTTTTTATTACGCGTCAGTAGTCGAATCTTTTTATTATTACAGAAAACCAGTATCCGCTCGCCGTCAAGTTTGCGTTCATAAATCCATTCTTCATCAGAAAAATATTTGTGCGTTAGTTTAGCCAGCATTGGAGCTGTCCATTGCGGTATATTCTTTTTCTTCAGTTTCACCTTAGCCTCTTCAGAAAGCTCTTCTAATAGTTTGTGCATTCTTATTTTCCCTTGTCTATCTACTTATCTTCTTACCTTCTTACCTTCTTACCTTCTTACCTTCTTATCTTCTTATTCTTATCTTCTTACCTTCTTATCTTCTTCTCATCTTATCTTCTAACCTTCTAACCCTCAGGTCACAGACCGAGCTACGAGCTCCGGCTAATCTCCCTCATAGTCCTTCCCGTAAGCACAGATTTCTTCTGCGTACTCACCGGGTTTCTTCGTGCATCAGCATAGTCATCCTTCATTTTAATCAGCATCCACCTGGCGTCTCTTCCTTTACCGGTTTTGATGAGTGCGTAGTCCCCCTTTATTTTAGTGCCATTAAGGAATATCTTCACTTCGCCTTTTTTCAGTGACTCCTCCATGGTGGTCTCATTGCCATCATCATCCTTGTTAATATTTTCATATGTACCTGCATCCCATACCATTACCGTTCCGCCGCCGTATTGATCTTCGGGAATAATCCCCTCAAAGTTCGCATAATCGAGAGGGTGATCTTCAGTGGGCATTGCAAGTTTTCTTTCCTTAGGATTTGTTGATGCGCCTTTTGGAACTGCCCACGACTTCAGTACGCCGTCGACTTCGATTCTGAAATCGTAGTGAAGGTTAGAAGCATCGTGCTTCTGGATCACAAAAATATTTTTCTTTCCTTTCTTTTTGCTCCCTCCGAAAGGCTCTGCTGTTATTTTGAAATTTCTTTTCTTGTGGTACTCCTTCAAGAAATCTTTTTTACTCATATTTACCCTTATGTTATCCGGTTGACCTTTTTACCATTTAGTCCCTCTTTTGAATGTTTCAGCTTAAGCTTCCCGGCAGGAATGATCTTGTATTTTTCAGTGACATATTCGCCGGCAGGACCTCTTCCTATCGATATGCCTCCGTCTACAAAATAAAGCGCACCGGTTACAAAGCTGGCCTCATCGGAAGCAAGGAACGCAAATACGTTTGCAATCTCTTCGGGGTTACCGTGTCTTCCCATAGGAGTACCTTTTAGAATGTCCGATTCCATTTCTACGGTCATAGGACTCACATCCGTATCATGCCATTGGGTATCGGTGGGACCGGGACAAACAACGTTAGCCCTCACTCCGTATTTTATCTGTTCGAGTGCCACGCCTCTGGTAAATGCAATCATAAAACCTTTTGAACCGCCATACGGCGAGCAGTCGGGCTGTCCGATGGTACCCGCTTCAGATCCGGTACTGACAATATTTCCCCTGCTCTTCTGAAGATAAGGCAGAGCGAATTTTGTCATAAGAAAGGCCGAACGGGTATTCATCTTCATCATATAATCAAAATCGTCAACGGGAAAATTTTCCGTGGACGCTACCGTTTGAAATGTGCCGGCATTATTTACAAGGATATCAAGTCTTCCGAATGTATCTATTGCCATTTTGACGCAGGTTTCCGCAGTTCCGGCTTCAGACACATCTCCCTCGAAAGCAGCGGCTTCACCTTTCTCATCTTTTATTTCGTTTACCACTTCCTCAACAGGGTCTGATGGAAGTCCGCATACAATCACCTTCGCCCCTTCCGATACAAACTTCTTGCAGATTGCTTCGCCGATGCCTGTAGCACCGCCTGTTATTATCGCAACTTTATCTTTTAATTTATCAGACATTATACTACCTGAAATTTTTTATTAATCTATCTTAATCGTAAATGAACTTTGGTGATTCATATCGCTTAAAATTTTCTTAGATTTGGTCACGAAGATTGAAATTTGCGGAATTGTAAAGCGAAACACTGTTCCTCACTACATTCGAAACCTGTTCGCTCACGTACATCAATGTAAAGCGAAACGCCGTTTCGCTCTTGTACATCATTGTAAAGCAATCCGTCAGAGCCGGACTGTTTTGCTTATTATTATTATTAAAACAAGGAGGAAAGTATTGCCTGACCATATCATATCATCGTCAGTTATAAAAGCTGCCGGGAATAAACCAAAGATAATAGAGGAATTTATCGGAAGAGTGAATTCGAAATCGGCAGAGGTAAGCATTGCGAAGATGAAGAGTCCTGAAGGATGGGTTGAGCCGGGACAAACCCCCGAATTTGATGAGTATACTATAGTGCTGAAAGGAATACTGCGGGTTACATCAAAGGACGCTACGTACAACGTTAAAGCCGGCGAAGCAATAATGACACATAAAGGAGAATGGATACAGTACAGCACTCCTGAGCCCGAAGGAGCGGAATATATTGCCGTGTGTTTGCCGGCATATTCACCCGATACTGTCCACAGGGACAACCAATAACCAATGACCAACCACAATTTTATAAACATAAGCGGATTAAATTATGCTCACAACAACGCTATTCAGATCAATTGCATCATGCGAAGTAAACGCCTGGCAGGATATGTACAATGCAGCCGGAGGAGAACTTTCTGATAAATTCGGTATCAAGGTATTTTCAATTGGTTCCGCATGCACAGCGCTCGTGAAAAATATTGACATTCTCGGCTTCAATCGTGTAATCGGGTTAGGATTGTTTCAGACTGCAACCGAGCAGATGGTTGACATCATTATTTCCAAGTACAAAGATGCAGGTATAGGCAGGTTCTTTATACAGATTCATCCTGAAGCCGCACCGGCGCAGTTAAAGGACTGGTTTGAGAAGCGAAATATTCATCATTACAATAACTGGGTGAAACATTACCGAAGCGTGGAAAATCCTCCCGTGGTGGAAACGGACCTGGAAATAAGGGAAGTGAGCAGCAATAAGGAAGCACAGAGATTCGGAGATATTATAACGGATAGTTTTGAGTGGCCGGGAGAAATGAGCTCGTGGTTCACAAATCTTGTAGGCAGAAAATGCTGGAAGACCTACCTTGCGTTTGAAGGAGACGATCCGGTTGCCGCCGCCTCACTTTATGTTAAAGACGACTGCGGATGGCTTTCATTCGCCAGCACTCTACCCGGCTGGAGGGGAAAAGGTGCACAGACCGCTCTGATTGCAAGAAGAATACAGGATGCCGCAGAACTAGGCTGTAAGGTTCTTACAGTGGAAACTGCTGAAGACAACGAAAAGAAGAGATCACGATCCCTTTCCAACATTCAAAAGATGGGATTTGAAGTCGCCTTCATCCGCCCTAATTTCCTGTGGAAAGCTTAATTGCAGCGTCCGACCCGGGCATCTTAGTTTCCTGCAAATTTGCAGAAGGGAAAATTCTACAGCGATCGGTTATGTATACAAAGTTGCTCAGGAAGTTCGGGTTTTCTGATCAGGATGTTGTAGTTTTCCAGAGGTAGTTTTTTTATAGTTCAACCTCTTCTCCGGGCATATTTATTAATTATCTTCCTGAAAATGGCTCCCACCACATCCCGGTCCTAATCCCCGAATGATTTTAATCGTTCAGGGTAATCTTCCTGAGGAATAGCAGCGAGAAGAACGAGACTAAACTCATCAAAATAAATGCTGCAGGATACCCTGCCCCGGCGGTTATATTTCCTCCTGCCCAGGCCGACCATGCTTCGCATCCGTTTGTAGCAGCCATAAAGGTTGAGAATTGCGTTGCTCCTAATTTGCGATTTGTAAGATCCATAAATAGTGCATATGAGGATGCAGTAAAGATCCCGATAAACAAATAGATCGCCGTCAGAATGGAAATGACAAAAACATCAGAAAGACCGCTGACAAAATAATCACCCAGCGAAAGAAGAATAATTAAGGATGCAAATCCGGTAAGAGATAAACCAACCGTTTTCTTCCTTCCGATTTTATCCGATAATCTTCCCCCGATTATCCCTCCCGCCAGCATTGCAATTACTGAAGGAACGCTGAAGAAAATTCCGATTACCTGTTGTGAAACATTCCTGTCAACAAGGTAAGGACCAGCTAATGCACCCAGTGCTTCGAATCCTGACGCACCGATAAGTGCAAACATAATACCGAACCAGGTGGAAGGTTTTCTGAAAGCTTTCAGAAAATGCTGAAGGAAATCTCTTAAATTTTCTTTGTTCTCTGATTTTTTTTCGTCCGGTTCTTTTGTAAAAAGAAGCAATATAAGCGAGAACCAGATAAATAAGATCAGCAACGGGAAAAGCCATTTCCAGCCTATCCATGCTGCTGCCAGCAAAGCTCCCCCGCCGAATAAACTTCTGCCTGTAAGCATTCCGGCATTCATATAGCCATTTATGATTCCTCTTTCACTCTCCGAAATAGTGTTGATTGCAAATGCATCTATAGATACATCCTGGGTAGAAGCCGCCAGCGCATGAACAATGAGGATAATCCTTATCACATCAAAATTATCCGACAGATTAAGGAACATCAAAGGAATGAATGTAAGTCCCATTATTATCTGCATTGAGATAATCCACCCCTTGAAACCCCATCGTGAAGAATGTAATGTGTCCACCAGAGGAGCCCAGATGAATTTTAATGCCCAGGGAAAGACAAGTATTGCCGTAAGTGAAGTGATCCGATCGACAGGAATCTTCTGAAGCCGCAGCATTGTTGGAAGAGCCCACCATATAAACCCAATAGGAGCGCCTTCACTCATATATAAAAAGGCGAAGAGTAATTTCCTTCCGGATGGTTTATCTATAAGGTTCGTCAATAGGTCATTCCCGATTCTGTATAGATATATAAAGGCCAGGAAAGCCGTCTGCCGGAGATGACAGGTCTTTAACTATTGGTTAGGTTACCGTGTTCAATCCCGGATCATGCCTTACTGCTGAAGATAGGAAAATTATGGATAAACGTCAGTTAACGGGAGGAAGGATTTCTGTTTTGAGGATACTGTCGTGTTTTTTGCTCCTGGAAGCTACAAAGAGGATAAGGAAAAATAATCCTGCCAGTGCAAACCCCGCTAGCGATGATATGAGCTCATCTTTAAAGATCATCATACCTGCAGCTGCGCCGAATACTACAAGGAAAACCGGAAACCCGTAAAGAAGGAATGCGGCTTCGAGGATTCTGCTTCCCCTGACCGATATCCTTACCCTGTCGCCTTCCATCCCGCCGAAAGTATTTTCAACCGATAAGGTTCTGCCGCCCGAATCATTATTTCTGCATACGATTTTTGCTAAGCATTCCCTGCAGTTCCCCTGGTCTGCCAGAATAATTTCAGCAAACCCATTACAGACGGATGAGATAGTTCCTACTTCTATGAATTTCTCATCAAACATTTTCGCTGCCTGCCGTCACTGCTTCTCTGGTCCGGATAAGATCTATGGCTTTTGTGCTGCATTTATCAAGCGGTATCTTTGATATCTCAAGTTTACCATAATCTATTATAGCAAGATTGTTTTCCATTATTACTCCGCCGTCAGATTTGCGGGCACATATCTGGCAGCCGATGCAGGATACCGAGCAGACTTTCCGCGATGTTTTCGGGTCATCCTGATTCTTACAGAAAACGAATAACTCCCTGTCCTGCGGATGCATTTCGATGACGCCGCGAGGACAGGCTTTTGCACATAGTCCGCATCCGGTACATAAGTCATCAATAACTACCGGGAGACCATTCTCACTCATATACATAGCATTGAACTGGCAGGCAGAAACGCAGTCGCCTTCGCCCAGGCATCCATAAAGACAGAGCTTTTCCCCTCCTGATACAAGAGCCTGAACTGCACAGTTTTGGGGACCGGAATAACGTACTTCCTTAAACGCTGCTTCTTTCTTTCCGCCCCGGCATAAGACCCTGGCTTTCAAACTAACCACATCACCTCCGTCAATACCGAGTATTAACGAAATATCATCGACCACATCTTTACCGCCGACGGGACAGCCGTTGAGAGCCGCTTTGCCTTCAACAACTTTCACGGCAAAATCGTAGCATCCGGCATTTCCGCATGCACCGCAATTTGCATTTGGAAGTACTTCGTTTATCTTCTCTATTTTCGGATCTTCTATCACACTTAGTTTTCTGTCGGCGATAGCAAGGGCTCCCGCTAAGAATAATCCCAGTCCTCCCATAGTTGAAACTGCTATAATTACTATCCCATCCATTTTTACCTCAACATATATTTTCTGAAGCCCGATGAAAAATATTCATTATCATTCCGGTCAATGATATATACTTCAGCATCAGCAAGATTCTCAGTCAGGCGTATCCCGGCTTCCGGTCCCATTACAAATATTCCAGTAGCCAGTGCATCCGCAGTCATATCATCATCTGCAATTACCGTAACACTTTTACAATGCATTGAAGGATAACCATCGGCAGGATTAATAATATGACAATATCTTATCCCATCCTCTTCAAAGTACTGCTCATAGTTCCCGGAAGTTGCAACGGCTTTTCCGTTTAATTTTAACTCCCTTACAATCCCGTTCATATCATCAGGATCCCTTATCCCGATAACCCAGTCATTCCCCAGCTGCCTTATCTCGCCGCCGGCATTGATCAATGCATTCCCAATGCCGTTTTCTTTAAGAATATCAATTCCCCGGTCGACAGCGTACCCTTTTGCAATGGCCCCCAGATTGAACCTTACATTATTTTCCTTCTGCAGCATGCTTCCGGGCAGCAGGGAAATATTTTCCCATCCGCAGCATGACAGAGCTTTCTTTATATTTTCATCAGAGGGACGGGCAGGAATTCCTCCCTCACCAAACCCCCATAAATCGGTGAGTGAATCGAGTGCTACATCAAAAGTCTTCCCCGTAATTTTCCATATGTCATTGCATTTTTCAAGCAGGGCATACAGCTCACTATCGATGATAAAACAATCTGATAAGGAATTATTTATCTGACCGATAATACTTCCCTCTTTGTATACCGAAAATAAATTATCGATTCTCCTGAATTCTTCGAATACCCTGCTTGCAGCGTCCTCGGCTTTCTCCGTATCGTCATTCCTTATTTTGATCTCGACAATTGTTCCGAGAACTACCGATGTCCTTTTTATCTCAGAAGGGTTATCCCTTCCGGTGTAAGCAAGGTAGAAACCTGCCGCAAAGAGAACAGACACAACTATATATTGTAATGTATTTTTCATGATTCAAAACGAATTATTATTTTATTGGGAGCACATGCAATAATTCCCTGCTGATCGGAAAGAATGGTGTGCTCACATATCTTATTCCTGCAGCAGGAACTGTTGACTCTTGCAATTCCTTCTGAATAAGAGACGTGTGTTTTCCCTATTGCTCCGTCAATTGGTATATCTCTATAACTTTTGCCGGCTTTAAGTACCCCGGTAATTCCTTTTTCATTTTCAATAATGATTTTCTTTTCCCTATGGATTAAACTATCGAACAGGTTTTCCTCTTTATATTCGGCGGTGAAAAGATAAGAAGCTTTAAGATTCTTCATATCATTTCTAAGCTGCAGAAACGAATAACTGAAATCTTCCTCAGGGATATAAACCGGATTTTTATCATCACTTATTACCAGGTCAGACTGAAAGGGATGATTCAGCCGCTGTACCCGGTATACTATTGAGCCTTTCCGGCTGTAATATGAAGCGACTGCCTCATTATCAAAACCTATGATTGAATGTCTTATCCTGCTGTCACCGCAGATATCAGCTTCTGTACAGCTCTTTACTTTTTTCCGGAATAATGCAACGAGTCTTTTTATATACTTCTCATCAGGCGGGAGAAAGCTGTGAACAGAAAAACGGTAACCGGAACCCGCAGTAAATAATTTGCCTGCTGAATACCCGCCGCCGAGGGCAGCAGCCGATATCCCGCTAAGCTTTAAGAAATTACGACGTGTTATCATTTTTATCTCCTCCAATTAATTCCTTTATTATATCATTCCGGCAAATCCCATAAATGCCAGAGCTAAAAGTCCAGCGACTATCAGCGTAATTGGGGCGCCTTTGAAAGCTGCGGGTACATCCGCTAGTTCAAGTTCCTCCCTTATTCCCGCCATAATCGCAAGTGCGAGAGTAAAGCCAGCCCCGGCACCCGCTCCGAAGAAGATGCTCTCAAGAAAATTGTAATCTCTCATCACGAGGAGGAGAGCAAGTCCCAGTATTGCGCAGTTGGTTGTTATGAGAGGCAGAAAAATTCCAAGGGCACGGTAAAGGGGCTGTGATACTTTCTTTATGAACATTTCAACGAACTGCACCAGGGAGGCTATTACAAGTATGAATGAAGGGATCTCGAGGAACTCAAGTTTATAAGGAACCAGCAGCATGTTGAAAAGGAGCCAGCTGACGATGGCCGTTATGACCATTACGAAAGTGGTAGCCATGCCCATTGATAGTGCGGATGACAGCTTGTTTGATACTCCGATAAAGGGGCATATGCCGAGAAAATAGGAAAGAACAAAATTATTAACTATTGCTGCAGATATAAAAATTATAATGTACTGCATATTATGCTCCGGCTTCAATTAACTGTTTATCTTCAGTCTTTAGCGTGTACTTTTGCCTCAATGCTTCATTTGAAATTCTTTCTTTCCTGGCCGTGTAGAAATTTGCCAGCCCCATCAGTAGTCCAAGAGTAAGAAATGCACCCGCCGGCAGTATCATAATAATCATTGGGTCATAGTTCCGGGGAAGTAAAATGTACCCGAGAATGGTCCCCGATCCCAGCACCTCTCTGATGCTGCCAAGAACAAAAAGAGAGATAAGAAATCCTGTACCGTTTCCAAGTGCGTCCAGGAAAGAACGGAAGACAGTATTTTTTGAGGCGAATGCTTCTGCCCTACCCAGTATTATACAATTCACAACAATTAAAGGAATGAAAGGACCGAGCGCCTTACTTAACGCGGGGAAGGCAGCTTTCATAACGAGATCAACTATGGTTACGAATGTTGCAATAATTACTATGTAGGCGGCTATCCTTACCTGGTTCGGGATCATTTTCCTGACCATCGAAATTATCACGCTTGAAAAGATCAGCACAAAGGTAGTGGCCAGCGCCATTGCAATTCCATTTATAGCGGAAACGGTTACTGCAAGTGTGGGACACATTCCGAGGATTTGCTTAAAAGTAGGATTGATGTCCCATAAACCTTTCAGGTATTCCCGGCTGAATGAGACCTGTTTCTTCATAACCTTCCCTCACTTTTCATTTTGCGCAGCAGAGCGACTCCATCATTTACAATAGCCACAACAGACTTTGATGATATTGTTGCTCCGGTGATTGCTTGTATTTCATTCGGCTTAACCGGTTTTTTTCCCTTAACCCACTCGATGCCGGCATCTATCGTAAGGCCGTTATACTGATCCTTATAAGGGTGTTCAATTACCTTCGTTCCAAGTCCCGGGGTTTCCGTCTGTTCCAGAATTTCAATTGAGGTTACCTTATTAAGTTCAGGCTCCAGGCCAATCATAAGTCTTATCTTTCCCTGGAAACCATTCCCTTCATATACAAACGAATAACCTACAGGATTATTCTGCTTGTCAAAGACTTTAAACAATTTTCCTTTAATGGTTTTAATTTCTTCATATGATTTACCGCTTTTCTGCACGAGATAAATTGCCTCTTCTGTCTCCCGTTTCTGGTTGGCAGCTATTCTCGGCTCAGCCCAGATATTTACCAGTGCCAGAACTCCTCCTGCAATTACACCAATGACCATTAAAGTAAGGAGTATATGGACCACTTTATTCATTCGGCACCTCCTTTAACCAGTCCGAATATGCGAGGCTGAGTCCCCCGGTTGATAAGCGGAACAAATCCATTCATTATAAGGATGGAGTACATTACGCCTTCCGGCAGTCCCCCGTATACTCTTATCAATATTATCAGCAGGGAAATAAACGACCCGTAAATTATCATTCCTTTATCGGTTACAGGAGAGGTTACCCAGTCGGTTGCCATAAAAAAAGCACCCAGCATAAATCCGCCGGCGAAAAGATGGAAGAATGGATCGGGATTATGAACCGGATCAATCAGCCTGAACAATCCTCCGAATATCAGCATACTTAAGATCATAGAGACCGGGACGCGCCAGTTTACGATTTTTACTGCGACTAGAAAAATGCCTCCGGCGAGGATAGCAGCAGCCGAAGTTTCACCCAGTGAACCACCTGTATTTCCCAGCAGCAGCTGTGATAAAGGAGTAAGTATTTTATCGAACTTAAACAGCGCAAGAGGAGTTGCAGAGGTTACTGCATCCACAGAAAAGTTTGGTTTGGTCCATGTAGTTATAGCAACCGGAAAGGCTGCCTGGAGAAATGCTCTTCCAACGAGAGCAGGATTAAAAATGTTAAAGCCTAATCCTCCGAATACCTGCTTACCGAATCCAATGGCGGCGATCGAACCAAGTGCGGTGTATGTTAATGAAAATCCCGGCGGAAGAGTCAGGGAGAGCAATAGTCCTGTAAGCAGAGAACTGCCGTCTGTCACCGTAACTTTCTTCTTCCGCAGCGATTGTATTACAGCCTCGGTACCTCCGCTGAAAAATACTGCGGTAATTATAATCAGCAGCTGGTAAAAACCGAAAAATACAACCGATACAGCGGCTGCGGGAATAAGAGCTGCAGTAACAAACCACATTACCTTCTTAGTCGACCAGTCCGAATGTATATGAGGAGATGTAGCAAGTACTATTTTCAGATCAAGTATTTTGCCGTCTGTTTGAATTTCCATTGATGCATTCTTCACACTTTCTGCAGCAGACTTTCTCTTTGGATCTGTAATGCTTTTTGTTTTCCAAGTCTTAACCACTGAACGAGAGGAATATTTGCAGGACAGCTATATGCGCAGCTGCCGCACTCCATACATACCATAATGCCTGAAGCTTCGGCACGCTCATAATTTCTCAGCTGAACATAACGGGCCAGCCTTGTAGGCATCAGGTTTAACGGGCAGACCGTAATACATCTGCCGCACCGCAGGCAGGCGGTTTCTTCTTTCTCATCAAGATCGTCTTTTGTTAAAACAACAATGCCTGATGTGGCTTTAACGACAGGAGCAGAGAAATCATATTGTGCGGTTCCCATCATTGGTCCCCCCACGATCAATTTCGCGGCATCTTCCGTTAAGCCGCCGCAGTAATCCAGAACATCTTTTATTGAAGTTCCGACAGGAATGATCAGGTTCTTAGGATTTTTGACTCCCCTGCCGGTCACGGTTACCGCAGCCGTTATCTGCGCTTTACCGCTGACTACTGCATCATATATGGCAATAGCGGTGCCGGTATTCTGAATAACCACCCCAACATCCGGAGGAAGCCGGCCCGGGGGAATTTCCTGACCGGTAACGGCTTTGATCAGCATCTTTTCAGCCCCCTGAGGATATTTCGTTTTGAGTATAATTACCGATATAGAATTCTCATTTTCAAGCCGTCTTTGAAGCAGGTTAACCGCATCCGGTTTATTGTTTTCAATCCCGATATATCCCTGTTCAACACCAAGCGCTTTCATTATAAGTTTCAATCCCGCAATGAGTTCATTTGTTCTTTCCAGCATAAACCTGTAATCACGGGTAAGATACGGTTCACACTCACAGCCGTTCAGTATCACAGCGGAAATTACTGTACCGGAAGGAGGTTTAAGTTTTACATACGCCGGAAAGGCAGCGCCTCCCATTCCCACTATCCCTGCATTTTTAACTCGCTCCACTATTTCATCGGCAGTCACTTTTCCAGGGTCCAGCGGATCTAAAATGATTTTGTCAGTGCGGTCATCTGTTTTAATGATAACGGAATCGGCTGGAAACCCTCCCGGAGAGGCTTCCCTGCTGACAGCTGTAACCATCCCGTTCACTGAACTGTGCACCGGCGATGAAATAAACCCGGACGCTTCTGCAAGTTTCGAACCTTCAGAAACTATGCTTCCTTTTTTAACGAGGGGCTTTGCCGGTTTACCTAAATGCTGAATAAGGGGAATAATTACCTGGGAGGGGAACTTCATTTTTTCAAACGGGAGTTCCTTCGTAAGCAACTTTTCCTGGGGGGGATGAACTCCGCCGCGGAACGATTTCAGTAACACAACATTGTCCTGTAATAATCACTAACTATAGCGCTTTATTACAGGCAGAAAGCATGCCACTGGAAGGTTAAAACTTAGTTTTGAATTTTAATTGAATTGAAAGAAGAAATATGAATATGATGCAAAAAGTTTCAATTTTTTTTCATTATCGAAAAACCGATGTTTAATTTATCATCATAAACAAGCGGAAATGACGCATTTTCGATGAACCTGTCTCACTAAAGCCCTACCAGCAGTCAGTTTATCGAACGCTGCGGCTGGTAGGGTTCCGACTTATAACTCCGGACAATTAAGACCGTTTACAGGTTCAGGTTCATTCACCGTCATAAGTTTCTATGTATTCTAAATAATATGTACGGTGCTTGCCTGAGGCCCTTCCTCTCCCTGTTCTTCAAAAAAATTAACACCCATTCCGGTTTCAATTTCTTTAAAGTCCTTATTTACAACACTGTTTTTATGGAAGTAGATTTCCCTGCCGTTCACTGTCCTGAGAAATCCATACCCATCATCATAAAAGATCCTGTCCACAATAGCTGCAACCTCCTGCTGAGGATGTTGTTTTACATTTTCCCTCTGCTTTTCTGTAAGCTTTTCCAGCTGCTTTTTTGCCGCATCAAAAGCGTAACGTATTACTTTTTCAATTCCGTCGGACATTTCACCTTCGCCCGGTTTTCTTTCTACTACCAGTTCGTGTCCCGGCGGTACACGCATATCAATCCTTACCCTGTAGGGATTCCCGTCATTTATTGTGCGCTGAGGTTTTTCAATTGCTACCCGGCAGCTCGTCATATAATCACAAATTCTTTCCATCTTATTTACTTTTTCACGAATTAAATTGTCTATGTCATCAGTTTTCTTTACATCCCGATACGATATTTCAAGCGGAATCTGCATAAATAACTCCTGTTTTTCTATATATTTACGAAATAATTATGAATTATGTCAATCAAAATAAACTGCATAACGTTCAGATCACAATGAAAATGCATTATATTTCAAAAGGAGCGGGCTTTGAAACCTGGCAGAGTTGTTATTTTAATCAAAGATTATAATGAAGCGCTGGAATTCTATAAAGAAAAACTGGGTTTCCGGGAGATTGTCGATTATACAGATGGCGGAAGGCGATATGTTCATCTGCATCTGCAGGGACAGGAAAATACAGGGATCTGGCTGCTTAAAGCTGAATCGGAAGCTGAAGAAAAATTCATCGGAAAACAGGCAGCGGGACAACCCTTTCTTGTTTTTTATACTGATGATTTTAAATCTGAGTATAGGAAACTTGCTTCCTCGGGCGTGAAAATTGTAAAGGAGCCGGTAACTGCAGGCTCTTACACATTTGCCCGCTTTACGGATCTCTATGGAAATGAGATGATCCTGGTTGAATTAGCCGTTCAAAAATGAAAAAGTATTTTTTTATCATTCTATATAATATAGCTTTTATAGCAGTCCTTTTGATTTTATTTGAATCAGGAGTCAGAATATTTGTTCCCGAAATAAATTTATCAGGGACGAGCGGCAGCCTGATAATTGATTCGCTTTACAATGATTCTCCAGGCATCAGATCAAATACAATCGGTACTTCGGGAGAAGTGGAGAAGGCCACCAGCAATTACCATGCATGGAAATATTTCAAACCTGCATCAGACAGCAAGCGCAAGCTCCTTTATCTTGGTGATTCAGTAACAATGGGACTCAGTGTTGAGAACGATTCGACTTATGCAGGAATAATCAATAACGATTCGGATAGTCTGCGTGTGATAAACCCTTCCCTCATCGGTTATTCTTCGAAAGATTACTTAAATGTTTTTAATGCATTTGTTACTCAGAACAGGTTTAACCTCAGATTTTCATCGGTTGTTTTATTCTGGACGCTTAACGATATTTATTCAAATTATCCTGATCAAAATTCTCCCGAGTTCTCATCCGGAAGTTTTCTTAACAGCATAGTCAACTTTTTACGGCATAACTCAAAAGCGTATCACTTCCTTAAAAATCTTTTTAGCGACCGGCCCCGGGCATATTATGAATATGACATGCATTTTTATACAGAATCGAATCCCCTGCTTCATAACTCAATAAAAAATCTTGAGGCGATATCATCTGCGTGCGATTCATTAAGAATACAGTTCGAGGTTGTTCTGCTGCCATACGAGTACCAGCTGAGAAAATATGGCAATAAAGATATTTTCGAACCACAGATACTTCTGAGGGAAAAACTTAAAGAAAAGAATATCAGGATTGTCGACGTCAGCAGTGCTTTCGGGAATGACATAAAAGAACCATCAAGGTATTATCTGTATGGTGATGGTATCCATTTTAATAACAACGGGAATAGATTAATTGCACGTTACCTGGAAAAGCATCTGTAAGTCCGGTGAATGCGGTAAATTTATTACCACCATCTTCATTTAACAAACCTTTTTATCTCCCGGAGATTCCGCTTCGAGGTTCGCAAATCAGTCAATCAGATAATCACCGAAACCTAATCTTGCTGATATATGATTCGCTCTACAAACCCGGGTTATCGCTTGCGATTTATCCGCATTCACTGAATTGCTTTAATAAGAGACGGGACACAGGTTCAATTCCCGTCCAGTATCTCCTGAGCTTTCCGTTTATCCTCAGAAAATGTAAGCGCATTTATAATCCTGAAGGAATTATTTTTATCTATTACAAAAGGATACGTGAGCTCCAGCGCCTTGATTTTCCAGCTTGAGAAAGAGGACAAATCCATAATACCGATTATCTGCTGTACACTGAAATAATTATATCTTGCAGAGGACTGAAGAACGGAGACTTTATTTTCTTCAAATGATTCATTGTCGATGCTGTTGACAAGCTGCCTGTAGTCCGGTTCAGGCATAGCGGTAATGGGGGGATCCACTTCAACATCCTGCTGTCTTTTTATAGCCTCAATCATTTCATAGATTTTATGCAGATCTCTCTTTGCTTTATTATATTCTTTCCAGTGAAGCTGTGTCAGGTAATCAGCGTCCAGATCATCAAGTTTATCTTTTATTCTATCAAGTAATTCCGATGTCCTTTCAGATATTGCAGGAGTTCTGCGGTCATCCTCCCTCTGATGATGCTGGGGAAATATGACTCCCGAAACCATAATTGTTAAAAATACAGCTGTTAAGATTTTTGTAAATGAACCTTTCACTTGACCTCCGTCTATGATATAAATTTTTCAGATGTCAAAACTACACAAAAAGTCTGCCTGAAGTCAAAATATGTGGATGGTATTAAAATTCGCCGAAAATAAAAGGATTTATATTATAGTTACTTAGGTACTGAGAAAACTTTACCGGTTTGGACGCCTGGTAAAATATTTTAATACGCCTAATAGCTTTGAAGGGTAAGAAGCCTGATCTTGAGTAAGGAATTGTTGAACTCCAGAATTTATTTCGGAACAAGATCTCAGCTAAAACCCCCGGGATGCCGCCTGTGTCGGGCAGACAGGTCAATCCCGGGGATTAGCGAGGTTAAGGTTAAAAGAAGAATCAGCTCTTATCTGCTTTACCATTTGAATATATTAAATCCGCATATTAGTTTTGAAGGATTTTAGAAGCATGATCTTTAGTGAGGAATTGTTGTACTCCAGAATGTATTTCGGAATCAGATCTCAGCTAAAAACCCCGGATCCATCGTTAATCTGTATTGCTGACTCCGGTCAGCTGACTGATTTATTAAAACTTGCTTCAGCTTGTTCTACTGAATCATAGTGATCAAATATCTGGTCAAGTTTGGTAATCGACAACAGTCCTTCCATTTTATTGCTGATGGCTGCAAGTTTAAGATCGCCTCCTTCCTTTCTCAAAGATGCCAATCCGCTTATAAGGATTCCCAGTCCGGAGCTTGAAATGAAACCTACCCGGCTCATATCCACTATAATATTTTTCTTACCCTGATCCATCAGGCTGTGGAGTGTCTGGTTGAACTCTGAAGCAAGGGGACCACCGATAAGTTTCCCTTTGAGATGAATAATTGAAGCATTGTAATTTTCGGTCAGATTGAGACTCATTTTACCTCCTGTTTATTAATTATAAAATCCAGAACCCGATTTTGGCGACAGATTTATTCCAGGGTAATTTCTTTTTCTCTTAATGAATTAAGAAAAACTTTTCTCAAATCCTCATCCATTATATTGCTATTGATCTGCAGCACAATTTCCTCTGCTTCTTTCAGCATGAAAGCACCTTCTTCATTTGACAAGTTTAATGATAAATATCTGCCGTAATCGTTTAGAAGTTTCCAGAGGAAAGTTTTATGTCCGACCGACCTGGCGATACCGATTGCCTCATTAAACATCTGGTTTATATCCCCGGATAAATTTGTCTTTGCCTGAATTTTAGCCTTATTCCAGAGGGCCTCAATTATCAGTTCCTTTGCTCCGATTTCATAAGAATGTTTTAATCCGGCATCTATATATTTTTCAGCTTCCTCCAGGCTCCCTGTCTGCAGGTAAAATTCCGAAAAGGAAATAAGAGTTCTTGTTTCATACCATTTAATCCCTGATGCTTCAGCCAGTTCCTTAACTTCGTAATAATATTTCAGTGCCTGATCGTAATCCCCCTTAAGAAAATAATCCTCACCAAGATCCCTCAGGTTGTCGCACATCGATCCTTTATTACGATATTCCCTGGCAAGTGAAAGGGATTTTTCATGGTATTCGATAGCCTTGTCCACATTACCGATCTCCCTGTAGATATCGCCGATCGCATTCAATCCGCCGGGTATTTTCTGACCGTCACCTATCTTTGTTTTTATTTCGATCGATTCAAATCCTGCTTTAAGAGCATCCTCAAATCCGCCTTGCTTTAACAATGCAAGGGCGAGGAAATTAAGCGTTGTAGATAAACCCCTGGTGTCTCCTATATTCCTTTGTATTGAAGCTGCCTGGTTAAGCTGCTGTGAAGCCGCGGGGTAATTGCCGAGGTGCCAGAAGGCGGTACCCAGGTTTCCGAGACAGACAGACAAATTCTTATCGTCTTTTATCTCTTTGCAGTAGCCTATTGATTTGTCGGACACTTCAATCATTTTTTCATAATCTGCCTTGCTTGCATAAACTGAGGCAAGTGTATTAAGCGATTCTATTTTTTCAGAAGTTCTGCCCGATTCGAAAGCCTTGTTTACTGCGTTTATACATAGTTCTTCTGCTTCGTTCAGCCTGCCTGTTATCCTGTAACATTCGGCAGATTTTCTGAGACTTCTGATTTTTCCATTTATATCATCGGAATCCTTCACCAGTTCGGAGAACCGTTTGAAATGACTGAGAGCCGTATCCGGGTTGCCTGTAAACAGGTTTATATCTCCGAGTCCCTCTTCCATCGATTTTCTGCAGTCAGTATTGAGTCCAAATTGATTATCAATTTTTATAAGTTTCTTATAAAAAGAGAAAGCTTCCTCCACGGCATAAAGCTCACGAGCAGCTTTGGCTGCAGTGAGGAGGTAATTTACCGACTGTTCTTCAGAGCCGCCTGAAATAAGGTGATGCGCAATGACGGAGGCATATTCATCTTTGGAGCCCACGGTTTTTATCAGGGAATCGGCAATGAGCTTATGATATTCTTCCCGGAGTTCAGGAAGGATAGATTCATACAACACATCTTTTATTAAAATATGATCGAACCGGTAGCTTTTATTTTCATAATGAATGACGTTGAATTCTTTCTCGAGGTGTTGGAGCATCTTCAGAAGGTATATTTTATCAATCTTAAGGCATTCTGTCAGTACTGATGACTGAAAATATTCACCCTGACAAGCCGCGAACTGCAGGACTTCCTTAGCTTCATCATCCAGTCTATCAACTCTCTGCTTTATTACATCCTGCACTTTATCACTAACGGTATTGAGCGATGCTTCCTCGTTATAAACCCAGGAGTCCTTCCCTTTCTTAATTGCATTTCTGTCTCTCATCAGCCGGGTAAGTTCATATATAAAAAGCGGGTTGCCTTCACTTTGACGATAAATTTCAGATACGATTTTTTTGTCGACGGGATTCTCACCCAGAATTTTTCTAATGACATTATGGGTATCTTTCTCAGACAGTCTGAGCAGATCGATCCTGGAAGCTGCATCTTCTATACGCAGCTGGCGAATCGTACCAATCAGATCGGTATCATCCACCGTGATCTCAGGAGGACGGCAGAGCCCTATCAGCAATACCGGAAGGTTCTTTATATTCCTCGCCAGGTAAGCAAACAATCCTATCGAAGTTTTATCAGCCCACTGTACGTCGTCTAATATAAGTACCAGGGGTTTATCCGCAGCTATTGTCATGAACATTGTCAGTACAGATTCCCATAGCTGCTCTTTGTGCATAATGCTTTTTGAATATTCTCCCGAAAAATTAAGAAAGGTTTTTATCTGGGCAAGCTTATTTGATATATTGATATTATTTTTTTCAGCAAGTGCAGTAATAGCAGAAATAAAATGACCGTGACTCGAAAAAAGACTATTATTGACTGCACTTACGAAAGGATGGTATGGAAGTCCTCCCTCATTCTTAAATAGACACCGGCCGTAAAGAAAGTTCAATCCTTCCGAGGCGTGATTATTTACCAGGGCTGATACAAGCTGAGTCTTTCCGATACCCGGTTCACCGCTGATAAACACTGTGTAACCTTTATTCCTTTTACAGTTCTCCAGTAAAGCGGTAAGTGTTTTCATTTCCTGTTCTCTGCCTGTAAAGTTACTTCCATTTTGCGGGATGAACGATTTTACAGGAGTCTGTTCCTCTGGAAGATCTTTATCGGGGAAAGCATAAACGACATCTATGCTGAAGTCCGCTATATCCTTTAAAACTCCGTCGAACGAGGAGTACCTTTCCTCTCTATTCTTCCGGAGACATTTAAGCACAACCTTACGAAGCTTCTCAGGCACACCATTATTTATCAGTATGGTTTCATCGGGTTCTTCGTTAATAATTGAATAGATCAAAGCGTATTCATAATCTCCTTTGAAAGGAAGAGTGCCGGTAAGCATTTCATATAGGACAATACCGTATGAAAAAATATCAGACTGCTCATCGGCATCCTGACCTTGAGCCTGTTCAGGCGACATATATGCTGCGGTGCCCAGCGTTGAACCGCTTTTGGTTATCTGGGTATTTCCTGTGATTTTTGCCAGTCCGAAATCCATAATCTTAACTTTACCTTCAGCCGTAATCATTATATTCTGCGACTTTATATCCCTGTGAATAATCCCTTTTTTATGCGCTGAATTAATTCCCTCCGCTATCTGAGAAACGATCCTGACCGCTTCTTTTACTGGAATTATTCCAGCATTTATTTTTTCCTTTAACTCAATTCCTTCGATGTATTCCATTACAATAAATACCTGTTCGTCAAAGTCTTCAATAGCGTGTATCGTAGTAATATTGGAATGGTTTAACGATGCAGCCGCCTGGGCCTCTGTTTCGAATCTCCTTTTCAGTTCAGGATAGGAGCATATATGCTGCGGCAGAAATTTAATAGCTACACTTCGTTTAAGCCTCTTGTCTTCAGCAAGATATACAACACCCATTCCGCCTTGCCCGACTTGCTCAATTATCTTATAGTGAAGAATCGTTTTACCTGCTAAATTACTCATATTTAAAACTCCCCGTTAGTTGACCGAAACACAGTTCACCTGACTTATTCATTATCTTACATTCAAGAATATTTTTACCGATTGAATAATGCATTATTTATCAAATATCCTGATTTTTTTGTAAATACCAATTCCATTTCCGGGAACCAGCTCGTTACTATTTGACTGGAATCAAAGGCATCCGGAGGGTTACTAGTAAATTTGCATTGGTTATTGATTTCATTGATCATAGTTTTTCCATTTTGCAGAAATTAGTTTGCTTAATCTTCAGGTTTACAAAAACACTAAACAGCATATATTGCGAGTCGTTACCGGCACCTGTTGTCAATAAGTCAGTAAATAGATCGACAAACTTGTGTCTTACATCCCGCTCCGGTCCTTCTCCTCCACTGCTCGCCACTGTTCGGCCTTTAAAAGACTTCCAACAGGTCCTTAACCCTCTGCTATCAGGATTATAACCTGCTTGAATATTTCTGTACAATTGCTTTGTATCCTGGTAAATCTCTCAGTGAATCATAAAGGGGATCAAGTTTCAGCAGGTTGATGGAAAATGCACCCGGTATTGAGAGAATAAAATCTATTTGTTTCAGGGCCTGATTATAATTTCCGGTTAGAGCATAAATATTTGCAAGATCCCACTGACGGTAATACCCTCGATAGGCTTCTTTCTCCAGCGGTAATAGTTCAATTCCTTTTTTTCCTTCGTAGACTGCCTTATCTGTTAGTCCCAATCCTGCATAGGTTACCCCAAGTGAACTGTGAAGACGTTCATCATCGGGATTTTCCCCGATCATTCTTTCAAGCTGAACCCGGGAGGAATCAAAATATTCGTTTGATAAAGCAGGCTCATTTTTATACCTGTAAATTAAACCTGCCACTTGTGTCCAGGGAGTATAATTAAACTGTCCCGTCTCATACTCTCTGCCAGGCAGCCTTAGTTCAGTGAGAGCTTTGTTATAATCCCGGTTTAGTATATCAACTAAAACAGGAATATTTGGGGTAACATCAAGATAATCGTAATCTTTAACATCAGCTAATATCCGGGAGGCGGTTTTTGTTTCACCTTTCCATTGGATATAAAAACGTGCTTTGGTTACTTTCAGAGCACTAACATCAGGACTAAGCTCAATAGCTTTATCATAATATTTCACCGCATTAGCGTAATCCCGTAAAAGCCAGTAAGTCTCTCCGGTATTCCGGACATATTCTATGGACAAGGGGTTCAGGGTTACGCCTTTCAGCATATTCTTCAGGCTTTGGTCAAAAATGCCCATCCTTCTGTATACAACCCCGAGCCCAAATGAAGCTTCGGCATTGTTAGGTTGAATATCACGAGCTTTGGAAAATTCTTCTATCGCCTTTTCGTAATCCAGTTTGCACCAGTAATGATAATAGCCCAGTGCCAGGTAGGTATCGGCGAGGTCGGGGGCTAATTCAAACGATTTTTGTGCATTCTTAAAAGCATCACTAACGTTTTTTTCCGAACGGTCGTAAAAAAACCAGTACATTGATGCCTGTCCCCTCGACAAATGAGAGTAAGCCAGGGCGAATTCAGGATCCAATTCAACAGCTTTTTTATAAAGGTTTATGCAGCTCACAAAGTCTGATTTCAAATAGGAACCTCGCATCTCATAAGATAACCCCCGGAGATATAAGTCGTATGCCTCAAGGTTTTTAGTCGGAGCATTCTGTTGTACCTGACCCGCAAGCAGTGAACCGCCCAGCTGGTCAACAACTTTCTGAGCTATGTCATTCTGCACGCTGAAAATGTCATCGAGAACTTTATCATAAGAATCCGACCATGTGATTGTATTGTCCGAAACCCTTGTGAGCTGCGGAGTAATCCTTACACGGCTTATTTTATCTCCTCCCTTTGCCCACCTTATCGTTCCGCTTAAGATATAATTAACGCCCAGCTCTTTTCCTATTTCTTCTGTACTCTTATTGGAATTTGCCAGCTTTTCAGCACTGTTGCGTGAAATTACACCGATGTTGCCTATTGAAGCCAGTTTACTTGTTATTTCCTCTGTCACACCATCCGCAAAGTAATTTTCATCCTGAGAGCCTAAATTTTCAAACGGCATTACAACAATCATTTTCCGTGCAGCGTCGGGCTCCACTTGTCCTGTGCCCTGTTTGAAATAGAACCAGCCAGCAGCTGCAAGTACTATTATAACTGCTGCTGCAAACCAGACCCATCTCTTCGCAGGTTTCTTAACTTCAGGCTGTGATATTATTCCGGAACCCGATATTCGTGAACCGGAATTGCCTTTTAAAGCTGCCAGATCAGCGTATAGTTCACTTACCCCTCTGTACCTTTCCGCCGGATCTTTTGCCGTGGAATTCCTGATTATTTTGTTTAATTCTTCCGGTATCCCCTTTATCTCCGGCAGCTCATCATTTAAAATAGAATATATAATGGCCTGCTCATATTCGCCCTTAAAGGGACTGCTTCCTGTAAGCATTTCATAGATTATAATACCGAGTGCCCAAATATCCGTTCTTTGATCTACTGTATCGCCTCTTGTCTGTTCGGGCGACATATAAGCAGCTGTTCCGACAGTTGACCCGAATTTCGTAACACCTGCAGATGCTTTTGATTTGGCAAGACCAAAGTCGACTATCTTGACATCCCCATATTTTGTTATCATTATATTCGCCGGCTTAATATCCCTGTGAACAATTCCTCCTTTATGAGCCCTTTCCAGGCCGGCAGCAATTTGAAGTGCAATATTTATTGCGTCATCTACAGGCATCGGACCGCGGTTTATTTTTCTCTTTAATGTCTCCCCTTCATAAAATGCCATCGCAATAAACAGCTGCCCGTCTTCTGTTTTATTTATATCATATATTGTACAGATATTCGGATGGTCGAGTGATGAAGCAGATTTTGCTTCCGTCATAAACCTGTTCTCCGCCTCATCATCGGCAAGCAAATGAGGGGGTAAAAATTTTAAGGCAACCACACGGTCCAGTTTTTCATCCCTTGCTTTGTACACAACTCCCATCCCTCCGCCGCCGGATTTTTCAAGAATTGTATACTGAAATATTTTTTTACCGGTCAAATCATTCATATCAGACTGCCTTCAGTTCCTTCATTAATTATTTGATTTGTATGAGAAATAGAATACTTTATTGATAGTGCTTGTTATAAGGTTATTCCCGAATTCAATACAAAGACCCGGGGCTGCTATAATATCTGTTTTTATTGCTGTCCCTCCCCAGGTACACCCGCGGATATTAATTCTGCATGGAGATAGTTTCTGCCTGTCGAACCATCCGCCCGATACAAGGTACTCATCAGCTTTCACCACTTTAATCACATAAACTGAATTCAGCGTTTTAAGGTAGACCTGATCTCCCGGTTCAAGCCTATGCTTATAAAGCTGAATTAGTCTGCTCCCCATATTTGTTAAATTTTTTAGTTCAAATCCTGCATTCATAAATTTTTTAATTAATGATAAAAGTTTTTTCCGGTTACCAGGTTGTAGCTTTCAACTTTCATATCTTCAGAAGTTTTTATATTTGCGCTGTAATCCCGTTCAAGAGCCATTTTCCAGCGGTAGAATTGTGAGAAAGTATGCGATACTTTATTGACAAGTGCATCGAATTTTCCAGAACTTTCGTAAAGGTCTGCATCGCCTTTACTGTCCCATATAGTCACCGAAATAAAGCCGCTCTTGTCTTGTACACTCTGCGTCAGGTATGCATACTTACATCCTTCTGTTGTAAGCAGCGCGGGAATTATTTCATCTGTGTATATCTGCTTAAATTCTTCCTCCTTCCCTTCCTGTATTGAAAGGGATACAATCCTCACATAAAGGCGTGAATCGATGCTCCTTGTGTCTGATTTATCGGCCTGTGCCCGTACAGCATATTTTTTGATCACCGGTTCCTCACTTACCTGCTGATATTCCAGTTCCAGGTTTTCAGATAACTGAATTTTCCACTCGGATGAATTCTGAAGATATTGTCTTATTTTTCCCAGCAGCTCTTCGTATACTCCTCCTTTTTCATAACTTTCTGCCTGCTCCTGTTTATCCCATAAAGTAAGCGAGATAAATTCACATTCCTCTGCTCCGCTTTCGATTAAACCCGCAAATCTGCACCCGTCTGTTTTCTGCAGTCTTTCAATAACATCTCTGTTATATGCTTCACGGAATTCAGAAATAACGGGTCTCTCTACATTTAATTGTACAAGTCTCATAAACATTTTACATCTACTCCTTTCGGAATATCTTAGTTATTAAAACTTTCTGCAGCTTCATCTGCCGTGCTATAAATTTCAAAAATCTGGTTCAGCCTGGTTATCGATAACAAACCTTCTATCTTGTTTGTTATATTCGCAAGCTTTAATAGGCCTCCGTTATCCTTCATCTTTCTGTAACCGCTTATAAGAATTCCCATACCTGAACTATTTAGAATGGTAATACCTGATAAGTCCACTACAATATTCTTCTTCCCCTGCTGCAGCAGGTTATCGAGGGTCCTGTTCATCCGGCCCGCCAGCGTACCTCCGACCAGCTTCCCTTTCAATTCTATGATAACGGTTCCATACTGCTCCTTTATATTCATTCAACCCTCTATGTAACAGGTTAAAATTTATTTAATACGTTTAACTATGACCATCGTTATATCATCGGATTGGGGAGCACCTTTGGTAAATGTTTCAACATCTTTAAAGATTTCTCTAATTATTTCTTCAGCGGGGAGATGTAAATTTTTCCTGATTGAATTTTCCAGTCTTTCTTCCCCGAATTCCTGCTCGGAGAAGTTCATTGCTTCGGTCACACCATCGGAATATAAAATGAATACATCATCAGTACCTAATTCAGTTGTCTCTTCCTCATAGATATATTCAGGAATGATGCCTACTACAATTCCGCCTTCGCTTAATCGTTTTGGTTCTTTTCCCGGGGAAAAAAGATATGGACTATTATGACCGGCATTGCAGTATATAAGCTTATGGTCATCTTTGTTCAGTATAGCATAGAAGAGGGTAGCATACCTGGTCGGATCTGTACTGTGATACAATATGGTGTTTGCAAACGCCACAGAGTTTTTACATTCATTACCCATATAAGCCTGGCCTCTTAATGAAGCCTGAAGGTTAGCCATAAGAAGAGAAGCAGGAATTCCTTTGCCTGCAATATCACCAAGACAGAAGGCTATCCTTCCATCCTTGAGAGGAATAAAATCGTAATAATCGCCCCCTACTTCCTTCGCAGGAATGCTTTTTCCGGCAAACTGGTATAATTCGCTTACAGGTACCTCCTTAGGAAGAAGATTCTCCTGGATGTTTTTTGCTACTCTCATTTCTTCCTGGATATGCTGCAGCGCCTGTTCTTCAAGGTACAACCGTGCATTTTCAATTATCTGTGCAGACTGGGCAGCAATTATGGAGAGGAGTCTTTGATCATTCTGTGTAAACCCCGAGTCATCATGTTTGTTGAATACATTTATTATTCCTGTCATCCTGCCTTTAAGCATTAATGGTACGCCAAGCAGCGATCTGATAGTAACTTTCTCATCGGGCGATAATTTGAACCTGTCGTCAGTCGTTAAATTATTTACAAGAAGCGGAGACTTGTTTTTTAACATCCAGCCTGTAAGCTGTGCATCAAGCCTGTATGGAAGGGAACTCATTACTGAATCCTGTTTCCTTATCATCGTATGAAAAGGTTTGTTTATATCCTTCTCATTCAGGAGCATAACGGCTCCCTGTTCAACCCGGAGGTGCTTTACACATTTATGGACGATCAGGTCAACAATTTTCTCAAGGGACTGTGTTGAACTGATGGCGATAGCAATATCATTCAGAATTGATAGTTCTGCAACTGCCGCCCGGAGCCGATTATTCTCCTCGACAAGCAGATCTATATTTTTAAGGGTTTCAGGCATATCTTCCTTCTGCTTCTATTGTCTGTCAAAATGGCAGACATGCTTCTAATATGAATATCTGAAAAGATTGAATATATCTCCTGGTACCGCAAGATGATTGAGGGAAAAGGATGCAGAGAATCCCTGTTAAAAAGAAGGGGATTCAGTCTCAAAAGTATTTAATTCCAGGAATAAAGGAAGATAAGCAGAATTTTCATTTAGATCAAAATTAATGTTTCCAGCAGGTAATTATATGATCATTAACCATCCCGGTTGCCTGCATATGGGCATAACAAATGGTTGTACCTACAAATTTAAAACCTCTTTTCTTAAGGTCCTTGCTCATTATATCGGAAATCTCTGTACTTGCCGGAACCTCTTTAAGAGATTTGAATTTATTTTTAACAGGCTTATGGTTCACAAACTGCCAGATATATTTATCGAAGCTGCCGAATTCTTCCTGCACCTTAAGAAAGGCGCGGGCATTTGTTACAGCCGCCTCAACTTTCAGTTTGTTTCTTATTATTCCCTCATCTTTCAATAAGGAATTGATTTTTCTTTTACCGTAGCGGGCAATTTTATCAGCATCGAAATTATCGAATGCTTTCCGGAAGTTATCCCTTTTTCGCAATATAGTAATCCAGCTTAGACCAGCCTGGAAGCCTTCAAGGATAAGGAATTCAAAAAGCTTCCGGTCATCATGTATCGGAACCCCCCATTCTTCGTCATGATATTTTATGTATATAGGGTCGGATGTACTCCATCCGCATCTTATCTTTTCTTTCAATTTTACTCTATTCTTTTTTTGATAGCTGAAATTAAAAACTTATGATTTATGATTCAAATTCTAAATCTTAAATTATTTTGTATCAAGGACATCAACCATTTTCATTATAATCTTACAGAGATTAAATTATTATAGAAACTTTATGGAATTATTATGACTAAATTTTCACTGCTTCTCGCCGGCATCCTCTTCCTTGGCCCTTCTATTATTCCTCAGGATAAGGGAACGGGTATTGATAAAGAAAAATACGCTCAAATCGTAAAAGAAGAATTCCTGCATGCCTGGAATGCCTATAAAAAATACGCATGGGGACATGATGAACTGAAGCCGGTAAGTAAATCGGGCTTCGACTGGTATGGACCCTCCTTTTATATGACTCCTGTTGACGCGTTCGATACAATGCTCCTCATGGGATTAAACGATGAGGCTGCAGAAACAAAAGAATTGATCTTAAATAATCTGAATTTCGATCAGGATGTTTTTGTACAGAACTTCGAAATAACAATAAGGTTTCTCGGGGGACTCCTTTCTGCATATGAGTTTGACGGAGATAAGAGATTTTTAGCACTTGCCGAGGATCTCGGGAAAAGACTGCTTCCTGTTTTTAATTCGAAAACCGGGATGCCTTATGTTAATGTCAATCTTAAGACAGGTGAAACAAAAAATGAAGTAAATAATCCTGCTGAAATTGGAACGCTTATGCTTGAGTTCGGAACGCTGAGCAGACTTACCGGAAACAGCATCTACTACGATAAAGCAAAGAATGCTGTTAAGCAGGTTTATAAGAGAAGATCAAAGATCGGACTTGTAGGAACCACGATAAATGTAAATACAGGCGAATGGCAGGATACAGAGAGTCATATCAGCGGGATGATAGATTCCTATTACGAGTATCTGCTTAAAAGCTGGCTGCTGCTGGGAGATAACGATTTTAAGGTAATGTATGATTCAAGTATAGCTGCGGTAAACCATTTTCTGCCTGATACCGTTGCTAGCAGACTGTGGTACGGAAAGGTTGATATGAATACAGGACAAAGAACAAACACAACTTTCGGCGCACTTGATGCTTTCCTGCCCGCTGTGCTTTCACTCGGCCGTGATTTGAAAAGGGCTGAAGATCTGCAGGGGTCCTGTTTTTTTATGTGGAAGCATTTCGGAATTGAGCCGGAAGAATTTAATTACAAAACAATGGAAGCTACATATCCCCAGTATGTTCTAAGGCCTGAAAACATAGAATCGGCGTATTACCTGTACCACTTCACAAAAGACGACAAATATCTTAAAATGGGAGAAGTCTATCTTAAAAGCATAATGGACAAATGCAGGCTTGACGAAGGGTATACC
This sequence comes from uncultured Ignavibacteria bacterium, assembly GCA_963811905.1. GTDB lineage: Bacteria > Bacteroidota > Ignavibacteria > Ignavibacteriales > Ignavibacteriaceae > DATFVA01. The sequence continues at coordinate 170,087 of CAWETK010000015.1, forward strand.
TCGCTTCAAAATGTTAGTACCGGTGAAAAAGGCGATAAGATGCCGAGCTTCTTCATGGCGGAAACATTGAAATATTTATACCTGCTGTTTTCGGATGAGAACGTGCTTGATTTTAACAGCGTTATTTTTAATACAGAGGCTCACCCGTTAAAAATAAAATTCAGATGATTCAAACACTCTGATGGAGCATGTAAAAATAGCTGCCTAAATAATAGGGCCACAGTATTATGCCCAGCACTGCATTCCAGAAATGGAGGTTCAGAAAGCCTATTGAGAACAGCCATCCCATTATCCAGAATATTCCTCCCGCATCAGAGTGCACATTTATTTTTTTATCCGTCATATTTTCTCCGGTGTGTTAAGTTATTGATTAAATGACATAAAAAACTTAATTAAACCACCGGGCATAGGCAAGAAAAAACCACAGGAATTCTGTTTCTCCGCTAACTATTTATAAACAGAAAAGAGCTTCAATAGGACAGGATTCTGCTTGCGCTTGAAAATCAGCAATTCAAACTTATTTCAGATATTGAACTTCTGATTGAAAAATTATATAATATAACTCAGTTAAATTGTTTTTATAAACAATAAATCCTCAGATACCCCGTCCGCCATACTGTTGAATATATCATCAAAATACCTCAAAAATGTGTGTTGAACCGTCCTTGAACCGTCTTTCCCCCGGTACAACTACGGTATAATCCCTGTCATTCCACGGAATACCGAAAGTGTACTTACATAATTACAGGGCGGCGTTGCATTAGCCTCCTGCAGGTGTTTGAAATATTAAAAATTCAAACTAAATTCAACCAGCATATTTTATTAACTATTTGGGGAGTTATAATGAGAAATTTAATTCTGCTTATTGCACTTCTTTTTATCTCAACCGAGGTATTTCCTCAATTCGATATCCTGAAGAAAGTAAAAGACAAAGTCGAAGACAAAACCGAACAGAAGGTTGATGAAGCGATCAATAAAACAGTTGACAACGCGGCTGATCAGAACAAAAATAATCCTCCGGCATCAGATTCAGCACAAGTTCAAAATGATGCAGCAAACCCGACTTCAACACCCGAAACCGAAGGATTAAAATCATTTTCTAAATTTGATTTTGTTCCTGGTGAACAGGTGATTTTGTTTGATGATTTTTCACAGGATAATATCGGCGATTTCCCGGCACTATGGAATACAAATGGTTCAGGTGAGGTTGTTAACACTAATCTATTCCCGGGAAACTGGCTGCAGTTTTCAACACGCGATGCAATCTGGACAGATAACCTTTTAGACTTACCCGAAAATTATACTATCGAATTTGACGTGGTCCCGATTAAAGGCGAAGAAGGCGGTATGGCTGGTTATGGTTTCAGACTGATGCAGGCTATAAACGCTAAATCTTATGACCATGGCTCTGTTCCTGGTAAAGCCGGACTATCATTTTTTGTTGAATATTATGGAAGACCCGGTTATAGGACCTACATAAACGGCGCTGAGGGTGATGGACTCGGATTATCCGGAATAAAAGATAATAAGGACGCATATCAAAAAATAAATCAAAAATATCACATTTCAATCTGGATACAGAAATCAAGGGTACGCGTTTACCAGAATGAGACCAAATTGTTCGATCTGCCAAAAGCCTTCCCTGTAGCAAGTGTAAAAATGGACCGAATAAGATTTGAAAATGGCGCTGCCCTGGTTTCAAATATCAGAATAGCTGTTGGCGCACCGGATATGAGAAGCAAACTTTTAACTGAAGGAAAGCTTGTAACAAGAGGAATACTTTTCGATGTGAATTCCGATAAAATTAAGCCGGAATCATACGGCACATTAAAAGAAATTGCAAAGGTTCTTTCTGATAATGCTGATGTAAAGGTCAGAATAATCGGTCACACTGACAGCGACGGATCAGATGAATCCAACCTTGACCTGTCCAAAAGAAGAGCGGCTTCTGTTAAAAATACACTGAATTCTGAATTCAGTATCGATGCCGCAAGAATGGAAACGGATGGTAAGGGTGAATCAGAACCTGTAGTAGATAACAACACCCCTGAAGGAAAAGCGAACAACCGCAGGGTTGAGTTTATTAAATTATAACATCTGAATAACGTTACCGCTTTTTGTCCCTGCCTGCAGTTTTTTGCGAATTCTGCAGGCAGTTTTTTATTAAACTGCCTGCTATAAATTTGCCATTTTAGAAATCCAGGAAGTATTGTGAATGGTTCAGAATGTGGAAAGAATAATACAGATTTTTACTTACAATCCTGACTTTCTCACTTTTATCAAACCTCGCAGAGCCTCTAAGCCTGTATATACCTATTCCGTTATCCAGACTATAAAGCGCAACGGCAGCTGTAATCCTCTCCATTTCGGTTGAACCATTATCAAGCATCTTAAGGAGAGGGATCAGTGAAGCAGAAAAGTCTTCAGGCGAAGCAATTGAATTATCTATTACCTCGGTTATAACAACAGCAGAACTTACTCTTAAACCTTCATTATCAGAAGTAATTCCGGCAACAAGGTTTGCAGCAATTTCGCCCTTGTTAGTTGAGGTTGTTAAATCAGCCCCGGCAGCCAGGAGTGGGGCAAACATTAAGGAGGAGAGCAGTAGTATCGATGCTAACATTTTCATATCAGCCTCCCGATTTAAGTTAATATATACTTACCGGGAGCAATCTAAAAAGCAGGCGCTGAATAGTCCACTTAATTTGTATGAATGGGATAATTAAAGTCAGGACTGGTTATTATCTCTGTCGACTACCGGTGCCCGGGGATCATTCCTGAAGGGATCATCTCTTGTTTCTTCAAAGAAAGGACGGTATGATTCTTTGCTTTCCATTTCCTGAACCCAGCCATTTTCCAGTTCAAATTTATCCAGCAGTTCAACAGCTCTTGCATATTCAGAATAAGATATGTTGCGGCTTATCAGGGGATACTTTTCAGCTTTATTTGATGGATAATATTGAGCCATTAAAGAGATATGAACATTGGGATCCAGTTCCTCAGCAATGAAGCGGAATACATTTTCGGTTTCTGCAAGTCCGTTCGGCATCACCAGGTGCCTGATAATTAATCCTCTTACCACAACCCCGTTTTCGTAAACAAGTTCGCTTCCGACCTGCCTGTACATTTCCTTTATTGCAGGTTTAACAGCATCGAAATAATCGCTGACTTTGGAGTATGTCCGTCCTACGGAATTCTCACCATATTTGAAATCCGGCAGATAAATATCAATCACTCCATCATAAAGCCGCAGCATTTCAACACTGTCGTAGCCGTTTGTATTATAAATGATCGGGAGTTTTAACCCTTTCACAATCGCCAGGTAAATCGATTTAAGGATGGGTACGGCAAAATGAGTCGGTGAAACGAGACCTATATTATGACAGTCTTTCTCCTGAAGTTCCATCATTATTTCCGCCAGTCGTTCGTGGCTTACTTCATTCTTCCTTTCTACTTTATAATTCTGGCTTATTACATAGTTCTGACAGAATACGCACCGCAGATTACAGTTGCCGAAGAATATATTCCCTGCTCCTCTGCTTCCACTCAGCACAGGTTCCTCACCGAAATGCGGCGTATAGGAAGAAACGACCGGCAGGTCACCACTCTGGCAAATTCCATACTCACCGCTTGTACGATCAACATTGCAGTTCCTTGGACAGCTTGTGCAGGATTGTAATATTTTTTCGGCTTTATTCAGCCTCTGTTCCAGCTCACCTGATCCGAATCTATGAATATATGAAGGCACAAATTTCATTTTACGCAAAGTTATATATTTAATACTCTAAATTAAAACAGATAAATCCAAGGATAAAGATACTAAACAGGTTCTTTTTTCTACTGTCAGGAGTGCTGGAGCATTCCTTCGTTAAACATTTTATAATTTTATCGAGTTAATAAAGATCGATTATTTGTTCTCTAATCTCGTGAAAAACCTCGCCTTTTGAATTAACCCTGACATCAGACTTCTTTTTACAATCTTTTGACATTTTTTTGACAATCCCCGTCTCGATATTTTCACCTAGTTTAAGATAAAGATAATGGAGAGACTATGAAAACTATCAACTTTCTTTTAATAATTATTCCCGTATTGGCTGGCCTATTCCCAGTAGATGCCCAGGATAGTATTAAGGTCGTAATCATCAGCGATAAAGTTGGACCATTCATCGAGTTGAAGGAGCAATATAATTATAAATTGTTTCCCGATGTGAACAATTTTGTTCTCGCATACACTACAAAGACAAAGGATGATATCTACACTGCAAAGGTTTACTACATTGCAGACAGAATTTTGCAGGAAAAATCAGTCAATATTAAGGAGAAGATATTTTTGGCGGAGGCTGAGAGGATATGTAACTATAATAAAATTAAATTCAACTCGTATAAAAAGGGATCTAATCCAGCACAACTTGAATATATCTGGTTAAGCAAAGTAGATATAGATCGCAAATTGGATGGAGAGTTGAAATCAATATATAATTATATCTTACCTTATGAAAAGAATTACGAATATTCCTGCCCTATAAAAAGTTACCCCTGGCTATGGTTGAGTATAGGAGTATCATACACAAATTTCAGTTTCGCTGACTTATCCTCTCTTACGGATGCTGTATATTTATACTTCCGGCAGACCAATACTGCCTTCCCTGAAGTTAATCCCAATTTCGATTTATTCGGAATCGTCAGAACTAAAGCCACCCTTGATATTACCTCTTATTTATCTGCAGTTAATAATGATCGATTATGATTTGTGGACAAAAAATATCAGTTATAGCGCATTTTCGGCACTGGCGATTTACAAACTGAATGATGTTGCGGAAAATTTCCTTCCTTTTGCAGGTCTTGGTTATACAAAGAATAACTTTGATATAACGATTGACTATGGCAAGGTTGTAATAAACGATTATGGAGGACAGCTGGAATCGGTCAAAGTGGATGGAGGGACAGAAGGACTGATTGCAGAAACGGGGTTTGAAATACCCATGGGTATGTGGTGCAATTTTGGATTATATTTGATTTTTATCTCTTGAACTCTTTTGGATTTACAGAGTCCTACTCTGGATTCAGCTCTAGAAATCAAACCTGGAAATTTTGATGCAGGAATATATTTCAACTTTTTATTTTAGAAAGAGGGCATTAAAATGAAGATTATTTATTCTTTTATTTTATTTAATAGTCTAGTCTCTATGTCATCGGATGTTATTCTTATGAAAGAATTGAAACCGGAAATCAATTAAAAAAATATTCCTCAGGGGAAATATCTTTCCTTACAAAAGATACTTCAGTATATTATTTGAATAATGTAATTTTGAAAGATTCAGTTATCAGCGGAACAGGGAGAGTGGAAAAAAACGGGAAGAGTGAATCTTTCACAGGCAACATTCATCTCTCACAAATTAGTTACATCCAGGCTGCAGATTTTGATTTCTGGAAAACAGCGTTAGTTGCTGGTGCAATCGGATTTCTTGGAATAGCTGCTGCAGCGATTCTGCAGGATAAATCTGAAGGAGCCACTGCAAAAGTAGTCTATCCGACATCGACTGGCGGTTCATGCCCGTTCATATATTCGTATACTGATGCCGGCTTTATCCTTGAAGGAGAGGCAATTCCTTTATCTCTTGGGAAAAGCTCTGGAAATGGAAACTATAAATTCGCTTCCTCATCTTATTCCTCAAAACAATACGCTCCAAATAAGAATTACTAATGAAAGACCGGAAACACACTACATAAACTCAGTACAATTATTTAAATACCATAGCCGCTCGGACGATAACCTGATTGCGGATGCCGATCGAAAAGTATGGCCTGTTATGAACCCCCGGCCCCCGCAGAAAGCAGTGGTTTTGCATAAAAATATTATCGGGGATGTCGGCGCTGAAGATGGCATATACTGGGAAAGCGACCTGTCTTCAGTTGATGCACAAGGCAGGTTTATTGACAGCATAGTATTGACCTTTCCCCATAATACAAAACGCTCTTCTTCACTCATCGTCAAAGCTATTAATACGCGGATCAGTGACGTACTTTTCCGCAAAATTTATGACTTCCTTGGAGATGAAATTCTTCCCTTCGTCAATGCAGCGGAAAACGATCCTGAAGTAATTGCTGCATTGAATGATTGGATCCAGGATGTATCTCTTAAAGCTTTTGTATGGAAAGGTGATAACTGGGAATATGCCGGAATATTATACCCGGAAGCCACAAAGCTGCCATTTAAAAAACTTATCAGAATAAACCTGGCCAATATTAATACTGGATAATGTAAAAATTAAACTTGAATGTATGGCGGATGTCTGGAAAATTGATGCGGTTAGTCTTGATTGTTCTGATGTAATACCTGTAGACCCGGTAATGATCCCTAAGGTCTCAGCCGCTTTATCTGGTAATGATGTATTACAAAAGATCTCATTTTATGATGATGACTATTCACTGCTGCTTCCAGGTGATAAACTGGATCTTATATTTTATGATAAAGATATCTCCGCAGGTTCTCATTACTTCCTCAATGTCAGCGGATATCTGTATGAATGGTATTTAAAAGCTCCGGGTAAGAATATCGAATATCTTTCATTTGAAACTCCGGGGTATTCAAAGCTTGAGCTTTTCAAAATTATACTTAAAAATAAAAATCTTCTGCTTCCTCCGGTTTATCATGAATGGGAAAAAGTAAGGGAAATATATCACTAAATAATTATTGTCTGAATGGTGAAGTCAATAAAAAACCCGGCAGAGAGAGGCTGTGTGAAAATGTAAAGCGAAACGCTGTTTCGCTTACCTGCATTGTAAAAATGTTATTATTTTTCAATAAAATTATGAAATTAGTTTTCCTGGATTTAATTTTCACACAGCCTCGAGAAACCGGGGTTTGAATCTAATGACCTGCCTTTTCAAGGAAATTGATTAGCAAGGTCGATAAATTCTGATTAATTATTCTACATCCAATGTCGGGATCCTTCCCGGTGTCCATGGAGCACCGTATTTCTCCATATCGTCTTCTAATGTTTTCAGATCATAATTGTACAGGTTCTTCAACTGTTCAAGAACCGGAGGGAATTTATCCATCAGCACCTTATATGCATTCCGTTCGTTCTGAGTGATGTTTGAAGATGAACGGTAATGTGTATATGACAGTACTCGCGAGTCTCTCATTAAATGTTACAGGTGAAGGAGGGTTTTCTTCCGTGCTCGGGAAGTTTGATTCCCTGTTGAACTTCAATGAAATGTCTTTCAGTGTATTCCACAGGTTATCCGCTCTTACCATTAAGATCATTCGGTGCTTCAGGTGTGTTAATTAGCGCCTGTTTAATGTCGGTAACTCTCTTCATCATATCATTAAGAAATCCTTCTGTTCCCCTGATCGCCCTTGCAAGCTTATTCGCTTTCTTCTGGAAGTCAACCAGCTCAGAGCGGTCGGCAATCGGCAATGTTGAATTATTCAGCGCAGTTACATTGAAATCAACGGGACCGTATAGCTGTTTCTCTCCGTCCCTGTTGATCATCGACATTGTTACTGTGTATTTACCCGGGAGCGCCAGCGTGCTGCCGTGGCCTTCTTCCGTCGGGTTGAATTTTTCTTTTACCTCAACAGGAGAAGTGCTTCCGTAACGTAAGTCCCATGCAGCTCTGTTTATGCCTTTTGATGCCGGCTTCGTGATCTTTCTGACAATATTCCCTGCCTCATCTTTAACAGTAAATATGAGATAAGGTTCGAGTTCTTCATTCTCTGCACGAAGCTGTTCATTATCAGGCTGAGGAATCGGTTTGCCGTCCTTGAACAATTCTTTCTCTTTTTCTTTTCTTTCATCCTTCAGAGTTTTGGGGACATCTTTTATGTAGTATGTAAATACTGCTCCAAATTCAGGGTTAGGGGCTTTGAAATAAGTAGCTCCCTGTCCGTACCTGCCTCCTGTTTTGTTGAACATCAATGCATCTTTAACAGGAAATATATAAGCATCTTTATCGAGCGTTGTTTTATTTATCTCACGGAGAGGAGTGAAATTATCGAGTATATAAAATCCCCGTCCGAATGTGGCAATAACAAGATCGTTTTCTCTTTTCTGAAAAGAGATATCCCTGACAGGAATTGTAGGAATTCCGGACTTCAGCTGTGTCCATACTTTCCCGCCATCAGTAGAGAAAAAGAATCCGAACTCTGTGCCTGCAAATAGAAGATCGGGATCAACAAAATCCTGTTCTACTGTGTGCACGCTTCCGTTAGCGGGAAGGTTTCCTGCAATAGATGTCCAGGATTCACCTTTATCGCTGCTCTTTAAAAGGTAGGGTTTGAAATCATCCCTTTTCAAATTATTGAATGATGCGAATACGACATTCTCATCAAACTTCGAGGGACAGATGTCGCTTACATAAGTGTTTTTCGGGACTCCGGGGAATTCTTCTATCTTTTTCCAGCTCTTTGCATCCTGAGATACCTGGATAACTCCATCGTCAGTGCCTGCATATAAAAGATTTTCCTTTAAAGGTGATTCTGTCAGTGAAACAATTGTTCCGAAGAGAGAAGTAGACTGATCCTTTGCCACAGCATCAACACTCCAGTATTTGCCCATTACCGGCCATTGGTTCCTGTCGAGCTGAGCAGTTAGGTCGGGACTTATCTCCTGCCAGGTATCTCCTCTATCATCGCTTCTGAATACTTTATTAGCAGCACAATAAAGTCTTGTATGGCTGTGCGGACTTACAAATAAAGGCGTATCCCAGTTCCACTTATAGGTAAGTTCACCTTCGTTTGGTTCAGGACGAATGTCGATTGCTTCACCGCTGGCTTTATCATACCTCACCATATTTCCGTACTGTGCCTCAGCATAAACAGTATTAGGATCTTCAGGATCGGTTGCACTCCAGAAACCGTCTCCGCCGTTCGTGATAATCCAGTCGCTGTTTACGATTCCATCGTCACTCAAAGTTGCTGAAGGACCGCCCATACTATTGTTATCCTGGGTCCCGCCGTATACATAATAAAAAGGTTCAGTGTTATCGACAGCAACTCTGTAGAACTGGGTGATCGGAAGATTTTCTTTAAAGTCGAATGTCTTGCCGTCATCATATGTTTCATAAACTCCTCCATCGCCTCCGATAAGGAAGTGATCGGTATAATCAGGATCAATCCACATAGCGTGGTCATCCACGTGACGGTCTTTGGTGCTTACGTTGTTCCAGGTTTTACCACCGTCAAGCGTTACCTTAGAGAAAGTTTCTGTGGAGTAAACTTTATTTTCATTCTTCGGATCGACATAGATTTCGTTGAAATACTGTCCCGATGAAGCATAATCGCTCATCTTATCCCAACTGGCTCCGCGGTTGGTTGATCTGAAAAAACCGCTTTTTCCTTCTGCCGCTTCCATAATGATGTACAGTATATCAGGATTAGAAGGCGCATAAGCAATGTCCATACCTCCGATATCTACATTCGGAAGACCCTTCATTATTTTATCCCAGGTTTCGCCTGCATCAGTTGATTTGTAAACTGCAGATTCAGGTCCACCGCCGATCTTCGTATAAACATGTCTTCTCCGCTGCTCAGAAGTTGCATACATTACATCAGGGTTGCGGGGATCATAAATAACATTGTTAACTCCTGTATTCTCACTTATATCAAGCACCTTCTTCCAGGTTTTCCCTGCATCAGTTGTTTTATATAAACCTCTGTCTCCTCCCGGTCCCCAAACAGAACCTTCCGCTGCAACGAATACGATATTAGAATTTCTCGGATCGATAGCAATTTCACCTATCTGGCGGGAATCTTTCAGTCCCATATCCTTCCATGATTTTCCGCCGTCAGTGGTTTTATAAATTCCGTCTCCGTAGCCAAGTGCTCTCTGGTGATTATTTTCTCCTGTACCCGCCCATACCACGTAAGGGTTGTTCGGATCTATTGCAAGACAGCCTATAGAATAAGCGCCGTAATGATCAAATACAGGTTCAAACGTTATTCCGTCATTTATTGTTTTCCAGATATGTCCGCTGGCTGCAGCCACATAATATTCGGCATGGTTCTGAGGATTAACCACGAAGTCAGCTATTCTTCCTGAAGTAAATGCAGGTCCTATATTCCTCCATTTTAATCCGGATACAACTTCGGCCATCGTAGAGTCCTTCTTATCCTCCTCCTGAGCAAAGATCACCACAGAAAAAAGAACAGAAAGAATTATAGAGATATTAATAAATCTTTTCATAATAAATTAGAGTATTGTGAATAAATAATTTGATTTGATATTTGAATGTATATGCTGATCAATTCTATAATTACATTAATTTTAACTCCCCTGATTTCCGGGCTGTAAGTTAGTAAACCATTCCTTTTTATTCTACAACTAAATGATGAATGGCAAATAAATTATTTGTAAAAGGTTCAGGAATGCGGGGTGAAAGTTCAGGTTCAAGTTCAAGTGTAAGTGCAGGTTTAAGTATAGGAAAAAAAATGCCGGAAGCTGTTAAACTACCGGCACGGGGATTTGGGGAATCAGGGGTTGTTTTGCTACTTCAGCAATAGCATTTTACGTATTGCTGAGAAATTTCCTGCTTCTATCCTGCAGATATACAATCCTGAAGCGGCAGGCTGATTATCACTGTTTCTTCCATCCCAGGTCACTGTGTACCTTCCAGGTTCTTTTATATCATTAACGAGGGATTTAATCAATTGACCGAGTCCGTCGTATATATTCATAATGACCCTGGACTGAACAGGCACATCATACTTAATAGTGGTGGTGGGGTTAAACGGATTAGGAAAATTCTGTGAAAGAGAATAAGTATTAATCTCATTCGGATTAATCTGCAGTCTGGTATTTCCAGTTTTAGGCAGAGATGACGATTCAGTGACGGTAATAAATTGGTTAACGGTAATATCAGTCATAATGTCTACTATCCCTGATGGCCACTCAATCTTAAGAGTATCTATAATGCCTGCATCCCCTAAGCCAAAATGTGCACGCAGACTATTTAAACCATTAAAAGTATTCTGTGCAGATATTTCCCGCATCTGCCAGACTGGTAGACCGTTTATCGAACTTTTTATACGTACCTTTGCTCCTACAGCAGTAGAATTGGAAACAGTACCTCTGCAGGTAATTGTTATCCAGTTGTTGTTATTGTTCACTTCATTCCTGAACAATAAACTCTTCCCGAAAGAATTTCCATTGTCAGTACCCAGTGTGGGGACGAACAGGTCGATGTCGCCGTCGTTATCATAATCGCCTGCACTTGTCCCCCAGGTAGACGCCATTTCTGTATTCGTAACAATATTATTAACTACTTTGGTGAATGTTCCGTCGCCATTATTGGTATAGTAGCTATTATTTTGGCCGCCATCTGTGGTTACATAAACATCAAGGTCGCCGTCATTATCGAAATCTTCCCAGACGGATGCTAATGAGAAACTTTCATCTGTTACCAGGTCGCCCGTGGTTATTTTTGTAAACCCGCTGCCATCATGGCGGTAGAGTTCATTTGGTAATCCGTTAGATGTTCCACCCCAATAGTTGGTAATGTAGAGATCAAGATCACCGTCATTATCGTAATCGATCCAGTTATAAAGCTGACCATCCCTTTGTGTGGCGGCAATTTCACCCGACGTAATCCTCTCAAATGACTGCACTCCGTTTTCTGCCAATAGATTTTTGTACAAATAGTCAGGACCTAATGTACCGTTTGCTGGTCCGCTTCCAATGAACAGATCAATATCTCCGTCGTTATCATAGTCCGACCATGAGGGACAAGTATACGGGGCTAAACCGGAAGTCACGGGAGTCGCACCGCTGTCAATTTTGGTGAAAGTTCCATCGCCGTTATTCAGGAATAAATGATTTGATTTATTAGGCAGCCCGTTAAAGCCCGACGGCAACGCAACGACAAGATCTGCAAAACCATCATTATTATAGTCTCCCCAGGCACAGGCGAATCCCCTGCTGTCTTTTGTACCTATATCTCCGGTTGTAATTAAGGTGAAAGTACCGTCACCATTATTATGATACAATCTCGAGGAAGCCCTTCCTGCTACAAAACAATCAATGAAACCGTCATTATCATAGTCAGCCCAGCTGTTTCCGAAAGAGCCAGAGCCTGGTGCAGCCAGGTCGCCCGCAACCCATCTGCTGAAATTTGCCTGTCCCGTTTCCTTCAGCATATTCTTATATAATAAATTACCCGATCTGACAGATCCATTGCTCACAAATAGATCGAGATCGCCGTCATTATCGACATCTACCCAGCTTGCACTGACTGAATTTAATCTCTTACTGACTACTTCGCTGTTGTTGACCCGTGTAAAATTCTGAGAATTCACCGGCGAAGTAAATACTATTATAAAAATCACAGCGATACAGGAACACGTAGCCGATAAAGAGTTTCTTTTTTGAAATCCTGCAGCTAACCATTTCATAGATACCTCCAATAATTATTTATACTTCCAAATAAATTTTTCTATACAGCTGATACTGTTTCTGAACAAAGGTAATGTGTATATCGGAGTTTTGAATCACCCATATTGAGGGATTTCAAGGTAGAGTTTAAGCCAGCCTCAGGAAGTTCAGTGTAAGTTCAAGTTTAGGTGTAGGTTTAAGTTCAAGTTTTAGGGGAAAAAATGCCGGCAGCTTTTACACTACCGGCACGGGGATTTGGGGAATCAGGGGTTGTTTTGCTACTTCAGCAATAGCATTTTACGTATTGCTGAGAAATTTCCTGCTTCTATCCTGCAGATATAAAATCCTGAAGCGGCTGGCTGATTATTACTGTTTCTTCCATCCCAGGCTGCTGTGTACCTTCCGGGTTCCTTCATATCATTAACAAGTGATTTAACCAATCGTCCGAGTCCGTCGTATATATTCAGAATAACCCGGGATTGAACGGGAACATCATACCTGATTGTGGTTGAAGGGTTAAAAGGATTCGGATAATTCCGGGACAAAGCAAATTCAGCCGGAATATTATTCACCTCTATTTCTATTTTCCCTGAATAATGAACAGTACCATCAAAGTCAATCTGTTTCAGTCTGTAATGAATTGTACCGTTTAATGTCTTATCATCTTTGAACGAATATATCCTGGGTTCAGTGGTTGTTCCGTTTCCCGAAACAAAACCTATTTTCCCCCATACAGGATTACCATCCGGCGACTGTTTACTGTCTGCCAGCCTTTCTATTTCAAATCCCATATTATTCTTTTCAGTAGCAGTATTCCATCTTAAAAGTACAGCGTCTGAATTATTTTCTGCCGTAAATGAAATCAGCTCAACTGGGACTTCTCCGAGCACCATATTGACAGGCACTGTCTGCTGAAGGTTTTCAGGATCATTGCTTGTTATAACTACATCTATTGAATAATTTCCCAGCTCGAGTCCCGATGTCAGAAAATCGAGAATAACAGCAAAAGAATTTCCGTTATAGACCGTCCCGGAAAAATTATTCGATGTCAGCCATTCCGGCTCTGCAGAAATCATAACCGCAAGTCCGTTTTCAACATAGTTAGCATTGTATGCAATCTGCAGCCCGTCAGTTCCGTTCATATTCTCAATTCCTACCGTAGAGGAATTGGTTGCGGCGTTCATATTATTATAATAAAAATATATCTTATTATTTGACTGAAGTACAACCTGGAATGTCAAAGAGCCTCCGGCTGAAAACCTTTGCCAGTTTGTGTACTGGATAATAAGTTTATCAGCGGTCTGCTGGTAGTAAACAGTTCCCTGACTGCTTCCGTCAAGATCATCCCAGAAGGGGGATATCATATTATCGGGCATACCGGGCGCCGGGATGCCTTCGTTAGTATATGTGGTTTCGGTGATGTTATCAAAAGAGATAAAGCCGTTTGAGCTTAAATAGATCTGTGTTTTAACTTCACCATAGAATTTGAAATTAAAACCCGTGGGAAAAGGCCCTGCAGCTCCCTCATCAAGCGGGTCATAGGTACCGGTTGGCACCCAGTTCGTTACTTCCGTTCCTGTTGAAGAAATATCATTCCATTCATAAACGGGACCCTGCGGATCATTGCTGTCGATCCACTCATATCCGAAGGTATCAGGACCGCCAGATCCTCTTATACTCATTCCATAGCTATCGCCCTGATTATCCTTTACTCCGGAGTTGGATGATATGTTATTAATAGGAATAACCCGGATAGCAATATCGCCCGGGAAAGTGTTGTTCGTCAGTTCAACATTATAATCAAGCGTAGAGCTGCCGGCACTTATGTTTGCTATTACTATTGAATCACTAAAGGTTTCATCGGGCTGAAGCAGGCAAAAAATTGAATCGGGAGTTATACTGATCTGCGGGGCTCCCCAGGTTGTCTGTGTCTGTACATTCGACATGGGAGATTTATTTCCCCATATATCTAAAGCTTTGATCGCAAAATAATAAGCAGTTGAAAAATTAAGCTGATGCATAATATAACTCTTTGCTATACCAGCTGAGTCGGGACCTGCAGCGACTAAAACAGAAGATGCATTATTATAATCTGCTTCTGTAACAATCGGATCAATTGAGTATCTAAGGTCGTAACTTACGACTCCCCCGAGCGAAGAATCATAAGGGGAAGTCCAGTTTAATGTCACTGAATTTGATGTGGGATCCAGAGCTGCAAGGTCGGTAATCATTTCAGGAGCTGTTGAATCGGGTGTCGTTCCAACATTGAGCAGCATGGAACAGTCGCCCATTATATTAAATTGTTCCATCATCTTTAAACCTTCTCCGCTGCTTCCGCCCCATAAGTCCATTGCGTGCATTATCCCGTTAAAGCAAACGCCTCCCACAGTATTTTTTTCCTTTGTGGTTAACAGCATTATTGCATGGTTCTGCATATCACATGGAGGAACCCAGCTTGCAAGAGTAGATGAACCAAACGAACCTATCGCTCCTTTTGGATCGGCCATACTCCCTGATCTTACCCAGGCTTCTTCCATACATTCACTCAAAGTAAAATCTCCATTATCACAGGAGACGTCCAGTACAAATGGGTCCCTGTACTCATTGGAGAGATTATGTATGCTGCTGACATTATACCCGGTTGTTCCCCAGGAGGTGCCTGAACCATGCCCGATATAATTCACAAAGCTTCTTCCCTCATTTAATGCATTGGTAACCTGGGAACCTGTAGCCCCGGGATCATATATCTGATCTACATTTGTATAAAATAAATTATTAATAAACATATCCCTTAATAAATTCATCCGCTGCCAGTCATATGTTCCCGTCCCGCCGTCTTCATTGCTTGCAACTCCGGTTCCTTCAAGGTACCAGCCTGCATCCGGTCCGGTATCAGGATACTTTTCATATTTAATGAACTTATATAAAATGTAATCAAGATTTTCAGACGATGAAGGAGAAATACGTGAGATATATGCATCGGGATAAGCATCGCTCCCGGCCAGTTTAACATAACAGGGATCTGATGGTGCTCCTTCATAGACACCGCTCATTGAAGGTACCTGGTTTGATTCTCCGACAATAATGATAAAGGTTAGGCCTTCAGCAGAATTATACAAATTCTGGATATAGCTCTTTATTGAGGCTGAGCCTGTTCCTGTTTCAGAAGGATATTCTGCGGTGAGTGTGGGTATTCCTTTCTCTACTTTCCAGTCATAGAAAGGAGTTATATCAGAGGCATAATCTGCAGGATAAATTATTAATAGCCTACCCGCCTCCCCTATAGGTAAATAATCGTAACCCGGCATTCCGTAATTAATAAACAGACTTTTATATACATCAACGAACTCCCGCGCAACACCATTGAAAGGTTTTATCCTTACAAGAGGATTAACAACCTGGACAGAGGGATCACTGAATACTTCGATAACAATTCGTGTACAGATCCTCAGTTTCCCCTGGGCAGGGTTGTACTGCATAGGATTAAATTGAATTGTTTCTCCTCTTAAATCTCTTACAACATAAGGCTCATCCAGTTTAATGCTGTTCTCCGGATACCAGACATCCTCATTATAGACAGCGCTGAAAGTATATGGAACTGCCGATGGATCTATATTACGCGTTAAATGACCCTTTGAAGGAGTAACGGGTAATGTTTCTATTGTATTGAAATCCTGAGATATAATCCTATAATTCATTCCGGCAAGATCCGGTATAATTATACTGGCTCTGTGGGTCGGCAGCTGCGGGAGTCCTTTTTCCATCAGCAGGATACTTCCGGGTATATCATAAGAAACTGTCGAAACACTGTTTACATCAACTAATGTTTGATTATAATTATTCAGTTGAAATTCTATCGTAGCGCCTGAAGGTGTGGAATTAATAATATTGGTTTGTATGCCATTAGAATTACCTGACATTTGCCCGAAAGAATTAAAAGAAAAGAAAGAGAACAAAACTAAAAGAGATGCTGCAAAGTAGAATTTTTTCATAACCTCCCCGAAATGAAAAATGAGATGAAAATTGTAACGGCAACTTCATAAATAACTTTCTGAGATGCAATAGCCTTCGGTATTTATACGAATTGAGTGTCCCTTCATATCCCATAAAAGGATTGTATAATAGTCTTTTTTATGTTTAACTATTCAACAGTGCTGACAAAATGTCAGTTGCCGGGTTTACACCGTATTTATCTCGGGGAAGGCTCGCATTTATCCCGGAGTTGGACTTAAAATGAGACAGTGCGAAAGCAGCGAAAAATCGCAATTTTCCGCTGTTGAAAAAATTTATATATGACAAAATGTCATTGTTTCAATTTGGGATTAAAAAACCGATAGAACTTGAAATGATCATTCGATTATTATTTTGTTTTCATTCAATTATCAAATTGGAGCGGCCGTTGATGTCTTTAATAAACAGAAATACTACATAATTATATTTTTATAATGACCGGCATCACCAACAGAAACTTCTTTTACGATTAACTAGTTTATATATAATAATCTAATACGGAGGAAGAAAAAATGCCCGAAACAGTTGAAGAATTAATAAAAGATTTATCAAGCCTGGATAGTATAAGAAGACAGAAGGCGAGGTATGAACTCGTAAAGATGGGAAACCCGGCACTTGATTATTTACTTGAGCTGCTTAAATCCAATAAACACCTGGCGAGGTGGGAGTCGGTAAAGGCAATCAGTGAGATAGGCAGTAAGGATTCGATTCCCATTCTTATCAATGCTCTTGAAGATGAAGAATTTGATGTGAGGTGGCTGGCTGCAGAAGGCCTGATTGAAATTGGTCACGGTTCTGTTTACCCGGTTCTGAAAGCTTTTATTTCTAATAAGGATTCTATACACCTTAAAGAAGGCGTCCATCATGTATTAAAGGGACTGGAAATACGGGGGCTCTATAACGATAAGTACCAAATAATTAAAGCCCTCGAATCATTTGCAGCACCTGTTAAACTTGAGCTTAAAATAATTAATATGCTGAAGGATGAACTGGTCAGTGCTCATAGTTAAAGGATCATTCGAAAAAAAATGAAATATTTGAAAGCATAAATAAATTTTGTAAACATTGATTTCATTTAAAAGAGGAAATGATGAAGAAAAGGAAATTAGGTAAGGGCGGTCCTGAAGTTTCGTCTATAGGACTTGGGTGTATGGGAATGTCAGAATTTTACGGCGACGCCGATGAAGTTGAATCTATTGAGACAATACATAAGGCATTCGACTCGGGCATAAATTTCTTTGATACAGCCGATATGTACGGGCCGTATAAAAATGAGAAACTTGTCGGGAAAGCGTTAAAGGGCATCAGGGAAGATGTTGTACTCGCCACTAAATTTGGTATAGTGCGTGGAGATACTCCTCAGTCGCGTTCAATAAATGGGAGACCAGAGTACGTAAAATCAGCATGTGAAGCATCATTAAAAAGGTTAGGGATAGATCATATAGACCTTTATTATCAGCACAGGGTTGATAAAGATACGCCTATTGAGGATACAATCGGAGCAATGTCCGATCTTGTTAAGGAAGGTAAGATCAGGTTTATAGGTATGTCCGAAGCTTCGCCCGATACAATCCGGCGTGCCGCTAAAGTGCATAAGATAACTGCCCTTCAGACTGAATACTCATTATGGACACGGGATCCTGAGGCCGGGATTTTATCCACGGTAAGAGAGCTTGGAATCGGTTTCGTTGCCTACAGTCCCCTGGGACGGGGATTCCTCACAGGCAGGTTTCAAAGTCCTGACGATTTTGATGATAATGATTTCAGAAAATATAATCCCCGCTTCCAGGGAAAAAACTTTGAGAAGAACCTGCAGCTGGTTGATAAAGTAAAGGAGCTTGCAAAGGACAAAGGAATTACACCGGCACAGCTGGCACTTGCCTGGGTATTAAGTCAGGGCGATGATATAGTGCCTATACCGGGAACAACAAAACTAAAGCATATCGTAGAAAATATTAAGGCAGCCGAAGTCGTGCTGTCCCCTGCCGAGCTAAAACAAATTGAGGAAATTTTCCCGATGGATGCAGCAAGCGGGAAACGATATCCGGAAACTTCAATGAAATCTATTAATGGATAGTGTGGTGAGCTTTTGGAAGCAAGCAGGTAAGAAGTTAAGAAAATAAGAAGGTAAGAATGGTGTCTCTCCCTGATTTGCTCTATGGGAATCAGTGTTTAATCTTAGATAACCTGATTCCCCGGGTAATGTTACCTGGCGGCTTTCACTAATCTATAATCGGCGAGATGAATGCTGATAGAAAGCGTACCCAGCTGCAAACAGGCGAATCATCAGAGCCTCAGAGCGGCAGCACATAAAAAAAAGGGAACCATCGATCCCGCCCCTTTAACTTCGACACTATGGTCGCATAATAATTAATTATGGTCGAACTCCATCTGCATTCAGCACAATAATGTGCAAAATACAACTGATTGCATTAAACCTGCCGGGCATACCCTTTGTACTATAAATTCCGTTAACGTTAATCAATTATTCACCAGAAGGATTAATACTATGAAATACTTATTAAAAATATTTTCTTTGTTTATTATAACGGCTCTGCTTTCATCGTGCAGCGACCCGGTTACAGGAACTAATAGTCCGCAGGATAATTATGAGCAGGCGAAAGCTAACTTGCTGATTCCCGGCGAACTTTCACCTGAAGAAGCAGCAGGGATAATATATATGCGTCAGGAAGAAAAATTAGCCCGGGATGTCTACACCGTACTTTACGGGGTCTGGGATTACAAATTATTCGACAACATTAGCGGAGCCGAACAAAACCATATGGACGCAGTAAAACGTTTGATCGTAAGATACGATCTTGAAGATCCGATCATAAGCGACGAGGTTGGTGTTTTCTCCAATCCTGTATTTCAGCAGATGTTTGATGATTTTGTCCTCCAGGGACAGCAATCGTTATTAGACGCAATGCTTACAGGGCAGGCAATTGAGCAGCAGGATATTGCAGATCTTGAAAATCAATTATCCTTTGTTGATAACCAGGATCTGATTAATGTCTATACGAATTTAAAGGCAGCCTCTGCAAAACACCTATTAGCATTTACCAACCATACACTGACTTCATTCTGATTTTTCCGCGGGTTGACTAAAATGTTTAGTCAACCCCCTTCTTAAAACAGACCTCTCTCTAAGCACAAATGAGAAATTTGTGATGTGTATTATTCAATAATTTTTTATATTATGCCCATTATAAAGATATATTTCAAATTAATGCATAAACTTTATACAGAGAGGATAGTATGATGAAAAAGTTACTATTTATTTTCTTCCTGATGATTTTCATATCATTAATCGGAATGACGACAGATTCATATGCGCAGCAGAAAAATCCTTTAATTGAGTTTTGTACCGGAACATGGTGTCAATGGTGTCCCTGCGGTGATGTAACAATTGAGAATTTGCTTGTTACCTATCCAAATCTCATTCCCCTCGCTTATCACGGTCCTGCAGGTCAGGATCCGTACGCAGATTTCCCGGGAAACAACATAATAGGTTTAATGGGATACTCAGGTTATCCGACGGCTACGGTCAACCGGATGAGTGCACTTGGAGATTATAATTCATGGAGCTCAAAAGTTGCTGCCCAGGCCAGTGCAACCGCCACTGTATCAATAAATATCCAGAGGACTTTTGACAGAACTACAGGGCAGCTGGAAGCAACAGTTGATATGACTGCTCTTGAAGATTTAACAGGCCAGTATATATATAATATAGTGCTCACCGAGGACAGCCTTATTTATAATCAGATAAACAACGGGCAATGTGTAGGCGGAGGAACGAATTGGGTTCACTACTGGGTTGTACGCTCAATGATAAACGGTGCTGCCGGTGAAAATCTGAATACCGGGTCAACATGGAACACCGGGGATATGATAAGCAAAACTGTTTCATACACGGTACCTTCCGCTTATGATTTTGATAAATGCAGCCTGATAATATTCGTTTATAAACAGAATTCACCGATGTATCTGGCTGAAGTTCAGCAGACCGAGAAATATCCGCTCGTACCAGTTGATTACCTTGCAAATGCAAACCAGACAAGTCCGGATGTTATAGCAGATAATACAACAATTGCAGATTTTAATGTTGTTATACATAACGTCGGAGCTCAGACAGATAATTATGATCTTGATCTTTCTTTCGACGGTCCTTCAGGATGGGGCCTAAGCTATACAGATGCAAACGGGACTTACCAGATGGGCGAAACCGATTCGGTTGAGGTAGCCTCAGGTGATTCTACTATGGTTACTGTTCACGTAAATCCCGATGGTATAAATGGATACGGGATGACTTCTCTTAATTTTGTCTCCCGTAATACTCCTTCTAATCATGGCTCAGTTCAATTAAGGAACGTTACCACTACCGGTGTAAATGTATTAGTGATCGACGCAAATGATAATGAATATCAATCCTATGTCGATAGTTCAATTCAAAGGGTGTATACCGGAAGTTACGGGATGGTCTCAAGGAATTCCCTTATGAATTCTTCACCGGATCTATCACATTACTATACTATTATCTGGACTGAAGGAACAACAAAGCCAGTATTTTACCAGCAGGATGTTGATGCACTCCAGTCATACCTGGATACAGGCGGCAACCTTCTGATAAATGGTCAGGATATCGGGGCTGATATTTTTAAAACGGGCGGCCAGAGCCAATTTGCCCAGGATTTCTACCATAATTACCTGCATGCCGAATTTGTTAAAGATACAGCAAACGGATTTTATATATATGGAATAGATAGTGATCCGATTGGCGATGGTATATTCTTCCAGCTGAAGAATATTGTTCACCCGAGATCACACGACCAGATCAGTGCATACGATGCAGATGCGACTCCGATCTTGCAGGTAGGAACTTCAGGATCCATTCTTGTAGGATTGAAATCGGAAAATTCCGGATCACGTGTTGTTTATTCATCAATCGGTCTTGAACAAATGCCGGTTGATGTCCGCGATACTGTAACAGCACGAAGCTTAAGGTGGCTTATGGAAAATGTCGTTGTAGGTAACGAGGATAGCAGAAGCAATCAAATAAATACATTCTCCCTTAATCAGAATTATCCTAATCCGTTTAACCCGACTACAAAAATTAAATATTCTATACCATCGGAATCCAAGACTACATTAAAAGTATATGATATACTTGGAAATGAAGTTGCCACACTTGTTAATAGCGAAAAACAAGCCGGAACGTATGAGGTAGAGTTTAATGCAGCCTCATTATCATCCGGGGTGTACTTCTATAAATTACAATCTGGTGGATTTCTTCAGACAAGAAAAATGATTGTCCTCAAATAATTTTAATGATCGCCCCGGGTAATTCCGGGGCTTTTTGTTTTGTTCTAAATACTGTGGCTTTCTGATAAAAGCAACTAAATTTATATAACACAGGAGAGATCATTATGAAAAAACTGCTAAAAATTTTATCCCCCCTCATCCTCTTCATCTTCTTATCAGGAACTTTCTTTAATCTGCATGCTCAGACAAAGAACCCTGTACTTGAGTTTTGTACAGGAACATGGTGCCAATGGTGTCCTTGTGGTGATTATACCATTGAAAACCTGCTTGAAGACTATCCAAACCTGATTCCTATTGCTTATCACGGTCCGGTTGGTTCTGATCCTTATGCAGGTTTCCAGGGAAATAATATAATCAGCCTCTTAGGTTTTACTGGTTATCCTACAGCCACTATAAACCGGACAAATGCACCGGGGGATTATACCACCTGGACAGCACGGGTACAGTCGCAGGCCAGTGCTGTTGCAACTGTTTCTATTGATATGGACAAGTCTTTTAATGAATCTACCGGCCAGCTCGAAGCAACTATTTATATCACTCCGCTTCAGGATCTCGCCGGGCAGTATAAATATAACATCATTCTCACAGAAGACAGTCTCATATACAACCAGGTTAATAATGGCCAATGCGTCAGCGGAGGAACAGACTGGGTTCATTACTGGACTGTTCGGGATATGATAAATTCAGCAGCGGGAGAAAATTTAAACACTGCATCACCCTGGAACACCGGGGATATGATTACAAAAACTGTATCATATAATGTTTCATCTACTTATAATGCTGACAAATGCAATCTAATCGTTCTTGTTTATAAAGAGAGTTCTCCAATGTACATGGCTGAAATTCAGCAGGCGGAACAATGGACTTTGATTTCCCCTGATTATGTCGCATCTGCTTCAACCCGTTCTCCGGATGTAATTGCTGATAATACTACTCCGGCTGAATTTGAAGTAGTTATACGCAACCAGGGATTGCTGTCAGACACGTATGATATTAATGCTGAGTTCGCAGGACCATCAGAATGGGCTGTTCAGTTTACAACAATTAATGGCACCTTTAACCTGGGTGAAACAGACTCTGTACAGGTAAATCCGGGTGATTCAACATTGGTAACCATCAGTGTTAATCCCGAAGGAACGAATGGTGCAGGAAAAACAAAACTGAATTTTGCTTCAAGATATTCACCCGGAAATCATGGTTCTGCAGTAATGAGAAATGTCACCTCCGGAGGAGTATACGCGCTTGTTGTTGATGCAGGAGATGGCTATTCCACATATATAGACAGTTCGATGCAGGATGTTTTCGGTGAATCCTACGGAATTGTTTCGAGATCAGCTTTAGATCAGCCGGATGTTGACCTTTCCCATTTTTACTTATTAACCTGGTCGCAGGGAACGACACTTCCTGCATTTCATCCTGGTGAAGTAGATGCACTTCAGGCTTTCCTGGACGGAGGAGGAAATCTCTTCATTAATGGACAGGATATCGGAAGCGATATTTTTGAAGCAACAGGTCAAAGTCAGTTTGCCCAGGATTTTTACCATAATTACCTGCACGCGGAATATGTAGCTGATGCATCTACATTCTTTTTAATGAAAGGTGTTCCGGGTGATATTATAGGAGACGGTTTTCAGTTCGTGCCGGGATTTATTTATGATAAATCACTGGAAAAAATATCCAGGTATGACTCTTATGCAGATTCGATATTGACATATTCGACAGGTCCGAGTGTTTCGGCTATAAGGGCTGATAACGGCACTTCAAGGATAGTTTACCTTGGATTTGGACTTGAACAAATTGATTCCAGGGATGTCCGGGATAGCCTGTTTGCAAGAAGCGTCAACTGGCTGACAGAAAACGTTGTAGTTGGAAACAGACATTCAGACAATGTTCCTTATACATTCAACCTTGAACAAAATTACCCCAATCCTTTTAACCCGACAACAAAAATAAAATATTCAATTCCCTCTGAATCCTATACCAGTCTGAAGGTATATGATATTCTTGGAAATGAAGTAGCAACTCTTGTAAACAGCCAGAAACAGACCGGCAGTTATGAAGCAGATTTTAATGCTGCAAATCTTTCTTCAGGAGTCTACTTCTATAAACTCCAGGCATCCGGTTCAGTACTGGTTAGAAAAATGATCGTACTTAAATAATCATCTCTTCTTTAACGGTCCCGGCTAATTTTACTGTTAGCCGGGACACGTTTAACTCATTCCGGAAACTTTTCTTTAAAAAAGATATTTTTTTCTTGCACAAATACTATTTTTTATCTAATATAAAATCCAATCAATAGAGATTTATACAGATACTTTTACGGCGAATGTCTCGTCATTGGTTTGAATAATTCAACAGAAAACTAAAAAATTAAGTGCTCTTAATTAATTAACTTCTTAATTATCAAACCGGAGGTCTCATGCGTAATAGAACTATTACCATTTTCTTTTCCTTACTTGTTCTCTGCTGTTTCTCTGCACTGTACGGCCAGTCATCCCCTCAGCCGCAGATTGATAAAACAGCACCCTTTGTAGTTAACCCTAATCCCGACCCTATCATTAATAACCTCGAAGCTCCTATTGAAGAGGTGTTCGGTTCAAATGCGAATGCTTTTGGACCTGCAGGGCTGAGAGGCCGCGGCAATGTCTTCCATTGTACTACCGCAAAGAAACTTGTAGAACAAAGGCTTTATTTGAATCCAACTTCGGCTGCAAGTTTCCAGTTCCTTGTTTATGAAGGATCAACTTTCGCTGGCACATATAACCTTGTAAGCTCTGTAGATGTTACAGGTGGACCAGGGGAAGGCTGGTATAGTTCCGGTGCTATGGATTATGATCTTCAGGCCGGTATGTATTATCTGATATATCCTCAATGGGATGTAAATGCTAATTACTACAACCTGCAGAGTATCTCTCCTTATCCTATTCCCTGCTCATTTGGAGAACTGGTAGGAGGAGTCGGCTGGGATTGGGCTCCGGTTTATTCTGTACCTGCTCCGGCAACTCAAACCTCGGTAGGACTCGAAGGCACTGGTGTTGCGTATTATCAGACAATTGTAACTGATGATCTTGTTCCTGTTGAAATGACTTCATTTACTTTTAATGTAAGAGGTAATGATGTCACTCTTAACTGGAGAACGGCTACTGAAACTAATAACAATGGTTTTCAGGTTCAGAGAAAAACAGCAGGCGAATGGCAGACTATCGGGTTTATCAATGGTTCCGGTACGACGACGAGTCCACAGGAATATTCATATACCGATTCTAAACTTGCAGCAGGTACATATAATTATAGGCTGAACCAGGTCGATTTTGATGGTTCATCACATGCCTCAAGTGAACTTGTTATTGTTGTCAACAAAATTGCTGATTTTTCACTGGAACAGAATTATCCGAATCCTTTCAACCCGACAACCCGGATTGGTTATTCGGTTTCCCAGCGCGGTAATGTAAGTCTTATTGTATATGATCTGCTCGGCAGGGAAGTTGCAAACCTTGTAAATGAAGTAAAAGAACCCGGTTCTTATAAAGTAAACTTCAATGCATCTAATCTCCCCAGCGGCGTCTATACATACAGAATTCAATCAGGAAATTTTGTTCAGACAAAGAAAATGATGCTGATGAAATAATCAGTCATCGATTGACTTTAAGGGAGCTTCGGCTCCCTTTTTTATTCCCTAACCTCAATACTTGCTTTATATTTTCCCAAAAGCTATGGCCTACATACGTGATTACTACTGCATTCCCAGTATTCACATACGCTTCAGATACGCTCCACATACGCTTCAGATACGCTTCACATACGCTCTAAATAACATTCAGATACTTAAATACTATTATAGCTCCTTAACTATGCTTATTGATGACCTTTCAAGGATGAGCATTGCCGCAGCAAGTGCCGTCCCGACTTTGCCGTGCCCTGGATATTTATTAATTTAGGCCGTTTAACCTTTTAAGCGATATGAAATTTCTTTTATCGATACTGCTTCTTTTATTGGGAATAAATACCGCAGATGCCCAGTTTCGATTGACTGCGCCGGCTTTACTTCCGCAGGAAAGCCAATTTATTGAAAGCAAATTAACACTCACCGATATCCAGTCCCCCAATCTCAACCTGTTCGGAAATCTGGGAAACAATATTGTTAACAGCTTTAAGGGCGGCAATCTCTATCTGCAGGTTGCCGGAATAGCTTCCACTGTTTTAATAGTAACTACAAATACAGATTACCATGTTCATAAATTCTTTTATGAGCATGAAGGTTTCGGTGAAGCTGCTATGCCTGTTATTCGTGCAGGTATGTTTATTCCCTTTGTTACAGGAGGTTCCCTATACGCATACGGAAAACTCGGAAAAGATGATCGGGCTGTTGCGGCATCCTTCGCAGTACTGCAGTCAAGTCTTATCGCATTTTTGTATAATTCTTTATTGAAAGCTGTAACCGGGCGTCCTAATCCCGACTGGCAGCATAATTCAGATATGAAAGCATTAAGCAAGACATTCAGGTTTGGATTTATGAGGGGAGGGATTTTCTGGGGATGGCCTTCGGGACATACCTCCTCAACTATGGCAGTTGTTTCTGCACTTACGAGCTTCTATTCCGAAAAAACCTGGCTAAAAGTTGCAGGCTATTCTCTTGTTGCCTATATGATGTATGGGGTCTCCTCCCTGCACCGCGGCGGAATGCACTGGTTTTCCGATGCGGTAGCAGCAGCTTTTATGAGTTACGCAATCGGTTCAACCGTCGGGAAATACTACAGGAGTAAATTTCAGCAGGAAAATAGTCCCGGCGGAACACCTCCTGAAGTTGAAATACCTTTACTGAATGTACAGTTTGTATTCTGATAAAAACATTTAGCTGTATATCGAGTAGATCAGGAATACCAGTCCGGATAATGAAAGTCCTATTCCTATAAGTCTTTTAAGTATGTGTTCATCAGTTCTTGTTGAAAGTGAGTTGCCTGCTAAAGCGCCGATTACGAACCCGATAACTACAGGGACGGCATAGCCAAAATGAATATTTCCCAGGAAATAATGACTTATACTTCCGGTGAAGCTGGTAATAACTATCATAAAGAGGCCGGTCGCTGAAGCAATTTGTGTGGGGGTGGAAAAAACTCCAACCATAATAGGCACTTTAAGGAACCCGCCTCCTATACCGAATAGTCCGGCCATTGTTCCTGCTATTATTCCAAAAACAAGAGCCAGCATCAAACTTACACGGTACGCTCCGTAACCGGTTTTTCGAATAACGGCTGGTCCGATTTTGTTAAGTTTATAAAATAACGAAGCCTTTATATTTTTAGGTTCCGGATCATATGAGGCGAATATAAAAGTTATCCCCAGGTATACAACAAATACCCCGAATATCCATTCAAGAATAAAGATGGGAATTATAACTGAAAGATAGGAGCCAAGAACAGTACCGAAAGCCGTTGGAACTTCAAGCAGAAGACCTGTCTTGAAATCTATTAATTTCTTCCTCCAGTTGAAAGCAGTTGAAATCAGGGCGCTTGGGAAAAGCGCCACAAGTACAGAGCCGACAGCAATATTGAGAGGGACGTGAAATCCGATGACAAGCAGAGGGATCATAAACACTCCACCGCCGAATCCCACAATGGTTCCGAAAGCGCTAACGATAATTCCTATGAGTACAATGAGGATTTCCATGTTCTTTTCTTTATTCAGGAAACATTATATTTTAGTCCTGCAGATGCAGATCTAAATAAATACAGCAGATAAAATTAACAATTATTCAGGTTTGGATGCATTTTTGTAAAAAATGATTCAATCAATTACATGGATTCATCAGTGACAAATATACAATTATTTTAAGGGAGGATTTATGAGCGAGAATAAAAGAACTTCTAATAATAAAACCCGCAGGCAGTTTATTAAAACCGGAATAGCCGGAGGTATAGCTGCTCTTTCACTGCCTTCCCTTTCGTTCGGAGCCATTCCGGGACAGGATAAATTATTCAGACAGATTCCATTTGAGCTTGATGAAATCACGATTGGTGAACTGTCTGATGGTTTTAAGTCAGGCAAATATACCGTGCATTCCATTGCTGAACTTTATATCTCGCGGATAAATGAAATTGACAAAAAAGGTCCGGCATTAAATAGTGTAATAGAACTTAATCCCGATGCTCTGAGTATTGCTGATTCACTTGACAGAGAGCTTAAGGAAAAAGGTCCCCGCAGTCCTTTACATGGAATTCCTGTACTTATTAAGGACAACATTGATACTGCTGATAAAATGCTCACCACCGCAGGTTCTCTTGCGTTGATGGGTTCCAGACCTCCAAAGGATTCCTTTGTTGTCAGTCAATTGCGGAAATCGGGTGCATTAATACTCGGAAAAACAAACCTTAGCGAGTGGGCAAATATCCGTTCTACTCATTCAACAAGCGGCTGGAGCGGACGGGGAGGACTTACCAGGAATCCTTACGCACTCGACAGAAATACATCCGGTTCAAGTTCGGGTTCGGGGGCTGCTGTATCTGCAAATCTTTGTACAGTTGCTGTAGGAACAGAGACCGATGGATCGGTTGTCAGTCCTTCTTCAATAAATGGTGTTGTCGGGATTAAGCCTACCGTCGGACTTGTAAGCAGAACGGGGATTATCCCGATTTCGCATTCCCAGGATACGGCCGGGCCTATGGCAAGAACCGTCAAAGATGCTGCGGTCCTGCTAAGTGCAATGTCCGGGATTGATCCTGAGGATGAATCTAGCACTGATAAAAAGCGAAAGGATTATCCTGATTATACGAAGTTTCTTACTGAAGACGGATTAAATGGGTCAAGGATAGGTATTGTAAGAAAATACTTTGGGTTTCTGCCTGAGGTTGATGATATAATTGAGAAATCCATTGAACTGCTTAAGGAGAAAGGGGCCGTACTGGTAGATCCGGTTGAGATTGAATCGATTGGAAAATTTGATGATTCCGAAATGAATGTTCTGCTGTACGAACTTAAAGCCGATATGAAAGCATATCTTGAGCGGCGAGGTCCAGATACACCTGTTCATTCTCTTAAAGATATAATTGAATTCAATAATAATCATTCAGCCGAAGAGATGCCCTATTTCAGACAGGAACTTTTTCTTCAGGCGGAGAAAAAGGGACCTCTTACAGACAAAGAGTACATTGAAGCCCTGGTTAAAAATCATAGGCTGACACGTGATGAAGGAATTGATGCAGTAATGGATAAATATAACCTTGACGCACTTGTCGCCCCTACTGATAGTCCTGCCTGGCTGACTGACTTTGTGGATGGTGATCATTTCCTCGGCGGATGCTCTTCATTACCAGCAGTAGCCGGATATCCCCATATCACGGTACCTGCAGGCTTCGTCTTTGGTTTGCCGATCGGAATATCCTTCTTTGGAAGAGCCTGGAGCGAACCCGTATTGTTAAAAATTGCTTATGGTTATGAGCAGGCATCTAAATTCCGCAAGAAACCGGAATTCCTGCCTTCCGTTAATTTACAGTCCTGAAAAATCGTGCAGATAATAGCCAGTATGTTCAGCGATAAGTTTTGAGTAGTTTCAAGTATCTAGAAACGTCCCATTGAAACCGGAACTTTAAAATCGCTGATGGCAATGCCTACAATTATAGCAAGACTAATTATTCCTAATCCAAGGCATCCCATAGCGAAAGGATCTATTTGTTCAAGATGAATCGATGTAATATCATTTAATGCTACTTTACCGGTAAATGGTAATTCTTCCTCATCTGTGTTCACCCTGATTCCGTATCCATAAAGCGAATCTGCTCTAACACTATACATGTTTCTTTCGAACTCATATCTTACCATATCCCTGGAGAGAATAATCAATTTCCCCTTTTGTCCATTTTCAATTTCGTCAGTTGTGATCTCCTTCAGGCTGTAGCATCCTGTTAAGTATGGAATTAGAGTTATTAAAAGAATAAGAGTGATTATTTTTTTCATATTATTACTCTATGAAATTGAACATCTATTGTAAACCTAACTCCCTTGAGTTCAATTTTTGTCAAAAAAATGTAAAAATTATTTAATTCTGATCCGGCAATTCATAATGTCAAAAAGAAGTCCGGAGTAATCCGGACTTCTGCTGAAGAAAGAAACGCTCAGAATGAATCCCTGTCTGGCTGATCCTATTTAACAAGAATCATCTTCTTCACCGCGACAAAATCGGAGGCCTGTATTCTGTATATGTAGATTCCGCTTGCAAACCGATCCGCATTCCATTGTATCTTATATCTGCCGGCCATTTGCTCAGTATTTACAAGGGTAGCAACTTCCTCTCCCAGTATATCATAGATCTTAAGAGTTACATTGCTTTGTCTCGGCAGATCGTATTTTATTGTTGTGGAGGGGTTAAAGGGATTCGGATAGTTATAATAAAGTGAATACTCGGTCGGTAATGTATTCTCATTATCAATACCTGTAAGTACATCCAGGACTACAGGAATAGTTATCATTGATGCATCAGGATCATTTGATTCCAGAATAATATGGGCGGAATGATGACCCGTATCTGAAGCACAAATATTAAGAGAAATGTATGTACTATCGCCTGCCGCTATATTCACCTGTCCCGGACTCGCAATAAGCCATTCAGCATCCCTGTTTTCAGCTCCTGCCAGTCCTGAATAGCCGGTTGTTGATATTGTCCGCTTAAATTCACCCGTATCAGGATTATACTCATCAGTTCCGGCCCAGGTTACAGTAGTAAACAAACTTGTTCCGGTAAATCCCATTCCATAGGCTGCATTAGCAGCATAAAAAGAATTTAAAATACTGCCGTTATTGATATTTAATTCAAATATCGTATAACTATCACTGGCAAACAACCTGCCGTTTCCGCCATCAATATCCCCATATAAATATACAGGTGGATATATTGTTCTGATAACATTACCGTTCTCAGGATTTAGAATATTTATGCCATAACTGTAGCTGTCATAAGCGTAAAGATACGGTTCAATGTACGCGAGACCCGTACAGTATCCACTATTAGAGGGGAACGCGGAAATAATAGTTCCATTCTCAGGATTTAAAACGAATATATTTGATGAATAATCGGGACTGCTTATAAATAATTTATCTCCGGAAAACGCCAGTCCGTTATAATAATAACTGGTATAAACTGGCGAGGAAAAACTATTGAGAATGGCTCCGTTATCAATATTGATTTCATAGATCATATTATTCCCGCAGGCAAATAATCTTTGCGCTGAACCTAAAAACATTTCATCATCTATTTGTACATTTAAATTGCTGCCTCCCGTATTGTAAATTGTAAAACCTGAATGCAGTGTATCTCCACTGTTTGAAACAAATTGCATTGACGTTGCACTCGTAATTATATTGGGGGCAATCAATCCCATTCCTGATAGGTAAATTGTCTTTGATCCGCCATTGGAATTAATTGTTATCGTAGCTGAAGAAAAACCTGGATCTACAGGTTGGAACTTCACTTCAATGTTCTTTATTGCTCCAACGGGCAGGTTAAATACGGAATCTATTAAAATAAATTGAGGACCAGAAGAAACCAGGCTCCCTATTAGTGAGTCCGTTCCGGTACTGGATATTGAAATTGATAAGGAATTAGAATATCCTATATAAGTCTCGCCAAAGTCAATGGAATCAGGAGAGGCTATTAAATTCGGTACTCCGGTTAAATGCAGTCTGAATGGTATTTGGATTACAGGATGAACCGGGTCATTGCTCTGAATATCAATACTTGCAAGAAAATTTCCACCGAATAACTCTGATGTATTTGCCTCAACCTCCACTATTACACTTCCGCCGGCAGGAATTGTACCTGAAAGCGGATTCTCATTAAGCCAGGGAACATCAGCATATAATGTAACGTGACTTTCATCCGGCGCCCAATCCAACATTGAATTCACATCCTGAGATAAAGCGAGAAGATCCATATTCCCGTCATCATCACCGAAAAGTGAGAGAGGAATGCTGTAAGAAACTATTGTGCCGGAAAAATTACAGGGAAGCAAAAAATAATTTCCGGTGGAATATTCATATATCTGAATCTGGGGACCGAGGTATGGGTAAATGCATAAAATCTCATAATCCACTCCCAAATCATGAAAAAAGTAAGGATCGGTTTCTCCTGTAAGAGGATTCCTGTCCACATCCAGAAACAGAACAGCCCAAACATAATCGTAAATGTCAACTCCATCAGCAAAAACATATTCAATTTCCAGGTTATTGTTAAGGATCTGTCCCCTTATTTCTTTGATATCGGCCTCTCCCCCGTCACCTAAATTATCCTGGATTAATACTGGCAAAATTAGCAGAGGATCATCTGCTGATTTTTTCTGCGGGTTTTGCGTATTTTTCTTATTAAGAGAATTAGGAATGTTCCGGGGATCAATTTCGAAAACCTTGTGCTTGTCACCGCCTGGTTTTTTGAGTCTCAGGAAATCCTGGTGTGGGTTCCGTTTTACCATTTTGTCTGCAATAAACATGTCGGATATCGAGAATGTCAGATCCCCCAATCCGTTTGAATTATCAATTATGAACTGAGTATTCAGGCTGTCGCCTACGTTCAGATCAAAGAAAAAGGAATCCGGAGTAACGGTTATTGAGGGAGGAAACACTCCTTCTCCGGTCAGGTTTATGATGAATGGCGAAGAAGGATCATTACTTACTATATTTAACGTACCTGATTCCGAACCAGCGGTTGCGGGATTGAAAATAACGGGTAATTGATAGGAAGATGCAGGCGAAATTGTAAAGGCAGAATTACCTTCACACGTAAAAACATTATTGGATGACTCGATATCGGAAACTTCAAGGTTGACAGAACCATTGTTCTTAAGGTTCAGGTAATTAGTAATGGGAAAACCTACAAAGACCTCACTAAATAAGGATGAGTCAGGTGCAACAAGATCCGGCTGGCCGATAACAGTGAGATGAACAGGGACAGTTACTAATTGATTTACCGGATCATTACTGCTGATCAGTAAATTTGCATAAAACTCTCCTCCGTTAATATATTCAGTGGAGATCTTAAGCTGAACATCCTCAATGCTGCCTGGATTTATAATCCCTGAAAGAGGGTTGACATTCAGCCAGAGATTGCCTCCAAGAACTCCGCAGCCTTCATCGGGAATCCAGTCAGTCGGTCCATAGGAATTTCCAACTACTCCAGCCAGGTTAATCACCCCGTCATCATTCCCAAAGGCTGAAAGAGGAATTGAAAATCGGATATTATGTGAATCATACTGAGCTGGAAAATATCCGACCCAGTTGTAATATTGATCAAAAACATAGATTTCATTATACCCTATATCATATAAACTCGCGAAATATTCACAGCCTACTGTTTGCGAAATGAGTCCATTCTCTAAAGGTATACCTGTCAGTACATCCTGATCTGTATCGAATCCAATAATTCCTCCAAGATCATATACGTTGAGTTCGGTTTCAAAAACCAGCTGAATCTCTACGCTGTCAGAAGAGGATATTCCACGAATTTCAATTATATCAATAGCACCGCCGTCACCTGCCGGATCAGATATTACTAACGGCAGAGTTTCTTCAGGAAAGACGGCAGGTAGGGCCGGTTTATCTGTGCCTTTGACCCTCTTCTCTTTTGCTTTCCGAAAATTTTCCTTCCAGTCGCTGAAAGGACTTCCGGATGAAATTTTTAATTCCTTTTTAGATTGCAGATATATGTTTTCTATCGAAATCCCGTAATACAAGTTACCTGTTCCCGAATTAGAAATCTGCAAGGAGAGCTCACTACTGTCCCCTTCATTTATGCTGAGTGAAATTGAGTCAGGGAGAACAGAAATCAGCGGAGGTTCTGATATTGAAAAAACATTATCGCTAATATCAAAAACAGCCGGATTAGAAGCGTCTGAAATTTTCACTAATGAATTTTCTGAGGGAGCAATAGGGATTGTCCAGATATAATGTCCGGATGAAGCAGGAATAGAATTCACAATTAAATCCCAGTTATTACCTGAATTAGTGGAATACTCAAGTTTGACATTGCTGACCGTGGCAGTCCACTTGATTGTATCCTGATAGCCAATTGAAAAGTGTTCTCCCCCGTTTGGTTTAACAACTTTGACTGGAGCCGGGCTGAAGCGGTAAAATGCTGAAGGCCAGTTACTATATGAATTCAGATCGGTCGTTCCAATGGTATTTGACCCAGTAGGTCCGTCTATAAAATGTCCGCTTCCCCCGATATGATCTTCGATTCCGAAGGATGCATACTCGAGTTCCCCGCTTCCGGAAGTATTCCCATACCAAAACTCAATTAAATTCGTTGTTTCATAAAGCCTGACCTGGAAATTCAGGGTACGGTATGAGTAGGACGGAGAATTGACATTTTTCCACTGAACAACAAATACTCTGTTTGGTGCAGATCCTAATGTCGTATACTGAACCGGATAATTATAAGCTCCTAAATAATCCCACCACGGAGCGATTGTTTTATTAGGTTCATATCCGCTGAATAAATCTTCATTGTATGGGGAATTTGAATAAGACAAAGGACGGGTCGAAGAGCCCAATTCAATCCACCCGCTCGTACTAATTCTAACCAGGTTATAATCATGATCAATATAATGGAAAGTAAAAGGAAGACCATAATTTTCAGCGTAATATTCCCCCTGAGGTCCTGAGGCCCCGGTAATCTCCTGATAACTACCCGAAAATGTGGTACGTTCATACTCAAGAATGGTCTGTGACTTCAATATTAACGAGAATGTCATGAAAATTGCAACTGTAAGTAAACAAATGCTCTTCATATATGCTCCCTTGAAAAAGTTGTTCTGAAATACAGTCTGAATTAAAACTGTTATTATCCGGGAGTATTCTACACCATTCTTCCATTACGATTGTCAAAAATTTGTCATATAATTGTAAAAACCGGCTCCCCGGAAGAAATTTGCAGGAAATTAGGTAAGGTTTGCGGGATATTAGCTCTGTTCCAGCATATAGAGCTGCCAGAGGTCGCGGGTGCTGGTATGAAGGATGGGAGATATTGCCAGCTTCCCTGTTTGACCGATACTTTTTTCAAGGTACTTCAACTCTCGGAACTTATCTCTGGTATCTTCATCAATACTGACAGGAACCCCGGCCTGTTTCAAAAGAAGCACCCCTTTTGCCTCAATCGCCAGTTCAATATGGTTCCTTACATAGGCTATCATATCTACAATGACCCCGGGAGAAAAACTGTTCTGCAGTGAGGTCAAATACTGCCCAATATGCGACTCTGATAATCTTCCCTCATTTATTTGTTCGAGCAGTTCCACATCTGTATCAAGTCCCGATTCCAGCCAATTCCTCAGAATTTTTTCACCCCTGTAAAAGACGAATACTATTACTACCGGGAGTATAATTAACTGCAGCGCTGTTAAGATTATCGGAGCAAGCACAAAATGATTAAAGAAAGAATGAATGCCTATCGCCGTGATCAGTCCCGGGAATAAATGGTACAAAATAACAAATAGGAAACCTGGGATAATCTTAGAGAGCTTAAACTCATTCCTTCGGTCGGAAATATTCTTTGTGAATATAGCAAAGATTGCTGTTGTTCCGCCATGCATCACAGCTGTACCGAACCCCCTGATGAACCAAACAGCAAGGTTAGGCTGATCAACTGCGTTCAGATAGTAGATATTTTCCACGAGAGCAAATCCCGCCCCGACAGCAAATCCGTAAATAGCAGCATCTATCATGAAACCCACTTTACGTTTTGCAATGAGATAAATAACAAATGAAGCTTTAAGTGTTTCTTCAATTACAGGGGAAATATATAATGTATAGGCAGTTGTTTGAATGACTAAACCGGTAAGCAGATATATATTGATGAAATAGCTGATGCCTGCAGTTATGATACCGGCTAAGATGGCCTGAACTACAAGCGATCTTTTGACCAGTTTGAAGCTGTCCGAGTAAATCAGAGCAGCCAGGAATGCCAGAACCGGAAGGAGACTGATTAATATTCTGAGCATTCCGGATCATAAAATTTTAAGTGAGAACATCCACTCGTCAGACATCTTATTATTTTGTTCAACCGCAGCGGCATATCCTATCGAGAAAGTCATCTTAAGGTGATATAGAAGAATAAACCTGAAATCGATTTGTGAACCGAAGTCAAGCAATGATCTCCGGGACTCCTTCGAATCTACGTTTGTTACAATCGCAGTGGAGAATAAAGAAGTCCTGGCGTAATTTAAGAAAAAAGATGTAAATCCGATATTGCTGAACCTTACCGGGGGGAGATTCCATTCGGCCATAAGTTTGCCGTAGTTTGTGCCTGCAATTTCATCAAGTCCGGCACCGGGAAAGCTATAATACTCTCTGTACCTTTTCTCATCCTGGAAATCAACATAATTGTTTCCGAAACCGCCGAAATAAAAGTTGGCGAAGGGTTCTTCACGGCTGCCGTAGGAGTAACCAGCCGAGCTTCGAAGCCATATTGATGAATGATTCAGAGGTAAGGCAAATCCGAGGTCGAAATCATTATGGATATGAGGATATATCGTTGTCCTGACGTAATTATTATCAAGGCTGATCTTCCAGTTAAAACCCTTTTCTTTATCAACTGAACCAAGGGATGCAGCCTCATACCGGTAACCAAAATCCGCACCCAGATTAAGAAGCTTATCATAGGAGGCTGTAATATTCTGGTAGGAGGGCAGACGCTCAAGGTTTCCGTAATATGTTGTATGAATTGAATAATCCATAAACAAAGGCCTATCATAAATCAGGCTTCTATGGTAATCTAATCCTACAGAATACCCTTTCATACTTACCTTAGTCGGACCTGCGAGATCATAGAAATCAGCGCGGTTCAAAGTTGATTCGAACTTCCAGTTCAGGTAGGAATAAACAAAATCGAGATGAAATCTTTCGTTCATGTTAAGCTGGTTGTATGGGCTATAAGAAGCAAGCAGGCTAAGGTTCTGAAAACCTATAGGATCAGCAAGATTCACCTTTAACCCGTATGAAAAATAATCTTTATAGCCGAGTACAACCGGGTAAAAGGATACGACACCGAAGTGTTTAAAAACGGTGTAGTCGTCCCACCGGGTTATCAGTGAATCAATATTTACGGATGAAGGAGGCGGAGCAATCCATTGTTTAACTATGGGGTGCTCTTCCACTACCTGCTGGCCTAACAGGTTGATTGCACTAACATTTTCAACAATTTTATTTGCTATCATAACCGGCTGGAATCCCTGTGCACTATACATAAATGCGAGTAATGAATCATTGCTTACGGGAGAAGGTCTGAATAAACCGGTTTCAGTGTTACTCATTATATCCATATCTTTTTTGCCGAAATCGTACCTGTAAATATTGGAGACGCCGGAGTAGTAGGAGGTACCGTACAAATATTTACCGTCATCAGAGAAACTGAAATTAGCCGGTATAGTATTCTCGAAGTTAAATAAAGTGTCGTATGAAAAATCACCATTCATCAGGCTGTCTGATATCCAATTTAACCAGCAGCTGCTGACCATTTATTTCAGCAAGTGCCCCTGTAAGAAATTTTCCGTCGCGAGAAAGATCGATGTTGTAGAGGTCCTGTCCAAACGGCCAGGAATAGATTTGATTCCATTCGGTATACGGATACGGGATTCTTACTACTGTCGACTGCCCGTTATAATGCCTTATACCCCAGAGCGATTTATCCGCATGGTTAAAAACAAGGTCGCCGATTCTCTGTTCTTTTAACAGAAGCTTTGAGTCGCCTGACTTTATATCGAGCGAGTAGAGACTTCTCCATTCATTATTGTCTGTAGTATAAAACAAAGTGCCCGAATCAGGGTCGTATGCTAAAGAAGTTACATAATATAAAGCCTCACTTTTAACATCGTGTATCTTATCTATCTCCCCTGTTTTTGTATCAATGGATACAATCTGGGCTACCTGTCCGGGGTAATCGATCGCACAATAGATCTTTTTAACGGACTTATCGTAGAACGCCCTTGATAATCCTCCCAATGCTGTAGATAAAGGCCGGTATTCTGTAACTGGATTGCTTTTCAATATTTCTAAATTTTTCTGCTGGAATTCCTTTTCAAATTCAATCCACTGATCCCAGG
Organism: uncultured Ignavibacteria bacterium; assembly: GCA_963811905.1. Lineage (GTDB taxonomy): Bacteria > Bacteroidota > Ignavibacteria > Ignavibacteriales > Ignavibacteriaceae > DATFVA01. The sequence continues at coordinate 207,873 of CAWETK010000015.1, forward strand.
CATCAGACAGAGAAAGTTTATAGATCCGGTTAAAATCGGAGGTAAAATAAGCGTCACTTCCATCCTTTCTGGAGGTCCATTCTATTAACTTTTCAGGACCATATTTAAGCGCAAGGTAGTTCATAAACCTTGTGCCGTACAAATAAGAATTGGCTCCGACCTGAAAATCTGTCTGCGTTCCTTCAGATTCAAGGCTTAGAAGATCGTAAATGGGTTCTTTCTCGAGTACTTTAGTTCTGAAAACCATTTCATCATAGCCTCCCATGGCGCGCCCTATACCTCCAGCCATCCAGGTCTCGAGAAAAACAGCAATCCCCTCTTTCCACCAGCGGGGAGTACTTCTTCTCGGATCAGTGAGGAAAGCATAAAATATTGTCTCCGGATCATCAGATGATTCACCCACCTTCCCGCCGAAAATTGTTCTGAAGAACCTGTCACCTGAAGTCGACTGGTCAAGTGTAACCATATGAACGAGTTCATGATTAAAAGTAGTATTGAACCTTTCATTAGCCGGGGCAGTTTCATATTCATAATCGAGAGGGGCAACTGAGAGTATTATATGGTTGCGGGGAATTGTTCCTGTCCCGGCATTTCCAAAATCGTTCATATCATAAACAAGAACAGTTGTCTTTTCATCTGGTGTGGTAGTCATATAATTTACTATTCCACTTTAATGCGTTCTCAAAGCACTGACCGGCATATTTTACAAGATATTTGCCTGCTTCCCCGGTATATATTAGTCTCATATCCGGGGTGTCGTATTCATATAACTGCGCTTTTACCTGCGGCGGCAAAGCAAGACAAATGAATAGAAAAATACTTATAGTAAATTTCGAATGGTGCGTATTTTTGAAGCCCATAGTTATGGTTTAAGAAGAGTTTAAAAATATTAAAAGGAGAAACTGTTTTTTTCAAAACAGCTTCTCCTCAACAAAGGTCTGAATTTATTATTTGATTATTTGGTGATGCTTCTCCCTGATTCAATGTTTCTTTGAGCTTCAATGCTCCTACCTGCATCCATATTTCTCTGAGCTTCGATATTTCTATCGGCCTCAGTCCTGAAAACTTCTGTTCTGAATGCACTGTTATCCCAGTATTTCATCAGGGCATCGCTTTGTACTGCTTTCATGAAACCGTCACTTGCTGCTGCATTTCTGAACATCTCCTGTCTTAGCGCCATCTGGAAATCAGCGTCCTGGAATATATTTCTTGCAGCATCTGTTCTGAATGCTTCAGTAAACTGCCGGTTATCGAGTAATTGTCTCATTGCTTCGCTTGTAAAAAGCTGTCTGAATGAAGCATCGCGCATTGCTTCTGTAAAGGATGCGTCGTTTGCGACCTGTCTTAAAGCTTCATTCCTGAGAGCCATGCTGTAGTTTGCACCTGCGAGCTGAGTTCTTAATGCAGCGTTCCTCATAGCCATGTGGAGTGAGCCGTCGGCAGCTATTTTAGCAAAAGCACCGCTCTCAACTATATTCCTGAAACCTTCATTCCTCAGTGCGTCTGCCCAGTTTCTATTTGTCATTATCGTTCTGTAAACGGCACTTCTGGTTACAGCCTGTCTGAAAGCAGGGTTCCTGTTAAATTCTCTTCGAAAGGCTTCATTATCTACGGCAGTACGGAAATTCGGATCATTTATTAAGGTCTGGATCTTATCATTCTGAAGAAGCTGCTGAATGTCACCCGTCTCCACAGCTACATCACCTGAGTTAATCTGCTCATGCTGGTACTTTTTAACTTTTTCGACACCTCCTATGGTACCTGACATATCAGTATTGATTACAGGCCATGGATAAAAGGCAGCAAAGTATAAAATAAGTACAACAGCTAATATTGAGCCCCCCATCAATAACCTGGATTTGCTACTTAAATGTTGTTTTGTTCCTGGCATAACAGACCTCCATGATTTTATTTTTAATGATTACTTAATTTCCGTTTATAGTAAGTACAACTGGAAAAAGGAAAAGTTGGCGAATATCTTTAATGAATTTCCGGGGAGATGATAGCCTGAATTCCGGAACGGGATTTTAATCTTCTATCTTGTTAAAGCAAATTCGTATTCAAATAACTTCTTTCCGGATCTGGATAATTCAATATTAACGGGAGGAGGATTTAAGCCGGTATCAGTAAATGAGAAAGTGTATTGCTGGGGGCCGGCATTTGCAGCTTTTATAAAATTGCCAGCTGTGATTAAATTGATTCTTCCGGGCACGCCTGGTTTGAAACTATCCAGTTTTACCTGGTCAGGATAAGATATCGTCAGATCCACAAGTGAATTTGAATTCAGACTGATTTCCAATAAGTATAGGTCATTTTTTTCTTTCAGAGATATATTGCCCTCAATATCACTAATAAGTATGGGAATCTCTTTAAGAGTAACTGCCTTTTCAATTCCTATAGTTCCCGAAATATCATTCCGGCTGAAGTTCGCCGGGGTATTAGTAAAGATGGTGAAAATGAGTATCCCGGCAAGAAGTCCTGTTGCGAAGGTAAGAGCGTACCTTAAATTGGATCCCCGGATAAAATTAAAAGTTTTTCTCTTATCAGGTTTACCCATATACCTTGTAAAATCAATTGAATTAATGATTCTTTTGTTGAGATTTGCAGGTACCTCCGGTTCAGAGATCTGTTTAAGGGCATTATCTGCAGAAAGCAGTTCATCATAATATTCACTTGCTTCCCGGTTTTCTGATAAGTATTGATGAAGATCCTGTTTTTCAGAAGGAGTAATCAAATCATCAACTTCCCTGTTCATCAATTCTAAATATTTTTTATCTACCATTATTCTAAAACCTTATTTTTAATTAAAATTTCTTTTAACAGCTGTCTTCCTGTAAACAGCCTTGATTTCACTGTCTTTTCGGGGACCGCAAGCAGTTCACTTATTTCCTTATATGAATAATCCATAAAATGTTTAAGAACCAGCGGAACTCTGTATAATATATCCACCTCGGTCAGCGCAATCTCAATTTTTTCACCAAGCTCATTTCTGCTGTATATTTCATCAGGGTCTTCTTCACTTGAGCTATTTCCATCAATAAGCTTCTCCGTATAACTTTGTTTTTTTGTAAAATTGAGAGTTTCATTTATGGCGATTCTGTATAACCAGCTGAAAAACTTAAACTTAGGATTGTAAGATTTAAGATTTTCAAAAGCCTTAACGAAAACAATTTGTGTGATTTCTTCTGCATTATCGTTATCATGTAATATTCTGAATGAAAGCCTGTAAACGGTTTTATAATATCTATTTACAATTTCTTCAAAGGACTTTCTGCTTCCCTGAAGACTTTCTCTCACTAAATCCTTGTCATCTTCATTCATAATTAATTACAACTCAGAAGTAAAAAAGTTGGAGGGATACGAATAATTTATTCCAGGATATTAAATACACCATCAAGCTTTGAATACTTGAATACCTCGCGGACGTGTTTGTTCAGGTTTTTCAGCTGCACGGTATGTCCCGTATTTTTCAGCCTTGAATAGAGATGTAATAATGATCCGAGGCCCGCACTGGATATATATTCAAGGTTCTGGAAATTGACTATACAATCATTTGAGACAGCATCGAGCACACTCTTTACCCTGTCAACCTGCGCCGCATCAAAACGGCCGGATATAACCACTTCATTTTCATTTTCGAGATTTATATTGAACATAACAGCACCTTTATGTTAATATTCCGGGTTAATTTTTGCATTAATGAACCAGCGAATGATCAGTATTCTTAGAACAACAACCGGGGAGAGTTCACAGGCCCGGTCTAATTTAACTCCGTGAAGGATAAGGGGATGAATAAAATCTACTTTTCTTTTGGATTAAAGTCAATTTTAATCTAATGAGTAATAACACTCATTAAATATTGAATTATAGCAGCCATTTATCCAAAATATTTGCCGTTGGAAAATTCAGGGTTACTTTAATTATTAATAATTATGTATAATAATATTTAAAATAAAAAGGACCCGGAATGAATAAAACAAACGGTTATGAGACGCTTGATCCCGAAAACTGGGATGACTTACGTTCACTAGCCCACCGTATAGTGGATGATGCAATCAATTATATTGAAAAGGTTGAAGAAAGACCTGTATGGCAGCCTTTGCCGGAAAATATCAGATCCAGACTTCATAGTCTTGCTCCCCGAAAGCCCGCCTCTGCCGATGAAGTATATAAAGAGTTCCTCGAAACAATATACCCTTATCCAATGGGGAATATTCATCCCCGGTTTTGGGGATGGTATATGGGGAATGGTACTTTTTTCGGAGCACTTGGCGAATTCCTGGCAGCTATTATGAACTCCAACCTCGGCGGAGGTCAGCATGCGGCTCCCGTTGTTGAAGAACAGGTAATTAACTGGATGAAAGAAATGCTCGGGCTTCCGGGGAATTCGAGCGGACTGCTTGTAAGCGGAGGTTCGATGGCGAATTTTGTTGCATTGACAGTTGCAAGAAACACAAAATCAGGATTTAATGTCAGGGAATCAGGGATGAGGAAGGCCCCGCAGTCACTCATCGTTTATGCATCGACTGAGGTTCACAGTTCAAATCAAAAAGCAGTGGAACTGCTGGGACTCGGCAAGAATAGTCTTCATTACATTCCTGTAAATGATGATTATACAATTAACCTGGAAGCACTTAAATCCGCTATTAAACAAGACCGTGAGGCTGGGAATAAACCGATCTGTATTATTGGTACTGCAGGTACCATTAATACCGGAGCGATTGATGACCTGGAAGCAATAGCGGATATATGCAAAAAAGAGGATCTCTGGTTTCATGTTGACGGCGCTATAGGAGCCGTGGCAGTATTATCATCAAAAGTTAAACCCAGTTTGACGGGTATAGAAAAAGCTGATTCTGTAGCGCTCGATCTGCATAAATGGATGCATATTCCATTTGAAGCCGGGTGCGTACTGGTACGGCATGAGAATGAGCATAGGTCGGCATTCTCCCTTACACCGGAGTACCTTGCACACGAAACCCGTGGACTTCCCGGCGCCAATCTCTGGTTTTCTGATTATGGCATTGAACTCTCCAGGAATTTCAGAGCTCTAAAAGTGTGGATGTCCGTGAAAGAGCATGGACTTGAAAAATTCGGCAGGCTGATTGACCGGAACATAGATCAGGCTCATTACTTTGGAAGTCTCATAGAAAAAGATCCCCATTTAGAACTTATTGCCCCGATTGGGATGGATATAGTGTGTTTCCGTTTTAACCCCGGAGGACTGGATACCGAGCAGCTTAACAAATTAAATAAGGAGATATTATTCCAGCTTCATGAGAAAGGAATAGCAGTTCCATCCTATACTACTCTGAAAGGAAAATACTGTTTAAGAATAGCTATAGCTAATCACCGCAGTAGGTATGAAGACTTTGATCTTCTCGCAAAAGAGGCAGTAAGACTTGGGAAAGAAATTTTATCAGAAACCTGACAGAGTTATTCCGTTCGATGAATTTCAGGATGGTAAAATTATAAACAGAAGACACTCATTCCTGTAATCAGCCTCTAATATGTGTTACGGTAATCCGGCTTTACTTTAATAACAGTAGTTTCCTGGCGGCTGTATGATTCCCTGCACTCAGCCTGTATATATATACTCCGCCCGGCAGTTTGCTTCCGTTAAACTTAACACTATGACTCCCTGCATCCATGTAATTGTTTACGAGTGTAATGATTTCCTGCCCGAGGGTATTGTATACTTTGATGGTAACAAAATTATTCGCTGGTAATTGATAATCTATAACCGTTTCGGGATTGAAGGGATTGGGATAATTCTGTTCAAGATTGAAAGCCGCGGCACTATTTACAACATTTACTTTAATTATACGGCTGTATTCAAATGAGCCGTTAAAGTCCATCTGCTTTAACCTGTAATAATATTTACCGGCTGATACATTTTTATCAGTGAAAGAATAAGAATGACCTGAGACAGCGGTGCCGTACCCTTCCGTATATCCGATCTTTATCCATTTATTAGATTCACCGGATCTTTCTATTTCAAATCCCCGGTTGTTTGTTTCTGTCTCTGTAATCCAGTTTAACTGAACTTCTCCATTTACAAATTCTGCATTGAATGAAATTAATTCTACAGGAACTGCTGATTCAAATACAAAGTCTGCCATTACAGGGAGATGATCGGAAGAATAATGAAGCGCATCAGCTATCTCCTGTCCTACTGCAAGATTAGGAGGCTGATTAATTGAATCGTTATAATGAAGCCCATCATTGCCATAAGGGATATAAGAATTATCGACATAATGAACCCCACCTGTATCCATAATACCCTGCGACATAAGTATCATATCAAAGCGGTCATCCAGTCCTCCATTGGCTCCGCCCCCGAACTGTCTTGTGCGGGTTGACTGAGTATGAAAAGGAGCATAAGCAGAATTATTCCATACACCGGGCATATCAAAAATATCTACGAAATAGCCGGGATCCGACTGATCGGTCAGAGCGGCGTACGCAGGTTCGGAGGATCCGTAAATATTGAAATCTCCCGTAACCATAAAGAATGATCCGGCAGGAAGCAGAGCCGTCACTCCCCTCAGAACATTTACCTCCGCCAGCCGCTGCTGCTCATTCCCGGAGCCTGAACTTGCCTTCAGATGTACAGCATAGATTCTAATAGTATCGCCTGAAGAATTCTCAACCAGTTTGAATTCCGATATATTACGCAGATCTGTAGCAATGGGTGTATTACTGATAAAAGTAAAGAACTCCGTTTTGAAAAAAATCTCATTATCTGTATCAGGACCGTCGATAAAAGTTCCGGCTGAATAACCGCTGAAAGCCGGGAGAAGCACATTATTCAAGAAGCCATCTACACCTGCCTGAGAAGTCATTTCCTCACAGACTAATATATCAGGCATAACGGCTGCCATTGTGGTTCTGAAATAAGGGTTGCGCGTGGTAGTATCATTTCCAGGGTAGTTAAGCAGGTTATAGTTCATTATCGTATATTGCTGCCGGGCTGATAATATCACCGGAATAAATAATATTAGAATAAACAAATGCTTTTTCATAAAACTTCTTTTTTGATTATTAGTATTTCCGGCTATGAGCCGAAAGCCCTGAGAAATGGATAAACGGGATGAAATTCGGGACCGGGGTAAACTTAGCGAAATGAGATATTATACGCTATTTAATTTTTGATAATTATTAATTATTGGGAATTGATTAACAAATACGGGAAAGCGGTCAGCGATGAAAACAAGCAGGGAAACATTAATTCAAAGAGTACGCGAAGAATGTGTGAAGGAATTTATACGCGCTTATGAGGAGGGCGGGATAAAAGGGCTCTGTGAAGAGGGCAGGATTGAGTATGCAGTTGACGCTGTAAGATCACTCGATTTTACTAAACTGATAAATGAAGATTAATGTGCGCTTCAGGGGGAGTGTGAAAATTTCCGAACTCTACAACGGCGCTATTCCGGGCAGAGGCCCTGTCCCCAATACTGCTTTAACAGCTCCCTCAAGGTCAGGCATATGTACCGGCTTATAAATTATGGCAGCAGGTTCTGTTTCAGAAGCTTCTCCGAGTGTGTGCTCATCAGTGGAACCGGTTATGAAAATGATCGGAATCAGATCCCTGCTTAATATTTCCTTTGCAGTTTCGATCCCGTTTTTTCCCTCATCAAGTGTAATATCCATCAGGATAAGATCAGGCTTTTGTGTTTGAACATAATTTACGGCATCGCTGCCATTATATACAACTTTAACATCGGCAAACCCCATGGTAAACAACATAGCCTTTATATCCAATGCGATTAACCCGACATCTTCAACAATCAGTATCTTTTTTGTAAAATGCAAAGCTGTGTTTTCCTACTCTCTCTGAAACAAATATCGCAATTTGAGCGACGAATAGATAGAAAGAAATTAATGCAATGCAATAGATCACGTTTGAATTTTGCAGTGACACTTTGATAAGCGGAGAAGGAAAATACTAAATCCCGTTCATATATATGAAATTTCTTAATTATTCCTAATTACCGGCGGCTTCGATACGTCCCGCCCATAGCTTAAAATTATACTTAATTTTTGAAATGTTTCAGAGTTTGCTTTTATATAATTCATTAACTATACTAAGCTTTCCAAAAAACACCGATGCATTTTTAGATTCAGATTTGTAATTTGATACTTCAACCGGTTTAATTTATCCTCTAATTCCCGGCAAAGAATGATTACTACTATATATTAAATAGATTATGACTGAACTGTCTGATGAATTCCGCGATCTTCCTCCTGAATATCAAAAAGTACTAAAGCTGGCACAGGAGAAACATCAAATAAAAGTGTCCATGCTCCAGGAACTGAAAGGGGGACAGACAGGTGCAGTGCTTTACCTGGTCAGTGTAACGCTTCTTAAGCCAAATAATGTGCAGCATCTTGTACTGAAGCTTGATCATAAAAGCACGAATAACAGGAAGGATGAACTTGAAAGACACCGTACAGCTGTTGAAGGAGCACCAAAAGATTTTTCTGCAAATCATATAGCGGACCTTGCATTCGATAGGGTGGAATGTGAAAATGCTGTAGCTATTTTCTATAATATTGCCGGACAGTCCCTTCATGATTATAAATCCCTCGCAAGTTATCAGCAGCAGAATAAACTCGAGAAGCTTTTCACTACCACCTGCGAATACTTACTTTCTAAATGGAACATAAATCATAGTTTTAAACAGGCAGTTCATCCTCAAAACGTACTAGCCTTCTGGCTGGGTTACAGAATTAAACCCGGCGGAAATATTGAGAATTTCCTTGAGGAAACCTGCCATATTCACCATGATACAACAGGACTGCTTATCCAGGGACATGTGTTTCCCAATCCTCTTGTTTATGCAAAGAGAACTGATTTGTGGGGAACTATAAGACCAATTGATAACGTCCTGGGTTTCCAGCACGGTGATCTGAATATAGGGAATATACTTGCAAAGTTCGGCGGAAAAGATGATGATATTACAGGATACTACCTTATAGATTTTGCTTTATTTAAATCAGATATGCCCCTGTTTTATGACCTCTGCTATCTTGAAATGTCATATATGATCCGTGAATTATCCAGGACTACTTTTCCCAAGTGGATTGATCTGATTACACGTTTCGCAGACCAGGACATTCTTGATCCATACCAGGTTCCAATAGAATTAGCCGGCGCCTGTTCTGTAGTTAATTCAGGAAGAAGAATATTCGGCAGGTGGATTCAAAAAAATCATTCGAGTTTATCCGATGATCTCTGGGGACAATACTGGCTTGCAGCAGCAGCAGCCGGATTGAACTATTGTAATAAGTCTATTATTTCCGAAAATGAAAGACTGGCAGGTCTTATTTTCGCAGCAGCTCATCTGAAGCGGTTCCATTCAGCTTTCGGTGTCCCTCTTCCCGTTGAAGCAGGACATATTGATATTGAATTAAAGGCGAATGATCCAATACTAAAGCATGAGACCATCAAGAAACAAACAGCCTTCCCGCAACACAATCTGCCCGCGCAGGCAACGAAATTTATAGGCCGCCAAAAAGAACTTAAAATTATTACCGAATTACTTTCACATGAAGAAGTGCGGTTATTGACTATGACCGGTCCGGGAGGCACAGGAAAAACAAGGCTAAGCCTCCAGGCAGTAATGCAGATAACCAATAACTTCGAAGATGGAACTTTTTTTATTGACCTGGCTTCCATAAATGATTCAGAATCACTTTTCGCAGCTATTGTCAGAACTATAGGCCTCAGAAGAACCAGTGACAATTCTCTTTTCGATGAGATCAGAAAATATCTCAGGGATAAAAAGATGCTGCTGCTGCTTGATAATTTTGAGCAGTTGACATCTGCCGCAGCCAGTCTCAAGGAATTGCTCCGGGACTGTCCGAAATTGAAGTTAGTGATTACCAGCCGTGAAGCATTGCGTATAAGAGGCGAGCAGATTTTTCCTGTTCCTCCGTTTCCGCTGCCAGATACCGGATCGAAAGAGCTATCAGCTGAACAATTGAAAGAAAACGATGCTATTCAGATGTTCATTGAGCGGGCAGCGATGATCAGACCGGACTTCGAGCTTACAGAAGATAATTCACATTACGTTGCAGAAATTTGCCGGAGGCTGGACGGTCTGCCCCTGGCAATTGAACTGGCAGCTGCCCGTATTAATCTATTCTCCCCAAAAACTTTGCAGGAACGAATGGGCAGCAGGCTTAAGTTCCTGAAAGGAGGAGCCCGGGACCTTCCCGAAAGGCAGCAAACTCTCCGGGATACAATCGACTGGAGCTATGAGATGCTGAATGATAAAGAACAGCGTTTATTTTCTCTTCTATCAGTGTTTCCCTCCTGCACATTCGATCAAATAGAAGCCGTAACAAAAGATATCAGCGGACTGGTTAGTCTGCACTCAGATATTTACTCCGACCTCTCGTCACTTATTGATAAAAGTCTCATAAAGCGAGTGGATAAACCGGATAGTGATCCCCGGTTAACTATGCTTGAAACAATCAGGGAGTACGCATCTGAAAAACTGGAAGAAGATTCCGATTTTAAAGATGAGGTCTTTCATAAATACGCTGTATTTTTTGCTGATTTTGCACATCAGCAATGGAAACTCCTGACAGGAAATAACCGTGAGAATGCTCTCAAAGGTTTCGAAACTGAAATTGAAAATATGCGTTCCGCCTGGAAATACTGGGTAACTGAAGGAAATCTTGAACAGTTACAAAAATTAACTGACTCACTCTGGGTGCTTTATGATGCAAGAGGATGGTATCAGGATACTCTGGAACTTACTAATGATCTGTTAAAGGTACTATCTTCCAATCCCTCGATTGCTGAATATGCTCAGCAGGAAATTACCCTGCAGATGAGCCTGGCCCGTGTACTGATGACAAGCAAAGGATGTACGCCAGAAGTTGAAAAGGCTTATAAGCGGGCATTAGAACTTTGCCAGAAACATGGGGAAATACCCCAGACATTTCCTGTATTACGGGCTCTTGCAAGTTTTTATGCATATAGAGCAGATTTCGAAAAAAGTAAAGTGTTAGGAGAACAGATACTTGAGCTTGCCACCCAGGTTGATGATGTAAGTATGAAGGTTGAGGGACACCTGCTGATTGGATACAACCTTGTTTTTTCAGGCGACCTGGAATCAGGGATGGAACATCTGGAGATGGCTGTTGCCGATTATAAACCCGGAATTCATAAGACACACAGATTCAGGTTTGGCAATAATCCCGGTATTATAGCTTATACTACTTCTGCACTATGCCTGTGGATGATGGGCTATCCCGAACGTTCATTAAAACTTGCGGAGGAGGCAGCAGCACTAGCTGATAGTATAAATCACCTATCCAGCAAAGCCTATGTTCATTTTCATAAAGGTCTGCTGCATTTATGGAGACAGGAAGCAGATATTGCCCTTAAAAAAGCGGATGAAGTTTTAGTAATTAGTGAGAAAAATGAATTCCAGATATGGAAGGCAGTGGCAGCTTCACTACATGGGGCAGCATTAGTTGGACTAGGGATAAAAGAGGATGGGCTCCGCGAAATGGAATATGGCACTAATATGTATACTGAACTGAAAACGCCTCCAGTATTCTGGCCTTTACTGCTTTCACTAAGAGCGGCTTCATTCCTTATGGCTGGAAAACCACAGGAAGGTTTAAAAAATATCGAAGAAGCCATTGATATTATCGGAATGAAATCGGAAAATCCTATCATGCCAGAATTTTGCAGGCTCAAAGGTGAAGCTCTCCTGATGATTTCAACTGATAAAAAGGGTGAGGCAGAATCATTATTCAGACTTGCAATAAATTCAGCAGGAAAACAAAAGACGAAGATGTTTGAACTAAGAGCATCACTTAGTCTTTACAAGCTGCTGAAGAGTAACGGAAAGCAGGAAGAAGGATACCCATGTCTCTCTGAAGTTTATAAGAAATTCACCGAGGGATTTACATTAGCCGATCTTACTGAAGCAAATGAAATTCTATCCGATTCATCCCTGAAAATAAATTAACCTAACTCTCAAATGATAGGTGAAATTACCGAATCCCTGGAAGCTTTTCACCAGAGTGCAAGTTTAGAACCAGAAGTCATTTCATCTTACCGAACAGTAGCCGCCGGGCATCCCATTTTTTGAGAGAACAATCTGCCACAGCTGATTTTTATTCCTTGCACGGAATGCACCTGCACTTGAAAGCAGGAAATAAGTCCACATCCTGAAGAACCGTTCGCTGTATTTGTTCTTCAAAGCATTCCATCCATTTACAAAATTTGCGTACCAGGCCATTAAAGTTTTATCATAATCTGCGCCGAAGTTGTGCCAGTCCTCCATAACGAATAAACCTTCCATAGCTTTTCCCAGCTGGGCTACGGACGGAAGCATCCCGTTAGGAAAAATATATTTATGAGTCCATGCATCCGTATTTTTGGTCGAACGGACATCACCAATGGTATGAAGAAGAAAAAGTCCGTCCTGAGTTAAATTTCTTGCTGCTATTCTGAAGTATTCCAGATAATTCTTATAACCCACGTGTTCAATCATTCCGACGGAAACAATTCTGTCGAATTTTTCGTTCACATCCCGGTAATCCTGAAGTCTGACCTCCACAGGTAATCCTCTGCAAAGCTCCTTTCCAAGGCCAGCCTGTTCTTTTGAGACTGTTATACCAGTAACCTGAACGTCATACTTCTCTGCAGCGTATTTACTAAATGCGCCCCATCCGCAGCCTATATCAAGTACGCGCATTCCCGGTTTCAGATATAATTTTCTGCAGATCAGTTCGAGTTTATTTTCCTGGGCCTCATCCAGAGAGCTTGCATCTCTCCAATAGCCGCAGCTGTAGTTCATTCGTTTATCCAGCATAATTCTGAAAAGATCATTCCCGAGATCATAGTGCTTTTCCCCTATTATAAACGCACGGCGGCGCGACTGCATATTTATCAGGTAAAATCCCGCAAGCTGGAGAGCCACTTTATAATTGTGTTTAATTTTATTTTGTAAGTCGGCGTGTATAACCCGGTAAATAAGTTCATCAAGTTTCGGGGCGTCCCACCAATTATCCATGTAGGATTCCCCCATTCCAAGTTCGACTTCGGTGACTGCCTTTTTATAAAACCTTTCGTCGTGAACCTGCATGTCATAAGGATTGTCCCCGTTAATTTTTACTCCAGCCATATCGAGCAATTGTTCAACCAGCCTTCGGTACTTTTCGTTTTTCATAACATTGCCCTCTTGTATGTATTAAACAAAAAGAATTATTGCAGCTTTATCCGTGAATATATAAATTCAAAGGCTGATATGGTGTAACGCATGATACTTTAGATCACACGCTCCTAAAAGTAAAAGTTTAATCCCAATCCAATTTTAGTTGTGAAGTAACGAAATGTGGTTTCGTCAGTAGCATACTGCTCATTATTCTCTGTTATATGAAGAGAATTAAAGCTGCCGGAGACTGATGAATACAATACCCTGATATTTGATTTTAGTGATAAAGACTCATTGAAGAAATATTCCGCCCCAAATCCGAAATTAAGATGCCAGGGAGAATTTAATTCCTGGATATATTCCCCGGAATTGTCCTCATTAACTTCACCCGGCTGTGGTTCAACGAATAACTGTTCATAATTATTTTCGGCAAAAGCGAACTGTTTTCCAAATCCAGCTTCTACATAAACGCTGACTCTTTCTACATGGAAATTCCCGAAGTAGGATTTGAATCCGATAGTAAAGTCGATCATTTTCAATCCCATAGTAATGCGATAACCGTTACTATACCCGCCGGAACTATGATCTTCATAATGCTCAGATTCATATGAAGAAGAATAACCAGCAGTAAATGATACCCTGAAAACGGGAAAACCATATGTCAGTTCAGCTTCAAGATCTGTTTTATTTTCTGAGACAGAGTAAATGTCGTGATTTGAATACACGTCGCGGTTGAAGACAGTTCCTGAGTAATAAGGGACATAAAGGACGCCGAATGACCATTTTTTCAGACCATCCTGAGGATCAGGGCCGGATTTCAAAGCAGCATCAGCTTTTTGTCCCTGTGTTTGAGAAAACATTATAAATGGAATGAGAAGAAACATCAAGGTCTTCATAGAGGCCCCTGTAATTTGTTTAAGTAATAAGTTGATTAAATAGAAATGAATATGAAGTTCTGCAAACTATACCGTATTTTTCTAACATTTCTCCCTGCCAGTTAAATAAAAACCAAGTTAGATTATCAATTTTGCACCTACTTCAAACTAAATAAAATTATTTATTTTACAAATACCTATCAGTATGGTGTATTTATTTATGTGCTGTTGTAATGTACGTTACTATACGTTTCAATACCTGCTAAGGTTTATTATTATAACAGGAGGGGTGAGTAAATTACACCGATTTTCGTTTTAAGATCATCGAAGTTATATCATCGCTCTGCGGTTCCCCATTCACGTGGATACTTACATCTCCAACAATGCCGCTGATGAATTCTGCGGCAGGTTCATCTGCATTTTTGATGAAGAATTTTATCATTCTATCATCTGAATACTCAACTTCATTTTTATCCATTGCTTCGGGAATACCGTCAGTATAGAGGAACAGCTTATCACCGGGATTCATAACAAGCTTCTCCCCCTGGTAGGGAATCCCCAGATCGAGCATCCCGAGGCCGATACCTCCGGCATCAATTTTATCGAGCTTACCATCTTTTCTTAAAAGAAGAATAGGGTTATGACCTGCATTGACGACATCCAGTTCACCGCTCTTCGAATCAAGTACTGCTATAAAAAAAGTTATAAACTTATCAGGGGGGGATGCATTATATATAAGTTTATTCAATCTATCCGCCATCTCTGTTAACGGAAGGTTAAACTCAAGGTACGAATACAGCGAAGCATTTAGTGTATTTACAAGAAGGGCAGCTGCAATTCCTTTTCCGGCAACATCCGCAATAATAAGGGCATACCTGCCATTCCCCATATCAATACAGTCATAATAATCACCCCCGACCTCACGTGACGGTATATTTTCTCCGGCTAATTCATATCCTTCAATCACAGGCAGAGTATCGGGAATAATTCTCTGCTGTATCGAAGCCGCCAGCAGCAGTTCTTTTTCAATTCGCTCCTTTTCGAGGGACTCTTTCAGTAGAAAATTATTTTCAATTGCTGTGCGAACCTGACGTGAGATTGCTTCAAGCAGCATCAGGTCGAGCTCACCAAATTCGATAACTCCTTTACGTGATTCCTTTTCTGACAGGACAAATCTGTAAAGCTTATTCCTGAATTCAAAGGATGATTCAATCTTATAATTGCTATTTAAGATTTTATCAGCCTGCAGACCGGGAGGAAATGTAATCTGCTCAGCAATTTCCTTATTACCCTCAGCAATGCTTATCAATGCCGATGAAGAATTAGTCAAAGATACCATTCTTGCAAGAGCCATTTCGAAGAGGATATTCTGATTTTCAAACTTTGCGAGATCTATACCGGTATCAATAAGGTTATTCAGCTGCAGAATTTTTTCATTCAGGTCGAAGATAAACTGTTTTTCTTTTTTCTGATTAAGCAAGGATTCATAGGCACTGGAAAAAACCTGCAGAAGTATCTGGAGCGTTATTTTATCGAAGTCAGATAATCCCTCCTCGTATAGTTTGCTGCCCATCAGGATTCCCAAGTAAGAATAATCAGTCAGGGGCAAAACGACTGAAGCATTGTACTTCCCACCGCCATAATATGTAGTCTGCTGTTTATGATCCTCAAGGTATTTTGTATCCGCATCATCAAAATTTTGTGATCCAATTACTTTCCAATCTGATTCAGGACTAACCTTATGCAGCAAGTGCAGTTCAGTGATTATAAGATTTGTTCTGAGCAGGTTTCCGAAATTTTTAAAGATTCCCTTGATTGAATCCGATTGTGTTAATATCTTAAACCCTTCCTGGAAGGATTCGGCCTGCAGCGAAAGCTTTTCAACTAATAAATTCTGTTCCAATTAAATAACCGTTATAATTATATTTTATTTTCTATCTCAGCGGTCTTTTATACAATTTCCTTCATAGCAGAATCGAGGGAGTCAGCCATTTGCGCAAACTGGAATAGACCCATTATCTTAAATGTCTTCTCAATCGATGGATCCAGATTCAGAAAGATTATCTTCCCCTCCCTGTCATTTATCTGCTCGATTACCTCGAGGAGGTAGGAAATCCCGATTGAATTAATGACCTTTGATTTTTCGAGGTCAAATATTGCATTTTTAATAGGGTTCTCAGAAAAGAACTGAGCAATTTTCTCTCCTGCTGTATTATTTATATACCCTTCCGTTTTAATCAGGAAAGTGTTTTCCAGTTTTTCTGTTTGAAGATTAAATTCGCCGTCCATATCTCTTCCATTCAGGTTAAATTTTTGATTATTGATATCTTAGTACCGGATGGACCTGATTCAATCGTCATATCATCAGAAAGTGATTTCATTAATTTAATTCCCCATCCGCGTTTATTTTCGCTGTTTATTTTTTTTGCAATCTCAGGAGACGCAACTGTCTCAGGGCTGAAACCCTTACCATAGTCGGTCACCAGGATCGTGAGCTTCTGCTTGGTCATCAGGAATTCAACATTGACATAGGGATTTTCCATTCCCGAGTGTTCAAACCCGTTTATAATAGCTTCATTTACTATTATCCTTGCTTCACCTATTTTTTCATTAGTAATCCCAAGGAATTTACCCATCCTTTCAAGCCCTTCAACTGCAACCAGTTCTATATTAGGAATATTAGGAAGCTTGATCTTCAGATTAAAATTTTCATCCATAAGTATTTATCGGGTTTTAGTGAATATAATATTATTTTATCTCAAAAAAGTAAAGAGGAAAAATTTAAGCTCTCTGGGAGTCCAAACTGCCAGTTACTTAATTTTCAGAACAATAAAAGTCATATCATCTGCCTGTATACGTTCTCCCATCCACTCATCAGCGGATTTTACAAGGCTTTCAATAATTGAATCAGGAGGACATTCGGCTATTTCTTTAAACTTATCTTTCACCCTGGGATAATCAAACATTTCTTCATTCTGATTCATTTGCTCAGGGAAGCCGTCTGTCAGAAGAAGAAGCGTGTCGCCAGGCATAAGATCCTTTTCCACAACCTTGTACGGAAACTTTTTCATTGCTCCGAGGGGCATTCCCTGTATAAGTATCTCCTCAACATCCTGAGTTTCCTTCCTGTAATAATAGACCGGGGGCATACCGCCGCTGGTGATTGTAAGTTTGTGGTCCATGATTCTTAAAAGACTGAATGACATGAGTATCCGGCCAAGCTTAATTTCTTTAATCATTGCAGTGCAGTGACTCATAAAATCTTTAAGCTCAAGTCTTGCGGCATCAGAAGTAAAGAATCCTTTCATTAATGTGACCATAATTCCTGCCTGAAGACCGTGACCCGTTGCATCACCAAAGCCTATATGAAGAGGACCGCCATCATGCTTAATAAAATCATAGTAGTCGCCGCCAACCTCAGTAGCTGTCCTCATAAACGCCGCTATTTCCAGGTTAGGCAGCTGCGGCAGTGTTTTAGGCAGCATAGATAACTGCATCTGGCGGGCTTCTTCAAGTTCTTTTGTCTTACGTTCATTTTCGGCTTCAATCGCACGTTTCTCAGCTTCAGTAGCTTTAAGTCTTAGTACATTCTCCCTTATCTGTGCTTTTTGTTCACGCCGGTTTAATTCTATTCTCCTGGCACCGTAAAGTACTCCGAAGAATATTAATACATAAATTCCGTATGCAGTTTTCGTCCTCCACCATGGAGCGGGTAACTTCAATGAATAAATCTGTACCTATGTTGTTCCATATTCCATCATTGTTAGAACCAATCACTTTCAGATTGTATTTACCCGGAGAAAGATTGGTAAAAGTAATAGTATGCTCGGTTCCCAACTGAATCCAGTTTTTATTAAAACCTTTAAGCAAATATTTATACCGATTATCCGAGTTGTTATAATAACTCAGCGCCGAAAACTGCAGGTTTATTATATTATCCTTATAGGTCAGGAATAGACTGTCTCTTCTCCGAAATTCCTTTTTCGAAAATTGGTTTACCTTCCTGATCGTCGGTATTATATCTTACATAGTCTGTAAAAACTATCGGCGGTATAAAAGTATTTCCTTTTATATTTTCAGGATTGAACACATTAAACCCATTATTACCTCCGAATAATAGACTGCCGGTTTTAGAATCTTTTGCAAAGGCGCTCTGGTTGAATTCATTTCCCTGCAACCCGTCCTGGTAATAATAATTGGTGAATGTTTCAGTTTCAGGATTAAATCTTGAAAGACCGTTATTAGTACTAAGCCACAAATCTCCTGACTTGTCCTGCAGAATCCCGAAAATAAACTCATTAGGCAGACCGTCTTTTTCACGGAAGTTCTTAAATTTATTTTCAGCGCGGTCATACCTGCTGAGTCCTTTGGTTGTACCTACCCACAGAGTGTTGTCTTTATCGATAAATACCCTGATTACATTGTCATCTATAAGACTCAGCGGATCATCCGGATTATTCCTGAGATGAACAGAAGTACCGTCAGCCGGATCAAAAATGTTTACACCACCTCCGAAAGTACCCAGCAATAATTTCCCGGATTTATCAACTACGACAGACCATACCCTATCTGAACTGATCGAATTAGGATCATTCGGGTTATGCTTATATCGAAGCACTTTCCCGCTTTCGGGATCAAGCCTGTTCAGCCCTCCCTGGTAGGTACCTACCCATATATGCCCATCACGATCCTGTGCCAGAGCATAAATCCGGTTATCAGAAAGTGAATTTGTGTCGGATGCAATGTTTTCATAATGTTTGAATTTAGAAGCAACAGGGTTCAACATATCCAGGCCATTTCTCAGGTTACCAATCCAGAAGTTTCCGGTCATATCTTCGAAGAGGGTTTGTATCGAATTGCTCGAAATGCCGTTTTTAACGGAAGGATCATAAGTATAACTTTTAAATAGTTTTGTATTAAAGTCAAACCTGCTAAGCCCTCCCCTGGTCCCTATCCAGTATACATCCTCATAATTCTTATCAACACACATGGAGAGAATAAAATTATTGCCCAAACTATTTTCATCGGACGGATCATTGAGCAAAATGATTAAATACCTGGGAAGATGGATTGTAATAATTGACTCCGCCGGCATTGGTACCGATCCACATCATACCGCTGCGGTCTTCATATATCGATAAAATATAGTTATCATTGATACTCGTCGGATCAGAGGGATCGTTCTTAAAGCTAATAAAAGTTCCCTCCCGGGGATCAAACCTGTTAAGTCCCCCGTTAGCAGTTCCAACCCATAAATATACCTCTGGAATCTTCGAAGATCGGCCACACATTGTTATCAGAGAGACTTCCAGGGTTGCCAGGATCATGCCGGTAATGGATAAATTTCCCAGTTCTTTCATTCAGTTTATCAAGACCACCTGCAGTACCAACCCACAGATTTCCCGGACCTGTCCCGGTAAATCGAATAGACCTTATCGTCGCTCAAACTACCCGGATCAAAGGGATCATGTTCATATATAGTGATTTTACCTGTCCTCGGTATCCAACTTTTTAAACCCGTCAGGCGAAGCCTGTCCCCCCATCCATTCAATGCCTGATGCATCCACCAGGAATGCCCCATAAGTACTGAATCTGACCCGAGACAAATCCAGTTCACTTTTCGACATTCTTGTAAATGATTCTGTAAGCGGATTATATTTTTGGAAGCCGCCTCCGCCTGATTTTCAATAAGAGGGTACCGGAAGTATCTTCGAAGATGGAGAAAATAAAATTATTGATAAGACTTGTTGTATCGTCAGGATCGTTTTTAAAGATTTTGATATTATAGCCGTCGTACCTGTTCAGCCCGTCCTGAGTACCAAACCACATAAACCCTTTTTCATCCTGGAATATACAGTTGACCGCACTTTGCGACAAACCCTCTTCTACAGTGAGATGATTAAAGGCAATATGATTCTGTGCCTCCGCGGTATATACAAAAAATAACGGCAGGATAAATATCAAATGCCTGATTTTCATCAGTGTTATATCCTTCGGAAGAATGATGTTATGCCTGGTTAATAGGACATATTCGAAACCTATTGATAAAATTTAAAATAAAAAAGTCCCCGGATCCTCACAGATCCAGGGACAAAGAGAAATTACTTCAACAAAATTAATTTCTTTGTTGAAACAAATGATCCGCTCATAATGCGATAAATATAGACGCCGCTTGCGAGTCCTCCGGCGTTCCAGGTAACATTATAATAACCGGGAGCCTGGTCGCCGTCCACCAGGGTTTTAACAAGATTACCAAGAATATCATATATCCTCAGAGTAACATGGTTCTTTTCAGGCAGCTGGTAATTAATGGTTGTTGTCGGATTGAACGGATTAGGATAATTCTGCGACAGAGCATATTCCTTCGGGACGAGAATAACATCAGCCTCGCCTTTCTTAAGGTTAGCTCCCATCATATTCTGAGAGAATTTCCATGCATTGGTTAAATGGTTGAATACATACACATAATTGTTCTGCTTCAAGGAATCCAATGCTTTACCAAGTTCTGAATTCGCACTCTGCAAAAGTTCCTCACAGTTAGATACTATGCAAGCACCCGGTGCAGAGGCATCATCCCTGGATAATACAGCTATAGTGTATCCACCCAATTTAAGCCACTCTATTGCCTGATCGATCTTATCGCCAAAATTTGAATTGCCGATATATGAATAAATCTTATTTGTCGCAGTAGTGAGGTTATCATAAAATGTGAGACCTTTGTTTGTTTTTAATCTATTGTCATCATTTGTTTTAAAATACCCAAGCGCTGTACTCAGAAGGCTGATTGCATTATTCAGATCTCTCTTAGTGTTATTATCCAGACTGCAGTTATTATTTGAAGGGCAGTACTGTGACATTATTGCCAGAAGATTATTAAGAGCCCACTGAATATACAACTTGCCGGTTATAGAGAAAGGATCTTCTTCAGGTGCAACATAGACTGAATGTTGTGCGGTGAGTACGTACTCACTGTTGTTAACACCATTCTGTCCGTTGGCATCAGAAGCAATGAACTCAAGATTATATGCACCAAGATCTGCTGTTGCAAATGATGCAGTATAGGTACCATTGGAAGTGTGAGCCAGCTGGCGTATCGTCTGTCCGTAGTCCGGCGAAGTGATCTTAACCAGAACAAGAGCATCATCAATCGGCGAGCCTGAGGTAATAGTATGCTCGTCCTGACTTTGTGAATCGCCGCCCTGGAACAATGTGGCAGTGATGACAACATTTGCCGGCGTAACATTTCCATTCTGATCTGTACTTATGTAATAACGTTCTTTATCAGTATTCACATCAAAAACATAATCCGAATGGTTAGCAATAAACGCTCTTATTGATTCCGTAGTATCAGGAGGTGTAGTTTCAATAATAGCATATGTCCACTGTCCGAGACCGGGATTATTTACGTGGAAATTTTTATAAGGTATTCCATTCGCAGCGTAACCATCTATATAGCTTACGTTATAATTTGAGTTTTGATAATTATTCTTTGTAATAGCACCGGGAGGTATAGTGTTTGAATTCATCACTATTCCCGGGGGCAACAGAATATAATCGTATGCACTACCTTCCCAGGTCATACCCATATCAAGTGCGGCACCTTCCCAGGATAAACCGCCGAGCCAGGAAAGACCTCCAAGCCAGGAGAGTCCGCCTTCCCACGAAAGACCTCCGAGCCACGAAAGTCCACCTTCCCAGGAAAGACCTCCGAGCCACGAGAGACCGCCCTGCCAGGACAGCCCGCCCAACCACGATAACCCTCCTGAAATAATATCGCTGTTTATGCCTCCTGAATTGTATGTAATTTCCAGGCCGAGCAGACGAAGCCATATTGTATTCACAACTTCAGTAATTTCACTTGAAGTCTGAATGGCAGCATACTCACCGCCTGTTTTATTTGCAAGCCAGCTCATTAAATCCTGCCCCATCTGCAGATCATTATAACCCATAGTATAAATATGGATATCAGGATTCAGATTAAGTGAATCTGTAATTAAAGCAACATTTGAAATTTCACCGGCACTATAGAGTATAATTACTTTTTTATGGTTGGAAGCAGATGAGAATAATTGTTCAGCCTTAGTTATTCTCTGTGCCAGGTTACCTGTCATATTCGGCTGAAGAGCAACCAGCTGGTTAATTTTATTATTGAAATCACTACCGATAGCATATGATTGATTTGTGCCGTTCACAATACCAATATCATCTCCAACCCGAAGTAGATTCACCAGTTCTACTGATGCATTCTTAGAGAAACTGAATCCATCCAGTACATCAGGAGAAGTAAAATTTTCCGAACCATCAAAAACCAGAACGATATCATAATAAATAGGTCCGAGGTTATTATAAATATAATTTATTCCGCCCACATCATAAGTTGTAACATCAGATTGATGAACATAGGTATCAGGCATCAGGGTCCTTTTATAAGTTTCGCCTTTCCCGATCCTGCCGTACATTGTGGCATCCTGGTTATTAGTTTTTTGATCTACCGTCCAATTGAAATCTCCTGGATTATATAAGTCAGCCAGACCAGAATAGTGACCGGCTTCGTGAGTTCCAGTATTCTGCACATCAAGGTTTTCAGGTGAACCGTCAGAAGCCCAGGTATAGTGTCCCTGTCCGGTTAATGAAATCGGATCTCCGTTAAAGGCCATATCCACATCAGTTAACTCTCCATTAAATGCATTATACCTTACACGGGTTACTGCTATAACATTTGTCGGTGCGCCAGTAATGCTCTCCCAGTCGCTTGAATTAGGAATCCATACAATATTATTTATTCCATCGGGATTACCCCCCCATTGTTCGGAGGTATCCAAAGATGCTCTTGTATAAGTAAGCTGTTCGAGATTGCTCCAGGTGTTAAATGCATTCTGAACGTCATCATCATATTGTCTACTGCTAATCGAATTAGCGATTGAATAGGTGCTCTTTCCATCAAGCCAGTGCAAAGGGATTCCCGCGAGAGTTTTATTAACTTTATAATGAACTCCTTCATCAGTTGAAATAGGAATAGATGCAGAAAATTCCGACGTATTTCCGGAAGCATCATAAACCAATGAACTTATAAAATCAGAAGTACTAACCGAAACATTGGCAATGTTAGCGGTGAATTCAGCCTGACCGTATATATCGGTAGTAACCTGGCTCTCTCCCAGATAGGTTTGTCCAGCCCGAGATCCTCCGACTGTGTTTGAATAAAACTGTATCGTAAGTGCAGTTGAAGGAGAACCTGACAAATTTCCGTAAACAGCCGTACCCTGAGCAGATGTATATGATGTCATCAGATCAGGATAATTCTGAAGATTATTGCTTCCCGTATCACCATCGCCCGCATCATTGGCTGTAATACCATCCTGCTGGGGAGGGTTGCCGCTCCATAAATCTATACCTATCCCTGTATTTGAGGAAATCGAATTAGCAAGGATCCGGTTTCCGGTACCGGATTTAACAGCGACCCCGGAAACAAGATAGCCTGTTATGGTATTCTGAGAAATAAAGCTGCTGCTGCTTCCATCTATAAACACGCCATAATTAGAATTTGAGGAGATAGTATTCTGCAAAAGAGTATCAGCCGAGGAAGATACAAGCTTTACTCCCAAATTCAGATTCTGACTGATCGTATTCCCTGTTAGCTTCGAAGTGCTGGCTGTTAAGGAAACTCCGCCCGCAGTATTAGAAGTAACAGTATTATTCTGGATCAAACAATTATTCGCATTTGCAAGAGCGATACCGAAGCCGGTATTACCGTGAATATTATTTGCTGAAACGGTACCGATAGTATTATTATTCGCGGTAATATTTATACCGTTTAAGGCTGAACCCGATACTTCATTACCATTTATGCTGTTTCCTGTTGAACTGACAGAGATACCGGAAATTTTGTTTAACTTAATAATATTCCCGCCTGAAGTTGAGAGATTCATTCCGTAGCCGGAAGGATTGTTGATTGCCAGTCCCTGCACCGTAGACCCTCCTCCATTGATTGAGATATTCCCGTTCACTCCATTTACCTGTACTACGGGAGTACCGGTGTACCCGTTCTGGATGGTTGCATCAAGGGATAGAGGCTGCGAAACCGCAGGCAAAGGTGTTCCGGGCTGAATTACATATGGGGCATTCCCGGGGATGTAAAAATATATATTCTGATATCCTGCAAGTGCATTTGCTTCCATAACAGCTGAACGAAGCGTAACCTGGCCATTTCCTGCATCGGCAGAACCGTCGCCAGGATTGAGATCGGGTGCATCCCCAGTTGAATTTACAATAAACCATGGAAGGTGTTTATCATCAACAATCTGATCAATATTGTTTACTCTGAGATGATTATTGTAGGGGGAATAGTCCTTTAACGCTTTTACACCGTTATAGTATGTAAACTCTGTAAAAGACCATTGACCGTTTATATAAGGAGCAAGCGACTGCGGGTAGGGTTCTGAAGGATTTCCATTTCCACCTGAACCGTTAATATTATTAGCCCCCAGCGCTATCTTCCACAGTCTAACCTCATCTATTACTCCTTTGAACGTACCTTCAGCTGACTGGCCGATATATAAACCTCCCTGCCCCGAACTATGGCCCGCACCCAATGTTACACTTGTAGTTTGAACAAGGCTACCATTGTAGTAAAGCTTTAGGGACTGGCCGTCATAAGTTACCGCTATATAAACCCAGGTAAATGCAGGAATCGGCGCCTGTCCGGTTGTACTTACCTGACCAATACCATTGCCGATTTTAAAGTATGCAACCCTATTCTGAATATACATGGAAAAGGATTTATAACCGTCATCGAACCCTCTGTAAACAATCGGCATTTTAGCGCCAGCATTGTCTCCCAGCAGATAGACCCATGCTTCCACCGAGATGTTCTTGTTAGTAAATGCAGGGTTATCAAAATACTGATATCCTGTCTGATTGGCATCTGTTGTTAAAGCCTGTCCATCCCTGATACTGGCGTAGCTGGAGGAACTTTTAAAAACGTACCCATTGTTTGCATCAGCGTAAATCCCTGCCGTCCACAGGAGCACAAACGCTGTAATAATAAAGTTAATTTTCTTATAAAAATATGAACTCATATGACCCTCAAGTTTTAAAATTTTAGCCTAACTTATTTCCATACTGCCAAGCACTCTGCCTATCCTGACTATTCAGTATAACTTTTAATCCGGGCTTTCAATGAAGAAAGAGAAATTTTAGAAGCGGTCGTTATCTGGCCTGACTGATCTTTTAACAGGGATATTTTCCCATCCTCGCCTGCGAACACCTTATAATCGTTACTTTTTTTATCCTTTTTGAGGAAGAGCAGCACCTCTTCATCATTCTGAAATTCCGGCATATGAGAATACAATTCGCCAACGCCGTCAACCTCTCCGCCGGGATGGTTAACAACAACAAAACCATTAGCTGTATTTCCTTTAAGATATTCATCCACCTGTATGGTGGTTCTTGTAATTATCCTGCTTTTATTCTGTGTCCACTCCGACTGTTGTTTAGTTACCTTGCCGGTAAGAATAACATCCGCACCTCTGGACAGAGCTTTAACTTCAGCCTGGTCTGACTGAGGCAGGATAGTGAACTGAATAAAGAGGACAAAGAATACCGCAAAGACAAAAAAGTTGTCTTTCAACTTCATAGTACGCCTCCTGAAATTTTAAATTATATAATCTAATCTAAAACTATTAATGCGTCCCGTGTTAGGACTAATCGTGCATAATTTTGGATTTTCACAACACATTGAATGAAAACAGACCGAGCACAGTACCGTAACTCAATTAAATAGGGGATGGGTGAAATATTAGCTGAAATAATTACAAAAAGCAATAGTTATTAGTCATAAACTAAATTAAATATAGAATAGTGATTTTGGCGGGATAGTGCATCAAAATGATGCAAGGGTTAACCACTTCCCGAATTACCCCAACCGCATGATTCAATCATCAGGCAGATTACTTTTATAGTTTAGCTGATGCTGTGCTTGTCCAGTAAACCTTCTTTTTATAGGCGGTCCCGCCGGCAAGCGCAATATAAACAATCGGTGAAGGATCTTTTGAAAACAGTCTTTTAAAATTTGAATCTAATAAAGCTTCAAGATTGTATGTGCCTCCGGGAGATGGTTCGGATATTTCCCTGGACAAGGGGATAATTGTTCCGGATTCCTTTCCGAAATAAAGAAAAACAGATAGTGAAGCCGGGAACGAAATATCCGGACTTAAAGGACAATCGAATGAAAGAAAGAGTTTTTTATTTTCAACGGAAGCTGAATTCAATTTAAGAGGGAGTCCCTCCGGTGTGATCTTATTTGAAGTAGTTAACAGACCATCACTTACAAGTTTAGCATTATTTTTAATCAGTCTCTGGTAGGAATTGATTCCCGGTACCTTTGCATTTTTCCAGATTTCCTTAAGCTTTGGTACCGCATTCGCGGACCTGGCTAAAGCCACAGTTGAAGCAAAATTACGTCTTGCTCTTTTTGCCGCAGCAGATTTACTGGCTCTATGTTTAAGGGGACGCAAGTACGCGAATTGCTTTCCATATCGTATTCTGAGAATATAATTCCCGATTCTCCCTCTGAGTCCTCCGATTATTGATGATGCGACCTGAGCCATAATTTCCTCCTTATTTTGTTCACCGAAATATAATAAGGATTATTTCGAGTGTCAAGCGTATGTGGAGCGTATATGAAGCGTATCTGAAGCGTATGTGGAGCGTATGTG
>CAWETK010000016.1:0-165627 GCA_963811905.1 uncultured Ignavibacteria bacterium
ACTACCAACAAATGGGATACATCATTTAATAAGTCTTTGAATTTACCCTTTTATTTATGTTTTTTTGGGATGATTTAAGGCTATTCGGAGATTAGTCCTAAGTTATTATTCATTTAGTATCGCATTTAAGGGAAAAGAATGAGGACTAATAAAATAACTGATGAAGAACGGACCAAAGCTTTTAAAACAGTAAAAAAGCCGGAGGTAATTGACAAACAGAACCTCAGCGTCCGTTACCACGTAGAAGATTTTGATAAAAATGACCTTCCCCGCAGGTTCCTTGAAGCATTCGCTGCAATCCTAAAACATTCAAATTACGGAATGGCGCTCGATCACTTTGTACGTATGAGTGCAAGATGCGCAAACTGCACTGTGGCCTGCCAGGTATTTCAGGCAACGGGAGATATTGAGGACATACCCTGTAAACGATCAGAACTTCTGCTGAACATCTACAAACGACATTTTACGCTCGGCGGTTTTATGAAAGCCCGCTTTTCGGGAAAGGGGTACCTTACAGTCGAAATCATACAGCAGATGGCTGACAGCTATTATAACTGTACAGCCTGCAGAAGGTGTGCCCTTGAGTGTCCCGCCGGAATCGACCATGGATTAATAACCCACCTTGGAAGATATATTTTAAGTGAGTTAGGAATTGCCCCCCGTGCCCTGGTTGTAAGTACAAGAGAACAGCTTGAAGGAGTTACTAAAAATACTTCAGCGATACCTGTACCTGCATTGCAGGATACTCTTGAGTTCCTTGAAGATGATATGTTTGAAGAAAAATCGGTCCATATAAAATTTCCTATGGATGCTGCTGATGCCGATTATGTCTTTTTCCCTGCGGTGAGCGACTTCCTTATGGAGGCTGAAACTCTGATGGGCATTGCCGCAGTATTCACAGCAACAGGTGATAACTGGACTATAGGCACAGGCTACTATGATGGAATAAACTACGGCCTCTTCTACAGCGACAGGATCCTTGAAAGAGTTGTTAAGAAAGTGGATGAGGAAACAAGAAGACTTGCTGGAAAAAATATTCTCATCGGTGAATGCGGACATGCCTCACGCAGTGCAAAATATTTCGTTCCCGTATACTGCGGCGGAGAAAACTCGCTTCCTGTTTTGAATATTATGGAATATACCTATAAAGCCTGGAAAGCAGGTAAAATAAAGTTTCAACCTGATACCATCACAGAGAAAGTATCTTATCACGATCCTTGTAACCTTGCCAGGCAGAGATGGATTATTGATCAGCCGAGGGAAATTCTAAAATCTATCTGCAAAAATTATATTGAAATGACGCCTTCCGGGGAAGACAATATATGCTGCGGCGGCGGGGGAGGTACAGTTTCAATAGATGAGATCAGGCCTTATCGAACTACTGTCGGAGGTAAACTTAAAGCTGATCAGATCCGGAAGGCCGGCTGTGAAATCCTCGTGGCTCCATGCGCCAACTGTAAGAAACAGCTCAGGGAACTTGTTGAAGACCAGAAAATCGACTGCCAGGTGGTGGGTCTTCACGATCTTATTTATAAGGCTATAATTTTCGATGATTCTCAAATAGTTAACGAAAAAGATTCTCCAAAAGCAGAGATTAAATAAATGGATTCTTTACTTGAATTGGCAAAAGGTCCTCTCTTCCGGCTGAGTTTTGCTTTGCTGGTATTGGGACTATTCAGAATATTTTTCCTCGATATACGCGGTGCTTATAAAGCATACAGGAAAACAAACGATAAAAAAATGCCATGGAAATTAATAATCAGCCGTACGTGGGAATGGCTATTCCCATTTAAAAGGCTGAAGGGAAATTTCAGATTTTACTCAGTCTTTTCTATCCTTTTCCATATAGGATTAATACTGGTTCCCGTTTTCCTTTTCGCACATATCCGTTTGTGGAATAATGCAGTTGGAATATCATGGCTGCCGCTTTCTCACGATGCAGCCTTATGGCTTACGGCGGGAACAATAATTTTCGGTTCGGCTTTATTTATCAGCCGGCTGAGTATCCGGACTACAAGGGCATTAAGCAGAAAGCAGGATTACCTTTGGCTGATTTTACTATTGATACCATTTATCACTGGATTTGTCTGTTCGCATTTGAATGTAAGTCCTGCCGGTTACCGTTTTTTTATATTGATGCATATTTTGTCCGGCGAACTAATCTTTGTTCTCATTCCTTTCTCGAAAATAGCACATTGTGTACTTACTCCTTTATCACAGGTCATTTGCACCCTTGCCTGGAAATTTCCCCCGGAAACAGATGATAAAATCGCCGTTACCCTAAATAAAAAAGGAGCACCAGTTTGAGCAAAGCAATATTAACCGATGTTACAAAATGCATTGGCTGCCTTGAATGTGTTGCCGCCTGTAAGAAAACTCATAATCTTGAATCCGATGTACCGAGAGTATGGCAGAAAAATGACGGACTGTCATCTGAGAACTGGACATCAATAATCAGAAAACCCGATGACCATTATATCCGCAAACAATGCCGGCATTGTATTGAACCTTCTTGTGCTTCAGTATGTCCGGTTGGTGCACTTCACAAAACTGAAATCGGTGCAGTTGTGTACGATGCCGATAAATGCCTCGGCTGCCGTTATTGTATGATGGCCTGTCCTTATGGTATTCCTCGTTATGAATGGGATAAAGCAGTTCCTCACGTTGAAAAGTGCATCCTTTGCTACGACAGAATAATAAAAGGAGAGCAGCCCGCGTGTACAAATGCCTGTCCCCAGGAAGCAACAATTTTCGGCGACAGAGCCGAATTATTAAAAATAGCACATAAGCGGATTAAGGATAATCCCGGTAAATATATTGACAAAGTCTGGGGTGAACATGAAGTTGGCGGAACTTCGGTTCTATATCTCTCGGATATAAATCTCGATTTCCTTTCTTACCCGGTAAACCTCGGCGATAAACCACTTCCGGAAAAGACAGCAACAGCAATGGAATCGGTTCCTTTTGCATTTGTTGGAATGGGGGGAGTGATGCTTGGACTTAACTGGATTATTCGCCGCCGGATGAACCTCAATAAGGAAAGTAATGAGAAGGAATCTCCTGATGAATAGAGTACGTATTGCAAAACTTATATTATGGTTAATCACAGGCTTTGCTGCAGCTGTAGCGCTTAACCGGTTCATCTTTGGATTAGGTGTTACAACTAATTTAAATGATGCTACTCCCTGGGGATTGTGGATCGGCTTTGATGTTATGGGAGGTGTTGCTTTAGCTGCCGGGGGATTTGTACTTACTGCCATCTTCTATATCATGAAGCGGGATGAATTCCATCCGCTGGTTAAGCCAGCTGTTTTAACTGCTTTCCTTGGATACCTGGCTGTAATATTCAGTCTGCTTGTGGATTTAGGTTTGCCGTGGAATATCTGGCATATGATAATTTACTGGAATCCTCATTCACCTCTTTTTGAAGTCGGCTGGTGCGTAATGCTTTATACCGGGGTGCTGATGCTTGAATTCAGTCCGGTGCCGCTGGAAAAGTTCAGCAGGTATGCAAAGATCAGAAATTTCCTTATGAAGTACCGTTTTGTCTTTGTTATGCTGGGAATAATGCTTTCTACTCTGCACCAATCTTCCCTCGGCAGTTTATTCCTTATTATGCCGTTCAAACTCTTCCCGCTTTGGTATTCAAATATATTACCCGTTCAGTTTTTCATCTCAGCCGTTGCCCTTGGATTAATGATGGTTGCATTTGAAAGTCTGGCTTCCCACTGGCTGTACAAACGCAAACCGGAATCCAACCTTGTCGCAAAGCTTTGCAAAACCACTGTCTGGGTTCTGTCTGTTTATCTCATTGTAAAGCTGGTTGATCTTATTGCACAGGATAAGTTTGGTCTCATTTTTAACGGCAGCTGGCAGAGTAACCTTTTCATCACGGAAATTATGATTTCGGTAATCATTCCGGTTATAATGTTCAGTATTCCGAAACTCCGCAATCATACATCAGTACAGTGGATAGGATCATTTATGGTTGTGTTCGGGATGATGCTTAACCGTATTGATGTAGGCGGCGTGGTAATGCTCGGCAATACAGGAGATTCATACACTCCTTTATTAACAGAAATAATGATCAGCCTGGGAATCATATCAATAGCGGCACTTGTCTTTCTGTTCGCTATAGAGAATTTCAATATCTGGGAATTACAGCCTAAAGAACCGGATTCACTTCCCCATACTCTCCCCGAATTTGATTACACGTCAAGAACATGGCTCGGGACTCCCGATGTATCAGGCATTACAAAACATACTCTTGCTTTTATAATAAGTTTTGCAATCGGTATGGCTTTAATTCCCGGAAAACAGCTTCAAAGCGGAGGCATTGATAATGTAAAGGTAAACAGGGCCTCGGGACTTGATAGTCTATATATTAACGGGAACAGGGATGATCAGTTTGTTAAGTTTCCGCACCAGGCACATATTGCACGTATTGGTAAAGAGAATTGTATAACCTGTCATCATTTAAATCTGCCGGGTGAAAAGTTAAGTGAATGCTGGCAATGCCATTCCAGCATGTACAGCAAAGTTGATTTCTTTCAGCACGACTGGCACTCATCGATCAACGGAGCAGACTTGAAATGTAGCGACTGCCATAAACAGGGGATTAACCGAAGTGCAGAATCTGCAAAACAGTGCACCGACTGTCATAAGACGTACAGCTTTACTGCAAATCAAATGAATGACAACTCAGTATATTATACACTTTCATACACAGATGCCCTTCATAATTTATGCGTATCCTGTCATTTGAAAGAAGCGAAACTCTTAACTGACAAGCCCAATTTAGCCAGGTGCTCAACCTGTCATAAAACTGAACTGCCCGAAAATTTAACAGCGGGCATTAACTGGAAAATTTCATTGCCACATTTTAACAGCGTCATTCTTCCGGATGTAAAACCGGTCGTAATGAAAACCGAATAAATATGTCCTTGAAGAAAATATTAATTGTGGATGATGAGCCGGATGTTGTAGCTTATTTAAGTACGGTGCTGGAAACAAATGGTTACAAACCTTATTCCGCGGCTGATATAAAAACGGCAATGCAGATTGTAAAAGAAATACGTCCCGACCTTATTTGTCTGGACATTGTGATGCCGAAAGAAACAGGCATATCATTTTATATAAAGCTTCAGCAGGAAGAAATGTACAGAAATATTCCGGTGATGATAATAAGTGGTATAATTGAAGCTGATAAGTTCAATTTTCGTTCTTATGTAAAGGATGAGACTATACCGGCACCGGGCTGCTTTATGGAAAAGCCGGTGAATATTAAAAACTTTATCTGGAATATTGAACAAATGACAGGCTAAACAATGACAGGTAAGCTCGATAAAAATAATTTATGGCAGGAGGAATATCAGACCCTCTTTGACCGTGTTCCGTGTTATCTTACCGTTATTGGAAGAGATTTCAGAATTGTAAGGGCAAATGATTCCTTTCGCGAAAATTTCGGAGATGCCCTGAATCAGCATTGTTATAACCTGTATAAGAGGAGAAACACAAAATGTGTTAACTGTCCGGCTGTTAAAACATTTAATGATGGAAAAGTACACACGTCACGGCAGCAGGGAATAGGTGTTCACGGACAAAAAATATACTATGTTGTATCAACCTCGGCCTTAATAAAGGGGGCGAAGAATATCGACTATGTTATAGAAATATCAAATGATGTAACCGGTATGAAAAAACTTGAAGAAAAAGTGATAGAGGCAAAGAGATTAGGGGCAGTAGGTCAGACTGTAGCCGGGCTTGCCCACAGTATCAAAAATATCCTGATGGGTCTTGAAGGAGGAAAATATATTGTCAGCCTCGGGCTGAAAAAAAACGATCAGCAGATGATAAACCAGGGTTGGGAAATGCTGGAGAGGAATTTTGATAAGACCACCTCGCTTGTGAAAGATTTCCTGAGTTTTTCCAAAGGAAGAGTTCCAAATGTGGATATAGTTAATCCGGCCGATCTCGTACTTGAAATTGTTGATTTATATAAGGATGTAGCAGCTCAATCAGGTATAGAGCTTAAACCCGAGATTGACGATCATATTAAGCCTGTGCCGTTTGATAAGGCCGGGATTCACACCTGCCTTACTAATCTTGTTTCCAATGCAATAGATGCGTGTCTGATGTCGGAGCATAAAGGAACGGAAGTTACAATCAAAATCTCAGAGAAGAGAAATAAAATTATTTTTGAAGTTCATGATAACGGCAGCGGTATCGATTATGAAATCAAGAAAAAAATATTTACTACTTTTTTTACCACCAAGGGGGGAGGCGGTACCGGGTTAGGATCTATTAACCACAAGGAAAGATAGTAGAGGAGCACGGAGGGAAGATAACTGTAACCTCACAAAAGGGGAAAGGTTCTAACTTTAAAATGGAATTCCTCCGGCAAAAATTGATGTTGCTTTATAAAGAAGCCAGGAATTAAAAAAATTAACCGGGAGAAAAGAATGCCTGAATTAAGAAAAAAGAAAATACTCGTTGTTGATGATGAGGCAGATGTTCGTGATTTTCTGCAGGCGGCACTTATTGAAGCCGGCTTTGATGTAACCGTTGCCGCGGATGGCGAAATTGCACTTCAGCAAATCAAAAATCAGAAGCCTGACCTGATTTCGCTCGATCTTGTAATGCCGCATAAATCGGGAGCAAAATTCTATCATGAATTGCAAAAAAATAAAGAATGGGCCCGGATTCCTGTTATAATAGTTACCGGACATGCCCGCGATGATCTGGGAAAATCAGATCTGAAAAGTTTGATTATGTCTGGTCCCGGTGTTTATCTTGAAAAACCTGTCAAACCTAATAACTACATCGCAGCTGTCAAAAGTATTCTTCATATGGAAACTAATGAAGAGGAAAAAGAAACCGCAGCAATGGTAGAATTACAGAACTATCTCAAGAATTTTATTGATGATGCTGACCCTGATACACTTAAGAAACTGAAAGAATTAGTAAAAAATAAGTAATTAGCGGCCTGATCCTGCTGTAATCATCAATTGACAACATTCGGGATACATTCGATAGTAAGCTTTTGATTTTAGATCTCCCTGTTAATATCTTTTAATATTGATGCCGACCATAATTCGGTTACTCTGTCATAACAGCGGGAGTGGATTATGATTATACTTTACCTGTTCACCTATTTTGCCGTCCTTGTTTTCCTGATCATGGTAATCAGCAAAACTGTTCATTATGCAAAGACTCCGGTCCACCTGAGATGGGATTTATATCCTGTTGCTCATGAACCGGAACGTAATAAATACGGAGGATCATACTTTGAAGAGCCGGAATGGTGGAATAAAAAAAGGAAAAAGAGCCGGCTTTCAGAATTATTTGTTATGATGGAAGAAATAATCTTCCTTAAGGGTGTATATCATAACAATAAAAGACTCTGGTACTACTCCTTTCCTTTTCATTCAGGCTTGTATCTTACAATGGGTGCATTTACTCTGATGATTCTGTCGTTGCTTCTTGACCTTACAGCTTCCTCAGATATGTACTGGCAGTACAGCACAGCCGAAAATATTCTCTTTTATGTGACAAATGTAACCGGCTATACAGCGCTAATTCTGACATTTTTCGGCAGCGTTGGACTAATAATACTAAGAGTTACTGACCGTAAATTCAGAATATATAATACCCCTATGGATTTCATTAATCTCATTTTCATCATTGTATTAATTATAAGTATGGTGTTAACACTCAGCCCTTCCAATACCTCTTTTGTTTTGTATAAGATTTACTTAAAGAATTTGTTTACGTTCAACTTCACCGTCATAGCCAGACCATTATTTTTGCTGCATATTTCACTTATTTCAGTCTTCCTTCTTTATTTTCCCATTACCAGGATGATGCATCTTTTTGCAAAGTATTTCACCTACCATGAAGTTCGATGGGAAGATAGCCCTAATCTAAAAGGCGGAAAACTTGAGGGTAAAATAAAACAAGCATTGAATTTCGGGGTAAGCTGGTCGGCTCCGCACATTAAGACAGGAAAAACCTGGGGAGAAGTAGCAACTAAAGTTCCACCGGAGGTCAGCGATGCAAAGTAAACCAGTGAATTCCAATCCGGATGAAGATAAAATCCCTATGGTAAAAAAAATAAATTCAATTAAAGACTTCACTACATTCGAAGGTCAGACGACTTCACTTGATCCTTCAAATTATATGAAGCTTCCTTACCCGTATGAAGATTGGATAGATCAGCCAATCAAAGAGTTAACTGAAGATCAGAAAAGCAGGCTGGAACATTCTCTTGACGGTTTATCTGCTATAGGGATTTCTGTCCCTGCCACGGAAACAGAGAAAGAGGAAAGGGTAGCGGCCTTTTTATCGGGACTGAAAAAGCTTTTTAATAAAGAGGATAACTGGACTTTCATCCAGCCGCTTTTGCTTTCAATGGAAAATTGTATGAAGTGTCAGACCTGCTCTGATGAATGTCCGATCTATATTTCAAGCGGAAGGGAGGAGATATACAGGCCTATTTTCAGGGGGGAAATATTAAGAAGAATAGTTAATAGATACCTTAAACCGGGCGGTAAATTTTATAATAAACTTACCGGCTCTGATATTGAGCTTAACTGGGAAACTGTGGCAAGGCTGGCGGAACTGGCATACCGCTGTACGATGTGCAGGCGCTGTGCACAGGCCTGCCCTATTGGTGTGGATAATGGACTTATCACCCGTGAGATTAGGAAACTATTCAGCCAGGAACTGGGACTCGCTCCCGAAGAACTTCACACTTCCGGTACAATTAAACAAATGAAAACCGGTTCTTCCACGGGAACAAATCCCACCGCTATGCTCGATATAATTGATTTTATTGAAGAAGATCTGCGGGATATACATAATATTGATATTAAAATTCCTATTAATAAAGAGGGCGCCGATATTCTGCTAATCCATAATTTCGGCGAGTATCTGTCATGGCCTGAAAATATAATGGCCTTTGCAGTAATATTCGAAAAGGCCGGGATAAGCTGGACGCTGTCATCTGAAATGGGCGGCTATGATTCTGTGAATTATGGTTTATTCTATGACGATGTGCAGCTGGCAAGAGTTGCCCTGGAACATATACGGATCGCAAAAAAACTGGGTGTGAAGAAAATTGTAATGGGAGAATGCGGTCACGCTCACAAAGCTTTGATGCCGATAGCTGACAGGATACTGGTAGGAGATAATATTATTCCGAGAGAAAGTGCTTTTCCGGTACTTGAGGAAATTGTATTCAGCGGAAAGATAAAATTTGATCCCAGCAAGAATAATTTTCCTGTTACCCTTCATGATCCGTGCAATACTGCCAGATCTATGGGTATAGTGGAGCCTCAGCGGAAGATACTTCGTTATTTATGTCCGCAGTTTGTAGAAATGGAACCCCATGGAGTTAATAATTACTGCTGCGGAGGGGGAAGCGGATTTGCTATTTTTCAGGGAAAGAACTTCCCGGACTGGAGAAATTCCATCTCTTTCAGAATGAAATTTAAACAGGTTCTGGAGGCTTTTCAGGAGAATATAGAACCATCTGTTAAAAAGTATGTCTGTGCACCATGCTCTAATTGCAAAGGTGCATTCAGAGACGGACTTACATATTATGATGCATTTGAAAAATGCGGAATTATTTACGGCGGACTGGTAGAATTAATAGTGAATGCGATGGTTGATGTAGACAAACCATTTATTGAATGGGAATTAAAATAATACCGTACCAGGAGTTTAATATTATGAAGGTGAATAAATGAATTATCAAAAAAAAATACTAATTATCGATGACGAAGAAGATATCCTTGCATATCTTGCTGCCTTCTTTAAGGCTAATAAATTTGAAGTGATTTCCGCAGTGAACGGAAAAGAAGGCGTGAAAAAAGCATTGTCGGAAAACCCTGATATCGTCACCCTCGATATATCTATGCCGGAAGAATCAGGTATTAAAGCCTTGAGGGAATTACAAAACAATTCCGTGACAAGAAACACTCCCATTATAATTATAACGGGAGTTGCCTCAGATTTTAAAAGATTTATAGCAGATCGTAAACAGGTCCATATGCCCGAAGGCTACTTCGAAAAACCTATAGACCGGGACTTGCTCCTAAATAAAGTGAATGAACTCCTCCACCTGGATAAAGTTTCTGAATAAAATGTAAAGCGAAACGCCCACCTGTAAAGCGAAACGCTGTTTCGCTCCTGAAACAATATAAAGCGAAACGCCGTTTCACTCCAGACATTGTAAAGCGAAACCCCTGTTTCGCTCTTGAACAAATGTAAAGCGCAACGCCTTTTCGCTCACTAGTGTTCATTATGGTTGCATACTAAGCCCGCATCGTCCTTCAACTCTCCCTTGATGAATTTGTCAACTGCTTCTTCAATCTGATCTATATCGGAAAAGATGGGTGTAATATTATTCTGCTTCAAATCTTCAACTACCCTCCAGCCTCCTCCGCTCGAAATTAAATAACCACAATCTTTTATACCATTAATTAAATCGGTATGGCTATGGTTATGTCCGCCTTCTCCATGATGCTCCTCATGCATTCTGTGATGAGTAAAGACATTTTCTCTTAATTCCTGATTTATAATTTTATCACCATCAAGTTCAACAATCATAAAAGACCTGCACCTTCCTATATGACCTGTAACTCTTTTTCCATCATTAGTTGCAATTGCGATTTTTCCCTTAAATTGTGTTGATTTTAACGTATCTGACATTTTATTCCTCCATTGTGGTATAGTGTGTATTTTCTTCATTTATTTTAACTGCTTTACCGTTTAATACGGCATCTGCAAGCTTTTTTCGCGCTTTTTCTATAATTCGTCCGAATGTAGCCCTTGATATCTTCATTTCAGCCGCTCCGTTTTCGTGGGTGTAACCAAGGAGATCTGCCAGCCGTAAAGCTTCGAGTTCGTCATGCTCAATGACTATTTCCTCCAGTTCATACATAGGAATCCCTCTCGGCTTGAAATAATAAGCTGATGGAGTACAACAAACATTACGGTTTTTTTTTGGTCTTGGCATAAAAAATTGATTTATTGATTAGTTCCCATTACTTAAAAAAGCAATTCCTTCTCTCATTTATTATGAGCATATGCTCAAAACTAACCAAAAATGATTTCATTTACAACAGACTTATATTAGTTGCCCATATTAATAATTATTGACAATAATAATCTTCCTTGGCATTTATGAGAAAACTTATACCCCGTAATGTTCAATATTTTAACAGTTTAACCTGTAGAAAATGTAAAAGAGGCCTTTTTGTAAACAAAATGTTGTTGGCATAAAGATTGGCAACTAAGATTTGACTTGAAATATTTATGCTTAAAACCGGGTAGCAGTATCAGATTTAAGAATTTATAAATTATATAATCGTATTGATTTACACATTTTGATGTTCTTAATATAAAGCTTGACTTAATGATCAAATATCCGCATTGGATATCAAAAAACTGCTGGTGATTTAATATCACCGGTTCTGAATAGCTGTCTGCCTGGAAGATACTGATGATTCAAAATTCATTACCGTGAAGGTAAATACCAATACACTTGAAAGGAAAGAATTTTGTTCATTCAGCCCGCTTCGTTAGATGGTATAAACTTTGCAAATATCGCAGCTAAGACAATCAATTGTCCTTTCTGCAACAGCAGTAGAATCATTAAACACGGTAAAACCTCCGCAGATGTACAAAGATACAGGTGCAGATTCTGTCATAAAACCTGGGTTGAGAATAAAGCATTAAAACCCACGCCTGACTATGGAAAACTAACCGAATCTTACCTAAGCGGTTACTCTTATCGCGATCTTTGTTCAATATACCATAGTTCTCCCATCAGAATTAACCAAAAAATAAGAGAATACCTTGATGAATGTCCCACCTGGGAAGAATATCTTGATGCTTCAGCCAATAAGCACGAAGCAAGACTAATTCACCTGGTCGGGAAGAAATTCAAATGCAGCAGCAGCAGCAATAAAGAACACAGCTTGTACCTGGCGCTTGCAATTGACGCATTATCTACCGTAGTACTGGGATTTGAGGTCGGCAAAGGGGAATCTAGGGAAGTTTGGATAAGACTTCTGGACAGGATGAACTGCCGTGGGTTCGTTTGTCCCACTTTTATGTCCTACGGATTCAAATCCATTGAGGATGCCCTCAAGATAGTTTTTCCATACGCAACTACTTATAATCATTATACCAGGGCATGCTACGATAAGCACCTCAAAAGCGAATTATATTACGCCCCTGATCTGAAAAAACTGATCCTTGAAGCTATAAATGCATATAAGACGAACCAGTCATGCCAGTTAAAGGATTATCTTGTCATATTCAAAGACAAAAGCATGAAAGAGATCGTACTTAATTCCAGGGGTTATTTCATCGACAGGCTTCAGGAAAGGATAAATGAAAAACCTACCATCAGATTTGAAGGATTATTAAGAGCATTCCAAAAAAGATTTGAAAAGTTTCACATGCTGAAATATGATCCGCTGCCGGTGATTAATGGATGGATTGCATGGTGGATGCTGGTCCCTCTTCCTATCGGGTTCAGCAGACTGTCTTTGTATCTTCAGGAACCATGTAAAACTTATTTCACCAATTTTAATTGCGGAACTTTACCCCGTCGAATGGATCTTCCCATTAACAGTCCCGAAATGAGAACCTTTATAGTCGAACTGGCAGTAAGATCCCTTCACATTCCTGTTAAATAACTCTGCTGCAGCATCGCCTTAAACCCCCTCTAATCCCGGTGTAACTCCGCACTATCACCGCTAAAACATCGTCCCCAACAGCCTGATAAATGCAACACATAGATTACAAAACCCAATTTCATATTGTAATTACACCCCTGCTTCAATAAGTTTTATTCAGAATTTTTGGGTTAAGATTTCCAGGGAGGAGTCAGGAAAAGTTTATTAAAACCGCATATAACTTATATAGCAATTAAACAGGAAACTGTAAAATTAAAAATAACAGGAGATAAAATGGCTGAGAAAAAACGGAAGACACCGCAACTTGATGAATTAGAAAAAGGTGCCTGGCCCAGTTTCGTTAAAGAAATCAAATCAGCAGCCGAGAAAAATCCGATGGCTAATGATCTTCTGGGACAACTTGAACGTTCGTACGAAGAAAAAATCGGTCATTGGAAACACGGTGGTATCGTTGGAGTTCTTGGCTATGGTGGAGGAGTTATCGGAAGATACTCTGATTTGCCAGAGGACTTTCCTAATGTCTCTCATTTTCATACTATGCGTATAAATCAGCCCGCAGGCTGGTTCTATACCTCTGATGTATTAAGAAAATTGTGCGACATATGGGAAAAGCATGGTTCAGGAT
The DNA here is from genome assembly GCA_963811905.1 of uncultured Ignavibacteria bacterium. Classification (GTDB taxonomy): domain Bacteria; phylum Bacteroidota; class Ignavibacteria; order Ignavibacteriales; family Ignavibacteriaceae; genus DATFVA01. Next base: position 13,336 of record CAWETK010000016.1, read on the forward strand.
TAACAAATATGCACGGTTCTACCGGTGATATTGTTTTTCTTGGGACAAAAACTGATGAGCTGGAACCAACATTCAAAGAATTAACCGAGCTTGGATTTGATCTCGGCGGTTCCGGGTCGGATGTCAGAACACCAAGCTGCTGCTGTGGTATGGCACGCTGCGAATGGGCCTGCTATGATACAATGGCACTGACTCACTTCCTGACGATGCATTATCAGGATGAACTTCACAGACCGCCATTTCCATATAAATGGAAATTCAAAATGTCGGGCTGCCCGAATGATTGTGTTGCTTCAATTGCACGTTCTGATATGTCAATTATCGGAGTCTGGAAAGATGATATCCAGGTTGATAAAGCAGCAGTTACAGAATACGCAAAAACCATGGATATTCAAAAAGAAGTGGTTAATAACTGTCCTTCAAAGTGTATGGACTGGGATGGCAAGGATATCACAATTGATAACAAGTCCTGTGTTAAATGTATGCACTGCATTAACACAATGCCTAAAGCTCTTTCCCCCGGCAAAGAACGCGGTGCCTGTATTCTGATCGGCGCGAAAGCCCCCATCGTTGAAGGTGCATTACTTTCTTCAGTTTTAATTCCTTTCATAAAGCTTGAACCGCCCTATACTGAATTAATTGAATTAGTAGATAAAATTCATGAACTGTGGTCTGAAGAAGGCAAGAACCGTGAAAGAATAGGTGAATTTATCCAGAGAGTTGGAATGGGCAATTTCCTCGAAGCAATAGGTGTTGAACCAATACCTGAAATGGTTGCTCATCCAAGAGAGAATCCTTATGTATTCTATGAAGAATATTTTGAAGAAGAAACCGAAGAAGAATCAGAGGAAGAAGCAGCTGAAATGGCTGAAGAAAAATAAATTGACAATCAGTTAATTTTTAATAAATGAAATTATTTTCAAAGGAATAAAAAAATGGCTGAAGAGAAACAGAAAAGAATAACGGATATCGGTCCGCCCCATTATGAAAAGTTTTTACCCCCGGTAATCAAAGAAAACTACGGCAAATGGAAATATCATGAAATCCTGAAACCGGGCGTTATTATGCATGTATCGGAAACCGGGGCAAAGCTGTACTCAGTCAGGGCAGCTTCACCCAGGCTTCTTAGTATCGATAAAATACGGATATATGCAGATCTGGCAGATAAGTATTGCGGTGGCTACTTAAGATTTACAAGCCGCCACAATGTTGAATTTTTGCTTACAGATGAAAATAATATCGATCCCCTTATAGAGGACCTGAAAGCAATCGGTCACCCTGTCGGCGGAATGGGAAATTCAATCTCGAGCATCGTTCACACTCAGGGATGGGTTCACTGTCACTCAGCTGCAACAGATGCATCAGGTATCGTTAAATCAGTAATGGACGAACTAATTGAATATTTCACAGAGATGAAATTGCCTGCAAAATTAAGGATAGCATTAGCATGCTGCCTGAATATGTGCGGTGCTGTTCATTGTTCGGATATAGCTATTCTGGGAATTCACAGAAGACCGCCTAAAGTTAATCGCGATAACCTGAAAGCAATGTGCGAGATACCATCTGTTGTATCTGCCTGTCCGACTGCAGCAATTAAACCTGCTACATATGATGGAAAACCCTCGGTAGAAGTAATTGAGGAAAAATGCATGTTCTGTGCAAACTGTTATACCGTTTGTCCGGCTATGCCACTAAACGACCCGTTAAACGATGGTGTTTCAATTTGGGTTGGCGGAAAAGTTTCGAACGCGAGAAGCGAACCAATGTTCTCAAAACTTGCGATCCCGTTTATACCCAATAATCCGCCGCGCTGGCCTGAAGTGGTTGATGCGGTAAGAAACCTGGTTGAAGTATGGGCTAAAGACGCAAAACCCCATGAAAGAATGGGTGAGTGGATTAACCGGATCGGCTGGCCAAGGTTCTTCCGTATGACTGGTATTCCTTTCCAGAAGGAACACATTGATGACTTCAAGCATGCAGGCTTAACATTTAAACGATCAGTCCATCTTACACATTAAGAGGAGGTTTCTATGGCTGAGCAAGTTAAAGTTGATGAGGTTTCTGACGCTATGTTCAGACTGATAAAAGACAGTATGGGTCAGAAAAAATGGAAGGCGACCGATCTTACCAAAGCCGTACTGGAATTATACGGCGATAAGTGTGATAAGACAATGGCGAAATCTGCAATCAGAGAATTGATTGAGAGCGGAAAATGTGTCTACACTTATTTTGGTGGAAGCTTTATCGAAATTCCACACAAAGAAGGCGCTGAAAATTAAGGAGAGAAAAAAAATACTAAAAGGGGTTAAAGGTATAGGGCATAAGACGGAATAGGTTTTTAGCTATTCGTCTTATCCCTTTTACCGGATTTATTTAAGTGGATTAGAGAATAATGAACAGGAATAATTATCCTAGAATTATCATTAGCGGCCTTTCGGGAGATTCAGGTAAAACTATTGTTTCCTGTGGACTCATTACTTCGCTTAAAAATCGTGGTTTAAAAGTTACAGCTTTTAAAAAAGGTCCCGACTATATAGATGCTGCCTGGCTGAGCCTGTCATCCGGTAATCCGGCAAGGAATCTAGATAGCTTTATGATGGGATTTCCGAAAGTAATTGAATCATTTCTGAAAAATGCCGACCTGGCCGGAGTAAATATTATTGAGGGGAACAGGGGACTTTTCGACGGGGTTGATGGTAAAGGAACACATAGTACCGCAGAGCTTGCAAGGTATCTTAATTCTCCAGTTATAATCGTTCAGGATGTCTCAAAAGTCACCCGGACTGCCGCTGCATCTATTTTAGGATGCTTAAAGCTCGATCCGGAAATTAAAATCGAGGGTGTAATACTTAACCGTACTGCAGGGGACCGGCATATAAAAATTGTAAAGGAAGCGATAGAAGGAGAGACGGGTATACCTGTTTTAGGAGCTATACCAAAACTCCCGGACAAATTTACATTTCCTTCAAGGCATCTCGGTTTGATTATGCCTGATGAACTGGGGGGTAAAACCGGCATTTTATCCGAATTAAAAAATATTATTGAAAATAATATTGATGTTTCTAAAATACTTGAGCTGATAAATAATGCTCCGGTAATCAAAACTACGCCCCGGAAGGATTCAATCAACAATGATAAAGTTTCCGGATCAATAAAGCATAAGGAAAAAGTCAGTATAGGGTATTTTAAGGATAATTCATTTTCTTTTTATTATCCCGAAAATTTGGAACTGCTTGAACAAGCCGGGGCCGAATTGATTCCCCTTTCATCAACAAACCAGGATAACTCTGTTTTACTTCAAAACCCTGAAATCCTTGATGCTTTATATATCGGCGGCGGATTTCCTGAAATAAATCTTGATGACCTTGCTGCAAATACAAAAGTTTCGAACGCATTAAAAACTCTTGTTGAAGACGGACTGCCTGTCTACGCTGAATGCGGCGGACTTATGTACCTGGCAGAAAAAGTTATCTGGAAAGAAAAAGAATATCCTCTTGCCGGAATATTTCCTGTTGAAATTCAAATGCATAGTAAGCCTCAGGGACATGGATATACTGAAGCATTAGTCGACCTCGAAAACCCTTTCTTTGAAAAGGGTACTTTAATAAAAGGGCATGAGTTTCACTATTCTCAGATTTATGCATTTACTCCCGGTATTAAAACTTCCCTTAAAATAATACGGGGAAAGGGGAGCATTAATAACAGGGATGGGCTTGTATATAAAAATGTTTTTGCAAGTTATATCCATATACATGCACTTGCTGTTCCTGAATGGGTTGATGGCATGATAAGGTGTTCAAAAAAGTACAAGAAATTAAAAAACAAAAAAATGTTAATTGAAGGATAAAGCAATGGCCAAACAAAAAGAACTTAATGAAAAATTAGTTGATACTCTTAGAACGTGGCAGGTGGTTGAAGATGAATCCGTAAGGTCAACTTCAGAAATAATTGCCCGAACCAAAAATCCCGTCGTTAAGCAAATAATGGAAATAATACGCCAGGATTCAGCAATGCATAAAAAGGTTCAGCAATTGATAATAGATAATTTTGAAAAAGCAGCATTCAACTTAACACCGGAAGAATTAGCGGATGTCTGGAACCTTGTTGAGAAACATATCGAACTTGAAAAAGAGACAATCAGACTGGCTGAAGAATCCCGGCGCAACACTAAAAATTTTGTTGTCAGGTATTTACTCGGGTACCTGATGACGGATGAACAGAAACATAATTTAATATTACAGCAAATGGAAGATATCAAGTCCGGCATATACCCTTATGCATAGACTTTTATAAAATGAAAAAGATTATTAATGGAGTTCATTAAATGGCCAAGATTGTAAAAAAAGCAAAAAAACCGTTAGGAGGGTTAAGATCTCACTCAGCGGGCGGTTCATCAGTTGAATCTTCTCCGCTCCGCCCTGTTCAGGTTCCTAAGACTCCCCCTTGCTCAAACGGATGTCCAAATGAGACAGATATAAGAGAATTTTTAACAGCTATCAGCTGGTCTGATGATAATGGCGGCAATCACGCTGAAGCTTATAAAAAAGCATGGGGAATTTTAACTGAAAAGAATCCTTTCCCATCAACTTGCGGCAGAGTTTGCCCCCATCCGTGTGAAGGCAACTGCAACAGAACACATAAGGATAGTGCGGTAAGCATCAACAATCTCGAAAGATTTGTCGGTGATTTTGCTCTTCAAAATGATTTTCAGCTTAAGAAATTAACTGAAGAAAAATATGCTCAGAAAGTTGCGGTAATCGGTTCAGGTCCTGCAGGCCTTTCCTGCGCATATCAGCTTGCAAGAAGGGGATATGCTGTTACGGTATATGAAGCGTTCAGCAAGCCGGGCGGTATGCTAAGATATGGAATTCCAGACTACAGGCTTCCTCAGGATATATTGGATAAAGAAATTAAAAGAATTGAAAACCTCGGAGTTGAAATTAAATGCAGCAGCATAATAGGCAAAGATATTCCTTACGAGGATCTTCAAAAAAATTATGATGCAATTTTCGTGGGAATCGGCGCACATAAAGGTAAAATGCTCGGTGTCCCAAATGAAAATGCTGCAAATGTATTAACAGGTACAGAGTTTCTTAACAAAATAAATAGCGGGGAAAATGTAGAGGTTGGAGATAAAGTGCTTGTAATCGGCGGGGGTGATACAGCGATAGACGCGGCAAGGGTTTCGAGGCGTTTAGGTGCTGAGGTCACCATTGTATATAGAAGAACAAGAAATGAAATGCCTGCTATCGAAGAAGAAATAGTAGGAGCTGAGGAAGAAGGGGTTAAAATTGAGTTTCTTGCTGCGCCTGTTGATTTTGAAAAAAGGGGGGACATTATCACTAAAATGAAATGTCAGAAAATGGAATTGGGTGAACCCGATAGTTCGGGAAGAAGAAGACCCGTACCTGTACCTGATTCTTTTTTTACACTGGATGCAACTCTTGTGATAGCAGCAATTAGCCAGGAACCAGATTTTACCGGTATGGATAACCTGCACGAGGGTAAAGACTGGATTAAGGCGGATGTGAACGGAGAAACTAAAATCCAGAACACATACGCAGGAGGCGATGCTCTGGAACTTGGATTAGTTACAATTGCAGTTTTTAATGGAAGAAAAGCTGCTGAAGCTATACACAACAGGTTTCAGAATATTCAGCCGGAAAAAGCTGTTAAACCCCCGGTTATAACTCACGATAAAATTATTTTAAGCTATTATGAAAGCAAACTGAGAAATGAACCGTTTCAGCTTCCTCCTTCAGAAAGGTTAAAAGACTTAAATCTCGAGATCACGTCCACATTGACAGAAGCGCAGGTACTTGAAGAAGCTAAACGGTGCATGAGCTGTGGTTCATGTTTCGATTGCGGTTCATGCTGGAGTTATTGTCAGGATCAGGCAATTGTAAAACCGGTAATTAAACATCAGACTTATAAATTTAAGCTGGACTTCTGTAATGGGTGCAGCAAATGTGCGGAAAATTGTCCATGCGGTTATATAGAAATGAAATAATTAATCAATTAATGAATAAACTTCATAAACAATCAATAGGATAAAATTATGCCAACATTCGAATTTCAGGAACTGAAAATAGAAGTCGATGAAGATGGCTTCATATTAAAACCGGAAGAATGGACTGAAGAAATTGCTAAGGCATTAGCTTCAACTGAAGACGTTCAGGTTATGTCGGAAAATCATTGGAAAATTATCTTTTATCTCCGCGATTACTATAAAAAATATGGTATTGCTCCAATGATCCGGAAACTTTGCAAAGAAACAGGATTTTCATTAAAAGAAATCTATGAACTGTTCCCGTCAGGCCCGGCAAAAGGCGCATGTAAAGTTGCAGGCCTTACCAAGCCTACTGGCTGCGTATAGAAGATTTCTGTATCCGTTTTTTTAATTTCCTGTCGATTGAAAAGTTCAATTGACAGGAAATTATGATGGAATGTGAACTTTTGAGCTCTTTAAATAAGATGGAAATGATAAAAAAATCGATATTACAAAAGAAAGAGGTAATTGTCAGGAATTGGATTCAATCAATTTTTGATACTTATCCTGTTGAAACTTCCAGTTTTCTCAGTGAACAAAAAAATCAATTCAGCAATCCGGTCGGTCACATAATCTCAGATGCCGCCAAAAATATTTTTGAATCTATTCTAAACGGTAACCAGGATCTTGAGATCAAAATTTTCTTAAATGATATAATTAAGGTAAGAGCTGTTCAGAACTTTTTACCATCAGAAGCTGCAGGCTTTATTTTATCATTAAAAAATATTATCCGGGGGGAATTAGGTCAGGAAATCAGGGATAAAAATCTTTTTGATGATTTCTGGAAGATTGAGACCGAAATTGACAAAGTAGCTCTTATTGCATTTGATTTATTTATGGAAGCAAGAGAGAAAATCTTTCAGCTGCGGATTCACGAAATAAAGAACAGTATTCCGTCTTAATTCATTCTTAATAAAAAGGCGCTGTTAGGTAAGTTTAAATTCTCTATCAGGTTTATTATAGAACCGGGGAAAACAATAATGAATATACTTTTTTCACTTTTTGCTGTAATCTTTCTAATAATAATTGCGATCATCGGGGTCGATTTTAAGTTGGAATATTTGTTCGGGGTAATATTTCCATATGCTGCCATCCTGACATTTATCCTGGGTATAGTTTACAATGTAATCAAATGGGCAAGAATCCCGGTCCCATTTCACATACCTACAGTTACAGGACAGCAGAAATCTCTTCCCTGGATAAAAAATAGTAAACTTGAAAGTCCCCATACTTCTTTAGGTGTTGCCGGCAGAATGGCTCTGGAAATATTATTTTTCCGCTCATTGTTCCGGAACACTAAAACAGAACTAAAAAACGGCCCGCAGCTCACGTACGGAAGCAGTAAATACCTCTGGCTCGGAGCCATAGTATTTCACTGGTCATTTTTAATTGTATTCTTAAGACATTTCAGATTTTTCATGGAACCTATTCCATCTTTTGTACTTGCTATACAAAATATCGATGGCTTCATGCAAATAGGACTTCCCGTTTTACTAATCACTGATGCTCTGTTTTCAATAGCATTACTATACCTTTTATTCAGACGCATTATCGATTCCCGGGTGAGATATATTTCTTTAGCCGCTGACTATTTTCCTCTTTTCCTGATAATAAGTATCGCGGTCACGGGAATCTTAATGCGTTATTTTGATAAAGTTGATTTAATAAAGATTAAAGAACTTGCTGTTGGATTGTTTGCGTTTCAACCTGTGGTTCCCGAAGGGATAGGAGTGATGTTTTTTATCCATTTGTTTCTTGTTAGTACTCTTATTACCTATTTCCCTTTCAGCAAATTACTGCACATGCCCGGAATATTTCTTTCACCGACCCGGAACCTGGCTAATAATAGCCGTATGAAAAGACACGAAAATCCCTGGAACCACCCGGTAATGGTTCATCCTTATGAAGAGTATGAGGATGAATTCAGGGAAAAGATGAGAGAAGCGGGATTACCATTAGATAAGGAATAAAGATGTCTGAATCAAAAATAAAACCCGAAGAATTAACTGAAAAAGTAAGTTATAAGCCGGATCATAAAGGCTGGATGGATCCTTCGGTTGAATTTAAACAAGGGGTATTTAATTACAGCGGCAACCCCCTAAACGTTGATTACCTGAAGTTACCAAATGCAAGGAAATGGCAGCCCACCGATCAGGATTGGAAATTACCGGAAAACTGGAAAGAGATAATTCTTGAAGGACTTAAAGACAGGTTAGGCAGATTCCGCTCCTTACAGCTATTTATGGATATTTGCGTCAGGTGCGGCGCTTGTGCAGATAAATGTCATTTCTTCATCGGATCCGGAGATCCAAAGAATATGCCTGTACTCAGAGCCGAACTTTTAAGGTCGGTATACAGAAATAATTTTACAATGGCCGGCAAAATTTTGGGTAAGCTTGCAGGCGGACGTGAACTAACAGTAGATGTAATAAAAGAGTGGTTCTATTATTTCTTCCAGTGTACTCAATGCCGCCGCTGCTCGGTTTTTTGTCCTTATGGGATTGATACTGCGGAGATAACAATACTCGTCAGGGAGCTTCTCAATCTAATCGGAATTAATATAGATTGGATAATTACACCCGTTGCTAATAGTTTCAGAACAGGAAATCATCTTGGCATTCAGCCGCATGGTTTTAAAGATAGTATCGATTTCGCGGCTGAAGAACTTGAATCAATTACAGGTATTAAGATAGATGTGCCGATAAATAAGAAAGGTGCGGAGATCCTTTTTGTTGCTCCATCCGCTGATTATTTTGGAACACCCCATTATTATACGCTGCTTGGCTACCTGGCATTGTTCCAGGAAATAGGACTGGATTATACCTGGAGCTCTTATGCTTCTGAAGGAGGGAATTTCGGTTCTTTTATTTCCCATGACCTTATGAAAAGCTTGAACGCTAAAATTTATGCGGAAGCAAAAAGGCTTGGTGTTAAGTGGATACTTGGCGGAGAGTGCGGTCATATGTGGAGAGTACTCAATCAGTATATGGATACTATGAATGGACCTGCTGATTTCCTCGAAGTACCTGTATCACCATTAACCGGGACGAAGTTTGAAAATACCAGGTCAACCAAAATGGTTCACATTTGTGAATTCACATCCGATCTTATAAATAATAATAAGATAAAACTCGATAAATCCCGGAACAATCAATGGAAAGTTACTTTCCATGATTCCTGTAACCCCGCAAGAGCTATGGGTTTAATTGAAGAGCCGCGGTATATAATTAAAAATACCTGTAATAATTTCTTTGAGATGCCTGATAACACTATAAAAGAACAAACTTTCTGCTGTGGAAGCGGAGCAGGTCTTGGTACCGATGAAAACTTTGAAATGAGAATGCGGGGCGGACTTCCAAGGGCTAATGCTGTAAAGTATGTTAAAGAGAAATACGGTGTTAATTTCCTTGGCTGCATTTGTGCAATCGATAAAGCAACTCTTCCTCCATTAATGGAATACTGGGTTGGCGGTGTGGAAGTTGGAGGTATTCATGAATTGGTTGGCAATGCATTAATTATGACGGGAGAAAAAGAAAGAACTACCGACCTTCGTGGAGAACCCTTTGTAGAACTAACAGAGGTTCAAACGGAATTTATATAATGCTTATTCAAGGAAAATAAAATGTATGATTCAGGAAAGATAATAACAGGATTGATCATCTTTATTCTATTATTTACTTCACCGGTATGGTATAATCTTTCCGGCAATAATTCACTCATAAAGCCTGATCCTGTTTTACCATCTAAGGAAAATCAAAAGCAATGTATAGAAAGTACTGCTTTTATGCGTTCAAACCATATGGAATTATTAAATGACTGGAGATATGAAGTTGTGAGAATTGGTGAAAGAACTTACGTATCAGAGACGGGGAAACATTATAATATGAGTCTTACTAATACCTGCTTGAATTGTCATTCGGATAGAACACAATTTTGCGATCAATGTCATAACTATGTCGGTATTTCCGCTTATTGCTGGGATTGTCATAATGAACCTCAAAAACAGGAGAGCAATTTATGAAAAGCGGACGAAGGAAATTTCTGAAAGCGGCGGGGTTAACTGCACTTGGCATTGCATCAGATAAGCTTTTAAGCAGGCAAGCGCTGGCTGCTGTAAAACTTCTGGAACCCGGTGAAATAAATAAAGAGCTGGAAACGGCAGGGGTAATTAAGGGTGAAAGACTTGTAATGATTGTTGATCTGCGGAAATGTGTTTCAGAAAAAGGATGTACAAAATGTATAGATGCCTGTAATCATGAACATAATATTCCGCATTTTGGAGAGACCAAGGATGAGGTAAAGTGGATATGGAAAGAGCCTTATGAGAACGCATTTGTTGATCAGGAAAACTTTTATATGACCGAAAAATATGAAAGTAAGAATGTCCCCGTTTTTTGCAATAACTGCGATAATCCTCCCTGCGTTAATGTATGTCCCACCCAGGCAACCTGGAAACGGGAGGATGGTATTGTGATGATGGACTGGCACAGGTGTATTGGCTGCAGGTATTGTATGGCTGCATGCCCTTATGGTTCGAGAAGTTTTAATTGGAGAGATCCGAGACCTTTTGTGAAAGAAATTAACTCTGAATTCCCGACGCGAACAAAAGGTGTCGTGGAAAAATGTATGTTCTGTGAAGAAAGACTGGCTAAAGGACAGCAGCCTGCATGTGTAGAAGTCTGCCCTGAAAAAGCCCTGGTTTTCGGAAACCTGAACGATTCGAAATCAGAAGTAAGAAGATTATTAAAAGAGAATTTTTCAATCAGGCGTAAACCCGGTTTGGGTACAAGTCCTGAAATCTATTATCTCGTATAGGATTTAGAAATGTTAGAATATGCATTAAAAGGAAACAAAAAGTATTGGAGCTGGCTTCTATTCCTCTCAATAATAATTGCGGCGGGCTTCTACTTTTACCTGCGCCAGTTAAATTATGGATTGGGCCTAACAGGAATGAGCCGGAACGTTAGCTGGGGGCTTTACATTGCTCAGTTCACATTTATTGTCGGTGTTGCCGCATCTGCTGTTATGGTTGTCCTTCCTTATTATCTGCACAATTATAAGGCATTCGGCAAGATTACTATTCTTGGAGAATTCCTTGCCATAGCATCTGTAATTATGTGCATCCTCTTTGTATTTGTAGACTTAGGACAGCCATCCCGGGTTGCGAATATATTTCTATATCCGACTTTCCATTCATTAATGTTCTGGGATGTAGTGGCTTTAAGCGGCTATCTTGTTATAAATGTTATAATCACACGTGTATCCCTGGCTTCAGAAAATAAACATATTGCTCCGCCCAAATGGATAAGGCCGGTAATTATTCTTTCTATTCCATGGGCTGTAAGTATTCATACTGTTACTGCATTCCTGCTTTCAGGTTTGGCTGGAAGGCCTTTCTGGATGACTGCAATTTTGGCTCCAAGGTTTCTTGCTTCAGCTTTCTCAGCAGGTCCTGCGCTACTGATAATTTTCTGTTATATCGTAAAGAAATTAACAAAGTTTGACCCGGGTGAAGAAGCTATTAAAAAATTAGCATTAATTATTACGTATGCAATGTGTGTAAACATATTCTTTATACTGATGGAATTTTTTACAACCTTCTACAGTGCTATCCCGGAACACATAGCGCATATGCAGTACCTGTATGTTGGTCTTGACGGACAAACCAGATTAGTCCCCTGGATGTGGACTTCCGCAATCCTTTCAGTAGCTTCATTAATATTTCTTATCGTTCCCCGTCTCAGACAAAATAAAAGACTATTATTGATTGCCTGCACAATGGTCTTTTTATCGATATGGATTGATAAAGGATTGGGATTAATTATTACCGGTTTTATCCCGACACCTTTCGGTAAAGTAATTCAATATTGGCCTACTATTCCGGAAGCTTTCATTTCTCTGGGAATATGGGCCATTGGAATATTCCTTATAACGATCTTTTATAAGATAGCTCTGTCAGTAAGAAGAGTAATTGAAACCTGAAATGATAAAGTGCATAACGTATTAATAATAGGCGGAATGGCAGCCGGCTGTAAAGCCGCTGCAAGATTAAGCAGGTTGTCTTCAAATTATCAGATAACTATAGTTGAAAAATCCCCGTTCATTTCATTCAGCAGCTGCGGACTGCCGTTATATGCCTCGGGTGAACTGAATGATTTATCAGAGCTGATTAAAACTTCTTATGGAATCATCCGGGATGAAAAATATTTCAGTCAGGTTAAAGGAGTCAGGGTACTTACTAAAACAGAAGTAAAATCAATTGACCCCTGTCAGCACGAAGTTGAATGTCATAGCCTGGAAAAAAATGAGACTTTTAATCTGTGTTATGACTCTCTTATAATCGCCACAGGTTCAAAAATAAAAAATCCGCCTTTTAAAATTTGTTCATCCCCGCTTATCTCTCCATTCCATTCACCAAATGATGCAGTCATATTAAGGCAGGCTGCTCAGGCGGGGAAAATAAATAAGGCTGTAATTATTGGAGCAGGATTTATTGGTTGTGAATTAGCTGAATCTTTGAGTTCGCTGTGGGGTATTGAGACTGTTTTGATTGATAAAGAGGAATCCATTTTACCCGGTTGTCTCGATAAAGAAATATCAGCTTACGCAGAAAGTGCCCTTAAATCTGCTGATATCTTGCTATTACTTTCAACACTCGTTGAAAAAATTGAACTTGATCAAATAGGTCATCCTGTCGTTACTCTGGATAACGGTCAGGAAATAAACGCTGATTATGTTTTTTATTGTCTGGGTGTTAAACCTAATACTGAGATTGCGCAAAAAGCAAATATTAAGACCGGAAGATTTGGGGGAATTCTCGTCGACGAAAATATGAAGACGAGCATCCCGGGCATCTGGGCAGCCGGCGATTGTGTTGAAATAACTAACCTGGTTACAGGAAAGAATGACTATTACAGTTATGGCTCTTTAGCAAATCGAATGGGAAAAGCGGCCGCTGATTCAATTTCGGGAGAGAGATCCTGCTTTAATGGCTCTTCAGGGACGCTCTCACTGAAACTGTTTGATACTATAATATCTGCATCCGGCTTGTCAGAAAAAAAGGCCCTCGAAAATGGGTATTCAGCAGATGCTGTAATAGGATGCTGGGCAGATAGGCCTGATTATCACCCTCTGGCTAAAAACCTGCTCGGCAAATTAATTTATGATAAATCTGATCTAAGGTTACTTGGACTTCAATTAATTGGAGAAGGGGAGGTAACAAGGTATATAGATGTTTTTTCTGATCTCCTCTCAAACCATAAAACCGTTTATGATCTTACTAACCTGGAACATGGCTATACGCCGGCTCATTCATCGCCGGTTTCAGTCTTAAATAATCTGGGTTATATGGCTCTTAACCAGGAATCAGGGGGAATACGGAATTATAATCCTTTGATGTTCTCCTCTTTTCAGGGTATTTGTATTGATGTAAGGGAAGCCAATGAAATAGAAATCTTTCCTTTCCCCGGAAAAACTCTGCAGATTCCGCTTACTGAAATCAGATTCAGAATAAATGATTTAAAAAGGATCCGGGCATTAGAGTGCCTGTATTATTTATTTGTGAAAAAGGTCCAAGGGCATACGAAGCGGCAAGGCTGTTCGCTAATAACGGATTTACAAATGTCGCTTATCTTGCCGGCGGAAATTATTTATGCACCATGCTATGTCAGTCACCTTCAATTAGTGATTCCATCCACACAGAAAAACTTTCAGACCGCCTGGAGATGACTAATGAAAAATGATGAGCTTCAGCTTGTAGTAGTTGGGATCAGTCATAAGACTTCCACCATTTCTGAAAGGGAAATCTTCCAGATAAACAGGAAAGAAATTCATGGCGCATTGAGCTATTTTAAATCACTGCCGGAAGTAGAGGGAGTTGTTATCGTTTCGACCTGTAACCGTTTGGAATTTTACCTTGTCATTAAAAAACCTGCAGACCCATTTCAGCTGGTAAAAGAATTTTATGTCAGGGATAAAACAAAAATATTATCTCCTGATCTGTTTTATTTATACAAGAATACGGAAGTTGCCAGCCATTTGTTTAAAGTTATTACCGGACTGGATTCGATTGTAATCGGGGAATATCAGGTTCAGGGACAAATCAAAGATGCTTACAGTATCGCCTGTTCAGAAAAAACACCTGATAAAATTCTGCATAAATTATTTCATTCTGCATTTCGTACCGGCAAAGCAGTGCGTTCCGGAACAAATATCGGGAATGGACATCAATCGCTCAGCGGCGTTGCCTTCAAAATAATAAAAGCAAAGCTTCTTCCTATAGATCCGATAACTATAATAGGAATTAATCAAAACACAAAGATTCTGGCAAAGGCTTTATCCGAAGGCGGCTTTTCTCATCTGATTTTCGTGAATCGGACGTTGTATAAAGCTGAAGAAATGGCTGAAAAATATAAGGCTCAGGCATTCAGCCTGGATTCCCTGGAAGAAGCCGTTACAGGTTCCAGGTGTATTTTAAGCTGCACAGGGGCCCCGGGTTATATAATCAATGCTGATATAATTAATAGAGTTTATGCCGGGTCGAATCTTCCGAAATTGTTAATTGATATGGCAGTGCCGCGTGATATAAGTTCTGAAGGGCTGGCAGGAGAAATAGAGATTATAGATATGGAAGGGTTGAAAGAATATCTGGAGGCGGAAAAGGAAGAAATATTAATGGACATTCCGGCGGCGGAAAAAATAATTTCGGATGAGACTTACCTATTCGAAAACTGGAATGAGTCTCAGAACGATGGTGCATTAAATCTGATTGAGGAAAAAATCGAACTAATTCGATTACAGCTGTTAAATGATGCGAAACTTCAGATAACTGAAGATGAACTTCAACTATTGGACAGGTTTTCCCATACTCTTGTTCACAGAATGAAATCAACAATTAACCAGGCAGTAAAAATGAGTCTGGTTGAAACAGGCATTAACGAAAGTTAACCGGAGGTTCTATGAAAATTATAACAATTTCCAGAGGCTCTTTAAGTGCAACAGAAAAACTTGCTACTGAAATCTCAAAAAGACTTGGCTGCTCGGTTGTAACAAGGGAAGATGTATTAAAAGCAGCTGAAAAATACGGAATTAAAGATACCGGCTTAGGGGATTTATCATTCATTGAAAAAGCCCCGTCATTCTGGGATAAAATGAGTGATAGGAGGAAACATTATATAGCATGCTTTCAGACAGCTCTTCTGGATTTTGCCCTGAATGACAGCATAGTCTACCACGGCCATCTTGCCCAGTTCCTCCTTGGTGATATTCCATTCGTGCTCCGTGTTTTGCTTACTGCTCCGGATGATTATAGAATTAAGACATTAATGAATGAGGGGGGGAAAACAAAAGAAGAGATTGAAATGTATATTAAATTAATTGATGAAAGAAGAGAAAAATGGTCTCACTTTTTATATGGTGTTGACTGGAAAAATCCTTCGTATTATGATATAGTCTTCAACCTTGAGAAAATTAAGCTGGATCTCGCTGCAGAACTGATCATGGGAATTGTTGCCTGCAAATCCTTCAATTCAAACCCTGAATCAATGAAAATATTAAAAAATCTGCATCTTGCGTCAAGTGCAAAGGTTCATTTACAGCAGTCTCCCCGCACAAAAGGCAGTGAAGTTGAGATCGAAGCTGATGCTTCAACAGGTTCGGTTGTTATTAAAGGGAACACCCCGAAAGTTGGTTCAAGGATGTGGGAGAATGATATTAAAGCTGTCCTCTCTGATGTTCCGGGGATAAAAAATATAAAGGTTATTAAATCAATAGTTGGTTATTACAACTAATATTTGATTCTTCCAGGGAAGGAGATCGATGAAACATAAGCATTTAAGCAAATAAACAAGAACCAGGTATTTATTATCAAGTAAAAATAAAGTATCAAGAAACTATTAATGGGATATTATTATGTCTGAAAATTCTATAACCGGTGATCTATTAATTGTTGGTGCCGGTATTGCCGGAATTACGGCGGCCGTTGAGGCAGCGGAAACAGGATTAAGTGTAATACTGGTAGAAAAAAATGCATATATAGGAGGGAAAGTTGCACAGTTTAATAAATACTTTCCTAAGTTGTGTCCCCCTGCCTGCGGACTCGAAATTAATATAAGAAGATTACGTAATAATCCATTAATAAAATTATTCACCCTTACTGAAGTAACCGAAGTTTCTAAAGAGAATGAAAAATACAAAGTCTCATTGAATATGAAGCCCAGGTATGTCAACAATAGATGCACTATGTGCGGTGATTGTGTGAAGGTATGTCCCCAGCTCAGGAAGAATGAATTCAATTATAATATGGATGAAACCTCTTCGGTTTATGTTCCTTTTGATAATGCATATCCTGAGAGGTATATAATCGATAAAGATTCCTGTCTTGGGGAAAGTTGTAATGAATGTATTGATGTATGCAAATACAATGCTATTGATTTAAACGAGCAGGAAAAAGCTATTTCAATTGACGCAGGTTCTATTATCTGGGCTACCGGTTGGGAGCCGTATGACGCTGCTAAGCTTGATCTGCTTGGATATGGAAAGTATCCGGATGTTATTACTAATGTTATGATGGAAAGGCTTTCTTCTGTTAATGGACCGACAAATGGAAAGATACTCCGCCCTTCTGACGGAGAAAAAGTGAACAGCGTTGCATTTGTTCAGTGTGCGGGTTCGAGAGATGAAAATCATCTCGCCTATTGCTCTTCCGTCTGCTGTATGGCTTCTTTGAAACAAACACAGTATATAAGAGAACAGTACCCCGATGCGGAAATTCATATTCATTATATAGACGTCCGTGCAGAAGGACTTCTGGAAGACTTTTATAAAGGTGTCCAAAAAGATGAAAGGATTCATTTTCATCGCGGGAAAGTTGCTAAGGTATTTAAAGAAGATTCCACAAGACAGCTGATTATTGAAGCAGAGGATTCTCTATCAGGGAAAAGGATGCATACTTCAGTAGATCTGGTGGTCTTAGCTGCCGGGATGAAACCTGCTACTGAAAAAATACCGATTGATAAATTATTGCTGGATGATGATGGTTTCTTAAAGACTGACGGCAACGGTTATGCGGGCTGCGGTGTAGTAACAAAACCGAAGGATGTTGCGTCGACTGTCAGGGAAGCTACCGGTTCTGTGTTAAATGCAATTCAAAAAATCAGAAGGAATTAATTCTATGTCATCAGAAAATAAAGTTGGAGTCTTTCTTTGCTCCGGGTGCGGACTTAATGAAGCATTAAATTTTGACGATCTGGTAAAAGTGGCAGTTGAAGAGAATAAAGCCCCTGTCTGTAAAGTAAGTCAATGGCTGTGCAGCGATGAAAATGTAAATATGATTAAAAAAGACATTGCAGAAGAAAATTTGAACAGGGTTGTAATTGGCGCCTGCTCGCAAAGGTTTTTATCGGATATATTTTCATTTGGTTCGGATGTGATCGTGGATAGAGTTAACCTTAGAGAGAATGTGGCCTGGACTCATAAACCTAATGATGAAGATACGCAGATGCTGGCAAATGATTATCTGCGTATGGGAATTGCGAAGGTGAATAATATTGAAATTCCCGAACCGTTTAAGAGAGATATAAATGAAACAGTCCTGGTTGTAGGCGGCGGTATTACAGGAATGACATCTGCACTTGCCGCTGCAAGAGCAGGCAATTCAGTGATCCTTACCGAGAAGGATAACAAACTTGGAGGCTGGCTCAATAAAGTTTATAAAACAGAACCTTTGCATGCTCCATACTTACAACCTGAAATACCCGAGACAGAAAGACTGATTTCTGAAGTCGAATCAAATGAAAAAATACAGATTTTTAAATCCTGCCTCATAAGTAAAATTTCGGGTGAACCAGGTAATTTTAAAGTAACATTAAATAACTCAGAAACCTTCACCGTTGGATCTGTAATTCAGGCTACCGGATCCAGACCGTATAATGCTGATAAGCTTACTGATTTGGGCTATGGTAAATCTGCGAATGTAATTACGGGCGTGCAGTTTGAAGAATATTTTATAAATGGTAAAAAGCTGCTGGAAGGCAAACCGGTTAAAAGCGTTGCATTCATACAGTGTGCCGGCTCCCGGGATGAAAAGCATCTGCCTTATTGTTCTTCAACTTGCTGCACCACTTCATTAAAACAGGCTTTGTATGTCAGGGAAAAATATCCCGATGCTCTTATTTATATTATTTACAAGGACATCAGGACTCCTGCACATATGGAACAATTCTATAAAAGAGTTCAAACCGAGGACAATATTTTCTTTACTAAAGGTGAGGTAGTTGCTGTCAATAATAGTGATAATGGTTCAATCTTTATTGATGTAGATAATACCCTGCTTGGTGATAAAATCAGAATTGAATCTGAAGTTGTAGTACTTGCAACCGGGACAGTTCCATCTACACTTATTGGTGAAATAGAAACTTCATCTTCTGAAACAGAGTCAAACGGTAAAACTCTTGATGGAAAGAAGGCTGCACAATCTGCAGAAGCAGGAGCAAAAATATTGAACCTTGCATACAGACAGGGAACAGATCTCCCTACCTTAAAATACGGCTACCCTGATTCTCACTATATCTGCTTTCCTTATGAGACCAGAAGGACAGGAATTTATGCTGCCGGATCTGTACGGTACCCTATGGATATTGAGTCCTGTAAAGAAGATGCATATGGAGCTTCACTGAAAGCTATACAGGTACTTTATACTGCCAGGGAAGGCAAAGCTGTTCATCCAAGATCCGGAGATCAGTCCTATCCTGAATTCTTCCTGCAGAGATGCACCCAATGCAAGCGCTGCACTGAGGAATGTCCTTTCGGCACCCTGGATGAAGATGAAAAGGGAACCCCACTTCCGAATTTAACAAGGTGCAGGAGATGCGGTATATGCCTTGGGGCATGTCCCGAAAGAATCATTTCATTTAAAGATTATTCTATTCAAATGATCTCTTCAATGATTAAATCGGTTGAAATACCGGATGAATTTGAAGAGAAACCCAGAATACTTGCGTTCCTTTGTGAAAATGATGCTTACCCGTCGCTGGATTTTGCCGGGAGGCATGGACTTCAGTATGATCCGAATGTTCGGGTTATCCCTGTCCGCTGTCTTGGTTCGGTGAATGTAGTGTGGATTGCCGATGCCCTATCGAGAGGGTTTGACGGTGTTTTACTGATTGGCTGTAAGTATGGCGATGACTATCAATGTCATTATGTCAAAGGTAGTGAATTGGCGAGCAAAAGAATGGAAAATGTTCAGGAAAAATTAAAGCAGCTGGTGCTTGAACCTGAAAGAGTTAAGCTTCTGACACTTTCAATTGATGAATACGGGCAAATCCCGGGTATCTTTAATGAATTTGTTGAACAAATCAGGGAGATCGGACTGAATCCTTATAAAGGGATGTAAGAATCTTTGCTTTAGTAATGGAGGATGTATCCCTTCATATAAAAAGTGAAAACCGGTGGTAATTAGTCCTTGGTAGAGTATTCTCTCCCTTTGACATTTTTGTCAAATGTAAATTTTTTCAACAGGCCAAAATTGCATTTTCTGACTGTTTTCCCTGTGTCTCATTTTGAGTTCACCAGGCCTTTAAAAGGCCTCTAACAAGCCTCCTAATTCGGTATAAATAAAGCATCTGACATTTTGTCAGACTGATGAATAATTTTACACAGAAAAAAAGCTGATGTTGGACACTTCCGATTTAATGAACAATCATACTAATTGTCAGAGGTCAGGAAAGAATACTGTTTAGCTGATTATGCAGACCAGAGTATTGATCGAATGGCGATAAGATGACAATTTAATATTGAATGACAACTCAATGACCTCTTTTTTATACTTCCAGCATTACTGACAAACTGACATAATTAAAATCAAAATCTGGACAACAGCATGATTACAGAAACTTCATTCACATTGCTTTTCCCTCCGCATAGATTTAGATTTTTATTACGAATTTATACTGTTTTTACAGGAAATTAGTCAACATTTTGCAATAGAATCATTGAATAAGGGAGATGAAAATTGCCTGTTTTTAGTGGGGAAATACACCAGCTAAATCCGAAAAAGCTAAATATCTCTTTCTATTTAAAAAAAGAGCAGGTGATAAAATTAGTTAACCCTGAACGTAATCAAGTTATTAACAACTTTAAAGGAAGGGATTTATATGAGTAAATCAAATCTAATAAGACCTCATGGCAGTGATGAATTAAAGATACTTCTTCTCAGCGGAAAAGAGAAAGAGGCAGAATTGAAAAAAGCAGCAAAGCTTAAGAAAATTCCTGCCACAAGTCGCGAAACAGGTGATCTTATAATGCTTGGAATCGGAGGTTTTACACCTCTTGAAGGCTTTATGGGTTACGATGACTGGAAAGGTGTTTGTCAGGATATGAAGATGACAAACGGACTCTTCTGGCCTATTCCGATTACTATGTCGGTAACAAATGAAGTAGCTGATTCTTTGAAAATCAATGAAGAGATAACATTAATCTCTGATGAAACCAAGGAAATTATGGCTACTATGAAAGTAACCGAAAAGTACAAAATAGATAAACTCTTTGAATGTAAAAATGTCTTTACTACCACTGATCCTGAACACCCCGGAGTAAAGATGGTAATGGAACAGCTGGATTGGAATATTGCAGGTCCGGTAAAAGTTCTGTCTGAAAGTTATTTCCCTGAAGAATTCAAAGGGATCTATCAGCGTCCTTCCGAAAGCAGAAAAATATTTGAAGAAAAAGGATGGAGAACTATTGCTGCATTACAGCTACGCAATCCAATGCATCGTTCTCATGAATACCTTGCAAAAATCGCCGTTGAAGTATCCGACGGCCTTTATATTCATCAGCTGGTTGGAAAACTCAAACCAGGTGATATACCAGCCGACGTTAGAGTAAAATGTATAAATACTTTGGTCGATTACTACTTTGATAAAAGCAGAGTAGTTGCCGGCGGATATCCTCTGGATATGCGTTATGCAGGACCAAGAGAAGCTTTGCTGCATGGAGTTTTCCGTCAAAACTTTGGCTGCACTCATATGATAATCGGTCGTGACCATGCCGGCGTAGGCAACTATTACGGTCCGTTTGATGCTCAGGAATCCTATTATAAATTATGGGACGGTGCTCTGGAATGCAAAATGCTTCCGATTGACTGGACATTCTGGTGCTATAAATGCGGCGGAATGGCTTCAATGAAAACCTGTCCCCATAAGAAAGAAGACCGGTTATTCCTTAGCGGTACAGCACTTCGTAAAGCTCTTTCAGAAAACGGGGATGTTCCTGCCGAATTCAGTCGTCCTGAAGTCCTGTCTATTCTCAGAGAGTATTATGCTCAGCTGGACGAAAAGGTAGAAATAAAAATGCATCAGTTTGCAACTGGTGACATGGAAAAAAAATAATTAATGAAATTTGAGTCATTCAAATATGATAGTTAATTAAATAATTATAAAAGGAGATAAGCTAATGCCAAGTTATGTATTACAAGATAAATGTGACGGCTGTAAAGCACTCGACAAAACTGCTTGTCAATACATTTGTCCTAACGACTTAATGGTATTGGACAAAGACAAAATGAAAGCATATAACCGTGAACCGGAAATGTGCTGGGAATGCTACAACTGTGTAAAGATTTGTCCTACACAGGCAGTAGAAGTCCGTGGATACGCAGATTTTGTTCCATTAGGTGCTACAGTTACTCCAATGCGCAGTACAGACAGCATACTCTGGACAGTTAAATTCAGAAATGGCAGTTTGAAACGCTTTAAATTCCCTATTCGTACCATTCCTGAAGGCAAAGCACAGCCGGATGGCGGATACCCAACTCACAATGATCTTAAGAGCCCCGCATTATGCACTGAACCTGAATCGCTGGGTCTGAAGGAAGTTGCAAGTTTAAACTAAGTAAACCAATAATAAGGAGAAAAGAATAATGGCTAATTTCGAAACCGTAGAAGTCACCACTGACCTTCTCATTGTTGGTGGTGGTATGGCCGCTTGTGGTGCCGCTGTAGAAGCTGCGCATTGGGCCAAACAAAACGGATTAAAAGTAACTCTTGTTGATAAAGCTGCGGTAGACCGCAGTGGTGCTGTGGCAATGGGATTGTCCGCAATAAATCAGTATGTAGGCTTGCGGGATGGTCAGAATACAATGAAAGATTATATTGACTACGTTCGTAATGACCTGATGGGAATTACCCGTGAGGATCTTGTTTTCAATATAGCACGTCATGTGGATTCAACAGTTCATCTTTTTGAAAAATGGGGATTACCTATCTGGAAAGATGCAAAAGGCGCATATGTTCACGAAGGAAGATGGCAATTAATGATCAATGGTGAATCATATAAGGTTATTGTTGCTGAAGCCGCAAAAAATGCAATTGGTACCGAAAATATTTATGAAAGAATATTTATTGTTGGTCCTATCATGGACGGCAATCGTTGTATCGGCGCAGTTGGTTTTAGTATTCGTGAAGACAAATTCTATATCTTCAAAGCCAAAGCTGTATTAGTAGCAATGGGCGGTGCAGTACACGTATTTAAACCTCGTTCTTCGGGTGAAGGTCTTGGAAGAGCCTGGTATCCGCCATGGAATGCCGGTTCAAGTGCATACTTTACACTTAAAGCCGGTGCTGAAATGACCTGCCAGGAAGTACGCTTTATTCCGGTAAGGTTTAAGGATGCATATGGTCCGGTTGGTGCATGGTTCCTGCTGTTCAAATCACGTGCAACAAACGGGTTTGGTGAAAACTATATGGAAACCCGTAGACCTGAGCTTGAAAAATGGCTGCCATATGGTAAAGTAAAACCTGTTCCTGCTAACCTCCGCAACTGGTTAATGATGCTGGATGTTCAGGAAGGTAAAGGTCCTATTTCTATGCGTACGGAAGAGGCAATCGGAAAGATTGCTGCAGTAGAAACTGATGAAAAAGCTGCAAAGAAAAAACTTAAAGAATTGGAATCAGAAGCATGGGAAGATTTCCTTGATATGACAATTTCTCAGGCTATTCTCTGGGCGGCAACAAATACTGCTCCTGAAGAAAAAGCATCAGAAATTGCAGCTGCTGAACCTTATTTCATAGGCTCACATTCGGGCGCTTCAGGTGCATGGGTAAGCGGTCCGGAAGATGTTGCTCCTAAAGAATATTTCTGGGGTTATGATTGTATGTCAACTGTTGATGGTCTGTTCTGTGCAGGTGATGCATCAGGCGCATCCAGCCATAAGTTCTCTTCAGGTTCACATGCTGAAGGCCGTATTGCTGCAAAAGCTGCTGTCAGGTTTATTCTTGATCATAAAGATGGGATAAACTATGATATGAAAGCTATTGATGAAATGAAGAAGGAAATTCTGAAACCTCTTGATCTCTATGCAGAATCCAGCAAGAAAACTGTAACACAGGATGTTAACCCTGATTATATACTTCCTAAAATGTTCATGTTCAGACTTCAGAAAATCATGGATGAATATGCAGGCGGTGTTTCAACAGGATTCACAACCAGCGAAAAATTATTAGAGAAAGGTCTTGATCTGCTTAGCTTCCTGAAGGAAGATGCTTCTAAATTAGCAGCACCGGATTTACACGAATTAATGAGATGCTGGGAGAATGTACATCGTATGTGGCAGGCTGAAGCTCATGTCCGTACTTTGTTATTCCGTGAAGAAACAAGATGGCCTGGATATTATTTCAGAGCAGATAAACCATCTATGGATCATGAAAACTGGGATGCATTTGCAAACTGTAAATATGATCCAGCTTCAAATAAATGGGAAATGATAAAACGGCCTATAATCAGAGTCTTTGAGGAAAAGAAAGAACCTGAATTGACTGTTTAATATTTAACGTACTTGTTAAACAATTCCCTCCGGTTTTTTGCCGGAGGGGATTTGTTACTCAAAAATAAAAATTTCAGCCTAACCCGGGGTATTTTGGTTATGCTTTAGATAAAAAATTTGTTAATAAATTCTTACAACGGAGTTAAAATATGCCCACCTGGATTTACCTCATCCCCATTTTAGGAATAATTGCTCTTCTCTTTGCATATTATAAAGCATCATGGGTTAACCGCCAGGATCCCGGTACTGAAAAGATGATTGAAATATCAGGTCATGTGCGTGAGGGCGCAATGGCTTTTCTAAAAAGAGAATATAGAGTTTTAGCATATTTTGTATTAGTAGTTGCAATTCTCTTAGCATTAGCCAACTGGAATTCACCGGATAGCAGCCCAATCATTGCAATTTCTTTTATTCTTGGAGCTGGCTGCTCGGCTTTAGCAGGATACTTTGGAATGCGTGTTGCTACGTCCGCTAATGTCAGGACAACCAACGCTGCAAGAGAAAGTCTGACCCGGGCTTTGAAGGTAGCTTTTTCAGGCGGTACTGTAATGGGAATGTGCGTTGTCGGACTTGGAGTTTTAGGACTAGGAATTCTCTTTCCACTCTATTCGGACATATTCCTCAATCCTGATGGGTCTACTAATTTTATGGTTGTAGTGAACGTTATTACAGGTTTCTCCTTTGGTGCTTCCTCAATAGCTTTATTTGCGAGAGTCGGCGGAGGAATTTATACAAAAGCTGCTGATGTGGGAGCCGACCTTGTTGGAAAAGTTGAGGCGGGCATCCCTGAGGATGATCCGAGAAACCCTGCGACAATTGCAGATAACGTTGGCGATAATGTTGGTGACGTTGCCGGTATGGGAGCCGATTTATTTGAAAGTTTTGTCGGTTCTATCGTTGGAACAATGGTTTTGGGAATAGTATATCACGACATTAATTTAATAATCCTTCCTCTGTTTCTTGCAGGTGTCGGGATCATCTGTTCGATTATCGGAACATTTGCCGTACGGACAAAAGAAGGCGGAAATCCACAGGCTGCATTAAACCTGGGAACTTTTGGCGCCGGTGCTCTGATGGTGCTTTTTACCTATCCGGTAGTTAAATATTTTGTCCCCGGTATCTCAGAGCCGGTTTCTGATGTGACCGGTTTATTGACAGCGTTAACAGCTGAAAATATTTTTATTGTAACAATTATCGGTCTGGTTGCAGGTATAGCGATCGGATTGACAACAGAATATTATACTGCTGAATCAAGAAAACCCGCAAGATATATATCCGCTCAATCACAAACCGGTCCTGCGACCAATATTATAGCTGGCCTGGCTCTCGGAATGAGGTCAACTACTCTGCCGGTTATCTATATCGCTCTCGCAATTGTATTCTCTTATTACTTTGCAGGTTTATACGGTATTGCCATAGCGGCTGTAGGAATGCTGTCAACTACAGGTATCCAGCTGGCTGTTGATGCTTATGGTCCTGTGGCCGATAATGCAGGAGGTTTGGCGGAGATGAGCGGACTTCCCCCTGAAGTAAGGCAGAGAACGGATAAGCTCGATGCAGTTGGAAATACTACGGCTGCCATAGGTAAAGGTTTTGCGATAGGTTCTGCTGCTCTTACCGCTCTTGCTTTATTCAGTGCTTTTCAGTCGCAGGCTCATATCAAGATGATTGATGTTACTAATCCATATGTAATGGCCGGACTATTTATCGGCGGCATTCTCCCATTCCTCTTCAGTTCAATGGCAATGAGCGCAGTAGGCAACGCTGCCTTTGAAATGATTGAGGAAGTGAGAAGACAATTCAGGGAGATTCCCGGGTTAATGGAAAATAAAGCAAAAGCAGATTATGCAAAGTGTGTTGATATTGCTACCGCTGCTGCTATTAAAAGAATGGTTGCTCCGGGGTTGATTGCCGTAATAACACCGGTTGTATTCGGGTTATTAAACAAAGAAGCTTTGGGAGGCTTGCTTGCAGGTGTAACTGTAGTGGGAGTCCTGATGGCTATATTCCAGGCAAATGCCGGGGGCGCGTGGGATAATGCAAAGAAACATATCGAAGCAGGTGCCTTCGGAGGTAAAGGCTCTTATGCACACATGGCTGCAGTAGTTGGTGATACAGTAGGAGATCCCTTTAAAGATACATCCGGTCCTTCTTTAAATATTTTAATTAAATTAATGGCAGTAATTTCTTTAGTTATTGCACCATTAATTTCATAGGTACAAAAAATGAACGAAACAAATGTAATTCCGGTTTGCCCCCATTGTAATAAAGAATTGAAAAAATGGTTATGCCCTCCGGAAACATCGTGGGGAGTTGAATATCAATATGTATGCTTTAATGATGAGTGTCCTTATTACTTAGGCGGTTGGGAATGGATGAAAAAGCAATATAATCAGAATGTTTCTTACAGGTACAGGTTTAATCCTTTTAATAATGAATCGGGACCCCTGCCGGTCTGGTCGAAAGATGCTTTAAAGAATTCAATAGTTGAATAAATAGATCTGACTTGAATAGTCGGAAATTAGACAGAAATAAAACCAGGGAGAACAAAAATGAGTGAGATAGATAGATTAAAAGAGGCGATATTAAAAGAATATCCAAGATTAACAAAAGATAGTGAATTTCAATTCAGTTGTTTCAGAAACATCAGCTGTTTTAATAAATGCTGCAGTGATGTAAATATTTTCCTTACACCTTATGATGTAATAAGGTTGAAAAACAGGCTCGGAATCTCTTCCCAGGAGTTTCTTGATAAGTATACCTTCCTTCCTATTGATGAAAACCAAAATCACCCTGTAATAATGTTTAGATTAAACCAGGACGAGGAGAAGACCTGCCAGCTGGTTGGCAAGGATGGTTGTACAGTTTATGAGGACAGACCATGGTCCTGCAGAATGTTTCCTTTGGGCGTAGCCTCACCTAAAGAAACCGATGGAACAGAAGAAGATTTTTATTTCATAATTGAAGAACCTGTCTGTAAGGGCTACCTTGAAGAAAAGAAATGGACTGTTGCAGAATGGATGAAGGACCAGGGAGTTGAAGAATACGACAGGATGGGAAAATTATTTAAGGAAATATCTCTGCACAATTATTTCGAGAAGGGCAAAAAACTGACACCTCCGCAGCTCGAGATGTTCTATACAGTTTGTTATAATATTGACAAATTCCGGGAATTCGTCTTTGAAAGCACTTTTCTTGAGAGATTTGAAGTTCCCATAGAAACAGTTACGAAAATTAAATCAGATGATGCGGAATTATTAAAATTTGGTTTTGAATGGTTGAAATATTGCCTGTTCGGCGAAAAAACAATGAAAGTTAACAGCAATAATAAAAAAGATTAGGGAGAGTTTGTTGTGAACGAACGTAGTCAGATTCAGCCCGACCTTGATTTTATCGCAAGTCTTAAAAAGAACGGGGGAAGTACTATTAAGAAATGTATGCAGTGTGCCACATGTTCAGTTGTATGTACTTTATCAAATGAAGACTTCGGATTTCCCAGGAAGCAGTTATTAATGGCTCAGTGGGGTTTGAAAGATCGTTTACTAAAGGATCCCGGACCTTGGTTATGCTTCTATTGCGGGGAATGTACAAAAAAATGTCCGCGTAAAGCGAATCCTGGTGAAATGATGATGTCTATCAGAAGATATCTTACATCTTTTTATGATATCACCGGCTTATCAAAACTGATGTACCGCTCTGCATTCTGGGAATTAGGTATCCTGGCTGCATTAGCAGCGGCGATTATCCTTCTTTTTACTATACCGGATAATTTTGGCTTCGGTCTTTTAAATCATTCTGACTCTTCTGCCTTCTCAACTGTGACAATGGAACAATTTGCCCCTATTGATATAGTTGATTGGGGAGACAGGATTATGGCGGGCGTATTAGGATTACTTCTTCTAACTAATGCTGCCCGTATGTTTTCCATGATGACAAAAGATGATAAAATACCTTTCCGTTTTTACCTCTCTCAGATTCCTTTCTTTATAATACAGGGCATAACGCAGAAAAGATGGAAAGAGTGCAATGAGAGTGAGGCCACACTTAACTGGATTCGTCATCTGATGCTTGTTATTGGTTACGGAACGGTATTTACTCTTGTTGTTGTTTTTCTGCCATGGTTTCAGGTTAAAGATAATAGTCTGCATTGGACGAGTTTTCTTGGTTACTATGCGACAGTGTTTTTATTGACCTCAACTGTGTGGATGATTTATGATAGATTAACTAAAAGAACAGGAATGCATGAATTCAGTCATCTTTCCGATTGGTTATTTCCGATTTTACTATTTCTTTCAGCGCTAACAGGAATATTACTTCATATTTTCAGAATTTCGGATATGCCGATACAGACATATTATACATATATGATCCACTTAGCAATTGTCGTCCCTATGCTTATTGTAGAGGTACCTTTCGGTAAATGGGGCCATTTACTTTACAGACCGATTGCTCTATATGTTGCAGCGGTTAAAAGTAAAGCAGCCAAAGAATTACTGGCAGCTTAAGAAAAGGCATTTGAAAATACTATTTTAATCAAAAACGATTTAAAATATCCATTATTTTATTTTGAAGGGGATGTGAGAAGGGGAATGAGATCACAGTTTAGTCTGAATAATTTCACTCGTTATCAATAAAGCTCATAGCCGGGGCGGAATCACCTTTAAGAAAAGCGTTTACAAACTGCTCAATATTTTCATCACTTGTCAGAGTCACATCTACATTCCTTACAGCTCCCATTAGTCTGCCGATTTCAGAAAGTAATGTATAGATAGATGAAGAGGGGATTTTCCTGATTGTTGCTAAAACATGATCTCCGTGATGCGATACAGTAAAATTCAGAGTTTCGAGAACACGTGTAATTATCTTAGCTCTTCTCATTCTCCGTATAGGATCTGCAGCCCCGCCACGGAAATTAAAGTTAATATAGTTATTGTTCAGCTCATCGCTGGCGTATGTATCGAGCCTGGAAAAATGATAGCCAAGGCGTGAAAAGAAATTCATATAACAATCAGAAATGAAAGCATAACTCCTGCTTCCCAGATCTCTATCGCTTCTGCTTGAGTCAACAATATTTGACATTAAAAGATTTGTTAATCCCTTAAAATCTATCGGTAATGGTCCTGCCCATCGTATCCCGGGTGAAGTCATTCCTTTAATAAGTGCCAGGAATGGTTCAGAAATAATATTTGCAGTGGTAATTGATTTTTTCTCTTTTACATCCTTCAAGCCTTTCCCGAGATCAATAACGTGTATATCTAACGGGACCTTAAATTTAAGCGGGTAAGCCTGTGTATCCTCATACTGCGCCGATTCATAAAGAGAGAACATTTCTCTCATTGCATACTCGTGGGCAAACCTTGTAATATCATGCAAAGTCCGGCAATTATCGGGGTTAAATTCTGAGGCACCAGGATCTGTTAAATTCAGCGGGATAATAAGCCTGGTTACATTCTGCCAGATGCGATGCATCGGACTTTTCATAAAAAAGTTTTCGGTGACTGATTCTGATTTATAGTTATCTATTAAATCCTTAAAAACACCTTCATATACTTTATTTTCATTTGCATCTATTGTAATGGTCATTCCATTAGATAATGTTTCAGTTGCGTTATTTGTATTCACTATTACAGGGATTCTTAATTCACGTGCGATGATAGCAAGATGTCCTGTAGTATTACCTATATCAGCGATAAGGCCGGATGCTTTGTGAAGTACCCTGGTTAATTCAGGTGAAGATTTTTTAACAACAAGGATTCCCCCGGAAGGAAAGTTTACAAGGTCTTTAAATCTATTCAATAAGAATACCTTGCCTGAGCTAACTCCGGGGCTGGCACAAGCTCCATTCCGGATTAGAACATTGTGACCATTGCTTTCCGGTTTTGCTGAAATCATTTCTGATTCCACCTGACTTTTTTCTGCAACAGCAAGCGGTCTGCTCTGCAGGAGAAGAATCTTTCCGCTGCTGTTAATTGTCCATTCTATATCCTGCGGAGTTCCGAAATAGTTCTCAATCCTTTTCGCATATTCAACGATGTCTCTTATCTGCTCTTTAGTTAGGCAGGGCGTCTTTATTATTGAGTCCGGCAGCTTTTCTTCTTTCAACCCATCTGTTTTTCTTGACACAGTTTTATACTGCTGATTGCCAGGGGAGAATTGGAGCAATTTACCCCGTTTACTCTCAACAATAAATTCCTGAGGTGAAACACTTCCATCAACTATTTTGTTTCCAAGACCTCTGACAGCATGAATTATCATTCCTTCCCGTTTTCCCATCGGATCCCTGGTAAATAATACCCCGCTTATCTCGGAGTCAATCATCTGAAGACAGCCGATACTCATAGGCATATCTACGTCACGGAGGCCTGTTAAATATCTGTAAACAAGGGATTGAGGAAGATATTTAGAAATAAGAACTTCAAAGCATGCGTCAATTAAATTTGCTTTGCTTACATTAAGAGCAGTATAATGTAATCCGGCGAAAGAATGGTGAAGGTCATCCTCGCCAACCGCACTGGACCTTACCGAAAGCAGAACATCTCCATGTTTGCTTGATAAAAATTCGTAGTTGTTCAGGATTATTTTTTCAATTAACTGGGGAATTGGTGTAGCGATTATAAGAGCCTGTATAACCTGGCTGACCTGCTGTATCTGTGAGTTATCATTGAAATCAATTGATGAAATCGCATTGTCTATCTGGCTGTATAAATCACCCTGAGCCAGAAAATCTTCAAAAAACCTGGATGTTATACAAAATCCGTCAGGTATCGGAATCAGGAGCTTATTATGAATTTCGCAAAGGCGGCTCATTTTACCGCCAACTTCCCGCGTATGATGCAGGGTTATTTCATCTATCCGGTAGGAATAAGCCCGGTTTGGAAGCAGATTTACCTGTTCATTGCAATCTTTACATTCAGGCTTTTCACAATCCCACCTTGTTGGACAATAAGAGCCGGGTGCAATTATAGTTTTGCATTCATTTTCAATTTTATTTATCTGGTTAATAAGCGATTTATATTTCCCATTGCACATAGCGGAAAGATGATCGGTCACATCTCTCGTGTGTGTTAGAATTTCAGAGTATAGCTTGTAAATTTCGCCTTTTGAGAAAGGCTGTCCGGCTGATAAAACCTCGCTTAATTGGGACATTTGTTTCAGAGCCTCATCGTTCGAGTATAAAAGGGTCTGAAAATGCTGCAGCTTTTCCCTGAAAGAGATAGATCTTTCTTTCTGCTGTTTCTTTATTTTTTTGAAAAATGACATCCGTTTATTTCATTTTTTATTCTGTAGCAAAACTCGTTTTCAGTACACGTAAAATTAACGATTTAATTTCTTCTGTGGTAAAAGGTTTTAAGAGAAAACCTGCTGCACTGTTCAGAATATCATCCTGAGACTTAATTCCCGACAGGGAGGAGCCGGACATTACAATCACCGGGACAGTCGAGTCAATATTTCTTATCCTCCTTACAGCTTCTACTGCATTCATACCGGGAAGTACGATATCAATTAATACCAGATCAAATTTATCACTCCTTATGTATTTTAATCCTTCAAAGGCATTGGTACAGAAGGTGATATCATACCCGGCTGCTTCATTATTCTTTAATGCCTTCTTAATGGATTTAAAAATAATCTCTTCCTTATCAAGAACAAGTATTTTTATATCTGATTTCATAATCTTAAACAGGAAAAGCTATAGTGATTGACGTACCTGTTTCAGTTGAGTTTATATTAAGCCTTCCCCGGTGCATTCCGATAATGTCCTTACAAACCACAAGGCTGATACCTGTTTTTTCGAAGTTTTTCATATCCGGCTTTTCATCACTGATATTCCTTAATGCTGACTCAGGAATTCCTTTACCGGTATCGTGAAAATTTATTTCAATTTCATTTATTTCTTCCTTATATGAAGCTGAAATATCCAGAATTCCACCTGTCAGCATAGATTCAGAAGATATCAGCAGAAAATTCAGCAGTACCTGTTCAATTAATGCCGCATCAGCCGGAATTTCGGGCAATGGTTCAGCAATTCCTAATATTATTTTGATATTCCGGAAATTTGAAAATTTTTTCACAACAGATACAGCCTGCTTTATCACAGGCCCTATATCAATTAGCTTAAAATCAGGTTTCTCGTGCCTGGTAATAGAAAGTATATTTCTGACACTCTCCCTGATTTTTAATGCTTCCTGTCTTATTGTATCATAATCATTTTTGGAATCGTTACCATTCGGGTTTTCCAGCAGACTCTCACTAAAAATGATAATTCCTGTAAGGGGATTATTTATTTCATTAGCTATCTCATTTGCAAGTTTCCCAACGGATGCCAGCTTTTCGGACTCTATTAATTGAGTCTGTGTTCTGAAAAGCTGGCTCTGCATTTTATTAAATGATTCAGCTAATATTCCGAGTTCGGCCTTGCCAGAAGGGATGTCTTTATTAAAATCTCCCTGCGCGACACGTTTAGTTCCTTCTACAAGGCTCCTAACGGGATTACCTACCAGATGCCTGATGGAAAAATAGGTGATTGCTGATGCCAGCAACGCAAAAAATAGTGTAAGCAAAATCAACAGGGTCCGGGTTCTTTCCAGATCAGATATTACTTTCTTTATCGAAACTTCGATTTCGATAAATCCAAGAATAGTTTGTGAGGAATTATGTACAGAGGAAAAAGTTGAATCATTACCTGCTGACAATTCGTTACCTGAATAGTGACAACCTCCGCTGTTGCATACGGGTGCATTATATATGGGGAGTGAGTTATATATTATTTTATTTTTCTCATCAATCCTGAAATGATCGTAATTATTCTGTTCAACTTTATGCATATTATTATTTTCGTCGTGGCAGCTGTAGCATAACGGCATATTTTGAGAAACATTTTTATTTAATTCTGATTGACGGGATGAATATTTTACGACTCCTTCGTGATTCAAAATCCTTGCTGATTTTATTCCTTCATTCCCGATGATGTTATTAAGAGCAAGTGATATTTCATCCCTCCTGTTCTTCAACATGCTGAATCGTAAGATTTTCTCTATAGTATGACTAAGCTGTCCGGTATTATTATTTATAGAAGAAATGGCATCATCTTTTTGCTTCAACAGGCTGAATGTTGAAAATACCCCCATAGTAAGCAGTATTATTATTCCTAATAATATAGATATACGCGAAGAGATGCTTATGTATTTTAATTTTTCGAATATCTTCATTGCTCTAAATCTATCGGACTCTGTATATAGCTTTTCTCTTTATAAATAATTAAATATCTCAACAACCCAGGTATGAACTTTATTCACTATGAGAAATTCTCGTCACACCCATTCCAAAATATTTCAGTATAATGTCAGTTCCGAATGCCATGACTGAACCAAGTGTTGCCATAACCATAGTTACAACAATTGCATAAAGTGTCCTGTCATTGTTATACATATCTACTATCCACAGGTTAACACCTGTAAGGTCTTTTGTATCTATGGTTATATCTAACGGCGCCTGTTCCTTTCCGCCCATTTCACCTGCATAAGTTTTTATTATTCCTGATAACAGAACTCCCAGGGTAAGAGTTAATAATATAACAACTAATGTTTTTTTTACTTTCATAAGTTTTCCTCTGGTTTAATGCTCAAGTGATAAACGTTTTTCTTTTCTTGCTTCCAGAAAGAGCTTTGTACAGATAACAAGTGTCATTATAACTGAGGCTCCGATAACGAGAACTCCAGCAATATGAGAATAAATCTGTATGTTGGTCATTTTATAAACCTGCTCGATGACTACAGATATACCGGCAAAAGCAATCATAATTGCAAATAATAATCTTATTCCATACCCCCGTATATATTTTACTGCTGTAACCCCAAGTTGTGCTCCGATAGAAGCACCCAGAAGCATAAAAAATGCAGCAAGTATTTCTACTCTGCCTTTTAATGCATAGGTTAAACAACCGTAAGCTCCGCTGAATAATACGCTCATTAGATCGGTGCCAACTGCAATAGCAGTCGGACAGCCAATTAAATAAACCAATGCGGGCATTCTTATAAATCCTCCTCCTACTCCCATAAAACCAGATAAGAATCCTGTAACGAAAAATATAGCCAGAACAATCCATAGAGAAACAGATTCAATTCCTGAAGTAGGGAACGAAATCATCGGAGGAATTTTTATTTTATGGAGTCTTTGTGATAAACGGACCTTTTTCGTTGTTGTTTTTCCCGAAGGATCTTTTTTAGCTGCTTTATTCTCGGCGGGACGAACTACAAAATAATCGTAAAACATAAAAATTGAGAGTCCCAGCAGTAAAATTATATAACTCCACCTGACAATAGACCCGACATTTCCCACCTTTTCAAGGGCCATAACTACCTGCGATCCGCCCTCAACACCAAGGACTGAAGCCCCGATTGAAATAAGACCTAATTTCCAATCCACATTGCCCATCTTGCTATGCTTTTTAGTCGCTACTATAGATTTTCCAAAAATATGAGCCAGGTCCGTTCCTATAGCATAAGACATATGAAAACCGAAAATATTCAGAGCCGGGGTAACAATCCACGCTCCTCCGACACCGAAAAACCCCCCAAGGACACCTACACAAAAGCCTATAAGCACTAAGAGAAGGACATTGAATTCGATCCCCGCAACAGGTAAATATATATTAAATATATCCATGTACTAAGCCTATGTTAAAATTAGTAAATAGTTTAAGCCAGTTCACTTTTCCTTGTCTTTTCTTTTTTAGATTCAATTATCAATCTTGCGATAATTATAAGTGTCATTGAAACTGCCGTACCCATTAATACAATTCCGGCAGTGGTCTGATAGAAAGCTATGAGAGAAAGTTTGTAAACCTGTTCAAGTGCAACTGAACAACCCGCAAAGACAATCATTATGGCAAAGAGAAGTCTTATTCCATACCCCTTGACATATTTAATTGCTGTTGCACCGATCTGAGCCCCTATAGAAGCACCTATTAACATGAAGAAAGCCGCTAAAAATTCTACGCGCCCTTTCAGTGCATATGTAAAACAACCATATGCACCGGCAAATAATACACTCATTAAATCAGTTCCTACAGCAATAACTGTAGGGACACCGATAAGGTAGACCAGAGCAGGCATTCTGATGAACCCGCCTCCTACACCGAGAAATCCGGAAAGGAAGCCTGTAACAAGAAATACTGAAAGTACGATCCATAATGATACTGATTCAATATCTGAAGCAGGTAAGGAAATCATTGGAGGTATTTTAATCTTATAAAGTTTTATCGCGATCTTGCTTCTGGTACTTTGAGGTTTATCATCAGATGTTCCTCCGGACTGACGGGGATTGAGTACAAAATAATCATAAAACATAAAGCCGCTTAAACCAAACATTAATAACAGGTAGCACCATCGGACTATCATCCCGGCTTCTCCGATTTTTTCCAGCCTCAGGATCACCTGAGAACCTAATTCCAAGCCCACAATCGATGCGGCGATTGAAATAAATCCCAGTTTCCAATCTATATTCCCCATTTTTTGATGTTTCTTTACAGCTCCAATTGACTGGCCGAAAATATTCGCAAGGTCTGTTCCAATGGCATATGCCATATGGAATCCGAAAATGTTTAACGCCGGAGTGACGATCCATCCGCCCCCCACTCCAAAGAAACCACCCAAGACCCCTACACAAAAACCAATTAAAATTAACAGAAGAACATTGAATTCTATTCCTGCTACGGGTAAATAAATATTAAAAATATCCACGTATCTCCCCGGTTTTATTTAGTGAAAAATTTAGAGTTTTTTGTTTTTCCTTGTTTCAATCATAACTTTACTGATTATA
Source organism: uncultured Ignavibacteria bacterium (assembly GCA_963811905.1). GTDB lineage: Bacteria > Bacteroidota > Ignavibacteria > Ignavibacteriales > Ignavibacteriaceae > DATFVA01. Next base: position 49,020 of record CAWETK010000016.1, read on the forward strand.
ACACTCGACATTGTCACTGCTGTACCAATTAAGAAAATTCCTGCAATTGTCTGGAAGAGAGGATGATTTGTAATTTTATAAAATTGTTCTGTTGCCACTGAAAAAGCAGCAAAGATTATCATTATGGCAAATAATAATCTGATCCCATAACCTTTAATATATCTGACAGCCGTAGAACCTATCTGGGCGCCGATTGCAGCACCAAATAACATCACTACTGCTGCAATTAATTCCACCCGTCCCTTTAATGCATAAGTAAAACATCCATAAGCTCCGCTGAATAGAACAGTAATCAGACTTGTACCTACTGCTATTGCAGTAGGCAGACCAATTAAATACACCAGTGCCGGCATGATGATAAATCCTCCGCCAACACCCATGAATCCTGAGAGAAATCCCGTGAACAGAAAGATCAGAAAGATCACCCAGATCGAAACACTGTCTATATCAGATGCCGGAAAAGAAATCATAGGCGGGATGTTTAACTGGTGTAATTTCTCGGAAATCCTGCTGCGTTCACGTCGTAAATTTGACCCCGGGACTTTGTTGTTTTCCTCTTCGATTTTTTTCATCATTCCGGGATGAATAACAAAGTAATCGTAGAGCATATAACACCCAAGCGAGAAGAGGAGCCCCATGTAGCACCATCGTACAACCATTCCCACATCACCCGATTTTTCAAGTGCAATAATTACCTCAGATCCTATTTCCAGGCCTATTACAGAGGTGATAATTGAGATAAGTCCTAATTTCCAATCTATATTCCCCATCTGCTGATGTTTCTTCACGGCTCCAATTGTCTGACCAAAAATATTAGAAAGGTCAGTCCCTATAGCAAATGCCATATGAAATCCGAAAATATTTAATGCCGGTGTAACGATCCAGCCGCCGCCTACACCAAAGAATCCCCCAAGTATTCCTACACAAAAGCCTATGATTAATAACAAAAAAACATTGAATTCAATTCCTGCGACCGGCAAATAAATATTAAATATGTCCATTCTCTTTCCGGAAAAGTTTAATCATTCAGAGATCCTAACTATACACGATGTCTATTACTATAATAATTCTGAGATCAAAGATTTACTGTTTTCGAACCAGGAAATGTCTTCCCGTAGTGCAACGGTAGGACTAATCATAATTATAACGGGAGGATGAAAATTATGTTTATGAAATTCTTCCGATATGCTGTCTACACTTCCGGTAATTGTTCTTTGCGCAGGGAGAGTTCCGTTTTCTATAACAGCAACCGGCATAGAAGGATCCATACCATGCTTAATAAGCTCATTGCAAATCTTATCAATCCGTGAAGCCCCCATATAAATAATAAGGTTAGTATTTTTCATTAGGGCAAGCTTAGACCATTCTACCTGTGTTTCAGGTTTATCCGGGCATTCATGAGCGGTAATCAATACGCATTGTGTTATGAGTCCCCTGTGAGTAATTGGGATTCCGCTGTATATTGGAGCTGATAAGCCTGAAGTAATACCGGGGATTATCTCGAATTCTATCCCTGCATCTTTAAGTGCGGCTGCTTCTTCAGAACCTCGTCCGAATACGAAAGGGTTTCCTCCTTTTAAGCGCACAACATTCAATCCGAGTTTAGCTTTATAAATAAGTATCTCAATAATTTTGTCCTGTTCTATAGGATGATGACCGGATTCTTTTCCTACAAAAATCAATTCGCAGTCATCTTTACAAAAAGAAAGCAGATCATTACCGATTAACCTGTCATAAACCAGCACATCTGCCGCTTTCAACCTTTTTAAAGCTTTAAGTGTGATCAGGTCCGGATCGCCTGGTCCGGCTCCTGCTATACAAACCTTACCATATTCCATTTATAATTCCCCGGGATAGTTTTATATTTGCTTAAGAACGTTAACTATCAGGAAGCCTGCAGTTACTACGAATACAATGAGGAATACTGCAATCAGGATATCCGCCTGCGAATCTCTGCCTGATGAAATACTTTGTTCGCGCGACAGAATTTCATTGATCATTTCCAGAGTCTTTCTTCCTGTTTTTTTAAATTCCTGGTCATACTTTGCAATCTCATCAGTGCTGAGAGCATTGGAACGTATTACATCAAAAAATTCGTTGTAATTATCAGACATTTCCGAATAATCGTTTTTTAATTCTTCTTTTTCGTTTTCTTTCAGAGCTTTCATTCCAATAAGTTCCCCGAAATTTTGGTGGAATTCCTCCTTGGCTTTCTGCCATCTGAGAAACCTTGGCTGTGAATAACCCCTTATTAACAGATTTTTTTCTTCTCTTCTAAGCTGCAGTTCGGATTCTTTTAGTATATGCACTACTTCTATGATTTTAGTACTCTTTTCTATCTGCTTTGTAATTATCCAGCCTAAAACGCCGCTGCCGATAATCAAAATGAGCATTACAGAGAAGGTGATAAATATTTTCTTCTTTAATGTTTTTAGATCACCCATGTTAATTACCTGAATTAATTTTTAGACTAAATCGAGTTCCTTCAGGATCCCGTTTATATATTGTTTGCTGCTTACGCTGCCGTTATTTTTCAGGATTGATTCCCAATCTTTTGATGCAAAGAATTTCAAGACTTTTGCTCTTTTTTTTGAATCGATCTTCCTATCTGCTAAAATGTATTGTCTGAATTCCCCGGCAAGATGAAAAACATCTTCATAAACCGGCGGGATCAGATCTTCAATCTTATTTTTCATTTCTTTAGTAAAGAAGGGAGCTTTTCCCTGGGATGATATGGAGATAGTCAGATCGCCGCGTGATACGTTAGCAGGTAGTATAAAGTCGCATAATGGCAATTTATCAGCTGCATTTAAGAGAATCCCTTTTTCTGTACAATCCGTCCGGACTCTCCTATTTATTTGAGGATTGTCCGTTGCACTGAATACAATACCGAATCCTTTTAAATATTCACCAGAATATGCTTTTTTAATGATTGTTATCTCTTTGGTTCTGGCTAATTCAAGGATTGGTTCACAGAATCTTGGCGAAATCACTGTTACTGACGTATTGAATTTTAAGAGGGAAAGCGCTTTTCGACATGCGACTTTTCCGCCGCCCACAATAAGGCAATTCAATCTTTCAAGATTCAACAAAATAGGATAAAAACCGGGTTTTTTGCTTTTTTTCATATTATTATCCTTACCTATCGAAAAATATCAGTTGCCATCTGAAATGCAACGAATGATGAAAAACTGTAATCTCAGTGTTGTTAAAAAAAGCGGCTGAAATTTAGGGTATTTATGAGGAGGAGTGATCTATAATTATGAAGCTGATCTGTGCAAAATTATTTTATCGATTGAATGATTCTTATCGATGATATAGGCTTCGATATGTTGCGCTAAGGATAACCGCCATGAGGAACGCTCATGACCCTGATGTATATGAGTTCCGCCGTTAAATCGGGGCAGATCAGCCTTTACAGCAGACCATGCAGATAATTAGAATTGGAGGGGTAAGACGAAAATTGTATGTCTTTGATTCTGATGAGAATTAAACGATCGATTTTCGTAAAAATAACCGTATTTAATTCGAACAAACTTCGTTGAAATTTCATCCTTTATTTTGCGAATACACGTAGTCCAACTATACCTGAAATAATAAGAAAAATAAAGAAAAGTCTGATCAGTTCCCGCGATTCACCGAATAGGATTATACCTAATATGGCTGTCCCAACTGCGCCGATTCCGGTCCATACTGCGTAAGCGGTTCCCACAGGTAATTTGGTCAGTGAATAGGAGAGAAGTCCCATACTTATTAATATACATACAATAGTAAACACTGACGGCCAGGGTTTAGTAAATCCCTGTGAATATTTCATGCCAATGGCCCAGGCTGTTTCAAAGAGTCCTGCAACAAATAGTATTAACCACTCCATATCACTCCATTATTTTCTGAGGTTTATTAAAGTAATGACGCATCATCCACCCGATCAATCGGTCTTCAAAAATGATGCTGAAGTCCTGAAAGTAAAATAGATTTCCTTACCTATTTAAAATAGTCAAAAACATTCTTCAATTCTTCCCTGACGTTCAAGAACTACATTTTTTACAATGGAATGATTGAAAGTATGAAGGAGGTAGTAAAACAAGTAGAAAAAGCTCCTTTAAGCGTATGTGGAGCGTATCTGAAGCGTATATGGAGCGTATGTGGAGCGTATGTGAAAGGTGTATGGGACGGATATTAGACAGGGAAGGCGGAGGTCGGAAGTCGGGGGTCGGAGATCGGAGGGCGGAAATCGGAAGGCGGAGATCGGAAGTCGGGACGGAGGGGGACTAAGTGAGGGGGAGACTGAGAGACTGAGAGAGGTCGAAGGAGATGGAAGCTGGAAATCGGAAGATGGAAATCGGAGGAAGGCGGTCAGATATTGGAGAGACAAAGTGAGGGGGGGAGTGGGGAGACTGAGTGAGGGGGGGAGGGGGAGACTGAGGGACTGGGAGAGATCAGAAGGTGGGGAATGGGATGTCGGAGGGCGGAAGTTGGGACGGAGGGGACTGAGTGAGGGGAGAGGGGGGGGACTGAGGTATTGGGAGAGATCGGAGGGCGGGGAATGGGAGGTGGAGGACGGAAGTAGGGACGGAGGGATGAGTAGGCGAGAGGGGGAGAGAGGGAGTGAGAGAGAGAAATGAGGGAATCGGAGGTCGGAGATCGGAAGGCGGAGACGGAGGGGAGACGTAAGTGAGAGGGGAGACGGAGGAGATGAGAGAGGTCGAAGGAGATGGAAGGTGGAAATCGGAAGGCGGAGATCGGAAGTCAGGCGGTCGGAGATCGGAGGGCGGAAAGTCGGAGGGGAGTAGGCAGTAGGTAGAAATCAGTAGGCAAGAGGGGGAGATGAGGGGGTGAGGGAGACAGAAGATAGAGAATGGGAGGTCGGAGGTCGGAAGGCGAGACGGAGGGGGACTAAGTGAGGGGGAGACTGAGAAACTGAGAGACTGAGAGAGGTCGAAGGAGATGGAAGCTGGAGATCGGAGGGCGGAAATGGAGCGCGGAAATCAGAAGACAGAAAATGGAGGATCCATTAGATCAAGTCATTCTATTATCTGATTTTAACTTTTATGTTGACTGCCACTTCACCGTCTTCCTCGGGAGGGAGCTTTAGTTTCTGAGGGATAAGCAGCTGAGTATTGACGCTTGTGGAACGATTAATTTCACTCAGATCAACCGGTTCAGTACTAATTGATTTCGGAACATTATTTCCTTCTTTAGGAACGATCAGAAGAACGGTAGGAGGGTTTGCCTGGATGGAAATCAGATGAAGGTTTTCTGCAAGCTTTCCTGTGGTCTGTACCTTAACAGGTAATGAAATTATTTTTGTCGGAATAGCATTTACTGTAATCTTTTTTGGTTCAATATCGTACAGGTTTAATCCCGCGGGCAATTCAATATCTTCTTCATTAAGTGCAAATTCATTCTTTCCTTTTTTAATGTCGTTAAGGTTTATCGAGACAACAAGCTCAGCAGGATCGAGAAGACGGAAATCCTGTTCAGATCCTTCAAGTGTTATTTCTGCTTTGGAAGGAACCTGTTGTGCAAGTGCAAAATCGGAAGTTATATTTCTGAATTCTATCGGGACAGTATAGTTTCTGAAAATCCGATCGGAATGGTATGCGAGCAGGAACCACGCTATTACTGCTATTAATAATGAAGCTGCAGCAGTGAGTATGTGTCTTTTATTCCACCACGTTGACTCAATATCCTTAACAGCGGGATAATTTTTATGGTAAAAATCCTCCAGGCGGTTCTTCAATTCCACTGTTGATTTCAATATTGTCAGCTGTCCGTTTTCTGCCACACTGATTGTGCCTCTTTCCTCAGAAATAATTATAGTGAAAGCGTCGCACTGTTCAGACAATCCAAGGCCCGCTGCATGCCTTGTGCTTCCTTCGCCGAGAGCAGCAATATTAACAGAGAGCGGAAGGTGTGCCCCGAATCGTGATATCTTATTTCCTTCAATTATTACAGCACCATCATGGCCGGGAGAACTTGTATTGAAAATACTATAGAGCAGGGGAGCACTTATTCTACCTTCGAGAGGGATTCCGCCTGTTAACTGTCTTTCACACGATTCTTTTCCTCTTATAACTATCAACGCCCCTGTCTTTTTCTCTGACATTTTACCTGCGGATTCTGTCAGCAGATCGACTGAAGATGTAAATGTGGACATCCGCGTTTTCCTGCGGAAACTTGTCCAGAACCATGCAAGGTCTATCATCCTCCTGATATCAGATTGAAAAACGATGATAGCAGCGATCAGGATTACGACTATCAGTGTTTTTATTAAAAGTTCAGTAAGGTAGAGCTGGAAAAACCTGGCCAGAAGATAAATTACAGCAAAGACAGAAATTGCAACTACTATTCTGCGGGAAGCACTCCTCCGGAGCCAATTGATAAATATAAATAAGAAGGCAGAAACTATTAATATATCGAGTATATCAACTATCCTGACATTTCCTGCAAACTCTGAAATAATATTCATTTTAAATTATATGTATTAAAAATTTGTAGTTACTTTACTAAGAATATCCATTGAACTTTTCAATTGATCGTCCGAAAGATAGGGTGCAGGTCCAAGCCTCAGCCTGTTCCCTCTATAGTCCGTCCACACGCCTTCTTCCTTTAACCGGGAGGATACCTCACCAGCATATGGTGAATACAATACAAGAAATCCGCCTATTTCATTTATCTTAAGATTTTTATTCCGGCTGATAATTTTTGGATCTGTATCTATTCTATCAAATTCATCTGCAAGTAAAGCAATCTGATGCTGACTTACCTTCCTAAGATACCGGGGAGTTAACTGCTGCTCCTGAAAAAAATTAAAAACCTCAGCAGCCCGGTAATTGCTGGTTGGATCATACGTTGCCCCTGCAAAAAGATCATCCCCTGAACCATACGAAATTTCATCTTTCTTCTTAGCTTTTGCTAAAGTTCCGTATTCACTATACCAGCCGGTGATAACGGGACGAAGGGCAGTATTTTCAGGGAATCTAAGGAAACAATTGCCTTCACCAAGCTGACAATATTTATAACCCCCGCCAACCACAAATGCGCTCTCCAGTTTTTCGCCTTTTATGGAAAAGGGGAAAACATTCAATGCGTGGTAAGCGTCTACTAATAATTTTGCTCCCACCTCATCACACTTGTTGACAACGAGGGATAGATCATTTACTATTTCACCGGAATTGAAAAATACTTTTGAGACGAGTACTGCTATCGTCTTATTATTAATACTTGAAATCAACTTTTCAGCAACAAACCCGGTGGGGGAGGACTCTACTTTAATAATTTTTATTCCTTCTTCAGCAAGCCGGTCGAGCTGCCGGCGGATGGTATGAAACTCGCCGTCTGTAGTTACTATATTAATTTCTTTATTAATTGGCAATGCGGATAAAAATCTGATAATTAATTCATGGGTATTAGAAGATAAAGTAATATGTCCGCTGGTATCATCCAGAAGTCTCAGATACCCTTTCTTAACTTCATTGGCTTTATCGAATGCTTTTCCCCATTTGTCATCGACGTATTCAGCTGCATCCAGCCAGGCTTGCTTTTGTCCATTAAATCCGCAGTCCGGCCATGCCTGATGAGAATGCCCGGTGAGCAGCAACCTTTCACTTACTCTGAAATGTGAGTAATATTCTGCAAGGGCATTAGGCGAAACATATAGTTCTTCTGGTTTAAACATCCTTCTGCAGCTCCGCTCTTATTTCCCATAGATCCGGGAAAAATGGCTGGTTTAAAGTAGTCATTAAATATTTAACACCATCGGAGCCGCCGGTGCCCATTTTGGTTCCGATTGTTCTCTGAACCATTTTGACATGTCTGTATCTCCATTCCTGGAAGCCTTCGTCGAGATCAACCATTAATTCACAAAACTGCGAGTTAACAGGATCCGTTTTGTAGATTAACTTAATAATGTTCTGAATACTCTGAGAAGCAGTTATTGGCTGTGAATAATCCCGTTTCAAATATTGTTCAGGAACTTCGTAACCTATTTTTGAAAGATAATCGATAAATGCATCCCAGACAGCCGGTTCCTTTATTCGTTTTTCGATTTTAATTCTTTCTTTATTTCCGAAGTGAGTTCTATTCAGCATTCCGGGAGTTCTTTTTCCCATACATAATTCAATTTCTCTAAACTGCGCTGACTGAAAGCCGCTTGCAGATTCGAGCCTGTCTCTGAAAGAAAGAAATTCTAATGGAGTCATAGTTTCAAGTATATCTATCTGTGCTACAAGGATCTTTAGAATGGTTAAAATCCTTTTCATTGTATGCAGAGATCTTGCGAGGTCTTTATTTTCGAGAAGTTTCTTAAGATAATCCATTTCGTGAAGGATCTCCTTAAACCATAATTCATACGCCTGATGAATTATTATGAAAAGCATTTCATCGTGTTCGGGCCCTTCAGACAATAATTTCTGAGATTCCAATAATGAGTTAAGCTGAAGATATTCGGAATAAGTCAATGCCATTTGATTCACTGCCGATTTATTTCTAAAAATGAATAACCGAATTTAAGAACTTTTTATTTGATTTCATTTTATCCGGGATTAAATATCTATCCCCAGGTAAATAAATTTCTATAATTCCTGTGGCGGCTGAATTAATATGCCCGCAGTGACCGGATCATGGCTTATTGCTCATTTTATTTTCTGCTAATTTTCACCGCTCACCGCTTTGATCACAATTTAAGGAAAAACCAGCGGACAAATTCCGGCAATGAAGTGATTGATGGAGATGGGGTAGCCAGGATTACACGTTATGTGATTTTTCAGAAGGCAACAGTCTTGACTGCTTGAATAGTTCGGTAATATTGACAATATTAATCAATAACAGGAATATATTTTATAACTTTTGACTTCACAATGCAACTATTGAGGCTCCGTATTCCTGCTGTCGGGTTTTTGATTCTGTTAATCAGTTTTTCCAATAGTTATTCTCAATCCACAGGATCTCTCCGCGGCCTGGTTGTTGATTCTACCAGCGGGGAACCTTTACCTTACTGCAATATTATTTTACAGGAAATTAATTCAGGAACAACTACCGATCAACGCGGATATTTCTTCTTTCCTTCACTGAAAACAGGAACTTATACTCTCATTGTTTCTTACATAGGCTACAGGAATGAAGTTTATGAAATCAAAATTATCCCCAATGCAATGGCACATGTAGATGTAAAACTTATTCCGACAGCCGTCAGCCTTCCCCAGCTCGAAAAAGTAGGAAAGAAGTATAATTTTGAAAAGACCCCCGATGTCAGTGTTAATCGTATATTTACACGTGAACTGGAGACAATACCAAAAGGGGTTGAGACCGATATACTCAGGTCATTAAAATTTCTTCCAGGGGTAAGTTCAGCAGGCGATGTTACCGCAAGGTATAATGTTCGTGGAGGAGCATCCAATCAGAATCTTGTACTGTTAAACGATATGCCTGTATACAGTCCATTTCATGCTCTCGGACTATTCAGTGTTGTTGATCCTGATATGGTGAGCGTTGCGGAATTCTATAAGAGCGGATTTCCTGTGGAATACAGGGGAAGGCTTTCTTCATTATTAAAGATAACAAGTAAAGATGGTAATAAGAACCGGTTTGGCGGTATTGCAAGCGGTAGTTTTCTTTCAGGGAAAGCACTGATTGAAGGACCAATTCCCGATGGTTCATTTATGATCTCAGGAAGGAAAAGTTATTCCAATAAAATCCTTAAGAAATTTTTAAATAATAAAAACGTCCCGGTAGATTTTTATGATTTATCATTTAATATGAATTACTCAAATCCTGAGTTTCTGCAGGATGCGAAATTTACATTCACAGGTTTCGTTTCTTCTGATAACCTTGATAATCCCGATCCTTTACAGGAGGATTTCATGTGGAAAAATCAGTTATTCGGACTAACTTATTTTCAGTGGGTTACCGGCAGTCCGCTTTTTTACCAGGTTGAATTATTTTCAAGTTATTTTAAGGGGGAAGTAATACCTAATTTCAGTGAGGCACGGGCGGAGAAAAATGAAATAAATGATGTTACCGTAAGAGCGGGCTTTACTTACATATTTCAGAATGATGATGAGTTAACGGGAGGAACCGAATTTGCAACCGTTAAATCAATCCTCAATCTTGAAAATGTGAGGAAATCATATACCGAAATAAGTGATGAAGGTACAAACGTCAGTCTTTATGCCAAGTTCAAATTAAGCAGTATTAAAGATCTGATTATAGAAGGCGGAACAAGGTTTAATTTTACCCGACTTGCAAACGGCACCGCCGGTGATTTTTCCTTTGAACCGAGGGTCAACCTGACATTCAGGATCTTTCCGTGGATTGCATTCAAGAGTGCCTGGGGCTTATATCAGCAGGAGCTGACGACAATTTCAGATGAAAATGAAATTATCAGTGTTTTCGAACCATGGATTATAACTCCATCCTACTTACCCCCGGCAACTGCAATTCATTACGTTTCAGGATTTCATATATCTCCCTTATCCATTCTCTCTTTCGATATAGAAGGGTACTATAAGATCATTCATAACCTGACCGCAGTTAATGAGAGAAAGTATTTTGCGGATGATCCTGATATTGTTGCGGGAAGGGGAGAATCTTACGGACTGGAAATCCTTACGGTGATCAAACAACAGCCTTTTTCATTGAATATAGCATATTCTTTAGGCTGGGCTTTCAAAGAAATCTATGGGTTAAGATACCGCCCGCGTTATGACTCCCGGCATAACCTTAACCTGCTGCTGGAATATGATTTTGGGAGCGGCTGGAGTGCAAGTGCGGCATGGTTCTATAATTCCGGCCTTCCGTTTACCCAGATAGCCGGCTTCTACAATAAGCTCTATTTTAATGATCTGGGGAGCCGGGATTTCTTTTTTACTCCTTATACTATACTGGCCGCTAAAAACCTTGGGCAGCTGCCGGATTATCACAGACTTGACCTGAGTATTTCCAAAAGATTCACGATAGGAGATTTTAAATTCCGGGGAGATATAAGTGTTATCAATGTATATGACAGGAATAATTTATTTTATTTTGACAGGGCTACCGGACAGCGCGTAAATATGCTTCCTTTTCTGCCTACAGCAACATTGAGAGTGGAAATATGAAAAAGGTATTTTTATTTATAACGCTGTCGGTTTTAATCAGTTTAAATCTTTCCTGCGAAGAGAATTTTAGTCCGAAAACCGATTTCGTACAGCAATATGCATTATTTTGTATTGTAGATGGCGACACCTCTTATCAGTATGCAGTTATTGAAAAAAGTTATGATGTGAACGGGCTGGATCCTTTATCCTACGGCGGGAACGCTTTTGTAAAAAATGCTGCCATCAAAATAGATTACGACGGCGTTGAGTATATTTTAAGAGATACATCAGCAGTAATAAACAACAAAGAATTTGACTTCTACTTTACAGACAGTCTTAAACCCGATCCGAATAAAACTATAAGTATTAATGCAGTTTTACCAGATGGTACGAATCTGAACGGATCAACAATTACACCCAGATCCGGGAACCTGTCATTCCAATACCAGGAAGAAAACAGCGACACTTACATTGAACAAAAAAATGAAGGTTTATTTTTTATCTGGCATATTTCCGGAAACGATACCACAGGTATTTTATATCTTCCCGAACTGAAAATTAATTATTATAAAGTTGAAAACGGTATTAATGTATACTATGAGAAAAAAGTTCCAATAAGTTATTTCCGGAACGGGGATCAATATCTTCCGAACTATCCTATAGTCACATCAGGCAATTCACTTAATTTTGAAATGGACGCAATAAACCGTGCAATGAATGAAATATCGCAGGATGAACCCGACAAATCAAAATTTAATATTATTGATGCGGATTTTGATTTGCTACTTCTTGATAACAACCTGGCGCCTTACTACCTGACAATTCAAACATTTCTTGACGGATTTACGGTGATACTTGACCAGCAGGATTATTCAAATATTGACGGCGGATACGGTGTGATCGGTTCCTTTTTTAAACGTGAGCATCATCTCTCATTCAGCAGGGATTATGTGACAGGCTTCGGTTACAGACTTGCTAATTAGTAACTAATTCCGGAACTTATATGCGGAATGGATGTCTAAAGATTTGTATATGTCTAATAATTAAAAGGAGAATGTTATGAAGATTGCAATGAATGTATTATTAATAATTCTCGCCACCATCACTTTCGCCTCATGCGAAAAGACGATGAATCCAGTGACTCCTGATTCTTCCATAGATAAGACTACCCAGAGTTACACCGGAGGTTTTGAGGTTGTTTATAAAGATTATCAAAATACCTCCCGTAGTGTTACGCTCTCCGGTTCTATCAATTTTAATTTTAACCAGGGATCATACTCTTATACCGGTGTACTATCCACCGCCGATGCTAAGGTGAATACAACTGAAATTCACGATAACGGAACATACACTATAAGAGGTAACCAGATAGAAATGCACGATGATGCAACCAAAAGAATGAATCCGCAGTGGCTGCCAAGCCTGTATCTTTCAGGAGTATACAGTTACAGGCAATCTGATACGCAGGTAATAATAGAAGGAAGCGGTGATTTCGGTTCAGTCAGGATCGTTCTGAGCGCACAATAATAAATTAAGAAACACCTGAGTTATTTAAGGCCTGCACTGCTGCAGGCCTTTTTTTGTGATAATAATCTTAAAAATTGTGTGAATTGATTCTCAACTGATGTATTTAGTGATAAATAAAACGGCGTATAAGTATTTAATATTGCAAATTGATTTCGTTCTACGATGTACAAATAAATCAAAAGGTGATACGATGAAAAAATTAGTAAAACTAGCAGCGGTGTTTTTGATTGCGATATCATTTGCGGCTTGTGAGAAAGCTGTTAATCCTGTTTCCCCTACCTCATTGGATAAAACAGCATCACAGATTACCTCACTTTCCCAGACAGGTACAATTGAAATAACAACGCCTGACAGCCGTGCTATAGCAAGTCAGCCTCTTACCGGGTATATCAATTTCTATTTTGATGATGCTGCCTCAACATATAAATATGACGGCAGAATAATTTCAGATGTAGATAAGTATTCACGTAATATAGGAAATACCGGGAAATTTGAAAGACGAGGTGACTATATCAAATTAGTAGATAATCCCATTGTACAGGCAGACCAGATGGGTCTTGATCTATATGGTGATTATCAGTATATGCAGCGGGGAAATGAGGTAATCATAGAAGGGGAAAGCAGTTTAGGGCATATAAAAATAGTTCTGTCTAAATAAATCCGTTGTAATATTATTGATTTATTAAAAGCCTGCATAATGCAGGCTTTTTTAGTTTAAGGGGGTCATTCAGGGGTACTTTATATTCCGAACTTACGTAAAGATTTAGTATTTTTAAGGATAATTTTTCTCAGTACATGTTACTGAAAAAGAATTTATATAATGTTCTTAGAAAAAATGGAGATCTTTTTTATGGCACGTAAAACCGTCCTTATTATGGGCGCCGCCGGGCGCGATTTTCACAATTTTAATGTCTACTTTCGTGATAATGATGATTACAATGTAGTAGCCTTCACGGCCACACAAATTCCCAATATTGAAGGCAGAACTTACCCAAAAGAACTGGCAGGAAAACTTTACCCTAAGGGAATACCGATTTATGAGGAAACAAAACTGGTTGATTTAATAAAAGATTTAAAGGTTGATGAAGTTGTTTTTTCCTACTCCGACGTCCCTTTTAATTATGTTATGACTAAAGCCTCAATCGTAAATGCTGCCGGAGTCTCATTCCGTTTAATGGGAGCAGCTGAGACTGAAGTTAGAAGCACAAAACCTTTAATTGCTGTATTAGCTGTCAGAACCGGATCCGGTAAATCTCAAACCTCAAGGAAAATTGCTGAGCTTCTCCGTAAAGCAGGGAAGAAAGTAGTTTCAATCCGTCACCCGATGCCTTATGGTGATCTGGTAAAGCAGAAAGTTCAGAGATTCGGTACAATAGAAGATTTGAAGAAACACGAGTGTACTATAGAGGAAATTGAAGAATATGAACCTCATATAGCCAACGGCGGAGTGATTTATGCAGGCGTTGATTATGAGGCTATTCTGCGTGAGGCTGAAAAGGAAGCAGATATAATTCTATGGGACGGCGGAAATAATGATATGTCATTCTACAAAGCTGATCTGACTTTCACCGTTGTTGATCCTCACAGACCCGGACACGAATTAAATTATTACCCCGGCAACACAAGCCTCAGGATGGCTGATGTAGCTATTATCAATAAAGTTGATACTGCTGATCCAAGCAATGTTGAGATAGTAAGGGAAAATATTAAGAAAGTGAATCCTGCTGCCAAAATAATTGAAGCTTCATCCCCGGTTACTGCTGAGAATCCTGATTTAATAAGAGGTAAAAGAGTACTTGTGGTTGAAGATGGTCCTACCTTGACACATGGTGAAATGAAATATGGTGCAGGTACGATTGCAGCAAGACAGAATGGTGCTGCTGAGATTATTGATCCAAGGCCTTATACTGTAAAATCAATCACAGCTACGTATAAGAAATATCCTAATATCGGTGTTTTGCTTCCGGCAATGGGTTACGGAGATGCACAGGTTAGAGACCTGGAAGAGACAATAAATAAAACTGAATGTGATTCTGTAATTATCGGAACACCTATCGATCTCGGAAGGCTGTTGAAAATTAATAAACCTTCTACCCGTGTAGTGTACGAACTTGGTGATCAGGCTACTGATGAAGTGAAGAAAGTACTTAAAGAAAAAGGAATGTTGTAATAGCAGCCTGAATATTACTTTTCTAACCCGTATAATATTTTTTATACGGGTTTTTTTATTGTTAAGCTCTTTGTAATGAGACGCAGACAGTCAATCCCGTCTGATACTTATAATTCTGCCAGATCGATCTTTGCAACGTCATCATAAATAATTGTGCTCAAATCTTCTGTGCCAGGATTATATAAAGTTAGAATTCTTTCCTCCTGGTTTGATATTGCTTTGTAAAGTATGTTTCGAACCATCCTTGCATTGCCAAAGTTCTTGTCGCGCCTTCGGTAGAGTTCTGTACAAATATCAAGTAAAAGCTGCCAGGCACCTTCGTCGGGACTATAACCATTCTTTCCGGTTATGACGAGTGCTATTTCGAGAAGCTGACGTGGTGTGTAATCTTCAAAATTATAGTAATTGGTAAATCTCGATTTAAGTCCCGGATTCGATTCAATGAATTCCTTCATCTCGCTGGTATAGCCTGCAACAATGACCACGATTCTACCCTGGTAATCTTCCATCCGTTTAATCAAAGTATCCATGGCTTCCTGTCCGAAGTCATTCGTACCGCGGGCAAGTGAGTATGCTTCATCGATGAATAACGTCCCGCCAAGCGCCTGCTGAATGACCGCATCGGTTTTGATGGCTGTTTGTCCCTGGTATCCGGCGACTAATCCTGAACGGTCAACTTCAATGAGATGGCCTTTTTCAAGCACCCCCATTTCTTTATAGATTTTACTCAAGAGTCTTGCTATGGTCGTTTTACCTGTTCCGGGATTACCCATAAAAACTGAATGAAGGTTTTTAGGGATAACTTTTAGTCCTTTTTCCTCCCTGAGTTTTGCAACCTTAAGGCTGCTTACAAGTTTACGCACCGAATTCTTAACTGATTCAAGTCCAGCCAGTTCAGACAACCCGGTTAGATATTCATCGAGTAATTCACTATCTCCCTGAATCTTTGCAGGAGTTTTTGATTTTGAATCTATAGTCACTGTCAGAATATCTTCAATAGAAATTTCCCTGAGCTTAGATTCAGTCCTTTCCTGGTATGGTATATCAGCCACCCTTAAGAGATGATTTTTCAAAATCCGATCTACGAGATCCCGTACAAGTCGCGCATTACCAAAATTCTTTTCTCTTTCCCTGAATATTCTGTTATAATATTTAAATAATTGTTCCCGCGCTTCATCAACAAGTAAATGTCCTTTTTCATTAAGTGAATCCCCGGTCATCTTCAGAAGTTCCACAGGAGAAAAATCTTCAAATAATATTTTCCGCGTAAATCTTGACTGCAATCCCGGATTACTATCAAGAAATGAGTCCATTTGTTCAGTATATCCGGCAGCAATTACTATAAATTTTCCCCGCTCATCTTCCATACGTTTAAGCAGTGTTTCTATTGCCTCATTTCCAAAGTCGTTTGCCGACATTGAACCCTTCCTGCTAAGTGTATAGGCTTCATCTATAAAGAGGGTACCGCCTATGGCATTATCGATCATCTCCGCAGTTTTCTGTGCTGTCTGACCTACATAAACGCCAACCAGGCCCTGGCGGTCAGTTTCAACCAGGTGACCTTTCGGAAGTATGCCCAGTGCACAATAAATCTGGCTGAAAATTCTTGCTATCGTTGTTTTGCCTGTTCCGGGATTTCCCATAAAGACAAAGTGTGAAAGGAATTTGTTTTCAGGTTTTTCACCTTCTTCAACAAAAAACCTCGCCAGCTTAATGATTTCATTGATCTCATTTTTTACTGATTCCAGGCCGGTCAATTTATTTAATTGTTCAAGGGAGCTGCGGAGTAAATCTTCATCAATGCCGGGATGATTTTTGTCCGAATTCCTGTTTTTCAGAACAGCAGAGACATCATCGGGAAATATTGTACACATCGCTTCACGAGTTCTTTTATACGCCGGTATTTTTAAATACCTCTTCCCGATCTGAATTTTTATTTCACTAAAATAATTTTTAATCAGTTTTGCATTTCCAAAAGTACCATCCCTTTTCTTATGTAATAATGTGAATTCCTTTTTTAGCAACTCTTCCGATTCTTCAGCAACAACATAATCCTCACCGGCAGCTATTTTTTTAAAAAGGCCGGTTAATTCATCGGGAGTCAGATCTTCGAAATTAAAAATGTGAGAGAACAGCGATTTTATTCCGGGGTGGAGATCAATAAAATTATTCAGTTGTGCAGGATCAACTGAAGAAATTACAGCAAGTTCACCGGATCGCTCCTCTAAGTACCGGAGAAGCAGTTCCGCAGAGGTTTTTGCTGAATCAGCTTTGTCTTCCCGAATAATTGAATGCGCATTTTTAATGAGCAGTATCCCTCCAACTGCCTCTTCAATTATGTTATTCATTTTCTGAACAGATTCGTCAGCATGCTCTCCGATCAGGCTGCTCCAGTCAGTTTCAATGAGATGTCCCGACGAAAGGATGCCCATTGATTTGAGAACCCGGCCTAAAATCCAGGCAGCAGTAGTTTTCCCGGTTCCGGGATTGCCGGAGAAAATACAATTAAATGAAAACTTTTCACTGTTATTTAATCCGGATTTCTTTCTATCAGTTATGAAACGCAGATAATCGACGAAATCTTTTATAGATGATTTTACCTCTTTAATTCCTGTTAATTCTTCAATTTCTCTGAGGAGATTTTCTATCGTTTCATATCCCGCAGTATGTGTGATATACTTCCTCACTCCGCCCGGACGGGAAGTAAATTTCCTTTTCCCTGATTCCTCAGAGTCGTTGAAATCAAGGCTCTCTTCAAAATTTATTAATTGGCTGCTGCCGATGAGAAAATACCGGGTGCAGATTTTTTTATCCTCAAGGTAGATATCAACCTGTCCCTGTCCCTCTGTCCAGAAACCTGATGAATTCGTTCCCCAGTTCTGCACAAATTCGACCGTCTTCCATTCCTTCTCCAGTCCAAGTATAAACCTGTTTCTGCCTGCTTCAATATTGTTAAGATACCAGACTGCCATGCCATCGATATCGACAGTTCTTTTTTTATAAAAAGGATTATCGATTACAATTTCAACTCCGATATACCTGATAGTATCCTCATTGAACTGAAGAAGGTATACGCGTTTGCCGCTATTCAGATTATCAATAAAATTATAAGTTTTAGCTGTATACACTTTATAAACCGGACCGGGATAAATTTCAATATCTGTGCGTCCGTTTAATATTTTCTTTTCCATAGGAGTAATAATCTTACCTTCTGAGCTGCTTTTTAAGATCTTATTATATATATAATCGAATTTTTTATCTTTTTTATGAGTATTTCTTACAGCTTCCGCTTTATCAAGTGCTTCCCTGACCCTGAACATAAGGAACAAAGAATCGAGCTCCAACAGAAGAGCGTCTTTATGAATATGTTTTAATGAAGGTATGGTCTGAATTTTTTTAGCTGCAATGTATGAAAACCAGTACTCTTTCTGCCGGAAAGCTTCTTCAGCGGTTGCATAAAGGTTTACATCTTCTTCTGCAGGTTTTTCAATATTTACAGCAATATTTAATAAAGAAATAAGATATTTGAATGCTTCAGCGGATGCCGGTTCAGAATTTATTTTATCATCCAGAACTTCCAAAGCTTTCCCGTAATCGCCTTTTCCTGCAAGAGCTGCAGCTTTAGCCTTAACGGCCAATTCCGAAAGTACAGTATCATTTTTTATTGCATAATTCAGATCGGATAAGGCTCCGTCATAAAGACTCATCCTTGTCAAAAGGTAGCCGCGGTATGTTCTTGCATTTATATTATTTGAAGACAGGCGCACGGATAGGTTGGCGAATTCAAGTGCTTCGGCCGGGTTACCGTTTTCCATCATTGCCCATGCAAGACAGATTGAAGACCTGTAATCTTCGGGGAATTCCTCATAAACTCTTTTTGCTGATGTGAGAGCCATCCTGAAGCGCCCCTGACCGAGATGTTCGAACGTTTCTTCAATAAGCTCTTCAAAATCTTCGGCAGTCAAATAGTCAGCTCCGTTTATAATCTCAATTTACCGGGAGGAAATATAATAAATAATATATTTGGAGAAGAGTAAAAAATCCGGAGGCAGGTTTATTTAAGAATTATAGGGGTAAGCGGTATGGAGGTGACTGAGTGTCTTCCCTGCTATAGATAGCTACGGCGGGATGTACCCGACCCCCCGGAATAAAAAAATATTCAATAATTTATAGAGCAACATACTTATTTACACTTACCTTTGAGTATCGGTTTACAGCTATATGATTGTAAATAAGTTTTGCAAACCGCTTATGACCCGTTTCATTAACCCGTATTTTATCTTCGCAAAACAGAAATTCTCCATTCTCATCTTTTTTACCGAGGGCATTAATAATAGTTATCCCGTCGGAATATGTTTTCTCAAAATATTTGAATAACCTGTTTGAAATAAAGTCTTCGAATGCGGAAACCGGTCTGGAAGCGGGGCTGGTAATTATAAGCTGTATATTATTTTCCCTGCATAAATTATATATATCATACACTAACTTTAAGTATATCCTGAAAATATATCTCATATTACCTGATATTACACCCAATGCGTAATTTGTTTCCCTTAGTAAACTATGTAAAAACGATTTCTTTCTTTGAGAGAGTCGTTCTCCGTAATTTTCTGATTTCATAGTGCTGCGATGCAGAATGAGATTGTGTATTCCCAATAATGAAATATTGAGAGAGGCAGTAAGGGTCATTTTGCTGTTTAAATTTTCATAATAAAATTTTATAAACTTAAATAAAGGCTCAATACGGAGATGAAATAGTAGAATTTCAGTTTTATTTTTTTTAATTGCATCAGAGATCTGATCAAAACAGCTCTCCAGCTTTTCATAACGGATAATATTTATATCAGCCTCAACATCGTTTTCATTAAACATCCTTTCCCTGAGGAGCTGATGATAGAGCCGGGGGAAAGGTATATTTTCCTGAACAGGGAAACAGCCTCCTGCGATTAATAAGCTGATTATTTTACTCATGTTGTTTCTGATAAATACTTTTTAGCTGCTGAATATTCTTGTGGTGAAATTAAAATCCTGTCATCCGTTACTGAAAAACTCCTCTTTGCAATTCTATTACCTTCATACACCGAAATAATCCATTTTGCATAATCTGCCGTATTCATTTTGATTCTTTTATTTACCATCTGTCCGTCTGGTTTATCTTCATCTTTAAATTTGCGGAAATAATTTAACTGCTTTAGAGATAAAGTTATCTGGCCAGACTGTGAACCGAAAAGCAACCTCAGCCTTCTGAGCATACCCAGGAAATTATCTATATCACGAAGAAACAGAAATGGAGAATTAAGGAATATGATATTATGAGTAAGCCGGTCGTGAATACCTTGAATCCAGTTCCAGTATTCCTCGTCAAACTGTTGAATAAAGGGGAAGATAGCTTTGGAGAGATTGAAATCGCAATGCCCGAAAGCGATTTTGGTGAGAGAATAAAATTTAGTATTAATTATTGTTTCCAGGTTACTGAAGGATTCCATTCTCTCTATAACCGGAATAAGTTCATATTTTTCAATATCAAATTCTGCTAATAACCTGACGTAATTTGAAATATCCTCCCGGGAGCGAATTTTCGGTAGAAACAGATGCAATGCAGGTAAGCGAGGGTTCAGACTCTTAACCGCAAGGAGATCTTTTAACAAGTCTTTGGTTCCAATAGCATTTAGTCTCAAACCCAACTCTGCCGGTTCAATATAGTGAATGATATTACGTGCCCGGTTTATAACCTCAGTACGATTTTCATCTCTCATATGGCCATTCGTATCCACATCAGCAGCTGGTGTGATATCCTCGAGATCCAGGCATATTATGCCATTGAGCGAAATTATCTCTCTTGCATAAGTCAGAAAGTCATACCTTGAAGGGTCGGAAAAATGATACGCTGCCGGTTTTACCCATGTGTAGATTTCATAATGTTTCTTGATGAGCCCTCTACTTTTTGAACTTGCTCTACAAAATTAAATCTAATAAATAATTTAGTCAATTATGGCGTGAAGCACCGTTTTCCGAATATCGGCGGACAGATACTCTTAATAAAATAAAAACCCGATGACGGGGGTGTCATCGGGCAGGGTCCTTTGTCCATCACGAGGCAGGGGTAAACCTCTGTGAACGAACCCACACAAAATTAATCTCTTTTTAATTAAAAACAAAAGGCAAATTATCTATTGTAATAAACCTGACCAAAATAAAAGAGTTGCAAGAATGATTTTTATGGTGAAATGATTGAAAAGGGAAGAATTTAGAAAAATAAGAAGCAATGTTATGAGAGATGATAAAAATAAAAAAGCCGTCTCAAATTGAATTGAGACGGCCTGAATGATTCTTTTTAAGGAATTTATCAGATATTAATACATTCCGCCCATATCGCCCATTCCGCCGCCAGGCATTTGAGGCATTGGAGCTTCTTTTTCTTTCTTCTCAAATACAACGGCTTCGGTTGTAATCAGAAGGGAAGCTACAGAAGCAGCATTCTCAAGGGCTGTTCTGGTAACTTTGGTCGGATCAATAACTCCTGATTTGATCAGGTTTTCATAAGTCTCAGTTGCAGCGTTAAATCCGTAATCATCTTTTCCTTCTTTAACCTTCTGCAGAACAACTGATCCCTCGATACCTGCGTTGTCAACTATCTGTCTTAATGGTTCTTCAAGGGCTTTCTGGATTATCTTGATTCCGGTTGTCTGATCAAGATTTTCTCCTTTGACTTTATCAAGCTGACTGATTGCTCTTACGAAAGCAACACCGCCGCCGGCTACAATTCCTTCTTCAACTGCAGCACGGGTAGCATGCAATGCATCTTCAACGCGCGCTTTTTTCTCTTTCATTTCAACTTCTGTTGATGCACCTATTTTCAGTACAGCAACACCGCCGGACAGCTTAGCCAGTCTTTCCTGGAGTTTTTCTTTGTCATAATCTGAGGTGGTTTTTTCAATCTGAGCTTTAATCTCATTTATTCTCTTCTTAATATCATCAGATTTTCCCGAGCCTTCAACGATAGTTGTATTATCTTTATCTATATTTATTTTCTTTGCCTGACCGAGATAAGAAACTGTCGCATTCTCTAATTTGAAACCTCTCTCTTCGGATATAACAGTACCGCCGGTGAGAACCGCGATATCTTCAAGCATTGCTTTTCTTCTGTCGCCGAATCCAGGTGCCTTAACAGCAGCTACCTTCAGGGTTCCGCGAATCTTATTAACAACCAATGTTGCAAGAGCTTCACCTTCAAGGTCTTCTGCAATTATCAAAAGAGATTTTCCCTGCTGAGCGATCTTCTCAAGGATAGGGAGTAGGTCTTTCATAGCAGAAATTTTCTTGTCGTGAATAAGGATATAAGGATCTTCAAGAACTGCTTCCATCGATTCGGTATCGGTTACGAAGTAAGGTGAAAGATACCCGCGGTCGAACTGCATACCTTCGACTACATCAAGGGAAGTTTCGGTTCCTTTTGCTTCTTCAACGGTTATTACACCATCTTTCCCGACTTTTTCCATAGCATCGGCAATAAGGTTACCGATAGACTTATCATTGTTAGCTGATATAGCACCAACCTGCGCTATTTCATTTCTTCCTTCAACATCCTTGCTTATTGATTTCAGGTAAGCAATTACTTTTTCAACTGCCAGGTCAATTCCTCTCTTAAGATCCATCGGGTTTGCACCTGCAGTAACGTTTTTCAAACCTTCCCTGTATATAGCCTGTGCCAAAACAGTAGCGGTTGTTGTTCCGTCACCAGCAACATCACTGGTCTTTGAAGCAACTTCGCGGACCATCTGTGCACCCATATTCTCTACCGGATCTTCAAGTTCTATTTCTTTTGCTACTGATACACCGTCTTTTGTAACAGTTGGCGCACCAAATTTTTTCTCAAGAACTACATTGCGTCCTTTAGGACCAAGAGTAACTTTAACAGCATTAGCAAGTTTATCTACGCCTCTTTTAAGCTTAGTACGTGCTTCACTGTTAAATTCAATTAGTTTAGAAGCCATAATTATTTCCTCCGTTTATATTTTTCAAAAAATCTTATTTCTCAATGATTGCGAAGATGTCACTCTCGCGCATAATTAAATATTCTTCACCTTCAACGTTTACTTCTGTCCCGCTGTACTTACCGTAAAGAACTTTATCACCAACTTTAACTTCCATTTTGATTGCTTTGCCGTCGTCAGAAACCTTACCTGGTCCTGCTGCAACAACAGTTCCTTCTATGGGTTTTTCTTTAGCTGTGTCAGGCAGGATGATACCACCTTTTGTCTTCTCTTCGGCTTCCATTGGTTTTACAATAACCCGGTCACCAAGAGGTTTTAAGTTCATTTTAGCCATAATTATCTCCTGTTATTTTGTGTATAATGTTATTAGCACTCGTTAAAAGAGAGTGCTAATATAATATTGTTGATAAGAATTGTCAAGAAGAATTGAGTGAATTTAGAAGTGAACGAATTGCGTAGAGGAATGAAGGGTTGAGGATGGAGCGTTGGAGGACGGGATGGTGGAATATTGGGCGAACTTCACTAAAAGATGGTGTATTGCTTTCGTTCAGTCTAATTTAGGACTGTTAATAAATTCAACACACTGACAAAATGTCAGTCGCTATATTTGCACCCTATTTCGAGGCCGGTTAGAGGCCTTTTAAAGGCCTGGAGGACTCAAAATGAGACACAGCTAAAACGAGCCAAAAACGCAATTTTTGATTGCAGAAAAAATTTACATATGACAAAATGTCATTGGAAGCGGGGATACGCTCCGCCTAAATTATAAAAGCAAGAGGGAGACATTCCAGGCCAGGTGCAAGGCAGATGGGTCGGACAAGCCCCGACCACGGGAGTGCTGTCGGGACAAGTCAGCCACAGCAGAAAGTTTCACACAAATGCGACCCTAATTCTAAAACCAAAATAACTTACATTTAAGGCTGTCTTAATAGCGACACTGCCATTTGGCCCAAAAAAAATTTCCCGGTCGATTGGCGAACTGTACAGAAAGGTCTTCTGGAATAGGATAAAGGGGAATATAGCTGGAAAGATGGAAAGATACGTGCCAACTTTTATGAATTATTACGGGCTTTTTCTATTTTTCGGTTTGTTTTAACAGAAGAATAATGAGCAGATCATCATTAAAAGCTGAACTGAAAAGCCTGTACCAGGTTGTCCGCACTCTTGACAGAAGAGTTGTAACGGTATTTCTTTCTGTTGCTTTCCTTCAAACGTTCTCCTGGTATTATACTTCGAGGTATTTTTTCAGATTTAATATTTTCCCGCATTACCAGTTTGAACCAAATATTTATTTAATAGAATATCTATACTGGTACATAGGCGACTTCTTCAGCTTTTTTATACTGCCCGTGCTTATTGTTAAATTCATTCTGAAAGATGATCTTAAAAACTTCGGGTTAGCAATTGGGGATTTCAGGACAGGAATAAAGATCTCAATTTTCTTCCTGGCTATTATGCTTCCATTAGTCTGGATATTTTCTTCGTTTCCCGAGTTTGTCAGGACTTATCCCCAGCTTGCTACTGCGCGCGACAACTGGAGTACCTTTATTATCTTTGAGTCGGGGCTGCTGTTATATCTTGTTGCCTGGGAATTTATCTGGCGCGGCTTTATGCTTTTCGGATTAAAAGAGAAGTTCGGCTATTATGCTATTTTCATTCAGATGATTCCCTTCTTAATACTGCATAACGGCAAACCTGCTGCAGAAACCTTTGGTGCAATAATAGCAGGAATTGCACTTGGAATACTTGCCTGGAGAACAAGATCTATTTATTATTGCGTCATTACGCATGCAGGTGTTATGTTTGGGATTGATCTTATAACTACTCTACGCTTCCGGGCAGGAGATTACGGTATCGGATTGAATTCTTTTTTGAACGTCATAAAGCAAATATTTTAAGAGGAAATAAAATGAGATTTGCATTAAATGTAGATCATATAGCAACGTTAAGAAATGCAAGGGGAGAGGAACAGCCTGATCCGGTAACCTTTGCTCTCCTGGCTGAGCAGGCCGGTGTTGACGGGATTGTTGTTCACCTGAGAGAAGACAGAAGGCATATTAATGAAAGGGATGTAAGGCTACTCAGAGAACTATTAACCACAAAACTTGACCTTGAAATGGCTGCTACCGATGAGATAATAAAAATAGCATGCGATGTAGGTCCCGAACTTGCTACCATAGTTCCTGAAAAAAGACAGGAACTCACAACAGAAGGCGGAATAAATGTACTCGATGATATTACGAAGTTAAAAAATGCGATTAAAGAACTTCATAAACACGAAATAGAAGTGTCTCTTTTTATTGAACCGGATATTAATCAGATCGATGCGGCAGCAGAAATTGATGCGGACTTTATTGAGATACATACTGGAGTATTCGCCAATTCATTTACGGAAGAAGAGCAGTTTGATGAACTTGAAAGGATAAGACTGGCAGCCAAGCATGCAAAAAAACTTGGAATGGGAGTAAATGCCGGTCACGGTTTAGATTACCAGAATATAAAAATATTCAGAGAGATCGATGACATTGACGAAGTAAGCATCGGGCATGCTATACTAGCACGCTCTGTATTTGTAGGCATTAAAGAGGCTGTAAGAGAAATGAGAGAACTGCTACATAAAAGGTGAAGACCTGAAGAAAATATTCCTGTTATTCTTTCCTGGTGTAGTGTATTTTCCATTTCAGGTCCCAGGTTTTTCCATTATCGCGGGATATTTCCCAGTTCCAGTCGAAATCATTTTTTGAGATATTATAATAAATCATTCTCTGCATTATGGGTGAACCATTTTTATCTGCTGATTCTCTTGACAGTATCATTTGACCATCCTTAAATGCTCCTGTAAAATCGAGGTAAGTTCCGCCGTTATCGACCCAGGTTTGTTTCCATAGCTTATCTTTTCTATCATAAACAGAAAAGCTTTTTCCGATTAATGGAGTCCCGGGCATTCCATCGAAGTTTTCCTCTATTACACAGCTGCCATCAAACAGATTAATTACACGGTTTGTTCCTTTTGAGAATGTGCCGTCTGTATTCTTCCATTCAACGATCCAGTCACCCAGCCAGAAGTCCATTTGGTGTGCTTCTGATGATGAACATAATTCATTGTTGGACTGCTGCGGAAGAGTTACTACTTGCATAAATAATAAACCCAGAATCATTTTAAGCATATTCAAAGTTCCTTTAATAAAATTCTACCCGGCTACCTTTTGGTAATAGTGCGCTGTCGGCCTCACTACTGAACATCCCGGCTACATCTCCATGAACCGGAATAGCCCAACCGGGTGAAAAAAATAAGATCAAACGAATTACTTCAGCAAAATCATCTTTTTCACACTTGTATATCCCGGTGCAGAAATTCTATAGAAATAAATTCCGCTCGGTAATGACGATGCAGCTGAAAAATCAACCTCGTATGTTCCGGGAGATTGGATTTCGTTAACCAGGAGAGCAACATCTTTTCCAAGTATATCATAAACCTTCAGTGTAACAATTCCCTGTTTACCTGATATACCGGGAATGTTATAACGGATTTTTGTTGAAGGGTTGAAGGGGTTTGGATAATTCTGAAAAAGTTCAAACTTATCCGGCACATCTTCGCCTGTTAATTCAACTCCCGTGGAATTTTCTACACTGATATAGCTTTCCCTTACTTTACTCTGTGTGGTTGTGCCATTGGAGACGGTAAGTTTAACAGAATAGATTCCGGGTGAGTTATAAACCCACACGGGATTCTGATTAGCTGCATCGACTGTTCCATCATTATTAAAATCCCATTCCCATGATGTTACCGGCATTCCGGGATCAGCAACTGACAGATCAGAAAATTGTACAGTTAAACTATCAATGCCTGAGATTTTATCTGCCGAGAAATTCGGCCTGAGAAAACCTAAAGGGATCTCTTCATCGTAAGTATACAACTGATCAGCAGCAAGGTTTGTATATGTCTTCGTTTGTCCCGAAGGCCATAAAATAACCAAAGAATCAGCGGAAGATGCATTGCCCAATCCAAAATGGACTCTTAAACTATTCTGACTATCAAAACTATTCTGACCGGAAATATCTCTTAATTGCCAGACAGAATTTCCGTTTATCATTGCTTTCATCTTAACTCTTGTTCCTATTGCAGATTTATTAGAGACATTCCCTCTGCATATTATTTCCAGCCAGTGGTTACCGTTTGAATTATCGTTGCGGAATAGTCCTTCGGAATTACCTGTCCCCGAAACGAAAAGATCCAGGTCGCCATCATTATCATAATCTCCCAATACAGCTCCCCTTGGGGATCCAGATAAAGTAAATCCGGTTGTATCATTTACAAACGTACCATTATCGTTCCTGTTGAACCTTGTACCCGATTCACCCGTTACCACTACATCGAGGTCGCCGTCATTATCAACATCGCCCCAGGTATTGGCAAGGTGCTGTCCTATTACAGTCAGTGCATTGGATAAACTCACATAAGTTCCGTTGTCATTCCTGTAAAAGTGATCTGCAGCCCCGCCGTAATTTGTTATAAATGCATCATAGTCACCATCATTATCGTAGTCGACGAAATTCCATGTCTGTCCGTCCTGTAAATCCGTTCCAATCAGAAGGTCGTCTATCCTGACGAAATCCGCCAAGCCCGTTTCTTTAAGCATATTTCTGTATAGGAAATCCCTTGCGCCTGACCCAACAGCAGGACCGCTTGCAATAAACAAATCTATATCCCCATCCTGGTCGAAATCATACCAGGTTGCCACAGTGTAGGGATGCAGATCATCAGTAAATTCATAGCCAGTAATTTTTGTAAACCTGCCGTCGCCGTTATTATGCAGCAAGAAGCAAGGCTCGTATGGTGAACCAAGGAATGCTCTTGGGTGGGTAATTACCAGGTCCAGAAACCCATCGTTATCGTAATCACCCCAGGCACAAGCCCAACCTCTGTTATCATCATTGATTCCAAGGGGTACCTCATCAACTACCGTAAAGGAATCAGTTCCGTCATTTCTGTAAATCAGGGATGATTTTCCCGAGACTGCTGCATCAGGGTCACCATCGTTATCATAATCGCCCCAGCTTATCCCATTGCCGAGCTGAGGTTCCATATTCATTCCAAGGCCAGTAGTAAGCAAAGTAAAATTTCCGTTTCCTTCATTTCTGAACAGGTAGGTTTTTGTAGTATATAAATCAAGATCACCGTCGCCATCATAATCTATCCAGGAAGCGCCGGAATAATTCTGATCAAGTGATGTCGTTGCTATCGGATTACCCGGATCGGTGATCTTCGTAAATGTCTGTGCGAAGATCAGGAGGGGTCCCAGGAACCAGAAAGACACCGCAATGAGTAATAGACGAAGGGGATTCATCATAAAGAATTTCATACAAATTTCCTTTCTCATCTGATACAATTGATTATAAGCTTCTGCTTCAATTATAGCGGGAGAAAAGGAAATCCGGTATCCTGCAATTTGGGGGATTTTTATCAGGAAGAATTATATGAGCTTATCTTTCGAGGCTTTCTCAATTGCCGAGGCTTTTGAATTTACATTTAATTTCTGATAAATGTTTTTAATATGGGTGCGAACAGTTTCTTTATCGATAAACAGTTCTTCTGCTATCATCGTATAACTTTTCCCTTTTGCAAGATGCTGCAGCACTTCGGTTTCACGGGGTGAGAGGGGTGATTTAATATTATGATGGAATGAGGTAATTACTTTACGGGCGATATCTGTGCTCATTGGTGCACCTCCCCGGTAAACTTCTT
This sequence comes from uncultured Ignavibacteria bacterium, assembly GCA_963811905.1. GTDB lineage: Bacteria > Bacteroidota > Ignavibacteria > Ignavibacteriales > Ignavibacteriaceae > DATFVA01. The sequence continues at coordinate 77,535 of CAWETK010000016.1, forward strand.
CAAGAGAATCAATTAGTTTTTCCGGCGGGATATTTTTTACAAGGTAGCCGCTTGCCCCGGCACATAATGCATCAAAAACATTTTCATCTTCGGAGTGTACTGTAACGACTATGATATCTGTTTCAGGCTTTATTTTTTTTACTTTTTTAATTCCTTCAATTCCCGACATTCCCGGGAGTTCAATATCCATCAACACTATTTCAGGATCGTCTTTATCGAAATTTCGTAGGGCCTTTTCACAGTTTTCATAACCTGCCAGGCAGAAAAATTTCGGAGAATCATTTATCAAAGAAATGAAACTTTCCCTGATGATTTCATCATCTTCAATAATAATCACTCTGATTTTCTGATCTCCCGGATTATCAGAAGGATTTGCCGGGAGGGAGATGTTTTTAATCAACATGTTTTTATTTAATTATAGTGTATTACCTTTTCCGGTATCTTTCCTTTGAAATAAATACTGGTTCCGCTGCCGGGTACAGATTTTACCTCGAGTTCTGCGAAAAGCTTTTCCGCTCTCTTTTTCATATTCTTCAGTCCGCTGCCTCTATCAGAAATTCCCGGAATAAACCCCAGACCGTCATCCGACAGGGTCAGTTCAATATTATCAGCGTTCACTTTTGAATTGATAGAAATTTTTCTAACCCTCCCATGTTTTAGCGAATTATTCATTCCCTCTTTGAAAATAAGAGCGAGGTGTCGTTTCCAATCCATTGTTAATAATTTAGTTTTAAGAGATTCATCTATTCCATTAACCTCGAATAATATATCAGAATCACCGAATAATTCGTCGCCGAAGTCCTTTAATCGAATCAGCAATTCATAAAGTGAATCTTTATGCGGATCGATTGCCCATATAAAATCCTTAGTGCCCTCATAAAGCCCGATCGAATTTGATGAAATCTTGTTCAGAAGATCCGTCAATTCCACAGAAGTATTTCCGATTTTCCTCTTTATGATTTCCGACAGGAGGGAAATCCTGGTAAGCCGGTGCCCCAGTTCATCATGGAAATCAGCTGCAGTTTTCCTTCTCAGTTTTTCGAATTCCTCTTCTTTTATTTTTTCTATTTCCAGAGCACGATTAACTTTCTGTCTTACTTTCAGCCTGTAAAATACATAAACCGAGGCTGCAAAAAGAAATATAACGATGATCCTGAACCATGCAGTCTGCCAGAAAGGAGGCATTATATTGATATTAATTGCTGCCTCATCAGGATTAAAAACTCCATTGCTATTGCTGCCCTTAACCCTGAAAATATAACTCCCGGGAGCAAGATCAGTATAGCCCGCTTTATTTACATTGCCCGCATCCACCCAGTTGTCATCCACACCCTCAAGCTTGTACTTATACATATTCTTTAGAGGGTTCGTATAATCGAGAGATATAAAATTGATATCGATAAAATTTTCATCATAATTAAAGTCAACTTTTCCTGCCGGTATAACTTTCGTTCTGCCTCCCCCATCGGGATTATTCCTTTCAACAGAGGTAATGTATACTCCCGGCATATAGTTTTCTTGAGTAAACAAAGAAGGTTTAATTATGTCGAAGCCATTGGTTCCCCCAAAGTATACGTCTCCGTCATCATCGATAAATGAGGAATGATTAAGGTAGAGATTATTTACCAATCCGTCCTGTTTATTGTAATTAATGAACTCACCCCGGGAAATATTATATTCAGAAATGCCGTAATTTGTACTCAGCCACAAATTTCCAATCCTATCTTCAACAATTGAACTTATAACGCTGTTCGGCAGTCCGTCTCTTTCAAAGAAATGGGTGAAACTTCCCGCTGATTCATTATATTTATTTAGTCCGTTAGCTGTTCCGATCCACAGCGTACCATGAGAATCCCTGAGAATTGAAAAGACATAATCGCTGCTCAGGCTTTCCTTTTTATTCAGGATATGTTTTAGGATCGTAACTGATTTATCCTTGTAAGACATCCTGAGAAGTCCGCCGTATGTTCCTATCCAGATAATTCCTGTATCGGAGGCATCGCAGTACATTGTAAGAATATAGTTCGTATGAATGTCATTAGTCTGAAAATGCCGGGAAGTTAAATGTATGAGAGAATCGGATCGGGGATCATAAATGAATAATCCGTTCCCGTATGTACCTATTATGAGATTCCCATCAGGCGCCTTAAGCATTGAAGGCACAGAAGAATACCGCAAAGCATTATTTTTATTGATTGAAGAGGGCAACTGTTTAAATTTTCCGGTACCGCCATCAAATAAGCTTAAGCCTCTTTTGGTCCCTGCCCAAATCAAATTTTCATCAGCCAGAAGAAAAGAGATTCTGTTTGTTCCTGGTTGGCCGCTCTTATACGTTTCAAAAGTACCTGATTCTTTATAGAATCTATCCAAACCGTCTGATGTTCCGATCCAGATGTTTTTATTTTCGTCCACGCAGAATGAGGTGACAGAATTATAGCTCAGGCTTTTATTATCTCCGGGCTGATTTGAATAAGATACAAAACGGGATTGGTTAGGGTTCAGTTTGCTGATGCCGCTTCCGTATGAATTTATCCAGAGTGTGCCCGATTTATCATCCAATAAATTCAGCACATTATTGCCGCTGATTGAGGACTGATTGCCCGCCTGGTTTTCATAAACTCTGATATCTTTTGGGCTGTTACGTATATTAAATAGTCCTCTGCTGCTGCCGATCCAGAGCGTATTATCTTTATCTCTGCAGATTGAATAGATATACCCATCATTCAGCTGTGAAATACCTGACTTAGTAAATTTTCCGGTTACGGGATTAAAGCTGTACAAACCTTTCGAAGTTCCCGCAAGAAGGTCACCGTCCTTAACCTCCAGCACTGTAGTTACAAGGGGAGCCTGTTCACCCTGCTCATTGAATATTTTATAATTAAGGAAAGTATCGCTGTCCTTTATATACTTTGATATTCCGGCAGGACTACAGATCCACATAGTGCCATGGCTGTCCCTATACAGATGACGTATTGAATTTGCCGGTATGCTCTCCGGACTATCTTCTTCATGGACATAATCTACAAATATGTTTTTCCCCGGGATATATTTATTCAGCCCGCCTGTCTCCGTACCAAACCATAAGTTACCATCATTATCGCCTGTAATTGTCCAGACAATATTATCAGATATACCCTTCGTGTCCATTTCGCTGCTGATAAAACGTGTGAATTTTCCGGTAGAAGGATTAAATTTATTCAAACCGCCGCCCCATGTACCGATCCATATATTGTGACCGGAATCTTCATAAAGAGAAATTATATCATCAAACGAAATAGAATTTTCATCATCAGGATCATTTTTATAAACACGGAAAGTTTTGCCGTCATATTTTACCAGTCCATACATCGTTCCAAACCACATAAAACCCTTGTGATCCTGCATTATACAATAGGTAAGGTTCAATGCCGCCCCTTCATCAAGAGAAAGTCTTTCAAATTTCACTTTGTCATTTTGTGAAGCAGGGGAGAAGGCAGTAATGAAAAGTAAAAAAGAGAGCAATAATGCGAACGAATTTCATATTTCCTTGTTTCATTTGCGGTGTTCGTATAATAAATATTACGGGATTAATTGAAGATATAAATTTCAGATTAAATATACTTCACAATTTCCTCACAAAAATCCCGCAGAATGGGGGAGATTATTCAGCATTTTTAGGGAAAAACGCTCAATTATTGTAATTTTGCACAAATTATTTTATGAACCTATGGGGATTCTATGGAATCTGTTATTGATAAATTTTTCTATCCAAAATCATTGTGCATTGTAGGAGCTTCCGGAAAAAAAGGAAACCTCGGGTACGAATTAACAAGCTGTGTAAAAACATACGGTTATACAGGAAAATTATTGCTGGTTAATCCCAGGACCGAGGAAATTCTCGGTACCAGATGCTATCCTTCGGTTACTGATATTAATGACGACATCGACCTTGCAATAGTTATGGTGCCCAAACAGTTTGCGGAAGAGACGATCCAGCAGCTGCTTGATAAGAAAGTAACTTCGATTATATTGATTACTGCGGGCTTTAAAGAAACAGGTAAAGAAGGGGCAGGGAAAGAAGTACAGATAGCTGAAATGGTAACTTCGCAGGGAGGGAGGCTGGTCGGACCGAATTGTATGGGAATTATAAACACATTCGATTCTGTGAAGCTTAATGCTACCTTTGTTGCAGAGAGACCGGAAACAGGAACAATGGCATTCCTTTCACAGAGCGGAGCAATAGGAGCTGCAGTTCTAAATTCACTCAGAGAAACAGATATCCGTTTCGGACACTTTATCAGTGTAGGAAATAAAGCCGATATGAGTGAAAATGATTTTCTCGATTACTGGCAGAATGATAAGAATATAAATGTTATAACCTTATACCTTGAAAGCTTTGCCGATGGCAGAAAATTCGTTCAAAAATTCATCGATAATAAAATAACCAAACCGGTAATAATAGTTAAAGGAGGAAGAACCTCCGGGGGAATGAAGGCGGCTTCTTCTCATACCGGGGCGCTCGGAAGCAGTGATAAAGTGGTAGACTCAATCCTCAGGCAGTTTAATCTTATCAGGACAAACGATCTAAATCAATTATTTAATACCGCAAAAGGATTTGAAAATTTTCCGCTGCCCGCGGGCAAGAGAATTGCTGTGATTACAAATGCCGGCGGTCCTGCGATACTCGCAGTAGATTCGATAGAGAAGAACGGATTAAAACTTGCTGAACTTTCATCAGAAACAAAAACAAAATTAAGAGAGATTGTTCATCCTGAAGGGAGTGTTAATAATCCAGTTGATCTTCTCCCCGGCGGAACTGCTGATGGTTATCATGATTCCATTGAACTGCTTTTGAATGATGAGAATGTTGATGGAGTCATTTCGGTTTTTGTCGAGCCGATTATGGTTAAGGCTTTGCCGGTAATTGAGCTGATCAACAGCATTAAATCCCGTAAACCCTTGCTTCAGGCTATAATGCCCCTGCCGGAATTCTGGGAGGAATACAGGAAGGAATCAAAATATAAAACACCGCTTTTCAGAAACCCTGAGGATCCTGCAGTAGTGCTTGCGAATATGTATAACTTTTCTGCGCTTAAAAATGAAGATAAAAGATTAACTCCCGCCAAAAGCAAAGCAGACATAACATCAAAGAAACTGGAATTTTTAAGTGCTGAAAAAGTCGCCGATATTTCAAATAAGTATAAGCTTCCGGCAGTCAGATCAGTTTATCTAAAATATGAAGAACTGAAGAATGCCGGATTGACTTTCCCGGTCGTTCTTAAAGCATCGGGAGAGGGAATTATTCACAAAACCGAATTAAATGCAGTCAGACTTAACATCCGGTCGCAGGAGGAGTTAATTGCTGAAGCTGATAAAATGATCAGGGATTTCAGGAGCAAAAATCTTAATATTGAATCGTTCCTGGTTCAGCCGTTTCATAAAAATGAAACACGAGCTTTTAATAGGCGGCTTCCGTGATAATGATTTCGGACCTATGGTTATGTTCGGAACCGGCGGTAAATACGTTGAAGTATATGAAGATACATCGATGCGTTCAGCATACCTGACTGAAAGAGACATTGATGATATGATTGCAGGAACACGAATGGGAAAGATAATAAACGGTGTAAGAGGTGAATTGCCGGCGGATATTCAAAAAGTTAAAGCAGTGATTAAGTCAGTTGCGCAGATGATGCTGGACAACGAAAATATTACCGAGTGCGATCTGAATCCGTTAATTGTTGATGAACAAAATAATTTATTTGCAGTCGACATAAGAATCAAAGCAGGTTAAATGAAAAGAAAAGCATTTATTAAAGCTGCGGGCATTGCATCAGTGGGCGCAATGCTCCCCTTTGATCATTCTAATCCAGATATTTTTCTCAGTGAAAGGATACTTCCCCGGAGGCTTAAATCAGGAGATACGCTGGGATTAATTGCACCGGGAAGCTATATAACCGGAGCGGAACTGAATGATTCCATAAAAAATCTTAATGAGCTCGGTTTTAATGTTGTGTACACAAATAATATCCTTTCAAAGAACGGGTACTTTTCCGGATCAGATCAGCAGAGAGCTTCTGATCTCAACCAGATGTTCTACAGAGATGATGTTACCGGGATTATATGTGCGAGAGGAGGATACGGCTGTACAAGAATATTGCCTCTGCTGAATTATAATGTCATCAGGACAAACCCGAAGGTCTTTATAGGCTACAGCGATGTTACTTCTTTGCTTTACGGTTTATATAAAGAGACAGGACTTGTGTGCTTCCACGGTCCGGTTGGTATTTCAACTTATAACGATTTCACAAGCAGTTATTTCCGGAAAACACTGATGGATCCCGAAGACACCACCATACTGAAAAACCCGGTGCCCGAATCAGGTGATGAAGAATATCAACCTCTGACAATCAAAGATGGTGTGGTAAGAGGTGAATTAATCGGCGGAAATTTATCAGTTGCGGTTTCGCTAATCGGAACACCCTATGATATGGATACCGTTGGCAGAATCATTTTTCTTGAAGAGATGGAGGAAGATCCTTACAGGATAGACAGGATGCTGACTCAGATGAGGATGGCAGGAAAATTTGATGGGGCTGCAGGAATAGCACTTGGAGTGTTTAAAGACTGCAAACCCTCTGAAAAGTCCTCATTCGATTCATCCTTTACACTTGCAGAAGTGCTAAAAAACAGGCTGGGAGATTTAAACATCCCGGTTGTCTACGGAATGTCATTCGGGCACGTCAAAAATAAATTTATTTTGCCGGTTGGAATAAAAGCAGAACTGGATGCTTCAAAACAGACAATTACCCTGCTTGAGAAACCGGTCGCTTAGTCAGGAGTTTCGGTAAGGCACATCTTATTAAGTTTCTGCAAGCTTGAGCTTTCTCCAATGGCTATAAGTTTATCACCTGCTTCAATCTTTGCAGAAGACAGCGGATTATAAATGAACTTACCCGATTTCTTGTAAATTGAAACAATTATAATGTTCATTTCTTTCCTGATAGGCAGCTCGGTCAGTGTTTTGTTTACGAGTTTAGAATTGGGATGCACCACAACTTCTTCAATGTTCAGATCGACATTCTTTTCCCTGGCGATACTATCAATAAACTCAATAACTCCGGGACGAAGCAGTAGTTCAGCCATCCTTGTTCCCCCGATCTCATAAGGCTTTACAACTCTGCTTGCTCCTGCCTTGACCAGCTTGGATTCTGTCTCCTCCTCAACAGCCCGGGCTACGATGTAGATATCGGGATTTAGAACTTTAGACGATAAGGTAGCAAAAACATTCTCTGCATCAGATGATAGCACAGCAACCAGCCCCCTGGCTTTTTTGATTCCTGCCGAAACCAATATTTCATCACTCGTTGCATCCCCATTTACAAACATAAAACCCTGGTTAATCAGCCGGTCAATTTTTTCAGAGTCGTTCTCTATTACCACAAAATCAACTTTTGCCTCAGCCAGCTCGTTGCAGATAAACCTTCCCATCCTTCCATATCCGCATACAATGTAGTGGTTACTGAAATGTTCTACTTTTTTACTCACCTTTCTCCTCCTGTAGATTTGAGTTTCAAATACAAGCTGTGCCGCTCTTCCTCCGGTATAGGCTATCGAGCCAATTCCCAAAACAATTAAAAAAAGAGTAAAGAACCTTCCCGGCTGGGAGAGGGGGTGTGTCTCAGCAAACCCTGTTGTGGAAATCGTGATAATAGTCATGTAAATAGCGTCGAGGATATGCCATTTTTCAATAATCATATACCCGGCTGTTCCCACTATTATGGTAAAGAACAGGATTGCAAGCCCGAACCGGAGCTGTCTTAGTGTTTTATCAACCATGTAACACAAAATTATATAAAGATTATTATTAAAATAAGAAAAGATGCGTTAATTCAGCTTGCAAAGAATACAAATGAGGCAGTATATTAAAAATCAAAGTTTCGAAAATTAGAGGAGCCTGTTATGAAATTCGGTTTTTTAGCTGTTACCGGAGTTTTCCTGGTATTAAACTTATCAGGCTGCATCGACTTTTATAAAGTATCTTATGAAATAAACCTTGAGACACCCGACAAAGGTACAGCAGTTGTTCACCTTTACGACCTGAGGTCTGATGCTGAAAAGGAAAAGGATTTTGAAACCGATAAGGAGAATATTTTCCAGACCGCGCTCAAAAGCGATGAATTCCTTCAGCAGATGAAACAGGAAGGAAAAAATATTCAATCGCGGCAGTTGTTCGTTTCGGGTGATACTCTTGACGCGAATGTAGTTTATACTTTTGATTCAATTACAAGCGTGGAAAATATGCAGCACGATGCCGGGTTTTTCTATCTGACGCTGGAACCCACGGACAGTGTTGTTGCCACAAACGGAGAGATAATTTCTTCAAAAGACCGTAAGAGGATTTTGTGGGATAAATCCATGAAGACCCTTAAGTTTGAAATTCTGAGCAACACATTTACCGGCAAGGAATACAGAATGCTCGGACCTTATTATAAACCGTAACTCAAGGAGATCTTCAGATAATTTTTTACTATTCTGACAAATATGTTTGTTGAAATAGTTTTCCCTTTACCTTTCAGAAACACATTTACGTACTCTGTTCCCGAAGAATTTGACTCACTTGCCAAAACAGGCGCACGGGCGGTGGCTCCATTCGGGAAAAGGGTACTTACCGGCATTATTGTAAAAGTTTCTGAGAATACGCAGGTGAAGGAGAAGATAAAACCAATCTCAGATATCCTCGATGAAAAGCCTGTCTTCTCAAAGAAATCATTAAAATTTTATCAATGGCTCTCTGATTTTTATCTTTCTTCATACGGAGAAGCTCTGAGGCTGGGGGTTCCCGTCGGATCCGATATTGAATCGAAAAGAAAAATAGTAGTTGATCAGGATTTCTGTGAAAAACTTCTGAAGAAGGAGAAGAAGAACACTTTAAAGCACAAAATACTTGGAATAATCTGTGATAGGGAGGAGATAAGTTTCAGTTACCTGCAGAAGATCCTGGGAAAGAAGAATATATATTCCGCGGTACGTTCGCTCGAGAATGAAGGCGCAGTAACCGTGCTTGACGAAGTAGGTGAAGCAAGGGTAAAAATAAAGAAGGAAAAGTTTGTAAAGCTGGTTAAAACTATGGGCGAGATCTATGCAGGATTTCCTGAGCTTGAAAGCCGTTCACCCAAACAGGTAAAGATCCTGCTCGAGTTGATTAACCGGAAAAACAAAGCTGTACCGCTCAACTATCTACTTAAGAAAGCCGAAGCCAGCGCCTCGTCGGCAGACTCCCTTGAGAAAAAAGGCTACATTGAAATATATGACAAGGAAGTTAACCGGGATTACATTGAAGCATATAAAGAAAAATTCAGGGAAATTACAGCGACAGAACAGCAGCAGAAAGTGATTGATACAATTGCTGAAAACCTTGATCCTTTTTCTTTCAAAACTTTTCTGCTTCATGGCGTAACAGGCAGCGGAAAAACGCAGGTGTATATTGAGCTTGTTAAAAAAGTACTGGCTCAGAATAAATCGGCGTTAATACTTGTCCCGGAAATTTCCCTTACTCCCCAGATGACATCGAGGATGTACAACAATTTCGGTGATCTTGTTTCTGTCCAGCACAGCCGGATGTCGCCCGGCGAAAGATACGACTCATGGCGCAAGATACTTAAAGGCAAAGCAAGAGTTATAATCGGTGCACGTTCCGCATTATTTTCCCCTATTCAGAATCCCGGTTTGATAGTTGTGGATGAGGAACATGATGGCAGCTACAAACAGATAGATTCTCCTCCCAAGTATCATGCCCGGGATGCAGCGATTATAATGGGGCAAATAATGGAATGTCCTGTTCTTCTCGGATCGGCTACTCCCTCTATCGAAAGTATGTATAATGCGAGAACAGGCAAATACACACTCCTCGAATTAACTGAAAGGATCGATAATGCAAAACTTCCGGTTATCCGCCTTGTCAATATTGCAGTAGAGAGAAAAAAGAAGAAGATGGAGAACGTCTTTTCACAGGTTCTGATAGACCATATTGCCGACCGGCTGAAAAAAAAGGAAGGTGTGATTATACTTCAGAACAGGAGAGGGTTTTCAACCCAGATATACTGTGAAGACTGCGGTGAAATAGAATCCTGCGAAAACTGTTCTGTTCCAATGGTTTTTCATATAAATAAGAATATGCTCCAGTGTCATTACTGCAATCTCATTAAAAAAGTCCCGAATGCCTGCACCCACTGCGGCTCACTGAACATAAAATACTTCGGGACCGGTACAGAACGTGTTGAGGATGAACTTGATTATTATTTTCCGAATGCTTCAATCAAACGAATAGATTCAGATTCGATCAATAAGAAAAATGCATTAAGCAATATTCTGCAGAGCTTTGGAAACGGCGAAATTGATATACTTGTCGGTACCCAGATGGTTTCAAAGGGACTGGATTTTTCACGTGTTACGCTTGTTGGTGTGATATCAGCTGAGACAACTTTGTGGCTTCCTGATTTCCGTGCCGACGAAAGAACGTTTCAGCTTCTTACCCAGGTTTCGGGAAGGGCAGGGAGGAGCAGCACAGCCGGTGAAGTGATAATCCAGACTCAGAATGAAAAGAACTTTACTCTTCAGAAAGTACTGATGAACGATTATGACGGATTCTACCAGAAAGAAATTTTCAGCAGGGAAAAGATGGGCTATCCGCCGTTCACACGCCTTTGCCTGATTGAGACAAAGGATAAAGATGAAGAAAAGGCAAAGGGTGCTGCCAAAGATTTTCATACTGAACTTGCCAGGTACAGTAAATATTTAAAAATTACTTCAGCTGCTCCGGCGGTAATTGCACGGCTGAAGGGAAACTACCGTTTCCACATTATGATCAAGAGTTCAAAAGATACTGATCCGGGAAGTAAAATTCTGCGGCAGGCGGTAATCAATTCATTTATAGAATTCAACCGGAAATCAAGATTCCGGGATGTGAGACTGGTGTTTGATGTTGATCCGCAGAGTGTGTTGTGAGGAGAAGATGAAAGATTGAATGATTGAAAGATTGAATAGATTGAATGATTGAATAGATTGAATGATTGAATGATTGGAAATGATTGGAGGATTGGATGATTGATGAGAGATTGAATAGATTGAAAGATTGAATAGATTGAAAGATTGAAAGATTGAAAGATTGAAAGATTGAATGATTGGATGGATGGATGATTGTATGGGCGCATGGATGGGGTGTAATTGCAGCGGCGGGGAGTTTCAATTATCGGGGAAAATCTACAAAATAATATTTGAAATGGATTTTATTTTATTTCGAATTTTACCCGCACAGTTTTTCTGATTGTTACGTTGCCGAAAGGATTTTCGGGCTGTCCGCTTTCTTTTGTCCTAACATTAAAAGGAATAGGATAACCAGGGGAATTACCGGTCTCATCAATTTCAAGAACATCTCCGGCAGTTACTCCCAACGTTTTACACATATATTCAGCTTTTTGTCTTGCAGCATTCAGAGCATCCTCATAAGCTTTTTTATTCTGTTTTTCATAATCGGAAATATCGTAGGAGGCTCCTGTAATTTCGAAACTCTCATTCTTTGTAAGATTATCTGTCAGATCATAATATTTTGATAAATCCCTGAGAAGAAAAGTGACATTCACCAGTGCATAAAATCCTTTCTGAACTCTTTCTCCGCTGGTATATTCATAATTTTTCCCGAGCGAAATTGGAGATACTTCAATGTCATCAGATTTGACACCCTGATCTTTTAAGATCTGCAGAAGCTGATTCAGATATTCATCGTTTTTCTTTTTAGCATCAGGCAGGGTTTTATTTATAACTTTCACCTGCACATTAAAATTTATTTGGTCGGCATTCACATCTATTTCCGAAGTTCCGTTAACATTTATATATCTCTGCTGCGCATATAAAGATGGAAGGCAGAGAAGAATAGCGATCACAAATAATTTTTTCATCTACATTTCCTTTGCGTATACCGATAATTATAAAATTCCCAGAGTAAATACAATTGCTTTATCATGATAATCGTTAAATGTGAGGATGTACTCGAGGTTCAGGAGTATCTGAAAATTGTAAGTATGAAGGAGCCTGAGTCCCGTGTTCAGTGTAAGCTCAAAACCATCACTGTCTTTTTTTGAATTATCGATAGCCGGTCCGATACTGTATTGCGATATAACTTGTCTGCTGATGTGATACCCAGTGAAAACCGAAACCACCACCAAGGTAGGGACAAATATCTGTTTTTGTAAAAAGGTAGTCACTATAAACATTCATTGCGAACCCGTCCCTTATTCCAAGCAGCATTCCCACAGCGAGTTCCTCCATTTCATAATCCAGGTGCAGGTTTATTGTAAAGGATTTCTCATCCTCATCATATCCATCCTGGGGAAAGAGATAGCCAAACGACAATCCTATATTTTTGTTTGAAGACCGCCTCAGAGGTTCGGCAGTTTCCTCCTGAACTATATTTCCCACCTGAACATTCTGTTCAGAGGATTTATTTTCAACGATATTGGAAGCCATTCTCTTCATAACCTGATCAAGATCTTCAAGGTTAACAGCGGATAGCTGATCCATCAATACAGGCTTTCCGGTTGACACATCAACAAGGAAATATTGTACGATAATCTTTTCACCTAGTGCAGCAAGTTTGCATCCTGCCACCTTATCCGCACCGGCCTCTTTACCGATGCTGACAGCACATTCGGTAGTATAGCATTTTGATCCATTTAAGATTTCCGCTGTTCTGCCTTCAGTAATAATATCCATTTTGCTAAGCCTGCTTATTTCAACGCGGAGGATCGATTCTGAGGTTTCAACATAAACCGGGTTAATGCCGTTGGCATCAAACGGAAGTATAAGCAGTCTGGAATTATTACTTTGGGCGCATACTATCATGGTTAAGGCAATAAAAACTAAGAGAGTTTTAATAAAGAAGGTTCTCATTTTCCCCGTCCTTTTAAGTAGTATTAAAATTACATATTAAATATAGCTAACAGATCAATAAGAAAAGTGTACAAAAAATTAAAAATTAAAACTGAAATCATCGATATTGATTTTATACATTAAGTACAACATAGGATTCCTTTTCAAGAGAACCTCCGGCTTAAAAGAAAACAGAGATCCCGAAATTCACTCCGGTTCCCCGGGTAGAGAATGCATCCAAAGTTCCGTTTTCTCTATAGATCCTGTTTTGGGCGGGATCGTCATAAATTAACTTTTCAGAAGAATCAACGTCGTATTTCTCTTTAGTCAGTGTCAAAGAATACTCACCGGAAATGAGAATATTTTCATCTAATTGATAGTCCACACCGAATATTAAATCCAGACCATACCCTGATATACTCTGTGTACGTGATGTCTCTCGTATATATGATGAACCGATAGACTTACCTTTTGAATCACTCTTAGAATAAGAAATATAAGGTCCTCCTCCCAGTATAAGATCAAAACTTTTATAATTCATCAGGCTATGGAGGTACTGAACAGAAATTTTATAATAATAATTATGATTGTAATCAGGCGGCCTGATAGTTACGCTATCTACCTGCCGGGTAATATCATAATCCTGTTTGTCCAGGTTTGTTAAGATTCCCACTCTGAACCCGGATGTGTAATCAAACCTATACCGATAGGAAAAAGTATAATTTTCAAAGTTGGTAAGGCTGAGCAGGCTGCCTATCTGGAACTGGACACCGTGATGTGTTTCTACAAAAACGGATTTACAAGAATCCTGAGCATGAGTGGTTAATAGAAAGCCCGATAAGACGAAAAGGAAAAAACAATTTTTCATTATATCACCCTGGTTAATACTTGTATTTAGGAATTTGGTAAATGATAAAAATTATACAAGAATGTCGTTACCTGGAGATTACAAATTGAGTTAATTTATCCGCGGGTCCCTTATATAATCAATCCCTGAACATCATCCCGTGAAAATTCGGCATTTTTTTATGAATCTAAAATAAATGAATTCAATTAAAGAGACAAGAAAGGATGGCAGATGTGGGAATGGATGATCCCGCGGGGCGGGACAAGTTGGATGAGGAGGGTATGGAGGGTGTTTGTGATGGAAGTCAAGTTTCCCATCTTAATATAGTGTTAAAGGAAGGAAATACGGGTTTAAAGCGTATGTCGAGCGTATGTGAAGCGTATCTGGAGCGTATGTGGAGCGTATGTGAAAGGTGTTTGGATCGGGGTAAAGGCGGAGAATTCCCATCAGAATTCAGACCTCTTTTAATTGATTGCTTATGGGGTTTTATCTAAGAAATGCCGGAAAACCGGACCAATTGAATACAAATAAAAAAGCCCCGCTTTGCAGCAGGGCTTTAGGGGTAAGACGAGTACAATGAGAGGTTACTTCAACAGAATCATCTTCCTCGTTTCATTATATTTACCAGCAGATATGGTATAATAATAAACACCGCTCGATAAATTTGAGGCATTGAAATTAACTTCATAAGAGCCTGCAGGTTTTTCTTCATTAACAAGATCTGCAACTTCACTGCCCAATACGTTATATATTTTAATCGTCACGTGGTTTTTCTCAGGGATAGAATATTTAATCATAGTTGACGGGTTAAAGGGATTTGGATAATTCTGAGAGAGACTATAATCTTCCGGCTGTATATCGAAGCTTTCCGACAGGTTGATATACTTGAAGGTTCCGTTATTATCAATTTGTTTCAGACGGTAGCTGTAAGTTCCGGCATTCAGGTTTTTATCAGAATAGGAATACGAATGAGGATTGGTTGAAGTGCCGTTTCCTTCTATAAATCCGAGAGTCTGCCATGTTCCATTCTGCTGCCTTTCGATTTCAAAGCCCCTGTTATTTATTTCTGTGGCAGTCTGCCAGTTCAGAGTTACATCATTACCGTTACTAACGCCCGTAAAGGATGTAAGTTCAACCGGCACTGCAATATTGCCCAGTTCGCCGGTCGGATTAATATTCTGAGCATAGATTCCGCCTCCATCGTTCCTTGTATCCTCCCATGCAATTTTTGCGATGTCGTCTGACCATATAGTGGTAACCGAATGTAATTTTTGAGGAGTCGGATCGGACATAGTGACCATATTAGGCGACCAGGAGAAGTTTCCGCTTGAGTTTACCATAAAGGCATAGACACCATCAGTCAATCCGGATGGATTTCCCTGGAGGTAAATTACATAAACGGAAGTGTCTGTCGGCAGGGCAGAGGGGGCGAACATTGCATTTGATGTCATCGATGTAAATGACATTCCATTTGCTGTCCACTGTCTTGTACCGGATGCATCAAACTTCTGTCCATAAACAGCAAACTGATCCTGAAGTGAAGTCTCTTCCAGCCAGAAAGCATATAATTCATTAGCACCGGAATTATAGGCTAGCGTCGGGTAGATATGATGCATAGATGCATTTGTTGAAACTTCTGCTCCATTAGCAGGGAAGGTTACTGTTCCTGTTGATGTTACATGCTGAGCAAAAGAGCTGAAAAGATTGTTAGAATCCCAGTCATCATACCAGGCAACAAAAACTCCATTAGCATTATCGTCAATTACCGTTGGGTGAACATAAAACGGAATTCCGCCGCGGTCCTGTATAGCGACTCCGCCGGGATTTGCCCAGAGCGGGTTTCCGTCGGTATCAAACTTCTGTGCATAAATATGAACCACTGCCGCAAAAAATGGTCCGGTATAACCCGTATGAACTACTATGGCGCTTCCATTATCAGACGGAACGATTGCAGGGTAAGTATAATTTTCAGCAGTGCCGCTGGCATAAATAACCGGATCGGAGCCCCACATCTTCTGACCTGCGAGGGAGATTTTCTGAAGAGCAATTTTCTGCGTATCAGCTGCAATTATCCAGGCAAAAACATAATTGCCGTCGGATGTCTGGCAGGCTACAGGATTTGGCTGATAATCACCATTGCCGGATAACCTGATACCATTTGCGCCCCAAAGCATATTTCCGGTGGTATCAACAAGATAAGCAAATGCGTGCAGGCTATCATTATCCCTCGTATCAGTAAAAGTGACAATTGCATTATCGTGGTTATCGGATGCTATTGCCCAATCCACAAGGGAAGAACTCTGGGGGTTATTGCTGATAAGCAATCCGTTTGTATCCCACATTTTATTCCCCTGGGGATCGAGACGCTGCAGATAAACTGCATAACTCCCATTCCTGTTGTCAAACCATGATATATAGCATCCTCCGTCAGAAGTATTTGCTATTTTAGGTAAAGCCTGGTCGCCGGTTACATCGCAAACCTGCAGGTTTACGGCCGGGTCAGATGACCATTGAGCAGCTGTCTTAGTATTAAAACCAAAAAGCATAAGCACAATTAAAGCAGAATACTTTAAGTAACTTTTCATATATTTTCTCCAGGTTGTAATTAATAAATTGATTATTTCTTAAAATATTTCTTCAGGTTCTTCCTGAAAACATCAACAGTAAGAGCTTCTTTCCAGTAGCTGTCGAATACTTTTTTTAATGCTATTGCGAAGGCAGGATGTTCAACGACCATTGTAGTCATACCGCCCTGCATAGATACTTTATCCTCAAGGACAAAAACCGTAGTATTCAGGTCGCTGATAGCAAGCTTCATCGGGAGTTCTTCAATTATCCTTGCATCCTCACCCATCTTTTTATAAACATCAATCATCTTCAGCAAATTTTCTGCTTCTTCAGCTGATCTCAAAGTTGTGAACTCATAAATACTTTTTACAGATATTTTATTTTTCTTTACTTCCTTAGCCACTTCAAGAGTCTCTTCCAGCGAAACAGAATAAGGCGGTTTAGTGAATACAAGGAGTTCCTGCTTTGTATTTCTTTCAATGCCTTCCCACCTTTCCCTAACCTGGCCGATATCCGTAAACACTTCAATATAATCGAGGGAACCGGAACTCTGTTTGTTAGCTGTGTGAAGCTTCATTAATTCCTCACTGAACTTTGCAGTGAGTTCCTTTTTTTCCTTCAATTCATTTTCATAAACAGATATGATATTTCTAAGAGCAATGTCGGGTTTTATTCCGATGAAAACTTTTGTCCCGTTCTTATACTTCTCAGTGCAGAGGTTCTTTTTAACAAGACTCTGGAGGACTTCATAGGATTTGTTCCTGGAAACTGAGGTAATTTTACCTATCTCAGGTGCGGTGAATTCATTTTTAGTAAGGAGTGCTATATAAACTTCAGACTCTCTTTTAGAGAGGCCGATTTTCTGCAGTTTGTCGATTAAGCCATTCATTCGGGTAATTATATTAACTTTCTAATTGAGCACCCCTAAGCGAGGGGTTGCACCCCCTATGAAGGGGTGAAGCAAATTAAAAAGATAAATAATTAAATGCAAGGGAGGGAAGATTGAGTAATGCGTGAAGAGGGATGGTGGAAAAGCAATGGAGGATTGGGTGATTGGCTGATTGGTTGATTGGTTGATTGGCGAACCGCGCAAAGTGTAACAGGTAACAAGGAACAAGGAACAAGTAAAAAGTAAAAAGTAACAAGGAAGAAGGAAAAAGGAAGAAGGAAAAAGGAAAAAGGAAAAAAGACGGGGGAACAAGGAGCGGTCGATTGTTAGGGGGAATGCTGCCTACCGAACTATTGGTTGATAAAACGGTAGGCAGTTTATGTTTCTACATCGGGTTTTGACTATCTTTTATCCGGCTAAAAATCTAAGGATTGGAATTGCCTGTCCGAGTCCGAACATTATCAATCCCCACACAATCCATAATCCGAATACGAACACGAGGTATTTAACCATACTGCCGGATTTAAACATTTTCGCAAGTCCCATACCGGCCACGGCAAGGCTCCATATAGTAATTATATCAAGTTTGCCCAGCACAAACCCGGCAAAAGTTGATCGTTCAACCTGCATTAAAGATGCTAAGCTGGTATCCATCATCAGCCGGCCCATAACTATGGTCAGTATTGTTGCAATTATTACCTGGATAATATCTATATAGGCTGTCAGTCCATTTGCCACCATTGCAGAGGCATAAGTCCCTTCTCCCTTAAATATGAACCTGGCAACGATGAAATAGATGCCTGAGACAATGAAGAAGAATAAAAAGACCCTAACTATGGTAAAGATAACGGTCTGGACCATATTAGTTCCCTGTGACATTCTTTCTTCAACTTTGCTCATTTGTTCCTGAGCCTGTTCCTTAGTCATCTGACCTTTATCAACCATCTCCTGAAAGGATTTCTCGATTTTTGCCAGTTGTTCATGCTTAATATTATACGCAATTTCAGCGTTGCTGAGCACTATATAACTGGAAACTATCAAAAAGACTGTTAAGATGATAAGGGGAATGATCCAGTCGAGTGTGCGTGGAGGAAATTGAGCTGTCTTCTGATACATAACAGCCGGTTCAGAAATTACTCCCACGAGTTTATCGGTATGACTGAGTTCCTCGTCCGTCCCGCTTTCACCTGTAGAAGGATCCTGATTGATTTCCGGTAAATCTGTATTGTCCATTATAACACCCTCACAAATAGTTATAGATAGCAGGTAAAAATCTATTTATTGTTGTATACAAACGCAAATGAAATTCGGGATTATTGGATTGGCGAATTAGCGGATTGATTGGGGGATTAGGGAATTGAGCGGACCTGCCTACCGACCAGTGAAAATCGTCTAATCGTGTTAGTTAGTTAATTGCTAAAAAGACCTTCCAGATTAGTATAGCGGCAGGCAAGTTGAGCGGATTGAATTAGCGGATTATCAGTTTAGGTGAATTAATAGAGGAATTGGTGAATTAGCTGATTGAGCAGATTAATTGGAGAATTATTGAATTGAGTGGCTGTCGGCAGCAAGTCCGCTATTTTTATAATTTTCAAATTAATTCACTCAATTCGCCTAATTCGCTCAATTGATAATTCACTGCGGGATCAGGTGAAATAATACTGGAAGTAGCGGATTAACAGAATACAAGCAGGCGGATTGAAAATGTTAATTAATAGTTGAAGTTTAGTTAAATTTGAGGGTTATATGTATACAGTTATTCAATATTCTGAAATTCAGGGAATCAAATGAAAACAATAATTGAACCATTCAAGATAAAATCAGTTGAACCAATCCGTTTTACAACAAAAGAGGAACGGATTGAACTACTCAAAAGTGCAGGTTATAATACTTTTATGCTTCACGCGGACGATGTTTTGATCGATCTACTAACGGATAGCGGCACATCGGCAATGAGCTCTATGCAGTGGGCGGGAATAATGCAGGGGGATGAATCATACGCCGGTTCAAAAAGTTTTTACCGGTTTGAAGAGGTGGTGAAGAAAATTACGGGACTTAAATATATCATTCCGACGCACCAGGGAAGAGCTTCTGAAAAAATTCTTTTCTTCGTGGTTGGTGGGGAAGGAAAATATATTCCCAATAATACGCATTTCGATACGACGCGGGCAAACATTGAGTTTACAAATGCAGAAGCAGTTGATCTGTTAAATGAAGAAGGAAAGCATCCGGAAATCCGTGCGCCATTTAAAGGTAATATGGATATCGAAAAACTCGAAAGCTTCATCAGGGAAAAAGGGAAGGAAAATATCCCTCTATGCATGATCACTGTTACAAATAATTCAGGGGGAGGACAGCCTGTCTCGATGCAGAATATAAGGGAGGTAAAAGAAGTTCTGAAGAAATATGACATTCCATTATTTCTTGATGCCTGCCGTTTTGCAGAGAATGCATATTTTATAAAGAAGAGAGAAAAAGGCTACCAGGATAAACCGCTGCTTGAGATAGCACAGGAAATGTTTTCCTATGCCGATGGTGCAACGATGAGTGCTAAGAAAGACGGACTCGCGAACATAGGCGGATTCCTTGCAATGAATGATGATGAGCTGGCAATGAAATGCCGCAATCTTCTTATTGTTACAGAGGGTTTCCCGACTTACGGAGGACTGGCAGGGAGAGACCTTGAGGCAGTTGCGCAGGGATTAGAGGAAGTGCTGGATGAACATTACCTGCAGTATAGAATAAGAAGCGTTGAATATCTCGGGGAAAAGCTTGTCTCCGCCGGAGTGCCGATAATTGAACCGCCGGGAGGTCACGCTATCTATATAGATGCTAAACGGTTTCTGCCAAATATACCGCAGGAACAGTTCCCCGGACAATCCATCGTATGTTCACTATATATCGAAGGCGGCATCAGGTCTGTGGAGATCGGCAGCGTAATGTTTGGTAAATATGATAAGGACGGAAAGCTAATTCCGCCCCCGATGGAGCTTGTGAGACTTGCAATTCCGAGGAGAGTATATACGCAGAGTCATATTGATTATGTGCTGGAAGTTTTACTTGAAGTCTATAAAAAAAGAGGTTCACTTAAAGGTTATAAGATTACATACCAGGCTCCGATGCTGAGACACTTTACAGCGCAATTTGAAGAGATAGGTCATGATGCAAAATAAAGAGAGAAATGAAAATCAAAAAAAAGTATTCTATAGCGAATAAAAGAACAATCTGGCGCCTCGTACCTTCAGGAGAAAAGCTCCTTATCGAGGAAAGAGATGAAGGGAATAAGCAGGTTTATTTCAGCTGTGTTGAAATCGCATCAGGGAAAAGCATACTTAAAGATTTTCAGCTTGATGAAAAATTCTGGGCGGGGGTTGAAACATTTGAAAAGGATAAAATATTTTTCCACGGGTATATAAAACCTGATATGCCGGGTCATATGGGGATTACAGCATATGATTTAACTGCGAAGCGTGTACTGTGGAACAGGAAAGATGCTGTTTTTCTTTTTCTTTATGAAAATGAGGTATTTGTTTTCATACAGAAATTTGAATCGAGGGAATTCTTTTCATTCGATGCAGAAACAGGAGAGCCCCTCAAAAACTATGGTGAGAATACCGAAGAGATAAACCGTATCCGCGAAAAATTACTTGATGAACAATTCGAAAAGTTTAAGAATTATTATTTTCCTGAGTCTTACTTTGCAGGAAAACTTCCTCCCGGGGCACAGGAGAGGATTGAGAGGCTTAAGGAAAATGTGATTATTTCGGGAGAAATAGATTATGTGAAGTATAATAATTTATTGCTGCTCAGTTTTCATACTGTGAGGGATGATGGAAAGCTTGACAATATATTCAGGATTATTGAAATTGACGAGGGAAAGTTTATTTTTGAAGATGTAGTTAATAGCGGTATTTCTTCCTACATTCCCGATACATTCTTTATTAAAGATAATTTCCTGTTTCTGATCAAGGATAAGATTGAACTGATAGTTTATTTGCTTGTATGAGTTTGAAGGATTTAACATTATGCAATTAACTTCAGAAGAAAAAGCGATCCTGCTAAATGCAGCCCGTCAATCTATTGCAGCCGTATTCGGGGAAAGCAAGGCACCCTCACCTGATTTTGAAAAATTCCCATCACTAAAGATCAGAGCCGGCGCTTTTGTCACACTTACGATTAAGAAAAATCTGAGGGGATGCATAGGTTACATTTTTGCTGAAACGAGCATTTTTGAGACTGTGTGTGAAGCTGCCGTCCAGGCTGCCTTCCGTGACCCGCGATTCTTCCCTCTATCACATTCTGAGCTTGACCTGATTGAGATAGAAATATCTGTGCTGTCGGAATCAAGCAGGATCAGCAATTATGAAGAGATCGAGATCGGGAAGCATGGATTAATTCTGAATCATCTTGGAAGGCGGGGACTGCTGCTTCCCCAGGTAGCCGCAGAAAATAATTTTACAAGGGATAAGTTCCTTTGTGCTATCTGTGAAAAAGCCGGGTTTGAACCATACCTCTGGCAAAAAAATAAATTAAATATTGAAGTATTCACGGCCGATATATTTTCTGAAAAAGGAGAAAGGAAGAAGTCCTATGTCCCTGGTTAGAAAACCGGCAGTTGCAGGATATTTTTATCCTGCCGATGCTTCGAAGTTAAAAGACGAAATTGAAGTATTGCTTTCGATTACGGAGAAAAATAAAATTCCGGGGAAACTGTTCGGAATAGTCTCTCCGCATGCAGGTTATATTTATTCAGGAAAGACTGCAGCCTTCGGGTTTAATCTCTTAAAGAGCAAAGAGATTAAGCATGTAATCATTATATCTCCGAGCCACAGAGAATATTTTCCGGGGATCTCTGTATACGAAGGGGAGGCTTACCAGACTCCGCTGGGGATCGTCCCGGTAAATAAAAAGATGGCAGAGTCATTAACTGAAGAAAGCAAAACAATTTTTATGGGGGAAAAAGGACACGGGGAAGAACATGCGATAGAAGTCCAGCTGCCTTTCCTACAAATGGTTCTGGATGATTTTGACATTATCCCGGTAGTAATGGGAGACCAGGGGAAATTATTTATAGACGAGCTAGCTGAAAGAATTTCTGATACCTACGATGAAAGCACTATAATCGTCTCAAGCTCGGATCTTTCTCATTATTACTCAGGCGATACAGCTGACCGGATGGATTCTATAGTTGAACGGGATATAGGGCATTTTAACTATGAGGGACTGGCTGACAATTTTGAAGCAGGGAGGTGTGAAGCCTGCGGAGCGGGAACTATCATTGCTATGATGAAATCGGCCGACAAATTGAATTACCATAATTCGATGGTTTTATACAGAAACAATTCAGGTGATACAACCGGCGATAAAAAGGAAGTTGTCGGTTACCTTTCAGCGGCAGTGTACGGAGATTGATTGCTCAATAAAAAGACAGAAATAGTTTTCATAGGCGCGGGTAAAGTTGCCCATACGCTGATTCCGCTATTAATTAAAAAAAAATATTCTGTTAAGGGGATTATCAGCAGGAATTCCTCTTCAGCCTCCTCTATTGCCAAAAAATACAAATTAGCCTTTCACTCTGATGATATAAAAGAGATTCCTCAAGACTGTAACATATTTTTTATAACTGTACCTGACAACCAGGTATCAAACATTGCATTATTACTTGCATCCCTTAAATTAAAGTTCAGGGAATCACTGTTTGTCCATACTTCCGGTTCTTTAAGCAGCAAAGAATTGGATGCTCTTAAAATAAAGAAAGGTATGACTGCATCTTTCCACATTATGCAGACATTCCCTTCGCTCAAACAAACGGATATAAAGAATTCTTTTGCTGCTATTGAAACGGAGAACGGCGCAGCAGAAAAGTTCTTGTTTTCACTTGCAAGGACATTGGGATTGAAATCATTTAAGCTTAGCGAGGAGGCAAAAGTCTTCTACCATCTTGCAGGAGTGTTTGCGGCTAACTTTCTTAATGCGAATATTTATTCTTCCAATATTCTGTTGGATAAGACAGGCTTAAGCATAAAACAAAAATATTCCCTTTTCGAACCCATTATTCAAACTACTTTATTGAATATTAAGAATAACGGCGCAGCCGGGTCACTCTCAGGGCCGGTAGAAAGGGGGGACTATAAGACGATACTTAAACACCTGAACGCATTAAGGAAATCCGGGACAGGAAAAAAGGATATGCTTTTCAGAAGTTACATCTCTCAATCACTTATATTAATTGAAGTAATAAAAAGCAAAGGGAATGATTTGACAGGCGATCAAAAGAGAGTAAAAAATATCCTTGAAGAAGAGCTTAACAAACTCTAAAATCCTTTTACTATTAGCTGCGAAATATAATAGGTAATCATAGCAAAAGCTGCCGACAGGGGGATTGTAAGTATCCAGGCCCAGAGGATATTGCGGGCAACTCCCCATCGTACAGCAGAAAATCCTTTAATCGAACCTACCCCGATAATTGCACCAGTTATTGTATGTGTAGTGCTTACAGGAATCCCCCAGATTGAAGCCATTGAAATTGTAATACCCGAAGCCGTTTCGGCGCTGAATCCGCCGAATGGAGTAAGCTTGGTTACACGCATTCCAAGAGTTTTAATTACCTTCCAGCCGCCGATAAGAGTTCCGAGAGCAATGACTGTATAGCTCATTAGTATTACATAAAATGGTATATAGAATGTACTGCCAAGAACTCCGTTTGTAAACAGGACGATTGCTATGATACCGATTGTTTTCTGGGCATCATTAGAACCATGACTCAGCGAATACAAAGCGGCAGAAACCAGCTGGAGTTTCCGGAAATACTTATCTACTTTATATGGAGATTTATTACGTACGATCCACAGGGTTATGATGGAAAAAATAAGTGCAATTATATAGCCCATTATAGGCGCGAGAAAAATAAATATAACCACTTTAGTGTATCCTGAAAGCACAATAGCCCCAAAACCTGCTTTGGCTATGCCCGCTCCGCCGT
Organism: uncultured Ignavibacteria bacterium; assembly: GCA_963811905.1. Lineage (GTDB taxonomy): Bacteria > Bacteroidota > Ignavibacteria > Ignavibacteriales > Ignavibacteriaceae > DATFVA01. The sequence continues at coordinate 101,727 of CAWETK010000016.1, forward strand.
AACCGCCGATTATTGAATGAGAGACTGAGATAGGCATACCATAGTGGGTAGCAGTTGAAGAAAGAAGGATTGCTCCTATAAGTCCCGAAAAGATAACCTGGTTATCCACAATGCTTACGTCGACTATACCTTTGCCTATAGTAGTAGCTACGCTTACCCCAAAAATAAATGCAGCGACAAAATTGAAGAATGCGGCCCAGACTACAGCCTGGCCGGGAGTTAAAACTCTTGTGGATACGACAGTGGCAATAGAGTTAGCGGCATCATTCATTCCGTTATAGAAATCGAATACCAGCGCCAGGAAAATGATGATAAAGGCAAATTCCATATTATGTATTCTTCATGAAGAGACTGATGAGAAGATTAGCAGTTGACTGACACCTGTCGGATGTATTCTCAAGGATTTCGAGCACTTCTTTTCTTTTAATAATTTCGATAGCGTTTTTTTCATTTTCAAAGAGTTCTTTAATCGCCTGGCGGTAAATGTTATCAGCCTCTGTTTCAAGGACCTTCACAGCTTTCATTTCATTCATACGTTTTACTTTAAGATCCTGGATAGCGATACCCAGTTCCTCGACCTGATGAACTATTACAGATGATAATTTATCGGCGTATTTAATGCGGGTCTTAATATCAAACGTTTCAATCCTGCTTGTTGCACCCAGAAGCATATCGCTGATATCGTCAAGCCTTTTTATGAGCCCGAATATATCTTCCCTGTCAAACGGAGTGATATAGGTTTTATTCAGGCGCTTTACAACCTTTGAAGTTATCTCGTCGCAGCGCAGCTCAAGCGGTTTGATCTTTAGGAGTAAATCCCTATCAATATCCTCAGAGGAGAACAGCTGGTGGGTAAATTTAGCCATTTCCACTATATGAGATATCATCTCTTTAAAATTATCGAAGTACTTCTCTTCCTTCGGCAGTAGATTTTTGAACATCTTTCCCTCGCTTTTACGAGGCGAAAAATAAAAAAAAAATTAATATAAGAGAAATTCCAGGGGTGAAAGTATTTACGTCCCTGGTTGTTTATTTTAGAAACATTAGTTTTTTAACAGCAGAATAACCGCTGCCCGTTGTTAGCCTGTAGAAGTATACGCCTGAACTTAATTCACCTCCTTTTAATTTTATGGTATAAAACCCAGGTTGTTTTTTTTCATTAACTAATACTTTAACTTCTCTCCCTGTTATATCGTAAAGCTTAATGCTTACGTTTGTCTCCTCTGGAATTGTAAAACTTATATTTGTCTCAGGGTTAAATGGGTTAGGATAGTTTTGCATAAGAGAAAAATCCGTTGGAGAAGTTACCTCTACTTCAATTTCTTTACTGTATTTATAACTTCCATCATAATCAAATTGTTTTAACCTATAGTATTGAAACCCTGATGAAATTTCATTATCAATAAATGAATAATAACTTCGTAAAGTTGTAGTTCCTTTCCCTGGTACAAAACCAATTAAGGACCAGTTCATTTTATCAGAAGATTTTTGTATTCCAAATCCTTTGTTGTTTAATTCAGAAGCAATTTGCCAATTTAAAATTATTTTTCCACCATCAGTTTTTGCTTCGAAGGAAATTAGTTCGACAGGTACATAAGAAGTATCTTCATATTTCAAAATCAAACCATTTCCACCTACAGCATAACCTATCCATTCTTTAGGAGCTTGAAATTTGTTAAAACTAGGAACATCTTGGGTTATTTCCTGCCAATTTATCCCATTGTTTGTTGTCTCCCATCTTTGATGAACCCCATTTAAAATCCAATGATAATCATTTGGGAAATAATTGAAATTATATCCAGCATCAATTATTGGATCAGGTTGCCAATCTATCCCACTATTAGTTGTTTTAAATAAATTATTACCAATAAGGCCTTCAATAATAAATCCACTATCGATACTAGTAAAATATACGTCAACTGTGTTGTAAAAATTAAGATTAGTCTGTTCTATCCAGTTCAACCCTCCATCTGTAGTTTTATATGGTCTCCATCCACCAAGTGATGCCCAACCGTAAAGTGAATCGACAAAAGATAAACTGGTAAATCCTGCTCCCGGTCTGTCTACCTGTTCAAACCAATTTTCGCCACTATCAGTTGTCTTGTAGATCCTTGTTTCTCCAACAGCCCACCCTGTCTGCTGGTTTATAAAAATTATCTTTGCTATCCGGGTTATTATGCCGTTGGTTGCATACCAGTTTTCCCCTCCGTTGGTTGTTTTATATATTTTACTTGTGGTTGTACCTATAAATCCAGTCATACTATCCGTAAAGGTTATACAGTTTCCCCCCGGTACATTATTTACCGTATCCCAGCTTTCTCCACCGTTGGTTGTTCTAAATAACATTCCATAAGTACCTTGTCGTATTACAAATCCTTTCTGCTCACTTGTGAAGAACACATCTGTAAAGTCATCATTTATTATCAGTTTATGGTATATGTCTAAGTTTCCTGTTGCTTTGAAGATTCTTAAGTTGGTTCCGACATCATATCCTATATTTTCATTTCCGAATAATTGAATCTCATATTCTCCAATATAGTTCGGCGGTATATCTATAAAAGTCCAGTTTTGTCCTGCATCAGTTGTTTTCCACAAACCAACTTCACTCATAACAAAATAACCCGTATCGGGATTTATGTATTTCACACAGTTAATCGGGTCAAAAGTTGTTGGTCCTCCTGTTATCCAGGTATTGCCACCATCGCTGCTGTAAACTGTTTTGCCCCTGTATCCTGTTCCGCCATATCCTGCTGCTGCGATGTGTAAACTATCAATTGCATCAACAGTATATAATGCCTGGTTATCTCCGGCTTGTATTATATCCCAGTTATTTCCGCCGTCTATCGTTCTCAGTACTTTCCCGTCTCCGGCTATAAATCCATAATTCTCTGTAAGAAAATCTATCCACCAGTTATTTCCTGTATAACCGGTAATTGTTACTGTCTGCCAGGTTATTCCCCCATCCGTTGTTTTAATAAGTGAGTTTCCTGTTCCGCAAGCCCAGCCTAGACTATCGTTTATCATCTGAAGTCCCCACAAGTCACCAGAAACTCCGCTTGTTATTTGTGTCCAGTTTTCTCCTCCATCTGTTGAGCGGATAATCAATCCGCTAAATCCTGAAGCAATTACTGTTTGCCCATTGAACGAATTTACTTTTAATATCGGGATGGACGTATTCGTTTCTTCTGTTGCCCAGTTAGTTCCGCTGTTAGTTGTTTTAATCAGAGCACCCAAGTTCCCAACTGCCCATCCGGTATCAACATTTACAAAATGGATTCCGAGATAATCTACTCTTGGTACTTTAGGATTTAGATCTGTCCACACTCCCGTACTTTCTAATGGGAATAATCTTCTTTTTTCTTCATTGAGATTTTTGCCTGCATACTTTTCACTGTATGATTGATAACCTTCCTGCAGAGGAATTCCTCTTCTGTACTGAATGGGTTTTGTGCCTGAGGCATCTGAATATTGTGCAAAGGATACTGTGCTTAACAGAATTAAGAGGAGAATAATTGTTTTCATCGGATTGTCCCTTCAAATTGTTTTCGACTTATCGAAACATTGGAATAAAGTCTGATATCAATTTAGAGAATGATATAGTTTTAATCAATTAAAGTTTTTTATTTATCAGGTCAAGCAGTCATCTTCATCTTTCCTCTAACTAAGTGTAAGTTATAATATTTTATATTGCATAATTCATTTTTGTATATTTCCGTTCAATTTTCAGGAAATTAAGGAAGATAATGGCCAAACAGAATGATCTGATAGAAAAAATCGTGTCCCTTTCGAAAAGAAAAGGTTTTGTATTTCAGTCCAGTGAAATATACGGCGGATTAAACGGGTGCTGGGATTATGGTCCGCTTGGAGTAGAATTACTGAAGAATATTAAAGAAGAGTGGTGGAAGTTCATGACATACCGTGAAGATGTTGAAGGACTTGACGCCTCCATCCTGATGCATCCGAAAGTCTGGGAAGCTTCGGGGCATGTGGAGAATTTTACAGATCCGATGGTCGACTGCAAACAGTGCAAAGCGAGATTCCGGGTTGATATTCTGGGTGATATGATAAACGAAAAGAAGAAAACAAAAGCGATAGAAGAAGTTAAAAAGCAAATAGCAGATAATGCAAAATTAACTCATCAGTTTGAAAATATATTAAACTTATCGGCGTCTGAAAACGGCGGCTCACTTGATACCGAGTTTTCAGTTTTGCTTGAAGATCCGGAATTAAGCTCTGTCCTTCTTGCTGAACTAAACTGCCCGCAGTGCGGAAACAAAGGAACCTTTACCGCTGCAAGGCAATTTAACCTTATGTTTAAGACTTTTATCGGTCCTGTTGAAGATGCCGGAGCGGTCGTTTACCTTCGTCCCGAAACTGCCCAGGGTATATTCGTTAATTTCCTGAACGTACAGAATGCTTCAAGACAAAAGCTTCCTTTCGGAATAGCACAGATAGGTAAAGCCTTCAGGAATGAAATCAATACAAAAAATTTCCTATTCAGGACAAGAGAGTTCGAGCAAATGGAAATGCAGTACTTCGTCAATCCCGCTGAAGATAAAAAGTGGTACGACTACTGGAAAGAACAACGGATAAACTGGTATAAGTCGTTGGGTATGACCGAATCCAAATTACGTTTTCATGATCACCCTGCTGAAAAACTTGCCCATTATGCAAAAGAAGCCACTGACATCGAATATGAGTTCCCGTTCGGCTGGGGAGAAATAGAAGGTATTCATAACAGGACAAACTTTGACCTGCGCAGGCATGAAGAATATTCGGGCAAATCGTTGAAATATTTTGATGAGGAGTCTAAAGAAAAATTTCTTCCATTTATAATTGAAACATCAGCCGGTGCCAGCAGGTCGTTTATGGCTTTCCTGGTTGATGCATATTATGAAGAAGAAGTAAAAGGTGAAACAAGATCGGTTCTCCGTTTCCATCCTAAACTTGCCCCTATAAAAGCAGCTATTTTTCCGCTCGTCAATAAGGATGGAATGCCGGAAATAGCAAGGAACATTGAAGCAGACCTGAGAAGAAATTTCAAGGTTTTTTATGATGATAAAGGTGCAGTGGGACGAAGGTACAGGAGGCAGGATGAAATTGGAACGCCATTCTGTATAACTGTAGACACCCAGACATTAGAAGATAAAACTGTTACAGTCAGAGAACGTGATTCCATGGAACAGGTAAGGGTCGACGCGGCCGGACTTAAGCCGTACCTGCTTGATAAGCTTTCCATATAGATATCACATGCGTGATTAGTATTATAGTAATTTCTCCCTATCAGTGATAGGTTATAGTTGTAATGACTATACTGAAAATCAAGGAGAATTTATGTTTAATGCTAAGATCAGAATACTGCTATTTATAAGCGGACTTTTACTTTTATCACTCCCTTTTACCGGCAGCGACTGCAGCAGCAGCAATAACCCGCCGGCTCCTTCAGGCGGAGCTGCTGCACCACAAAATGTATCGGTAGTAATTAATTCCGATTCAACAGGTCAGTCCTCAGCCGTTATAAGCTGGGATGCTTCGCCTGATGAAAGTATGAGTAATTTCAGCGGCTACAAAGTAGTCACCTATAAACTCGATGGGAATAACAATATAGTTTCTACTTTCCAGAATGAGAATTTCCCCTCAACTGTCCACTCACATACAGTCGATTCTATAGGAACGGGAACAAGATTTCACACTTATGTTACAGCCGAATTAAATGACGGCACTGAAAGCGACTCCACAGGTACACTGGTTTATGCCGGTGTATTTTACAGAACCGATGGAACAATAGATGAATATCAGCCGGGAGACACTTCCTTTGTAGAGAGCGGTTACGGCTGGAATATTCAGACGGGTAAAGGAACAAATTATTTATACAATTCATCAAATTCAGGAATGATCGACATTACTTTAAGAGGCGGGATAAATGATTCCCTTACATTCTATTCACCGGACCTGTTTTCGCCCGGAACAAAATCAACGAAATTTCTGGTCATTGGTCCGGGGCAGGAAGCTTTTGATCTGACGCAGCTTTCCGAGCCGGATATGGATTCAGTCAGGGTAGATTCTGATTATGTGTATCTCGTAAAAACCCAGGAAGGCTATTATGTAAAAATATGGGTAAAGGCGATACATTATATTGCAGGTTCAATACCGCCATATCATAATGTTCTATTTGACTATAAGGTTCAGCCTGTTGCAGATCTGAGAGTACTCTGATAAATAATTTGCAGCTGAACCATGAAACTTTTATTTAAATGCGGAGGTAATAGATTGAAAATTATCTCCGCTTTTTTCATATATAGGAAGCATTTTTTAATAATTTTGGAGCCAGGTTGAAAAATCTACTTTTATCGGTCTTAGTAATAACTGCCTTAGCTTTCAACATAAGAGCACAGGATGAGAAGTTTGATTCGCTGGCTCATAAGGGGATTAAGGAAATATACAGCATAAAATTTGACCAGGCTGAGAAAACTTTCAGGGAATTAATCGCAGATTATCCCGATCATCCGGCCGGAAGATTCTTTCTTGCTATGATCGACTGGTGGAAGATCCTTCTGAATCCTGATGATGAATCACATGATGAAATATTTTTTCAGAAACTTGAGGATGTAATATATCAATGCGATCAGTTACTTGATAAGAACCAGGATGATGTTGATGCTCTTTTCTTTAAGGGAGGAGCTATAGGCTTCAGGGGGAGGTTAAGATCATTGAGAGAAAGCTGGCTTAAAGCTGCAGACGACGGACGTGAAGCGCTGCCTATAGTGGAGAAAGCCAGCAACCTTGATCCCGATAATAAAGACGTTCAATTCGGATTTGGAATATATGATTATTATGCTTCAGTAATACCGAATGAATATCCGTTGCTAAAACCGCTTATGATATTTTTTCCTTCGGGCGATAAGAAGAAGGGACTGGAAGAACTGAAAAGCACAGCGGAAAACGGGAAGTATGCAAAATATGAAGCCCGGTATTTTCTTATGACGCTTTATTATAATTACGAGAATAATCCTTACAAGGCATTCGAGTATGCAAAAGCTCTGAGTGATGAATTTCCGGACAACCCTGTTTTTGAAAGATGGAAAGGAAGGATTGAAGCAAGGAAAGGGGATTATGTCAATTCTTCAGCAATATTCAGAGATGTTCTTATTAAAGCCGATTCCGGTCTTACAGGATATACCGTCCTGCCGGCAAAGAGGGAGGCAACTTACTATGTAGCACTTCAGTATAAAAATACCAGCGATCTGGATTCTTCCGAATACTATTTTAATAAATGCGTTGAGTATTCAAAAGAGCTTGATAAGGACGGCGAGTCGGGCTTCTGGATAAATTCAATCCTCTACCTCGGGATGATAAATGATCAGATGGGGAACCGCGGAAAAGCCCTTGATTATTATAACGAACTTCTTGATATGAAGGAATACGGGAGTTCGCATTCGCTGGCTAAGAAGTATATTGAGAAGGCATACAGACCGTGATCAAGGAAAAAGATAAAAGGAAAAAGATAAAAGGAAAAAGATAAAAAAAAGGAAAAAGTAAAAAGAAAAAGAGACCAGGAATCTGGTATCAAGTATCCAGCCTCCTTTATCCGGGAACCTTCCTTAAAATGTTGTTGCTATACTTACTCTGTGCAATGCACCGATTGTCCCGAGTGAACTGAACCCGTAATCGAAAATGTAATCTGAAATAACGGCTCCGAAACCGGCATTAAATCCGGCTATACCAGCAGTTGTTCCAACCTTAAGTTCTGTTCTTTTTTCGTTATCATATCCGAAACGAAGGCTTAATACTTTACTAAGGTTAAATTCAGCACCGACAGTGAAGGCTTTGAATCTTTGCGTGAAATCATCTCTCTCTTCATTAAGTTTATGGAAATCAAGAGACACGCGGAGGGGAAGATTTTCTAATCTCTTTGAAATACCAACAACAATGTCAAGGGGCAGAGCCTCCTTTGTGTTGTAATAAGTGGTGAGCTGGGATCCCATATTCAGGGCGGCAAAACCGATATCCAGCATAGCAGACGGGACAGCATAATGAAGACCTAAATCGGCAGCAATACCTGTGGATGATTTAGTTTCAATACCTGAGTAAATAAACTTGGCATTTACACCGTAGTAGAAATTCTGATCGAGTGAGTTTGCATAACCGAGGATAAATGCAACCTCTCCGGCACCAAAGTCCTGAGTCTTAGAACCGAATTCATCAGCGCCGGTAAAAGTACCATAGTTAATATATTTAACTGCCGCGCCGAACCTGCCGATCCCTTCTATTGCCTGGGAATAACTAAGACTGGCGAGGTTTATATCCAGCAGATGTTTTACAAATGAAAACGAAACCGGCTGCCCTTCCAGCAAATCCAATCCGGCAGGATTATAAAAGATAACATTTGGATCGTCACTATTTGATACGAAACTACCGGCCAGAGCCCCTGCACGCGCACTCATATCAAGTCTTAAAAAATCATATGTACTCTGTGCTGAAGCTTTAACAGATGTTAAAAAGATTATAGAAAGAAGGAAAGCGGCTGCTTTTTTCATAAACTCCCAAAATTTTTCCGTCAATATTTAACCATATTCGCACATAAAGGCAAGGGCAAAACTTTTGGAATTGGCGAATTTAGTGGATTGGAGCGGATTTGCGGATTGAGCGAATTGAGCGGATTGATTTTGAGGATTATTGGATTGCGCGGATTGAATGGATAAATTGAGGGGTTATGGAATTAACGGATTAATGGATTAACGGATCGGGACAGGTTAGCCGCGTATAAATTAAGCAGTCCTTCAAAAAAAAGTAGAAAATATCGACGGATGTCGAGTGCTCACCGCGAAGCGGAGAACGTATCGAGACAACCGGTCGTCGATACGGAGGGTTCCGTTGAATTACAATTTTCTTTCGTTTACAATAAATTATCTTTAATTTTTAGCTGAATATTTGACCAGGTATACATCAGGCAATGGATAGATGGCTCCGGAATCAATTAGAAAACTAAATTAAAACAGAAAGGATTCTAAATGACTGAGTCAGGCAGGTTCATTTCGCCGGCCTTATTCCTTCTGGCTGCTTTGTGCTTTTTCCTTCCGTTTGTAAGTTTTACATGCCAGGGGCAGACAATAGCCACAATTTCAGGGATGGAACTGATTACGGGGACAAAAATCGAAAAATTCGAGATGGAAAAATTCGATAACCAGCAGACAAATCCTGATCTCGACAAAGACAGGAATGTCAGCTCCGAACCATTGGCTGTCGCTGCATTTATATTTGCTCTCTGCGGAATTATTGTTTCACTTATTCCGCGTTATTCGAGGATGCTTTCAATAATAGCCGGGGCGCTCGGTGCATTGATGCTGTTATTTTTAAGATCGAGTATAGGCGGTGAGGTGACGGGCGACTTTGACTTTAAAATAATTGAAGTCTCTTATGAGTGGGGATATTACCTCTCATTTATATTTTTTATAAGTCCCTTTGCCCTGAACCTCTACAACATGATCAATGAAAACAGGTCGGCCGTAGTTACCTCTATAGATGATCTGACTTTTACAAATGTGATATATTGTTCCAAATGCGGAACATCAAACAGTGCCGGAAGCATTTTCTGTTCAAAATGCGGCCATACGCTTACCCCAGAAGGAAACCTTTAACCTCCAGGAATTGTTTAATACATGGATTAAGATTTTGCCCGTTATATTACGGGCAAAATCCTTTCCTTGCTTAAACTTAGCTCATTATTTAATTTTGAAACAAGTATATCCGGAGAAAAAATGAATACACTTAAAACTGTCTTTTTGATGACAGTTATGATGATTTTATTCCTGCTGGTCGGCTACTATTTAGGCGGGTCTACAGGAATGACTATAGCTTTTTTCTTTGCACTGCTGATGAATTTTGGTTCTTACTGGTTTTCCGATAAGATCATCCTTTCAATGTACAAGGCAAAAGAAGTAACTGCTGAAACCGCACCCAAATTTTATGCACTAATCGGGCAGCTGGCAGCAAGCGCAAAGCTTCCGATGCCGAAGGTTTATATAATAAATGATCCCACTCCGAATGCTTTTGCTACAGGAAGAAGTCCCGATCACGCTGCAGTTGCTGCAACCACCGGAATTCTGAAGAACCTGAGTAATGAAGAACTCGCAGGTGTAATATCTCACGAACTGGCGCATGTTAAACACAGGGATATGCTGACAGGTACAATTGCAGCGACCCTGGTTGGGACGATTACATTTGTTGCTCAAATGGCCGGATGGGCATTGATGTTCGGAAGAGGCCGTGATGATGATGACGGAGGTATCTCAGGATTGCTGCTTTTAATCCTTGCCCCGATAGCAGCTACCATGCTTCAGCTGGCAGTATCAAGGTCGCGTGAATACGCTGCAGATGCCGGGGGAGCTGAGATTTCAGGGAATCCTCTGGGATTAGCATCGGCACTTAGAAAGATATCGGCAGGGAATGAGGTTAAGCCGCTGAATAATTCCACTCCCGCAACAGCTCATATGTTTATCATAAATCCTTTACACGGAGGGGGAGTGATGAAATTATTTTCGACGCATCCTCCAATCGAAGAGAGAATAAAAAGACTTGAGAAGCTTGCTGCCGAAAGAATTTAAGTTGAAAATGCTTGAAGATTGCCGGTATAAATGTCTAAATTAACACCTCAGATTTCTTTATGGATCAAACAGATATAAAATATTGAATAAGGAAAATTCAACAGCCTGTTTTTTTAAAATATTAGCGGGGATTTTTTTCCTTTCCGTTATTTCTTGCAGCGCCCAGCAAAAATCCAATCTGAGTGTAATTAACGAACTTGTCGACTCATCTGTAGCAAAAGCCGTAACATTTATACCCGACAGTATTAAAGATATTAATTTAGAACAAATGAGCGGTCCCTTTGCAGTATTTAATTCAGAAATAATTTCCGGTCTTTCAAAAAGAGGATACCATTTAGTTTCCGGGGAAAATTCCTTTAGTATGCAGGTAATAATTAAAGATGCTGTTACTTCCTACGGTGAAATCTACAGGGATGGTTTCTTAGGTGATTATTATGTACCAAGAAAATTGACTCTTTCAGGAAACTATAACTTTTCCGGGAAAAAAATATTCACGGAAGAATTCAATTATGCATTACAGGATACTGTCAAAACAGACAGCATCAGTTCGCTGGAAAATTCCGGCTATCCTTTTACACAAGGGAAGCTGCGGGCAGAACCTTTCTTTTCAGGAATCCTTGAGCCGGTAATCGCTGTAGGTACCGCTGCACTCGCCGTTATACTTTTCTTCACAATCAGGAGTAAGTAGCAATAAATACCTTTGACTACTATGTTAATTTGGTTATTTTTCCTAATTAAATCTTAAAAAAACGCACTTTCTATGAAATATCTATTTTTTGTTCCTGTGTTCTTTATGCTTGTTATTGCAGGCTGTTCCTCCAGTATTGATACTACAAATATGACGGGGGAGAACAGGCTTTCGTATGCTATAAAACTGTACAATGATGAAGATTACCTTGAAGCAATAAACGAATTACAGGCAATACTGCTGCAGTACCCCGGAAGCTCAATTTCTGATGATGCCCAGTTCTACCTTGCTAAGTCAAGGTTTGCCAGGAAAGAATATATACTTGCTGCATTTGAATTCAGCAAACTTATAAAGAATATGCCGGCCAGTGAATTTGTTCCTGAATCGCAGTTCCAGCTTGCAGAATGCTACTACGAACTTTCCCCGAACTATAACCTTGATCAGAAATATACTAAGAAAGCCATACAGGAATTCCAGGCCTTTATTGATTTCTTCCCTACAAATGAAAAAGTTGCTGAAGCTGAAAAAAAGATATCCGATCTGAACAATAAGCTGGCGGAAAAGACTTTTACAATTGCCAGGATTTATGAAAAAATGGATTACCTTAAAGCTGCGGTAATTTATTATAACGATGTTATTGAGACATATCATGATACCCCTTATGCACAGAGGGCTATGTACAATAAAATTAATGTTCTTGTAGAGAGAAAACAGGATGATGAGGCTATTGCTGAAATAAATAAATTCATTGAAAAGTACCCTGATAACAGTAACGTGGATGAATTAAAGAACCTTAAGTTAAAACTTGAAAATCAACTTTCATCAAAGTAATGGCTGGACCGAAAAAGGTAAATGATAGTAAAATGATTATGACTGAGCTGGTTCTGCCGAACCACACTAACCAGCTCGGGAAGCTGCTCGGCGGACAGCTTATGCACTGGATTGATATCTGTGCTGCATTAAGCGCCGCAAAACATTCGCATTACGTCTGTGTTACTGCTTCCGTCGACCGGATTGATTTCCATCATCCTATAAACCTCGGCGATGCAGTCAGCCTGTATGCATCGGTCAACAGAGCTTTCAATACCTCAATGGAGGTAGGAGTAAAAGTTTTTGCAGAATCATTCAGGAAAGGCACTAGGATCCACACCAATTCTGCTTATTTAACTTTCGTAAGTGTAGATGAAAATGGCAAGCCAGTTAAGGCAAATGAGATTATTCCGGAAACGGAAGACGAGAAAAGAAGATTTAAAGAGGCTCTCAATAGAAGGGAGAACAGACTTCAATCCCGTAAGAAGAGAAGTTAAAACTCTGATTGTTCTGCTGCTGCTTTCCTGTGATTGTATTGCACAGGTCCCTATAAACGGGTTCTGCAAATACCAGGTTTTTGATGTTGATCCGGGTTATCAAAAATTTGAACCTCTCAATTATAATAATGATTCCTACACCGATCTTCTTTTTTATAATCCCGCCGGCAGCAATAGTATTTCACTCGATGGAAATCAGAACGGAAGCTTCGCTTCAGCGCATAATAATAAACTACAGCAGCCGGTTTCAGACATTCAGTATTTATGGAACAAAAACCATAATATATACGCGTATGCTTTTATTTCGAGAAAGCAGAGTACGGCCGGTATTCTGAATTTCAGTTCAGAAGGAACACCCGGCATTGAGTCGCAGGTGAAATTTAATACTTACCCTGAAAACCTTAGTACCGGCGATATAAACGGCGACGGTATACCGGAGCTGCTTGTGTCGGGCAGTGCATTTAACGGCCTTTCGCTGGTATACCAGGAAAAGAAACTGCGTGAAAAGAAGATCGTTGAAAAGACAAGTTATTCCGAAGCTGTATTTGCTGATCTGAACAATGATGGCTATCCCGATATTGCAGCATTCGAAATGTTTTCCAATAAACTCCAGTTCTTTTACAACAACAGTCAGGGGAATTTCAACAGGGTACGGGAGATCTCTTTTCCTTCACCAATCTCCTCACTTCAGTCAACCGATCTTGATGTTGATTCCTACACAGATCTTGTATTTTCCGGCCATAACTCGATCAGTATTTACTACGGAGACTTTACCTCCTCATATGATGATACAGTAATAATAAATACAAAATATAATGTTGATAAAATAATTACCGGCGATTTCAACAGGGATGGAAGGATCGATATAGCTTATATTAATAGGATAGACGGTACTCTGTCGCTGATCTATGCCAGGGATAACAGAAAATTTTACCCGGAACTGGTTTACCTTAAGAAGAATAGTCTCAATGATATTATTCCATACTATAGTAAATTCGTAAACGGGATTGCGCTGCTGGACAGCATGGGTAAATTCTATATTATTTCAAACCTTGCATCAATATCGGATGAAGTCAGCATTGTGTCAGGAGCGTATCCGACTGCAGTCTCATTTTTTGACCGGGATAATAACAGCATAAATGATCTGTGTTTTATAGACGGTTATAATAAAACCCTCAACCTTTTAACAAGAAGCAGTTCAGGTATTCCTGACTCTTGGTTCTCGATCTCTCTTTTCGGTACCGAAAATACTATTCTTGTGAATAATAAATTGCCAAAACTGAAAACTTTTATCTGCTACACAAGGGATAAAAAATTAATTGAAATTATAAAAGTCGATTTTGTTAAAAATAAGTACACCCGGAGTTCGCTTTATTCCCCCGGAAGAATAAAGGATATTAAGGTTAAGGAAAATACAGGAAAGATTTATGCAGCTTTTCTTAAAGACGATGTGCTTGGTGCGGTAATGTTTTCGAACGAGCAGGGGCAATATACTGATTATACCATACCGGGAATCCGGAAAGGAGTTTCCGATGCTGCGCTTTCTGTGTACAATAATCCCGAGGTATTTTATACTACCAGTGACGACTCAATTATTATTGGTGAGCGGATCCTCGAAGATAACCAGAAAAATGCTGAGGTTAAAACGCAGATTGTAAATGATTATAACATTAGTCTGTTTGCAGGCGATTTTTTGCACCAAAATAATTCTGCACTTTACGGTTTTTTATCTTCACAGGATAAAAACAACCTGATCTTTTTCCTGGGGCCAGATGCATTTATTGTTTCGGGAAAAAATACCCCTATCCCGGGTCTTAGGATAAAAGATAAAAATCAATTATTTTTTGGCGAACTAAGATTCAACGGTCCGGCAAAAGTCTGCTATTTTAATCCTCTGCAGAAGAGTATAAAAATGCTCGAAACTGCAGACGGAAATAAAAAAATAGTACGCAATTTATTAATTGATAATATAAATTCCAGGTCGTTTTTTATTAAGAATATGAATTCCAGGAGTTATCATATAGTGTATATTGATGATAATGAAAACTGTATAAATATAAGGGAACTTAAATGATTAAAAATTCTCTTATTTTCTTTTTAATTATTTATTGTGTTTCATTATACCCCCAGGAATGGAACAGAGCCCGGCTCGATTCATTATTCAGCGGGTATGTGAGGCTTCATCATTATAATCTTCCTGAATTACCCCAAAATCCTGCAGAGGATACAATCCGTACCAAATGCGGTTTCGGCATAGCAGCGGAAGTTTATATTCATTTTAATGAATTTACAGAAACGCAGCAGAGAATTCTGAAGGTGCTGGAAACAGGGAGGCCAAGCGGACCCGATGCCAGTATTGTTTCTCCTTCAGGGTTTTTCCGCGTGCATTATTACAGTACGGGACCCTATGTACCCCAGTACGATTTAAATGAGTTTGCCAAGGCACTCGACTCTTCATACAACTTTGAAGTGAACCATCTCGGATACCCGCCGCCTCCGCCCGATACACAGCCCGGAATATCTCCTGACAGTGTCGGCGGCGACAGCAAATATGATGTATACATCATACCAATGGGTGATTACGGTGAAACTGATTTCGAAACGCAGATAAGCCATGATCCCGGTGTACTCCGGTTTACAACCTTTATGAAAGTGCATTACAGTTTCGGAAGCGGTTTTTATACACACGGTATAGATGCTGCCCGTGTAACTGCCGCCCACGAATTTCACCATTCCATCCAGGTTGGTAACTATATTTTCAGGGATACTGATCTTTTCTTTTATGAACTAACTTCAACCTCCATGGAAGAGTTCGTGTACGATTCTGTTAACGATTATTACGGATATATGTCAGACTATTTCCATAACACGGAAAGAGCTTTTGCATCAAATTCGGGATATAACCTGGCAATCTGGAATATTTACCTTGCAGACAAATTCGGTATTGATATAATCAAAAAGCAGTGGGAAAAAATGCCCGCGTCCAGGGCAATAAATGCTGTTAACTCATCTCTGTATGATGAGGGTTCAAGTTTTGGTAAAGAACTGAATAAATTCGGGATATGGACTTTCTTTACTAACTACCGGGCTGTTCCAGGAAAATATTTTGAAGAGGCCGCGGCCTATCCGCTCCTTCGCCCCTATTCTGTAATTCAGTTTAGTCCTCCTGCAGTTAATATTACCATGAATGCGCATCCAACATCAAATAACTTCATTAATTTTGTTGATCAGCAGGAAGGGGACACGCTTACTGTTCTTGTCACCAACGCCGATTACCAGAAAGGCATCGACAGTATAGACAGTTTTTTTCCATTCCAGTATATTGTTTACAATTACAATGAACCGGGCAGCCAGCAGTTGACAGGCCTTTACTATTCGAAATTAATAACAGATCAGCCTTCACTATGGACTTCCTCAGAGTTCTTTAACAGGTTCCTGATCCATGAAGGTGAAATTCCTGTGGAAGCGGTGAGTTATGCATTTCCTAATCCTTTCGTTTACAGCAAACACAGCTATATATATTTTCCTGTAAAAGGAAGCGGCAGCCAGGAAGCTGACCTCAATGTTTATACAGCATCGATGGACCTGGTTTATTCTGTCACCAAACCGTATGATTTTATTTCAGGACAGAAAGTGCTTAAATGGAACGGGCTGGATAATGAAAACAAAAAAGTTGCTTCGGGCGTCTATATTTTTATTACTGAATCCGGAAATGCGAAGAAAGTAGGGAAGCTGGTTATATTTAATGAATAACTTTTCGGTGAAAGCAGAGTCATTAAGCAAGACTTTCGGGCGGAGACTTATATTTTCAGGCCTCAACTTTGAGTTCAGTAAAAGAGGAATCTACGGGATATCAGGACCTAACGGATCGGGCAAGTCTACCCTTGTTCAGATAATTGCCGGGTTGATTTCACCCAGCAGAGGAAAAGTCAGACATATTCTTGAAGGTAAAGATATAATTCCCGAAAAGCTGCACAACCATATCGGGTTTGTTTCGCCCTACCTGGTTCTTTATGAAGAATTTACGGCCCTGGAAAATCTCGACCTGTTTGCAAAGATCCGGAATGTACCTTTCAATACTGAAAGGATAGAATATCTGCTGAAAGTTTTTCTTCTGTATGAGAGGAAAGACGACCTGGTAAAAACCTACTCTTCCGGAATGAAACAAAGAATGAAGTTTATTTTTGCGATGATGCATTCACCGCGCCTCCTAATACTTGATGAACCGACTTCCAACCTTGACGATGAAGGGAAGGAATCGGTTTATAGAATTACACGGGAGCAGGGGAGCGATAGTATAGTGTTGATAGCTTCAAATGAGAGGTCGGACCTGGAACTTTGCAGCGAAAAAATTGTTATCCAGAACTATAAGAATATTTCAGTACAGGAAACCAATTGAGTTCAAAAGCATACTCATTATTTCTTAAAGATTTTCGTTCGGAACTCAGAACACGCTACGCTATAAATTCTCTTGCAATGTTTATTATAGTGGCAATCAGCGTAATCTTATTTTCGATCGGTAATGAAAGGATCAATGAAAACCTTACGGCAGGTCTGTTCTGGGTGGTCATATTCTTTACTGCCATGTCCGGTCTGGCAAGGGCATTTGTTTCGGAGGAGGAAAGGGGAACTTCACTTACCCTGCAGTTGATAGCTTCACCCTCAACCGTATTTACAGGGAAACTAATATTCAACCTGATTCTTGTATTTTGTATGAATATAGTGATAGCTGTGCTATATTCTGCAGTATTTGAGGCTTTTGTAATCAGGAACTTTGTCCTTTTTCTCTGTGCTTTTATACTGGGGAATATCGGGCTGGCAATATCGTCAACCATAATTGCAGCAATAATATCGAAAGCCGGAGCTAAAGGAACACTTTACCCCGTGCTGTCTTTTCCTATATTATTACCTTTAATTTTAACATCTGTACAGCTAACTTTGTTTTCTATCGATGGCACAGGTTTTGAAAAATCTAAATTTGAGCTTGCAGTGGTAATATGTTACGACGTTATTATGTTAACTGCATCTTATATGTTATTCGACTTTATCTGGAAAGATTAGTAATTTCTATAAAACAAAAACCATGAAAACTATAATCTGGAAAACTTTCCTTTTTTTGCTACTCGCCTTTGTTTCCGCGGCGGGAATAGCTTTTCCCATTGTTGAGAATCCTACCCACTGGTACCAGTTTCCGTTCATCCCCGGACTGGAGGAAAATGCTAAAATAATATTCTTTCACGTTCCGACGGCATGGCTTACTGTCATTGCTTTCCTTATGTCAACTATTTATAGTTTTCGGTATCTTCGTAAAAAAGATATGAACGATGATATTAAGTCGTATACAGCTGCACAGCTTGGGATTATTTTTTGTATACTCGCTACTGTAACCGGTGCAGTATGGGCAAAATTCGCCTGGGGTTCATTCTGGAATTGGGACCCACGTCAATCCAGCATATTTGCACTTCTGTTAATTTACGGGGCATGGTTCGCACTTCGCTCCTCTATTGAAAACGAAGAGAAGAGAGCAACTTTGTCGGCAGTATATGCTATAATTGCGTTTGTTACGGTTCCGTTTTTCATTTTTATAATGCCAAGGATTATGGCAGGTCTTCATCCGGGTTCAGCAGACGATACAAATTCAGGCCCCGTAGTAGATTTTAAAATGAATGCAAATATGATGCTGATATTTTATCTCTCGCTGATAGGATTCACAATCTTATATTTCTGGATGTGGAGAATAGGTTATAAATCATTGATGTACAAAGAACGATTTAACAAACAAATAAGAGGATAACTTGAGCGGACTGTATGATTTCCTGCATAACAATGCGATCTACATAGTTATGATTATAGTTTTGATTGTCTGGGCAGGGATATTCTTTTTCCTGAATACTCTCGATAAAAGAATTAAAAGTGTAGAAAAAGAAATAAAAGGAGATAAGCATGAAAAATAAATATATCTTCGGCGGCGCCATCATTGTTCTGTTCCTCGGTCTGATGGGCTACCTGTTCACACAGAGTAATATTAAGTATGAAAGCAATTTCAGTAATGTTATGAACACGGATAAAACCGTTAAAGCCACCGGGAGCTGGGTTAAGGATAAAAATTACCAGATAGATAAATCGAACAGAACCTTCAGCTTTTATATGGCTGATGAGAACGGCAACCAGATGAAGGTTGTCTACGACGGAACAATTCCCAATAACTTCGAAACAGCCAAAAGCGTCGTTGTAACAGGACAGTATAAAGATGGATATTTTCACGCAAGGGATATATTGACTAAATGTCCGAGCAAATATGAAGGTGATAAGGCTAAAACCTCCGGTTTATAAGTCCGCAGAAGCTTAGAAACAGTATTTATATTTTAATTAAGATATCACTGAGGTAGAAATGGCAGGAAGTATTGTACTATCGGTCGCTTTAGCGTTCAGCTTGATTGCAATGACAATGTATTTTCTTTCCTATAAGGGATATAAGAATACATTAAACTACGGAAGAATAGCTTACCATGGTATGGCAGTGCTTGTTATTGTTGCCGCCACAATATTATGGTATGTTATACTCACCCATCAGTACCAGTATCATTACGTATATAGTTATAGTCAGAACAGTCTGAAAACCGGCTTTCTGATAGCCTCATTCTGGGGGGGCCAGGAGGGCAGCTTTATGCTGTGGCTTCTGCTTACTTCAATTGTGGGAATATTTCTGCAGTCATATACATCTAAAAGAGGCGACCTTGAACTCAGGGTTATGACGATTTTTACTCTGGCAACCACTTTCCTGCTAATTATGGTTTCACCCTTATTCAAAAATCCTTTTGCCTATATCTGGACGGAACCGATATTTATCCCGGTTAAAAGTATAAGCGCAGGTTTCCTTAATCTTCCCTGGATGCAGTCATTTGTTTTCAGCGACGGATCCAGCGGACAATCCTTTATTAAGATGAGCACCGACCTGTATGCAAAACTTTCTGCAGCGGGAATATCTGTTAACCAGTTTATTGCAGATGGAAAAGGATTGAACCCTCAGCTGCTTAATTTCTGGATGCAGATACATCCGCCTATTTTGTTTACAGGATTTTCAATGTCTACTGTTCCTTTTTCCTTTGCAGTTGCTGCAATGATGAAAAATGATTACAAGGACTGGGTGCGTCAGTCATTTCCATGGGTGCTTGCGGGTGCCGGCATCCTGGGTTTAGGAATTATGCTTGGCGGTTACTGGGCTTATGAAATGCTCGGCTGGGGCGGCTACTGGGCATGGGATCCCGTAGAAAACTCAAGTCTTATCCCGTGGCTTGTTGGCGTGGCTTCCGTTCATACTCTGCTTGTTCAAAGGAAAACCCAGGGAAAAGGAGGGATCGGCAAGTATGCCAAAACGAACCTTATCCTTTGCATAATGACTTATATACTTGTGCTTTACAGTACCTTTTTAACAAGAAGCGGTGTGCTTGGAGATGCTTCTGTACATTCGTTTGTTGATCCCGGAATGCTTGTTTATCTTTTCCTGGTTATTTTTATCGGAACTTTCCTCGTTCTTGGTTTCGGGATGCTTATTTACAGGTGGAAATCTCTGAATGAAGCTGTTGCCTCAGACGAAAATTTACTATCAAGAGACCTCGCACTGTTTACAGCCGCAATAGTTCTTACAGCCTCAGCAATAATAGTATTTGTAGGTACTTCTGCTCCATTAATAGGTCAGTCACAGGATAAATCATTCTATAACCAACTGAACCTGCCGATTGCAATTATTATCGGCCTGTTAAACGGACTCAGCCTGCTTTTGAAATGGAAACAGACAAACGGACAGGATCTTCTGAGGAAATCAATTCCTGCTTTGACTATTTCTTTCCTGTTCACTCTATCCCTTGTAATTTTCGGCGGGATGCGCGAAATCATGTATATCCTTCTGGCCTTCTCAGCATCATTTACTATCGTTGTAAATGTCGATATAGCAATTAAAATTATACGCGGAAATATGAAAATGCTGGGAGCTTATGTTGCCCACATAGGAATAGCTCTTTTCATTCTTGGAGTAATCGGTTCAAATGCCTACAGCCAGGAGACGGATATCGACCTGATCAAAAATCAGCCTCAGGAGGCATTCGGATACAAACTGACTTTCACAGGCTATCACCCCGTTGAAAACAATTCAAAATATGCATTCAATATCCAGGTTGAAAAAGGAGAGAAGAAATATACCGTTTCACCTGTAATGTATATAAGCGATTTTAATAACGGGCTGATGAGAGAACCTGCAATCCTCAACATGCTGACGAAAGATATATATGTCTCCCCGCTTGGTTATGATGATCAGTCGCAGGACCAGGCAGCCGAAGGACTGGATGTTAAGCTGAATGTCGGGCAGAAAACAAATGCTGAAGGTGCACAGATTGAGTACACTGAATTTGTGAAGCCGGATATGAGTGTAATGATGAGCGGCGGCGATTTTAAGATGGGGACTAACCTTACTGTGACTAAGGACGGTAAAACCTATAATGTTGAACCGGTTCTGAAAAAAACGGGAAGGGACTTCATATATGTCCCGGTTGAGATCGCGGAAGCTAATATCAAAATTCAATTGAAGAAGATTGATCCTGCCTCCCAGACGGCAGATTTTATTGTAGGGAAAATTAAAGGTGAAACAACCGCAAATAAGACTCCTAAAGAAGTTCTTACTGTTGCCGCAAGTATAAAGCCTTTTATCAGCCTTGTCTGGAGCGGTATCCTGATAATGGTGGCCGGTTTCTTTGTAGCTGTTTCCAGAAGATTAAGAGAATCGCTTATAAAGAGCAGCTAAATTAAAAGTTAATAACATTTTTTCTGAATGCCCGGTAAAGTCGGGCATTTTTTTTAACTTTACCCTGATAGTGAACAAAAACTCCGGTGGTAATATGAAACCAATTCATTCCAGATATATCCTTCAGACTTTAATCCTCATTTCATTATTGTCTCTTGCATTCACTTCTTTTATTCCCGATGAGGGGATGTACCCGCTGACAGAAATAAAGGACCTCGATTTAAAGGATGCAGGATTAAAAATTCCTGTTACGGATGTTTACAACCCCGATGGCGTCAGCCTGGTTGACGCCCTCGTGAATATCGGAGGCTGCACCGGTTCATTTATTTCCCCGGAAGGATTAATAATCACCAATCATCATTGTGCATTCGGTGCGGTGCAGAGAGCGAGCACAGTTGAAAACAATTACCTTGAGAAAGGATTTCTTGCTGAAACACACAGCAGGGAAATTCCTGCCAGCGGCATCACCTGCAAAATCACGCAGTCATACGAGGATGTCAGTGCTGAAGTATTGAAAGCCGCTAATGCAGTCAGTGATATCTCCTTACGCGAGAAAGCCATTGAAAATAAAATAAAAGAAATAGAAAAAAGGGAGGAAGAAAAATATCCGGCACTTGAAGCCCGGGTATCGGAGATGTTTGCGGGGGAATCCTATATTCTTATTCGCTATAAACTGATTAAAGATGTGCGTCTCGTTTACGTTCCTCCCAGGGCGATTGGTGAGTTTGGAGGTGAATCAGATAACTGGATATGGCCGCGCCATAACGGCGACTTTTCTTTTATGCGCGCTTACGTTGCCCCTGATGGTTCTGCCGCAGAATATTCAGAGAAAAATATTCCCTATCATCCGAAAAAGTTCATACAGGTTAATCCCAATGGTGCGGATGCAGGTGACTTTGTTTTTATACTGGGTTACCCGGCAAAAACATACAAACATCAGCCTTCACAATTCCTTCAATACCAGTATGAATACCAGCTCCCGTACATTCAGGAACTTTATTCATGGCTGATAAATTTATTTGAAGAGAGAGGCAAAAATAATCCTGAGGCTGCCCTGGAATATGCATCAAAGATAAAAGGGCTGGCCAACACTGAAAAAAATTACAGGGGAAAGCTTTTAGGAATAAAGCGGCTGAACCTTATAAAGAAAAAACGCAGTGAAGAAAAACAACTGCAGGAGTTTATAGATTCCAGTCCCGGATTGAAAGAAAAATACGGCAGCGTATTGAGCAGTATTGATTCTGTTTACAGCGGAGTATTTAAGGATGGTGTCCTCCCTTTATTTCTCAGCCAGTTAAAAAGACAGATAGATTTGTATAAGCTTGGCACTATATTCATAGATTATAAAGAATCGCAGCAGAAGCTGAAATCAGAAAAAAAAGAAAAATATAAAGAAGAAGATTTTTCTAAACTAAAAAAGCAGCTCGATGCTGTTTATTCGGATTATCATCCTGAATCCGATAAAAAAATAATGAAGAAAATGCTGACAGACGGAATACAGCATTCAGAGGTTTCTGATCTTCCGCCGCTTATGGTATTTGCGAGGAGTATGAGTCCTGGAAACAGAATAAACAGTTTCGTGGAGTACATTTACGACAGCACCTTTTTAGATAATGAAGACAGGTATTTTTCACTCCTTCAAAACGAAAAGATCGATCTGGCACGAATAAATGATCCATACCTTTCTTTTGTAATGCAGATGGAAGATATCAGGGAGAATTATGAGAAAAGGAATGAAGAAAGGGAAGGGGAACTTAACCTGCTCCTTTCACAGCTTATGGATGCAAAAAAGCTGTGGCTTAAAAAATCATTTGTGCCGGATGCAAACCGGACATTGAGATTAACATACGGATATATTAAAGGGTACTCTCCATCAGATGCAGTATATTATGAGCCGGTAACGACATTAAAAGGAGTGATTGAAAAAGAAAAGGAAACTGGCGAATACAGAGTTCCGGAAAAAATAAAAGAATTATATAAGCAGAAGGATTTCGGCAGGTTTGCAGATAATAAATATAATGATGTACCTGTCGCCTTATTATACAATACAGATACAAGCGGTGGAAACAGCGGCAGTCCTGTTTTGGATGCATACGGAAAACTGATTGGTGTAAACTTTGACAGAGCATTCGAAGCAACTGTAAATGACTACGCCTGGAGCCCTGAATACAGCCGCTCAATTGGTGTTGACATCAGGTATGTACTCTGGGTCACTGAAAAAGTCGGAGGTGCAGATTTCCTGCTGAAAGAAATGGGAGTTTCACCATAAGGATCAAACTATTCCTTAATCACCTGCATATTTATGCAGTTTAAAGTTTATTCTTTAATATTTACTATTAGTTATGATCAGAATTGGAATTGTAGAAGATGATAATATAATCCGCCAGGGTATTCAAAAATATTTGAATTCCCAGGAGAATTTTATATGCGATGCTGCTGAAGACAGTTTTGAGAAATTTCTTCCTTTACTCGTGAAAAATGGTCCGGTTGATATCGCTCTGGTAGATATTGGTCTCCCCGGTATTTCCGGAATAAACGGAATCAAAATATTACGTAAGGAATATCCTGATATTAACATAATTATGCTTACAGTTTATAATGATCCTTCAAGGATATTCAGCTCGCTGTGTGCAGGAGCTTCTGGTTACCTGTTAAAAAACACTCCGCTGGAGGAGATAAAAAAATCGATTGAGATACTTGACAGCGGCGGCTCCCCGATGTCGCCTGAGATAGCAAGAAAAGTAATTGAATATTTTAATCCGGATAAATCTGAGGGATATAAATCCGGTTTAACCAAAAAAGAAAATGAAATTGTTAATGCTCTTGTTGACGGATTAAGCTATAAACTGATTGCGGATAAATTGGAAATATCCATTGATACTGTAAGATTTCATATCAGAAATATATACCGCAAACTTCATGTTAATTCCAAAGCTGAAGTAATCAGCAAATCCTTAAAAGGAGAAATATAGATTCTGCCGGCGGTTTAACGATACAGCGTTTCGCTTCACATCGTTCACTATGTAGAGCCTGATTTATCCCGCTCAGAACCCCAGGCTCCATTCTCCGGTCTTCTATTCCGTGACTGACATTTTGTCAAATGTAAATTTTTTCCACAGCTGAAAATTGCGTATTTTCGCTGTTTTTGAGGTGTCTCATTTTGAGTTCTAATACTGCATAAATACTGCATTACTACTACACAAATACTGGATAACAAGCAGGCATGACATTTTGTCAGTCTGATGAATTATTCTACACCTTTTCTGACTGATCTGCAGTCTAAAATAGACCCCATTTCAAAGAGAGTTATTTATCAAATTTATCAAAAATTCCTTTACCACATAGTTCTGATCTGAGATCGTTTCTAAGCTAAAACTTCTCAAATCTCTTTCAATCTTCTTCCATCATTCCCACATCTTTATGCAGTTTTCTGAATCAATGAAATTTCATATCATTGATATAACCCCAATACTAATATCGAATTAAACGAGGTAAGATATGAAACGTATTATGACGGCTGTAGCCATAATCTTGCTTTTATCCGGTTGTCTCTTCGCCCAGCATGGCAGTGCACTCTTTTTCAATGGCGTGGATAACAATGTAGATTTCGGAAATGCAGCTGCTTTTGATATTGACTCAGCGGTTACTTATGAGGCATGGATCAGACCCGATTCAGATCAGTCGGGATTTATTTTAAATAAGTGGGTGAGTGGTTTCGAGGATAAGATGCTGCACTATTCATCAGGGCGTGTATACTTTTATTTGTTCAACACGTTTGCCCAGGCTTCGCTTGGCACTTCATCTTTAATACCTCTCCATGAGTTTACTCATATTGCCGCAACTTATAATGGCATCAATGCAAAAATATATGTTAACGGCATACTTGATACTATGAAAACTGTAAGCAGTGGGGCCAGAAATAACTCAGGTATTCTTTATGCAGGTTTCAATCCGGACCGGTTTGATTTTGTAGCCCCTTTTATGGGGATTATTGATGAAGTCCGCATCTGGAATATTGCACTGTCAGACTCAGAAATCCAGACTACTATGAATCAGACTTTGAGTGGAAATGAGCCGGGATTAGCCGGATGCTGGGATTTTGATGAAGGGATGGGAACTACCACAGCTGATAAAACAGTAAATGGCAATGACGGAACTATAAACGGTGCAACGTGGGTTAATCCATTAAAAAATATTGATGAAATCAATCCTGTGCCGTCATTCAGTATTTTGCAGAATTATCCCAATCCCTTTAATCCATCCACAACAATAACTTATAATCTTCCTTTTGAAGCCAGTGTGGAAATATCAGTTTTTAACACCATTGGTCAAAAAGTTAAAGAACTGATCAATGGCAGTGAAGCTGCCGGTGAACATACCTTAATTTTTAATGCGGGCAATCTTGCATCAGGGATTTACATTTATCAGATAACGGCGGAATCATTCAATGGCAGTGCTGATTTCAGAACATCAAAAAAAATGATGCTTCTGCGATAAAATAATCAACAGTTTATAACCAAGTACCGTTTGATATTTTTGCTATGTTACTTCTATTTTCAGGATCCGGGTTACTGTTTTTTAGCTGAAGTTTTTTAGCATTATTTCAGATGTTATCCGCTTTATTAAATATCTCAATGTTTTCTTTTAATTCTGATCATTTAGCCCTCAGAACCTCAATTTCACTTCTGCATTATGTTCCTGCCGGTCATCAACAAGGGAAATCATTTTACCAGTCTTCTGATCTCCATCGACGGTTATTCTCAAATCAGTATCAATATCATGCGTCTGGTAAAAAGTAATGCGGTAAATCGTATCCCGGTACCTGTAATTTACTTTATAGGTTTCCCATTCAGCGGGAATACAGGGTTCAATATAAAGTTTGTCCGCTTCAAGTCTTATCCCCAGCAGTGATTCTACAATAAGACGGTACAGCCATCCTGCCGACCCGGTGTACCAGGTCCATCCTCCGCGGCCCGTATGGGGCTTTACTGCATAAACATCGGCTGCAACGACGTATGGTTCGACTTTGTATACTGCAATTTCCTCAGGACCCGAAGAATGATTCAGAGGGAGAATAATCTGCAGCAGTTCCCATGCACGTTTGTTATCACCCAACGCCGCATAAGCCATAGCTGCCCAGATCGCAGCATGTGTGTATTGCCCTCCGTTCTCTCTTACACCTGGAACATAGCCTTTTATGTATCCCGGGTTTAAATCTGATTTATCGAATGGAGGATCCAGAAGCTGAATTAGTTTATTATCGCGGTGGACAAGGTATTTATCCAATGCGTCCATAGCCTTGCGCTGCCGGACTTTATCACCGGCACCTGAAAGCACTGACCAGCTTTGCGCTATTGAATCAATCCTGCATTCTGTGTTAACAGCGGATCCAAGCGGTGAACCATCATCAAAATAAGCTCTGCGGTACCATTCCCCATCCCATCCGTTTTGCTCTATGTTTTTCTGTAATCCGGAAGCTTCAGCTTTACACCGTTCTGCAAATAGATTATCTCCCTGTATTTCTGCAATCTTAGCGAATTGGATCAGCACTTCATAAAGGAAGAATCCTAACCACACACTTTCACCTTTCCCTTTAATGCCGACCATATTCATTCCGTCGTTCCAGTCACCGCTTCCCATAAGCGGCAGACCATGATCACCAAAACTTAACCCTCTCTTAATAGAACGGACACAATGCTGATACAAGCTTCCTGATGCTTCCGCAATTGCCGGGAGGTCATAATTGGAATCGACGTCAGGATTAATTGCATGACCTTCCAGGAAAGTTACGGATTCGTTAAGCACACCTGTGTCGCCTGTACTTTGTACATACCTGCAGACTGCTAAGGGCAGCCAGAGATAATCATCCGAGCAATGGGTCCGTACACCACGACCGGAAGGCGGGTGCCACCAATGCTGTACATCTCCTTCCAGAAATTGCCGGCTCGCGCAAACCAAAAGGTGCTTTCTTGTCAGGGCCGGCTCAGTATGAATAATCGACATTACATCCTGCAGCTGATCCCGGAAACCAAAAGCTCCGCCCGACTGGTAATACCCGCTTCGTGCCCATATACGGCACGCCAGTGTCTGGTACGATAGCCATCCGTTGGTTAGTATGTCCAGCGCGGCATTGGGTGTTTCTACCTGAACTGCACCCAGCGTTTTATTCCAGTAGTTCCACACTGCTTCCAGTGCCTTGCGTGCTGCATCCGGGCCCTGGAAACGGCGAAGTAAATTATCTGCATCTTTCTCATCTCTCCCTGCGCCGAATTTGAAAATGATCTCCTGCTCCTGCTCTTCCGCAAGCTCAAACGAAATTCTTATTACCGCACAGGGATCTAATGCGGCCCCTGTATTTCCGGAAAGAGTACTATTGGTCATGCCTGCAGGATTCTGCAGTGAACCGTTTCTGCCGATGAATTCAGTGCGGTCACCAGTAAGGCTGCCCGGGGTGCTGTCTGTCTGAAGGAATACAACCCTGTTGGCAAACTCTGAATTGTAAGGGTTCTGTGCAAATATAGCGGTACCTTCCAGTCCGGTTTTTGTAATAATATGCATCCCTGTCTTTGGACGGAGATCACCAAGAACCAGCTCCGCATAACCCGTTAATGACAGCCTGCAGGATCTGCCTGATTCATTCTTTACTTTTAGAACTGAGAACTTGATTGACGCATCCGTCGCAGTATATATCCATAGCTCTGAACGAATGCCATTTTCAGTATGTTCAAAAACGCTGTAGCCGAATCCATGACGGCTGGCGTAGGCGCTGTTTCCCCTGGCCGGTAATGGCGTGGGCGACCAGTAGTAACCGGTGTCTTCATCACGAATGTAAAAAGCTTCTCCGCTTGCGTCACTTACAGGATCATTGTTCCAGGGAGAAAGCCGGAATTCATGGGCATTCATACTCCAGGTGTATGTGGGACCGCTTTCCGATACAATTGTTCCGAAATCCGGATTCGCAATTACATTTACCCACGGAGCAGGTGTAACCTGGTTCGCAGAGGTTGTAATTATGTATTCACGTCCATCCGGAGTGAAACCGCCCAGCCCGTTAAAGAAGATCAGATCATTGCGTGGCTGAAGGGTATTATCGTTGACTATACGATGGCTCCTGACAGCCTTGAAACGTCCCCGCGGTACTTTTTCAAATTTCATTTTGTTGAGCTGCTCATCAAGTGATCCTTTTCGATCGGAGATAATAACACGGGCGACGGTCTGGATGAGAATCCGGTCCTCGCTGGAAATCTGGTCAGACTGCCTTACAAAAATTCCGCCGGACTTGTCAACCAGTCCCGCTTCTACTCCTGCAGTGATCAGCGTTAGAATTTGTTCCTGCAGTAATTGCCTGTAACCGGCCCTGTCTTCGTTCCAGATCACCAGGTCAACTGCTAAACCTTTCAGCCTCCAGTATGAATGAGCCTGCACAAGCTGCCGGACCAGCCCTATGTTTTCCACGTCTTCAATCTGCAGAAGTACAATCGGCAAATCACCGGAAATGGCATAACCCCACAACCCTGATTGTCCCCTGCGGTTTTTGATGATGATCTCCGGATCAGCCCGCAGGAAAGAATTTCCGTAGATGATGGAACTTGCAAGCCGCCGGAAGATTTGCGCATCTCCCTCCGAGGCATTTAACTGCCGTAAGGTCACCTGGCTGTGCGTCCAGGCCAATTCGAAAACTCTGTTAGCAAGACGCCTGTCCTGGTACTTATCAATCAGTGTCAGTACTGACTCCCGGGTTTCACCCATTCCAAAAACCATATCTATTGCTGCTGTTTCCTCCGGTTCAAGAACTAATTTATAGCGGATTGAAGTTATAGGATCAAGCACTGAGCCCTGGCTGCCTGAAAGGGCAGTGGAATCTTTCATTGCTTTGGGAAAGGCAGTTGTGTTCCCGCGCCCGATGAATTGCATCCGGTCAGTCTCAAAAGAAGTCTTTCCCTTAATCACACCGCGGCCAGCCATCATATGAAACATAAATGGCGGCTGCTCTTCCACTGATCTTGGTCTTCGTGTACAGATGACAGCATTCCGCTCAGGGACTATCTCGGTACCTACAAACAGGTTGCTGAAAGCAGGATGAAGGTTGTCAGATGCAGAAGAGGCAAGCACTACTTCTGCGTAACTTGTAATTTCAATGGTCCTGCGTATGCGCGATTTGTTTGTAAGGTGGACTCTGCGAAGTTCGGTATCGTCTTCAGGTGAGACTACAATCTCTGTATGCATATCGATGTTATGATCTCTTCGCCGGAATTCTGCCAGTCCTTCGGAGAAAATAACTTCATATGATTTTGATCGTTTCAGTGTCGGCTGATGTGCTGTCGACCAGAATTCTCCGCTTGATTCATCGCGTATATAACAGAACGTGCCCCAGTTGTCGCGGGTGGTGTCTTCACGCCATCGCGTAACCTGGATGTCTTTCCATTTGCTGTATCCTCCGCCCGCGCTGGTAACCATTACGTGGTATCTGCCGTTCGACAAGAGATGCACTTCAGGCACGGGCGTATCGGGATTATCGATTATCTGCATAGGGATTTCCGTGCCGCTGGATTTAACAGGGGTTTCGGTAAGCCCGGTTGCGTGTGAATGAAATATTGTTGCCTTCGGAATTCTTTCCTGTAGCAGCAGCGTGGTCGCCTCTAACAAAGGATCCGATCTGAATCGCTTTTGCATCTGACGGTTCAATATAAGATATGCAAGCGACAGGAGACTCATTCCCTGGTGATGTGCCATAAATGATTTAATTATCACACTCGACTGCCCGCGCGGCAGACGCGATTTAGTGTAATCCACGGCTTCATAAAAACCAAATTCACCCATCAAACCATCTTCTGCAAGCCGTTCAAGGTTTTCACACGCTTCCTCAGGATCAATCATCAACGCCAGCACAGTGGCGTAAGGCGCAATAACCAGGTCCTCAGCCAATCCCCGTTTTAATCCTAACCCCGGAACACCGAATGCACGGTACTGGTAATTGAGATTAACATCAACAGTGTTGTAACCGGATTCAGATATCCCCCAGGGTACCCCGCGGTTTTTTCCATATTCTATCTGGTACTTTACAGCTGCCTTATATGTCTGGTGCAGCAGTGTGTTCTCGTATGTAGGCATTACCAGTAAAGGCATCAGGTATTCGAACATTGAACCGCTCCAGGAAAGCAGAATAGGATCTCCTCCTACAGTAGTCAGCAGCCTCCCTAATGCAAACCAGCTTTCCTGCGGCAGCTGACCCTGTGCAATTCCCACAAAGCTGCTTAGCCTTGCCTCGGATGCAAGCAGATCATAATAGCTTGGATCCCTCCGCCTGTCATTCACATTATAACCTACCGACAGCAGATGCCGCGGTTTGTCATAGAGAAAATCATAGTCCATAAGACTGAATTTGCCTGCTTGTGCGGCAAGACTTTCAATTATCGCAATCCGCTCACTCGCTCTTTCACCGCCCTGCCGGATTATACGCATTTCAGAGGGCTGCACGGCAGGTAATTCAGCTTCTGCTATCCTGCGCAATGTAGGTACCTCATCGTCCATCATAAAATGTCTTATTGCAGAAGAATCCGTTCCTTTTAACCACGGGACAAGAAATGTTAATTCCTCAAGGGAACTGCGGCACTGGTCTGCAAGTGCAGTGGACCATTGTTTAACTTTATTAATATTACTGGTTGAATAACTATTCTCAATATCTATACTTAGTGATGTAAATTTTTCAAGATTTAGTGAAAAATCTTTAAGGGTATTCAGCCGGGAAGCGATTGTGAAATCAATCTCCTTTTAAATTTGGCAAGCCTCTCGTCATGAATTTCCTCTGCCGCAGTGATAAGAATGCACAGTGTGTCTCTTATTCCTTCAAATAACTCCTGACTCACTATTTTTTTATCAGGGAGTGAGATAATCCCCTGCCTGAGGGTTAGAAGATGACCCATAAGATTTCCGCTGTCAACAGATGAAATGTAAAGCGGAGTAAGGGGCGTTAATGATTGAGTATCATACCAGTTATAAAAATGTCCGTTATACCGCTCCAGTTTTTCCAAAGTCTTAAATGTATTCGACACACGGTCAATTAATTCTCCCGTAGTTATAAAACCAAAGTCGTAAGCTGTCAGACTGGCCAGCAGGGACAATCCGATATTTGTTGGCGATGTTCTGTGTGCGGTTACCCCTACCGGGTTTTCCTGGTAGTTATCAGGGGGCAGCCAATTATCATTGGGACCAACAAAAGTTTTGAAGAATAACCATGTTTTTCGGGCGACCTCTCTTAAAAATAATTTTTGTGCAGCAGATAGTATTACCTCGTGACGTGTAAGAGGCAGACTGATCCACCAGGCTGCGTACGGCGATATAAACCATAGAAATAATATCGGCACAGCTGCTGCAGGCAAACTTTGCTTCTCCAGCACGAAATAGATAATTGCAGCGATAACGATAACCGGGGCTATCCACATTTTCCTGAATGACCCGGCTGCAGTAATGCGTAGTCTTCGATCATGGGACGGATTCCACTCGAGAAGTCTTTTACGCGAAATCAACATTCTCCATAGGGTACGGATAATCGCATCAACACTATAAAACATCTCGTACGGAAGCGTGATGATCGTAAAGGCCGCCTGCGAAAGATGCGCGCCTGTAGATCGTATAGCCGCAGCAAGGTGTTGACTTAAAAGTACATCTGCCGGCTTGTTAAAGAAGTCAACCACAGATATGATCAGCGGAGGGATCACGAT
The DNA here is from genome assembly GCA_963811905.1 of uncultured Ignavibacteria bacterium. Taxonomy (GTDB): domain Bacteria; phylum Bacteroidota; class Ignavibacteria; order Ignavibacteriales; family Ignavibacteriaceae; genus DATFVA01. The sequence continues at coordinate 133,844 of CAWETK010000016.1, forward strand.
TATTCCTATTACCAGTACCGTCCAGAACCAGGGAGCTGAAAGTACGGTCCATCCCAGAACCAGCAGCAATGTAAGCGCAAATGGGGAGAGACTTCGCCGTAGATTGTCACCAATTTTCCAGAAAGAAAGCCACGATAGTGGATTTCTGTGTAATCTGCCATTAAGCGATGGAACAAACGGCAGCAGCCACCTTATTATTTGCCAGTCTCCGCGAATCCAGCGGTGCCTCCGTTTTACATCTGTAAAATAGTGTGACGGATATTCTTCAAATAATTGTACGTCACTTAATAATCCCGCTCTCGTGTAGCAGCCTTCTATAAGATCATGACTTAAGATCTGATTCTCAGGGAACCTTCCCTTCAGAACCTGCTCGAACATGTCAACATCGTAAATACCTTTCCCGATAAATGATCCCTCGCCGAAGATATCCTGGTAAACATCTGAGATGGTGCGTGTGTAAGGATCAATTCCCGGTTCGCTTCCAAAAAGTCCGGCATAACGTGAACGGGTAGTTCCCGGAAGGCTTACTGCAACCCGCGGCTGTAATATGGCATGACCTCCGCATATACATTTCCGCTTCTCATCATAGCGCGGGCGGTTGAGGGGGTGAGCCATTGTTCCCACCATCTGCCTGGCGGAGTCACGTGGTAATTTGGTGTCGCTGTCAAGGGTAATTACATATTTAACATACGGCAGAATATCGGTCTTGCCGACAACCAGTGAAAACCTGTCCCTTGAACCGCCGCGCAGCAATGAGTTCAGTTCCTCCAGCTTTCCCCTCTTGCGTTCGTAACCCATCCACCTCCGCTCACGTGCATTCCACTGCCGGGGGCGGTGAAATAGAAAGAAATGATTACCCTCATATTTTTCATTAAGGCCCTCAATCATATTAGCAGCAAGCCTTAAAAGAGATTCATCCTCCCGGAGTGATTCTTTATCAGCGTCCTGGTAATCAGTAAGGAGGCCATAGTAAAGATTGCTGTCCTGGTTTCCCAGGAATCGTATTTCCAGCGACTCGGTCAGTTCCCTGATATTATTTTCATTAATTAATATTGAAGGAATCGCTATAAGTGTACGCGCTTCCGCAGGTATTCCTTCCGAGTAATCCATTCTTGGTAATCGGCCAGGCTTCACAATCAATGTGGAAATCCAGTTAACAAGAGCAACCGGTAAATTAGCTGCTGCTGTAAAAAAGAGTATCCCCAAAAGAATAAGCTGTATATTATCAAATCCTTTTTCATAAACCTGTTCTAACATAGCGGTGGTGATCAGTAGAGTAAGAAGTATGATTGAACCGCTGTATATCATCAGCGGTACCCTGCGGCTTATTTTTTTCATAGCTCTTAAAGGGGAAAAACGCACCTTGCATGCCGATTCAAGTTTATTCAAACCCTTATCTATAAGGTAGTAACCTACATGTGCGGTACTTGCCTCAGGTCCATTTAAAGCAGCACTCTCCTGTGAAAGCCGGATTGCAGTTTCGGCAGTTTCTTTTTCGGAAATCGAACTGTGCTTTGCTATTTTTTCTATTACGTGGCGGTACTGGTCTCGTGTGAGGAAATCCATTTGCCCGTATACGTTGGCCGGGTCTGTCATCAGGACTTTTTCAACAGTACTCATGGTTTCAACAAAACTTTTCCAGTCCATCGTTTCAAGGAAACGGAGGCTTCCTATGCTGTTGCTGATGGAGACCTGATCTGCCGCCTGCTGCTGATTTCCCAGCTGTATCAACTCTTCAATCTTCTGACCTGAATCGGAAAGCCTTTGTTCTACCCATATCAGGGCAGTTGATAGGGTATGGCTTAAGCCCTGCAGTTTTCGGGTAAGTTCAGATACGAAAGATGTTGTCATCGGGGGGTCTGACCGCGACATATCTGCAACAACCTGTATCAGGTTCTTTGGATCTTTCTCAACCATTTCAATCATATCATCTGCCCAGGCATCCGCCAGGTTGCGTTCTATCCTTCCGGCGGCAACTTTTACGGCAACACGGCGCAGATTTTCAATGAGTGCCAGCCGCAGCATAATCGGGATTGCCCATAATTCGCCTACCTTTAACACTGTTACTGTTTGATAAGCGGATACAAAACGGTTAAGATTTTCCGGGTCTACACGCCCATCGCCATGCGAAATAATTTCCTGTGCAATATCATAAACACGGGGCAGACCTTTAGATAACCCGTGTGAAAGACGGGGTAATTCACGGCTGTATCCCTTGGGAAAATGTTTCTTACCGGTACGGATCTGTTCTTCAATCAGGTAAAAATTATCAAGCAGCCATTCCTCGGCTGGTGTAATTGCACGCTTCGCTTTGAGAGCTTCAATTAGTAATTCCTGAACTTCAAAAAGAAAATCCTCATTTTCCGCAAGGCGTTTAAGAAGCACGGGTTCAATTATGATGCTGGATGTTAAAGTATGTGTTTCTGCAAGGATTTTACCGTGATGCTCCATCTGGTCGGCACTGAATAACTCTGAGCGCATCGGAGGTTTTGCATTAGCAAACTTCTTAATAAGGGAATTTTCATTAAACTGCGACTTAAAACGAGATATAGACTCATTAATATTTGGAATAATTGCTTTCATATTTTTCGAATCAATATACCAGTATAATTGCGATATAAACAATCTTTCATAGTATAACTTAGCGTATAATAATTTCACTTCCTGTTATATTAACAACATTTCATAGTTTTCATCATTACCCGAAGTTCCTCTTTATTTCATACAATATGTTATTTTTTATATATTAGAATTAACTAAATCTTTTAATTAATAGTCTGATTTATATTTGTTGAATCCTTATTATAATATTTACTGCCATTCAATCCCCTTATGAAAAAGAAATTGAAACTTCTGCTTGTTGAAGATAATCGCTTGTTTAGAGAGGGCATTAAAGTTATGCTTTCAAAGCAAAAGGATATGCAATGTGTGGAGACTGTCGGCAATGGTGAAAATATTTCGGATTTACTGCAGAAGCACAAACCCGAGATATTGCTTCTTGATAGAGGCCTGCGTAATAGGAATAGTCTGAGCCTGATAAAAATGGTAAGAAAAAAGTTTCAGACTACCAGAATAATAGTAATGGATCTGATTCCCGCCCAGGAAGATGTTTTTGAATTTGTTCAGGAAGGAGTTTCAGGATTTATATTAAAAGAGGCTACGGTTAGCGACTTCCTTAAAACCATCAGGGATGTGTCTAAAGGACTTAATGTACTCCCTCATAATATGACAGGGTCACTTTTTTCGCAAATTGTTGAACACGCCTTAAACGGGTCAAATCATTCTGCTATTATGGACTCAGTTACAATGACAAAACGGGAGAGACAGGTAATCGGTTTAATCTCAGAAGGCTGTACTAACAAAGAAATAGCCCTGGAACTTCATCTCTCAACCTACACGGTAAAAAGCCACGTGCATAATATACTGGAGAAACTTGCACTGAGTACCCGGGTTCAGATTGCAAAATATGTGCATGACTCAGGTAAAAAAGAATCAGCCTCCCGCGGAACTTCCCTTATGGACGATTAGATTCTATTAAAAGAATTAATCCCCTTTTCAATCTTAAGAATTATTTACTCCGGTTCACTTTCTGTGTATTATATCACAGAAAGAAAATAAGGAGTGCGATATGGAATCATTCGAAAATAAGTATACGCGGCTGTTTGAAACAGCAAAAGACGGAATATTAATTCTTAATGCCGATAACGGGAGGATTGAAGATGTTAACCCGTACCTTGCTAAATTGTTAGGATATCCTAAAAACAGGTTACTGGAAAAAAGTATATGGGATATAAGTTCAACTCAGAATATTGAGTATTCAAAACAGCTGTACAAAGAGCTTAAGGAAAAGAAATATGTGCGTTATGAGGATCTGCCTCTGCAGGCTTCCGATGGCAGTTTGATAGACGTGGAAATTGTAAGCAATGTTTATAAAGTCAATAAAGAAAAAGTTATACAATGTAATATTCGTGAAATTTCAAAAAGAAAGGATCTTGAAAAAATAACTCAGGAGACTATTAAAACAAAAGAAGCCTTAATTAAAGAATTACAGCATCGAACAATAAACAGCTTTACGGTGCTTATTAGCTTAATCAGACTCAGGGGGGAAATGACAAACTCAGATGAAACTAAACTGATCCTTGAAGACCTGGAAATAAAAATAAGGTCGATTACTGATTTATACTCTTTAATTTCTGAATGCAATAGTCTCTATGAAGTGAATATCAAATTCTATTTTAATAAATTGATTGAGCGGATGTCTGCTTTATCAAAAAATATAGTAATACATAAAAATATCGAAGAGATTTCCGTTTCCGATAAAAAAGCGGCTACTCTTGGAATGATTTTGGTCGAACTTTTATTTAATGCAATCAAGTATGCCTTTCCCGATTCTAAAAAAGGTGAGATTAATATAACTGTAAAATCAAAGAACGGACTCACATTTATAGTTGAAGATAACGGGGTGGGTTTGAAAAAAGATTTTGATATAAACCTCGATAAAGGGCTGGGGTTTGAATTAGTAGATATAATGGTGAACCAGCTTAACGGTAAAATTTGTTTTAAATCAGGAAAAGGAACCAAAATAATTATGGGATTTCCTTCATAAAAATCTGTACTGTCAGTTTCAGCAGAAACAAAGCTCCGCTGCTTCATATCTCAGCCACAAGACCTAAATCCTTTTTCATCCTATTGGTCTATTGTTATATCCGGCAAATTGTTATAACCTTAATTACACATAAAAAGGAAAAACCTATGAAAAATCTAATTTTGCTATTTGTAATATTAGTTCCGTTTTCATTATATGCTCAGGATCAAAATGAGAGCAGCAGGATAAAAACGGATGATGAAACTAATGTCTGGATGAACAAAATATCATCAAATTCTGAAATGCGGGTTGAAATGATGAATATGATGATGGATGAAACAAGCGGAAACAAAGAGGAAATGATGAAACTTGTAAATTCAATATTAAGTAACCCCGGAATGAAAGAAATGATCAACACTGAAAATAATGCAAAAACCGGTAAAGTAAATATGTCTCTTGAACCGGAATCACGCGGAATGATGCATGATAGTGTAACGGTGAAAAAAATGTCTCTAACAAAGCCTGTTTACAGGAAATAAGGCGACCCATAATTGCGTCAAAGATAATCATGAAAAAAATCAGATTACTTCTTATTGAAGATAACCGCTTGCTGAGGGATGGAATACTTTCTATCGTTAAATCTCAAAAAGATATTGTTGTTATTTCTGCATCCGGAGATGGTAAGAGTACTCTTTTCAAAATCAAGCAGCTCAAGCCGAATATTGTTCTCCTGGATCTGGGTCTGCGAAGCCAGAACAGTTTACATGTTGTGGAAATAGTAAAGAAGGATTTTCCTCAGGCCAAAATCATTGTTATGGATCTGGCACCTGTTCAGGCGGATATACTTCAATATGTAAAAGCCGGGGCAAATGGCTTTATCCTTAAAGATTCGTCCCTTAAGGATTTTCTGATCACAATAAGATCTGTAGCTGAAGGTTCAACGGTCCTTCCCCCGGTTTTAGTCGATTCACTTTTCTCGCAGATTATTGATTACGCAGTAAAGGAAGACAAATCCAAATTAAAGGAAGCCGTTAAAATGACAAAACGTGAACGTGAGGTAATAATATTACTTGGTGAAGGTAAGAGTAATAAAGAAATCGCACAAAAAATTCACGTCTCAACTTATACGGTTAAGAGCCATATTCATAATATTATGGAAAAGCTCGCGCTGCATACACGACTGGAAATAGCGAATTATTCCTATTCAGGAGAAACACTAAAGACGATTGCTAAGAGTATTTCAACCATAAATAATTAAGGCATAAAATAAACAGGGACATTAGTTCCACCGGCTAAAGACTCCGCATTTTTATATACCCAAAAGGATTAATCCTTTTTTCATCCATTCGATTCATTTTTTGCAGGATTTAATTTAATATCTTTTTATTGTGATAAATGGGAACGAATAAAGCATTATTATCTTTAGTCGTTTTCAAAGTGTAAGAAGCGTCTTATTCGGGAAAATCAGAAGTGGAAGTGATGGGTAATAAATCATGTTAAAATTATTAAAAAAAAACCCCCATTGTCTGTTGATACATCCAAAGTTTTCACCTTACAGTTTTTGGAACTTCGTTGAAGTCAGCAAAATAGTCGGTGCAAAATATCTGGCCGCGCCATTAGGATTGATGACTGTTGCAGCCCTTCTGCCTCCCGAATGGGAAATAAAAATAATTGATATGAATGTTGAAACCCTGCTCGACGGGCATCTTGAATGGGCCGATCTGGTATTTACAGGTGGTATGCTGCCGCAGCAAATCGGCATACAGGATATAATTAAACTGGCGCACCAAAAACATAAGCCTGTTATTGTAGGGGGACCGGATCCTACATCTCAACCCCATCTTTATCAATCGGCTGACTACCTTGTGCTTGGAGAGGGTGAAGTAACCATTCCGGTGCTGTTAAATGATCTGGCAAATGGACGTGAGAACGGGGAGTACATTTCATCTGAATATGCCGATATGACTCAGGCCGTTGTCCCAAGGTTTGATCTGATAAACTTTAACAATTATATCCACCTGAATATACAGTCTACACGCGGCTGCCCTTTTAATTGTGAGTTCTGTGATATAATCGAGTTGTACGGCAGAATACCACGTTCTAAGACCCCCGGACAATTGACCAAAGAACTTCAGGCTTTATATGATCTGAATTACCGCGGTCATATCGATATCGTTGATGACAATTTTATCGGGAATAAAAAGCAGGTAAAGAAAACCTTAAGGGCTATAAAATCATGGTCGCAAAAATATAATTATCCCTTTTATTTTGGAACCGAAGTATCTATTAACCTGGCAGATGATGATGAACTTCTGCAGTTAATGAGAGATGCTGATTTCCGGCTTGTGTTTACAGGTCTTGAAACTCCGGAAGATGAAGTATTGGAAAAAGCCAATAAGAAAACAAATATGAACAGGTCAATTGTTGATGCGACAAAAAAGATCAGTTCATACGGTATGGTAGTTAATGCAGGTTTTATCATAGGCTTTGATAATGAGAACGGCCAGACCGCAAAAAAAATGAATGCATTAATACAGGATACGGGTATATGTACTGCAATGCTGGGATTATTGTATGCTTTGCCAAATACAAAGTTAACCAGACGGCTGCAGCTGGAAGGAAGATTATTTGAAGAATCTTCAATTTTTACTGATAATAAGACTCAAATAGATCAGGCCTCCAGCGGATTAAACTTTATTACGGTGAGACCGAGGATAGATATTTTAAAAGACTTTGTTGAAGTTATAGATTACATTTATGATCCCGAACATTACTATGACAGAGTAATCAGTACTTGCCTGAATCTGAAAGTAACAAACAAGTATAAGCCTGATTTAAAAATGATTCTAAAGAATTTGAGATCATTTTCAAGAATTGTGCGGCGGGTCGGCTGCAATAGAATAACCGGGAAGTTATTCTGGAAAATGTTTTTTACAGTGCTTCTTAAAAATCCAAAAGCCATTGAATGGGGTGTAAGTCTGTCTGCCATGTTCATACACTTTTATAATCACTCTGATTTTATAATCGATCTGACGAATCAGCAGATTGATGATATCGATAGATATGGAGAGATTATGTACAATCAGAACAGACTTCGGATGAGTGAAGTAAAGGCGGTCGATTATTCAAAATAAAGTTTATGAAAACTATATGTTAATAAAACCGGCACTGTTAATTAAGACACTACCAATAATAATTAAATAATAAGATGAATATACTTTTGGTTTATCCTATGTATCCGGATACATTCTGGAGTTTTAAACACGCATTGAAGTTCGTTTCCAAAAAAGCCAGTTTCCCGCCTTTAGGACTGCTTACTGTTGCTTCGATGCTTCCAACAGAGTGGAATAAAAAATTAGTCGATATGAATGCAGCTGAGTTAAAAGCAGAAGATATTCTATGGGCAGACTTTGTTTTCATTAGTGCAATGTCGGTTCAAAGCGATTCTGCAGATCAGGTTATAGAAAGATGTAAAAAATTAAATGTGAAGATTGTGGCCGGAGGACCTTTATTTACAAGCAGTTCTGAATACTATGATAATGTCGATTTTCTTGTTCTGAATGAAGCTGAGGTAACCTTGCCGCAATTTCTGATTGATCTGAACCGGGGAAAGCCAAAGCATAAATATACAACTGAAAATTGGGCGGATATTTCAACTACTCCTTTACCACTCTGGGATATTTTGACAAAAAATGATTATACATCAATGAACCTTCAGTATTCACGCGGATGTCCTTATGAGTGTGATTTCTGTGATATTACAGTTCTCTATGGAAGAAAACCGCGCACAAAAACAAGGGACCAGGTTCTGGCCGAATTAGATAAACTATATAATACAGGATGGCGTGGACCGGTGTTTTTTGTTGATGATAATTTCATCGGCAACAAAGTGAAACTTAAAAAGGAAATACTGCCTGCAATAGCTGAATGGATGGAAAAAAACAAAAATCCTTTCTACCTGAATACGGAAGCTTCAATAAATCTTGCGGATGATAATCAGCTGATGGAACTGATGATTAAAGCAGGATTTGAAGCTGTCTTTATTGGAATAGAGTCCCCTAACGAGGAGAGCCTCGCTGAGTGCAACAAAACCCAGAACAGCAACCGTGACCTCATTTCAAGCATAAAAAAGATACAAAAGGCGGGGTTGGAAGTGCAGGGAGGCTTTATAGTGGGATTTGATAATGATCCCCCATCAATTTTCGAGAGACTGACCGGCTTCATACAGGAAAGCGGGATAGTAACTGCAATGGTGGGATTATTGAATGCCCCAAGGGGGACAAAGCTTGAAAAAAGATTAGAAGAAGAAAACAGAATGCTTCAGGATTTTACGGGGAATAACACTGACTTCTCCATTAACTTTGTGCCAAAGATGGATCTTAAAATTCTACTTGATGGATATCAGGATATCCTTCATAAAATTTACTCTCCAAAATATTATTACAAGCGGGTTATAATGTTTTTGAAGGATTTTAATCCGGAACAGAAAAAAGTATTTCATCTTAATCCTAACTATATTCTGGCCCTGTTCAAATCAATGATCAGACTTGGGATTATCGGGGAAGAGAGGATATACTACTGGAAACTATTTTTCTGGTCACTATTCAGAAAACCGCAGCTATTTTCACTTGCAATACTTTTTACAATATATGGTTTTCACTTCAGAAAAATATCTGATGGGCTATAAGAACTAATCCCTTTTTCATCTCTTTGATCGATTGCCGTCTATTTGATTTCTGCGTAATATGAAATTAATATTTAATAATACGGGAGCATTTACAAAAAATAAATCCGGGTATAATTGCAATTGCTTTTCTACCCGTTTTACCACTCAGATTATTGTGGTATCTATTCAAAATAAATTTGTAAATAAGGATATATGAAGAAGAAAAAAAGTCCCGCTCAGTCAAAAGTAATATTGAGGAAAAAAAACTCCGGGATTTCAGCTCTGGATAACGATTTTTATGTTGTGGGGATTGGTGCCTCAGCCGGGGGACTGGATGCTCTGGAAAAATTTTTTGAGAATATGACTGAGAATTCAGGGATGGCATTTATTATTATCTCACATTTAGACCCGAATCACGTAAGCATTATGCCTGAGTTAATTCAAAAATCAACCAAAATGAAATTATTTCAGGCCGAAGACGGGATGGTTGTTGAACCCAACCATGTTTATGTTACACCGCCGAACAGGGATTTAGCATTGTTTCGCAGAACAATCCAGCTTATAGAACCTGTCGAGCCGCATGGGTTTCGTCTTCCTATTGATTTTTTCTTCAAATCACTTTCTTCGGATATAGGCGATAAGGCCATTTGTATTATTCTTTCCGGGATGGCCTCTGACGGGACAGCAGGGCTGAAAGCGGTTAAGAGTGAATTAGGAATGGTAATGGTTCAGGATCCAAAGTCGGCAAAATTCGACGGTATGCCGGGTAGTGCAATTAAAACCGGGCTGGCTGATTATATCCTGCCGCCCGAAGATATGCCTGATAATTTGATTAAGTACACATCTCAAAAAATCAAAAGAACTTTAAGACTAAGCCCTGAAGGAAAAATTCCGGATTCATTTCAGAAAATTTTCATATTACTCCGGAATAAAACCGGTCACGACTTTTCAAATTACAAGCAAAATACAATATATCGTCGGATTGAAAGAAGAATGTATTTGGCCCAGCTGGATAACATTTTGAGCTATTTCCGTCTGCTGCAGGAAAATCGTGGTGAAATTGAAAATTTATTTAAAGACCTTTTTATAGGAGTTACAAATTTTTTCAGAGATCCCGAATCATTTGATAAATTGAAGATAATACTATCTGAATTAGTAAAAAGAAAACCGGATAATAGTAAAATTAGAATCTGGGTTCCGGGCTGCTCTACGGGTGAGGAAGCATATTCCATTGCAATTATATTGCTGGAATGTTTAGCTGAAACCGGTAAAAATTTAAATGTACAAATTTTCGCCACAGACATTGATACAGCATCAATTGATAAAGCACGTTCAGGTTTGTATTCAGGTATTGAATCTGATGTGGGAAAAGAAAGATTGAAAGCCTACTTTACCAAAGATAAAGAGCTCTATCATATCAAAAAAGAAATTAGAGATATGCTCGTTTTTGCGCCTCAAAGTGTTATTAAGGATCCCCCATTTACAAAACTTGACCTGATCTCCTGCAGAAATCTTTTGATTTATTTTAATAGTGAATTGCAAAAAAAGGTACTTCCGATTTTTCATTACAGCCTTTTGTCCGGGGGAATACTTTTTCTTGGTTCATCTGAATCCATCGGGGAGTTTGTTGATTTATTTTCAATTATAGATAAAAAATGGAAATTTTATAAGAGAAGAGAATCTGTATATTCGGCGCAGCCATTCATAGAATTCCCGGTTTCATATCCGATTAAGAAAAATCAAGTAACCCCTTTGAAAACTTTAGAAATAAAAAACGTATCACAATTGGCGGAAAAAGTTATACTTCAAAGCTTCTCACCCAATTGTGTTATAGTCAGTGGAAATGGCGATATAGTTTATATTCATGGGAGAACCGGTAAATATCTTGAACTTACCCATGGCGAAGCAAAAATGAACATTTTTGAAATGGCTCATCAGGGATTAAAACAAGAACTTCCCGCACTGATCAGGAAGGCTCTGTCAGGAAGTAAAAAAATAACTGCAGAAGGAATAAAGGTAAGACCTAATGGCAGAACAAATTTAATAAACCTGACAATTAAACCAATTAAAGAACCGGCCGGGATGCAGGGATATTTACTACTTATATTTGAAGATATAAAACCTCAAAATAGGGTGGCGCAATCTAAAAAGCTCCATTTTGATAAAAGATCTGAAAAAATAATTAAAGAACTTGAGCATGAACTGAAGAATTCAAAGGAAGATTTACGCACAACCATCGAAGAATTGGAAACTTCTAATGAAGAACTTAAATCGACAAATGAAGAGATGCAGTCAACGAATGAAGAGATGCAGAGTTCAAACGAAGAAATGGAAACCTCAAAGGAAGAAATGCAGTCTCTTAATGAGGAATTGATTACAGTTAATACGGAAATGCAGACTAAGAATGATGAGCTGTCCATTATTAACAATGATATGAAAAACCTTCTTAATAGTATTGATATACCAACCATCTTTTTGGATAACAATCTTCTCATTAAGAGATTTACACAGAACACTGCAAACATTTTAAACTTAATTTCATCGGACATTGGAAGGCCAATAAACCATTTGACTACCAATCTTAAATATGAAAAATTTATTGAGGATGCTAAGGAAGTTTTAAGAACTCTTGTTTATAAAGAAATTGAGCTGCAGACGAATGATGGTATTTGGTATCAGATGCGGATACTACCTTACCGGACTACAAATAATATTATTGATGGGCTTGTTGTAACCTTTACTAATATTCATAATCTAAAATCAGCTTACCAGGAGATCCGTAAATTAAACCAGGAAATTCAGCTTGCACGCGAGTATTCCGATAATATAATTGAAACGGTCAGAGATTCACTTCTTATTCTTGATAAGAATTTGAAAGTCCTTTCAGCCAATCGTTCCTATTATTCCTTATTTAATACGGTCAAAGAAAAAACTTTAGGTAAATTTGTTTACAATCTCGAAGAAAATAAATGGAATATTCCTGATCTCAGGAAACTTCTTGAGGAAATAATTCCTGCAAGCAGCTTTTTCGAAGACTATGAAGTCGAATACAATTTTAAGGAGGGTAAAAAGCTATTATATTTAAATGCCCGCGAGGTATTCCAGGAAGATAAAGAATCCCGGCTTATCCTTCTTGCAATACGAAGTCAAAACAGAAATTGATGAGGATAAAATGAAAAAAGATAAAAATGATGCAGTTAAAAATAAATCTCAGAAAGCTGAGCCAAAAAACAAACCGGTAAGGAACTTAATTAAAAAGAAAAAGGATATAGAAGTTGGATCCGTAAGACAGATAGCCGGTAATAAAAAGCTGTCCATCAGAAAACTTGAAGATGTGCATAAACTTGTTGAATTACTTAAGATTCATCAGATTGAGCTGGAACATCAAAACCAGGAATTAAGATATACACAGCAGGAACTGGAAGAATCCAGAAATAAATATGTAAATCTTTTTGATTTTTCCCCTATACCTTACTTTACACTCGACGTCGATGGAATTATCAAGGAGGTAAATTTAAGTGCCAGCAAAATGTTCGGGATTGACAGAAAAAAATTAATGGGTAAAAATCTGATTACTTATATTTATCCGGATGATAGGGCTGCTTTTAATTCTTTTATTAAATCCATATTTAATTCTTTTGAAAAACAATCCCGCGAATTAAAAATAGTAAATAAGGACAGGCGCCTGTTCCAGGTTCTGCTGGAAGGGCTGATATTAGACGATTTAATTGAGCCGCATCAAAAATGCCAGATTGCGTTCATCGATTTAACTGAATATAAGAAGATTGAAGCCGATCTGAATAATGCCAATGAAGAGCTTAAACAATTAAACGCAAATAAAGATAAATTCTTCTCAATTATTGCACACGATTTAAGCAGTCCCTTCCAGGGATTATTAGGAATTACTCAAACCCTTGCTGAGGATTTTAATTCAATAACCCCGGAAGATAGTAAAGAATTATACAATTCAGCTTACAGACTTTATAAGCTGTTATCCAATCTATTGGAATGGTCCCAGATGAAGAGGGGAGAAGTTAATTATACGCCCGAAAACCTCAAATTATCGGTAATTGTTTCACAAAACATTGAGTTTATAAAAGCCAGGGCGTTATCGAAGAAGATTAGCTTGATCACTGACATACCTGAGTCTGCCGGAATCTACGCTGATGTTAATATGATTAATTCAATCCTGAGGAATCTTCTTTCCAACGCAGTTAAATTTACTCCTTTGAACGGACAAGTACTCTTGTCCGCGAAAAATGTCGATAAGATGCTGGAAATATCGGTAAGTGATTCCGGGAGGGGAATATCTGAAGAAGATATTCAAAGACTGTTCAAAATAGATGAGAAAGTAAGCTCGGAAGGAACAGAGGGTGAGCCAGGTGCAGGACTGGGTCTTTTGCTATGCAAAGAGTTCGTTGAGAAAAATGGCGGACGCCTCTGGGTAGAAAGCAATTTGGGAAAAGGTTCAAAGTTTATATTCACACTTCATCAACAAAACTAATATTAAATTTCCCTTAAAGGTAGACCTATAACCGTACTAAGGCAGTAGCCCATCTTTCATCCCCCTGCTCTATATAATACGGGGTTGATAATCTGTACATTCTTACATTAAATAATGATTTTCGGTTCTTCAAGTAACTGGAATTGAAAATAACATTAAAATTAAATTGGAGTGTCTAATGATAAAAATGAAATTGGCGATTATAACAGGGAGTTTTATCCTGGGTTTACTGGCTATAGGATGCGGCAGCAGCCCTGCCGTGATAGATAAGGAATCGTCCACATCCTCGATCCGGGCGGCAGAAGAAGTAGGTGCGTCCGGTATTTCCAGCGCAGCGCTGTACCTGCAGTTAGCGAAAGAAGAGTTGGGAAAGGCGGAGGCGTTTGCAGCAAATGGCGATAAAAAACAGGCAGACTCAATGTTATTGCGTGCAAGTGCTGATGGTGAACTGGCTGTAGCATTATCACGAAGTGATGCTGACAAGAAGGAAGCGGCAGATGCAATGGATCGCGTAAAAAAACTTCGACTGGACAATAACTTATCTCAAGAAAGGAATTAACATGAAACACACGATATACCTTCTTGCAGCACTATTTACCGTACTAATAGGCTGCAGCGCAAGTTTACCCCCTCAGGAGTTGGTCGATGCACGGCTATCCTTCCAGCAGGCAAATGCAGGCCCCGCAGCAAAATTAGTACCTGCAGAATTGCATAAAGCCAGGACAGCTCTTGATCTCGCTGAAAAGTCTTTCCTGGACGATCCCGATTCTTACACAACGATCGACCTCTCATATGTGGCAGACCGAAAATCAAAGTTGGCTGAAGCCCTGGCTACCACATTTGCTGAGAACGAAGCAACAGAAAAAGCTAAAAAAGATTATGAAGTTTCTCAAAACGAAATTATGAAGAACTCAGCAGAACAGCTTTCTATTGAACAAAAAGCACGGGCTGATGCTGAGAAGGTCGCAGCTGATGCACTGGCAGAACTCGCCAAACTTGCAAAAGTTAAGGAAGAGGCCAGGGGTCTTGTAATTACCCTCTCAGGCAGTGTACTTTTTGCTTCGAATGAATGGACGCTGCTGCCTGCAGCGCAGGACCGGCTAAACCGGGTGGCTGATGCTCTTCTGGTAAACAAAGAAAGGCAGCTGACGATTGAGGGATTTACCGATTCGCAGGGATCTTCCGAGCATAACATGGTGCTGTCTCAAAAGCGGGCGGATGTAGTACGCTCATATCTAATCTCGCGCGGATATCCGGGTAATCTTATTCAGGCTAATGGAATTGGTGAGGAAAGACCAATAGCGAATAATACAAGCGCTGAAGGCCGTGCTAATAACCGCCGGGTGGAAATCATAGTAGATCATATGACCAATCTGTAAAAAGATTAAAAATTAATAAGAATTAGACCCGGAAATTGTCCGGGTCTTTTTTTTAAAGGACACTTTTGGTTTAAGTTTTAAGGAAACAACGATCTTAAATGTGTACAATAACAATAGATTCCGCTACTAAAGGATTAAGTCCTTTTTCATCCCTTCGCCGGATTGTAAGCCCCTCTTGATTCAGCTAATTTATAAATGTGAATCGTGAAAAATCCTCAAGCTGTTGAGGTAACTATATATTCATAAGTCTTATTAAAAGCAGGAGTAATAATGCTGTTTTTTCAAATGTTACCTACAATTTTAATGAATTTAATTAAGGAGAGAATGTTAAAATGCTAAATTTAAAAAAGAATCTATTTCGTCTGACCTTTATAATAATAATGATCGCCTCATCTGTATTTATAATAAGTTGTTCGGACTCAACTTCGCCTGAAACCGGGCAGGGTCAGTTAAAGATGACCATGGTTGATGCTCCCGCAGGTTATGATGAGGTTAACATAGTTGTTACAAGAGTTGAAGTTCATAAAGCCGATGCTGATTCAGCTAGCGGTTGGTTTGTTATAAATAATAATGCAGCAGCATATGATCTGCTTACATTAAGGAACGGTGCAAGTGTTATCCTGGGGGAAAACTCCCTTGCTGCAGGACACTATACACAAATAAGATTAATTATTGGTACGGGCAGTAATGTGGTAGTTAATGGAATCACTTACCCTCTCGTAATATCAAGCGGTGAACAATCAGGTCTTAAACTTAATCACCAGTTCGAAATTCAATCAGACTTGCTTTACGAATTGCTTCTTGATTTTGATGCGGAAAGATCAATTGTAATGACAGGGAGCGGAGTGTATAAACTGAAACCTGTTATCCGCCTGATTCCTGCAGTAATCTCCGGTACAATCTCCGGTAAAATAAATCCTTTATCAGCTGCTGGATATGTCTATGCAATAAGCGGATCAGATACCGCAGGTACAATAGCAGAACCGATTACCGGGGCATTTATAATAATGGCTTTACCACAGCAGACATACAGGATTGAAGTCTTCTCAGCAAATGTTCTGTTTAACGATACAACGGTCACTAATGTTTCTGTAATTGCACAGCAAAATAATGACCTTGGAACGCTCACATTAAGTTTGAAATAAATTAAAATAGTTAAAGGTTATTAGAAATGAAAAAGTTATTTCAGTGTGCTTTAGTTTTAGGACTAATGTTATTATTTGTAAAGCCGGCGGCGGCTCAGGATCGCGGATTCGGGATGGGAATAATATTAGGAGAACCAACGGGGTTGAGTGCAAAATTATGGACGAGCGGCGATAATGCTTTCGATTTTGCAGCTGCCTGGTCTGTAAGGGGAGAGGGAAATTTGCTTCTCCAGGCTGATTACGTGTGGCACTTCTTTAATTTAATTCCTGTTTCTTCTGGTAAACTACCCCTTTATATCGGGATCGGCGGCAGGGTGGTTCTGGCGAATGATCCCCAATTAGGCGTTAGGGTTCCTTTTGGAATGGATTACCTGTTCGCAGATGCACCTGTAGATATTTTTGTTGAACTAGTCCCTATCCTCGATTTATCCCCTGCAACCGACTTCGGTGTGGGAGGGGGATTAGGAGTACGTTATTGGTTTTAGCGTATAAGCATGCAACAATGTTTTAGATATAGTTGGTTTTAATAACAAAAGTAGGATAAGGTATGTCTAATGTATTTGGTCTCGGTATTATAATGCTATGGTCCCTGGGGTTTTTGTTTCCGTACACCTATATAGGATTTTTGGAGATTCTACTGATCTTATCACTTTCGATCTTCCTCCTGAATAAAATTCCTAAGATTAAGCACCTCATTACTGAAAAGGTTAAAAGTCGGACTTAATTTTCTCTATGTCCTATTTACATACAGAAAAAATCTACCGTAAAATAAATCAGAATAGGATCTCTGAAATCATTGAAGGGAAAACAGCAAGCTAAGCCTTGTTTATATTGAATGAAATAATAGAACAGGAGTTTAATATGGAAGTTATTCTGTATGCATTGTTTCCTCTTTTATTGATATTTCTTTTAGGGAGCAGAATTGTAAGACCGACTCAACGAGGTCTTACGGAACGGCTGGGTAAATACAATCGATTTGCAAACCCGGGATATCATTGGATCTTTCCATTTATTGAACGGATGTACAGAATTAACATTACAGAATCGATGATAAATGCTGAGCCGCAGGAAATTATTACTAACGATAATTTAAATGCAAGGGTTGACGCTCAGGTTTATTTCAAAGTTAAGGCTGATGAAGAGAGCGTAAAAAATTCTATTTATAATGTGAATAATTATATGTATCAGATCGTCAATTTAGCCCGGACGACTTTAAGAAATATCATCGGCACATTAACATTAAAATCGGCTAACAGCGAGAGAGGTAAAATTAATTCGGAGCTGCATAGAACCCTCCTTGAAGAAACGCAAAGTTGGGGTATTGAAATAGTCCGCACAGAATTAAAAGAAATTGATCCGCCGCCGGATGTACAGGAAACAATGAACAAGGTAGTGAAAGCCGAAAATGAAAAGGTTGCTGCAATTGATTTCGCTTCAGCAAGGGAAACAGTGGCGGACGGAGAAAAGCGCGCCAAAATTAAAGAAGCTGAAGGCTATAAGCAGTCAAAAATACTGCAGGCTGAGGGCGATGCCGCAGCGATCAAATTAGTGAATGAAGCGGCAGATAAATACTTTGTGGGAAATTCCCAGCTTTTAAAAAGACTCGAAACAGCCCAGGCTGCGCTTGAAAATAATTCGAAAATAATAGTTCCCGCAAATCAACAACTTGTAAATGTTATTGGAGATCTGGCCGGAATATTACCGCAAAAAAACAGGCAGTTAGAAGGGCAATAGTCACGTAATCCCTTAATGGATACAAATGAGTTTGGTGGAAACCCGACTCTGTCGGTACCATATTTTATAGTCAATAATGATGGGGAGATTATAAAATGACCCAGGAAAATAGACTAGGGCTTTCGAAAAATAATTTCGAAACTATGATAAGTAGCATTAATTAATTTATTTCAGCTTCTGCCTGGCTTATTTGTAATACTGAATTCTTCATATGCAGATCTCTCTGGGGAAATGGTATCTCAATGCCATTTTCCCTGAACTTTTCGAATATTTCAAAGTAAAGTTTGCTTCTCAGTATTCCCGGTGTGGTTATGTAATTGCTCGTCCATATGAGCAGTTCAAAATTAAGTGAACTTTCGCCAAATTCTTTTAAAAGCACCACGGGTTCCGGATTTTTTAAAACACCATCTTCCTTATCAGCAACTTCCAGTAAAATTTTCTTTACAATTTTAGGATCCTCTTTATACGCAACACCTACCTGGATCCTGAATCTGACATTCCTGTCATTGTGGCTCCAGTTAATAACTGTTGATGAAATAAATTCGGAATTAGGAACAATAACAGTAATATTATCATTTGTAACAACCGTTGTAGATCTCATCGAAATGTTCCTGACATCGCCAAAGACTTCCCCAACCTGGATCCAGTCGCCGACTTTTATCGGTCTTTCAAAAAGAATAATTACTCCGCTTACTAAATTGTTTGTTACATTCTGTAAACCAAAACCTATTCCAACCCCAAGTGCCCCCACAAGAATGGTAATTGTGCTCAGGTTGATACCAGCGGTTTGTACAACGATTACAAGGCCGAATATAAGAACACCATAACGGATGATTGTACCGACCGCAAGCCTTACTCCCAGTTCGATCTTGCTTTTAGAAAGGATTTTATAGATAATCCATTTTCTGAGCTTAGCAGTAACGAAAAGCAGAAGCCATGCGAGAAAGATGAAATAAAGGAGTGTCCATAGTGTTATTGAAGTACTCCCGATGTCAATAAGATGAATGCTCAGGAAATCTTTTACAATACTAAAGTATTTTTGTATGTATTGATTCATTGTATGTTGTTTACCTTATTATTCGTTATTCTTCAGTACACTTATAATATACGACAATATACCAGTAGACACTTCATCCCAAAGGCTTAGTCCTGTTTTCATCCCTTTGCTTGATTGAACAATTCCAAAATACTTTATATCATATTAATGTAATCGTTGGATTTTCACTTGAAATATCATTTGTAATTTTAAAGGAGCAATGCTCAAATGGCATTTCTCACCTGGAAAAGGAGAACATCGAATTACAAAAAAATAAATGATCATAAGATGAGGGAAAAAGGTAAATGAGAAAAGTGCAGAAAAGAATTTAATAATGATATTGATGGTGTTTGAAATACGCTCAGCGGTTTATTTGAAAATAATGCATAACCATCAATATTTTAAATACAGAAAAGAATACAGAAAATATATAAACGAACATGAAATAAATAAATGGAAAGTCATAACATGAACATTTCAAGAAATACATGGCTAATCATAATAGTAGCGGTCATCGTGTTAGCAGTCATAATAGTGCTCCTTTTGTTTAACGGCAGCGGGACAATGATGAATGGTGGAATGAACGGCAGGTTGAATTGATAATAATGAAACTAAATACCAATAAACAAAATAAAAAAAGGAGAAGCATTCCGCGAATTATTTTGGTAGTAATCGCTGCACTTTTTTTTTGGGGCATTTTAAGCACTACGAGTGCACAAGCGGGGGTTAATCTTAACTCCAACCTGGATAGTCAACCAGCCTGGGGTCCTGCCGGTTATGATTATGTTGAATATTATTATTTGCCGGATCTGAATATTTACTACTATGTGCCTCAGCATGGTTATTATTATTACACCCGAAGACAGTGGTTTTACAGCTCAACTTTACCCTCTGTTTATAGCAATTATGACTTTTATACTTCATATAAAATTGTAATGAACGAAAGGGCACCGTGGAGAAATAATCAAAATCATATAGAAAGATATTCCTCATTTAAAGGTCGTCAGTATCAGCTGCTGATCCGGGACACCCGGGATACCAAATACTCTGTAAACAAAAAAAATCCGCAAAATAATAGACGGCTCAGGCAGCTGAACGATAACAACATTAATAATAAATCACCTCAGCAGGATGATAATCGTGATAACTAAAAGTACTGCTTTCAGGAAAAATGAATTTACAAAATGGAGAAACATAATGCGTTATTTTTTTGTTTTAATCGCAGCACTATTTTTGTGGAGCGGTTCGGGCACCACGGATGCACAAGTAAGCGTTAATCTTAATTCCAACCTGGATGGTCAACCAGCCTGGGGTCCCACTGGTTATGATTATGTCGAATATTATTATTTACCTGATATAGATGTTTACTACGATGTCCCCCGGCACCGCTATTACTATTATACAAATGGGAACTGGCGTTACAGTTCAGGATTACCGTCACGATATAGTAATTATGATATCTACAATTCTTATAAGGTTGTTGTAAATGAGAATCATCCATGGAGGAATAGCGGAAGCTATAGAGATAAGTATTCCTCATATAAAGATAGACACGATCAGCAGATGATTCGGGATAGCAAGGATTCCAAATATTTTAAAAACAAAAATCATCCTGAACATAATAACTGGCTTAAACAGCAAAAGCAGGATAACAACATGGGTAAGCCGCATCAACAGAATAATAAGAAAAATAGCCGCAGGGATAAAAAATGATCATACAGGGTTAATTATAAAAATTATTAACCGGTTTTGAACTTGACCGGATTGTTCAAATTCAAAGCAGGCATTTTATAAAGACTGAGAAATAAAATACTATACCCCGAGTTAGTTTTTTATCTATGCTCAAATCAGATATTTGCTGATATGGTTTCCAGGCTGATAAACATATATCACCGCTCAAAGGACGTAGTTCCTTTTTCATCCCTTTGACCGATTGTACACTTTGAGATTTCTGCCTAATATGATGCATAATCATAAATGTTTATAGGAAAGAATGATATTGCATCAGTTGCCGGATGAAGATTATAACGCTGAAGAAGAACTTGAAGTATCGTCAGATATTGTCCCTGATTCGTTACTTACAAAATTCTTCCTGGAAGTACAGTCTCTTGCTGTTTTTGTGCTGCACTTTTTCAGTGAGGTATTAAAACCGCCTTATGAGTTTAATGAACTTCTTAAACAATCTTTTCTGATTGGATATAAAACATTTCCCCTGGTCGCAATTACAGGCTTTATAATCGGACTTGTGCTTACTATTCAGACAGGACCGACGCTGGCAAAGTTCGGAGCAGAATCATGGCTGCCTGCAATGGTAGCAGTTTCAATCATCCGTGAAATCGGACCGGTTATAACTTCGTTAATATTTGCCGGAAAAGTGGGTTCGGGAATTGGGGCGGAGCTGGCCTCAATGAAAGTAACTGAACAGATAGATGCCATGCAGGTATCAGGCACAAATCCATTTAAGTTCCTTGTAGTTACAAGAATACTTTCTGCAACCCTGATGCTTCCGATTCTTGTAATTCTTTCTGATGCATGCGGGTTATTCGGATCATACATTGCGGTAAACTTAAATGGCAGCGTAAGCACCTATTTGTTTTTCTCCCAGATATTTCAAAGTCTTCAGTTTGCTGACCTGCTGCCGGCATTCATTAAAACCTTCTTCTTTGGATTTGCCATCGGGGTTATAGGATGTCATAAAGGTTACTTTTCAAATAAAGGCACTGAGGGCGTAGGCAAAGCAGCAAATTCAGCCGTTGTATTCGCATCATTGATGGTTTTTTTAATAGATATGGTTGCAGTGCAGATTACAAGTCTGCTTCAACATTAAATTAAGTAATAGCAGAATGACAGATAATAAACCCGATATAGAAACTATAAATTATAAGAAGCAGGACGATTCTATTGTGCTTAAAATGGAGCATCTCAGAAAATCATTCGGCAATAACCGTGTTCTGCGGGATATAAATCTTAAAATTAATAGAGGGGAAAACCTCGCAATCCTTGGACAATCGGGAACGGGTAAATCAGTTCTTATTAAATGCATAGCCGGACTTGTTGAAATTGACGGGGGTGAACTATTTATATTCGGACAAAAAGTTTCAGATATAGAAGGTGATGAACTATTTGAGCTGCATAAAAGAGTTGGATTTCTTTTTCAAAGCGGTGCTTTGTATGATTCGATGACAGTAAGGGAAAACCTTGAATTTCCGCTCCGGAGAAAGAAGAAGGCAATAAAAAAAGAGAAGATGGAACATTTAATAAAAGAAGCCCTGGAGAATGTGGGACTGTCTGATACGATTGACAAAATGCCCTCAGAGCTCTCCGGCGGAATGCGCAAAAGGTTAGGATTAGCCCGTACATTAATACTTAAGCCTGAGATCATGCTTTATGATGAACCTACAACGGGACTTGATCCTATAACGTCCAAAGAAATAAGCAAACTGATCCTGGATGTGCAAAAAAAATATAAGACAACTTCAATCATTATCACACACGATATTGAATGCGCCAGGCTCACTGCAAACCGGTGCATAATAATTAAGGATGGGAAGTGCTTTGCAGAAGGATCGTATACCGATCTTATAAATTCGTCAGATCCGTGGATAAAATCATTTTTTGAATAGATAAAAGAATAAGAAGAGATATCAGATGAAAAATAGTGTAAGCAGTAAAATAAGACTGGGGATCTTTATAAGCATTGGAATCGCGGTGTTTATAACTGCGATTTATTTCCTCGGGGCGAAACAGCAGATGTTTAGAAGTACTTTTCGCTTAAGCGGTGTATTCAGGGACGTTGGCGGACTTCAGGCAGGAAATAATGTGCGCTTATCAGGAATAAACGTCGGAACCGTAGAAAATATCACAATGATAAGTGATACTTCTGTTAGAGTAGGCATCCTTGTCGACGAGAGCACCCGGGAATTCATAAAAAAAGACGCGCTCGCCACTATTGGCTCGGAAGGCCTTATGGGGAATAAAGTTTTGATAATTAGTCCGGGTACAGGCGGAAAAAAAGGAATAGAAAATAATGATGTTATACAGACTGCACCTCCAATAAATATGGACGACATTCTCTATTCATTAAAATCAACAATTGATAATGCATCAAGCATTACGGGTTATTTAAAGACGATTACAAATAATGTGCAGTCAGGCCAGGGAACGATCGGAAGACTGATAATGGATAAGGCGTGGAGGGAAAATTTCGATTCAACTTTTGCTAATCTTAAAGACGGCTCAGTTGGATTTAAAACATTTATGGATAAGACAAATGAACTGGACCTTCTTCTGGCTTCATTAAATAAAACTGTTGAGAATGCATCTAATGTGACAAATGATCTGTCTAAGATTACTAATAATATGCAGTCAGGAAATGGGATAATGGGAAAACTGTTGATGGATAAATCGACAGGGGCTAACTTCGATACCACTTTAGTTAATCTGAAAAATAGTTTGGCCCAGTTTGAAATATTTATAAAGAAAGCCCAGGGCAGCTGGCTGTTGGGATTATGATCAATCAAGCTGATTCTTCACGTGGAATGCGCGTACTGTTTGGACTGGCTGCAGTCGTTGTAATAATGGCAGGTGTTTATCTTGCCCAATCAGTCGTTATTCTCTTCCTCCTTTCTTTTTTTCTCGCTTTGCTGGGTACTCCCCTCGTCCTCTGGTTAAAGAAAAAACGTGTGCCATCGACTCTTGCTGTGCTGATTGTTATGGCAATTATAGTAATTATAATAGTGCTTATAGGTGCGCAAATCACCTCTTCATTCAGCGGTTTTTCAGAAGAACTTCCTAAATTACAATCACTTCTCCGGGAACAGGTAATTGAACTTGTTGCGTTATTAAAGAGCAAAGGTCTGACGGTAAAAGACAAATTTTTACTGGAATATATAAATCCCGAAGCAATTTTGAAACTTACAGCCGGTTTACTAACCGGGTTGAGTTCAGCACTTTCAGACCTTGTGCTGGTACTGATATCGGTAACCTTCATACTTCTCGAAATTTCAAGTTTTCCGGTAAAGATCCGTAAGATCCTCGGAGACCCCGAACAGGTATTTCCCCGCTTTACCAAATTCTTAATTGATATGAAACGTTATATGTTCATCAAAACTATTATCAACATAGCTGCCGGGATATTGATCGGGTTGTGGATGTATTTGCTTGGTGTGGATTTTCCTGTGTTATGGGGCTTTCTTGCATTTCTGCTTCATTATATTCCTAATATCGGCGCTGTTGTCGCTGCTATTCCCGCAGCCCTTCTGGCATTGATCCAGTTAGGTCCGGGCACTGCCCTTCTTGTAATTGCAGGTAATATTATCATAGGATTCGTAATAGGAAACGTTATTGAACCCCGGCTTATGGGCAGGCAATTCGGACTCTCTACATTGGTTGTATTTTTATCGCTGATATTCTGGGGCAGTCTTCTCGGCTTGATCGGTGCAATTCTTTCAATTCCCCTTACGATGACGTTGAAGTTCATATTCGAAACTAATAAAAGTACCCAATGGCTGGCTATATTGCTTGAATCAGAAAAAGTTGATAAAGTCCCCGGCAAAGAACCTGTATAAAAGGATCGTTATAGATCGGTGTAGTTCTCTTTTCATCCCTTTGTACGATTGTTCTGCAATAAATTTTAGAATAATATTACCAGTACTGGAAACCGAAGTACCAGGATAGATGTTAGTTTAGCTTCCTATAATTGCAGGATAAAGATATTGATGAGATCATTCTGACTTAATGTAAAAACGTATTTGATTACATCTTCCTGTTACTTCATTTTTTTGCATCTTTGAATGAAACTTCACATAAAGAAGGAGAAATACAATGTCGCTGATGTCATTAGTTATCGTTCTTGTGGTAGTCGGTGTGGTTCTCTGGCTGATTAACAGTTACATCCCTATGCAGTCTACTATTAAAAGAATCCTGAATGTGGTAGTGGTTATTGTGGTTATTTTCTGGCTATTAGGTGCCTTCGGGATTATCGATAGTTTCACTGCTATTCGTATATGACGAATGAGTTTATGTCCAGTCAACAGTTTGTTTCAAAGATTGTAATATGGAGATTATAATCTTCCTGAAAGGAATCTTTATAGGTTTTGCGATGGCAGTTCCCATTGGACCTGTTGGAATTATGTGCATCCGTAGGACATTGACAGAGGGACGATTACGCGGACTAATCATAGGCCTTGGAGCTGCCACTGCAGATTTACTTTATGGTTGTATTGCTGCTTTTGGACTTACGATCATTTCAGATACTCTTGTCAGTCAAAGGATATGGATACGGCTTATAGGCGGAATACTGCTTCTTTATCTGGGGTTAAGAACATACAGGAAAATACCCGCTGATCCTAAGATCAAAACAGAGAATAGCGGATTTTTAAGAACTTATCTTACAGCCTTTTTTATAACCCTGACAAATCCTTTAACAATTTTTGCTTTTCTTGCCGTTTTTGCTGCCCTTGGATTGGGAAGTGATCTTGGCAATTTTTCTGCTTCAGCTCTTGTTGCGGGTGTATTTTTTGGTTCGGCGCTATGGTTCCTGCTGCTTAGTTCTGTTGTTACACTTTTCAGAAGAAAACTTGACCTGGTAGGACTTGGATGGGTAAATAAAATTGCAGGATTGTTGATCATTATTTCAGGAGTAATTGTTATGGCGAGTTTATTATGAACATTTTTTCAAGAGTGCATAATCCAAAGGAAAATACAGATTAAACAATTCCATTTATTTACGATTTATATCCCTTCGAAAAATTAATGAATGAAATAACCGGCTTCTTATCTTCGGTTACAGTCACACTAATAACACTTCTGCCTATAATTAATCCTGTGAATACCGCAGTGCTGTTACTTAGTATAAGTTCTCATCTTAGCATAAAAGAACGTAACCACCAAATCATGTTGGCCTGCATTTATATGACAGGTATACTGATCTCATTTCTCTTAGCCGGACATTTGATTATGATTATTTTCGGTATCTCTCTGCCGGGAATTCGTATAGCAGGGGGAATGATAATAGGTTTTCTGGGTTTTCGAATGTTGTTTCCAGGTAAAGAGGATATCACACTGGAAGGGAAACAGGAAGCGCTGCAGAAAAGCAACATCTCATTCAGTCCGCTTGCTATGCCGAGCCTTAGTGGTCCGGGTGCAATAGCAACGGTTATAACTATGTCATCATCAATTGATGGTCGTCATGGATACGATAAGGTCTTTGCTTTTACCGGGGTCATTATTGCAATTGTAATTACTGCAATAGTTGCCTGGCTGATTCTTCGCAGTGCCGGTTTTATGAGCCGCGTACTCGGCGTAAACGGTGTGGATAGCCTTTCGCGAATCATGGGATTTCTTCTGGTTTGCATAGGAATTCAATTTGTTATTACTGCTATAATGGATCTGACACGTGGAGTATAGCTTTCGGTGTTATATCACTAGTGGAGTATTTTTTAATGAAGGAGAAGATTAAAATGAAACTGGTTACTAATAACTGCACGTCAGGATTTTGCTTAATCTTTCTTTAATGAATGTACTCTGGATTGGTGAATACGTGTAAAGTAATCTCGTCTGAAAGATGTAGTCCCTTTTTCGTCCCTTTGATGGATTGAATCGTTTAATTCCCCTGCCTATGTTCATATAGAAAAACAGACAGAGAGGATGCATATGTTTAGATCATCTATTATAGAAGAGGGGGGAGCTAAGTTTGATGGTATTCAAAAAATTGACGGGAAGGATAAATTTGCACTTGCTACAGATCCGCAAACACATTCTACTTATTATATACCGATTAAAGGTATATCTAAAAAGAAAGTCCGGACTCTGTTAGCCACTGAAAGAAAGAAATTTAAGTTCAGGTGATTATTTCCCAATCTGTTCTACAAACATTTTGCAGGATGGATATCCTGTAGTTTCTGTCTTCAGTAGCAGCAAAACAATATATCCCTGCCCTCAAAAATTCTGCAAAAAAAGATGCACTCGATCAAAAGGATTAAGTCTTTTTTCATCCCCTTGCCTCATTGATTACACGTGCTTCAGTTCGTATATTATCATCGATTAGAGAAATCTATTTCAAAGAAAAATGACTGTAAAATTTTTTATTAACAAAATGAGGAAAAAATGAAAAAATTAGTTTACTTTCTAATATTGCTTGGACTGGTTGCAATGAGCCAGCCTAATCAGGCACAGTTTAAAGACTGGGGAACGAAATTTGGGGGAAGGTATAATATCCTTATGCCTCAAAACGAATTCCCGAATTTTGGTTTTGGAGAGAATGATAAGTTTTCATTTGATAACTATACAATGTCCTGGCTGCTCGAAGGCTTTGTCGGATTCGAGTTAATGCCGGTGCTTGAAATGGATATAAATGCCGGTTATGGTTCTTATGCCGGTTTTCAGTTTAATTATGTAGGTTATTATAAATCAGAAATCATTCCGGTCAACCTCCGTTTCAGGATTGCACCTTTTGATCTTGAGGGTTGGAACCCTTACTTCTATCTTGGCGGCGGTATTATGCATTACAGCAATAAGTACTCTGAATTAAACAACGCCCCTTCTCCCGTAGAAGTCAAAAGTGATGGATGGGCGGGAATATTTCCATTAGGCATTGGAACGGAAATTGCGCTTTCAGATAAGGTCCTTGTGGATATTTCCCTCGGCGGCGCTTTTTCTTCTACAACTGCACTCAACAACTACGATAATGGTAATAACATAATGGATGCTTATTATAATCTGGGTGTTGGTTTAACTTATACGGGAGAAAGCTGCAGTTCGGATAGGGATAATGATGGATTAGGAAAGTGTGAAGAAGAAAAACTGGGAACAAATCCGAAAAATCCTGATACTGACAGTGATGGTTTAACCGATGGTGAAGAAGTCAGAGTTTATAAAACAAATCCATTACTTGCGGATACTGACCTGGATGGATTGAGCGATTTTGATGAAGTGAAAAAGTATAAAACCGATCCTCTAAAAGCAGATACTGATGGAGACGGGCTGAATGATGGTGAAGAAGTCCTTAAATACAAAACAGACCCGCTTAATCCGGACACCGATAAAGACGGGTTGAAAGATGGCGAAGAAGTTATTAAATACCGGACAGATCCTACTAAAGCCGATACGGACGGTGACGGCTTAAATGATGGAGCGGAGGTATTAACTTACTCAACTGATCCTCTTAATAAAGATACTGATGGTGACGAATTATCAGATTATGATGAAGTGATGACTTACAAAACAAATCCATTGGTTAAAGATACAGATGGCGGTACAATAGCTGACGGAGTTGAGGTAAAACGCGGAACCGATCCTCTTGATCCTTCAGATGATGTTGTTAAAATAGGAGTCCCCGTTATACTCGATGGTATTACATTCGCAACGGGTAAATCAGAAATTACACCTCAATCTGAAAATACTTTAAGAAAAGCATTAAAGACTCTGCAGACATATTCCGACATTTCAGTCGAGATCTCCGGTCATACAGATAATGTAGGAAGCGATGCTTCAAATCAGAAGCTTTCTGAAAGAAGAGCAAACGCTGTACGGGACTGGCTCGTTCGTGAAGGTATAAATCCTGACCGAATTACGGCAGTAGGTTATGGCGAATCTCAGCCAACGGCAACAAATGATACGCCCGAAGGAAGACAGAAAAACAGAAGGATTGAGTTCAAACGAATAAAGTAACTTGAACTTTGACCGGATTTAGGGTGTCTTCGGACACCCTATTCATTTAACCCTGCATAAAATGTTACCCTTCTTCCTGCAAAATCCGATAGATCAGTTTTAGTGCTGCCGGATCTCTTCTTCATTCAATTTAATTTAAGTCATCCACCCATAAAAGATATAGTTCTTTTTTCATCCCTTTGCCCTATTGTCCTGCAGCATTTTTTCCGTTATATAATGTTTGGAAATTGATTAAAAATAGAATGGATCGGGAAATGGTTTTAAATAAACACAAAATAGTGAAACAAATTGCGGATTCAATTCCTTCATTGATAGAAAATTGGTATATCCGGAAGGCGAAGCTCAAAAGGAAGTATCCGGTTTTAACAGACAGTGATTTACAATATGATGAAGTTAAAAATGGTACAATCTTAGAGAAACTTAGAATTAAGCTCGGGATAAATAATGAAGAATTGCAGAAAATAATTTCATAGGGTTAATAATATTTTAGATACCAGCAACAATCTATCATTGCTGCATAGCTTGAAATAAATTATATCAAAAGAGAATTCCGGGGATGCCTTGATTAACATGAGATCTGATAAAAGAATGTAGAAAGGGATTAGTCCTTTTTTCATCCCTTCGATTGATTGTAAAATAAACATACTCTTTTTACATTATAAGTAAGGACTTGGTGAGATAGGATATTTATGGTTAGTGTTATGAAAAAATCAAATTATAGATATGCAGGTTTTGCATTACTGGTGGCTGCAGTTATGTTTTTATATCTCAACAGTGGAACAATGATGCATTCTAATGGAATGATGAGACAAAATGAGGGAATGAGTTTTAATGGATGGGGATGGCTGATGATAACCGGCGCTGTATTTATTTTTATGTTCAGCACTTTCCTGCTTTTCAGAAAAGGTCTCTTAAAAGCCAAACATTTATAAGAAATTAAGAAATTCGTTATAATCCCCAATCAATTTAAATCAAAGGAGAAAATAATATGAGTAAAGGCCAGAACGCTAAAAAAGGTTCCAGGAAAGAACCTTTAAAGACCATGAAAGAGAAAAAGGCGGCTAAAAGAGATAAGAAAAATGAAAAGATTAATTCCGGAACTCTCGATAAAAAATTCAATTGATTAGTTGCTTTTCCCGTCACTTTATGCAATAAACCATCAGAAGCTTATCTCATGAAGAAGCGGGTTTATATTATACTCCGATGTGATTTAAAAGAAAAAGCAGGGAAGTAAACAATCTCGAAAATTCACGTGCTGGTGTAAAGCTGTCCTGGCGGCCTTCTCTTTTCGGAAATCTATTTATCCGGCTCAGGTAATCCTGATGTCCCTGCCGTCTTTTCCATTCCCTTTTAAATTTGAAGTGAATTAAGGTAAATTCAACGTCACTTTCAAGAGTATCCCCGGACTTGATTGCACCCCTCCGAATTGTTATTACCCTTTAGATTAAGATTGATTGAATCTTCAGTGCCTCTCGTTTTAGAGAGTATCAATTCATAATTAAAAATAAGGCGGTGGATCCGGCAGTTTACTGCCGCAAGAACATAACCCTTTTGATTTTTCATAGCTATTCATTTTTTTGCATTCCCCGCACCGCACCCACATTGGATTAATATGATGAGGCACCCAAACACTGAAATATGCAGCATTAGCCAGATTATCCCAGAATCTTTTCTTTGCTGTATTGTGAGATGGGCTTTGTAAAATCTGACGAACGTCTTCGGGATGATTCCAGGCAGTAATTGTAATACTGCGCTCACCCGCACGGGCCAGGGTTGCTCCGATAAATCCTTCCATTTTCAACAACTCATTGACAGTATCCCGCCCCCGGTCTCTTATCTCCGGTGTTTCCTCATCTGTATTCCAGATTCCTGTAATAGCAAATGCACCCGGCTTATTTAATTTTCCGGTTTGCGCAAAAACGGAATAGCCGAGTGAAAAAGGACCAAGCTTATCTGGTTGAACCAATATCTGTAAGCCTAACTGTTCCGGTACTGCTTTGCTATCATAATACCCAACCACAGATTCAATTTTACCGTCAGTTATCTTTATAAAATCGGCTCCTGACACTAATATTTCTTTCCCTGTAGGCGGCAATCCCCGGAATTTTCCGCTATTGATTCCTTTCATTAACCATTGCGCTGCAACCGTCCCGTTACCGGTCTCGGCCTTGCTGACTTTTTCAAAAGAAAGGTCGGGAAAGGCTTCCCATAGACTCTGCACATACTTGCCGATATCACGTCCGCGTATTCTTATATTCGGGTCACTGTATTCACCATTTTCATTGAATTCATTAGCGATTGCATCAGAGTCGTGTGCATTCCACGCATTGAAATACGATTGTGCAATATCTAAGAGATTACTCATATTAATTATTCCTCCGAAAGTGCAAGGCCTGTTTAATCTTGGTATATTGTAACATATGCAAATTATTGAGATTCAGCAACATCAGTTTGTAAAATAAATGTCATTGTATAGTAGATTCTTAAATATTAGAAATTACGGCTATTTCCTCAGCCAAAGCCCGAAAAAAGGCTTGACAAAAAGCTGAATTGGTTTTATGTTTGGATTCCTTTTTAAAGGAATTTATTCCGCGATAGCTCAATGGTGGAGCATCCGGCTGTTAACCGGAGGGTTGCAGGTTCGAGTCCTGCTCGCGGAGCGTAAAATAAATAATCCCCATCTAAATGGGGATTTTTTATTAAACTTTCCGTTAGCTAACTTCCAGCAGCAGCGCGGAGCAAACCAGGGCCTTAAAAAATTTGAGAGCTTTTTATAATTCAAAAATAAGGGAGATCAAAAAAGGGAGTTAAAAATGTTTTATACCTACGTACTATACTCTGATAGATACGATAAAATCTATATTGGTCAAACAAATAATCTGGAAATACGACTAAGAGAGCATAATGAAGGATTATCGAAATATACCAGTAGATATCTGCCCTGGAAAATGGTGTACTATGAAGAATTCCAAATCAGGTCAGAAGCAATGAAAAGGGAGAAAGAATTAAAGTCGCATAAAGGCAGGGAGTACATAAGAAAGATTTTGCTCAATGGTGGAGTCCGGC
>CAWETK010000017.1:0-190547 GCA_963811905.1 uncultured Ignavibacteria bacterium
CCTTCCTGCTGCGTAAAGCAGAAACGGGACCTAATGGACATGGTCTGGAAGAAGGAATGAAACATAAGCAGGATCAGGCAGGTGTGCAGACTGCAGATTAAGATCACTAAATTTTAGATTAAATACCGCGTTTTTAAGCTTTCAACAAAATTAACACCCTTCTTTTCACAATACTTTTTTAGTTATAATATTAGTAAGTTGTATTAATGCGATACTGATGAGGAAATATGTTCATACGCAACATCACGGTTATTACTGTATTTTTATGTGTCATTTTAACTGTTAATACTTCGGCTCAAACATTCGGCTTCGGCTGTCTTGGATTTGTAGGAGGTTACGGGGGATATTCATACCAGAAATATCAGCCCGGATCTTTAAACGACTATATTGACGACTTTAATTTAATTTATAAGGATTCGCTTTCTTCTCCTCTCCAAAAATTCGGCAAAGCAGAAGGCTACAGGCTTGGCTTAAATTTCTTCCGCGCAAAATTTAAAGGATTTATAATAACTGCCAAAGGATTTTATCAAAATCTTTCTGAGGAACATAATGCCAAAGAGCATCTTGTCGGCGGAGATGCCAATACCACTCTTCAGCTTGAAATAATAGACTGGGCGCTGGGTATTGACCTGGGAACGCAGATAACAGGTGCTTTAAGCTGGAAGGTTATAGATGCAGCTCTCATGTTTAATAATGCTAAGTTTACCTCAACCCAAAATCTGCCTAATGCAGTAACTATAGTAGATCAGTATAAATCAGAATCCACAAATATCGGGTACACCATCGGTACAGGATTTATCCTTGAAGTTGTGGATGAATATGTTTCTCTTGAAGGTGTGGCAGCATTTACACAATTCAGTATCGATAAAATGAAAACCGTCGACGGAAAGTATTTTGCTTCCACCAGCGAAACTTCGGCATCGGGCAAAAAATTTATTGAAAAAGGGGGGTTCAACGCTGTAATCCAGTTAAACGTGGGATTACCGCTTTAAGTTTTTTCAAACTCGCAAAATTAAATCTTATATGAAACTGACCAAATTAGATTCTGCTTCGGCAAAAGCTATACAGGTATGTATGGCTGCCGGAAAAAATGAAAAGATACTTGTAATTACAGATGAACTTAAAAGGGAGATCGGGTACTCGCTGTACTCTACTGCAATCCGCCTCGGTTACTCAGCCCTTTTTGTCGAAATGAAATCAGGAAAAATAAACGGAGAAGAACCTTCTGCTGAAATTGCGCATCTGATGCAGCAATTTGATGTGGTTTTTATACCAACTGCGAAATCTTTAACTCATACAGATGCCAGGCGGAATGCTTCTAAAAAAGGCGCAAGGATTGCGACTTTTCCCGGGATAACCAGGGAGGTTATGATCAGAGGCTTAAATGCAGATTATAAGAAAATTTCGGAGCGCTCGATAAGACTTAAGAATATCCTGGAAAAAGGTAAAGAAATCCGGGTTACTGCCCCTGCCGGAACAGATCTTTCATTCAGTATCAGAGGCAGGAAAGCTATTGCAAGCAAGGGACTATTCCATAAAAAGGGCGAGAGCGGTAATCTTCCAACAGGCGAAACGTTCCTGGCTCCGGTTGAGGGAACTTCAAATGGTGTATTCGTTGTTGATGGTTCAATGGCAGGACTCGGACTGGTAAAAGGCTCAAAAATAAAGATAATGGTGGAAAACGGATTTGCCACAAAAATTACCGGAGGAACAGCTGCAAAGAAACTCATCAGAATGCTCGATTCTGTTGGAAAAAATGCAAGGAATATCGCTGAATTTGGAGTTGGGACAAATGACAGTGTGAAATTAAGCGGAATTCTCCTTGAAGATGAGAAGGTTATGGGAACTATTCATATTGCCCTTGGTAATAATATATCAATGGGAGGAAAGGTGAATGTCCCGATCCATTTAGACGGCGTGATTAAGGAACCAACCGTCTTTCTCGATGGTAAGGAGATTATGAAGGCCGGGAAACTCCTGGTAAAATAAGAATTTCGTATGATATTGATACTTTTATCTTCAAAATCTATTATTTATCTTTGAAATAATTAATTAGAGAAAAGGATGGCAGTGCTACCAATAACAGTATACGGGGATAAGATCCTCAGGAAGAAGGCAAATAAAGTTACCGAGGTCGATTTAAAAACAATCGAGCTCATTAAGAATATGTTTGATACAATGAGGAATGCAAACGGAATAGGTCTGGCTGCAAACCAGGTTGGATCAGATAAATCAATATTTGTGGTTGATATCTCACAGGTTGAGGATTACGAAGATACAAAACCAATAGCTCTTATAAATCCTAAAATTATTGAACGCTCAGAAAAGAAGGTTTTAATGGAGGAAGGCTGCCTTAGTATTCCTGATGTAAGAGAAGAAGTGAGACGTTCTGAATCTATTACTATCGTTTATCACGATACAGATTTAAACGAGCATACACTGGAAGCAGACGGGTTAATGGCCCGTGTAATGCAGCATGAATTTGATCACCTGCAGGGAGTACTTTTCACAGACCTGATCTCCGATGACCTGAAGAAAAAATATAAGAAGGACATCAACAGAATCAGGAAACGTAAAATAGAAATTGAATATCCGATAACTGAAGATATGGACTACCAGCTGGCATGAAAATAATTTTCATGGGTACTCCTGATTTTGCTCTCCCTTCCTTAAAAAGATTATTTGATAGCCGACATAGTATTGCTGCCGTTGTAACCACTCCCGACAAAGAAAGGGGCAGAGGACAAAAAGTTACATTCACTCCTGTAAAAGAATTTGCTTTAGCTAACAATATTCCCGTTCTGCAGCCCGAAAAACTGAAGGATGAGAATTTTATTACCAGTTTAAAAGGATTTAATGCCGATCTATTCGTGATAGTCGCATTCAGGATTTTACCCCGCGAAGTATTCACAATTCCTCCAAAAGGTTCTTTCAATCTTCATGGTTCATTGCTGCCCAAATTCAGAGGCGCTGCGCCTATACAGTGGGCGCTGATAAAAGGTGAAAATGAAACAGGACTTACCACTTTCGCACTTGCCGAAAAGGTAGATACCGGGAATATTTATTACCAGGAAAAGATAGAAATCAAAGATGATGATAATTTCGGTACTCTCCACGATAAAATGAGTGAACTTGGAGCTGAAGTTGTATTGAAAACCGTTGAAATGATAGAATCCGGTAATTTTACTTTGATGGAACAGGATAGTTCAAAAGCCTCGCCTGCACCTAAGATCACTAAGGAAATTCAGGAAATCAGCTGGAACAGACCGGCATCGGAAATTCATAATCTTATCAGGGGACTTTCTCCCTACCCCGGAGCTTTTTTCCATCATAACGAAAAATTAATAAAAGTATATGCATCAAAGCTTTCTGATGTAAAATTAAGTTCCGGTGAAATAAAACAGACCAAAACTGAGTTATTTATCGGCTGCGATGAAGGCACATTACAAATTCTTGAACTCCAGCAGGAAGGCAAAAAGAGGTTGCGGACAGAAGAATTTCTCAGAGGGTACAATTTTAAATAGCACAGACACCATTATTTATACTCTCCCCGGGTTCCATTAAACTCATAAATTTTCAGAATTTAGATGGATTATTAAAAAAAATTTAATAATTTTAATATTGAAATATAGGAGAACCTTAAAATTCAGGGAGAGATAAAATGCCAAAAACAATTCTTTCTGTCATTGTGCTTTCATTGTTCCTGATGTCCTGCTCAAGTGTAAGGCCGCCAATAAAATCCGATATATCAGAGGGCAGCGGGAATGTTAGCAAGACCATCGAACAAAAAAATGACAAATCGCTAAAAAGAAAAGTAGCTATTGCCCGTTTTACAAATGAAACCAAGTACGGCCAGGGGTTTTTCTATAATGAAAATGACGACCGGCTTGGAAAACAGGCAATGGATATTTTTTCTTCAAAACTTGCTTCTACTGACAAATTCATCATGCTTGAACGCTCAGATCTTGCTTACCTTATGAAAGAAAAACAAATTGCTGATTTCGATTCCCTTAATATTCCAGCTGATTATCTGATCGTTGGTTCTGTGACTGAATTTGGGCGTAAGGCTACCAGTGACGTCGGTGTATTCAGCAGAACCAAAAAGCAGACTGCCTATGCAAGGGTTGCTGTGAGATTAGTTGATGTCAAAACTAGGAGGATTATCTATACAGAAGAAGGTTATGGTGAAGCAACCTCAGAAGCTGAAACGGTTCTGGGCCTGGGTGAAACAGCAGGATACGATGCTTCTTTAAATGACAAGGTGATCAGTGCAGCAATTACAAAGCTGGTTAATAATATTTCCGAAAAACTTCTTGATAATCCGTGGAGATCATATTTGTTATCATATGAAGACGGAAATTATATTATCGCCGGAGGTGAATTGCAGGGCATAAAAGAAGGAGATGAGTTCACGGTCTATAAAAGAGGGAATAAAGTATTGAATCCCCAGAGCAATACCACGGTTGAGCTGCCAGGAAAGATAGTGGGGAAAATTAAAGCGGTCTCTTTTATTCCCGGTGATGTTACTACAGAATTATCTGTTTGCACTCAAATTTCAGGTGAAATACCTCTCGAAGATTTTAATAATTATTATATTCAAGAACAATAAGGGGAAGAGTATGAAAAAGAGTATCTTATTCATTTTACTTTCATTATTCATTATCTCATGCGGTGGTTACAATACAGAAGTACTAATAAAAGACCATAAAGGTTATCTGAAATTTACCGGAAATACTAATAATATTTCTATTTCCGTAGATGATAAACAATCCTTTATCCCTCAAAGGGAAGTAGAGTTATACGAATTAGAACCTGGGACTCATAATATTAAAGTATATCGGAATACTGATATTTTGGTTAATCGAACAATAATCGTCGATGCAGAAGTAACAACCGAAATAGAGGTACCATGAAAAAATCATATTTTATTCTGTTATTGTTGTTTGGTCTTTTTACAGGATGCCAGACACCAGGTGGCATGTACTATTGGGGAAACTATTCGAGTACATTGTATGAATTTAAGCTGAACCCTGATGAAAAAACATTTGAAAAACA
Organism: uncultured Ignavibacteria bacterium; assembly: GCA_963811905.1. Classification (GTDB taxonomy): domain Bacteria; phylum Bacteroidota; class Ignavibacteria; order Ignavibacteriales; family Ignavibacteriaceae; genus DATFVA01. The sequence continues at coordinate 5,056 of CAWETK010000017.1, forward strand.
TAAACTGGAATTATCCTCTATAATTGAAGTTTGTGAGAAAAAAAATCAGTCCGTACCTCCAGGAGTATATGCTGAATACGGATACATGCTCTTGAAAGAGGGAAATGATGATGAAGGCCTGACCTATCTTGACAAAGAGAAAACATTGTATCCTGAATCGACTACATTTATTGAAAAAGTAAAAGCAAAATATGAAAGGGGGAAACAATGAGATCAATCCGGTTTAGCATAATTTTAATCCTTGGACTGAATTTAATCGGCTGCGCAACATATATTACGAAGGATGAATTCGCTCCTCAAATGTACTCTGAGCATCCGATCAGTATTCTGGTTTTGCCCCCGATTAACAATTCTACAGCAGCGGATGCAAAGGAATATTATACAACAACTGTGGCAGAACCATTAACGAACACCGGTTATTATGTCTTTCCGATGGAAGTGGTATATGATGTACTGCAGCAGGAAGGATTATATGACACCGAAACAATGTTGAATGTCCCGGTTGAAAAATTTTATGATTATTTTGGTGCTGATGCTGTATTATATGTAACAATAAATAAGTGGGACACACAATATCTTATTACTTCCGGGAGTGTGAATGTACAGGCAACTTGTGAATTAAAATCAACACATACAGGAGAGCTGCTATGGTTTTATGACGAGGAAATTGATGTAAACACAAGCGGTTCTAATGTTGGTGCGGGAGGCTGGGTAGGCTTGATTGCTCAGGTAGTCACAACTGCAGTACAAACTGCTGCTCAGGATTATGTCCCAATCGCACGTGATGTAAATAAAAAGATATTTATGGCATTACCCGTTGGTAAGTATGGTAAAAGGTATGATAAAGATCAGAAGGATAAAGTGAAAAAGAAAGAACATAATAACGCAAAAGGAGGATAATCCTTTCCGGCATTCATATTATTAAATGGGTTTTGGACCGGGCTTTGAAGTCCTTTATCATAAAAGATCAATGCTTTTTACGTCCTTTATGTTTTTCCATTTGAAGTACAGCACCAGCTAAATAGCATGCGACCTCCGGGTATTACACCCTAAAAATTTTATGGGAGATGACTCCTTAGCCGAACCAGTTATCACGGGGTTCATCTTCCCCTTCATCGTAATGAAAAGGATAGAGAATTATTGCAAAAAATGATAATTTTTTATCTTGCCTCACTAATTTTGCTTTAATCATTCACTACATTTAGTTATTATTATTTTTCACTTTAATCAATTTAACTTTTTAGGTCCCGGGGAGCATAGGTATGTTTAAAAATGCAGGATAAATTAAATGGAATATAAAAACAGTATTCTTGATACAATCGGCAACACTCCGTTAATCAAACTTAATAAGGTCAACCGGGGATTAAAACCTCAGATCTTCGCGAAACTTGAATCGGCTAACCCGGGAGGCAGCGTTAAAGACCGGATCGGATATTCAATGATTGAAGCCGCTGAAAAGAACGGCGAACTGAAACCCGGCGGGACAATTATTGAAGCGACCAGCGGAAACACCGGTATCGGTCTTGCTTTAACAGCAGCAGTCAAAGGTTACAAGACAATCTTTGTTGTTACCGATAAAGTAAGCTCTGAGAAGATAAATTATCTTCGGGCGCTGGGCGGTGAAGTAATTGTTGTATCGAATGCAGTAGAACCCGATAGTCCCGAATATTATGTAAATGTAGCGAAACGTATCCACAAGGAAACACCTAATTCAATATTTGCCTACCAGTATTCCAATCCTGCCAATCCGGAAATGCATTACAGGACAACAGGTCCTGAAATATGGAGACAAACGGAAGGTAAAATAACTCATCTTGTTTCAAGTATAGGCACTGGCGGAACGATCAGCGGGACAGGCAGATATCTTAAAGAAAAGAATCCGAACATAAAAGTAATCGGTGCTGATCCTCTGGGTTCAATATTCAGGACGTATAAAGAAACGGGTGAGATCATTAAAGGAACTCCCTACCTTGTTGAAGGAATAGGTCAGGACTGTCTTCCGGAGAATGTGCATTTTCAATACATAGATAAAATTATAAACATAAGCGATAGAGAATCTTTTACGGCAGCAAGAAGATTAACAAAAGAAGAAGGAATTTTCTGCGGGGGAAGTACAGGGACTATTCTTCATGTAACGTCTGGAACTTGCGAAAGATCTTAGCGAAGAGGATGTAATTGTCTTTTTCGTATGCGATACAGGTGAACGGTATCTCTCTAAGGTCCATAATATCGAATGGCTCAGAGTAAACCAGATGCTCGATAAAGAAATTAAAACATTGCGCGAAATATCCGAGGTCAAAAAATCGAATGGAAACGAGGATATTGTTTATCTTAAATCGGATGCTTTTGTGAAGGATGCACTTGAGCTTATTACGAAGAAAGGATATTCTAATATTCCGGTAATGCAGAACCGGAAGGCGATAGGATGCATAAGGGAGAACCGGCTTATGGGCAAGCTTCTGAACAATAAGGAACTTCTGGAGGCTTCAGTTCAGGATGTAATGGAAGAATGCGTACCGGTACTCGATGCAAAAACAGAGATCGATAAAGTGAAAGAAGTACTTAAAGAAAATACTGCAGTACTGGTAAGTGATTTCGGAAGGATAACGGATATAATAACACGTTATGATTTAATCAACTTTGATAATTCCAAATAATTGATTCACAAATTCTAAAATTCAGGAGCAAATAATGGGCTTTTCAACGGATGCAATCCATGCAGGGCAAACACCTGATCCTGTAACCGGTGCTGTAATTACACCCATCTACCAGACATCGACGTATGCCCAGGAAGAGCTGGGAAAGAATAAAGGCTTTGAATACGGCAGGACGCATAACCTGACACGTCAATCCCTTGAGAAAAACGTTGCCGCACTTGAAAAAGGAAAATACGGAATTGCTTTCTCATCCGGACTGGCAGCCACTCATGCTTTAACCACACTTGTAAAAGCAGGAGACCATATAATTGTCTCTCATAATGTATACGGCGGAACATACAGACTCTTTGAATTAATAATGAAGGATTTCGGACTGGAGTTTTCCTGGGTAAATACTTCGGATTTGAAAAACATTGAGAACGCCATTAAAGAAAACACTAAAATGGTTTACATCGAAACACCCACCAATCCTATGCTGAACCTTACAGATATAAAAGGTACGGCGGATATCTGTAAAAAGAATAACCTGGTCTGTATAGTAGATAATACTTTTATGAGTCCGTATTTCCAGAACCCGCTTACTCTTGGTGCTACGGTAGTTCTGCACAGCCAGACGAAATATCTGAACGGGCATAGCGATGTTATCGGTGGAATTTTAGTTACCAGTGATGAAAAGATTCATGAAAGATTAAGATACATTCAGAATGCTGTTGGCGCAGTACCGGCTCCCTTCGACTGCTGGCTGATTCTTCGTTCCACAAAAACTCTTGCCGTCAGAATGGAAAGACATAATTCCAATGCAATTGCTTTTGCAGATCATCTGGAAAAAAGCGGTTATTGTAAAAAGATATATTATCCGGGATTAACATCCCATCCCCAGCACGAACTGGCTAAAAAACAGATGACAGGTTTCGGCGGAATGATATCAGCAGATTTCGGAGATGTGGAAACTGCTAAAAGAATACTTAAGAATGTTAAGATCTTTACGCTGGGCGAGAGTCTTGGAGGAGTAGAAAGCCTGATCAGCCACCCTGCCAGTATGACTCATGCTGCCGTTCCAAAAGAAAAACGAGAAGCAATGGGACTTACCGACAGCCTGATCCGCTTTTCTGTAGGAATTGAAGATATTGAAGATCTGATTGAAGATCTTGAACAGGCAATTAAATAGGAAACGGGGGCGAAAGGATTTCAGGGATTCCCGAATTGTGACACTGACATTTTGTCAGATATAGAATTTTTCAACAGCGCGAAAATTGCATTTTTTGGCTGTTTTTGGCGTGTCTCATTTTGAGTTCAAATACTGCATAAATACTGCATTACTACTGTACTAATACTGCATAACTACGGGGACTGACATTTTGTCAAAAGTGTTGAAATTATAAACGAATGTAAAGCGACCTGTCTGCCCGGGAGGAGGAAGAGAAACTCGCTGGCTCACTTAATTATTCTACCACCAGTCTATAAAAGGCCTCTAACAGGCCTATCAGAAGCAGTTGAAGATGATCCCTAAAGAAATTATGATAAATAGTCATACTTCAAACCCTCCCGGACCGAAAAATTTTTTCTTTCAAATAATATTTTTTCCCTAATCTCACTCTGATTGCCCCCGGATATCCCATTACTATTCATTTTTATTCTGTGTATTTTTGTCAAAGTAATTTTTAATAACCAGACGGGGAGATGTTATGAACACCGACGAAAAAACCAATCCGGAAATGAACCTGGTTGATGATACCAAATACTCAATGGATACTCACCTCATTTATGGGAAGAACTTCACAAAGAAATGGGACTATAAACATCACGTATTGCCTCCTATAACTTCATCAGTAATCTATCGGCTTGATTCAGTGGAAAGAGGCGCCGAAGGATTCCAGGAATTCGCAAATTCGCCTGTAACAGGCGAAGACCCGATGCCGATATATATATACGACAGGCTTGGCGAACCCAATAAGGATATCCTTGAGGAAAATCTTGCATACGCTGAAAGAGGAGAAATGGCCGTTACTTTCTCCACGGGAATGGGAGCAATATCAGGCATCATAGGGATGCTCACCAAATCAGGCGATGAGATAATCTCTCATATGACTTTATACGGCTGCACCTACTCGCTTTTCACAAACTGGCTGCCGAGGTACAATATAAAAACAATACTGGCAGACCTTACCGATCCGCAGAACTTATTAAACTTTGTAACACCTCAGACAAAGGTGGTGTACCTTGAGAGTCCTGCAAATCCTAATCTCGACATTATAGATATAGCAGAAATCAGAAGACTTGTTGATATCTTCAATGAGAGCAGGGAGGAAGCCGAGAAAATAAAAATTGTGGTTGATAATACTTTCGCAACCCCTTTCTGCCAGAGGCCTATAGAACTCGGTGCAAACTTTTCGGTTAATTCCCTTACAAAAGGACTGGGCGGCTTCGGAACCGACATGGGCGGCGTTGTGATCGGCAAAAATAAATATAAGGATATGCTGCTGCTTTACCGTAAAGACTTCGGCGCAGTACTGAACAATAAAACTGCATGGACAATCACTACGTACGGGCTCCCCACACTTCCTATCAGAATCAAACAGCAGATGAAATCAGCCAGCAGGGTAGCAGAATATCTCAGCATTCATCCGAAAGTTGAATTTGTAAATTATCCTGGTTTGCCGGGTTTCAAATATTATGAAACTGCAAAGAAGCAGATGAGAGACTACAACGGCAATTTTGCGCCCGGCAGTCTTATCTATTTTGTTCTTAAAGGCTCCGATCCGAAGGAAAGCAAGGAGAACGGCAGAAGATTTATGAATTACGCCGCTGAACATGCATATACAATGACCCTTGCCGTCAGCCTGGGACATACCAGAACCCTGATTGAACATCCTGCATCGATGACGCACTCAATGATCTCTCCGGCTAAACTTCTTGAGTATGGTATTGACCCGGGAGGAATAAGAATTGCATTAGGGCTTGAGAATACCAATGATATTCTAATGGACCTTGATGAATGTCTGAATAAAGTTTAGTAATAATACCTTGTGTTTTATTTAACGGTCACTCAATTGAATTTTATTTGAGTGACCTTTTTATTTATTTTAGGATATCAATTAAATCTTTATGCAGGAAATAGTTATGAAGATGAAACTACTGTGTCTTATGTTAATCATAATTTCTTTTTCAGCTTCTTATGCACAGGATGAGGCGGACTCAATTGAAGTATACCTGATTGATTCATTTGTAACTCCTGAAGTACCTCATACTTTTATGCTTTCATTCTTCACAAGCGCTCCTGCAAAATCTAAAGTCATAATAGAAAACAGTTATGAATATGAAGTTTCTAATGAATTAACCGAGTCTCATAAAATAAGTATCGACATTTCCGACTTAAGTTTTAAGGAGAAAAATGTTCCTTTTGTTATTTTAGTTGAAGATTCAGCCGGTCATCAGTATTCCAGTGAAAAATATGAATTCGAACTCCCGGAAGAACCAAAGGTTGAAGGGGAATCAAATTTCCTTCTTCTCTGTGTATTCGGCGCGGCAGTATTCGGATTACCTTCACCGGTATATGTGAAAGAAAAAAATGATGATTATTTCAGTCTCGCCAAAGAGATTCCCTTAATTTCATTAAGAGGCGGAGGCTACCGGTATCCCATAGGATATTTTTCAGCTGAATATTCCCATATTTTTAATGCCCCGGTAAAGAACTTTTTAAGGATAGGCTATAAGCATATTATTAGTGTTCCAGGCATAGAATATATTTCTCCCGGTATAAACGGATTCACAAATTTCGACGGGTTTAATGGTATCTCGCCGGAAGTCTCGCTGGGATTATTCAGGATAGTGAATACTTTTACAGTGTATGCAAGGTACCGGTTCAACGTAAAACCCGGGGAAAAGGGAAGTGAGTTTCACGAGTTCTCTATCGGACTCTACTCAAGCTTCTTCTCACTTTACCTGTAATGCGGTCTGCTGTCATCTTCTAAAAACTGCACTTCTATTCGTAATTAATATGATTAGATTTATCATCTGATGCAGGAACGATTATGCTTTCCGTTATGTTTCACTAAAAATAATTGAACCGCTTTTAATGAAATTTTCTTTAATCATAATACTACTAACCTCACCTTTTCTCGCTGCACAGACAGGGGAAATATCGGGCAGGATCACCGACGGAAATAACCCTGTTCCCAGTGTTAATATTCTTGTCCTTAATACCGGTTTTGGTACTGTTACCGATCATGAGGGTAAGTATAGACTTAAAGGCATACCACAGGGAAAACAAACTATCAGATACAGTTCTGTAGGTTATAAAACCGAAACGAGGGATGTGAATATTTTACCAGGCAAGATAATTGAAATAAACATAACCCTTGAAGAAACTGTGATTGAAGTAGGAGAAGTGAGAGTAACCGGGATGAAGAAACAGGAACAGAGAGATACAAGGACGAGCCTGATTGATCTTAGTCCCCGCAGCGCGAAGATCCTTCCGGGAGCAGGTGAAGATGTTATGAGAACTCTCCAGTCATTGCCCGGAGTGCTTGCGCCAAACGACTTCTCATCACAGCTTATTATAAGGGGAAGCGGACCCGATCAGAACCTGATAATAATGGATGATGTGGAAATATTTAATCCTTACCGGCTCTACGGCGTAATAAGCATGTTTAATCCTGATGCCGTTGAGGATGTTAATCTTATTACAGGAGGATTTCCGGCAAGGTACGGCGACAGGCTCTCGGCTGTACTTGATGTAACTAATAAAGAAGGGAATGATGCCAAAGCTATCTCAGGAAGTCTTAATGCCTCCATAATTGATGCAAACCTGGTACTGGAAGGAAAAAATCCGTTCAGCCTTAAAGGAAGCTGGATGTTCAATTCCCGCAGAACATATTATGATCTGATAATTGAACCTTTTGTAAAGAATGCAGGACTGGTTGATCAGAATGTCAACTTCCCCAATTTTTATGATTTCCAGACCAAGATCGCAATCGGACCTTATAACGGAAATAAGTTCCTTATTAATGGAATTTATTCGCGTGATGGAGTTGATATAGTAAGTGCGAAACAGAGAAAGACTGCAGACAGCGTCGGTGTTACAAATGTAACATTAAATAATGTAGCGAGTGTAGCATGGCATTTTACACCTAACACAAAGTTTCTCAATAAAGTCGTCGGCTCCTATTATACAAATAATGGTGCTGCTGCTTTAAATTCTGAAGTCCTTGATCCATCATTAAACAGGGAGGATTTCAAACATATTATTTCAGATACACTTGCGCCTTACCTTTTGTACTTTAAGTTCAACACGGATTTCACCTTCCAGAAATATGCCCTTGATGATCATGCTACCTATCTGTGGGGGGATAATATTTTTGAGGCAGGAGCAGGAGTGGACTTCCTTAGAACAATTATCGATTTCAGATTTAATATCGATCCTGAACTTAAAGCTTTCTTCTCATCAAATCCCCAGTTCCGTGCAGTGCTGACTGATCTTAAAGATACAAGAGATGACAAACGCTATCATGCATATGTTCAAAACAATTTTTCAATTAATAACAAACTTTACCTTCAGCCGGGATTAAGATTTGATTATTATGATATCCTGCGCAAAGCTTATATTGCCCCAAGGATGTCGATGTCGTATGCTCTGGATGACCTTACAACCTTAAGGGCCGTTTGGGGTATTTATTATCAATCACCCGGCTATGAAAAGCTGCGGGATGAAAATGTACTGTATGATTTAAGCGATGTCTATACCCGGGATCTTAAAGCTGAACAGGCTCTGCATTATATACTTGGTATTGAACGCTGGCTGGATGCTGAATGGAGCATTAAGCTGGAAGGCTACTATAAAGATTTTAACAATCTTATTGTACAGAAAATTGTCCCCGGTGTAAAATATGAGACTTCTCCCATCCCCGGTAAAGATCCCCGCTACCCTTCCGGATGGACGCAGCCTGTTACAGTGGAAGGAGACTCTTTAACTCAAATCCCGGTAAATAATGCCGGCGGAAGTGCATATGGAATAGAAGTTTTCCTGGCTAAAAAAAATCTTTCTCCCGAGGATAGACTTTCGGGCTGGATCAGCTATGCTTATTCTGATGCAAAACGGGTAGAAGACGGATCAAGCCTTCCTTTCCGCTTTGATCAGAGACATACAGTTAATATAGTCCTCAACTACCAGCTTACACGCTGGCTTGATGTAGGATTAAGGTGGCAGTACGGCTCCGGTTTTCCTATAAGTCTTCCTTCGGGAGTTAAACCAAGGATCGTGCTTATGGATGAGAACGGCGACGGTATTCCCGAGACCCCTGTTATTGCAACAAGAACACCATTTCGCGGGCGGTACAGGCGAAGTAATTTACGATGTTGATTATAATAACCAGAGACTTAATTCGAGGAAACCGGAGTATCACCGGCTTGACGTCAGATTCACCGCCGTGACAAATTTCTGGAACCTCAACTGGTCATTTTATCTTGATGTAATAAATGCATACAACAGGGCAAATGTTGTAGGATATGATTATTATATTAATAACGATCTTACCCTCGGACGTGATACAAGTACAATGTTCCCGATAATCCCCACTTTGGGATTTAGTGTAAAATTTTGATTAACTTATTTTATTATGAATAGATCAAAACTCCTTACAGTCTCAGAAATAACAAAACAAATTAAGCAGACCCTCGAGGCAGATTTCTCACAGGTTTCGGTCATAGGTGAAATATCCAACTATAAGGCTCACAATTCAGGTCACTGGTATTTTAACCTGAAAGATTCCGATGCTTTAATTTGCTGTACTATGTGGCGAAGTTTTAACAGCTATGTTTTCTTTACGCCCCAGGATGGAATGAAAATTATCGTGAGCGGCAAACTCTCAGTTTATCCTCCCCGCGGAAGCTACCAGATCGATGTTCGTTCAATGAAGCCGGCAGGTGAAGGAGAACTGCAGGCTGCCTTCGAGATGCTGAAGCAAAAATTAAATGCGGAGGGATTATTTGATCCCGCCCGTAAAAAAGCAATTCCGCAGTTCCCTCAGAAGATCGGAATCGTTACCGCCATTGACGGAGCCGCTTTTAAGGATATGATCAGCGTTGCAGAAAGGCGCTACCCGCTGGCTGAACTTGTCATTGCTCCTGCAAGAGTGCAGGGAAGCGGATCCGCTGAAACTATTACAGAAAGCATAAAACTGTTGAATACCCGTGATGATATAGATGTCATTATTGTCGCGAGAGGCGGAGGTTCGATTGAAGATCTTTGGGCTTTCAACGAGGAAGCGGTTGCCCGCGCTGTCTATAATTCGAAGATCCCGGTAATCAGCGGAGTAGGTCACGAGATCGACTTTACCATTACCGATTTTACTGCGGATTTAAGAGCTCCGACACCATCAGCTGCTATGGAATTAGCTACTCCGGATATAAATGAAATTTTTGCCTTTATAAACGATTTTTCATATAATTCTACATTAAAAATTAATGAATATTGCCAAAAAGGGAGAAAAAGACTCAGTTCAGTTCTCGGCTCGTACGGGTTCAGGGTTCCCTTGGATATAGTTAGAAATAAATCGCAGTTAGTTGATAACCTGCTTTATAAAGTGCTTCAGACGACCGATCACAGAATATTATTACACAATAATAAAGTTTCACTTCTGACAAAGGTTATTGAATCAAATAATATCCAGAGAACCCTGGAAAGAGGTTTCACACTTGTGAGACAGGGAAATAAATATATAAAGAGAAAAGCCGGGTTTAATTCTAATGAAGAATCTGAAGTAATATTTGCCGACGGCAAAATTAAAATAACGCCAGGGAATAATGAGCAAGAAGAATAATAAGTTCGAAACAGACCTTAAGAGACTGGAAAAAATTTCAGAGCTGCTCGAAGATAATTCAGTTGATCTTGATGATGCTTTGAATCTATACGAAGAAGGTATTGAACTGTCCCGCAGCTGTATCTCTGCATTGAAAAAGGCAGAATTGAGAATTACGGAACTGAAGAAAAAGCTTGATGAGCTTAATTTGGAAGAAGAGGAATAGGAATAGAAGTATGGAAAATGAGAATATGTCCGAAGATGTAAAGTACCCGGTTCTGTCCAGGATAAACGTTCCGGAAGATATACGAAAGCTCGGAACGCAGGAATTGAAAACCCTGTGTAAAGATATACGCGAATATCTCATTGATACTATTTCAGAAGTCGGCGGTCATTTCGGAGGCGGGCTTGGTACCGTCGAACTTGCAGTAGCCCTGCATAAAGTATTTAATACCCCCTATGACCTTGTTGTATGGGATACGGGACACCAGGCTTACCCTCATAAAATCCTTACTGGCAGAAAAGATAAACTGCACACAATACGCCACCTGCATGGTATAAGCGGTTTTCTTAAACGTGCTGAGAGCGAATATGATACTTTCGGGGCCGGTCACGCAACAACATCTGTTTCGGCCGCACTTGGTATGGCTGTAGCGAGAGATTTGAAAAAAGAGAACAGGAAAGTTGTAGCAATTATCGGCGATGGTGCGATGACCGGCGGTATGGCTTATGAGGCAATGAATAACTCCGGTATTACAAAATCTGACCTGATCGTTGTGTTCAATGATAACCGTATGTCCATTGCTCCGAATGTCTGGCAGGTATCAAATTACTTTACAGAGATGATAGCCCACCCTGATTATAATAAATTTAAAGGTCAGATCTGGGAGCTTACAGGCAAGCTTGATCAGTTCGGCGACAGGTTAAGAAAAATTGCCGCACGCCTTGAAAACGGCATCAAGGCAGTGATCACACCGGGTATGCTTTTCGAAGCACTGGGATTCAGGTACTTTGGCCCTATAAACGGTCATAACCTGCACCAGATGATAAGAATTTTTGAGCAGGTAAAGGACCTGAAAGGACCGATACTCGTTCATGCAATGACCCAGAAAGGAAAGGGCTACAAACCTGCTGAAGGTCACGAACAGCGGCTTCACGCTTCGACTCCATTCGATAAACTGACAGGGAAAGCTTACAAAAAGAGCAGCAGCACCCCTTCATATACTTCCATTTTCGGACATGCGCTTGTTGATATAATAAGAGAAAATAAAAATGTTGTTGGTATTACTGCTGCAATGCCGGACGGAACAGGTCTGGATATCCTGCAGAAAGAATTTCCGGAAAACTATTTCGATGTCGGTATTGCTGAAGAACATGCAGTAACTTTTGCTGCAGGACTTGCAACGCAGGGAATTGTACCTGTTGTAACGGTCTATTCTACTTTTTTACAGAGAGGATTTGACCAGATAGTTCATGATGTGGGTATACAGAAACTCCACGTGGTCTTTGCAATGGACAGGGCAGGACTTGTCGGTGCCGACGGACCAACTCACCACGGTGCTTTTGATCTGACTTACTTAAGATTGGTTCCCGGTATGGTCATAATGGCGCCTAAGGATGAATCTGAACTTAGAGATATGCTCTATACGGCAGTAAACCATAAAGAAGGCCCTATTGCACTGAGGTATCCGAGAGGTTCAGCACTCGGAGTAGAATTAAAAAATGGATTCGATAATATTGAGATCGGGAAAGCGGAAAAACTCAGTGAAGGCGATGATGTTGCTTTGCTTGCAGTGGGTTCAATGGTTGAATATGCACAAAAAGCCGCAGAGCAGCTAGCTGCGGAGGGTGTTGTATGCGAGGTTATAAATATGAGATTCATAAAACCTCTCGATACACGGATGCTCGATTATATTGCGGGAAAGCATCCCAAGATTGTAACACTTGAGGAAAGCACTCTTATCGGCGGATTCGGAAGTGCAGTACTGGAATATTTTAATGATAAAAACTATAAGAATGATATTCTGAGAATGGGAATTCCCGATCATTTCGTTGAGCATGGAACTCAGAAAGAACTTCACCACATACTGAAGATTGATCCCGAAGGAATTATTGAAAGAGTTAAAATATTTTGCAGACACAGAAGTCTTAACCAGGAGATTACTATTTGAGCGACAAAACTAATCTTGCAATAATCGGTTTAGGAGGAATAGTTCAGCTTGTTCACCTCCCTAACCTCATGAAAATGAATAATGTTAAGGTTACAGCCGTAGCTGAAATCAATAAAAACAGGCTCAATACGATCGCCGATAAATTCAATATTGAAGGAAGATACACCGATTACAGGGAGCTTCTTTCGGAGGCGGATGCTGATGCTGTTATTGTTGCCACTCCAACACACCTCCATAAAGAAACGGCTATAGCCTGCCTGAAAGCAAAAAAGAATGTGCTTGTTGAAAAACCGCTGGCAAGAACATATGCAGAAACCAAACCTATAATTGATGCAGCAAAAAAATCCAGGACCAAGATCATGGTTGGAATGAATCTCAGGTACAGACCGGATGCAATGATCCTGAGAAGTATTATCAGTGCAGGCGAGATAGGCGAGCCATTTTATGTTAAATGCGGATGGATAAGAAGACAAAGCAGCAGTGAAAAATGGTTTACCAGGAAAGAAGAATCGGGCGGCGGAGTTATAATTGATCTGAGTATTCTTTTACTTGACCTTGCACTCTGGCTTCTTAATTACCCTCCTGTTACCAGTGTATCAACTCAGAATTTTTCACTGAATACTAAAAATGTTGAAGACAGTTCAATCAGTATGCTAAGATGCAAAAATAATGCTGTTATAAGCATGGAGACAAGCTGGTCAATTCCTCTGGAGAAAGATCTGTTTTATTTCAACGTTTACGGTACAAAAGGTAATGCTTCGCTCAACCCGTTTAGAATTAACAAGAAGATAGATGAACAATTTATGGATCTGACGCCTTCACAAACTGAGAGTGCAATGAACCTTTTTAAGAAGTCATATCTGAACGAATTAAAAAGCTTTATAGGGGCGGTAAGAGGACTTAATCCTGTCTTCTCACCGGCAGACGAAGCTCTATCAAGAATGCGTGTAATTGATGCAATGTATCAGTCAGCTGCAAAAAAATCTGAAGTTAATATAAAGCAGACATGAAACCAAAAGTACTATTAGTTGATGATGAAAAAGATATCGTGGAGTTTCTGGAGTATAATCTCAACCAGGAAGGCTTCGAGGTGATTACCGCTTACGACGGTCTTGAAGCACTTCAGAAAGTGAACGAGAAACCCGATCTGATAATACTTGATATCATGATGCCCAATATTGACGGATATGAAGTCTGCAAACGTATCAGGGAGAACAAAGCCTATGCTGAAATACCGGTTATTTTCCTTACTGCCAAAGGTGCGGAGGCTGATGAGATAAAAGGACTTGAACTGGGTGCAAGCGACTTTATAAAAAAACCCATTTCTCCTAAAAAACTAATAGCGAGAGTGAATTCAAACCTCAGGAAAACTTCCAGGGATGAAAAGGACCTGCCTGTTACCGTAGAAATAGGTCCTTTACAGATTGACAGGGATAAATACGTTGTATATGTAGAGGGTCAGGAAACAGTACTTCCCAGAAAAGAATTTGAACTTTTATATTTCCTTGCTAATAATCCCGGGAAGGTATTCAGCCGTGATACATTATTAAGAACTGTCTGGGGCGCAGATGTATATGTGGTCGACCGGACAGTGGATGTCCATATCCGGAAAATAAGGGAGAAACTAGCTGAGTATTCCGACCTGATTGAAACCATAAAAGGTGTAGGATACAGATTCAAAAGTGTGGAATGAATTAAAATTAAATCTTAGTTCTGCAAAGATATTCCTGCCCGAATTTATAATCTTTGATGCTGTCTTTATTTCTATATTTTTATTTGTTATTGAACCTCTTCCGGGAAAGTTACTTCTCATCATCATCATCCTTATCCTAAGCATATTCTTCCTAAACCTTATAGGGGCCAAAAGATTAAGAGAAATGGAGGAAATAAAAAATATTATATCAAACATCAGGAACAACAATTATAAATCTGCCGAAGAGATCCATCTCAGCAGCAGTCTCCAGGGAATACAGGATGAGATTAGAGAAATGTTCGTAAAGGCAAGAAGCGATGTCGAATATTTGAAACGCCTTGAAAGAATAAGATCAGAATTTTTGGGCAATGTTTCCCACGAACTGCGCACCCCCATTTTTTCGATCCAGGGATATATTGAAACGCTTTTAAATGGTGCCATCAATGATGAAAAGGTAAATAAAAATTTTCTTGCTAAAGCTAATCAGCATACTATTAACCTGAACAACCTTCTGAACGATCTGATTGACATCTCGATGATTGAATCGGGTGAAATGAGAATGAGTTTCAGATATTTCCCTGTGAAGGAATACCTTGAACATATCGTTGCAGAAATGAAGCCGGTTGCTGATGAAAAAAATATAAGTCTGATACTCGAGCCTGTAAAAGAAAAACTGCAGTTATTCGGTGATAAGAATAAGCTTAAGCAGGTACTCGTAAATCTGCTTACCAACGCTGTAAAATATACAGAAGCTGGTTCCATTACAATCAGTATCGAAGAGGAAGATGAATTCGGAAGAATAATAATCCGCGATACAGGAATCGGTATTCCGCCGGAGGATATCTCCCGGATATTTGAGCGATTCTTCAGGGTTGATAAGGGCCGGTCGAGAGCAGTCGGCGGTACCGGTCTTGGTCTGGCAATAGTAAAACACATAGTAGAAGCCCACGGATCAAAAATAGAGGTAAAAAGCGAACCCGGAAAAGGCAGTGAATTTTCATTCAGGCTGAAAAAATAAAATGGAAACAGCACGAAACCGGCCTTCGACCTGTTCCTGCCCTTAATCCTGACTTATACTTGAACGTTAACTTGAACTTCACTTACTATCCCTCTCAAAATTGCATTATTTGAGCCTTTTGGGAAGGTTTCAGCCCTGGCAAGTCCGCTGTTTTTTCCTGTTATAAGAATTGACAAATGCGATTCAAATTGTTAACTTTGATGTCTAAATTTTTCAGAAAGGTTAAGCAAATGTTTGCTGTTGTTAATATCTCAGGTCAACAGTTTAAGGTTGAAGAAAAAGGTAAGTATTACGTTCCGAAATTGAATGCAGAACCTGATTCTGAAGTTTCTTTCGATCAGATACTTCTTTATTCAGATGATAAAAGTGTTAAGATCGGTGCACCGTCCGTAGCAAAGATGAAAGTAACTGCTAAAGTACTTGAGCATATTAAAGACGATAAAGTTATAATTTTTAAGAAGAAAAGAAGAACAAACTATCAGAAGAAAAACGGGCATAGACAGCAGCTTACCAGAATTGAAATTAC
Organism: uncultured Ignavibacteria bacterium; assembly: GCA_963811905.1. GTDB lineage: Bacteria > Bacteroidota > Ignavibacteria > Ignavibacteriales > Ignavibacteriaceae > DATFVA01. The sequence continues at coordinate 20,917 of CAWETK010000017.1, forward strand.
CAGTATAGGTTAACAGAAGGAGATTTTATAATGGCTCATAAAAAAGGTCAAGGCTCATCCAGGAACGGTAGAGATAGTAATGCCCAAAGGCTGGGAGTAAAGAGATTCGGCGGTGAAAAAGTAATTGCCGGAAATATTCTGGTGAGACAGAGAGGCACGAAATTTCATCCTGGTATAAATGTAAAAAAAGGCGGGGACGATACTTTATTTGCTGTTGCCGACGGGATAGTAAAATTTGAAAGAAGACGCGGTGATAGACAATTCGTTAACGTATTTCCGTCCTGATAAAGTTTAATTTAAAAGAAAAAACCCTCTTATGCAGAGGGTTTTTCCATTTTAAAGATTTCCTGAATAAATCAGAAGCCTAATCTTTCCATATCAGCTACGAGAGTTTTTACAGCATTAACTGAATTGTCAAGAAGTGACTGCTCCTGCTCATCAAGAGCAAATTCAACAACCTTTTCAACCCCATTAGCACCGAGAACCGCAGGTACACCGGCATAATAACCCTTAACACCGAATTCACCATCGAGATATGCACATACAGGGAGTACTCTTTTTTCATCCCTTAGTATTGCTTCCGCCATTGCTATTGCTGCAGATGCAGGGGAATAGAATGCAGAACCTGTCTTCAGCAGCTTTACAATTTCACCGCCGGCCATTTTAGTCCTTTGTACAATAGCATCCATTACTTCCTGTGCTTTTGCTTTATCATTGTATTTCCTTTCGAGCAGTTCCATTACAGGAATACCGTTTACATTTGCATAACGGATGATTGGAACCATTGTGTCGCCATGACCGCCGAGAACCATGGTATTAACATCCTTTACAGAAACTCCAAGTTCCCAGGCAATAAAAGTTGAAAACCTTGACGAGTCAAGTACACCTGCCTGCCCGAACACACGTTTATGATCGAACCCGGTCACTTTTTTAAATAATGTAACCATAGCATCAAGCGGATTGGAAATAATCAGAACGATTGCATTCGGGGCATATTTTTTAACATTCTCGGCAACAGTATTCATGATTTTTGCATTGGTTGTAAGCAGATCATCCCTGCTCATACCCGGTTTTCTTGGTAATCCTGCAGTGATAATTATCAAATCAGAATTTTCGATGTCTTTGTAATTATTTGTCCCTGTTACATTTGCATCGAAGCCGTCGATCCTTGCCGCTTCCCCGATATCAAGGGTCTTACCCTGGGGCATATCCTCAACTATATCATACAATACCACATCACCGAGTCTTCTCATAGCTATAAGCTGAGCCAGAACTCCGCCAATTTGTCCGCCGCCTATTAATGCTATTTTCTTCCTTCCCATAATTGTTCCTCTTGGTTTTAATGAATTTTGTGTCCCCGGAACAAACCGGGACATTGTCTAATAAGCAAAAATAAATATGAATGCTTCCATTTGCAAAGCTCAGCGGATATTCTATATTTTGGTAACCCTTTTTCTGGAGCCTGTTTATGAAAAAAATAACAGTTATTGGAGCCGGTAATGTAGGAGCAGCGGCTGCCCAGCGCCTTGCTGAAAAACAGCTTGCGGAAAATATTGTTTTGCTTGATATTATTGAGGGCCTTCCCCAGGGAAAAGCTCTTGATATCAGCCAGAGCAGTTCTGTTGAAGGTTTTGATACTTCAGTTATCGGAACAAACGATTATAAGGAAACAGCTTCTTCTGATATAATTATTATAACTGCAGGACTAGCAAGGAAGCCTGGTATGAGCCGCGACGACTTATTGAAGGCGAATGCTGCTATTGTAAAGGAAGCGACCGCAAAAGTAATCGAATACTCTCCTCAGAGCATTATTATTGTAGTTTCAAATCCCCTTGATGTTATGTGTTATGCTGCCTTTAAAACCAGCGGATTTGAAAGCAGCCGTATAATCGGGATGGCGGGGATTCTCGACACTTCGCGGCTTCGCCTTTTTATTTCACAGGAATTAAAAGTCTCGGTGAAGGATGTAAGTACCATGGTACTAGGAGGACATGGGGACTCGATGGTACCTTTAATCAGCCAGACAAGTGTCTCCGGCATACCCTTATCGCAGTTATTATCAAAAGAAAAAATTTCCTCCCTTGTGGAAAGAACACGAAAGGGCGGAATTGAAATTGTGAATTATCTGAAAAGCGGAAGTGCTTATTATGCCCCTTCAAGTGCGGCTGTAGAGATGGCTGATTCGATTGTAAAAAACAGGAACCGCGTACTCCCTTGCTCCGCCTGGCTGGACGGTGAATATGGGATTCATAACGTGTTTTGCGGAGTACCTGTTAAACTCGGAAGAAACGGCATTGAACAAATTATTGAAATGAAGCTTGAAGATAACGAACTTGCCTCTCTTAAGAATTCAGCAAAAGAAGTTAGTGAGTTGATCAGAAAAGTATAGAATTGACAAATTACTATTAACGAATTAATTCGCAAAATCCGCAAATTCGTAATTCACTGATTTTCCTATGTAATATTCAGAACCAGTGTTGTTTCTGTTCCTTCAGGAGTAATATTATATCTAAGGTCGTCCATATACACCCGCATTAAATATAAGCCTCTTCCGGAATCTTTGAGAAGGTTTTCCGGATCAGTCGGATCGGGAACCTCTTCAGGCTGAAAACCAGGGCCCTGATCTTTTATGGTAATATAAAGTTTCCCCTCAATGACTTTGGCGGTGATTTGTACAAGTTTTGTCTTGTCGCTCTTGTTTGCGTGTATGATAGCATTGGTAGTAGCTTCAGTTATAGCAAGGAGCAAAGCGGACAATTTATCATCATCCAGTCCGAGATCTTTTGCGAAATAGTTTATGAATTCTTCAACTGTGATGAGATTATTCGGATCGCTCTCGATCTCGAGATAGTATTTTTCTTCTGCCAAATTGTTTCCTGAATTTGATTTTGTAAAATAGGAAAAAATTTTTTTATTCCAATCAAAAATTCCAATTTACTTCAAAAGAAAGATTAGCCTGCTGCCGCTTCGATTTATCGACCGTTATAAACTCATACCAGCCGTATACCTTCAGGTAAATTGAATTTTCTACCAGCCATAATATTTCGGTCAACGGTCCTATGCTAAGATAATCAGAATCTTTGATTCTTGTTCTCCCTTCGTAATTAAAAGTTATAAGAGAGAAAATCCGGCTTCCTACCCCAAAACTGACATCCGAATACCTTAAGACAAGTTTCGGTTCCGCATAAATTTCCTGCAGGTACCTCGTTGGCTTCTCAGCAAAGGCCGCCCAGTTCAATTCACCCTGCTGTGAAAGTTTTATGTAGCCGTAGTTTTTCAGAGCAAATTTTCTGCCGAGATTTATTGTGCTTGAATCGGTGGCTGTAAACTGTCGAAAAGAGAAACTTCTCAGGTTGGGTACAAGGTCGCGGAAATCATAAACGGTATAATTTGCCGAAACTTCAAATCCGTTTATTGACGTGACATTTTTTCCATGATAGTCGCCTCCTGCAGAGAATTTGAGAATCCGGTTAATATTATTATTTGAGCTTTTCTGAGAGAATATGTAAACGACATGACTCTGAGTACCTTCGGCAGTCAAAAATGCATTAAAATAGGGAGTTAGTACTCTTACGTACCTTAAACGAATGATCGACAGGAGCTCATCCCGGTCGTCAAAATTATCCGGACTGGGAGTATCATACCTTAGTTTATTCTGATAAACACTGAAGGAGAGCTTATCAGAACCTGAAATATTCCAGTCGCCAAGAAGAGATACTGCAATTCTTGCCGAATTATTATTTTTCTGATTTTCCAGGTCCTGCCGCTCATCAAAAAAGATGGATCCGGCGTTGAGGAAATTCTTTGCTATATGTTTTTCATCTCTTTCGGCATAATTTACCTTGAGCCTTCCGGCAAAAGCTGAAGTTATATACCTGAAATTTGATTCCATCTCAAATTTTAATTCTTCAATCCTTGTATCAAAAACCGAATTAGATACAACCTGTAGAGGGTGATATCTCGTATCCCGGTCGATATTTCTCCAATCGAGACGTCCTGTAAGGTCCAGGCCGAAATCCTCAAAAAGATTGTTGTACGTTAATCCGTCCTGCAGCAGGTAAGATGTTTCATTCCTGCTCTGAAGGTTATTAGTAATGTCATATTCATTTGAGATTATCGAATCTGCAGAATAATAAAAATCCTTCCGGTTCTGTGAATAACCTGTTGTTATATAATTGCTGACATCTTCATTGAATGCACTGTTTGCAAGAAGGTTAAAATACCTTATTAAGTTTTTACGGGGAGAAATATCTTCATTCCTGAATCTCAGCCTTGAAGACAGGTTAAAACTCGATATGTCGTAATCATCAAGCAATCCTTCACCTCCGTATATAAAGCCATTATCAATTTCACCAATCTGCCTGTTGTTCGAATACCCGAAGAAAGGGGAAAGATGAATTTTGTTCCCTGGCGTCAGGTCGCTGAAAACCATGGCATTTGAAACCGATGCCTGATTAATCTCGATTTTCCTGTTGTCTGAAAGGATCGTATTATTCCCCATAAAACCTATTTTCATAAAAGGAGCGATTTTATATGCTGCTGAAGCTGAAAAGAATTGTTCATCCCTTATGCTTTTGTCGGCTGATTTTATGAATGTAGAATTATAATCTTCAGTAACATCAAATGAGTATTTATCGAATACCTGGTTGTAAAAGAGTTTGGATGACAGGTAGTACGTATTAAGCTGTTTGTCTAATCTTGTTGATAATAGATTAAGGGGATTCTCGACGAGAATAAACTGAAGACTGTCTATCTCCGACTGTGCGCGGAGACCGCCGGCAGCAGATAAAGCGAGTAAAATAAAGAGATAATATCTTTTCAAATGAAGAATGAGAAATTAAACTGATGTTGCAATTTACATCAATAAACTATTCAGTAAAAGAATCAAGTTCAATGACAAATCGAATTTTATTCGGGCTGGATCAGAAAATCGGTAAGAGGGGAGATGCTGTTGGGATCTGTACTATTAGTATAAGTTGCTACCCGCCAGTAATAGGTTACATTGTAGCTGACAGAATTACCGTCATAATCCACACTTATTGTATCGTTGATTGTATTTGAAGAGATTTCTTTACTCCATATCTCGCCGAAAAACGGATTTGTCTGTAGAGAAACTTCGTATGTTGTGGGAACAGAAACCGCTAAAAATTTAAATGTCAGGATATTTGCTCTGATTGTCCCTGCAGGGTAAATTATCTCAGCCATCGGAAGGATTTCATCATTTACCTCACTGCTCGGGTCACTTTTAAGATCGCCTTTATCTACAGCAACAATTTTATAATAATAAGTGGTTAAAAGCGTGAGGTTAGTGGTATCTGAAAAATCCGGGGAAGGTGAAAATCCTATCAGCGATGTAGTGTCCGGAGTAAATCCCGATTCTGTATTTCTGTATATATTAAACCCTGCGATATCGGTTTCATATCCCGGATCCCATGACAGGGAGACTGAAATATCACCGGGCCAGTTCCGGGCATTTATTTCAAGAAAACGCGGGGTTAAAGGTGCTTCTATATTTTTAGGGACCGCACTTACAACCGCTGAGAGCTGACTTTCATGATTTTCCAGGTCAATGGCGGATATCCTGTAAAAATATTTTGTAGAATAAGCCAGGGAATCATCCAGATAGTAGTTCTGATCGGAAAAATCAATAAAACTGAAATTTGTGCTATCACTACTCCTATAGATGTTATACCCTTTCAGATCAATTTCAACATTTGCATGCCAGACAATCTCAATTTCCCCGTCATAAGCGGAGTATATTCTCACATTAGTAGGTACAGCGGGAGGCAGACCATCCCCGGTTACATCAGTTGGGGCATTGCGCTCACAGCCGCTCAGAATTGCAACGCTCATTAAGAGCAAAAGTAAGTACAGGTTCAGGTTTAAGTTCAGGTTCAAGTTCAAATCTAAATTTAAGTTCGAGTTTAAGTTATATACTCACACATGCATTATCCATACGCCCATTTAATATATATATATTACCAATAAACTCCGAAACCGCATATTTTCTCTGATGCACAGCACAGGCAAGGCATTCCCGTTTAAATTGACAAAATGTCTTTTTTTGGATAACTTTAACATTCAAAAATTGTTAAAAAGTGATGATTGTACAATATATTCCAGTATTTTTAGTGATCGGTTTCGCGATTGTATTTGCTGTAGGCACAGTAATGTCTTCCGGAATTTTCGGACCCCAGAGGCCAACCAAAGAGAAACTTTCTACTTATGAAAGCGGTATGAAGCCTGTAGGCACAACCCGGGAAAGGATCTCGGTTAAATATTACCTTGTGGCAATGCTGTTCATCATATTTGACCTTGAAGTTATTTTTGTTTACCCCTGGGCTGTGGAATTCAAAAGGCTGTTCAATGAGTTCGGAATATCTATTTTTATTTCTATGTTAATATTTTTAGTTGTACTTGAATTAGGATACTTATATGTATACAAGAAAGGCGGATTTAAATGGGATTAGAAGCTAAATTAAAAGAAGAAGGATTTATAACTACAACTATCGATGCAGTCATTGCATGGTCGCGTGAAAGCTCAGTATGGCCGATGCCGATGGGAATTTCATGCTGTGCAATCGAAATGATGGCCTCCGGCGATCCAAAGTACGATATTGCCCGGTTCGGTTCGGAGGTTATGAGATTTACTCCCCGTCAATGCGATCTGATGATCGTTGCAGGAACTGTAACTTATAAGATGGCGCATGTTGTTAAAAAAATCTATGACCAGATGCCAGACCCTAAATGGGTGATAGCCATGGGTGCCTGCACTTCATCAGGCGGAATGTACAGATCATATAACGTGGTTCAGGGAATAGACCAGTTCCTGCCTGTCGATATATACCTGGCCGGCTGCCCGCCTCGTCCTGACAATCTTTTGAATGCATTAATTCAGATTCAGGATAAAATCGGAAAAACCAAAGCAAGAGATTTTCAGGATAAAAAGCTTCCTGAGTTAACCGTCTTACAGAATAATTAAATATGAACTTAAAAGAACTTATTCCTCAGAAACTTCAGGAAAAATTCCCGAAAGTAAGCTTTGAATTTGTTGACTACCGCGGGGATTTATCCGTCAGGTTAGAAAAAGAACATATTGTGGAAGTCTGCAGATTCCTGAAAGAAGAACCGGAGCTTGAATTCCCATTATGTGTTGATGTTACTGCCATCGACTGGGCAAAGAGAAAAAACCGTTTTACAGTTGTATACCATATCTTTTCCTTAAAACATAATTTCAGGCTGCGGTTAAAAGCCGATGTTGATGAGTCAGAATGCAGCATTGATTCGGTGACATCCGTCTGGAAAACTGCTGACTGGCATGAGAGAGAAACTTACGATATGTTCGGTATAACATTTAACAATCATCCCGATTTAAGAAGAATGTATATGCCTGAAGAATTTGAATATTATCCTCTGAGGAAAGATTTTCCTTTGATGGGAATTCCCGGGAGTCTTCCATTACCAAAAAAAGATTAAGAGATTATGCCAAAACTGACTAAAGATGAAGTTCATCCAAAAATAATTGAAGCACTGCTTGGTACTGATTCGGATATAAGCGTTGATGATGCTCTCGAAAATGAGATGGTGCTTAATATGGGTCCTCAGCATCCGGCAACGCACGGAGTGCTTCGTGTTCTTTTAAGACTCGATGGTGAAACAGTAGTAGCCAGCGTTCCTGAACTCGGATACCTGCACAGAGGATATGAAAAGATGGCCGAGAATATGAGCTATTATGAATTCATTCCTCATACAGACAGGCTCGATTATTTATCCCCGATGGCAAATAATGTTGCATGGGTGCTTGCTGTAGAGAAACTGGCGGGGATAGAAGCTCCACCCAGGGCGCAGTATATCAGGATGATGATCGCTGAACTTGCACGTATTGCATCTCATTTGGTGGCTATAGGTTCGCTTGCGATGGATGTGGGTGCTCTGACAGTATTCCTATGGACGCTGCGGGAAAGAGAAAAAATCCTTGATGTATGGGACATTCTCTGCGGAGCAAGGTTTACGAACAGCTATACAAGGATAGGCGGAGTCGCAAACGATGCGCAGCCCGAAGCATTGGCTAAAGCAAAGTGGTTTATTGACCAGTTTGATGAGAACCTCGATGAGTGTGAAAGACTTATTAATACAAACAGAATTTTTATAGAAAGGCTTGAAGGAGCCGGAGTTATTTCAGGTAATGATGCAGTTGAGATGGGAATGACCGGACCTAGCCTGAGAGGAAGCGGAGTAGCATATGATCTTAGAAGGAACTCCCCCTACCTCTGCTATAATGAAATGGATTTTAATGTAGTTACTTATTCGGAAGGTGATTCTCTTGCCCGTTATTTCGTACGCGCCGATGAAGCAAGAGAAAGCGCAAAGATAGTAAGACAGGTACTTGATAAAATGCCGCAGGGAGAAGTACTGCTTAATCAGCCGAAGAAAGTTCTTCCTCATAAAACAGAAATTTATACAAAGATGGAAGAACTTATCCATGATTTTATGATAGTAAATTTCGGGATCAATCCTCCCGAAGGAGATATATACCATGCAATTGAAGGTTCAAAAGGTGAACTCGGATTTTATCTTGTCAGTAAGGGCGAAGGCCGTCCCTGGAGATGCAAGATCCGCAGCCCTTCCATGGTGAACCTTCAATCCCTTCCGCACCTGATAAAAGGGCGGATGGTGTCAGACGTTGTTGCGATCATTGGCAGCATTGATCCTATAATGGGAGAAGCAGATAAATAGCGCTTTGGTCATCTTGTGATTAACTGGAATTCGTTTGAAAAATTTACTCCAGGAACACAATTTGTGAAGGCTGCCGATTCGATATCGTCAAATATTTCTGAAGGATTTGGAAGATATTAAAGAAAACAAACAATTTTATTACTCTGGCAGAGGTTCATTATCAGAAACGAAAACCTGGCTTATAAAAGCTTACAGAAGGAAATTAATTTCAGAAGAAATGTATAGAAATCTGATTGACAGGCTTGATACAAATCATATAAAACTGAATGCATATATCAAATCTATTGAAAGACAACGAATACTTACAAATACCAAATGACCAATGACTAATTACCAATAACCAATTACTAATGACTAATGAAATGACTGACTTTAAATTCAATGAAGAAAACCTTAAGAAGATTGACGGCATACTAACGAAGTATCCCTTGAAGAAACCCGCAGTTATGCCTGTGCTTTATCTTGCACAGGAGCAGAACGGTTTTATATCTAACGAGGTAATTAAAGAAGTCGCCGATATACTTGAAATGACCCCTGAAGAGGTTCTGGGTGTCGTTACATTTTATACAATGTACCATCAGAAAGAGATGGGAAAATATCATATACAGGTATGCACAAATGTAAGCTGTATGCTCAGAGGCGGATATGACCTTTATGATAAAGTAAAAGAAAAGCTTGGTATCGATAATATGCAGGTTACTGAGGATAAAGTTTTTTCACTGGAAGAAGTTGAATGTATGGGTTCCTGCGGCACTGCTCCTATGATTGCCGTGAATGAAGATTATTATGAAAACCTCACAAAAGAAAAAGTGGCTGAAATTTTGGATTCACTAAAGAATAAGAATTAAATGGAAAAAATTGTTCTTCCGGATATTAAAGATATTCATCAGATAGAAGTTTATCTGCAGAATGGCGGATTTACCGCAATTAAGAAAGCTTTAAGTCAGACCCCCGATGATATCATCGATCAGGTAAAAAAATCCGGTCTCAGAGGACGGGGCGGTGCTGCATTCTCCGCCGGTTTAAAGTGGAGCTTCATGCCAAAAACCACAGATAAACCGAAATACCTGTGTGTAAATGGTGATGAGAGTGAACCGGGTTCTTTTAAAGACAGGCAGATCTTTGAGTTTAATCCCCATCAGCTTATCGAGGGAATACTGATTGCCTGTTATGCAATCGGCGCTAAGGTAACCTATATCTATATCCGCGGTGAGTATCATAAATGGATAAAACTTATGCAGAAAGCACTTGATGATGCTTATGCAAAAGGCTTTGTCGGTGATAAGATGAAGGAGACATTCGGTACTGATTTCTCCTGTGATATTTATATTCATAAAGGAGCAGGCGCTTATATATGCGGAGAAGAATCTTCCCTTATGAATTCGATCGAAGGGAAGAGGGGATACCCGAGAGTTAAGCCGCCTTTCCCGGCACAGTTTGGTCTATGGGGTTGCCCTACCACTATTAATAATGTTGAAACGATTACAAATGTTCCGGCAATCATCAATAAGGGATGGGAATGGTTTTCAAAGATAGGCGAACCTAAACATCCCGGTACAATACTTTATGGTTTAAGCGGACATGTTAATAATCCCGGCGTATATGAACTTCCATCCGGTATACTCCTTACTGATCTAATATATAAATATGGCGGAGGTGTTCCTGGTAATAAAAAAATATTATGTGTAATTCCCGGCGGCTCCTCTATGCCTCCTCTGAGAGGAGATAAACTTGAGGGCGTTAAAATGGATGCGGAGTCCCTGAAGACAGTAGGCTCTGCCATCGGTACTGCCGGCGTTATGGTAATGGATGAGGACACTGACCTGGTAAAAGTGCTGGCGAGGATAGCTAAATTCTATTACCATGAGAGCTGCGGACAATGCACACCCTGCCGTGAAGGTACTGGATGGATGCTGAAGATACTCAACAGGATAGTTAGGGGAGAGGGATCTAAAAGTGATATCGATCTCCTTATTTCAGTTGCTAATAATATTGAAGGCAATACAATCTGCGCACTCGGCGAAGCTGCGGCGTGGCCTGTTAAATATATGGTTCAGAGATTCAGAGAATATTTTGAGGCAAGGGTTAAAGATACCGTAGAATTACCTGTTGCAAATAAAGTTCATTCAATGAGACACACTGCAATCCCGGTTGCTGAAATTAAACATTGATTCAGAGGACCACAGGGTTGTTTGAAAAAATCAAAAAGGCGATCATCCGATCGCCTTTTTGATTTTAAAGCTATCTAAAACAATCTAGTGAGCTGCCCTCATACCCATTTCTCTGTCGAGAAAGAATAACCCGCTTTTATTATCACCCACCAGTTTTATCTTATCAAGGATGTTTAATGCGGTGGCTTCTTCTTCAACTTGTTCAGTAACGAACCATTGAAGAAAAGTATTAGTAGCATGGTCTTTTTCTGTGATTGCCAGATCGACGAGTTTATCTACAGAATCGGTTACTTTTTGTTCGTGCTTCAGAGTTTCTGTAAAAACTTCTGCGGCGCCCTTCCACTCGCTTTTCGGAGCGTCTATCGGCGCCAGGTTAACTCTCCCGTTTCTCTGGTGTATATAGCTGTATATTTTCATTGCATGACTGTATTCTTCACCCGATTGAACTTTCATCCATTGCGCAAAGCCATTCAGATTTTCCGATGCAAAATACGCCGCCATCGCCAGGTAAAGGTAGGATGAGGATAATTCGAAATTCATCTGTGCATTTAATGCTTTCTGGACTTTATCTTTTAACATCGTCGGCCCTCAGAGTTTATTAGTTTAAATTGATTATGATATCTAAATGTAAGAAAATAAAGAAATGGCAACAAATCTTCCGGATTAATTTCCTTTATACTTGGAGAGACCGCCGCCTGCTGTGGCTATCCATTTGTAACCGTTTCGGTCAATCGCGGTACCGACAATTCTGTTTGAAGGGATGTGAGAATTTGAAGTCAGATAAGTCTGCCAGTTTCCGTTGTCCCATTTTGTCAGTCCGGCTTCTATGTTGCAAAACCAGATTAGATCAGGGGACTGAGCAATTACAGAAACGACATCATTGCTGGGTACCGATTGGAATGACGTCCACTGCGTCCCGTCATACATTGCTGTTCCACCTGCCAGTGCTTTACCAAGAGAACGAAGACTGATCCATATAACAGAACCATTAACTATTTCTATATCAGTGATTCTGTTGCTTACAGGTAAATTTGAATTCTCAGAATTATAAATACTCCAGTCCGTCCCGTCGTATTTAACCAGGCCCTCGCCAACCGTACCTAACCATAAGTTATTGGCGGCATCAATGTTAATATTGGAAATGTTATTTGTCGGGAGTCCTGAATTACTTGTATTGTAAACTGTCCAGGTTGCCCCGTCAAAATGACAGAGTCCCAGGTTAGTTCCTACCCAAATGCTGTTTTCGTTCTCTTTAAATCCGCAATAGACATAATCTGAAACCAGACCCGATTGAGTGTTCAATACTTCGAAACTTCCGTTTTTGTAAATAATCAGACCGCTAATGGTAGCGACCCAGATTTCATTGCCGAAAGCAGCAATAGAGTTGACATTACCACCGGGGTACTGTGAATTATCGGGAGTGTAGGAAGTCCAGTTCTCATCGTCAAATTTCATCAGGCTGTAAGAATCTACTAGCCATTTATTTCCGTCCTGATCAATTGCAATCCCGTCGAGATAGTTTGTGGGGAGGCCGGAATTTGAAGTCCTGTAATTGACAAATAGAAGAGTATCTTCCAAAGCACCATATATCCTTGCTGTACGGTCAGTTTTAACGGTAGTTGTGAAGCTCCAGTTCCAATAGTTGGTTTTCTTCAGCACCACATTGTAAGTATCGGGCAGTACATTGCTAAACTCGAAAGGTGTCACTTTGCCCGTAACGCTGTCATTAATTATTATATCCGCACCCTGGGGATAGGAGTCGACATTTAGGTATCCCTTCATTGTAGGATTTGCTGTATAATCTAAAAATACCGATGTCAAAGAATCCTTTTTAATCTGTACAATCTCAGAGGAATCCTTAAACAAATTTAATTTTGTCACGAGCTTATAAGCCCCGCCGTCAAGATAAGGAACGGTATCAGGTGTGAGGTAGCCTGTATTTTTATTATTGAGATATATCTTTGCCCCGGACGGGTTGGAAGCAACAAAAAGCTTTCCTGAATTCTGAGGGACAGGCTCCGGAGGACTCGTTGATATCTCCTTATTACATGAATTAAGAAGGACTGTAAAAAATAAAGCTGCAAATATTGAGATTATTGATTTCATTGTTAATCAGGGATTTGCTGGTATATAACCAAAAGAACGAATAAATTCCGCGTCAATCAGACTGCCTCTCTTTTGTTTTATGTATGATCCGAAAATACCAAGCCCGCCTTCAACATTAGTATAATCGTTCTCATCCAGCCTGATCGTATAATCATCGAGGAAACCGTTTGTGCTGGAATAATATTTTGAAAGATTCTCATCAAATACCAGGAGTTCGAGAATTCCCCCGTATATTTTGTATCGCGATTTATTCGGATCACCAGCTGATATTTGCTTAAAAACCGAATCAAGTGAACTGTTCTGGAAACTTACAGTTGTATTTTTAGTAGGCTGGTAATAGACGGGCTCATTGTTCTCATATTTTTGAGGAACAAGCACCTGGTGTCTTTCTTCCACTCCGTCAACGAGCTTTGAATAAATGAGTACAAATCTTGGCAGATACCATCCCAGCGATGATCCCTGGTACCAGCTGAATGAAAAATAATCATTCGAAACTGAAGGTATTCTGAATGCATTTGTATCACTCGTATCGATATTAGTATAGTTCCATTCAACTTCTTCAGGCAGCGAGGTCTCGGCTCTCAGGGTTTTACCGTCAGGTAATACAGCTTCTATCTCCATCTCGCTGTTATTATCCGGAACGAAATTATCAAGATAAAAGAAATGCAGGGGACCTTTGTACCTGGAGGTATCGGTCCTTGCCACACTGCTGTCTTTCATAAAGTAAACATTATCGCCTGACCAAACTCGTATGTACGCATTTTTCAGGAAAGGATCTTCGGTATTTTCATAGGGGTCATACCCGTTTATATTATAGCTTTTGGAGATTGTGGCTATCTGGACTGAGGTGTCTGTCCTGATAACACAGGAAAGAATATACTTTTGCTCAAAGTTTCCTTTCGGACTGAAATTCTCCTCACACGAGTAATTTATTAATATAATTGCTGATACAAAAAGCAGAATAATTATCTTTTTCATATTTCAATCCTGATTGAAGCAGTCGGTAAAACAGGAAGCATATTCACGCGTTTACCCGTGTCTCTTTCGAAATAAAATATATTTTTACGGTCATAAACATTCAATACATTTCCGCTTATTTCAATCTTAGTAAAACCAATTGTAAATCTCTTTGTTATGCCGATATCAAGTCTGTGATAAGTCGGCAGTCTGCCAAGGTTCGGATCGCCCAGCAGTGTGTATGGATTATATTCGCCATAAAACCCCCCGAACCCGTAGAGGTCATTCAGATACAGCTTGTCGTAATATCCTACAATTTCTGTAAAAGGTAATCCTGAATTAAAGAACCAGCTGAAACTGGCTTCCCACCCTGCTCCTAAGTCTAGAATAAGATTGGAATTAATGGCATTCCTTGAGTCGTATCTTGGGTAGGAGATCCAGCCGTTAATGTTTCTGTATGCCCAGCTGAGAGAATACGATGCAGTAAACTGGATAAAATTCTGCGAATATTTGAGCAGGAATTCAGCCCCATAGGATTCTCCGCTGGCCTGTACGAGATCAGGATCATTATCGTCGGCTTTATTCGGATTAAGTTCCACAGTACGTTTTAAATCTTTATAATAAACCTCAGTATTAAAAGAAAATCCATTCGGCAGCCTTAATTCAAGTCCGGTGACATAATGTATCGCTTCGGGAACTTGCAGATATCCGGGAACTATTGACCAGGGTTCAAATAATGAAATCACCTCATTTTCATTTGTAAGAGTAATCAGTTCCTGTGTATATATACCCCAGGCTCCTTTGAGTATCAGCCAGGGGAATATTGCGTATGTTAAATTTACTCTCGGTTCAAGGAAGGGAGCATGCTGCTGAGTTAAAGATAAAAGATTAATTCTTGTACCTATATCCGCTCCGAAATTTTCAAATCTTAAAAATCTGTATTTACCATACAGGCTGAAATGAAGAGCCTGGTCAGCAAGAGCTGACTTATTTCCCTGCAGGTTCTCAAAATTATAAGATGTTTTTACAGATTTTAATTTATAACCAACCTTGATTTCATCTCTGCTTTCATAAATATTTGTGAAATCAGCTTTAAGGGTTACATCTGTTATTGAATTCTGCCTCTCCTTTGCATTGCTGAGTTTGGGATCAATTGATCCTTCAAATGAGCTTTCGGAAAAATTAACTTCAGAATAAATCGGTACATCCTCCCAGGCCTGGAACCAGTATAGGCCGTACAAATTATTTGTCCAGCTGTAATCTGCTTTGGTTGGGTCATCATTCTTCAAACCGTCATGACTATTAAATCCCTGTAATGAAAATTTTGTAAGACTTTTAGTATCGGATGAAGCATAATTAATTTTTCCTGAAAGGTCATGGAAACTGAAAGGAGCATCCTTAAAATTAACAAATCTCTTTAGTACCTGGTCGAACAAACTTTTTCTGCCGGTAAGCATAAACGAACCTCCGGGAATAGGACCTTCAATAGCAGCTTTACCCGTGAGGAAACTAAGTGTACCGTTGCCGCTGTACCGGTTTTTGTTACCGTCTTTTGTAATCAGGTTTAGTACCGATGATAACCTGCCGCCGTATTCGGCAGTAAAGCCGCCTTTGTAGAACTCAACAGCATTTATCATTTCGGGATCTATAATACTGAAGAGTCCAAGTGCATGGAAAGGATTATAAATTGGGATACCGTTCAGCAGGACAAGGTTCTGATCGCTCGCACCGCCGCGTACATAATAACGCGCTGAAACATCTCCAGTCGACTGTACTCCGGGAAGGAACTGAAGAGAACGGAAAATGTCAGTCTCAACTCCTTTAGGCAGCATTTCAAGTTCCCTGACACTCAGTTTCTGAAGTCCCAAATCAGTTTCGTTTGCATTATGAACTTTATTCCCGATCTTTTCTATTTCCTGGAGTTTGATAGTACTTTCTGCAAGAGGCACATTAATTTGTGTTACCTGACCTGGCTTTATAGATACATTGACATATTTACTTACATATCCGACGTATGTTATACGCACACTGTAATCCCGGTCAGCAGGAATACCTGTAATTGTGAAAATCCCTCTGAGATCTGCGGAAGCCCCGAAGGAAGTCTCCTGTATAAGGATGTTTGAGTAGGGAAGAGCCTCTCCTGAAAGAGAATCAGTAATAAATCCGCGCAATGTGCCTGTCTGTTGGGCAAACGAAGAATAGCTTGAAATCAGAAGGAGAAAAAGAAAAGGTAAAGAATATATTTTCATCTATCTATTCGGAAAAGTATCGGAAACAATAAGAGTAACTCATATGATTTATATGAGAAAAATTTCTATAAACAAGAGTATTCAAGGTATCCCGTTTATTATATAAATTGCGAAGCAAAATTAAATTAAAACATTCTATATAACAAGCTAATTATGGTTTCCTGAACTATAGAAAACGCACTAAATTAGGGTCAAATTACCCATTCCACTATTTTCTTACCTTTTAATTCGGGAAGCAAATATTTATATTTGCATCTTAAAAATCAGAATGGATGTATGGTAAACCTAAAAGAATTAAATAAAGAACAAAAATCAGCTGTCGAATATGTCGACGGTCCCCAGATGATTGTTGCAGGTGCCGGATCGGGAAAAACCAAAGTATTGACTTTTAAAATTGCTCATCTAATTGATAAAGGATACCCGCCTGATTCTATACTTGCGCTCACATTTACAAATAAAGCTGCAAACGAAATGAAAGACAGGATCCGTGGTCTTATAGGCAGCAAAGCGGACGGATTATGGATGGGAACTTTTCATTCCATCTTTGCGAGGATACTGCGTATTGAATCCAAACATTTAAATTATGCAGCTAATTTTTCAATCTATGATGCCGAGGATTCGCTTTCCCTGACCCAGAATATAATCTCCAATCTGAATATCGATCTTGATTCTGTTACTCCGAATTCTGTCCGTCACAGGATAAGTTTCATGAAAAATCATATGGTTATGCCTGCCGAGTTCAGGAAAAATCATAAGGGTGAATTCATAGAAGAGAAAATAGCTGACATCTATGATGAGTACCAGAAAAGACTTGTTGCTAATAATGCAATGGATTTTGAGGATCTCCTTCTGAAGCCTATTGAATTGTTCAACATAAATCAGAAAGTACATGCAAAGTACAAAAAGAAATTCGAATATATCCTTGTCGATGAGTTCCAGGATACTAATAAAGCTCAGTATGAACTCATTAAACTCCTCGTTACAAAGGACGGAAATATATCGGTAGTGGGAGATGATGCCCAGAGTATATACAGCTGGCGCGGTGCAAACATCGGTAATATGATCGACTTCCAGAAGGACTATCCTAAACAGAAAATATTTAAGCTTGAACAGAACTACCGTTCGACAAAGACAATTCTTGCTGCAGCAGATTCGGTTATAAAAAATAATAAGGATCAGCTGATTAAAACTTTGTGGACTGAAAATAACGATGGCGAACTTCTTACCCTCGTTAAATGTGCTGATGAAAAGGATGAAGCGTTTCAGATTGCTAAGTTTATTAAACACGAAATCTCCAGGAAAAAACTATCACTCAAGGATTTCGGAATTTTATACAGAACAAATGCTCAGTCGCGGGCGCTTGAGGATATCTTCAGACGAGAAAAAATTCCCTACACAATTGTAGGCGGGATCGAATTTTATAAAAGAAAAGAAGTTAAAGATATTGTTGCCTACCTTAGAGTTATTGCTAACCAGAATGATGAGGAAAGTTTACTGAGAATAATGAATTTCCCGCAGAGAGGTATTGGCAGTACGACAATTAAAAGAATGATTTCCTTTGCCCGCAAGCATGATATTTCGCTTTTCGAAACGATGACAAGAGTCTTTGAGGTAATAGATATAAAAGAGAGGATTCAGAAAAACGTAAAAGGTTTTAAAGTGCTCCTTGACAAATATATCGAGCTGAAAGACAAATTATCGGTAGGAGAATTATCGCGTGCGCTTGTTGATGAACTCGGAGTTCTTCGTATGTTCAAGGAGGAAAATACACCTGAATCACATGCCAGATGGGAGAATATCAACGAACTGTTATCGGCACTCAGCGATTTTTCAAATTCAAATGATGATGCAAAACTTGAACAGTACCTGGAGGATGTGTCACTAATTGCCGATATAGACATGCATGCTGATGAGAAAAATGTAGTGACAATGATGACAATACATAGTGCGAAGGGACTGGAATTTCCTATTGTGTTTGTAACTGGCTGCGAGGAAGATATTTTCCCCCTCTCAAACCGCTTTAGTACTGAAGCAACGGTTGAAGAGGAAAGGCGATTGTTTTACGTGGCCGTGACAAGAGCAAAACAGAAAGTCTATATTTCTCATGCACGAAGCCGTTACCGTTTCGGCGAAGTTGCTTACCAGAGCAGATCGAGATTTATTGATGAACTGGAACCATCCACATTTACTGAGGTTAACGGCGGGATCGGAAGGAAATCTTCTAACCGTAAATCCAAAAAAGAGATGTACTATGAATATTTCGAGAATGTCGATTATGAAGATTTCAACCAGGACAATAAGTCGTTGAGACCCGGAAGTAAGGTTATGCACGATAAATTCGGACTCGGCAGGGTTACCCAGGTGACCGGTTCCGGCGATATGCAGAAGGCTACAGTTATATTTGAAGGAAATAATGTTAAACAGCTTATGCTGAAATTTGCAAAGTTAAAAGTCTTATGAAGCAGTAAGACAAAGATTCGAAAAGGAGAAGGAAAAGATGACAATTGCACCGAAGAAACTAGCTATACTTGTAGGTGGAGGTCCCGCTCCGGGCATAAACAGTGTTATTGGAGCAGCAACTATTAGAGCAGGACTGGAAGGAATAGAAGTGATTGGAATAAGGGATGGCTTTAAATGGTTGATGCAGGGCGACATAACTCACGTAAAAAACCTGACTATCCAGAATGTAAGCCGTATTCATTTCAGAGGCGGATCTTATATCGGTATCTCAAGAGCAAACCCGACAAAAGAAAAAAAGCATCTCGAGAATACAGTTACTTCACTTTTAAGACTGAATGTCGACAAACTTATTACTGTTGGCGGCGACGATACCGCATATAGTGCCTTAAAAGTGGATGAAATGGCAGCGGGACGAATTAAGGTTGTTCATGTGCCGAAGACCATCGATAACGATCTTGACCTGCCTCATGGCATCCCGACTTTTGGATTCCAGACTGCAAGGCATATAGGAGTTGAAGTTGTAAAAAACCTGATGGTTGATGCCCAGACTACCTCACGCTGGTATTTTGTAGTTTCTATGGGAAGGAAGGCGGGACATCTTGCACTTGGTATTGGTAAGGCAGCAGGCGCTACCCTTACCCTTATTCCTGAAGAGTTCCCCGGTCCTACTATAAAAATGTCGCATATGGTTGATGTCCTGGTCGGGGCAATCATAAAGAGAATGAGTTATGGAAAATCGGACGGAGTCGCAATCCTTGCTGAAGGATTGGTAGAGCATCTTGCTCAGGATGATCTTCAGGCATTCATTGACGTTGAAAGAGATGCCCACGATAATATCAGAATAGCAGAGATTAACTTCGGAGAGATTCTGAAGTATAGAGTCCAGGAAAAACTTAGAGAATTTAACCTTAAGGCAACTATAGTCGCAAAGAATATTGGTTACGAACTGCGCTGTGCCGATCCGATTCCTTTCGATATGGAGTACACCAGGGATTTAGGATTCTCTGCTGCACAATTCATGCTGAACGGAGGATCGGGAGCAATGGTTTCTATTCAGAATGGACATTTCGTACCTCTTTACTTTAAGGATATACTCGATCCTGTTACTAAAAAGACGAAAGTAAGGATGGTTGATCCATCCTCGGAATCATTTTACATTGCCCGCCGTTATATGCTAAGATTAAATCAGGCGGACTTTGAAGATCCTCATGAACTTGCTAAGTATGCTGCAACCTGCGGTATTTCACTCGAAGAATTCAGGAAACAATTCTATTATCTTATAGAAGAAGACAGACTGTATAAAAACCTTGAGAATGGAAAATTTATGCTTGCGGCAACCGAAACAAATAAAGCTTTTTCATCTCAAAATAAAGAAGGAAACGATCAGGAGGTAGTAAACGGTATACCTCATTAAATCCTTCTTCAATCCTGTCAGTTCTCATTAACCAACTGATTTAACTGTGGTAAACCCCAGAGCCTGAGTGAGTATTATTAACCAGCACTATTAGGTGTCGGCTTATGAGGTAGAATCTAATAATTAATAACCGTTTAATTTATCTGCCGGAAGGCAGACGGTTTATCGGGATTTTTCAAACAACCTCTCTATTACTTCCAAAATTCAATTCTTCTCAAATTTGCAAATCTTCTAAAATATTTTGACCAAAAAAATCGTAGTGAAGCGAAGATCCCGATTTTAGCTGATAATAATGTGGCTGAGGATACTATACACACAGGACCGCAGTTGTTATTTTTTACTTTCCCTCTCAGATTTCATAACTCTCATAAAACAGTAAGTGGTGAGGACGATTATACATCCCCACGCGATTGAAATAAAAATTATACCCTGTGTTGATAATCCCATAACAAACCTTCGATTTTATTAAAATTCATCTCTGCAGCTCTTCACCTGTATGATTTGACCACGCTTTTTTAACCATAAGAATAATCAGCAGTGCAATTATAAACATCAATGCACGTGAACCCCAGATATAAGGAATATTTTCTGGTTGGGCATTCGATAATAGAAAGATGGGGATTGCGTCGTTAATTAACCACCAGAGCATAATAACGAAAAGCACTAGCGGAGTCACGTATTTCATAATATAAAGAAATATTCTCGGGATCTTGAAATCCCCTCCGGCATTCATTTCATTCCAGGCTTTATCTGAGCCGTATACCCATATAAATAGGACTGTTTCGATAAAAGCAAATACCACAAGACCGAAAGTACCGGCCCAGTAATCCATCTCATCGAGGAAGCCGAATTTAAGGAAGAAAACAACGAACTGAACTGCAATTAATACAACTACCCCCAGTGTGATTACGGCCTTTTTCCTGTCCATTCCGAATTCATCCTCAAGGAATGCAACCACCGGTTGACCCATAGCAACAGATGAAGTTATCCCGGCAAAGAAGAGAAGCAGAAACCAGAGAAATCCGAATAGAGCACCAAGTGGAATTTTTTGAAAAATAAGCGGCATCGAAACAAATCCCAGGTCAAAGGCTCCGCCCTGTGCAAATGCTTTTGTCGCATCCAGTCCGAAAAAAGCGACTGCAACAGGAATAGCTATTGAGGCACCGAGAACCACTTCCGCAAATTCATTTGTAGCTGCCGTAGTTAATCCCGATAAAGCGATGTCATCATTGGGCTTAAGGTAACTGGCATAGGCGTGTATAGTTCCCATACCGACAGAAAGTGTAAAGAATATTTGCCCTGCTGCAGCAAGCCAAATCGATGGATTTGAAAGTTTTGAAAAATCGGGGTTCCAGATAAAGGCAAAGCCGTTTTCTACGCTGTTTGCAGGAATAGCTGGATTGGGCGTGCCGAGAGTGATAATCCTGATGGCAAGTATAACGCCGAATATCATTAACAATGGCATTGCTATCTTTGCGAGTTTCTCAATTCCTTTTGAAATTCCTTTGAATAGAATCCAGAAATTTATTCCAAAAGTGACCAGCATCAGTATATATGCCGGGAGTAAACTGCTGAAATGTGTGCCGGTTTCCCTTCCCTGGTAGCTGTATAAAAAGTTTCGCATAGTATTAGCTGTATTCTCATCGAAATACATTTTGGAAACGGAAAAAATACTGAATCCAAGTGTCCAGGATTCGATATACGTATAATAAATCAGGATGGTCATTGAAATAAAGAGTCCGAGGGCACCAAAATATTTTGCAAGCTTATTTTTCCATATTACATCGAACATACCGGGAGCGCTTCCATGCCTGTATTTTCCACCGTGACGGCCGATGCCCCATTCTATCCACATTAATGGGATGCCGAGAATGAGGAAAAAGATAAAATATGGGATCATAAACGCGCCGCCGCCATTTTGGGCTGCCTGTACCGGAAATCTAAGGAAATTTCCAAGACCTACGGCATTTCCTGCTACTGCCAGGATGAGGCCGATTTTAGTTCCCCATTGCTCCCGCTCTCCGTTTTCCGGCATTTAACCTCCGTAAAAGTATGAACTGTAAAATTTTGAAGTAGAATATGAAAACTTTAATAATTAATATCAAATGAATTTCCATTTTATTTTTTTAAAATTTATATTTTTAAGCGCTTAATTTTTGCCGGTGGGGTAACGGTTAAGATATGATGTGAGGCACTTAGCTAATAACTAAATGATTAATTTGTTAACTTAGCACCTGATTTTTATAACAGTTGAGGATTAAATAGATGGCAAAAAATTTCGTATCTAATAAAGACGAAACTGCAAGAATGTTTGAAAGTGATTTCATGGAGATGTTCTCAAGAGTTCACTTTACAGTCCCGCTATTTATCTATATCCCGGTAATCTCCATTTTTCTTTATAGATCTGTTTCAATATATGAAGAACCTGCAGTTACCATCCTTACTCTGGTTATACTTGGTATAGCGGTGTGGTCACTTACAGAATACACACTTCACAGGTTTTTATTCCATTTCGAATTCAAGTCGGAACTCGGCGCCAGGGTTCACTTTATCTTTCATGGAGTACACCACGATTATCCGAATGATTCAAGAAGACTGGTTATGCCTCCGTCTGTGAGTATTCCTCTTGCAGTATTTTTTTATTTTATATTTACTATAATCCTGGGTACCATATATGTTGCCCCGTTTTTTGTGGGATTCATTTTGGGATACCTGGGCTACGATATGACTCATTATGCCGTGCATCATTATAATATGCATAATAGAGTATGGCTCGCTATTAAAAATCATCACATGAAGCACCATTATATGGATTCAACAAAGGGGTTCGGTGTAAGTTCACCTGTATGGGATGAAGTTATGGGTACAAACTTCTCGAAGAAAGAGAATTCATAAAGGATAAATATTAATCCTATGCTAAGTTCATCATCCTTTGATTCCTCAAAACAGGAACGTAAAAAAATATTGTTGGTTGAAGATAATACTGAAACCCAGCTGATCCTTAAAATCTATCTCAGGGATTATTATGATGTCGAGATCGTTCAGACTGCAGCAGAAGCTTTAAAAAAAATAAAGAAAAATAAATATTCACTGGTAATTCTTGATATAAATCTTCCCGGCGAACTTGACGGGAATGATGTGATAAAAAAAGTAAATCGTGATTCTGATTATGGATCTGTACCCATCCTTGTGGTTACTGCCTATGCCTTAAAGGGAGATAAAGAAAAATATCTCGCTATGGGCGCAAAAGGATATCTGTCAAAACCGGTTGAAAAGAAGGATATCCTCAAAATGACTAATGAACTGGCTGTCTGATATTTAACGCTGAAATTTCTGCTGTGTAAATACCGATACCGGGGTTTCTGATACCCAAAAACCCTAAAATTCCAAAACCCCGTCTTTTCCCGGACCGCTTCCCTGTTGCATTATAATACACCCTTTTTATGTTTGTCTCTGTTTAGTTCAGGAAACCGCCTTAATGCATTTAATATTAAATATTTAGGCACATTTATTACCGGCATAATATTTGGCATTTTGTACAAAAACCTTCGTGGTACATGCAAAACAATTTACAACTAATATCCTCAGGGATAAGTTTAATTGATGAGGGATGGGGCGGACTTTACAAAGGTTCAAACTATCTTCTCATCGGCGGACATAAATCCGGCAAAACAAATTTTGGGATGAAATTCATTCTTGAAGGTGCTGAGCAAAAGGAGAGAGGCCTCTATTTTACAAGTAAAACCCGGGACGAACTTACAGGACTTGCAGAATGGATGAACCTTGATTCTCAGCATTTTATGCATTCCAGAGTTATTACTACTGTGAGAGTGATTCCGCCTGAAAAAGATAATCTTTCGGGAACACCTGACCAGGATCTCGTTGATTATTTTGATGATGTAATAGAGATGATCGATGAGCATTACCCATCAAGAATTGTTTTTGATGAGATAACACCTTTTATCAGATTTAAGGATACAACTCTCCTTGAACTTATTCTTGATAAACTTAAGCATAAACTTGAAAGCCATAATATTACCAGTATAATTATTTCCTCAGAACCTGTAACAGATGCAATGTCTGCTCTTCTGCAGCACCTGGCAGATGTCAGCAATGGTTTAATTTACCTGGATAAAGAAATAAACGATTTATACGGCACAATATCTCTCCTGCCGTATATTGAACATAAATCGGGAGAACTAAAGTCAAATTATGTCTTTGACAGGGACAGAGGTTTGAAGATCGATCTGTCGGTATTGAATAATTTAAATAAAAGACAGGTCAGATTGTAAAGTGAGGAAAATTAAAAATAAAACCGGTTTTGGACAATCATATACTCACCAGAAAAATACGGTATCCGGAATAAAATGAAAAAGAAAATACAACTGGTTTCTTCAGGTATCTCAATTGTTGATAACGCGTGGGGGGGATTCTACAGAGGAGGCACTTACTTACTCATAGGTCCGAGGAAATCCGGTAGAACTCTGCTTGGACTCCAGTTTGCAAAGGAATGCATAAAGCAAAAAGAAGTATGTCTCTATTTTACAAGTATGAGGCCTAAAGACTTAATGATCCAGGCTGCTTCAATAGATTTTGATCTTCAGCATTATATGAATCAGAACCAGGTGATTGTGGTACGTGTTGCCCCTCCCACTGATCTGCAGGAAGTCGAAAATACAGATGAATTTCTTGTTGAGTATTTAAGAGATATTGTAACTGTAGTTGAACAGTACCAGCCTAATAAAATGATTTTTGATGAACTGACCCCTTTTATAAATTTCGTTAACCTTACTCTTCTTCAGGATGTTTTTATTGAAACTACTGAAGCAATAGAGAATGATAGTATTACAAGTCTTTTTATCCTGGGTGACCCTGCTACTCCTGCCGCAAACTCTATCGCAGATACGCTTGCACTAAATTCTACCGGGATCCTCTACTTAAGCAAAGAGGAAGAAGAAACATCAGGCGGGAAAATTACAATTACCCCTAATATCGGTCATACACAGGGAAAGTTCAGCGCAGGTTACCATCTTGAACCGGATAAAGGTATAATCGATGATTATGCCGGCAAAAAGAAAAATACAAGGACAACAGCTGTAACTGAATCCGGCCTGCAGTACCAATCGCTTGCTGAACTCGATATTCCTGCGGAGAATTATACATTTACAAATTTCTATAACCTTAATGATTTCCAGCTGATACTTAACAACCAGATTGCACTGTACAGGAGCACAGGCCAGGTATTTACCCTTGTATCATTCCGGCTTGATCCTGAAGCCGAAAACCAGGGCATGCTGACGATTAACCAGCTGATGAATACTATACGGCTCTCCGCCGACAAAAAAGATAAGATCTGCCTCATTTCAAATAATGTTGTGGTGATGGTTACTAAGGAAGATACAAAAACTATCGGTAAATTCATCAGCCGGATTCAGGGTAACCTTCCCGGATCCGACCCTGATTATATTGCAAAAGTTATTCCTTTCATTTCTGTGCTGGCATTAAGAGTTGATGAAACAATAAAAAATGCGGAAGATATGATAAACAGACTCACATTAAATTCACAAACACATCGTCAGCTGTTTCTCTGACATAATATGAAATGAATATTCGAAATGTTACCTGTTTTATTTTTTTTAGTATAAGTTTATTTGCCCCTTATTTAGCTGCACAACCCCTTCCTCATATCCAGGATCTGAAAACAGAAGCTTTGTCACACATGAAAAGCGGCCGGTATGGCGAAGCAATAAATTTATTAAATAATTATGTCTCTGCACGTCCTCAGCAGGCTGAAGGTTATAATTTGAGAGGATTGGCATATGAACACAGAGGGCAGTATGAACAGGCAGTTTATGATTTCAGATCCGCGAGAAAACTTGAACCTGAAAACTCCGATATAAATGACAATCTTAATCGTGCGGTTGAAGCATGGTACAAGCTTATTTATAATGATATAGAAGGCTATAAAAGAGAGATCGCTATCGATCCCGCTAAAGCTGACAATTACCTTCATATAGGAGTGTCATATAAAAATCTCGGGGAATGGGTTGAGGCTGAATTATGGTATGATAAATATTTATCCATGACGCAGGCATCACCGGATGAAATTATCAGGTATACTGAGATCCTTGCGAAGAATAATCATATTGCTAAAGGTGAACCGATACTAAGGAAATATACTGAAGAACACCCTGATGACCAGAGACTGTGGTCGCGTTACGGCTATTTCCTTCTATGGCTTGGTAAAACCGGACCCGCTGTAATTGCTTTTGAACACGCCCTTCAGCTGAAGCCTTTCTTTAAAGAAGCGATGGACGGCCTGGCAAGGGCAAAGGGTAATGGGTATATATATACGTTTAATGATACGGCAAGTTATAAATATTATAAATATGGAATAAAATCCGCAGGTTATGCAATTGATAATTATTTCAGAAGATTACAAAAATATCCCGGGGATAATGAAACAAGAATAAAGCTGATAAATGCCCTTATGAAGGTTAACAGATTCGAGGAGGCCTATCAGCAGCTCCTGGTGCTCAAATCTAAATCAGGCAATACTGAGGAAGTCAGAAAGCTTTCTGATGAAGTATCTGCTGCCCGTGACCTGTACTATAAACAGCAGATTGCGGAATATGAAAAGCTGTTGAAAGAGAATCCCGGGGGCAGAGATATTCTTTTGAAACTTGCGGGTTACTACTCAACCGTAGGCAGATTTGATAAAGCTGTACAATTATACGGTGATTACCTTGCGTATCACCCTGATGATCCTGAGATCAGGTTCCTTTATGTACAGAATGCTGCCTGGAACCGGCAGTATCAGCTTGCTGGAAATGAACTGGATGTCTTGATTGTTCAGTATCCTGACAGCACGAAGTATAAGTTATTGAGAGCGCAGATTTACGTCTGGCAGAATAAAGATCTGTCTGAAGCAGAAAAACTCCTTAATGCAGTTATTAGTAAAGAACCTGACAACTTCGATGCTCTTCTGACACTGGCAATGCTGAAATCCCAGCAGAATAAATTTAACGATGCTGAAATTTATGTTTCACGGGCTGAGAATATAAATCCATCAGATGTGGAAATTGCCAGGTTAAAATTTGAAATCAATAAACAGAAAAAGATAAGCGAAGCGAACAATATTTATTCCATCCTGGAAGCGGCGAGAAATAAAGTAAGTGAAAAAGACTGCTATGCCGCTATAGCTCTCTATAAGGAGTACAATAGTCTTACATCACCTGCCGAAGAGATCCTGCTGGAAGAAGCAGATGCATACTTGTGTTTAAAGGATTATGAATCGGCAGTAAAAATTTATGATAATCTGCTGGATCAATCTTATGATTATATGATAGCTAAGAAAAAAGCTGAAGCGATTTTCTGGAGCCGTGACCCCTTACAGGCTTTAACTGAATTTAGTAAGCTGCATGCTGTGAACCCCGAAGATTCTGAGGTTAGAATGTATATAGGAGATTGTTATATGCAGCTGAAGCAGTACAGCAAAGCACGCGGGATCTATAATGAGCTGCTGGCTGAATCTCCGGGCTCGAAACTGCTTGAGACAAGACTTGGCTGGCTGGGAGAAGGAAACGGCAATTTTATTTCATTTAAGTTCCCATCATATTTCCTGGTCAATCCTGAAGCTGGTTATTATTTTGATAATTATAATTTTAAATACTCGCTGCAGGGTTTAATGCTGGAAGCAGGGTTAAATAATTATATCTCGGTGGGTGTCTCCGGTTATAGGGGAGAGATTGATTCTGCTTCTTCCGGACTAAACTTTTATACACTTAAAGGACAGCTTTCTGTCAGGTTTAATAAAATATTTTCATCGGGTTTATCTGCAGGAAAAACCTTCTTTGAGAATGATCAGGATGTAGTCGTCGGTTCGGCGTACCTGAAAGCAGAAGAAAAAAGTTTTACCATAAAACTCGATTATAATTCACAGGATGCTGCACAAATATTTTATTCTCCATTTCTTGTAAACTCACGATTGAAAGTTGATATGCTTAGACTCAGCGGAGAGTATCTCGGCGAATCAGGGTTAATGTCTTCAGGGTATTATAGCTATTATCTCGTGTCCGATAAAAACAGAGGTAATAATCTTCAGCTCAGACTGGGTAAAAAGTTTGGAGAACTCGCTGCCGGGTATGAGTATTATTACCTCGGGTTTAAGGATAGTTCAAGACTTTATTATACACCTGAAAACTTCGAATCGCATAGCCTTTGGGGCGAATGGTTTATCATTGATAATAAAAATAATGAACTTAAAGCAGGCGGTAAGATCGGCATCATTCCGGAAAATAACTTTATACTAAGAGAAGCCTTTGTCTCCGCCAGGTTTTTACTCGCAGAACACTTTACGTTGCAGGGAAGATTAAGTACGGGGAGTACAGTAAGACAAAATACAGGTTACAGCTCGACTTCATTTAACATTTCGGCTTACTGGGTATTCTGATTTTTTGAGGGAAAAATCAGCAGGAACTGTAAAAATTCATCGTATTTAATCTGGAAAATACCTTTTTTATATTTGTATAAAATTAATACAGAATATTACGTTTAAATGCACTATAGTGCTGAGAATATGCGAATTTTGGTTTAATACAGAACTTCCGGATGGCACTAAAATTGAGTTTTTTAACAGTATTGAGGGTTTTTAAAACTATTCTCTAATGCAGATGAAAAAGAAATTGGTAAGAACACCTATCATTGTTGATAATAATGGAATCTCCAATGGCAGGGAAAATCTTAAGAGGAAATATTTCCGCAGAATTCTGATCAGCGGCCTTTTTTCCCTTATTCTTTTGTGCATTATCGTTTTTACGCTGCCTGAGACTATTTTATCGGTCAGCTCACTAATTGAATATGCCACAATCGTAGCCCTGGTGATATTTCTTTTTGTTCTGCTTATCAGATACTTTGGAATTCTCACTCTTGCTTACCTTTATTTAAATGAATATACATTCAAACCATCAAAGAATTATTTCCCTTTCGTTTCAATCATTGTTCCTGTATATAATGAATCGCGTGTAATCAGGGATTCTATAAAATCTCTCCTAAAGCTGGATTATTCCAATTACGAAATTATTATCGTAAATGATGGCTCTACCGATGGAACCAGGGATGTTGCTGAATCGCTTGTAGGGTACAGGCAGGGGAAACTAAGTAAAATTAAAATTTCTCTTATAAATCAGCCGAATGGCGGGAAATCGCGTGCACTTAACGCTGGGATAAAGCATTCACAGGCGGAAATTATTTTATGTATGGACGGTGATTCGCAGCTGTCAGCTGAAGCTGTAAGACTTGCAGTAAGACATTTCGAAAATCCTGAGATTGGAGCAGTGGCCGGAAATGTTAAAGTCCTTAACAGGAATAAATTCTTAACTGATCTTCAGGCACTGGAATACATTGAAGGTCTGAATATGGCAAGGAGCGCCCAGAGTTTTATAAGACTTGTGAATATTATTCCAGGTCCCATCGGGCTCTTCAGAAGAAAAGCATTGGTTGATTCAGGATATTATTCGAATGATACTTTTGCCGAAGATGCTGATCTGACGCTGAAGATCCTCGCTAACGGATGGAAAATATATTATGAACCGGCATCTGTTTCATATACCGAGGCTCCTGCAACTCTCCAGCAGCTGTTAAAACAGAGATACAGATGGACACGGGGAATAATTCAATCGATCAGAAAACATAAGCGTCTGATGGTTAATCCGTCAATTAATTTCGGCGATACATTTATTCTCTGGACGATGTTTTATGAAGCACTGATCTGGCCCGCAATGAATATTGCTGCAAATGTGTTCTTCATCGTGGCAGCATTGATTTTTGGTTTTTCTTACCTGATATTTTTCTGGTGGGCGGGACTTGCACTACTGGACCTGGTAACGGCTCTTTATTGTATTGCTGTGGAAAAAGAAGAGTTCAGACTGGTTGGTTATGCAATAATATACAGGATGTTTTTTATTCTCGTAATCGACATTTGTAAAGCAATGTCAACAATTGAGGAATTCCTTGGTATCAGGATGAGCTGGGGAAAACTGGAAAGAGTGGGTGCGGCAAAAATATGAAGTTAATCATGTGTTTATATTGAGGGAAAACAAATGGAATTAATTCCTATACTATCAACTATTATTCTGGTTGCAACTATCTGTACCTTCATTCTTGCAATCGGAGCGTATATCCTTTATAAGGTAAGGGAGAGGAAAGGTGAGCAGGCCCAATACACTGCCCCTTCATCTGTTCACGCAGAACTGGTAACTCCTGAAGAATCGGAATACAGACGTGAAGAATTTGTTCGACAGGAAGAAGTAAATTCCACTGTTGAACCGCATTATGTAAAGACAGCCCCCAGGGCTGGTGTATACCCGGGCAGCAGAGAGTCTCAAAATGCAAAACCTGGATATTATTCCGCGGCGGAAGGTGAAAAATATGAAAGGATAAAAGCCGAAAGAACAACCGGTAAAAAATTCCTTAAGTATACCAGTGAAGGATACGTCCCTACTGAGGAAGATAAAAACAGGGCTGTTTTGAAATGGCGGTAAGGAATAAAAAAAAAGGTAATGTTTCACAGGCGGGAATCATCCTCTCGGGGATTATAATCCTCCTTGGAGCAATTCTTATTTACCTTTATATACTTCAGGGGGTCTTCGGAAGGTTCGATGCCAAAGAGTTAGTCCCGGATTCTGAAACAATCGCAAGTATTTTCTCCGGTAATAAAACTACTGCTGCTGTACTTTATTCAAAGTATACTGAGAACATTTTGCCGGAAGGGAGCACCTGGCTGAACGATAATATAAGCACATGGAAGAAATTTCTCGATAATAATCGTCTTAGCTATAGTATAATTTCGGATGCCGGTATTGAGTCGGGAAAATTAAAAAATTATAAAATGCTCGTTCTTCCCGGTTCAAAATCTTTAAGCGATATAGAAATTATTGAAATAAAAAAGTTTCTGCAGGCCGGGGGAAGTGTATTCGCTACAAGCGGTATAGCTTCATATTCTAATGACGGGAAATGGCGGGGATGGGATTTTCTAAATAATGTTTTCGGGATAGACTTCAGAGGTGAAATAAGTGACGGAAACAAAACAAGCACCCATACTTTACGGGGTGGCCTGCCTTTAACCGCTAATATACCCACGGGATTTGCAATGCAGATCGCTACATGGGACAAACCGATGGCTGTTGAAGTACTTGATCCGCGTACTACCCAGGTCAGTTTCTGGTATAATTATAGAAATCAGAATGGACTGGTAAGGCAGCAGATCAAAAAAACTGCCGGAATTGTATACGGTAATTATGGTGAAGGCAGATTTGTCTGGATGGGCTTCGAAATTAATTCTGTCATTGGTGTTCACGAAGATTATGTCTTTTTTGACCGGCTGTTCAGAAACTGCTGCAGCTGGCTGACATACGTGCCGATTGCATTTATCCAGGACTGGCCCAACGGTTATTCCGCGGCGGCAATCATTGCTCCCACATTATCAAATGAAATTCAGAATATCACCAACTCCTTTGAATACCTGAAAAAAGAAAATGTTAAAGCTACATTTTTTGTAGACCCCGATCAGGCAGAATATGATCCCCGGCTCATCAGTACACTCACGAATTATGGGGAAGTCTCTGCAATAGCAGATGTGGGATATCTTTCGTCAATCAGCGATACAAATAACTTTTTATATGATTATTCTACTCAACATAAAATCTTAAATACCACAGCACAGAAACTCGAATCAATTACTGGTAAAAAGGTCGCCGGCTGTCTTCCGTTTTATGGCTTATTCGATCAGAATACTATTAAAGCTGCACTTGATGCAGGGTATACTTACATCCTTACCGATTCTTTAACCGATCGCTCTGTCCCCAAAACTGTGATAAGGGGAGATAAACGGTTAATGATTATGACTAAAACGGCAAGGGATGATTATGAAGTGGTGAGAGATTTTGGACTAACGGATCCTGAATTTCAGTTTTATACATACCAGGAGGATATCGATCGTATTTTATTTGAGGGGGGGATGTATATATTTAAACTTCATACGGAATATCAGTGTAAACCTGAAAATTCATCCGTGATAGGCGATGTAATAAAGGACTTGAAGAAAAAGAATTTCTGGATTACTACCGGTTCTGAAGTTCAGAAATGGTTCTCAAAAAAAGATTACCTGGAGATAAGAGTAAGCAGAAGAGGTAATACGAGGATAGTAGTAACTATCTCTAATCCCGGCATTCAGGAGATGGATAACCTTGTTGTAGATGTTCTGTTGAACGATGCTGCTGAAAATATCTCAATAAGCACTGAAATTATAGGGACTAAAATTCCGGTTATCAGGCACGAAAAAATGAGCAGAAATCTTCAGCTTCTGATAAATAATTTGCAGGGGAAAGAATCGAGAATTTATTATATCGATTACGATAAGGTGAATTCCTAGACACTTCTTAAGTATTACAATGAAAAACTCTGGAATTATACTGTTTTTGATACTGATTTTACCTGGTTTCCTGGAAAATTTTTCACAGGATAAGGAAGATCTGAAAATAGCATTGGTTTATCCTGAACTGACAAAAGAAATTTTATATAAAAATGATGATTCATTTAAACCGACTGATTCCTGGGAATTGTTCTTTATGAGCAGCGGTTATCAGTACCAAATGGTGAACGATAATGAAATAGGTTCAATTGGTGATGACGTTAATGTTATAGTAATCCCGGGAATGGAAGCTGCAGATGATGAGATCATCGGCGAAATCGAACAGGCTCTGCAGGATAAAAAGGGGATTCTGATTACAGGTAATTTTGCTCAGTTTGATGGGGAGGGGAATAAAAGCAGCCGTGATTATAGCAAACACTTACTGGATTTTCAGATCCGTCAATTAAATGATAGTTCAGATGCTGTCAACCACTCGCTTGATGGAAACACACCTATTTCTGTTGGGCTGAAGCCGGGACAGAAAATCCTTTTAAGTAATAAATCTTCTTTATTTTATGCCTCTGATCTTACAGGTGATTACAATTCCTTAGGAAAATATTTCGCAGGTAATGATGAATTTTCAGGTATGATCGCTTATGCTTCCTCAAACGGCAGGCTTTTATGGTTTGGTTTTACTTTTGATCAGTTGATAGGTAAGAACCGGAATAGGGTTTTGTTTAATTCATTGAATTGGCTTTCTTCGGTACCGGAAGCCTTTATAAATTACTGGCCGTCAGACTTTTCCTCTGCGGTTTTGTACTATAAGAAAATCGAAAAGATAGCGGACATCGATACTTCTTACTTACACGGTATCGGACAGGAAGAAATAAACTATTTTATTACTCCCCAGATCATTGGAAAATCGGAAGATGAATTAAAATTACCTGTGAATGACGGAAACTTAAATCTCATATGGGACGATTTCTTTTTTTCGGGACTTACACATCCGATTGCGTCAGCACGGCTTGATCAGGTGAAGTTAGCGATCGACCGCTATTGTAACCAGGATTCATACGGTATACTTTCCTATGGAGAATTCTATGATACAACTACCTATACTCTTTTGAACGAAGAAGGTTATTCATTTTTATTTTCTTCAGGCTATTCTGATTCTTTTTCATACAATTATGACAGCACCAAAAATATTTACCGGTTTACCCGGACTTATAGCCCCGGAAAGAATTATAAAGACAGAATGAATTTTGTATTAAGCTCGGGCGGGATATTTTATGTCGATACCGACAGCTTAAAAGATATGGTTCCCGCTTCTTTAGCAGATAAAAAAATCTGGTATACAACATTTTCGGAATTGCTGGATTGGATTATAAAAAGATCAAAATTAGAAGTTAAAACGAAAATTACAGGTAATGATAATTATGAAATTATTATTAAGAATAATAATCCCTCAATGGTTGAAAATACGGGGATCTGGATATCAGTCCCCGGTGTAACTAAAAACCTGTCTCTTGAATACCCGGGGGAGGCCGGCGATTTGACTTTTGATTCCGGGAAAAAAATGTACTTTTTGAGAGTAAATTCTATCGGGGGATATCAGAACATTTCCTATAGAATTTCAGCTCAAATGTGAGGAAATCATTTTAATATCGGAAAGCTGTATTTCTTTTTCACATGTATTATTTAACTCAAATTTATAAAGCATAAGTCCGCGATGGCTAAAGAAAATCCGAATATTGACTTAATAAAGGTTCTTAATGAAAATATTAAGGATCCTTTTATAGCCATATCTGCCGAAGGAAATATAATAGCTTACAATAAACAGGCTGTTAAATTATTTAAAATTAAAGACATAGCTGGAAATATATTCGATTATTTTGAGGAAGATTCCTCCTTCGAGATGAGCAAGCTTATTGAGGAAGTTTTATCAGGAAAAAAATCCCTGGTAAAGAATATCATTCTCACCCTGACTAACGGCACTAATTTAAAATGTCAGACCACAATCAGCGCTTATAAACAGGAACTTATTTTTTGCACATTTAAACCTGAAGAACATAATCTCAGGATAAATGAAATAACAAGACTGAAAATACGGAAAGACGAATTATCGGCCCTGATCGGTAATAATAAAATTGAAAAGATAATAGAATCTGTTAAAGAATTATTTCCTTTCACTGTGATCGGCAGGGAAAAAATCAGGAAGGATATAGACCAGCTGGGGGAATTATTCTGGATTAAGAACAATAAGGGAAATTATGTGCTCGTCAACAGGAGCCTGGCTCAGAACCTTGGTTTAAGCAGTAATCAGATTGAAGGGAGATCTGAAGAGGAATTGCTCCCGGGATATCTGCTGGAAGTCTATCGATCCCTTGAAAATTATATCAAAGATTCTCACAATGTCATTGTACTTGAGGGGATTCCGATACAAGGACTGTCAGCTGTGAATAACTACCAGACAATAGAAATTCCCCTTAATGATGCAGACGGCAGCCTGGCTGCCATTATAGGCATCTCACAGAAGGTAGAAGAGCCGGGTATCACCCCCCCCGCAGAATTGGAATCAAATTTGCTTGAATATGTCCCGGTTCCTGTGGCAATAATCGATAAATCAGGTATTATTAAGCATTCCAGCAAAGATTTTTGTAAATTATTCTCGGATGAATTCACAGATCTGACGAATTTATCATATACTAACGTCTTCCCCCTGGAAGTTTCGGAAAAGATTAAAAAGTTCCTTGATTCTTCAGCAGAAGCTGAGGAATTTGAGATAAGGTTATCGAAAAAAGGTGAATGGAAAGACAGAGATCTTAATATTCGGCTTAGAAGAAATTTTGGGGAAAGTAATCAGTTTGGCGGGCTATCGATTTTCTTTGAAGATGTTTCCCCTTATACAGATCTCGAAAATGTTATTAATAAAAGAGGAAAAATGTACGAGGTTCTGATACAGAATAATCCTGAACCGATCTTTATATACGATAAAGAGAACCTGAGGTTTGTCGAAGTCAACCTGGCAGCTTTAAACCTATACGGCTACAGGCGGGATGAATTTCTGCAGATGGACCTGACCGATTTGTATACTGCCGAAGATATTCAGACACTACTTGATTCCTCATCGGCGGGGATCAAAGAAGGTGTTTTTACCGGGCCTTACCGCCATAAAAGGAAAAACGGTGAATCCGTCTTTGTTGAAATTAGCAAAACCAGTTTTAAGTTTAATAACAAGGATGCTCATTTCAATGTAGTTAAGGATGTTACCAGGAATCTTGAAACACTAAAACAGAATCAGTTATATAAAGCTGCTTTTGATAATGCTTCCAATTTAATAGCTATTACTGATTCAGCCGGATTCATTAAATCTGTGAATACTGTTGTATCTTCAGAACTAGGATTCAAGGATACCGATCTGAACGATGCATCTTTTGCCTCACTGGTTAAAGATGAAGACCGGGGATTAATAAATTCAAGAATATTCCAGTCACATAATCCCGAACGGGTTGTATTGAGCTCGTCGTTGAAAAAAGCAGATGGCGGACTGCTTCCCGCTGTAATCAGTGCTAACCCGGTACTTAATTATAAAAAAGAAATTGAGAGTTATATAATTGTAATTAAACCCGAAGTTAAAGATGCGGAAAGCAGGCAGGTTAAAGAAATTATTGTGGAGAAGATTGTAGAAAAGGAAAAACCGCAGTCAGATAGAATTGACCCTTCGTTTCTTTCAGGAATATTTCACGAAATTCTGACCCCGATCAATGCCATGCTCGGCTTCGTGCAGGAACTGACAGAAAGTATTGAGAAGTCGACTCCCGAACAGGAAGAAGCTAAAGATATAATAGACCAGAATAGAAGACGTTTGTTGAGT
The DNA here is from genome assembly GCA_963811905.1 of uncultured Ignavibacteria bacterium. Lineage (GTDB taxonomy): Bacteria > Bacteroidota > Ignavibacteria > Ignavibacteriales > Ignavibacteriaceae > DATFVA01. The sequence goes on from CAWETK010000017.1 coordinate 57,293, forward strand.
ACGATGAATTCGGTGATAGAGTATTCAAGGATGGAGCAGGAGACAGGCACACTCGATCTAAAAGATATTTCGATTACTGAAATAGTTGATGAAACACAGGTGGAAATAAGCGACATCCTGAAGAATAAGGGTATTGAGTTTGCCTATGGTAAAATTTCTTCTTCGCTGAATTTTAAGACAGATTCGCAGAAATTTATTTCCTTAATAACTCTTCTTTTTAAAATTGCTTCGCAGTTTACAAGCACCAAAAAGATTTATTTCTCAGCATATCAGCTTGATGACAAAAAGTTTATAATTTCTATCCAGGATAATTATTCGTCCATGTCTCCTTCTTTCTCAGAAAGTTTTGATAATATTTTTAATAAAAGGGACGTTCAGAAGGACTATGGAATATCGAGACTCTCCATTAAGCTGGCACGTCGTCTCATCGATTTATTACAAGGCAGGTTTACTGATAAATCAAAATTATCCGGATTTATTTTCCCTATCGAGCCTGCATTACAGGAAGAAAAAGTAACCGGCCAGGTTGAACCTGAAACAAAGGAAACCGGTTCCGCTGAAGTTGTACCTCAAACTGAATCTGAAGATGAAACTGAAGAGATGGTAGGGGTAGAACCCGAAGAGGAATTTGAAGCGGAGACCGCTGAGCCGGAAATTGAGGAAGAGGAACAGGAGATAAAATTTAAAAGGCCTCTAAAAGGCCATCAAAAGCCCTCTGTTAAGCCTTCCCGGAAGCAGGAAACTTCCAATAAAAGCAGAATTGATCTTTCGCAGCTTTCCTGTTTATATATTGAAGACCAGGTGGATTCACAGATATTATTCAAAGTTCAGCTGAAAGAATTGAATGAGATCAAATTTGCTGTGAGTTTCGAGGAAGCTCTGCCTCTTCTTGATAGTCATAATTTTGATTTTATAGTTCTTGATATAAACCTTCAGGGGGAATATAACGGACTGGATGCCCTTAAAATAATTCACCGTATGTCGGGCTTTGAAAATATCCCGATCATTGCTGTAACAGCTTATGTACTCCCTGGAGACAGAGAAAAGTTTATTGCCGCCGGCTTTAATGATTTCATTTCCAAACCTATTTTCAGGGAAAAAATGATTGATTCCCTTGGTAAAATATTCTCCATTATGCAGCCTTGAAAATATAAGCAGCCCCACCCCCGAATCAATCACCCAATCACCCAATCACCCAATCACCTCACTCAATCTTAGCGCGACATAGCCGGCAACCAATAACAACCTTAGATAGGCTGAGTAACTTATAGCGGTGGCTGAGTGTCCCGCCCTTGTTTAAATCATTAGGCGGGTTGTATCGAAGCCACCGAATATAAGTAAATGTTCAATAATTTATAGAGTTCTTAAAATATCTTGACCAAAAAAACAAAAATCATTACTGAGGATACCAATCATCAATCATCTCAATCACTCAATCCTGATCACCGCCTATTGACAATTTAACTTACCTTTTATATGTTGCCATACAAATGTATGGTATATTTATACGTTCAGAATATTTAGCGTATATGAGAAATTATCATAAATGTAACTTACTAACCAAAGGTGCGTTATGCCCGTAGAATTAACAGAAATTCAGAAGAAAATACTTGAATTTCTTATTGAGCAGAAGGTTAACAAAGGATACCCGCCTACACTTGCTGAGATCGCAGAATATTTCGGCTACCGGAACAGGGCTACGGTTCAGCAGCACCTGCAGGCAATTGAAAGAAAAGGATACATTAAACGGAATCCGGGACTTTCGCGCGGGATAGAACTTACCCTTGAGGATAAATTTTTTATACCGCGTCCTGTACTCGGAGAGGTTGCGGCTGGAAACCCTTTAACCATTTATCCCGATGCAATCGATTCAATTGAGCTTCCTACTATTGCAAGGATGCCGAAGGATTCATTCCTTCTCCGTGTTAAAGGCGACAGTTTAAAAGATGCATATATTTTCAGCGGCGATATTGTTATTGTAAATCCAAATTTACAGCCGAAGAACGGACAGATAGTCGTTGCCGTTCTCGATGATGCTGCTGTAGTTAAAAGGTTTTATAAGAAACGGAATGAAATTGAATTAATTTCCGAGAACCCTGAATACAATCCAATTGTAATTGATAAGAAATACCAGAACTTCAGGATTGTAGGGATAGTAATCGGTATCTACAGAAGTATGGAAAAGAAAGCAGGGTAGGGAAATTTCTGATTCCGCCTTATTAATGTTACTATTTAACAAACTTAATTTTCATTATTATGCCCGTATATCATATAGGTACGGCAGGCTGGTCTTACAAGGATTGGGTGCCTGTTTTTTACCCGAAATCCCAGTCAGGCAGTTTTGACTGGCTGAGGTTTTATGCAGATTATTTTAATTGTGTAGAAGTCAATTCATCTTATTACACTTATATAAGTCCGAAAATTGTACAGGGTTGGATAGAGAAAGTATCTGATTCGGATGATTTTCTTTTTACCGTAAAGCTTCATCAGGATTTTACTCATAAAAGGGATTTTGATGAGCAGAAAATAAGATCTGTTATCCATAATCTTGAGATGCTTAAAAGAGCTGAAAGGCTTGGAGGACTATTAATCCAGTTCCCATATTCGTTTTCATATAGTGAAGCCTCAGTCGATTACATCCGCAGGCTAAAGGAGATATTTGAGAACTTTAATTGTTTTGTGGAAGTGCGGCATGCATCATGGAATGAGAAAAAGTTGTATGAGCTGTTTCGAAATCTGAACCTTGCCTTCTGTACAATTGATCAGCCGCAGATCGGAAAGGCAATTCAGTTTGAGCCTGTTATAACTTGCGATACGGCGTATATCCGTTTTCATGGAAGGAATACTGAAGCCTGGATGAAATCAATAAAAAATTATGGGAAGGATCAATCCTACGAAGAACAGAGTTCCAGGTATCAGTATCTTTATACTCCCGGTGAATTAATAGAAATTGAACAGAAGGTTAAGGCGGTTAGTGAGAAGGTGAAGGAGGTTTATGTAATCATGAATAACCATCCGCAGGGAGAGGCAGCCGCAAATGCTTTTGAACTTATTCACCTGCTCGAAGAAAAAGAAAAGGTTGAGATGCCGCAGACAATTGTAAAAGCCTATCCGAGGCTGGAGGCAATAGCAATGGATTATTTTGATCCGCGGCTGAAATTATAATTGATAATTGGTTTTTAATTATGCGTATAATCTTTCATCTGGATCTCGATGCATTCTTTGTATCAGTAGAAAGGATACTGGATCCGTCTTTAAATGGTAAACCGGTGATTGTAGGCGGAGATCCTCATGGCAGGGGAGTGGTTGCCGCCTGTTCTTATGAAGCCAGGTCATATGGCTTGCATTCGGCGATGCCGGTAAGGCAGGCATTTAAATTGTGCCCCCGGGGGATTTATCTTCATGGACATTATGATGAATATGTTCATTTTTCCCAGGCAGTTAAAAATATTTTATCATCATATGCTCCGGTAATTGAACAGGCATCGATAGATGAATTTTATATGGATTTTACCGGCTGCAGTAAGATTTACGGATCTATGTTTTCATTTGCCTCAAAGCTGCAGCAGGAAATTAGGCAGAAACTCTCTCTGCCATGTTCAATAGGTATAGGCAGCAATAAGACGGTGGCCAAGATCGGCTCGGATTGTATGAAACCGATGGGTATAACTTATATTATTCCAGGCATGGAAAAAGAGTTTCTCTCACATATGCCCATTGAAACGATCCCCGGAGTTGGTAAGGTTACTTTGAGGGAGCTGAACAATAAAGGTTTTTTCCTGATCAGGGATATAACAAAGCTTTCGGCCGACTATTGGGGAACTGCCTATGGAAAATATGGAATCGCACTCTGGCATAAGGCTAACGGTGAGGGGACTGAATATCTTACGGTGGGACGTGAACAAAAAAGTATCTCTAAGGAAACAACATTCGGAAGCGATGTTACAAACGATCAGAAGATTTATGAAGTCCTTTTTGAACTCACAGGCAAAGTCTGCCAGAACCTTAGAGATGAAAACTGCATGGCTTCAACTATAAGTATCAAACTGCGTTATTCCGACTTTAGTACACTTACCCGTTCCCGTACTGTGAAGCCTACCGATGATGATAAAGTGATCTTTGAGAATGCACAGGACTTATTAAGGAAAGCTCATACAAGGCGTGTCGGAGTAAGGTTAATAGGCATCGGGGTGAGCAAATTCTCCGGCTTCTTTGAACAGGAAGTACTTTTTGAAGACGATGAGATAAAGAGGAAAAAGCTGTTCAGGGCAATAGATTTCCTCAGAAAGAAGTACAATTATTCTATTATAAATTTCAGCAGGTATTAAAAACAGGATCAGCCCGGGGGCCATCTCATTTGTCTGCCTCCAAGTAAATGCAGGTGCAGATGATAAACTTCCTGTCCTCCTTTGGGACCGCAGTTAAATACCAGCCTGAACCCGTCTTCAGCAATATTCATTTCTTTCGCGAGTTTATTGGCAATATCTATCATTTCTCCTAAAAGCGCGGCATGTTCTTTCCCTTTTATATCCGTCACTTTCGGGATCTCGATTTTAGGAACAATTAAAATATGGACGGGCGCCTGGGGATTGATATCCTTAAACGCCATAACCGTATCACTTTCAAAAACTATATCAGCCTTAATTTCTTTGCTGATAATTTTGGAAAATATTGTTTCTCCCATTATTAGTCTTCCTTTTCGATTTCATATTTCTTCATCTTATTATAAAGATGACTCCGCTGAATATCAAGTATTTCGGCTGTTTTACTGATATTCCAGTCATTTGCTTTAAGCTGTTTTAATATGAATGCTTTTTCTGCTTTCTCCTTAAACTCCTGGAAAGAATTGCTTGCTTCAATAATATCTCCCATTGAGGATTGTGAGCCTGTAAAAAGGAATTCAATATCTTTCCTTGTAATATCTCTTTTATCCACAAGAATTATAACTCTTTCTATGGCATTCCTTAACTCCCTTACATTACCGCTCCAGGGCAGACTCTGTAGATACCTCATTGCATCTTCTTCAAATTTTACCGGCGGTTTTTTGTGTCTCGCAGTAATATCATTTGAAAAACTCTCAACGAGCATCGGTATATCTTCAGTCCTCTCTTTTAATGGCGGGATATTTAAAGGAATTACATTCAACCTGTGAAACAGATCTTCTCTGAAATTACCTTCGGCAATTTCTTCCTTTAAGTTTTTGTTCGTTGCTGAGATTATCCTTACATCCACGTTAATTTTCTTGTTTCCGCCAACCCTTTCGATTTTACCGTCTTCAATCGCACGCAGTACTTTAGCCTGAGCCTGGGGACTCATATCGCCTACTTCATCCAGGAAAAGGGTTCCTTTATTTGCCAGTTCGAATTTGCCCATTCTCTGCTGTACAGCCCCGGTAAATGAGCCTTTCTCGTGACCGAACAATTCAGATTCAATTAACTCATTTGGAATGGCTGCACAGTTGACTTCAACAAAAGTTTTGTCTTTTCTTAAACTATGATTGTGGATCGCCCGGGCAACTAATTCCTTCCCTGTCCCGTTCTCTCCGGTTATTAATACCCGTGTGTCAAGAGGCGCAACTTTATCAATAGTTAAAAGAATGTTCTGTATTGCCTTGCTGTTTCCAAGGAGTTTAGCATCTCCGCCCAGCGATTTCCTGTATTCTATGTTCTCCGTAATGAGATTTGACTGTTCAACAGCGTTCCTTACACTGATTACAAGCTTGTCCCGGTCAATCGGCTTCTCGATAAAATCGAATGCTCCCAGCCTTGTCGCTTTTATGGCATTCTCAACGCTGCCATGAGCGGAAATCATGATAACTGAAAGAGCGGAATTGGATTCCTTAACCTTTTTAAGTACTTCAAAACCATTCATTTCAGGCATCTGGATATCGAGCAGCAGCGCTGTAAAATTCTCGTTGATTGCTTTTTCAACGCCTTCAGTAGATCTGGTTGAGTATTGGACATTGTAGCCCTCGTACTCAAGGATCATTTTTATGCTTTCGCATATTTCAGTTTCATCATCAATAATTAAGATTGAATTCATACGATTATGGTGAGTTATACCTTATATAAAATAGTGTTCTGAGTAAAAAAGCACTTGAAGGCTGAATTCTTTTGTTCTTTTTCAAATATGTTCCGAAAATATAACCGTACTTGTTTGTCATGAGATCACGGTTATCTATAACTGACTGAACCTTAAATTCTTCCTCAAATACTTCCACAAAATAACCAATTAGGTCGCCCAAATCAAAGATTGAAGAGTTGTAAGCCAGAAAAGCGCTGCCGAAGAAATGGGCAAGCTTGTCTTTATCCCCAAAGCTGTTTTGCGGTGTATCAAAAAACAGATCCTTTGGGAGATTTTTATTTTTAATCAAAAAAACCGAATCGTCTGCAGAAGTCAGGGGATACTGAATTATTGTTTTGATCAGCGGTATCTGGATCGGTACTTTTTTATAAGGGACAGTGGCTAAAGTTAGTGAAAGAAGTGCTTCTGAATAATCCCCGCCCCTGTAGTTTACAGCCCGGTTGAATAACGTATCAACACGCTGTAAATCTCCCGTTGTTTTCTCGAGAGTTCTGAAATAATCAGAGGCTATGAATTCCGAAAGATAGTTGACTGCTTTTGAAAGCTTGCTCTGTTGAGGATAAACATTAAATGCTAAGATAAAAATAAGTAGTAATGATAAGGCTAATTTCAATTTCGATACGATTATTCAATAAGGATGAAATAAGGCAGTCTTAAATTAAATATGCCGGTCACTTCAAAGCAACCGGCATTTTTATCTCTTATTAACATTCATCAGGTTTGGATAACCCCCGGGTTAAACCTTGGAATGACGGGATTATTGTTTGCACATTCAAGAGACATTGAAATATATTCCCTGGATAAAGCAGGATCAATTATTTCGTCAATCCATAGTCTTGCGGCTGCATACAGGGGAGTGCTTTTTTCTTCATACGACTGGATAATTTCATCAAGCAATTTTTTCTTATCAGCTTCACTTAAATGTTTATCGGTCTTCTCAGCCTGCTTGATTTTTATATCCAGCAGAACGCTGCTTGCCTGGTTTCCTCCCATCACTGATATTTTTGCATTCGGGTATGCAAAAATAAACCGTGGATCATAAGCCTTACCGCACATTGCATAATTTCCCGCACCGAAACTGTTCCCGACAATAATCGTAATTTTCGGCACCACAGAATTAGCAACGGCATTTACCATCTTAGCGCCATCCTTGATTATTCCGCCATGCTCCGCCCGGCTGCCAACCATAAACCCTGTAACATCTTGTAAAAATACCAGCGGTATTTTTTTCTGATTGCAGTTTAATATGAATCTGGTTGCTTTGTCGGCTGAATCAGAATAGATGACCCCTCCTACCTGCATTTCACCCGATTCTGTCTTAACAACTTCCCTCTGGTTGGCTACAATACCGACGGCCCAGCCGTCTATCCTTGCATATCCTGTGATAATCGATTTGCCGTAGCCTGCCTTGTATTCATCCAGAGATGAATCGTCAATTATTCTGGCGATTATATCATACATATTATAAGGCTTTATCGGATCTTCAGGAAGCAATCCGTATAATTCTTTAGCAGAAAACTTCGGCTTTTTTGGTTCTGCCCTGTTGTAACCGGCTTTTAAATCCGGACCATGTTTTTCAACTATACTCCTTATCTGCTTAATACATTCTTCATCATTTTTCATTATGTAGTCGGTTACACCTGAAACGTTCGACTGAACTTTTGCGCCGCCGAGACTTTCATTATCAATCACTTCTCCGATGGCTGCTTTAACAAGATGTGCCCCTGCAAGGAATACTGAGCCTTCACCTTCAACTATTAAAGCTTCATCGCTCATTATGGGAAGATAAGCCCCGCCGGCTACACAGGGTCCCATTATAGCGGCAATCTGTGGAATTCCGATTGAAGACATAACCGCGTTATTTCTGAAAATTCTCCCGAAGTGTTCTTTGTCGGGAAAAATATCATCCTGAAGCGGTAGAAAAACACCTGCACTGTCAACAAGGTAGATTATCGGGAGATGGTTATCCAGCGCAATCTCCTGGGCCCGAAGGTTTTTCTTGGCTGTTATTGGAAACCAGGCTCCTGCTTTTACAGTAGCATCATTAGCGACAATCACATGATATTTATTGTGGATTCTGCCGATACCGTATACTGTTCCTGATGAGGGCGCTCCGCCGTATTCTTCATACATTCCATAAGCTGCGAATGTACTTAGCTCGTAAAATTCCTTGGGATTATCAACAAGGAGATTTATTCTTTCTCTCGCTGTTAGTTTTCCTTTTCCCTTATGCCTCTCAATCGACTTTTTGCCGCCGCCGAGATGCACTATATCTTTCTCAGCCTGAAGCTTGCGAAGGAGATTTTTATAATAATCCTCTTTCTTAAGATATGATTCGTTTTCTTTTACTTCTTTGCCGATATTCTTCATTTAATTTTCATTTGATAAGAGTTCGCGTGAGATAACAATTCTCTGAATTTCAGAAGTGCCTTCGCCAATGGTCAGCAATTTAACATCCCGGTAAAGTTTTTCAACAGGGTAATCTTTAATGAATCCGTAACCGCCATGTATCTGCACCGCTTCGCTTGAAGCTTTCTCTGCAATTTCACTTGCAAATAACTTAGCCATTGCAGCTTCTTTTTGATTCGGCAGACCTTTATCCTTCATTGCTGCAGCCCGCAGAGTTAAAAGCCTGGCAGCTTCTATGTTAACAGCCATCTCTGCCAGCTTGAATTGAGTAGCCTGGAATTCGCTCAGAGCTTTATTGAACTGTTTTCTTTCCTGACTGTACTTTAAAGAAGCATCAAGCGCTCCCTGGGCCAGACCAACACTCAAAGCCGCAATTGAAATTCTTCCGCCTTCCAGTATCTTCATAGCCTGGATAAATCCATCGCCTTCTTCTCCCAGTAAATTTTCTGCAGGAACTTTACAGTTTTCAAAGGTCAGCTGGGTTGTATCGCTGGCACGCATACCCAGTTTGTTTTCCTTTTTACCCACAATGAATCCTTCCATACCTTTTTCAAGGATGAATGCAGAGATTCCCTTTTTACCTTTTTCTTTGTTCGTAACAGCCATAATGACGGCTGTCTCACCAACTGTGCCGTGAGTGGTGAAAGTTTTGCTTCCGTTAAGAAGATAATAACCATCCTTTTTCTCCGCAAACGATTTCATACCTGCGGCATCACTTCCCGAAGAGGATTCTGTTAATCCCCACGCTGCTACTTTTCTGCCTGCAATTAAATCCGGAAGATATTTTTTCTTCTGTTCTTCATTTCCGAACCGGAATATATGATTTGTTCCTAATCCGTTGTGAGCTGCAACTGAAAGTGAAATTGAAGGATCTACTCTTCCGAGTTCCTCAACAATCATCGCAAATTCTACATAACCGAGCCCCGCTCCGCCGTACTCTTCCGGAAAAATTACTCCCATAAATCCCAGTTCTCCAAGCTGCCTGATGATGTCCATAGGAAATTCCTGCGACTCATCGTATTTCATTACAACGGGACGAATATTCTTTTCCGCAAAATCACGCACGGTTTTTTTTATTATCTGCTGGTTTTCAGTCAGCTCAGCCAGGAACGGATATTCTAAAACTTCCATAAAACTCTCCTTTTTATTATTAGCCCTGATTCTTGTAATTTTCTATTATTTCTTCGGCAATGTGATAGGGCGAAAGATTTCCAAGAACAACCTTATCTATAGACGAATTTAATGATTTTTCACCAGTTCCGCTCCATAATTCTTCTCTTATTTTTTCTTCTACAATACTTTTGATTCTTACTTTTGTTCTTTCTTCGCGTCTCTTTAGAAACTTATTATTTTCAATTAAATAATTTCTGTGCCTTTCTATCTCTTCTGCTATCTCAGTTATTCCTTTGTTCTCAATTGCAACAGATTTTATGATATTCGGCATCCAGGTATTTTCATCATGATCTTTCATCATCAGAATGGTTCTTAAAGCAGCAACAGCCTGTTCTGATCCCGGCCTGTCCGATTTGTTCACAACAAAGAAATCGGCTATTTCCATAAGTCCTGCCTTCATTGCCTGAACCGCATCGCCGGATTCAGGCACTAGTACAACCATAGTTGTATCAGCTGCATTGGCAATGTCAAGCTCCGACTGTCCAACCCCTACAGTTTCAAGAATTATATAATCAAATCCTGCTGTATCGAAAACATCTGCAGCATCGATAGCTTTTCTGCTGAGCCCGCCAAGACTGCCTCGTGTGGCCATGCTCCTTATGAACACTCCCTGGTCCTGTCCTATATCATTCATCCTCACACGGTCGCCCAGCAGCGCACCTCCGGTAAAAGGACTTGTGGGATCGACAGCTATAATCGCTACTTTCTTCCCGTTTTTTCTGAAATATTTTGTAACCTGGTTGGTAATCGTACTTTTACCGGCACCCGGAGGACCTGTTATTCCTATCCTGTAAGCTTTCCCGGTTTCGGGATATATTGATTTAAGCAGTTCAGAAGAACCCCTGTCGTTAGATTCGACAACAGAAATAGCTCTCGCTACACTCCGTCTGTCACCTTCGAGTAATTTTTCGAGTAATAGATTAGCAGACATTGTACTATAAATTTTCCTTAAAGTATTCAACCGTATTTTTTAATCCCTCTGCGATTGGTGTTGCAGGAGACCAGCCGAATTTTTGTCTTAATTTTTCAGAAGTAATAACACTTCTCATCTGTTCACCCGGCATTGCGGGTCCATGTTTTTCTACCTGACCTTTACCTGCCAGTTTATTAATCATACTGAACAACTCGTTTACATCGGTTTCTCTGCTTGTTCCTACATTGTATATGTCAGAGACCTGTATCATTTAAGGCCAGAAGGTTGGCTTTTACAACATCTTTAACAAAAGTATAATCGCGTGTCTGCTTTCCCTCTCCATTAATTACCGGCTGCTCGCCGTTCAGAAGTTTTTTGGAAAAGATGGCAACTACGCCCGCTTCACCGTGGGGGTTTTGTCGTGGTCCGTATATATTTGCATACCGTAGTATTGAATAATTAAGATCGTACTGTGCCTTATAAAAGAATAAATATTTCTCAACTGATAATTTGGAAATTCCATATGGGGAAAGAGGTGCTGTCGGATGTTTCTCATCTGCCGGAAAATATTCCTGCTCCCCGTAGATTGCTCCTCCTGTGGAGGCGAACATAAATTTGCTGACCTTATATTTTACAGCATTCTGTAGAAGATTTATCGTTCCCAGTATATTTATCTCAGCGTCAAAGGCAGGGTCAGCAACGGAGCGCCTGACATCCATCTGGGCAGCATGGTGGTTAATGACGTCAAATTTTTCTTTCTCAAAAATTTTTGAAAGCGACTTATCCCTGATATCAGCTTTGATAAACGAGGCCTTTGGGTTAATATTCTTTTCAAATCCTGAAGAAAGATTATCGAGGATATGAACCGAATGTCCTTCTTCAATAAAAGCATCAGCAATATGTGAGGCAATAAAACCGGCCCCTCCCGTTACCAGAATTTTCATTATTAGTCCTTATATAATTTTAAATCATAAATATATTTCATTACATCCTGCGGTACAAGAAAATCTATAGGCAGTCCGCGCCTTACCCGCTCTCTTATCACTGTCCCGCTGATATCGATTACCGGAGTTTCAAGTAAAACTGCATCCTTAATAAACTTATTAGGAATGTCTGGCTCGTTATCAGTTCTGCGTTTTAAAACAAGCAGGGTCACCAGTTCAATTATTTCTTCGGGAGATTTCCACTTGTCAAATGTATAAATATTGTCGGCGCCGACAATCAGTTCAATTTCATCATAATCCTGTTTAATCCGGTGCAGTGTGTCAATAGTATATGATACTTTTTTTCTTTTAATTTCAAAATCTGAAAGATCAAAATAAGCTATATTTTTAATAGCAAGCTTGAGCATATTCATTCTGTGCTCGGGTTCAGATACCTTTAATTCCTGTTTAAAAGGAGAAATGCGATTCGGAATAAATATAATCTTGTCCAGGCTGCGGAGTTCTCTCACACACTGAGCTGTGATGAGATGACCGTTATGAACAGGGTCGAATGTTCCGCCGTATATACCTGCTCTGCTCATTTCAGTAAATCCTTGTACTCAATAAACAGGTGTGTGAATTTTTCGTGAATCTCCTGATTGCAGTATGTGAGACTTTCTTTTTTTGAAAGTTCGGTATATAGTCTCTTGAAATCCTCCCTGGATTCTATCAGCATGAAATTATTCAATGTATGAACAAAATTCTCATGCTTACTCGCTTTAATCAGCATCTCATTATAATGATTTCTGTCTTCAGCAATATTTCCCATCAGTTCTTCATTATATGTATTAAATCCAAGCAATGCAATTCTTTCATCGTTGTCTCTCCCTATAAATATTGATTCATCCTCCATCTCCAGTAATGAAAAAATCTTTTTGATATCCTGCGCTGATATGCCGATAGAGTGAGCAAATATAATAATGCTGCTATGGAACCTCTTGAAATATTTATCATTTAAGTTTTTTGTCTCAGTATTTATTCCGGAACTATTAATCGTTTGCCTCGCAGACAATTTATCTGCTATACACTTGGGTATTTCCCTGTCATTTTCATCAAGACAGTAAACTACTGTGGAGGTTTCATTTAACTCCTGGAAAATTTCTGTGTAATTTTCATATAAAATTGAAAAGAGCTGAGAAGAATCTTCCTGGCTGAACGTTTCAAAAACGGGAGATTTACCTGTATTGAAGACTGGTGAAAGGGGGAGGAGACAGATGCACGAGTTCGATTTAGTCATTTAGATTAGCCGTGCCTGATAATAAATTCCTGATAAAGTTTCTGTAATGTTCAATGTCCTGCTCATAGTAGTTCTTGCTTACACCGGTTGAATTCTTTGCCTGCATTTTTCTGAAAGCAAGAGTTATTGCAGCCCTAATATATAATTTACGGATGCCTTCATCAATCCAGCCGGATTTATTTCTCTTATTCGAATTTAGGATCAGGAGATGCTCCTGAGGAATCAGCCCGTTTTCATTCTCCGTCTGCAGCTCCCTGAAGATGATTTTCTTTTCTCCCAGCAGCGAAATTGAAAATACTGTAATAAAAATCGCAATAGTAATTATCAAAAATAGAAAACCCAGCATTGCAGTCGAATCAAAACTAACCGACAGATTCCATAAAAAATGAATGAACATCGCAGCTCCGAGCCCTATCAGGGGGAATGTGAATTTAGTAATTCCTCCTTTAAATTTTGCATACCCTAAAAATGCGCCAAGAGTTCCGGTTGATACACAATGCATTACGCCGGAAAATAATGTTCTGATTATTACAATACTCAGCCAGTCATGAAAAGAATGAGAATAAAAAACGAAATAAAAAAAGTTTTCCGTCATTCCGAAACCAAGACCTATCGCCCCGCCGTATACTATTCCATCGGTCATGTTATCAAATTTTTTATTAGCCACCATCAGAAAAAGAAAAAACCCTTTTGTCGTTTCTTCAACTATCGGGGCTATCAAAATCGTCTGGATCCTGAGCATCATTTCTTCATTTTGAAGAATATAGGATATCATTACAGTAATAAGTTCACTGCCTATGACAGCCAGAAGTATTGCCCCTACAGCACCATAAATATAATTGATAATTACAAGGCTGAATGGTTCACGGTCGTACCTGTCTGTCCGCCATATAATCAGCAGGTAGGTGAACATAGGTATAATAGCCGCAAATAGTGAAGCAATAAAAAGCACTGTTCCTCTTAGCTGTGGATTATTTTTCTTTTATCCATGATATGAGTTCCTTTATTCCGGGTCTTTTTCCGTATGATAGTATTCCGATCCTGAATATTTTTGATGCAACGAATATAGTAATATAAATAGATGCAACCATAATTATAATCGTAGACAAAATTTCGGCCGGCGGAACATTAACGACGTTAATTTTTAAAAGCATAATAGCAGGAATGGTTAAAGGAATAAATGATAGTATTTCAACCAGCAATGAATCAGGGTTAAAAATAGCAGATGCTGATATCGCAATGGGCAGTACTAATACCAGGCTCAGGTAGCTTGTTATCTGTTGAGCTTCCTGCTCGGTGGTGACAATTGAACCAATCCCGACGAATAAGGCCGTGTAAAAAAGGAATCCCAGGATAAAATACACAAGCATTATAAAAATATTATTGAAAGCTGATGCGGGTATCATCGAGCTTCCTGCAAGAGCTATCCCGATACATGCCCAGATAAACATCTGGAATAATCCGAGAGCACTTAAACCAAGTATTTTTCCTGCCAGCAGTTGTTCGGGTGTGCAGCTTGAGATTAATATCTCTATCAGTTTATTTGATTTTTCTTCAACCAGGCTTCTGACAAGCATTTGTCCTGAATAGATAATCATCATAAGAAGGAGCATTATAAAAACTATTGCAGAAAGGAATTCCGTTAAAAAGTCGGATTGCTGAACCTGGCTGCCTTCTTTTACGGTGATCTGGTTTACGCTGACCCTGCTGGATGATGTATTAAGCAGGTCGGGATTAATTCCAAGCTTCTGCAGCTGCATTTTTAATCTGACTTCTTTAACCGCGTTTTCTATTCTCTGCACATCTTTAAAATTTCCCGAATTGCTGCTTCGGTATTCAATATTAAGAGAATCATTCCCATTCCTTTTCAGCAGAATATATCCTGCGATTTTATTTTTATATACTTCCTTGTCAGCTGATTGGATTGCATTATTATATTCTTCCATCGGCTGGTTCAGATTAAAAACAACGTAGGCCGGCTGCCCGTTGTCAAGTTTATAGCTCTCAAGTGTCTGTGAAAGGGGATAAAAGTAAACCATCGATGAATCAATTATGCCGATGGCCTTGGTCGATTCCTGTTCTGTAGTTGAGAGGAATGTCCCTCCGATGGAAACCATAATAACCAGCGCCGGTGTGATTATTAAAGAAAGAATAAAAGCCCTGGTTTTAACTTTTTCCAGGAATTCCCACTTCGATATTTCAAAAACTTTTTTCATTAAATCAGGCGCTCTGTTTTATCATATCGATAAAAATTTTATTTAGTGTAGGTTCAATTATTCTGAAATGATTCACTCTTATTTTATCTGCTATGTCCCGCAGGAAAGCATAAGGCTCAATTGAATCTTCAAGCTGAACTTCGGCATAGTTATTATAATCGTCTATTCCCTTAACATATTTTAATTCTTTGATTACATTGCTGTTCCCCTCGAAGCCGATTTCAACCATATTTCCGCCGAAGTTCTTTTTCAGCTGTGAAAGGGAACCGCTGCATACTTCCTGGCCTTTGTTCATAAGCAGGATCTCCGAGCACATTTTTTCGGCAAAATCCATATGATGAGTGGAAAGCACGATCAATTTGCCCTCTGAGATGAAGGAAAGAATTGTCTCACGGATTATCTGCTGGTTTATAGGATCAAACCCGCTGAATGGTTCATCAAGAATCAGCAGTTTGGGGTTGTGAATCACTGAAATAATAAACTGGACCTTCTGCTGGTTGCCTTTGGAGAGTTCTTCTACTTTCTTTGTTTTATAATTTACTATCCCTAATCTATCCAGCCAGTAATCCAGTTGTTTATGAGACCTGGAGCGGTTCATATTTTTAAGAGCAGCAAAATATAAGATTACTTCATCTACCCTGCTTTTTTTGTATAAACCCCTGTCTTCAGGCAGGTAACCTATAACATTAAAAAAATCGCTGGATATCTTCCGGTTATTAAAACTGATTTCCCCTGACGTGGGTTTTATTATATTCAATAATGTTCTGATAGTGGTAGTCTTACCGGCGCCGTTCGGACCAAGAAGCCCAAAAATTTTACCTTCGTTTACAGTAAAACTCAGGTTTTTTACTGCAGTAACATCATTATATTCTTTTGTCAGATTCCGGACAGCGAGCATATCATTTAAATCTAAAATAAAACTCTAATTTAAAGTATATAGCTTTTATAAACTATAGCATTTCATATCAAATCTTTCATGCTTTCCTGATCATTTTTCTCTCCGGATGGTTCCTCCTGTTTTTTCATATGGCATTTTTCAATCCTGACTTACTCTATGTTAAACCGTCTCACATACGTCTCACATACGTCTCACATACGTTCCACATACGTCTCACATATGCTTTATATACGGTTTAAGTAAGATAAAATGGGGCTTTAATGTGGAAAATTCCTGAATAAATGTTTTATTAAATCTTTGTCTCATTTTGGTTCCCCCTCCCTTATTAAGTATTTTTCCCCTGGTTCCGTTTAAGAATGACTTAGATCATCCATTATGATAATTTTTACATTAATTAACTTCTCTGAACTTAATCAATGAAAATAGCTTATGTGCAGAACTTAATTTATTGACTATATATGGAAGTATGGCTATATTTCTAATCGTTTTTTTGTAAAGATTGTGAGAATTTACGATGAAAATCAAGATTTCGAATCTGAGTGAGGGAACTCATAATTTCAGATTCTCTGAACCCGTAAATGTCATAGGATTGGAATTACCATTTGAAGGAAATGTTGAAGTTGAGGTTGAGCTCAAAAAAACTCACAATCAAATAATCCTTGATTCTTCTGTCTCTGTTAGTGCAGTTTTTGAGTGTGACAGGTGTACCGGCACATTTAAGAAATTACTGCTGACCGATTATGAAATGGTTTACCTGCAGGGAATGGAACCTGTTGAAAGCCAATCCGATAATATAGTTTATATTCCATCTGTAGCAGATGTGATTGATATTTCTGATGATGTCCGTGATTTTTCAATATTAGCAGTTCCTATGAAAAAGTTATGCACTGAAGTGTGTAAAGGTCTTTGCAGCAGGTGCGGTAAAAACCTTAATGAGGGAGATTGTTCCTGCAGTAAAGATGAAACTGATATCAGGTGGCTTCCGCTGATGGAATTAAAAAATAAATTAAACACTAATTAAGAAACGGTAAAAGAATGCCAAATCCAAAACGAAAATGGTCGAAGAGCAGAAGGGATAAAAGGAGAACACAC
Organism: uncultured Ignavibacteria bacterium; assembly: GCA_963811905.1. GTDB lineage: Bacteria > Bacteroidota > Ignavibacteria > Ignavibacteriales > Ignavibacteriaceae > DATFVA01. Next base: position 74,298 of record CAWETK010000017.1, read on the forward strand.
TACAAAGCAACAGCTCCTACACTTGGAACGTGTTCAAATTGCGGTGAAATGAAAATGACCCACCGTGCCTGTCCTTCCTGCGGGTATTATAATGAAAAATCTATGTTTATACCCAAAAGCTAATTTCGAAGAATAAAATCTTTTTAATGAACGATTCTGAAGCTAACAGAACTAAATGCAGAATAATTGTTGATGCTATGGGGGGCGATTTCGCCCCCCATAATATTGTATTAGGTGCAGTGCGGGCTGTAAAAGAAATAAAAAATATTGAACTGTTTCTTATAGGCAGATCCGATGAAATTAAAAAGGTCCTCTCAAAAGAAAATACCTCCTTTAATGAAAATAATATCATTCATACAGACCAGGTTATAGAAATGGGAGATAGTCCCACCACTGCTTTAAAGTTGAAGCCGAAATCATCCATTGCAGTTGGTGCGGAACTGGTCAGGGATAATAAGGCAGATGCATTTATAAGTGCCGGTAATACCGGGGCAATGATGGCTGCATCTACATTGATTATGGGAAGGATTCCCGGCGTAGGCCGTGCGACTATCGGAGCGGAAATGCCGAATGTGAATGGTATCTGTTACTTGTACGATGTTGGGGCAAGTAAGGATTCTAAACCTCAGCAGCTGTTTGAATATGCAGTTATGGGAAGCATTTATGCGCGTGAAATAGGTGGCGTAAATAATCCTTCGGTTGGTATATTGAGTATGGGCGAAGAGGAAGGAAAAGGAAATGAGACCTCCGAAGCCGCCCTGAAGTTGTTGAAGCAATCGAAACTGAATTTCATAGGAAATGTTGAAGGCAGGGATGTTCTGACGGGAAAAGTTGACGTAGTTGTATGCGATGGCTTTGTCGGAAATATTATTCTTAAGTTTGGAGAAGCTGTCCCCGGATTATTAAAACATTTATTATCTGAAACTGCCAGGAAGAACTTCCTGGATAAAATCAAAATCGGCTTGACAAGGGGATCACTCAGGAAAGCTTTGAAGGTTATGGATTACCAGGAACATGGCGGTGTTCCCTTGCTTGGAGTTAAAGGAATTAGTATAATAGGTCATGGATCAAGTACCCCTAAAGCTATACTTAATATGGTTTTAAAAGCTAAAACTATGTTTGATAAAAACCTGTTAGGTAAAATTGAGAACTCAATTAAAAATTATTCTGATAAACCGGAAGTGAATAAATGAAAAACAATAAAATTAACTCTGTTATTACAGGGCTGGGAATGTATGTCCCGGATAAAGTAATGGATAATGCTTACTTCGAACGGTTAGTAGATACATCGGATGAATGGATAACCTCTAGAACAGGTATTAAGGAACGGAGACTGCTTGAGAATGGCGCTACAAGTGACCTCGCAACTGGGGCAGCTAAAGATTTATTGGAAAAATATAATGTAAACGCCGAAGATTTGGATTGTATAATAGTAGCTACAGTTACTCCCGATATGTTCTTCCCGGCTACAGCATGTATCGTCCAGAATAATATCGGTGCTAAAAATGCATGGGGTTTTGATTTATCGGCTGCCTGCTCGGGATTTCTTTTTGCTTTCCAGACAGGCTGTTCACTTGTTGAGAGTGGAAAGTATAAAAAAGTAATGGTCATAGGAGCCGATAAAATGAGTTCCATTGTTGATTATACCGACAGGAACAATTGTATACTTTTCGGCGATGCGGGTGCGGCAGTTCTTCTTGAACCAACAGAAGATACAAATTACGGGTTGATTGATTCTATTCTGAAAGTTGATGGCTCAGGTCAGGAGGCTCTCCATATGAAGGGCGGAGGCAGTCTTAATCCTCCATCCCATGAAACCGTCGACAAAAAAATGCATTATCTCTACCAGGATGGTAAAGCTGTTTATAAGGTAGCCGTAAAAGGAATGGCGGATATATCGTACGAAATTATGAAAAAGAATAATCTTAAATCTGAAGATATAGCTTACCTTGTTCCTCACCAGGCCAATCTCAGAATCATTGATGCAACAGCAGAACGGATGGGTATAGGTAAGGATAAAGTAATGATAAATATTAATAAATACGGAAACACTACGGCGGCTACAATCCCATCCTGCCTGGTTGATTACTACAGAGCAGGTAAATTAAAAAAAGGCGACAAACTTATTTTTTCTGCATTTGGTGCAGGCTATACATGGGGTGCAACTTATGTAGTCTGGGGAATGGACTAAATTATTTTGTCACTATTTTCTAAGAATAATTAATGAGTAAAAAAGCTTTCTTGTTTCCTGGTCAGGGATCGCAGTATGTCGGGATGGCTCAGGATTTATTTGAGAGTTCCGTCGAAGCTAAGGAAATGATTAAAACTGCAGATGATGCTCTTGGCGTAAACCTTTCTTATATAATGTTTAACGGTCCTGAAGAGCAGTTAAAGCAGACAGAATTTACTCAGCCCGCAATATTTCTGCATAGCGTCATTCTGGCAGGTCTCATCCGTACCCTTCATCCTGATGCCGCTGCGGGTCACTCCCTGGGAGAATACTCGGCTCTCGTTGCTGCTAATGCTATTCAGTTTTATGATGCTGTTAAATTGGTTCGGGTAAGAGGGAAAGCTATGCAGCAGGCAGGTAAAGAGAATCCGGGAATAATGGCGGCGGTTATCGGACTTGATTCAGCTACTGTCGATCAATGCTGTAAGGAAGCTTCCATAGATGGAATTGTTCAGTGCGCAAACTTTAACTCTCCCGGTCAGGTTGTCATCTCCGGTTCGGTAGACGGCGTTAAAAAAGCAATGAAGATATGTAAGGATAAAGGTGCGAAGCTTGTAAAAGAGCTGGTCGTAAGCGGTGCATTCCATTCTCCTTTGATGGATTCAGCAAAAAATATATTAAAAACTGCACTGGATAATACTAATATTTATGACGGCAGAATGCCAGTCTATGCTAATGTTACAGCTAAACCTGTGATTGTTAAGGAGGAAATTAAGAAATTTTTATTTGAACAGGTGACGTCTCCCGTAAAGTGGGAGGAGACCATTAATAATATGATAAGTGACGGAATCGAAGAGTTTTATGAAATAGGTCCCGGTAAGGTTCTGCAGGGCCTGGTTAAAAGAATAAATCCTGAAGTTAAATGTTTCAATATTGATAAATATACGGATGTGGAGAAATATATCTGATGAACGAAAAATTTACCAGGGAAATTAACGGGCTAAAGATAGATCCTAAAATCTTTACCTTCAGTTTCGGATGCAGGTGTTCGGGTGAATGCTGTTATTACGGCGTTTATACAGATCTGAAAGAGCATGAAGTTATTATGTCATTAAAGGATAAACTTATTCCGCTGTTTGATGAAACTCAGGTGACAAATACAAACAAGTGGTTTGAGGAGCCTGAAGAGGATGAGGACTTTGAGTCAGGAATGGCTGTTGGTACCGAGGTCATTAATGGAAAATGTACTTTCCTCGATAAAGATGGGCTGTGTACCTTGCAAAAGCTGGCTAATATTGAAGGTGAATATAAGTGGAAATACAAACCCCTTTATTGTATATTATTTCCTTTGACAATTTATGAAAATACACTGACAATAGACGATGAACATATTGACAGACTGAAAACGTGTAATCATAATACGGCTGTAGAAACATCCATTTATGATTCATGCAGAGAAGAACTGAAACACCTCTTTGGTGAGGCTGGATTTATGGAATTAGAAAAATATAAAACAGAATATCTTCAGGGGATTAATACAGGAGAAATTGTAGATGAACGGAAAGACTAAAAGAGCAATAGTTACCGGCGGAACAAGAGGAATAGGCAGGGCAATAGTAAAAGAACTTGCTGCTAAAAGCTGCTGCGGTGTGCTGTTCTCTGATGTGGCATTTATATATAATAGCTGTGACGAATGTGCGGAGGAACTCGAAAGAGAAATAGGAGCCCTGGATACTAAAATATTTGGGTTTAAAGCCGATGCATCTTCGCTGGAAGATGCCCAGAATACTGTTAATGAAGCTATAGAAAAACTTGGCGGCGTTGATATTTTGGTAAATAATGCCGGTATTACAAGAGATAATCTATTATTAAGGATGACAGAGAAAGATTTTGATGATGTTATTTCTGCAAATCTTAAAAGCGTCTTCAATTATACTAAGGCTATTCTGAAACCGATGATACAGCAGAGATATGGGAGGATTGTAAATATTGCTTCGGTTGTGGGGTTGATAGGGAACCCCGGACAGGCAAACTATGTCGCTTCCAAAGCCGGTGTCATAGGTTTTACAAAGGCAATGGCAAGGGAACTGGCATCGCGGAATATTACGGTCAATGCGGTTGCCCCGGGATTTATTGAGACCAGCATGACTCAGAAACTTGATGAAAAACAACGTGAAGCTCTTCTGAAAAATGTTCCCCTGGGCAGAATGGGTACACCCGAGGATATCGCAAAAGTAGTGGGTTTCCTCTGCAGTCCTGAAGCGGATTATATCACCGGGCAGGTAATAGCCGTAGACGGCGGAATGACAATGTAAAATAATTATCTTATTTTTATAAACTTTATTAAATTACACTAACTGAAATAAATTATAGGAGTTACAAAGATGGATGTAGAAGCTAAAGTGAAAGAAATCATTATGGATAAATTAGGTGTTGAAGAATCACAAATAACACCTGAAGCTTCTTTTACAAATGACCTTGGGGCGGATTCTTTAGATATCGTTGAATTAGTGATGGGCTTTGAAAGTGCTTTTCAGGTTTCAATACCTGATGAGGATGCTGAGAAAATAAATACAGTGGGAGATGCAACCAGGTACCTGAAAGAGAAATTAGGTTAATCTATTATAAGTCGGGAAATTCATTTTCTCGACTTCACTCCCTCTAAAAGATAATGAACTTTCAATCTTTTAAAGATTACCTCAATCTATTATTCTCCGGAGAAACTTTATGAATAAAAGACGAGTAGTTGTAACCGGGATGGGTGCAGTTACTCCAATCGGTATAGGCGTGGATAATTTCTGGGAAGCCCTTTTAAGCGGCCGTAATGGTGTGGCGCCTATTACCAAGTTTAATACCGAAAAATTCGATACTAAGTTTGCTGCTGAAGTTAAAAACTTTAATGCTGAAGATTACCTCGATAAAAAGGAAATCAGGAGACTGGATCCTTTTAATCAGTATGCTATCGCTACAGCTATTATGGCTATGAAGGATTCCGGACTAAGTGACGACGGCGTCGATAAAGAAAGATTCGGCGTTATTTACGGAAGCGGTATCGGTGGAATGATTACTCTGGAGAAGCAGCACTGGCTTTACTTCGAAAATAAAGACCCTCATAAGATCAGCCCCTTTTTTGTACCCATGATGATCTCGGATATGGCCGCCGGACAGATTTCTATCAGGTTCGGCCTTAAAGGTCCTAATTATGCTACAACATCTGCCTGTGCAACCTCCTCCCACGCTATCGCGGATGCCTTTATTTTAATTCAAAGAGGCAGTGCCGACCTGATGATGTGCGGAGGTTCGGAAGCTGCAATAACCGAGATGTCTATCGGTGGTTTTAACGCGATGAGAGCATTGTCTACCTGGAATGAAAGGTACTCGGAAGCCTCCCGGCCATTCGATACCGAAAGAAACGGCTTTGTGATGGGAGAAGGTGCAGGTACTTTAATCCTGGAGGAATATGAACATGCCAGGAGCCGCGGCGCTAAGATTTATGCTGAAATTTCGGGAATAGGACTAACAGGAGATGCTTACCATATTACAGCGCCTTCACCTGCCGGAGAAGGAGCTGCACGGTCCATGAAAGCAGCCATGCAGGATGCTGGAATAGAACCGGAAGACGTAGACTATATAAATGCTCACGGTACGAGCACACAATACAACGATGTTACCGAAACAAAAGCAATTAAATCTGTCTTCGGTGATCATGCGTTTGATCTTGTCATAAATTCAACAAAGTCTATGACGGGACATCTGCTGGGTGCAGCCGGGGGCGTGGAAGCGATAGCCACAGTCCTCTCAATGGTAAATAATAAAATTCCGCCTACTATTAACCTTGATAATCCGGATCCTGAATGCGATCTTAATTACAGCGCTAAGAAAGTGACGGATAAAACTATTAACTTTGCAATTAGTAATACGTTTGGATTCGGCGGTCATAATGCGTCGATATTGTTTAAGAAAACCGGAGATTAGTTTTGGGTCAGTTTATATCCTGGCTTGTTGAGAAACTAAAGCAGAGCCAGGCAAGAGAACAAACCCGGTATTTTTCCAAATTACTTACACATCGTAAGTTCTCCGAATTAGAATCGGTAACAGGGGTTCCGATCAAAGATAAATCCTACTATATCCAGGCCTTAATGCATAGGTCCTTTCTCGAACAGAACCCTAATTTTGCTGTCTCTAATGAAAGACTTGAATTTCTTGGCGATTCTGTCCTTAATCTTACCGTTGCGGAATATCTATTTGACGTTTATCCTGAGGAAGATGAAGGGTTTTTAACCAAGGTCAGAGCAAAACTGGTTAACCGTGTGGCACTTGCGGAAGGCGCAGAAAGGATCGGCCTCTCACGGTTTCTGCTGGTAAGTAAAAATCTTTCTTCTACATTTACATATGGCTCCCGTACAGTATTAGCTGATGCATTCGAAGCATTAATAGGAGCTATTTACCTCGATAATGGACTTGAAGGCGCAAGAAATTTTATAAAGAAAAACCTGGTAGAACCAAGCGCTAAAGCAGGGGAACACCTGATTGATGAAAATTATAAGAGCCAGCTGCTTGAATATGCCCAGGCAAATAAATATGAGAATCCTTTTTACAAAGTTATCAGGGAGGAAGGCCCTCAGCATAACCGCTTGTTTACAGTCCAGGTTGAAATAAACGGTCAGGCTTATGGTGAGGGGATAGGCCGGAATAAAAAAACAGCCGAACAGAGCGCAGCACACGCTGCAATGACAAAAATAAACCAGGGCAACGGAAACTCTAAACCATAATTGTGCATTACCTGTCAGTTATTCCTCATTTTTAACATTTTATAGATATAAAACATTCCTTATTTTAGTAAGTCTAAATATTTTTGCAAATTCATTTTCAATGAGTAAAACACCATGAATAAACCCGAATATCCGGATAAATTTGTTAACAGGCATATTGGACCTAATGATAGTGAAATAAAAGAAATGCTGGAAGTCGTTGGGGTAAAATCCATTGATGAGCTGATCGAACAAACTATTCCTTCACAGATAAGATTAAAGAAAAGCCCTGAAATAGGTGAGCCGGTTTGTGAATATAAATTCCTTGAGGATTTAAGAGAAATAGCAAAACAGAACCAGGTTTTTAAGCCCTATATAGGTATGGGCTATAACCATACAATTACACCTGCGGTTATCCAGAGAAATATTCTTGAGAATCCCGGATGGTATACTCAGTATACACCGTATCAGGCTGAGATTGCACAGGGGCGCCTGGAAGCTTTAATGAACTTTCAGACAGCCGTTATTGACCTTACTGCACTGCCCATCGCTAATGCATCTCTGCTTGATGAGGGAACTGCTGCGGCTGAAGCAATGAGTATGTTTCATTCAATTAGAATTAATAAAAATGCAAATACCTTCTTCGTATCAGAGGAATGTTTCCCGCAGACAATTAGCGTCCTGAAAACAAGAGCTGAATCCCAGGGCATAACACTTCAAATAGGTAATCATAAAGAACTTAATCTGACAGATGATCTTTTTGGTCTTTTGGTTCAGTATCCGTCGGCATCAGGTGAAATCTATGATTATCAGGATCTTTTTAGTGAAGCTGGCGCGAAAAACATATACTGTGTAGTCGCAGCGGATATAATGAGTCTTGCTCTGTTAAAAGCTCCGGGAGAATTCGGAGCGGATGCTGTTGTCGGCAGTACTCAGAGATTCGGTGTTCCTATGGGTTACGGAGGTCCTCACGCTGCATATTTTGCTACAAAGGATGAATATAAAAGAAATATTCCCGGCAGAATAATCGGCGCAACTATTGATGCCCAGGGCAATCTTGCTTTCAGGATGGCATTGCAGACGAGGGAACAGCATATCAGAAGAGAAAAGGCAACAAGTAATATATGTACTGCACAGGTTTTACTTGCTGTAATGGCTGCTATGTATGCTGTATATCATGGTCCTGAAGGAATCAGATCAATTGCCGGAAGGATTCACCGGTTCACTTCTCTCCTGGATAAATCTTTAACTGATCTGGGATATAACCAGGTAAATAAAAATTACTTCGATACACTTAAAATTGTATTCCCGGCAACTGAAAAGAAAAAAATCTCGGCAATAAGAGAGGAAGCAGAAAAACTAAAGATAAATTTCAGGTATATAGGTGACAACTCTATAGGTATCTCTATAGGTGAACCGGCTGATCTGGATGATATTATTGAAATTGTTGATGTATTTGCAAAAGCTGCCGGAAAAGAAATAGAAGTATCATCTATTAAAGAAACTGATATCAATACCGATATTTCAGATAAGTTTAGAAGGACAAGTGAGTACCTGACTCATCCCGTTTTCAATACCTATCATTCCGAAACAGAAATGCTCAGGTATATGAAGAGCCTTGAAAATAAAGATCTCTCACTCACACATTCGATGATACCTCTTGGCTCCTGCACGATGAAGTTAAATGCCACTACCGAGATGCTGCCTATAACATGGCCTGAGTTCTGTAAAATTCATCCTTTTGCACCTGAGCAGCAGACCCTTGGTTATAAACAGTTATTCAGGGAACTTGAACATCAGCTGGCTCAGTTAACCGGATTTGCAGCAGTTTCGCTTCAGCCCAATAGCGGAGCGCAGGGTGAGTATACCGGTTTAATGGTGATTCGCGAGTATCATAAAAACAGAGGCGAAGGGAAACGCAACGTGGTGATTATTCCTTCATCGGCTCACGGTACAAATCCGGCTAGTGCGGTTATGGCAGGAATGAAAGTAGTGGTTGCAAACTGTGATGCAAACGGAAATGTTGATGTTGAAGACCTGCGTAAAAAAGCCGAAGTTAATAAAGAGAACCTTTCTGCATTGATGGTAACTTATCCGTCTACTCATGGAGTATTTGAAGAGAAAATACGCGAGATATGTGAGATCATCCATGAATACGGAGGCCAGGTATATATGGACGGCGCAAATATGAATGCCCAGGTTGGATTAACAAGTCCCGCTAATATTGGTGCGGATGTATGCCACCTTAACCTTCATAAAACTTTTTGTATACCTCATGGCGGCGGCGGACCGGGAATGGGTCCCATTGCTGCAGCGTCGCATTTAGTGCCTTTTCTTCCTCAGCACCCGGTTGTTAACCTTGGTCATGAAAAAGGTATCAATGCTGTATCTTCTGCCCCCTGGGGAAGTGCTGATATTTTGGTGATCTCTTATGCTTATATCAAAATGATGGGTACGAAAGGATTAGCTAAGGCATCAGAAGTTGCAATATTAAATGCAAATTACATTAAAGCTAAGCTGGAACCGTACTTTAAAGTTCTCTATGCCGGTTCTAAGGGGAGAGTGGCTCACGAATTAATATTTGATATGAGAAATTTCAAAAACACAGCAAAAGTGGAAGTTGAAGATATTGCAAAGCGTATGATGGATTATGGTTATCACGCTCCTACTGTATCATTCCCGGTTGCCGGAACTCTGATGGTTGAACCAACTGAAAGTGAATCTAAAGCAGAGCTTGATAAATTCTGCGATGTAATGATTGCAATCAGGGAAGAGATCCGTGAAATCGAGGCGGGAAAATCAGATCAGAACGACAATGTACTTAAAAATTCTCCTCATACCTTAAATGTATTATTATCAGATGAATGGAATCATCAATATTCACGTGAAAAAGCAGGGTTCCCGGTTGAATGGACCAGGAAAGGCAAGTTCTGGCCGAGCCGTGGGACGTGTAAATAGCGCTTACGGAGACCGTAACCTCGTGTGCAGCTGTAACCCCATTTCCGACTATATTGAAGAAGCCGTTTCCTGATATTATTTAATTTTATATTACGGTTCGCCGGAACATTGTTTCTGCGAACCGTTTTTTTTATTACCTGATTAAAATTTCCTTAATGAAAAAATATTTCCTGATCATTATTTTGTTGAAAACGTGCTTAATCTATGCTCAAATGCAGGATACCGTTAAATATTCAGATGATTATTCTGTTATTGTAGATTCAATAAAAATAATAGGAAATGAAACAACAAAAGAATTTATAATATTAAGGGAAGTTACTTTTTCTGTCGGGGATACTTTAACACCGGAACTTGCAAAGTATAACCGCGACAGAATTTATAGTCTTGGAATTTTTAACTTTGTGGAAGTCTTTCCTGAAACCGTCAATAATAAAAATTATGCTGTTATTTCCGTCGAAGAAGGCTGGTATATTTATCCGGTGCCATTCCTCGAGATCAGGGAAAACGACTGGAATAAACTTTCGTATGGGGCCATACTTGTAGTAAAAAATTTTCGCGGTAGAAATGAAACAATTTCTCTCAGTGGTGCATTTGGTTACAATCCTTTTTTAAGGCTTATGTACTATAACCCGTATCTTTTGCGTGAGGAGGATCTTTTCTTTAATGTTTCAATGACTTACGGAACTACTGCCAATAAAAGCAGTACCGCAGCAGCTTTGTATGGGAAAGATTTTGATCAGAAAAATATCGGCGGCTCTGTGCAGCTCGGGAAAAGATTCGGATTGTATCAAAGGCTGGCGCTTAATCTTGGTTATTCCTATGTAGAAACACCCTTCTTTATAAAAGGAATATCTGCTTCTGATTCAAGAATTGATCGTGCTCCTCTTGTTTCGCTTGCCTATTCATACGATACAAGAGACCTGGCTCAGTTTCCGAGAAAAGGACTTTTCGGGAGCGCTTCAGTGGAATGGAAAGGACTTGGTATCAGCGGTATAAACTATAATATCGTCAGGTTTGATTTTCGTGAATATCGCCCCCTGGTCGGCGACCTGAACGCTAAATGGAGATTCACAACGAGGCTGACAGGAGGAAAGCTTGTGCCTTTCTATGACCTCTCTTATATAGGTTTTGATGAACGAATCAGAGGACACTATACGGAAGAACTGGAAGGGAATAATTACTATATTGGCTCTATGGAACTCTATTATCCTCTATTGAAAGATATTCATGTAAATCTGGACTTTATCCCCCTTCTGCCGAAATCTTTACTTTCCTACAGGATTGCTTTTTATGCTGAGCTCTTCGGTGATGCAGGAGCAGCCAAATTTAAAGGAGAATCATTATCAATAAATGATTTCAGAAGCGGATACGGAGGAGGTATTACTTTTTTAATCCTTCCTTACAATGTCGTAAGATTTGAGATTGGACTGGATGAATATCGAAATACGGAATTTATTTTAAATGTTGCAGTATCATTTTAAACATTATGGTTAATGCTAAAAAATTAAGCAATATCGAATTGTATTATACCCCTGCTGCTCTCCGGGAAAAAGAGAAAATCAAAATTAAAGGAGAGGAGCTAAAGCATATAATAAAAGTGATGCGGCATAACCCCGGTGATGAACTTTTTGTTGCAAATGGTGCAGGAAACATTTACAAAACCTCAATTATGAAGATAAATTCCGACTCCATCGAATTAAATATCAATGAGACATATGTTTTTGAAAATCCTAAAGCTAACCTGTTTTTCTGCATACCAAGGCTTAAAAGCATCGATCGCTTTGAGATTGCCCTTGAAAAATGCACAGAACTTGGAATAACAAATTTTATTGTATTTGATTCTGAAAGAACAATCCGTAAAGGGAATAAAACAGAACGCTGGGAAAAAATTATTACAGCAGCTATGAAACAATCCTTACGGTGCTATCTCCCGTCTTTAACAATGGCTGACTCCCTGGCTGAGATTTCGGCAATGGATGGGGAGATGATCCTTTTTACCCAGGAATCGGAGCAGTCATTTTCTTATGATGCAGTTAATAAACAGACAAATTATTATTTTATATTCGGCCCGGAAGGCGATTTTACTGATAATGAAAAACAATTGTTTGATATGAAGAATCATTATAATCTTGGAAACTACAGGCTCAGGAGCGAAACCGCTGTAATCAAATGTGCATCTATTCTCTCCCGGACATGATTAAATACCTTTCAATATTATGTATATCGATGTTCACCTTTTATTCTTGTGCATCAAGCACCCGTTTTCCCGGTAGACATTCAGATGACAGTGTAGACTGGTGAGAGAGAATCACGTTATGAGGATAACCGGGAAGTAAATAATTATGATGATGTTCTTGAATCCAGAGTTGGAGTTGCATCGTATTATTCAGACAAATACGAAGGAAGAAAAACCTCCAATGGTGAAATATTCAGTCAGGATAAACTTACTGCGGCACATCCCTCCTATAGCTTCGGAACAATAGTGAGAGTAAAGAATCTCCTTAACAGGAAGACAGTAGTTGTAAGGATCAATGATCGTCTGCTGAATCCCAATGGCCGGATAATCGACCTCTCAAAGAAGGCTGCGGAAGAACTCGATATGATCATAAGCGGTATTACTAAAGTCCAGGTTGATGTGTTGAAATGGGGAGATTCTAAATAAACTCCCTCCTTTCTTTCCAGAAACCCCGAATACTTTATTGCTTTAAAAAAAACAACCCAGTGTTGGGGGAACACTGGGTGCGATCCGTTTACCATCAAAGGGCAGGGGAGGACCCTTTGAAAGGATCAAATTTCTTGATGATTAAAATTGAATGCGCTAAAATAATACTTACCTGAGTTTAAGTAAACACTTAATGAAAATAAAATCTTGTTAGTCACTGTGATCTCCATAATAAATTTTAAAGGTCAGTTTTATTATTCGCCTTTAAGCGGAGGAGAACTCTTAAATATCCTGTTCACTGGTTTTAACCTTTTTCAGAAATTCCGAAAGTTTTTCCGGTTCATTATTAGCGTATGTTCCATAAGCGTCTATCAGAATTCCTTTGACGCCGGAATCTGTTTCCATTGCATACAAGACTGACATATCGTCTGGATTGGATTCACCTTCGAACCTGTACGTCTTAATGATCTTTATATCATCAGGCATCAAAATTGTCCCGGAAGTTACGGCTGTGAAACCACCCTTTTTCATCTCAAAATCCTCCCTGAATCCTTTTTGACGAAGTATTTCAATTACCTGCGATAGTGTACTCATATTATGTCCTGATTCCATATCTTTTTCCCTGACTGTTTTTTTACTAAAGAATTTATAAAGTTTGGATATATTAATATTGTAGCTGATCACATTTGGAATTATTGGGGAAAAACAGTTGTTCTGTAATTATAGTCAAATAAAATATTCAATATGAGACCATTGTACGATATACGCATAGTCCGGATTGGATTTATATTCATACTGATGCTTATTGTCGGAATCGGAATAGTATCTTACAGAAATTTAGACAATGTTTATACTGCGGCAGAAAGCAGGGGGAGTACATACAAAATTCTTAATAACCTTGAAGAAATTATTTCAGTACTGAGCCGGGCAGAAGAAAGTCAGCGGTCATTTCTGATTACAGGTGAAGAACATTACCTGCAGCCTTTTATAAATACTGAATCAGCTATCTCATCAGATCTGAATGAGCTTAAAATCCTCGTTTCAGGCGATAGCGTTAAAATGGGATCTGTTGATACCTTAACTGCCCTCATAAATTCAAGGATGAGCGTGCTGGCAAACACAATCGAGCTGAAAAAACTTGGGGATGATAAGGGCACCATAAATCGTTATAAGATGAGGGTGGGCAGTGATATTATGAACCGGGTCTTCTCATTCGTAGCTCAGCTGAAGTCGGTGGAATATAAAGCACTCGAAGGCTGGGACTTAACTATAATCAGTTCGGTCAGAGAAACTTTTTTTACAATAATTATAGGTACAGTCTTCAGTCTGATAATATTCCTGGTAGTCTTTTACGCCCTGGTCCGGGAAATTCAGGAAAGAGGAAAAGCGAATGAGGCTATTTCAGTTGAGAAGGATTTTTCAGACAGGCTTATTAATAGCAGCGTAGATGGGATCTTTGCGTTTAATAATGACCTTCAGCTTACCCGGTGGAATCCCGGGATGGAAAGAATGTCGGGTGTCAAAAAAAGTGATACAAAAGATAAAACCCTTAAAGAAATAATGCCTTCTTTTTTTCAGGATGGGGAAGAAAAATTTTTTAGAAGTGCGCTCGATGGAAACCGTGTATCGGCAAGGGGGAAATTTATGAAAGACCTTGAAAGCGGAACGGAATACTTTGTAGAAGCACAGTATTCTCCTATTTTTGATAAAGAAGGAAAAGTAGTTGGAGGGCTCGCTGTTCTCCGTGATGGCACCCAGAGAAGGGCTGCTCTGATTAAGCTTGAGCAGACTAAAGACAGGCTGGAAGAAATGGTCAAGGAAAGGACAAAAGAGTTATCCGTTGCCAACGAGGAACTTAAAAAAGAAATTGCCCAGAGAAAACAGGCGCAGGAACAGATTAATGAGTCCCTCAGGGAGAAGATTGTCCTGCTTAGGGAAGTTCATCACCGTGTTAAGAATAATCTCCAGATAGTTTCCAGTTTATTAAATCTTCAGGCAGGTTATATCAACGACAAAAAAGTTCTGCAGGTTTTCAAGGAAAGCCAGACCCGTATACGTTCAATGGCATTAATTCACGAAAAACTTTATCAGTCCCGTGATCTGGATAAGATAAATTTTTCAGATTATATTGATTCATTGATACAGGACTTATTCAGGACCTACCGCTCGCAGCTTAATAATATCAATATCAAATGCGAAGCAAGCCAGATCTTTCTTGAAATTGATCAGGCAATTTTATGCGGACTTATCATCAATGAACTTATATCTAATTCGATTAAGCATGCATTCAAGGACAGGAATGAGGGTAATATTATTGTCAGGCTCTCTAATGAAGGCGAGGATTATCAGATCATTGTGGAGGATAATGGAATCGGTTTTCCGGTTGATATTGATATCGAAAATTCAGATTCTCTGGGATTGCAATTAGTTACCTCACTCACAACCCAGATGTCGGGTAAATTAGAAATAAACTCTGATAACGGTACTACTGTAAAAATATTATTCAAAAATATGGCCAAAAGTAGAAAGTTCTGACCCGAAGTTTATCCGGCCTTCTCCAGGCCTCCAGCAAACCCTGATTCACGTCAGCGGTAAAGGTTAATCCATAGAGAAACTGACATAAAAAGTTATTTATGAAGATTACACTTTACTCGGTTTGCAGGGGGTAGACCTTCGGGTAATTACAGTCAATTTCTGTAATATCATATTAGGATCAATTACTTACCCTGAAGTTTTGCAGCTTCTTTTTGTACAGAACTCCACCAGTCATTTTTGATAATGTCGTATTTAGCTTTTTGCCGTTTATCTAAAATGGATTCGATGGTTTTACTTGCCGAGTCGCGGGAAGACGGCGCACTGCTGCCAAAATAACCAACCAAAACATCCTTCACTTTTGCGGTTTGTTCTGCTGATAATAAAACTTTCTGTTGAAGTTTAACAGCCATATCTCCGGCTGCCTGACTTTTATCCTGGCCGTATGAATTTAACGAGATGAAGAGAAAAACTGCGGTAAATGCGGTTAAAATTCTATTTATTTTCATTATTACCACCTTGGATATTTGCATAATTAAAACTACTCTCTATTCTCTGAATTGTCAATGTCTTTATAATAGTCATATCAGGGTTATCAATTATTGTTTTACAACATATTCATTGCTAAATTCCTGCCATACTTAAATCCCCTTAATTATTTATTTTTCAACACATAGGAGTGCGTTATGAGCATTAAAAACTACATGTTGTACATACTTTTTGCTACAGTTGTGATTCCGTTCTCATTATTTGCACAACAATCCGAAAGTAGTTCAGCATTCTTTTCTGACGTTCAGTCTGATTTGAAGGAATCTCAGGAGAAAATCATCTCTTTGGCTGAAGCAATACCGGCTGATAAATACACCTGGAGACCCGAAGAAGGTGTGAGATCTGTTTCAGAAGTTCTAATGCATATCGCCGGTTCCAATTATTTCCTCCTGTCATTTGCGGGAATTAAAACCCCCGAAAATGCAGACGAAAATATGGGTAAAGATGTTACCCAGAAAGATAAAATAGTTGAAGCGCTTAAAACTTCATTTGCCGACCTGTATAATAACCTCAATCAATTAAATGAAGGTCAGCTGGATAACCACGTTAAAATGTTCGGGCAGGATTCAAGTATCAGAACCGTGGTATTCACCGAGATGGGACATCTGCACGAACATCTTGGACAGCTTATCGCTTATGCCAGAATGAACAAGATCGTTCCGCCCTGGTCAAAGTAATTCCCCCTAAACCTCTTCCTGTCGCTCAGGAAGAGGTTTCTTCACTTTAATTCCTGATAAATCTACCTCCAAACTTTACAGTAAATAATCTTGCCCTGGGGAGCAAAAAATACGTCCCAAACACTTTATAACTACGATCTGAATGCGTCCTGAATGCGTCCTGAATGCGTCCTGAATACGTCCTGAATACGTTCTGAATACGTCTTAATTCCAATTCTGACGGGGAAGATCAGACATTATGTGGATATTTCCCCTTATCTTTTACCGATTTAAGGATGATCCGAAGTAGTAGCCATGAAATAACACCACTGTTTTTATAATAAGCTATAGATTTTTGCCCCATATCTTTTTCAGAATTAGTATTTTTAACTTTATTTTTATTCCTTTCTTTTTAACCGGTAAGTAATTGATAGAATTGGAAAAACAGGCAGAATCAGAGCTAATAAAATCTCTGAAAATTCTGGAAAATAATGGGTATGAAATATCCCGGCCTCAGAAAGGCAATTATTGTTTTGAGGCTGCGATCAGCAGCAAATCGGACAAACTCAAACTGCTTGTTTATTTCGGAAAAAAGGGAGTAAAAAAAGTTTTACAGGGCAACCGGGATTCTGTTATATTTTCTGAAGTAAATTCATTGCTTTTTGATGAACTTCCTTTCGAAAAGCCCGAATTTGAAGAACCTGGTGAGTATATCGGTACAGATGAATCAGGTAAAGGAGATTTTTTTGGTCCTCTTGTAATAGCGGGGGTTTTCGTTGATGCTGAAAAGAAAAAGAAATTGGATGAAATAGGAGTAAGAGACAGCAAACTTATTTCACATAGTGCAATCAAGAAGCTGTCGGAAGGAATAAAGAGAATCTCCGGTCAGGAATGTTTCAATGTTGTAATAATTAATCCTCCCCGCTACAACGAATTGTATGCCAGGTTCGGGAACTTGAATAAGCTGCTTGCATGGGGACATGCAAAAGTCCTGGAAAATATTCTCAATCAGAAAGCTGCCGGCACAGCAATAAGCGACAAATTTGGCGATGAAAGATTGATCCTTGATTCCCTCCAGGAAAAGGGAAAGCAGCTGCAATTACACCAGTTTCATAAAGCGGAGAAGTATACCGCAGTTGCCGCAGCCTCCATCCTAGCAAGGGACAGGTTTAATAACTGGTTTGATATGCAGAAAAAGGAATTAATGATAGATTTACCCAAAGGATCATCTCAAAAAGTAAAGGAAACAGCCAGAGAAATTAAAAAGAAGTACAGTGATGAAGTATTACAACGACTGACTAAAACACACTTCAAAATTACCGGAACACTCTAAGATTAAATGAACAAAAAATTCACATCAACAGTTGCCGGCGCATCAATATTATTAACTGTTGTGGGACTTATGAGCCGGGGCCTGGGTCTTATCAGAGAAGTTGTCTTTGCCGGATCATTCGGGCTAAGTACTCAGTATGATTTGTTCCTTGTTGGCACAGTCTTTCCTTTAACTATAAATACTGTAGTTGCCTACATAGCTCAGAACTATTTCATTCCGATTTATAATCGCCTTAAGAATAATTCCCTAGCACAGGCCAGAACATTTACCACAAGGACAATATTCATGTTCACATTAGGTGGAATAATAGTAATGGCATTGATGTTCCTGCTATCAGATTTCATAATAAACCATTATCTCAATTATCCGGATACTAATGAAACCGCTTTAGCTGTGAAGGTTTTAAAGATTTATGCAGTAACAATTCCTTTTAGCTCTGCTTTTTCTGTCCTTGCCGCATTTTTATACTCCGAGTTTGATTTTAAACTTCCTGCATTCTCACAACTATTGGTGAATATCGCAGTAATTATAGGAGTTTTAATT
The DNA here is from genome assembly GCA_963811905.1 of uncultured Ignavibacteria bacterium. Taxonomy (GTDB): domain Bacteria; phylum Bacteroidota; class Ignavibacteria; order Ignavibacteriales; family Ignavibacteriaceae; genus DATFVA01. The sequence continues at coordinate 92,452 of CAWETK010000017.1, forward strand.
TTCTCGGAATCTTTGGGAGTTATTTCAATCGCAGTAAGCTATCTTCTTGGGATAGTTATCCAGTTGCTATTCATCATTTTATATATAATTAGGAAAAGAATTCCGTTGTTTGCATTAAAGGCTTCCAATAAAAAAATCCTTTTCTGGGACTCCGGCATTTTGCTGATAATTATTATTGAAGCTCTGAGTCAGGTCTATTTGATTTCAGATCGGTACTTTCTTACCCAGGTAGATAAGGGTGGAATAGCAGCTCTCAATTATTCAATGAATATTTTTCTGTTACCGATTACAATTATTTCGGTTGCATTATCAACTGCATTGTTCCCGTCTTTTTCAAAATCTTTTGTTGAGAACAATATAAATCAGATAAAAGAAAAACTCAGTATATTTTTTTCATTAGACTTATATTTGTTTATTCCGATATCTTTTCTTTTTATTTTTTTTGGGGACCTACTAATTCGGTTATTATTCCAGAGAGGTCAATTCAGCGCCGGAGATTCTTTGCTGACTTATGAAACGCTCAAATATTTTTCGATTAGCCTGGTTTTTTTTTCGTGTTATGCCATTTTAAATAAGCTGATGTACAGCCTTCAACTTATTAAACCTTTATTAGTGGTAACTCTTATAGGATGCTCAATTAAGATACTCTTTAATTTTATTCTGGTTGGCTATATGAAACAGAACGGATTAGCACTTAGTTCTTCAATAAGTTATTCCTTCTTTTTCTTTTTCAGCCTGGTACTGATCAGGAAGAAGGTGGGCTTCAGTCTAAACACAATATTTTTGAAAAGGATAGTTTTTCTAACAAGCAATGCATTTATTGCCTATTACCTTAGCAAGATCATTATCTATGGCTTTGCCCATACTTTTTCAGTAACTAATGTATATATTGAAATAACACAATTATTAGTTTTTTCCGGCATTTATTTAATTAATTCTATATTCTTTGATAGAAGTAAAATTACAATGCTTATTAAACTTCTTCCTATAAAAAATACTCAGTACGGATCGCAAGTCCGATGAGAAGCCAGAAATGTTTATGTCTGAATATTTTTTAATCTTTTCATTAATTATAATAGCACTTTTTCTGATTCTAATAGATCATGAAAAATTTATAATTAGCTTTGTAATACTCACACTATTGGCTTTTCCTTTTGATAATAGTACTGGTTTAAGGACCTTGATCCAGGTTATAGATTATATTCTACTCCTCTACTTGTTTTTTAAAAGAATACGGATTAGATTTCAAAAAGTACCCCATCATTCCAAAGCCTGTGGTTTTGCTACTGATGTTATTATTTGGATCTATGCTGCTTTCAATGGCATTTTCAAGGTATCCAGCAGCTGGTATCCAGGTTGTTTTGAGATCAATTGCATTTTTCATTATGGTCTATCTCTTTTATGGACTCATAAAGACCCGGCGTGAGATCAAAGTTGTTATAATGTCCATTCTCATTGCAGGTGTTCTACTGGCGGGCAGTGTGGTAGTTGATTTTTTAATGAACGGCAACGATATCTCTTATCTGGTTCAAAGGATAAGGGAAACTAGTTACGGGTTAAACAGTAACAAAAATATAACTGGTGAATATACAATCATTATTATGCCATTTATATTGATGGCTTTTTTTAATAATCCTTCCAGGTGGGAAAAGATTCTGTTATGGTCAGCCGGTATAATTGTTTTCCTGAGCATTATCCTGTTGGCTTCCAGGGCAGCCCTTGCAGGTTCATTTTTAGGAGTGGCAATAATCTTATTTTTTATGAACAAAAAGGCAATCAAAGTTTTTGTCTCAGTTATTACCATAATCGTAATTGGTTATTTCTTACTCCCGGAGAACCATTCCCTTGAATACGCATTGAGGTTAAACAATGGTCTCAGCGGTCACGACAAATTCTGGGAGTTGGGGATTGATATGTTTGAAAAGAACCCTCTTTTCGGAATAGGTACAGGTGCCTACACGATCGAAGAAATTAATTATATTCCGGTAATGTTAGATTCATATGTCGGAGAAAGCATGGTTGAAATTAATAACCTTACTGCAGCATATGGAAGCAATAATTCTCATAATTTCTTTCTGGCAATGGCTACAGATATGGGTATAATGGGAATAATCACAGCTTTGGGTTTGTTCATAATAATCTTCAGAATAACATTTCAAACTTTCAAAAAATATGAGTTCCAAATGGAAATAAGATATTTATTAATTCCTATTGTTGCGGTTGAAATATGCCTTACCCTAAGATGTTTCGTGGAAAGTAATGGTATCTTTGGTTTTGGAGAACTGAAGACTGATTTGCCATTCTGGCTCCTTTTTGGTATTGTGGTATCCTATTTTACAGATAGGTATAAAATAATATCCCGGACACCTAATGAAAAAAACGATTAGCTTGCTATAATAGAATTTATAATAATATCTTATTCGATCATCTCCAGAAAATTTTTCAAAAATCCGAGTACCTTTTGATTATTCTTAACATCTGTAGGTATATTTACAATTTTTTCAGAGATGCTGACTGCATTTGGATAAAGGTCTTCACTGAAACCCCATAAATGAAGATCGGTTTCTATTGGATGCAGGGGAGACAGAAACCAATCACCAAGTATAATACCCGAATCCTTTGCCCGTGTAAAAAATAGTTTCCTATCAGTTACCAAAAGAGGATATTTAAGGAAGATATGGTTATCGAATAATTGTTCTTTAACGTATGTCTTATTGTGTCCCTTTAAGAACTTTGTATAATCCTTTGCATTATTCTTGCGAAGGGTATTCAATTCGTTTATTCCCCGGAGGTTTTTGAGACCAGTTTTAATCTGCACAGGGGAAATGTCCTTAAAGTAATCCTCGGGCAGTTCCGGGGCTCTTAATTCGTTGCCCTGGTTGGATCCGGGGATCAGGTTATACATACTCAATAACCTGAATAATTTTACCAGGACCGGCTGGGTAAAATTATTAATGAAATATTTCCTGAAGAAGATAAGAGATGATAGTAAATGGGTTTCTTTAAAACCAGGTTTTATTTTATCTTTTTCGAGTGATCTGACTTTCTCAAGAAGAACCGGGTTATTGACAACCAGGAAACCTCCAATACCCGTTGAAAAAGGCTTATTCCACTGGGTTGAATAGAAAGCAGCATCACAGTACGATCCGTTTGACTTTCCATTGTAGAACCCACCAAATCCGTGAGTGCAGTCTTCAATTGTATATAGGTTTTTTTTTGCAGCTATATTAACAATATCTTCCACATTTGACGACAATCCAAATGTATTCTGACAAAGTATTGCTTTCGTGTTTGATGAGATAGCGCCATTCAGCTTCGTCAGATCGAGATTATAATTTTCTACTGAGATATCAACGTAAACCGGTATTGCTTCAGCATAAATAATTGCATTAGGAACCACCACACAGGTGAATGCAGGAAGAATTATCTCATCGCCAGCTTTTATTCCCATGGCTTTTAAAGCGGCATAAAGAGCGACTCTTCCTTTCCAGTAAAGGAATATAGAATCAGGACTGCATCCGAGTATGGAGGCTATTTCTTCTTTATATTTTTCTTCGGTATACATTATTTAAATAGAGTATCAATTCTGAACAATCCGAGTAAAGATCCCGCCCCATAAGAAAAATGAAGAACAATAAAAGCTGTCATAATGCATACAAATGAATCAGATTTTTCTTTTATCCGAAGGCTAATCAAAGTCAGGCTCATTAAATAAGTCAAAAGACCGACGAGAGACAATATCCCTATGATTGGCAGCCAGATCATTATAATCATTGGTAAAATCAATGATAAGAGGAAAAGCAAGGGAATCAAATGCCTTAAGCTTAATGAGTTCAATCTTCGGGTAAAGTAAATCGTCAGCAAATTCCAGAATCCTGTTTGGAAATTATTTTTAGCGATTCCGGAAAAAGATTCACGGGCATAATATATGCTTGAAAGATGCGATAATAAATATATTTTACCATCCGATCTGCTTAATCGCTTGTTTAATTCAATATCCTGGTTCCTGGTTAGACGCTCATCATAAAGTCCGATACTCAAAAGAGTCTCTTTTTTGAAGCATCCAAATGGCACGGTATCAACTTGCATTACTTCTTTAAGACCAGTTCGAAAATATGAATTGCCCACTCCGAATTTATTTGACAATACTTTACAAATCGCAGATGTTTTGTGATTAATATTTCTAACTTCAGTCTTCCACATTGCTCCGACATTGTCGGCATTCAGTTTCTTGCTCCACTTAATCAGCTCGGAAAAATAATTTACCGGGATTTCACCATGAGCATCCAGCCTGATTATGTACTCGCCATTTGCATTTCGAATACCAAGGTTCATAGCTGCAGGAGGAGTCCTTTTTTTATTAGTTAAAACTTTAATAAAATCGTATTTTTCTGAATACTTCAGAACAATTTGTCTGGTTCTGTCTGCACTTTCTCCATCAACTACAATTACTTCCATGAATTCACGCGGATAATCATTGCTTATCACGGAATCCAGACATAGCCCTATATATTCCTCCTCATTTCGACAGGGAATTATTACAGAAATTTTATCCATTTCAGAAATCCAGGCTGTGTTTCATTTTTGTTGTATCGGGATATTTAAACATCCCTTATAAACTTTAATCATTTTATCTACAGAATCTTGCCAAACATACTCTCTTATGACCTTATTCCTTCCATTTTCACCAAAACGTATTCTTTGGGGCTCGTTTACAGCTAATTTCCCGATAGCCTCAGATAGCATAACGATGTTTTGTGTTTCGACTATATAGCCTGTTTCGCCATTGTCTACGACTTCGGGAAGTCCGCCTACATTAGTAACAACTACCGGTTTGCCGCATGCACTGGCCTCCAGCACAGCGACGCCAAAACTTTCTCTGACTGATGCTGCAACATAAATATCCAGCATATTATGGTAATCAGGTACTTTGTCAGGACTGATATAGCCAGTAAATATAGTATCATTTTCCACTCCCAGACTGCTGCTTAAATCTTTGAGATACTCTTTCTGCTCACCCCCTCCAACTATAAGCAGTTTTAACGGCAAAGATGGATACTTATTTTTCAGCAGCTGGAAGGCTCTAATAAGATATTCTATGCCGTAATATTCCTTTAAGGTTTTAATGGTCCCGATAACAAGGTCATTTTCACCAAATAAACTTATCACTTTTTTAGGAAAAAATTTCTCAACATCAATTCCGAAGGGGGTTAACTCGATTGATTTATCAGTGAATTCCATGGTTTCCTCTTTCATCGCCTTGCTTGTAGAAAGAAGTTTATCCGCTTTGGAAAGAGTAAATTTAAGCAGTGCTTTTTTGAAAGATGAGGATGGGAATGTGGATATATCCGATCCCCATACAGAAATAATGAAAGGGTGAAACCCTGTTAATGCACCCAATAATCCGAAACTTGAGGCATAATGTGAATGTAAAATATCAGGCCTGAATTTCCGGATGACTTCTTTAATTTTCTTTAGGGCAAGGAGGTAAATTATTTTTGAATATGCCCCATCCGATCTATCGCGAAGATTATCTGAAACATTAAACGTTTCGATCTTGATGTTGGGAGAATAATTATTTGCATCATAACTGCCCAAACCGAATAAAAAAAGATCCACGCCACTTTCTTTGAGTGAATTTACCCATCTGATTGTATGTGCAGCGGCAGGATCGGCAAGGATTAATATTTTCATTTACGCTCTTTGAATGATCTTTTTTGAGATATTCCCAGTTCTATAATAAAATCTGAAAGTGAGCCGATCACTTCATCAATTTCCAGCAGCCTCATACATTCAAAAGAAGGACATCCTTGCCTCCCGGCATTAGTGAAACAATATTGTTCATTCGGTTGTGGTGAACACTTTATCTTTCTTCTGAATAAATCTATGATTTTTTCCAAATGGTAATGAGAATAACGGGTTAGTCGGACCATAAAGCGTGAAAGTAGGTTTTCCGAGCATGTTTGCGATATAAAGAGGTCCCGAATCATTTGATATAAACAATGAACAATTATCAATAACTTCTATTAATTCGTTGATAATCTGAGTTTCAACTATTTCAACATCTTTTAAGAGAATCTCTTCTTTTACCTCAGGAATAATTTTCCCCGGTTCTGCAACAATAATGATCCTGTATTGGTCCTTTAATTTTACTGCAAGCTCGATGAACCGGGTGATATTCCATTCTTTTGCTTTCCAGCCTGCATAAGGATGGATCAGGATATACCCATCTTTTTTTATTTCGGAGGCGAATTCTTTAACACCATATTCCACATCGGGAATAAGAAGCCGGACAACATCCAGGTAGAGATCCATCAAATGGGGTTTTGTTCGAAGAGGTGTGAATTTTGTATATACCGCTTCATAGTAAGCTTCATTTGTCCCTATGATATTTTTTGCTGTAGATGTCAGTATTACTGAAATGGAAAGTGTTGAACCTGTGAGGTCAATAATCATTTCCGGATTGATCTCGTTTAATTTTTTTCTGACAGCATTTCCTGCAATCCTATTACTTAAATGAAAATCGGATTTAGGGAATGTTATCAAATCCCCTTTTTTTAAGGCATATTCAAAAATAGGTTTTGTCTCCTCAAAGCAAAAAATATAAATATCATTATTATAGTGCCTGAGAATCTCTCTAAGAGAAGGAATTGTAAAAACAGAATCTCCAAGCCTATGAAAATTAAGAATGACTATTTTCCGGGAAGGAGAACGGAAGAGGCTCCTTATCCGTAATAAGCTAAAAACGAATGAAAATAATATTCGATAAATACCAGCCAGAAATTTATTTTCAGCCAGAAGCAATGATATTTTCATCAGGGCATTGCTTTCCCAACTGTACAAACATAAATTAGGGCATTCGGCTTATAAAAGGAAAGATGTCCTGAAACAAAGAAAAATTGCACTAAGACCTTAAAATTTAAAGAGAATTTCTTATTATTCACAGTATAATTACTTACTAAAATTAAAATTAAATATTATATTATAAAATACCTTTCTGTCGATACATTTAAACCGGATTGGCGTTTTGATTGCTAATTGATTTTAATTATTTTCTCAGTGGTTTAATTTTTTAGTAGAATTTTGAATTAAAAAGCTCTAAATTAGGCAAGCTTTTTTATTATTCCTTAATTTATTTTAGCTTTACAGGGAAACTTTTTAATAAACATCATTAAATAACAATTTTGAAAAAGCACACCATTTAAACCTATGCAAAACGACTTCCTATTATTTCATAAACCTTTCATTTCTGAAGAAGAAGTTGATGAAATTGTTGATACTGTACGTTCTGGTTGGCTAAGTATGGGTCCGAAAACCATTAAGTTTGAAGAATTATTCGCCAACTACATCGGTTGTCAGAAGGGGGTTGCTGTGAGCTCCTGGACCGCTGCGGGCCATCTTACCCTTGAAGCATATGGGCTTAAACCCGGTGACGAGGTTATTGTCCCGACAATGACTTTTCCCGCTACAGCGGAAATAGTTTGTTATTTTGGGGCTAGACCGGTGATTGTGGATGTAGATCCGGAAACTCTGAATATTTCCCTGGAAGCAATTGAAAAGGCTATCACTCCTAAAACAAGGGTCATAATTCCTGTCCATTATGGCGGTCAGCCCTGCGATATGGACGAGATCCTGGACCTCGCGAAAAAGTATAACCTGAAAGTGATGGAGGATGCTGCTCATTCATTACCTGCTACTTACAAAGGAAAAAAGGTAGGAAATATTTCTGAAGTAACATGTTTCAGCTTTTATGCTACCAAAACCCTCTCCACCGGTGAGGGCGGAATGATTTGTACAAATAATGAAGATATTGCTGAACGGGTAAAAATAATGAGACTGCATGGAATTAACAGGGATGCATGGAAGCGGTATACGGAATCAGGATCCTGGTATTATGAAGTGGTAGCTCCCGGATATAAATACAATTTTACCGATCTGCAGGCTTCTCTGGGATTACCACAGCTTAAAAAAGTTGACCAGATGTGGGAAAGCCGGAAGAGCATTGCTAAAAAGTATACTGAACACTTTAAGGATAATGAATTAATCAAACTGCATGGATTAAAACCTGATCGTGAATCATCCTGGCATTTATACCCCATCAGACTCGAATTAGAGAAACTTACCATAAACAGAGCACGTTTTATTGATGAATTAAGGAAGAATAAAGTTGGTGCAGGAGTACATTTTATGCCTGTCCACCAGCATCTTTATTACAATGAAACTTTCAATTTAAAAGATGAAGATTTCCCTGTGGCCTCCGGTGTATTCCCACGATTGGTCTCACTCCCGATTTATCCAGGAATGACTGAGCATAACGTTGATTACGTTATCGAAGTTGTTAATTCTTTGCTTCAAAAGTACAAAAAATAGTTTTTCTGAAATATGGGCAGACAGGGAAGCTGGATTAAACGCTTTACAGATATTCTCTTGAGTATCCTGATTCTAATTATATCATCACCTTTACTGCTGCTTTCAATTATTGCCATTAAATTAGAATCTGAAGGCCCTGCCTTTTTCCTTCATGAAAGAACAGGCTATAAAGGGAAGAAATTCAAATTGATCAAATTTCGTGGTATGGTTAACAATGCTCTCGCTGTAGGACCTGAACTTACCCAGGTAAATGATCCGCGAGTTACCAGGGTGGGCAGGTTTTTAAGAAGGACGAGCATCGATGAAATACCCAATTTTATAAATGTTCTTTTGGGTGAAATGACTATTATAGGACCGCGTCCTGATATACCCTCAATAACCGATAAATATTCTGCAGAGCAGCAGAAAATCTTCGACTACAAACCGGGCGTAACGGGGATCTCCCAAATAAACGGCAGGCAGATGCTGACACCTGATGAACGAATTCGTATGGAACTTAATTATTATCAAACTGCAAACTTTGTTTCAGATTTTATAGTATTTTTCAAGACGTTCCTGATAGTCTTTAATAACGAAGGAAACATCTGAAAATTGCAAAGATTAGAATTATGCTTGATATTCATTTTCATACTGATAATTCCGGTTTTTTCCCAGGTTGAAAATATACCAGCCGATCACCAGGTCTATCACTTTCTTAAAAATATGTTTATCAAGGGTGCACTTTCCAATTACGATGATATAATATTACCTTTGTCAAAATCCCGGATAGTAGGAGATCTGAAAGAAATAGAGGGCAAATCTTTTTTATTAAGTGATGCTGAAAAAGAATTTCTTTGCAGGATGGAAGTTAAAATGGGAGTTCTCGGAGACAATGCTGTCTCGTACCTCGATGAATTTCCCTCCAGATTCTTCGGTAATTATAAAAGATATAATCAAAAACACCTTTATATCTACCGGGATTCAACTGTAAATTTGAATGTTGATTTTCTTGGAGATCTAACGTATTTGTATGCAGATAAGTATAAGGACTTTAGTATACTCCTGAATATCGGCGGTCAATTCTATGGTTCCTATTCCGATTGGCTGGGTTTTTTACTGGAAGGTTCAAACGGAACACAGTTCCATAACAGACAAGTTGCGGAGCTTGACCCAAGAGTAAAAACCAGTTTTACGTTTAACCATACTGGCATTAATTTCTTCGATTACACCCAGGGATACCTAAGACTCAAAAAAGATGCAGTCAGCATCGAACTTGGAAGAGAAAGAATATTATGGGGAAGCGGGTATTTAAACAGAATGATACTTTCTGAAAATCCGCCCTTATTCGATTTTCTGAGATTCAGTATTGCTTATAAGTCCCTCAGCTATAATTTTCTGCACGGATGGCTTGTACAGCCATTCGAGACTGTCTACATAGATACGATAACAGGAAGTATCCGGCAGAAAGGGTCTAAATACCTTGCTGTAAGCCGGCTTGGATTTAACCCCTTTCCGGAGTTAAAACTTGGAATTTCGCAAATGATCATCTATGCCAACCGCCCCTTTGAAGCAGCTTATCTCAATCCTTTCCTGTTCTGGGAATCTGCCCAAAGAACACTCGGAGACATGGATAATTCATTTTTAGCAATAGATTCAAGGTATAAAATAACTGACGGTATTGAACTATCTGCTTCGATGATTTTTGATGATATATTATATAGTGCGCTCTTCAAAGGAGAATTTGACAGAGTTGATAACCGCTCCGCATGGCAGGCAGGTCTCATTCTGACAGGCCCCATTATACCATCTAATACCACATTAAAGATTGAATATATTCAAATTAGACCCTATACATTTTCTCACCCTGGATTAGGTGAATCTCTGACTTACACAAATAATTCTTACATACTCGGGACAAATCTTCAGCCTAATTCTACTTCATTAAGTGCTGAATTCAGCTATCTATTGCCTGCTGACTGGGAGATAGGGCTAAATTATTCCCATACAATCCACGGGAATAATTACTATGATGGAAATGGGAATCTAATAAAAAACGTTGGTGGTAATATTTTCGAAAACTATACAATATATGACTCTGATAGGATATCCTTATTGGATGGAAACATTGAGAAAACGGATAATGTTTCGTTGAAAATACAAAACGAAATTTTATACGGAATATTTCTTAATCTGAGATTTAACTCGTCCTTTACTAAATCAGATTCAAACAGTAGATCCGAATACGCTATTTTTAGTCAGTTAAGATTTTTCTTCAGATAGGCTTTTTCCTCAAAAAGGTATTTTTTTCGCCTTGCGTCAATTTTTACAATATTCTAAGTTAAAATCGAACATTTTAAATATAGGGTCTTCCATGAAGAAAATTTTTTCGTTCTTTTTAACTACTCTTATTTTCTCCAATTTTACCCCTGCCCAATCGTATAAAATCCTCGAATCAACTAATGAGGGTTTAAAAATAGAATTTAATTTTAAAGGTGTCTATCATCTTAAGGATACTACCATTGATTCACGTGTCTATCAGATGGTCGAGGGCGGGGAGTTATCAGCGCGAAAACACGGTGAACCGTGGCTGCCGGAATACAGAATTACTATTGCTGTTCCGTTTAACTCAAATCCGATATTACAGATAATTCAGACTGATAAGACTTCCATGCAAAATAAATTGATACTGCCTTTTCCGGAAGAAGACCCTCAGTTTACTAAAATTAAAACAGATAATTTTGATAAAGTTATCTATTCCTCAAATAAATTTTTCCCGGTGGAGACGGCGGAATTTGGCTCCGGTTATGTTATGAGGTATTCAAGGCTTATGCCTTTACTGGTTTCCCCGTACCAGTATAACCCTGTAACTCACGAATTAGTGGCTAATAGTAGAATTGTTTTAAAAGTGACTTTTAATAGTAAGGTCTCAAAAAACATTAGTATAGATGATAATTTAACGAAGAATTATTTAAAGTCAGCTGTAGTAAATTATACTCAGGCATTACAGTGGACAGGAAAAAGTCCCCGGAATGTCGTATATGGGGGCGGGGGTTACGGTAATTATTGGTACAATCCCAATAAAAATTATTTCAAAATATATATAAAGAATAAAGGAGTTTACCGCCTGACATTTGATCAGCTCACTAATTCCGGAGCTCCAATTCAGGGAGGCGTATCAAGTGATGCTCTTGAGTTGGTGAACGAAGGAAACTCAATCCCTATAGATATAAACGACGGAGGGGATGGTATATTTAACAGCGGCGACTATCTTCAGTTTGTGGGAGGACCTCCAACACCGACCCAATACTGTACGGCTAATATTTATAGTACTTCAAATGTCTACTGGTTTTCATATCAAAGTGATACTCTTGCTGCCAGGTATAAAACAAAAAATTGTTATCCGCAGACCTTCACAAGAACATTCAATACTGATTTTAAGACAGTTCATTATGAGCAAGATTCTCTTTATGAACCCCTGGGATATGCCCCGAACGATCAACGGGATTTCTGGTTCTGGGGGAAGGCTACAGCACAGGGAGGACAGAGTACCGGCGGGTTTGAGGTTCATTTTTCAGGATTATCAAAGAGGGCAACTGATTCGGTACATGTAAAGCTGAGAATTGCAATGCAGGGTTTGACCTTGAGTGGTTTATGTCAGAATAACCATGATGCTGAAATTCAATTGACGGACCAGCTGATTGGTCATGCATTATGGGGAGACCAGAAAAATATAATTTTTGAAAAAAACCTGTATGTATCCGCAGACAGCATTCACATTTACCCTGAAGGAAATGTGCTGGATGTATTTGTCAGGGGAAATACCTGTGAGTCATCAGATGAAATCAGAGTAAATTGGTTTGACCTGCAGTATTGGAGAGACAGTGAAACATTCGGGAATCATTATGAATTTATTAATCCACCCGGTATTTCAGGTATAAACCGGTATTGGCTGACTTTCTGGAACGAAGATAATATGAAAATATATGTGCCCGGCCGGAATCAGATACTGATTAATCCCGAACTTAGAAATGATCAATGGAATTCAGCTTTATTTGTAGATACAGTAAATCAGAAAACTGAATATTACTGTGTGGCTGATAATTATTTCCTCCTGCCCGATTCGATCAGGGAGGATACACCCTCTGATTTGAGGAATCCCGATAACGGGGCTGATTATATTATTATTACCCATCCTGATTTTATGGATGCTGCTCAAAGATTAAAATCCTTGCGGGAACAGCAATATCCCGATTCGGAGATTTCAATTCCCAGAATAAAGATAGTTGATGTTAACCAGATCTATGATGAATTCTCCTACGGGATGCTGAATCCCCAATCATTACGGGATTTTGTACAATATGCATTTGTGAACTGGCATTCGCCTGCCCCGGTTTATGTAGTTTTGTTTGGTGATATGAGTCATGATTACAGACACCTTTTAACTGGGAGCAGGCCAAATTTCATTCCATCTTTGCCTTATTTTGTGGGGACCTATGGTAAATCTCCGAGTGATAATTTAATCGTAGATGTTGCCGGCAATGACCTTGCACCGGATTTAGCAATAGGGAGGATGTCCTGCGAAACTCCAGCGGAAGCAGGCATCCTGATGGATAAGCTTGAAAATTATCCCGCAGACATTGGCAAAGCATGGAAACAGGATGTAATGCTGGCATCTTCCGGCCTGAGTGCAGACGATGAACTTCATTTCCATTTCAATGCAAGAAGCGATACCCTTGCAAATCATTATTTAATTCCCAACGGTATTCATCCATCGAGGGTGTTTAACTTTCCATCCAATCATGAAGATTCTTTGTATATAGGGGGGGGACCAAAAATTCGTCAGGAATTTGATGAAGGAGTAGTTATCGGAAATTATTATGGGCATGGCGGCGGCTATCAATGGGATTTGATTTTTACGACAGATGATATTGCTTTGCTGCAGAATGACGGAAGACTTCCGGTGATATTGAGCGTTACCTGTTATACAGCTCATTTTGACGATCAGGATGTATTCGGAGAAATATTTAATAAAGCGCCCGGAAAGGGGAGCGTTGGTTTTTTCGGAAACACTGTTTTGACTTACTGGCCTATCGGAGCAATAATAGATGAAAAGATATTTAAACAAATCTTCACGTACAGAAATTATACAATAGGCAAAGCCCTGATGGATGCTAAGAATGACGTCGGCGGCGGTGGTTATTACGGCGAACAGATAACTCTGCTGACTTATTTAGGAGATCCTGGAATGACTCTGGCTTTACCTGATAAACCCGACTTTGCAATAAATCCTTCAGATATCAGCATCTCTGAAGAAAATCCTTTAGTCAACGATACTGTGCAGGTTAAAGCACTCATTCATAATCTGGGAGTTACATTTCCCGGGGATACAATTAATGTAGAAATTTCGGCCGAATCAGCAGATACTTCCTATTCGATTTCCACAGTTCAGCTTCCAAGTTTCGGGGAACTTGATTCAGTAATTGTCGATTGGATTCCGCTTAAGGCATCCCTATATAGTATTAAGGTTAAAGTAAATGAATCAGATCCTATCCCGGAAAATGATCATTCCGATAATATAGCTGCAAACTCGTTTGCTGTTTATAGTATCAGCGAGGCAAATATATTACAACCTCAAGATGGATTTAATTCATCCGATCATACAATCAAATTTAAAGTAGTTGATATTGGGGATTACATCGGATTAAATCTCACATATACAATTGAAGTGGATACTGGATTGAGCTTTAATTCACCTGTTTTAAGAACAGGTGAACTATCTCCCAGCGACGGTATACTAAGCTGGACTACTCCCCAACTATCCCCAGGAGTCTACTTTTGGCGGATAAAGATTTTTGATGGTGTCAAATATGGACCATGGTCCAGAATTAGAACATTCTCTATTATATCTGAAACCAAATCCGGTTTTTATGCTTTTGAGAATGGACTAAAGATGTTTGATACTTATAATATGAATTACTCTGATGGTACTTTAAAATTAAATACATCAATCTTACCACCAAGACCATACCATGAGACATTAATGAGGGACATACCACTGAATGATCCCGTTTTAGATACAGTTGATTTGACAACGATAACAACTGATGGAACATATATGTATTTTGGAAATATATGGTATTACTCTCTTGGTTCAAATCCTCTCGGTAAATCAAAAATTTATAAGGTGGGTACTGGTTATAACGGGACGGTGGAAGGCCAGTTCTATGGCGAAGTTCCTAATTTCTTTGCAAGAATCGCAAACAGCATAACCTACTTCAGCGATGGGTATCTTTACATAGCTCAGCATGATCCATATCATCTACTCAGACTGGACCCTTCGACGGGTGACACGTTAAGAGTAAATATTCCTGATGGATTATTGGATTACCAGCACGGCCGTCCTGTAACAGGTTCATTCTATATTTCAGCAGATAGTCAATACGTTTATAATTTAAGTCTCTATGATACTCTTGGGAACAAGAGGTATGTCCTGAGAACTTTCGATCCTGCGAATAACTGGAACCTTGCACGCCCTGATATAGAACTATTGAGTTCAAGTTATGTTGGTTTCACCAATTTCTTTGTTGCTGATGGTTATCTTTATCCCTCTGAAGATGAATTTCATAACATTATGAGAAGGATTAGGATTTCAGACGGCTACTTTGAAGACGAATGGGATGTATACAGACCCTGGAGAAGTTATTATGGCTGGTGTTATGACTGGACACACGATGTTGTGGTAGGATCGGTCTTCGACCAATATCGGTGGGGGTTTAGCCCAATGTTTTCACGATTCCGGGGAAAGTATGTTGACGCTAATGGGTCATTCACAACGCAGGATATCGGACCCGCTTCAAAATGGAATATTCTGAATTATAATCTTCAGCAGAATGCTTCAGGTTCATACGCAAATATGCTTTTAGGATTAAATAGTAATACTAAAAACTATGATACACTGGGAGTAAATATTCCTGATAATTATTCTTTGGAGAGTATTTCTCCCTCTAAATACAAATATTTAAGAATGTTTTTCAGAATGACCGACTCTACTTTTAATACTACTAATCCCATGCAATTTAATGATCTGAATCTCGATTATGACGGGTTGCCCGAGCTTATGGTGACGAAAAAAGATATAACGGTTACTCCTGATTCAATACTACAGGGATTAAGTACAACTATGCATTTTCAGGTAAAAAACATTGGATTTGTTACGGCTGATAGTGTGGTCCTTGATTTCTATTTCAATGGTTCGGACAGTGTTTTTTTTAATTCTGTAGTCAGTGTTAAACCTGATAGTACTGTTCCAGTTCAATATAATTTTTCAAGTACACCTTTTATATTCGATAATAATATTAAGGCTATGGTTTCTTATCCGAAATCAGAATATTTCACATTTAACAATATTACTGATCATAATTTTTATATCGTACGCGATTCAACAAACCCGGTATTTAATATTACCTTTGATGGCAAGGAAATTATTGACGGGGACCTTGTTTCATCCAAACCAGAAGTTGTAATAACTTTGAAAGATAATAGTCCTTTACCGTTGGATACAAGCTATTTCACTTTGATTCATACTGACAAGGATTCAGTTAAAATACTGCATTTTAATGATCCGGAAATAGACTATAGTTATACGGGTTACCCCAATTCAGAATCAAAGATTGTCTGGCATCCTAAATTTAAAGAAGGTGATCATACTCTGGAGGTATTAGCTAAAGATGCCTCGGGGAATTTCTTCGATTCAACTTCTTATCGTATCAGGTTTGATGTTGTCACAGAATATGATCTGAGAGATGTATACAATTACCCTAATCCATTCAAGGAAGGGACGTATTTTACATTTAAAGTCACAGGTGATAAATTACCTGATGAATTATATGTAAAAATATATACCGTGGCTGGAAGGTTAATCAGAACAATAAATATTCCTTCCTCAGCACTTGGTCAGGATATCGGGTTCAAAAAGATCTACTGGGATGGTAAGGATCAGGATGGTGATGAAATAGCTAACGGCGTGTATTTTTATAAAATGATATATAAAGTTAAAGACGTAGTTAAAGCAGTAACACAAAAATTGGCTAAAATTAAATAAGTTTGTACCTGAAATTCTTTAACAAAATGGTTAAAAAAATATGTGCGGAATTGTAGGATATGTCGGGGAAAAAAATTGTGTCCCGATATTAATAAACGGATTAAAAAGACTTGAATACAGAGGGTACGATTCAGCCGGGATAGGTATTCTGAACGATGGAATTTCAAGTGTCGTGAAAAATAAAGGAAAAGTATCCCTTTTAGAAAAGAGAATTGAAAAACTTCATCTGAATGCTAACATCGGTATCGGTCATACAAGGTGGGCAACTCATGGTATACCAAATGAGATTAATGCCCATCCGCATACAAATGAATCTAATGATCTTTTTATAATCCATAATGGTATTATTGAGAATTTCAGAACTCTGAAAACTGGTCTGGAAAAGATGGGATATACCTTTATATCAGATACCGACAGCGAGGTATTTGCACATCTCATCGATAGTTTCATAAAAAAAGGATACTCACTATTTAAATCTGTTCAACTTGCTTTAGGTGAAATCGAAGGGACTTACGGGCTTGCGGTTATTTATAAAGAGGAGCCCGATAAAATAGTGGCAGCCAGAAAAGGCTCCCCTCTTCTGGTGGGTATTGGAGATAATGAGAACTTTATTGCTTCGGATGTCTCGGCAATTCTTGCATATACTAAACAGGTTGTCTATCTGGAGGATGGTGAAATTGTTGAGTTGTACAAAGATAAATTCTTTGCAAGAACAATAAGCGATGTCGAAATAGAGAAAGAAATCCATGAAATAAGTATGAGTCTGGATGAAATTGATAAGGGCGGTTACCAGCATTTTATGCTCAAGGAGATCATGGAACAGCCGGAATCCGTGCGTAATTCTATGAGAGGAAGAATTATTCTTGATAAAGGAACAGCTAAACTTGGCGGCCTCGAACCGGTGCTTGATAAGCTATCAAAAGCAAAAAGAATTATTATCTCAGCTTGCGGCACATCGTGGCATGCGGGATTAGTGGGAGAATATATGCTCGAGGAATTCGCACGAATTCCTACTGAGGTGGAATATGCATCTGAATTCCGCTATAGAAACCCGGTGCTGAATCCGGATGATGCAATATTTTTCATTTCACAGAGCGGAGAGACAGCTGACACCCTGGCCGCAATGAAAGAGGCTAAAATAAGAGGGGCACTGGTCCTGGGAATATGTAATGTGGTAGGCAGCTCGATTGCCAGGGAAAGTGAGGCAGGGGTATATACACACGCAGGACCTGAGATAGGAGTAGCTTCAACCAAAGCGTTCACCTCACAGCTGGTTGCATTAGCATTGATTACCCTGCTTTTAGCAAGAAAAAGGAATATGAGCCTGGCCGACGGTAAATGTATTGCTGAAGAACTTCTGAGGATTCCGGATAAAATTTCAAAAATCCTTGAATTGAATGACAGCATTGAAAAAATAGCTGAAGATTTTAAAGATTCCCGTAATTTTCTGTATTTAGGGAGAGGATTCAACTTCCCGGTTGCACTCGAGGGTGCGCTGAAACTTAAAGAAATTTCTTATATTCACGCCGAAGGATATCCTGCTGCAGAAATGAAACACGGTCCAATAGCATTAATAGATGACAATATGCCTGCTGTTTTTATAGCTCCTAAAGATACCAATTATGATAAAATATTGAGCAATATTGAAGAAGTTAAAGCCCGCAGCGGGAGGATTATTGCAATTGCCAGCGACAAGGACGGAAATATTGATCACCTGGTAGATTATACCATAAAAATTCCAGATACAATAAGGATGCTTACACCACTTCTTACAGTTATTCCACTACAGCTTCTGGCATATCATATTGCAGTTAAGAAAGGTCTTAATGTAGATCAGCCGAGGAATCTGGCAAAGAGTGTGACTGTAGAGTAACCCACGGGGATATATTGATTACACAATCAAGCAATAAAGAAATATATTCAAAACAGGAATTCAAAAGCTGGGCTGACAGGGCTAGCGGGGAATTAATTCCTGCTGAGAAATACCTGATTTCAAAATACCTGAAGAATCCTGGTGGGAGAGTAATTGAAGCCGGGACGGGGGGAGGAAGAATAGCTTTTAATATAGAAAGCCTGGGCTTCCCCCAAATTACTGCATTTGATTATGTTCCTGATATGATTGAAGCCGCCGAACTTAATAAACAGAGAAGGCAATCTAAGATAAAATTGCTTGTTCTTGATGCTGCAAATCTGGAATCGATTGACAATGACAGTTTTGACTACCTTATTTACCTGCAGCAGGTAGTTTGTTTTATCCCGGATGATCTTAGAGAGCAGGCTATTAAAGAAAGTTATCGTATTGCAAAAGATGGGGCAATATCAATATTTTCTTTTTTATTGTGGGAAGGACGAATTCTAAATACGGCGCTCAGTTACATTTTAAATACCTTGCGGTTTTTCAGGGGTGAACCGGTGAGCCTTCAGACTCTACCCTGGCTGAAGTTTAACAATAAATTCAACCGAGCCTTTTTGAAGAAAGGTCAGGCTACCAATTACTGGTTCAGGAGGGATGAAATAATTTCGTTACTTATCAGGACAGGATACACTATTTTGGAAAACAAGACTGCGGGAGAAATATTAAATTCAGATCACAGGAATTCCAAAATGCTGTATGTAGTATGTCGAAAATAGATAATAAGGAAATAGTCAGTTTACTGGAAGGACCTGACAGTAAAAAATGGGCTGAACGATACAAAAACGTTTTATGGAGTGATGATATTCCATGGCTGCCTGAAAACCGACTATTAAGACCTCTGTCATTGCCCCATACAATTCAGGAGATTCATCATAAAAATGTGAAAGATCTGATTTCAAAAAGTGGTGCATTAGTTGCCTACTGGTCGGATAAATGGGACAGTACTGAATCGGCCTGGTGGTGGACTAGCTGCGATGATAAAGAATATGGGATTGAAAAGATTGGTGATAAAAGGGGAAGAAGAGATGTTCGTAAAGGACTGCGAGAGTGCATCGTCCGAAGGCTGAACCAGGAAGATTTTGTGGATTTATCCTACCGCATATATTCGGATTCATATGATGCATATAAATATCACGATCTGAGAAATTTTACTAAGGATCAGTATCGGGAGTATATCTTTAATAAGGGTGAATACGAAGGATATGAACTTTGGGGAGCATTTGTTGGAGATATAATGGCTTCATATGCATCAGCTGTGGTTATGGACGGGGCTGTTTTATTGGAAAGCGCTAAGTCAGACCCCGGACTGCAGCAACATTGTCCTAACAATGCCTTATTTTATCGGATGACGGAGCATTATTTACGGGAACGTGGTAAACTCTATATTACTAACGGACCCAGAACACTTCTGCATCCTACTAAAATAAATGATATGCTGATTCGGATGGGCTACAGGAAGATTTATTGCCGACTAAATTTAGAACTTTCCCTCGCTGCAAAGCTAATTTTATTGACAGGTGTCAGGAAATGGCACAAATATCTGGCAGTCTTCAGAAATAGATTTCCGGGTCCTTTAGCCAAACTACAGAGTTTTTTGGCGCTGGTTGAAATCAGCCTGACATTTAAAAATTAGATCTATGACCATTTGAATTCATATCTAAAATTTATATTTTTGGACTTCAATTTTTTGAAGGGCAGATAGCTCAGTCGGTAGAGCAAAGGACTGAAAATCCTTGTGTCGGCGGTTCGATTCCGTCTCTGCCCACGACATTTAAGGGCCTCAATGATCAAGAAAATCTTAAACTATGTAGAAGAAGATAAGTTTCTTATTCTGATCCCTCTCTTAACGATTTTTACCAGATTTATAATATTCCTTTTTATTCCTAATACTTATGAAGATGCATTTATTACATTTCGTTATGCGGAAAACTTTGCGCAAGGCAACGGATTAGTTTATAATATCGGCGAGCACGTTTATGGAACGACTGTCCCATTGTTTGCACTAATGCTCGGTGTTTTCAAGTATTTAGGTGTATCCTGTATTGTCAGCTCACTTAGCATTAATCTGATCTCTGAGGCTATTACTTCTCTTATAGTATATAAATTATTAAAAGATTATTATAAGGGAATTCTGGCTGTGATTGTAGCCCTATTATATGCGTTTTCGCCTTCTAATATAAGCTGGGCAATTCAAGGAATGGAGACTGCGTTTTTTACCGTTTTGATAGCATTAGCATTTTTCAGCCTATACAAAAAAAAATACTTTTTAGCGATGCTTTTCGGATTTTTATGTTCTATACTCAGGATTGACGGATTAAGTGTTCCTTTTATTATTTTCCTTTTTGTTTTCAAGGATAAGAAATTAACTGCATTCAGATACATGGCCTTGCCTTTCACATTATTCTGTTTATGGAATATATTCCTGTTCCTGTACTTTAATTCCTTTCTCCCTAATTCGATGATTGCAAAATTAATTTTATATTCCGGTCACAGTGAATCAATGCTACCTAATTTAGAATTGGTTTTTTCTAAATTCTTTTTTGCAGGATATTATTCCAGCACGATTTTAACCGTTTTATTTGTTACAGGAATCATTGTATCGATTAGAAAGAAGCCAGCACTCTTACCGATGATTATCTGGTTTGTTATATATTACATTGCTTTAATGTTATCCAAGACGCATATTTTCGCCTGGTACCTGATTCCTCCATTATTCGTATATATTACAATTTCCGGAATAGGAATTATATTTTTAACAGAAACCATAATTAAGCATTTCCACGTTAAAAATCTTATTGCTGTTATTTTTATAGGTGTGATATTTTTTTCCTCAATAACACTCTATTTAAAAATTAAACAGATAAAACAAGAATTTCTGTATGAACAGGTTGTTCGAAAGAAAATCGGGAATTATTTTTATGAATATTCTCCAAAAAATTCCACAATTTTCCTCGAACCAATAGGAGTAATTGGGTACTATTCTCACAGGTACATTTATGATGATGCCGCCCTTATTTCTCCCCAGTTCTTAAACTTAAATAGACTACCAAATATACCCGAAACACGCTACAAAAAGGTCCAGCTGGTTAAACCAGATTATCTAGTAATTAGAGATAAATATCTTGCTGAGTTTTATTCCAAAACTGCTTTGCTGTCCGAATATAAACCGATAAAGTCATTTCGATTTAATTACAAATCGACAGATGATTTTCCTGACATAACCATTTTTCAAAAAAAATAATCTTAAACCCTTATATATTGCGCTCATTTAATCGAATTTACTTTATTTCGTCGATCAGTTTAATATCAACTTGAAATAAATTTGAAGCATATATTCCAGGTTTAAGCTAAGTATAGTGGATTATGATCGGTAAATACACAGAAAATCTCTTTATAATCGGTAGCAGTCCGGCATTTCCGTCTCTGCCCACAATAAAAGTCTCTGATGTCATATTTTTAAATGATGCATTTTGTATATTTGGGTATTAAACCATGAAAATCGCCCGTCACAATAATACTTCAGTTCAAACTATCCTTAGAGTAAACCAAATCAGAGGAATTTATGAATCAAAAATTTAATTTAATCCTTATTTGTTTTATAACCTTTAGTTTTATGTCAATTAACTACGCACAAGAGAGCAATACGGTGAAAGATACTACAAAGACAGCTGTTTCTTCTCAAAATCCTTTTTTTGAACCAAGTACACTGCCTTTTCAGGCTCCGCCCTTTGATAAAATTCAGAATAAAGATTTCAAGCCCGCCTTTGACAAAGGGATGAAGATCCAGCTCGAGGAAATTAAGGCGATTGCAGATAATCCCGAGAAGCCGACGTTAGAAAATACATTTGCTGCTCTGGAGAAAAGCGGGCAGCTCCTGAGGAGGGTATCATTGGTATTTAATGCTGTTACAAGTGCTAATACAGATACGGTACTTCAGAAAGTGCAGGAGGAAATTGCTCCTAAACTTGCTGCACATTATGATGCAATATTCCTTAATTCGAAATTGTTTGAAAGAGTCGATTCTGTCTACGCACATAAGGATGGGCTCAAGCTTGATAACGAATCGCAGAAACTCATCACATACTATTATGAGAAGTTCGTGCACGCGGGGGCAAAGCTTTCTGCCGATGACAAGGTTAAACTCAAAAAAATGAACGAGGAAGAAGCAAGCCTGATTGCCAAATTTATCAATAAACTCCTCGGTGCTACTAAAACCGGTGCATTAATTGCAAGTGATAAGTCGGAACTTGCCGGACTGACACCTGGAGAACTGGATGCAGCTTCTCAGGCGGCATCTGAACGCGGACTATCAGATAAATGGATGATCTCTCTTCAGAATACTACACAGCAGCCCGCACTACAATCCCTTGAAAACAGGGAGACAAGAAAGAAACTTTTTGAGAATTCATGGAACAGGGCCGAGAACAATGATGAAAACGACACAAGGGCGGTAATTGAACGAATTGCAAAGATCCGTGCAGATAAAGCTAAGTTATTGGGATTTTCAAATTATGCAGGATGGGTACTTGAAAACCAGATGGCTAAAACAGCGGAGACCGTAGAAAAATTCCTGGCGAAACTGGTTCCCGCCACAGTTACGAATGAACAAAAGGAAGCAGCAGATATTCAGAATTTCATCAATCAGACAGATAAAAACATTAAGCTTCAGCCATGGGACTGGAATTACTACGCTGAGAAGCTGCGTAAGGCCAGGTTTAACCTCGAAGAAGATCAGGTCAAACCTTATTTTGTGCTGGACAATGTGCTTGAGAAAGGTGTTTTCTATGCAGCGCATGAACTGTATGGAATTAGTTTTAAGGAAGTGCATAATATTCCTGTATATCAAAAAGACGTCCGTGTATTCGAAGTGCTGGATAAAGACGGCTCGCAGCTTGCTCTTTTTTACGGCGATTATTTCAAACGGGATAATAAATCGGGCGGAGCCTGGATGGATAATTTCGTACTGCAGTCAAAACTATTGGGGACAAAACCGGTAGTCTTTAACGTCACGAACTTTATTAAACCCGCTCCGGGCAAACCTGCACTTTTAAGTTATGATGATGTGACAACCTTGTTCCACGAATTCGGACATGCACTACATGGAATATTTGCCGACCAGGAATATCCCAGTCTTTCAGGAACCTATGTGCCTCGTGATTTCGTGGAATTCCCCTCACAATTTAATGAGCATTGGGCTTTATACCCGTCTGTCCTGCAGAACTATGCTATAAATTATAAAACGGGTAAGCCAATACCCAAAGAGCTTGTGGATAAAATCATTAAAGCAAACCTTTTCAATCAGGGCTATGACTTTACAGAAATTGTAGAAGCTGCTGACCTTGATATGGCCTGGCACACTTTGTCAGCTGATCAGCCTGAACAGAATTCGGATGAGTTTGAAACAGCAAGCCTTAAAAAAGACAGTTTGTTTATCCCCGAGGTTCCGCCACGCTATAGATCAAGCTACTTTATGCATATTTGGGGGAATGGATACGCTGCCGGTTATTATGCTTATCTATGGTCTGAGATGCTGGATGACGATGCCTATGACTGGTTTCTTAACAACGGCGGACTTACAAGGGAGAATGGCGACCGTTTCCGGAAGATGATTCTTTCACGTGGTGCTACTGCCGATTATAATGAAATTTTCCGCGAATTCACCGGTCATAATCCACGCATAGAACCAATGCTGAAGGACAGGGGATTAAAGTAAATATTGTATAACTAAACGCTGCTTTGCTTCTAGTAGTGGAGCAGCTTTTCCTACATTAGACGAAAGACGATCTTTCATTAAATGGGAAATAAAATAAAAAAAGTGTTGCATTTATCAACAAAATTTTGAATGTTTGTGCCAATTATAATAAATCCGGGGATACTGATGGAAGACAAGTGCAGTAATGAGAAGTATGATCAATGCGTAGTTTGCGACAGCTATGATAATTGTGTCCACAAATATTATGTAGAAGAGGGACGACATCATTATGTCATCCCGCTTATATTTTTCTTAGTTCTTTTTTCGATTTACTTTTTGGTAGTCTAATTTCCTCAGGAATGAGGCATATACTGTTTGAGCTGCTGAATATAATTTTCAACACCTCCCTGGATATAACCCGTCTTCAGTAATCCATGCCCATCTTTATCTAGTAAAATAATAGTTGGAAATCCTTCAACCCCATATAAATCCGCAAGCTGCTGGTTGTAGTATTTAACAGAATTGGATTGTTCTATGTTTCTTGGGAAATCGATTTTGACCAGTACCAGATTTTTATCTGCAAAATCTTCAAACTCACTCTTTGAGAAGACTTCATCGCTTAATCGTTTACACCACTGACACCAGTCGGATCCGGTAAAATCAACAAGAACAGCTTTATTCTCCTTCTTAGCGGCGGCCAGAGCCTCATTCAGATCTGTTTTCCAGTTCAATGAATCACTGCTTCCATTATTACTGCAGCCGGTAAGCATCAGCAGTAGTATTACAGGAACGACAAATAATTTATTCACTTTATTCTCCATTCGGGATATTTAATTATTTTCATATAATTTGATGGTTGTAATTTAAAATAGATTCAGGAAAAATTTATACATAATTATGAAAAAAAAAGAATGTCCGTCCTGTGCAATGGAAGTACCCGGCGAGGCAAAAGTATGCCCTATTTGCGGATATGAGTTCCCTCGTGGCAATAAATCCTTCAGTTTGATAGTAATTCTGATGTTAATACTTATTTTACTTTATTTCATTTTATGAATTAAATACAAAGTTTAATTATTGTATTATCATCCGGTCATAATTATATTTGCTAACAAACTTCAAGGCTTATGAACTCCAGAGTAATACTTCAGACGGATTTCCCGAACTTAAAGCTGGTAAAAAGAGGAAAAGTACGGGATATTTATGACGTTGGTGACTATTTCCTGATAGTTTCCACCGACAGACTCTCAGCTTTCGATGTAATAATGCAGCAGGGGATTCCCTTTAAGGGAAAGGTGCTAACCAGGATTTCGCAGTTCTGGTTCGACTTCTCGCAAGGAATCATTAAAAATCACCTTATTTCTGCAAGTGTAGATGACTTCCCACCTGCCTGCCATGAATACAGTGTTGAGCTTGAAGGCAGATCAATGCTGGTTAAAAAAGCTGAAGTCATCCCCATAGAATGCATCATCCGGGGATATATTTCAGGTTCCGGGTGGAATGATTATAAAGCAACGGGAAGAATATCGGGAATCAAATTGCCTGAAGGACTGCAGGAGTCCGAGGAACTACCGGAACCGATTTTTACCCCTTCTACAAAGGCAGAAATAGGAACGCACGACGAAAATATCTCAGCAGATGAGGCAAATAAAATAGCAGGTGAAGAAAACATAAATAAAGTTAAAAATGCGGCAATGAATATATATAAAACCGCCGCTGCTTATGCGCTTGAGAAAGGTATTATTATTGCCGATACTAAAATGGAGTTCGGTCTGATCGATGGAAATTTAATCCTTGTTGATGAGCTGCTTACACCCGATTCCTCCAGGTTCTGGCCTGTGGATAAGTATCAAAAAGGAAGAGCTCAGGAAAGTTACGACAAACAGTTTGTACGCGATTATCTATTATCGATAAACTTCGATAAAAAACCTCCGGCACCAATTCTACCAGATGATATAATTAATAAAACAAGCGAAAAATACCTTGACGTATTATTTAAATTAACTGGGGAAACATTAGCCTGATGACAAGACCGGTAAAAATAAAATTAAAGGAAAGTGCGGGTTTATATATTAAATGGGAGGATACTACTGAAACCAGTATTCCTATTGAAATGTTAAGAAGATTATGTCCCTGTGCTTCATGCGTTATAGAAAGGGAAAGAGAGAGTAAAAGTTATATCCCTATTTTCAATCAAGACCAGGTCACCGTAACTTCAATCAAACCTGTAGGAAGCTATGCTCTGGCGATTACCTGGAAGGACGGACACAGTACAGGCATATATGAATATTCGTACCTGAAAATACTTTCGCTCGAAAAAACTGCTGGTTAAATGGTACTACCAAATCAATTAACAATACTCAGAATTATACTAACGCCGGTTTTCCTCTTTTTTTTTCTTTACGATAACCCGACATTTAAATTAATTTCACTCGGAATATTTATCGTAGCCGCTTTAACCGACTGGTATGACGGCTGGCTCGCAAGAAAATTCAACTATATCACTAACTGGGGGAAGTTCTGGGATCCCCTTGCAGATAAGATACTCACTTCGACAGCTTTTATAGGGTTCGTTATTCTTAACGTCATCCCGCTGTGGATGGTTGTAATTATCATATTGAGAGACCTGGTAATTACGATCTTAAGAGCTTATGCGGATTATAAAGATTTTTCATTTCCTACCAGTTATTATGCAAAATGGAAAACTTTTATCCAGATGGTTTTTCTTTATTATTTACTGATAGCATATGTCGGACTGAATTTAACCACGATCTATACAGCAGGCACAAGAGTTTTCACAATTTTAATGGATGAAAAATTTATATACATAAGTATGCTGGTTATAACAGCAATAACTTTTCATTCAGGGGTGACATACATTTATAAAAACAGAAAACTTATAAAGGAATTGTTCAGACGTGAAACTTAATTTTGTAGATAAATTACTCGGTTCCGGATTCTATACCGGTTATATCCCTTTTGCAAGCGGAACGTTCGGAAGTCTGGCCGGTCTGCTTCTATATTATATCCCCGGATTTGAAAAACCCTTTATAATTATTCCTGCAATTATATTATTTAGTTTATATGGTATTTATGCGGGAACTCAGTTTGAAAAGGTGTATGGAAAGGATCCTTCCGAGTGTACAATTGATGAGGTGGTGGGGATGTGGATATCCCTGCTGTTTCTGCCGAAAATACTCTGGGTTTCACTGGTTGTTTTCCTGATCTGGCGGTTATTTGATATTATAAAACCTTATCCCGCGAGAGGGCTTGAAAGGTTAAAAGGAGGGGTTGGTATTATGATAGATGATATTATCAGTAGTTTTTATGTTTTATTATTGGTTCATCTTTTTATATTAATTTATAGTTCTGTTTAATAACAATATTGAAAGCAACCGGATGAATGCTCATATCATTACTGTCGGTGATGAGATTTTAATAGGGCAGGTTCTGAATACAAATGCCGCCTTTATCGGCAAAGAACTGATTGAAAATAATATTAATGTTGCAAGAACTTCTGTAGTTGGCGATAATGAGGCTGAAATTGTGCAGGAGTTTAAAAAAGCTTTCGAAGAAAATGATCTTGTGATTGTTACCGGCGGATTGGGGCCGACGCATGATGATGTAACACGCAAGTGTATTGTAAACTTTTTTAATACTGAGCTTGTACAAAATGCAGAAGTACTCGAAGATATCAAGGGTTTATTTAAAAAACGCAGATGGAAAATATCCAAAATTAATGAAGGACAGGCTCTGGTCCCAAAGATTGCAAGCGTAATCAGGAATACTCTGGGGACTGCCCCTGGTGTATGGATCGAAAAAGATGACAAAATTTTTGTGGCTCTGCCGGGTGTGCCGTACGAGATGGAGGAGATGATAAAATCATACGTCATTCCTGCATTGAAGAAAAGAATTGGTGAACCGGAGGTTATCACGGTAAGAAAAAACCTCCTTACAACAGGTATCGGCGAATCGGCTTTATTTGAACGACTCGGAGATCTCAACGAGCTCCTCGGCGATTCAAAACTTGCGTTCCTGCCCAGCCAGTTCGGTGTGAGACTGAGAATAACATCTGAAGGAAAATCCGACGAAGAAGCGCAGAATAAAATAAGTGAGATCGAACAGAAGATCCGCACTAAAGCAGGAAGGTATATTTATGGTACAGAGAATGAAGTGCTTGAAGAAGTTATTGGCAAGATCCTGAAGGAACGCGGGCTGACGCTCGCAGTGGCGGAATCATGTACCGGAGGTCTGGTTTCTAATATGCTTACGAACATCGGCGGTAGCAGCATTTACTTTGAAAGAGGAGTGGTTTCATACAGCAATGCTGCCAAGGTCGAAATTCTGAAGGTGAATGAAGATATGATAGCCGAAAACGGTGCTGTAAGTATTGAAGTAGCAAGGCAGATGGCTGAAGGAATTAAATCAATAAGCGGAACGGACCTTGGACTTTCAACTACGGGAATTATGGGGCCTACCGGAGCTACCACCGATAAGCCGGTTGGACTTGTTTATATAGGTATCTGCGATGATAAAGTCTGCACTGCTAAAGAATTTCTATTCGGAGACGATAGAGTTTTAAATAAACAGCGTGCAGCGCAGGCTGCACTTGATATGCTGCGCCGACACCTTCTCGGAATTTCGGATGAATAGGCTCTTTGTCGCACTGGAGATTCCTGAAATTATCAGAGAAAGTATTTCAGATTTCAGACGCGAAGCGGCAGACGATTCATTAAATATTAAATGGGAGCCAAAGGAAAAAGTTCACCTAACTTTGAAATTTATAGGTGAAGTGAGTGATGAACTGGTTGGGAAAATTTCTAATTCACTGGGTTTCATTGAACAATATGAAAGAATCAGATGTAAATTGACAAAGTTCGGCTTTTTTTTCAACCATGGAGTCCCCCAGATTTTATGGATAGGGTTGTGGGTGGATACTATTTTATTTAATATTGTTGAACAGCTTAATGATGAACTTGTAAAATTTGACATACCTATTGAAAAGAGGAAATTCAAACCGCATTTAACACTATTGAGGATACGCAAGAGGTTCCCGGAGGAGTGGGTAACGAAATTTAATAGTTTTATAATACCGGAGATTGATTTTGTTTCAGATAGTATTTTGCTTATCAAAAGTGAATTATTACCAGAATCATCCAAATATACAGTAATAAAAAAGTTTAAATTAAAATAATGGAGGAAAAATGAGTACAGACAGAGATCAAAAGCTAAAAATTATTGAAGAGGCCATTATAAGTATTGAACGTACTTATGGAAAAGGGTCCATAATGAAGCTTGGCGACGGCGTCATTAACCCGGTTGAATCGATTCCTACCGGGGCTTTATCACTTGATTATGCGCTTGGTATTGGAGGTATTCCGCGCGGAAGAGTAACCGAAATATATGGCCCTGAATCAAGCGGAAAGACAACCCTGTGTCTTCATATAATTGCAGAAGCTCAGAAGACAGGCGGACTTGCCGCCTTTATAGATGCAGAACATGCACTCGATGTAAACTATGCCAAGCGCCTGGGAGTAGATACAGCAAACCTTCTACTCTCCCAGCCTGATTTCGGTGAACAGGCTCTTGAAATAACCGATACGCTAGTCAGAAGTAATGCGCTTGATATTATTGTTATAGATTCGGTTGCTGCACTTGTTCCACGTTCAGAGATTGAAGGAGAAATGGGTGATGCTACAATGGCTGTGCAAGCCCGGCTAATGTCGCAGGCTTTAAGAAAATTAACCGGGGCAATTTCCAAATCTAAAACTGCCGTTGTGTTTATTAACCAGTTAAGAAGCAAGATCGGTATAATGTTCGGCAACCCGGAAACAACCACCGGCGGAAATGCACTTAAATTTTATGCTTCGCTGAGACTTGATATAAGAAGGATCGCGGCAATAAAAGACGGCACCGAGGTTATAGGAAACAGGACGAAAGTAAAGATCGTGAAGAGCAAAGTTGCTCCTCCTTTCAAAGAAGTTGAGTTCGATATTCTGTATAACGAAGGAATAAGCCGGTCAGGTGATCTCCTTGATATGGCCACAAATCTTGGGATCGTTAAAAAGAGCGGTGCATGGTTTACTTTCGATGAGGATAGGTTCCAGGGAAGGGAGCAGTTCAGGCAGAAACTGATCGAAACTCCTGAAATGTACCAGAAACTTGAAACCCAGGTAAAAGAAAAGCTGAACATAAAAATTAATAAAACTGAAGAAGGCACAGGGAACGGAAAAGACAAATCTTCAGAAAAAGAGAAAAAAGCTTCAAAATAATTAATGAAGATCGAAAGAGTAGTTAAGAAGGATGATGAGAATGTTATAGTTTATTTTGATAACCAGGAGAAGCTCTTTCTTTCATACGAAATATTTCTGCAGAACCGTCTGAAAAAAGATATGGAAATATCTGAAGACGGTTTTGCTTTATTAATCAGAGAGAACCGTAAATATTTTATCAAGAAGAAGTCATTCAATTTTCTCGGCAGGAGGATGCATTCATATAATGAACTTAAACTAAAGCTGTTAAGAAAAAAATATGAAAAAGAACTTATCGAGGAAGTTCTTGATAATTTAAGAGAAAAGGGACTTCTTGATGATTACGCCTTCGGGAAACAATATGTGGAAGAAAAGATCAGGCTTAAAGCGTGGGGAAAAAATAAGCTTAAAGCTGAGTTGTTTAAGAAGGGTGTGGCGGCTGAAATTATTGATAAAATTATAGAGGAGGAAGACCTGGCACCAGCTGAGAATGCGGCTGTGCTCGCAGAGAAGAAGCTGAATATATTATCTAAACGCGGTTATGATAAGAAGGAGATCTCGACAAGGCTGTATTCATATTTATTTTCAAAGGGATACGACTATGATACGATAAAAGAAGTTATGAGCAGACTGACAGATGAAGAAGATTTTACCTGACCCTGGTATGGAGTGAAGTTATCATGCCGGGAATTTCAGGAATTGAAACTTTTGCTGATGCTTCCTCTGTACTAAACCATTTCCTTTTTCTCATTTCTTTTTCAGGGTAGTCTTCCAGGATTTTAATCACTTCCATCGAGAATATCTTCATATGGGTTACGCCCATTCCCGTTTTGAGTTCAACTGTCCCCAGTTCAAAGGTTTCGTTCGAACCTATAATACCGGCTTCTTCAAATGCTTCCTTTTTTGCAGACTCGAAAGGTGTAAGATTAAACTCGATGTATCCCTTGGGTATTATCCATTTCTTTTTCTTTATTGATGTGATCAGCAGGATCTCCAGTTTGCCATTATTTTTTCGATAAGGAATTACTCCGGACTGCTTAAAATTGAATTCCAGTCTCAAATCTATAATCTCCTCCTTATGGAATTAAATCCTTATACAGGCAATACCTGGTTTTTGGCAATCACCACTATTCCGCTTTCAGTTACAGTAAATTTCTTTTTATCCCCATCAAGATCGAACCCGATCTCATATCCCTCCGGCACGTTCACATTCTTATCGATTATTGCTCTTCTTATTCTTGCATGTCTCCCTATATTACAGTTGTTCATAATTATCGAATCGGTTATATAAGTGTAGCTGTTGACCCTTACATTGGGTCCGAGAAGAGATCTTTCGACAAGTCCTCCGGATACGATCGAACCGTCACAGATAAGCGAATTAAGCGTTCTTCCTACGCGTTCACCCTCGTGAGAAACTGTCTTTGCCGGAGGGAACTGGTACTGGTATGTTCTCATCGGCCAGGACTGATCGTACATATTAAATTCAGGGGTAATGCTGATGAGGTCCATACTCGCCTCAAAATAACTGTCTATCGTACCTATATCTTTCCAGTAAGGTTTTTCCTTCTTGTTTTCATCGTGAAAGCCGTAAGCAATCACATCGAGATCAGATTTAACCATATAGGGGATAACATCATGTCCGAAATCATTATTTTTGATCTTCTTATTTTCCATTTCGACGAGAACTTCACGCAGGATATCTGCATTGAAAACATAGATGCCCATATTAATAAAAGAATAACCAGGCTTATCAGGAATTTCGGGTGGTTTAGGAGGCTTCTCTATAAATGACTGAACGTGATAATTTTCATCGACTCCTACAATACCGAACCTGTGAGCCTCATCTTTTGGAACATCAATGCAGGCAATCGACATCGCAGCTTTGGTATCAACATGATACTGAAGCATTTTGAGATAATCCATTTTATAAATATGGTCGCCGCTAAGTATAAGAACCCATTTGGCTCTTTTGTCGGCAGAGAAAAGATTCATATTTTGATATATTGCATTTGCAGTTCCAAGGTACCAGTCATTATTCAGTTTTCTCTGAGGAGGTACGTTGTAGATAAATTCGCCAAGCTCAGGATTAAAAATGCTCCACGCCTCGTATAAGTGCTGATTAAGAGAATCTGATTTATACTGGGTGAGAACATAAATTCTTCGCAGGCCTGAATTCAGGCAATTGGAAAGAGCAAAGTCGATTATTCTGTATTTACCGCCGAACGGCACTGAAGGTTTACTCCTTGGCTGGGTTAAAGGAAAAAGTCTTTCCCCCTGTCCTCCTGCGAGCAGCATTGTAACTGTATCGCGAAGGATAGAAGATCCGGGAAATGTCATATAATAAAATCCCTCATATTTTGCATTGTATTGGCATTTAATATATCCATTTATGATTTGATTGGCAATTGATCAAATTGTTAATTTTATTTATCTCTGAAGAAAATACTATATATGTTAAACAAGTCACTTTCATTAGCTTCTGTAAATACCGGTAACATAATATCATACAGAATGAGCAAAAGAACAAAAATAATTTCAGCATTCCTTTTCATTATTTTCTTTGCTGCAGGCTGGTACCTGGGAATTACTCCTTTCCAGCAGGGCATCAGAGCTTCGATAGAGAACGGAGCTAAAATTCAAAACAAACTTATAACTATGCCTCCTGTTGCCATTGAAGCGGGATATATAGCAGATGAACAATATAATCTGGATATTCTGCATTATGATATAAAACTGGATCTTCATCCTGAAGACCA
Organism: uncultured Ignavibacteria bacterium; assembly: GCA_963811905.1. Classification (GTDB taxonomy): domain Bacteria; phylum Bacteroidota; class Ignavibacteria; order Ignavibacteriales; family Ignavibacteriaceae; genus DATFVA01. The sequence continues at coordinate 125,513 of CAWETK010000017.1, forward strand.
GGTATTAAAGGGAGATGTTATATTAACCGGAAGGATGAAAGAAAAGAATCTTGAGAAAATTATCCTGAACTTTCATGATAACATGAAAATTACAGGATTGTCTGTCGATGGCAAATCTGCTGAGTATGAGAATGAAAGTTCACGGCTAACTATCAGGCCGGCAGCACCCTTGCCGGATACATTTAAGATAGAAATAATTTATGAAGGCAAACCTGAAAGGCAGGGCTTCGGTTCTTTTACATTCGGTAAAAAATATGGACACTGGGTCGTATATAATCTCAGTGAACCTAATTATGCTTCCACATGGTTTCCCTGCAATGATATGCCTTCTGATAAAGCGTTTCTTGATATGTACCTTACGAACGATACTTCTTATGTTTCTGCCTCAAATGGTGTGCTTGTAGATAAAACTACAGACGGATCAAGACGCACTTATCACTGGAAAACGCTCTACCCGATATCGACTTATTTAATCTGTCTCTATTCTTCAGTCTACAGGAATTTCACTGACACATATGTTTCCCAGGATAAAAAAGACACAATGCCTGTTGAGTACTACGCCTTTCCGGAGGACGAAGAGAATGCTAAAATCGATTACGGCGGGCATCCAGGTATGATTGATTTCTTTTCAAAAACTTTTGGCGAATATCCGTTTATCAAGGAGAAGTACGGAGTTGCTGAATTTCTGTGGCAGATAGGCGCAATGGAACATCAGACGTTAACCGGCATAGGGTCTAATTTTGTAAGCGGCAAACGATTCTTTACTGATGTTTATGTACACGAGCTTGCGCACCAGTGGTTCGGCGATGCAGTAGGACCTGAATCGTGGAAAGATATCTGGCTGAATGAAGGATTTGCAACATACTGCGAAGCTTTGTACGTGGAACACCTTGCCGGGCCTAAGGCTCTTCGCTCTTCAATGATGAGTAAATTTGATGAGAAATTTTCAGGCACGGTGTATAATCCCAAAGATGATCTTTTCGGCTCACTGGTATATGATAAAGGAGCATGGGTATTAAATATGCTCAGATGGGAACTGGGAGATGAAGCTTTTTTCAGGAGCCTGAGAAATTATTACGAAAAATATAAATACAGGAATGCTTCGACGGATGAATTCAAAGAAGTATGTGAAGAGACTTCAGGAAAAAATCTCGACCAATTCTTCAGACAATGGGTATTTGAAGGGGACAATGTGCCTCAGGTAGATTACAGCTGGGAACAGGAAGAAGAATCGGACAGAACATACGATATAACGCTTAAACTCGATCAGGCGGAAAAAGGTTATTCAGATTATGACCTGCCTATTGAATTCTTATTTAAATCGGAGTCAGCTGAATCAATAACAGAAAAAGTCAGACTAAATGAGAATAATAAAGAATTTCACTTTAAACTTGATTTTGAGCCGATTGAAGTGATTCCCGATCCCGATAACCATCTTCTGGTTTATTTTAAATTATCCGGCAGTGACTAAATATGGTTTTTATTTTCATTATCTCAATCATTAAATTTATAAACAACCATTTTTGTTATTTGTGAAAGATTCATACCTCTTCATATCTGATATTCACCTCGGGTTACGGTCCAGGGAGATAGAAAGCAAGAAAGAACGGCTATTAGTCAAATTCCTGGAATTTGCCAAAAATGAGGCAAAAGAGCTTTTTATTGTCGGAGATCTTTTTGACTACTGGTTTGAGTACAAGAGGGTTTATCAGAAAGGATACTTCAGGACACTGACTGCTTTACAGGATATTACGGAAGCGGGGATAAAAGTTCATTATTTTATTGGTAATCACGATTTTATGCATGGAGACTTCTTTGAGAAGGAAATTGGTGCAGTAATGTATGATGATCCGATAGAGAGGGAATTAAACGGTAAAAGATTTTTTATTGGTCACGGCGACGGGATGGTGAAGAACGACACAGGATACAACATCCTGAAGAGAATAATGCGGAACAAAACACTGCAGACATTGTATTCATGGGTTCATCCTGATATAGGTATTGCAATTGCCAGCGGAACAAGCAAATCGAGCCGTGAATACACATCAAAAAAGGATTATGGTGAAATTGACGGTTTATACGATGCAGCCCGGAACAAAATAGATGAAGGATTTGACTATGTTATATTCGGGCATCTGCACCAGAGACAATTTGAAAAGTACAAGAACGGAACTTATATAAATTTAGGTTCCTGGCTTGATGCCCCGTGTTACGGAACGTTCCGCGGCAATAAATTTGAAATAGTAGAGTGGAAATAAAATGGCAAAAAAGAAATATCCGGATTCAGATATGAAAAAATACTTCAGTGATCCGAAATACCGAAACAGGAAAAGGAAAAAGAGTCCCAATGCCTCGAGGAACAGACTTATTGCTGCCGGGATCATCGCTGCTTTTATTCTGGCGTTTGCAGTATTTATATTCAGCGGACTTCCATCGCTTGAAGAGCTTGAAAACCCGAAACCTGTACTTGCCAGCAAAGTGTATTCTGTGGATGGGGAAGTCCTTGGTCAGTTCTTCATAGAAAACAGAGTTGAGACAGACATTGACAGCATTCCAAAGCCATTGATCCATGCCCTAATTGCAACAGAAGACAGAAGGTTTTATGATCATTGGGGAGTAGATATCTCACGGTTCGCAAAGGCAATGGTGAAGAATGTATTTACATTTTCGCGTGAAGGTGCAAGTACGATAACCCAGCAGCTTGCGAAGAACCTTTATAAACTTAAGAGCCGGAATGAAAATATTTTTGAGACAGGGGTGAGGAAGATCAGAGAGTGGATAACTGCAATCCAGATCGAAAAGACCTATACGAAAAATGAAATACTTGAGCTTTATCTGAATGTATCCTATTTCGGCAAGGGGGCATACGGCATTGAATCAGCAGCCCAGGAATATTTCGGCAAGGATGCTTCCGAACTCACGATTCCCGAGTCCTCTTTATTTGTTGCACTGCTTAAATCTTCTGCAAACTATGACCCTGTTAACCACTATGATAATGCCATTGCAAGAAGGAACCTTGTTATGGCAAATATGGTTGATGTCGGCTACCTTAGCGAAGAAAAATATCAGGAGCTGAAACAGCAGCCGATCGTGCTTACGACAGAAAGGGTGGGAGGGATAAAATCCATTGCTCCCCACTTTATGGAATACATAAGACAGCAGATGACGGCAATGGCGAATAAGTACGGGTATGACCTATACAGGGACGGACTGAATATCTATACTACAGTTGATATGAGAATGCAGAAGATAGCCAACAAAGCCTGCGAAGAACACCTGGCGGAGTACCAGAAGCTGTTCGATAAGAACTGGAGCTGGAGCAAAAATAAGAGTCTGCTTGCAAGTCTGCTTGACCGTGCAATTAAAGATTCGCCGGGATACAAAAAGGCAGCATCGAAAGAGCAGCGGGCTTCCATATACAATAAAATGAAAAACCGTGAATCTTTTGTGGATTCAGTTAAGGTCGAAGCAACGAAAGTCCAGGTAGGATTTGTAGTAATTGACCCCTCAAACGGGCAGATCCGTGCTATGGTTGGAGGCGAGAACCAGAATTTCGGAAGGGGACTCAATCACGTTACCGGTATAAAGAGACAGCCGGGTTCAGCTTTCAAACCATTTGTGTATACTACTGCAATAGATAACGGCTACTTCCCTGCATACACGCTGCTCGACCAAAAGTTTGACTACAAGGGATGGTCGCCCAACAATGCAGGCGACGAGTACGGAGGATATATGACGCTAAGGGAAGCTCTTGCAAATTCTGTGAATGTGATTTCAGGGAGAATGACAATCAGCAATATTGCTCCTCCCTCCCAAGTTGTAAAGTTTGCGCATAAAATGGGAATCGAATCGGATATAAGTCCCTATCCTTCAATTGCCCTGGGTACATCTGAAGTATCTCCGCTCGAATTAACTTCAGCCTACGGTACACTGGCAAACAAAGGTGTACATGTTGACCCGATTTCCATATTAAAAATTGAAGATCACAATGGAATTCAGATTGCTGAGTTTACTCCCGAATATACAGAAGCCATATCTCCTCAGACAGCATCTATTGTTACAGATATGATGCAGGATGTAGTGAACTATGGAACAGGTGCCGGTCTCAGAAGATACTTCCAGTATCCTGCCGCGGGAAAGACAGGTACTACACAGGATTTTGCTGACGCATGGTTTGTAGGATTTACACCGCAACTGGCAGCAGGTGCGTGGGTAGGGTTTGATGATCACAGAGTTAAGTTTACGAACTGGTACGGACAAGGAGCAAAAGCAGCCCTTCCGATCTGGGGGAAATTTATGGAAGGTGTTTACAAGAAACTAAACCTCCCGCTCAAATACTTTGAGCTTGCTCCCGGAATTGTCTCAATGGAATTCTGCAAGACCACTATGGATCTTGGCGATACAAGACTTGCAACGTCCGGCTGTCCAGAAGTTTACACCGATATTATTAACCAGAAGAATCTTCCACCTAACTGCGAGATACACTCCGGCGGAGGAAGAATCAAGAAGGAAGAAGATAAAAGGGGGGACACAGGGTGGTAAGCTGATGAATCCTCTTATTAGGAAAAATATTATGTAAATAGTAAATTTGTGTCCGTTAAATTTAGAATTGTTCATTTTGATTGTTAAGTGTAATTAGCCGGGATGGCGGAATTGGTAGACCTGCCTGCCGGAAGTTAAGATATAGGTGCAGTCAGGCAGGCGCGCTAGGTTCAGGGTCTCAACGGCAAAAACGAGTGTTCCCGGTCTTGAATGAAATGAATTGTTCATTGTAAATTTTAATTGTTAAATAGAATTAGCCCGAATGGCGGAATTGGTAGACGCGCTAGGTTCAGGGTCTAGTCCATGTACTTGGGTGGGGGTTCGAGTCCCCCTTCGGGCACAATTAGAAGGCTGCTAAATATTTAGCAGCCTTTTTAATTTACAAAATAAGGGATGAGTATTGTATACAGTTTATGCGATTAAAAGCTGCGTTAATAACTACATTTATGTGGGCTTGACAAGTAACCTTGAAGAAAGATTAACTAGACATAATAGGGGATATGAAAAAACCACACGGTAAGGGTAAGGAACCTGATTGTGTCCCGAAAAAAACTTCAAGAGAAGTTCAGTGAAGATAATTTTACCATACCTAAAGAATTGAAGTCAATCGATGAACAATTTATAAAGAAAATTTTAGATGTAATCGAAGAACATATTTCAGAAGAAAACTTTGGGATAGAGGATCTAAGCAAAGAAGCTGCAATGAGCAGAAAAACCCTTCACCGCAAAATCGTTGCATTAACTGGCAAAACTCCAACGCTTTTTATGAGATCGATAAGGCTAACAAAAGCTAAAAAACTTCTTAAAGCTAATGGGAACACAATATCTGAGATAGCATATAGCCTGGGATTTGGCAGTCCTGCATACTTTACAAAATGTTTCCGAGAAGAATTCGGTTGTTTACCTAGTGAGTTTGCACAGTAGGTACCTTTAAATCGAATCTCAAAAAACATCATAAATCTGATATTGTCCCCGGATTTATACAATATGTCACCTGACTGATATCTACTGACCCCCTTTTTAATGTTTATTTACCCTAGAAATTTTAATAAAAACTATAAGTACGGGAGGATAAAATGAAAATAACGCTTATTATGCTGGTTCTATCAATTTTAATGTATTTTGCCCGGACTGACAGCTATACAAAGGATTTCTCTCAAGATGTTAAAATATATACCATCTGTTTTACAACCAAAAACGTTTATGCAAAGTCCTACGATAATATATTATTTATTTCTACTGATTCAGGTAATACCTGGTCATTCAATCCAGAGAATTTCGATTTTAAAAATAAAATTGAAGATGTGTGCTGGTCTGCTGAAATTTACTGTTTTGTTGAAAAAACCTCGGATGGGGGAAAAGAGTGGGATTCTTATCCAGTAAAAAACGGTGATAGTTTTTGTAATGTTTATTTAATAGACCCTAATATGGGCTATAAAAAGGCTTTTGAATTTTTGAGTGATGTAACAATGCAAATTATTAGTAATATCGGGGAGGGACAAATTTCAACATTGATTAGGCGACCACAGTCATACACTGAATACTACAGCAGTCAAAGTGAAGGTTGGTTGGTCGGGTGGTATTTAGAAGGGTTTATAATCGCCGGATCCAAATAGTTTTACGTAGTATAAGAAAGAAAATAGTGTGAGCCGATATCCGCAGGAGGTTATAATTCCTTAGCCGGATCTAAACACTTTAATTATCCTTTTTGAGGGCATCCAGGATATATTCTTTCACTTCAGCATTCACTTCTTTTTCAGCGTATTCAGCTATAAAGTCAAAGTCAGAAGGAGTTCCGTATGAATCTAATAAAACCCTAGCGATACTAAACCTTACATAATAATTATCGTCGCGGAGTAACCTTACCCGCAATAACTCATGTAAAACTTCATCTTTATGATTGGTAATCAGAGTGTCAAGCGCCAGACAACGATTGGTTGGATCTACGTCGAATTTAAACATTTTTACTAAGAATGGATAAGCATCTTTCCGGTTATATTTATATAAGGCGGTTAGTGCATTAAGGCGCAATATATTTAGATCGGCAGCTGATACTGCTCTTTCGAGCTCAGCCTTTGCAGCTGTAAAATATTTTGTAGAGTCTGAAAGTAATTTTATTAAACATTCTAAGGAACTCTGGTCTATTTGGGGATAATCAAATCAGCAGATCAAAAACAAGGTTTGCCTTCGAATAATCCCCTAAGTCCATCAATATTTTTGATGCCACAACCTGGTACTCGAGAGGGTGTATTGTGAAGGTATTATTCCCAAGCGGATTAGATTCTAAAGTATCTATGAATGCTAATGCATATTTCCTGGTCAATTCAGAGTTAAACTTATAAAGTAAGCCAAGCAAATCACTCTGGTCATACCTATCAAAGTTCGGATTCCAAAATACCTGTTCTATTTTTCCTTTCGCTTCAGAAATATTATACTCATTTATTGACGTAATCACGCCGGAAACCTCTACACTGTCCAAACAATTAATAAGTCGCTGCCTTACTTCCCAGGGGATCTCCTGCGGATAGACTCCCAGCGTAATATTGAAAAAAAAGATAATCGTTAAGATTAAAATTTTAGGCAGCTTCAGGGTTGTTCCTTCCTATTATTAACTTCAGAAAACAGCAATAATTATTATTCATTCTTATTTACAACTTATAATTGATATAAGCAATAATTCTGGAAATTAGGATGAAATTCTCCCGTTGGTTAGTTTGTTCTTCATTTTAAAAAGATTTTAGTTTTTATTAATATTGCCGGAGGAAAGTTCACGAATAATTTATCACTTCAGGTAATAAAAATCAGGATTAGAAAAAGTAATGGGAATAAAAGAGATTAAAAAAGAGCTGCAGAAAAATGATAAGGAAACTCTTATAAAACACATTATCGAATTATATAAGAAATATGATTCCGTAAAAGAATATCTGGATTTCTATTTAATGCCGAATGAAGAAGAAATACTGGAAAAGTACAAAGAGAGGGTAAGAGAGGGGTTTTATCCCAGTCGGGGAACGGACTTTAAATTATCTTTATCAAGGAAAGCAATTAACGATTTTCGGAAATTAGAAACATCAAAAGAAAAACTCGGTGATCTGCTGCTATATTTTGTTGAGTGCGGAGTAGAATTCACTAATGATTTCGGTGATATAAATGATTCATTTTATACAAGTATTGAGAATACCTTTGAAAAATCACTTAGTTGCTTTGAGAAGGATGGAGTGCTGTCAAAGTACCGGGAACGAGCTGAACAGATAGTAAAAGATGCTGACGGAATAGGCTGGGGGTTTCACGATATGATAGGTGACATTTATTATAGCTTTTATGATTGATACAAAAAAATGATAACTGCAGTTGGGCTATTTAATAAGTAGTCGATGAACTTATTTTAAACATTTAAAAGGACGATATTATGGTTTCAAGTAGTCAAAAAGAAAAAGCCGAACTGTTCCTGAAATATCATTCAGACAAGGAAATACTGGTTCTGTTGAATTCGTGGGACATCGGAAGTTCAAAATTAATAGAAGCAAGCGGCTATAAAGCAATCGCAACAACAAGTATGGGAGTAGCTGCCTCTTTAGGATATCCTGACAACCAGGTAATAAAATTATCAGAAATGATTGAAATTATTACGGGGATCGTAAATGCAGTACGGGTTCCGGTATCTGTGGATATAGAAGCCGGATATGGAAATAATTTAGATGAAATAATTGATTCTGTTAAAAAGATTATTGCAACCGGAATTGTCGGAATAAACATAGAAGACAGTATTGACTTGAATCCAATATTAATTGACGAGAGTGAATTTTGTGAAAGGATATCAGCTATCCGTGCTTTATCGGATTCACTGAGTTTTCATTTAGTAATTAATGCAAGAACAGATTCATTTTTTACCTCGTCTGCTTCGACACAGGAAAAATTATCCGAATCGATAAGGCGCGGCAATAAATACAGTGAAGCCGGTGCCGACTGCATATTCGTACAGCCCGTAGGGGAAAAAGAAACGATCTCAACTTTGGTTAAGGAAATCAATGCTCCGATTAATATTCTTTCCAATCCCACTATCGGGGGAGGATCACCCCTCTCCGTCAATGAACTGCAGGATTTAGGTGTTGCCCGTTTAAGTCTTGGTTCAAGTCTGATGAAAGCTACTTTAGCTTTAATTAAAAAAGTTGCCGACGAACTAAATGAAAAAGGGACTTATAATATTTTATTAGATTCCTTAACTCCTTATCCCGACGCTGCAATTGCCTATAAAATGGCAATTGGGCTGAATAAGTGAGCCTATGAGAGTCTGACTGATGCGGTGCTCGTCCAGTAGACTTTCTTTTTCCCGGCTTCTCCACTTATCATAGCTATGTACAGCAAAGTACCAGGATTTTCGTTGATTAACCTGATCATACTCTTACCTGGAATAATATCCAGCTCGTAGATCCCGCCGGCAATACTTTCCGGAATAGTCATTTGTGTAAAAACCAGGGGATTGGCTGCATTACCGAAATAATAAAGCATATCTAATTTAACGGGGAAGACAAGGTTATTCTCATCAGGGCAATTCAATGTCAAATGAAGAACCTGGTTTTGAATACCTGCAGAATCCACCCCTAAAAAGAGACCGTCGGGAGTTATTTTATTCCGATCAGTCAATTTACCTTCTTTTATGAACTTACTGTTTTGAATTATAATTTTGTGATAGGAATCGGTTCCTTCGATTTTTGCCGCTGACCATACTTCCTTCAGTGCTGTATCAGTGATAAGTTTTTTTGCCAGATTTACTCCCATTCCGAAGCTGCTTCTTGCTTTCCTTGCGGCAGGGGTTTTGGCTGCTTTATAGTTTAAAGGACGGTCTGAAACAAAATTCTTCCCGTGCATTATACGGAAAACTTTATTTCCCATTTTCCCTGAGACCTCTCCGACGACTGTGTTAATTACTAATGCCATAAATACTCCATAAAATGATACATCAAATATAAGATATTTAATTCGTATTGTCAATGTATTCAAGACGTATTCAGAACGTATTCAGAACGTATTCAGGACGTATTCAGGACGTATTCAGATCGTAGAAAGGAGCCTTTTACAACGGGAATGAGACCAAAGAAACCGGAGGATTAGTAAGTGATAAGAAAAATCCTTTTATATTTGAGGTGCAAATGATTGCTCACATTCGATGTTTAAACTGAATGATAAATAACATATTAATAATTGATGATGAGCCTGATTTAAGAAATCTGCTTGCAAGGCTGCTATCACTTGAGGGATACAGGGTTGATACAGCCGGAACAGGAAATGAAGGCTTAGGGCTGGTAAGGAAGGAAGATTACCAGGTTATCATTACTGACGTCAGGCTTCCGGATATAAACGGACTAAAGCTAATTGCAGAGATCAAGACTATAAATCCTCCGACTGAAATAATTGTTCTTACAGCATACGGAACAATCGAAGACGGTGTTACAGCCATCAGAGAAGGAGCATTTGATTATATTACAAAAGGGGATGAAGACAATAAAATTCTTCCTGTCGTGAAGAACGCACTCAACAAGGCCACTCTCCGGAGACGCGTAGAAGATCTTGAGAAACAGGTGGGACAAAAATTCAGCTTCGATAATATAACCGGAAGTTCGCCTTTAATACAGCAGGCAATTAATATCTCCCAAAGAGTTGCACTTACTGATACCCCGGTATTGCTTACAGGGGAAACCGGCACAGGAAAAGAAATTTTTGCACAGTCAATTCATTATGCGGGCGATAGAAAAAAGCATGCTTTTGTTGCGGTCAACTGCAGCGCATTTGCCAAAGACCTGCTCGAATCGGAAATGTTCGGGTATACGGCAGGAGCATTCACCGGAGCCAACAAAAATAAAAAAGGATTATTTGAAGAAGCCGATAAAGGCACACTGTTCCTTGATGAAATTGGTGAGCTTGATATTACACTTCAGGCTAAGTTTCTGAGGGTAATTGAAACAAATAATTTTATAAAAGCAGGCGATACAAAAGAAACCAGCGTTGATGTCAGGATCATTGCAGCTACGAACAGAAACCTTGAGGAAGAGATCAGGAAGGGAAACTTCCGGGAGGATCTCTATTACAGGATTTCTGTTGTTAAAATCGATATCCCTCCGCTCCGTGAAAGGAAAGACGATACAAGAGAACTTATAGATTATTTTATCCCATTCTTTTCCATGAAGCTCAATAAAAGCATCAGTAAAATTTCAGGCGATTTTTATACTGCCCTTATCAACTACCCATTTCCGGGCAACATCAGAGAATTAAGGAATATAATTGAACGTGCCGTCATTTTATCTGATGGTGAGTTAACAACAGTTCTTCTGCCTAAAGATGTTATAAATGTACAAAGGGAAGCACCTCCTTCAGAAAAGCTTGATGAAGTTGAAAAGAGCCATATTCTTAAAATACTTGCCGAAACAGGCGGAAATAAGACGAAAACGGCGGAGATATTAGGAATAGGATTAACAACGCTTTACAGGAAACTTCAGTCTTACGGACTTGAATAAGTTTTTATCCTTTCAACAAACGGCGTTATCTCATCTAAGAAAGCTCTCAAAAATTTCATTTCCTCTTTATCTTCCTTAATTGCTTCGTTTAACCTTACTCCTATTATGCAAACTGCCGTACCTTGTTTATCAATAACCGGATAATAAAATGCATCTGCATTCCCTACAAGGTCTGTGGTATTTCCTCCCGGGGACTTAAGTTTGAATGCTGCTTCTGCTGCCAGCCGTTCCATATTATCGGGAATAAAACTGCCATAGGGCTGAGGTATAATTGATAACTTTGTATCTCCATCATTAAGAAAAACCACCGTTTCAAGCCGGAATATTTTTTCTATATTCTTAACAGCATTCACCAATACTTCATTTGTATCTTTTGAACCTGATAAATTTTTTACAAGATCATATAATGATTTCCAGCGCCGTTCAAGCCTAAGCAGGTCGTACTTATAAACATTTAACCTTGCTGCGAGAACTCCGTTGGTTACGGCCACAATGAGGAACATCAGGAGCATCATAACGTCCTCAGGTTTCGCAATATGCATGGTAAAATGCGGGGGTATGAAGTAATAATCCCACCCCAAAGCACTTATCACTGCTGACAGGATTATCGGACCCCTGCTGAAATTGAATAACGGCAGCATAAAAATAACAAGCAGCAGAATCATAGAAACCGTTTCGTACCCGATAGTATCCTGGACGGTATACAGCAGTGTGATGAAGAAAAACAATATTACTGTGGAGAAGAAATATTGTTTTCCTATGCTAATTCTATTTGCCGAGTTGAATGTTTTCATATCATTAACTTTTGTATGTAAGTTTATAATCTCTTTGCAAAAGCTGTACCCATAATAATTTTCTTCAAATTAGCAGATTTTAGAAACGGTCTTACCATTTTGAAAAGGCACCCTACCATTATGAACCGGCAGGACTTCAAGTAAATACGCAATGCATATCAATTCAGTTAATTATCCATATTCCGGATATGGTATGTTACTTGAATCAGGGATCTGAAATGATACAATGATATACCCAGTTTGTTCAGGATTATCAATACAATAACAGTCGCTTAACGGAAAATTCAAGATGATTCCCGCAGGATGGTTTTTCAAAAATATTTCTCCATTACGTATCCTTGTGCTGGGGTTCATTCTCATAACATTGACAGGCACTGTGCTTCTTATGCTTCCAGAGGCCAGTGTGAACGGAACCTCACAGACTTTCGCAGATGCTCTGTTTACGGCAGTTTCCGGTGTCTCTACAACGGGTTTAATAGTGGTTGATACCGGGAGCTATTATACTTTATTCGGACAATGGGTAATACTTGTCCTTATCCAGATTGGCGGTCTCGGGTATATGGTGTTCATCGTTCTGGTATTCCTGTCCCGTAAAAAGGATCTATCCCTGCAGGGAAGAAAAATACTGCGTGAATCACTAAGCCGTCCCTTACAAATTGATATGAATCGTTTTACGAGGGTAGTCTTTGCTTTTACCTTTATAATTGAATTATGCGGGACCGCAGGAATGTACTATATACTGGTCCCATTTTTTTACGCCTGGCCGTGCGCTTTATGTGAGTTTTTTCCATTCGGTATCCGGGTTCTGCACTGCAGGGTTCGGACTTTTCAGCGACAGCATTACAAAATACGGACACAGTCTTTATCTCAACATTGTAATCGACATCGTTTGCATTGCCGGGGCGGCGGGCTTTTTTGTCCTATACGATATATACAAATATTTTTTGAAAAAAAGCAGGAAGGTCAGTCCTGCAGGATTATCACTTCACAGCAAGATCGTTTTAACTGTAACCGGTCTGCTCATCACAGGCGCATCCATCCCGGTGTTCTTCTTCGAAGGTTCAAAGTTTTCAGCGTCTTTTGGGAACAAAACTCTCGATGCAACTTTCCAGATTATTTCTGCTTCAACAACAACAGGGTTCAATACTATTGACATTGGTTCCATGGCAGGTTCCAGTCTTTTAATCATCATTATCCTGATGTTCATCGGAGCCTCCCCGGGCAGCACCGGCGGAGGAATAAAAACGACCTCATTTTCAGTGCTCATCAAAAATTTTTATTCTGTACTGCGAGGAGCAAGGGATACGGTTCTTTTTAAAAGGAAGATCAATAATGATATTATTACAAACGTTACTGTGCTTACAGGAATCAGTTTAATCTGGATAACTTTTGTTGTGATTGTACTTAGCTGCACAGAAAATGCTTCTTTTATAAGGATCCTGTTTGAAACAGTTTCGGCATTCGGTACAGTAGGACTTTCAACCGGAATTACCTCATCCCTTTCTCTGAGCGGCAAATTACTGATAGCACTGACTATGTTTCTTGGAAGGGTGGGGCCTCTTGCGTTGGGATTCTCGCTGCTTAAAGGGAGAGAAAACAATGGGTACAGTTATCCCGAAGAAGAAATTTTAATCGGTTAAAACAGAAAGGATAATGTGAAACAATTTGTTGTAATAGGGCTCGGCAACTTCGGCTTCAATGCAGCCAAAGCACTTGCTGAAAAAAATAACCAGGTTCTTGCAATCGACATAGATAATAACAGGATCGATGAAATAAAAGATTATGTATCCGATGCAATAATTGCAGATGCAAAAAACATGAAGGTTCTTAATGAATTTGTCACGAATTCCGTTGATGCAGTAATTATAAGCATAGGACAGAGTATGGAAGCAAGCATCCTTGCAACGCACTACCTGAAAGAAAGGAAAATCAAGCAAATAATCGTAAAAGCAATCAATGAAAATCATGCAAAAATTCTTGAGCTTATGGGAGCCGATGAAGTCATTCTGCCGGAAAAGGATATAGCTTTTAGTCTTGCACGCAGATTATCATCAGCCAACCTGCTTGAACACATACCTCTTACCTCCGAATTCAGCATTGTTGAAATTGCTGCACCAGAAGACTTTATCGGTAAAACTCTGAAGCAAATCAAGCTTCGGTCACGGTTTAACCTGCTTGTGATAGCCGTGAAGGATGTACTTCAGGACAAATTTTTTCTGATGCCAGAGGCAGATTTCTCGTTGATGCCCGACTGTCTGCTTGTAATAATGGGCCGTCAGGAAGATATAGAAAAATTCAAAGTATAGGTATAAAATGGCCGGATCTCTTACAGATATACAAGTAAATTTTCTTAAGCAAAGCCTTGCCCTCTTCTTTGATATTGATGAATCCTTTGTGGATATTTCAGCAGTCAGATCTGATGAGGAAGATGAAAATATTTACAAGTGTGAACTTAAAATCGAAACATCTTTAAATAGTCTGAGAAAATTTCATCTGAGCGTTTATACTTTTTATATACATTCTGAAGATGAGGACGGGTTCATTTACGAAGATCAATATTATAAGTTTGATGATATCCATCCCTTCCTGGAAAAGCTGTCACTGCAGATCAGGGAACCAGGTGGAAATTAGCTGTTTGCTATATGAAAACCATCAGAAGTAAAATCATTTCCGGAATAATTTTTCTTTTATTTATAATCATTGCCCTGAGTGCGGCTGCTGTAATATTTATAAATCAGCTTGCCAGCAACTCCCGCACCACTATAACAGATAATTACCGCACGATTGATTACTCCACAGAGATGCTTGCCTCACTCGATGAGATGTACAATTCTGTTATTAAAAATAATGGCAGCATATCTTCGGAACAGCTTCGGGCAATACGATCAGACTTCCTTAAATCAAGGGACATATTTGAGTCGAACCTAAGGGATGAATCAGCAAACATAACTGAACAGGGTGAGCAGGGGCTTGTTGACAGTTTAAAATCAGCTTATCATGCGTTCATAAACCACATCGATTTTAGTGAAGCTGAAAATCCTGCTTTAGCGGAAATAATGGATAATTCATACAGCCGGGTAAAGAAAATAATCAGAGAAATCTATTCACTCAATATGAGCTCCATCCTTAAGAAAAATTCAAATGTTGAAGACAAAGCCCGCCAGATTATAATCTATGCTTTCATAGCAGGAGGAATAAGCGTTGTAATTACACTGTTTTTTGTACTTACCTTCCCTTCCCGTATTGTTAAGCCGTTAGAGGATCGGGATGCTGCGAGGACTAAACTTATCTCGAATGTTTCGCATGAAATGAAAACCCCGGTTTCTTCAATAAACCTGACGATAAAGCTTTTGGAAGACACGCGTGTAGGAAAACTTAACAGAGAGCAGAGGGAGCTTCTGCAGACAATTAAGGACCAGAGCAACAGGCTAAGCAAAGTAATAAATGAGATACTGAATTACGCTCAGATAGAATCGGGAAATATCAAGATGAACATTTCGCCGGCAAGGCCTGAGGATATAATTGATTATGCATCCACTGCCTTAATGATGCTCCTTTCCGAAAAGAATATTCAGCTGGAAACGAAGATTGACGAGGATTTACCCTCATTAAATATTGATATTGAAAAGACTGTATGGGTACTGGTTAATCTGCTTAACAATGCCATCCGATATTCGAATCCCGGGGGGAAAATCATTTTATCTGCCGGTAAAGAGAGCGAAACGGTCTGCTTCTCGGTGAAAGATTATGGTCCCGGTATCTCCTCAGAAGATCAGAAAAAACTTTTCAGCAGGTTCAGCCAGGTGGGGCAAAAATCGGAACGCGGCTGGGGACTGGGGCTGGCAATCTCAAAGGAATTTGTACAGGCCCAGGGAGGTTCCATATCTGTTGCAAGCAGTCCTAACGAAGGCAGCGAGTTCAGGTTTTATCTTCCGGGAGGAGGGGGGTGAAGGCGGGGGAGGGGGAGACTGAGGGACGGAGAGACTGAGAGATTCGGGGATGTCGGAGGTCGGAGGAGTGGGGCGGAGGTCGGCAGGAGTAGGGGGCAGGCAGAAATAGTTTTGGAGGAATGGGGGGAAGGAGAGGGACGGGGAGACTGAGGGACGGAGAGACTGAGGGAAGTCTGAGATCTGAGGTCGGAGGCCGGCAGGAGTAGGCGTAGGTAGAAATCAGGAGAGACTTAGATAGGGAGAGATTGAGAGATGGGGAGATTGGGTGATTGGGTGATTGGAGATTTGAGTTTCATTTTTTTTAATTTATATTTGTACAGTCCTTTTTATAAGCAAATCCTGGCTTATAAATAATTTCTCTGATGGCATAAGACTTTTTTTAAGAACAAGAATTTTGAACTCGTTCACAGAGGTTTACCCCTGCCTCGTGATGGTTAAAAGAGTTCGGCCCGATAACACCCCCGTTATCGGGTTTTTTATTTTCGGGAGTTATCAGTCATACATACTGATTGTATCCATCATACACCTGATAAGGCTGTCGGAATTCCACGGTTTCGAGATGTAGTTGTCGAACCCTGTATCGATGAATGATTCTTTATCACCAAAATTACCATAGGCGGTAATCGCCACAACTGCAGTATTCATTCCTTTTTCCGATTTCCTTATCTCTTTCATCACTTCAATCCCGTTTTTACCAATCCCGAGATTTATATCCATCAGTATGAGGGCATAATTATTCTGTTCAAATAAATCGAGCGCCTCCTTACCGTTTACGGCAAAATCGATGCGGTAAAACTTATCGAGCTGCCGGTTCATTATATCCCTTGTAAGGGCATCGTCTTCGACTATCAGAATTCTTTTAAGCGAAGTATTTACGTCGTTCATTGCATGTATTCCAGGAAATTGTTGGAGTCTATTCGTTTTTAGGATGACACTGAGATACAATTTAATGAAAATTTCCCATTTAAGGTAAGAAGGTAAGAAGGTGAGAAGGTGAGAAGGTAAGAAGGTAAGAAGATAAGAAGGTAAGAAGGTAAGAAGGTAAGAAGGTAAGAAGGTAAGAAGGTGAGAAGATAAGAAGGTGAGAAGATAAGAAGGTAAGAAGGTAAGAAGGTAAGAAGGTAAGAAGGCAAGAAGATAAGAAGGTAAGAAGGTAAGAAGATAAGAAGGTAAGAAGGTAAGAAAGTAAGAAGGTAAGAAAAAAAAAGTGATATTACCCCTATAGTGTACCAATGGTTAAGATAGTATATTAATAATAAATCATTGGAGGAATAAGATGGAAACAGGAAAACAACGTAGGAGTTATGATACTGAATTTAAGCGAAATTCAGTAAAATTAGTCCTGGAGGGAGGACGAAGAGCCAGGGATGTAGCAAAGGGACTAGGGATAAATGAAAATGTGCTATATCGATGGATAAAACAGTACAGGGAAGATCCGAAGAATTCATTTCCAGGCAACGGGCGATTAAAACCAGAAGAAGAAGAATTGAGGAAAGTAAGGAAAGAATTAATGGATGTAAAAGAGGAGCGCGACATATTAAAAAAAGTAGTAAACATCTTCTCAAAAACACAGCAATGAAATACAGATTTATAATGGAGAATCGAAAGGAATTCAGACTTGGGAAGATGTGTAAAATACTAGAAGTATCAAGGAGCGGATATCATAAATATGTAAGAAGGAAAATGACACAAAAACGACTAGATGACCAATATTTGTTAGAACAAATAGAAAAGATTTATCATAATTATAGAGGAGTATATGGAAGCCCAAGAATATATAAAGAACTCAGGAAACAAGGTTTCAAATGCAATAGGAAAAGAGTAGTAAGAATAATGCGAACGCACGGAATAAGGGCAAAAACAAAACGGAAATACAAGGTAACAACAAATTCCGAGCATAATTACCCGGTAGCAGAAAATATAGTTGGGCAGAATTTTCATTCTACAGAAACAAATAAGATATGGGTTTCCGACATTACGTATATATGGACTAAGGAAGGGTGGCTGTATTTGTGCTGTATACTGGATTTATGCTCCAGGATGATAGTTGGCTGGCACTTAGATGTGACACTGAGAAGTTCTTTGGTTATTGCAGCACTAAAGCAGGCAATAGTTAACCGGGGTGAAAATCCAGGGATAATATTCCATTCAGATCGAGGTAGTCAATATGCCTCAGATGAAGTGAGGGAATTTCTGAATGAAGATAAAATGATCCAGAGTATGAGCCGTAAAGGGAATTGTTATGATAATGCAGTTATGGAAAGTTTCTTCCACACATTAAAATCAGAGCTGATCAGTTTTGAACAATTTAACAGCAGACAGGAAGCAAAGATGAAGATATTTGATTACATTGAAATATTTTACAATAGGCAGAGAAGTCATTCTACAATTGGTTATTTATCACCTTTTGAATTTGAAGAGTTGCTAAAAGGACAAATAGTTGCTTAATTACTTGTACACTTTATAGGGTAAATTCCAAAGTAAGAAGGTAAGAAAGTAAGAAAATGAGAAGGTAAGAAGGTAAGGGGTGAGAAGATAAGAAGGTCGGTTGAGGCTCGGATCCAAAATTTCTTCAGGATAGAAAATCGAATGGTTTTTTACTATTTTCGCTAAGCAGTCTATTGAATTATCCTGGTTGCAGCTAAATAAAACGCTATTAGAAAAAGACCATACAGAATGGAAAGAATAAGTAATAAAGCAAAAAATTACAAAGAAGCTGAGGAATGGGAAATACTGCAGGAAGTTAATATGACTCCTGAAGAAAGGCAGAGGATTGCTAAGGAACTCAAACGAAGATATTATGGTGATAAATCAATGGACGTGAGAGAGAGTCACAAGAAATGAACAAAAGCAATTTCTCAGGTGATATTCTGGAATTTTTGAACCTGCTTTTCGTTCATAAGGTAAAATATGTGATAGTGGGTGGTGAAGCAGTAATCTATTATGGACATGCAAGATTAACCGGAGATATTGATATCTTTTATGATCTCAATGGGGAAAACACAGAGTTCCTTTATGCAGCCTTAGATGAATTCTGGAATGGAGATATTCCTGGAATAGAATCGAAAGAAGAATTAATCCAAGCGGGTATGATCTTCCAATTCGGCGTCCCACCTAATCGTATTGACCTGTTAAACACAATAGCGAGAGTTAAATTTAAGGAAGCCTGGGAGCATAAAGTTTCCGATGAAATCAGCTATAAGGATAAGAGAATACGTATATATTATATCAGCCTTGATGATCTGATTAAAAATAAGGAAGCCATCGGGCGATATAAAGATCTTGATGATCTTAAATTTTTGATTGCTGCAAAGAATAAGAATCCGTAGGTGAGAGAGTAATTCAACAGACATTCGATGGTTGAGCTTCATCTATAAGCTTTTTTAAATTTGATTATATCGCTGGGGAAAGTGTTTTGCGAAACGAATCTTCTTTCAATTATTTTAAAACCCGATGATTCGATGTAGTGTGAGAGATCAACGGGTCTGCAGTTGGTTAGCAGTGAGGGAAAATATTCCGCCAGCAGAAACCATATTTTGTTATACCATCTGCTGCCCATCGACATTGTAAGTACAAGTCCATCAGCACCTTTTTTCATTACTCTTCTGAATTCTGCGAGTATAATATCAAAGTCCTTTTCAGGAAGAAGGTCGAGTACATAACTGCTGAGTACATAATCAAAACTTTCGTCTTTAAATGGAAGTCTGTATGCATTTCCCGCATTTAGTGCATAGTTGTTAGATGCTGAACTTAATCTATCTTTAGCTTTAGCAAGCATAGCGGGGGAAAGATCGATGCCTGTATTAAATCCCTGAGTATTCAGGTTAAGAACTTTTTCGAATAATTGTCCTGTGCCAACCCCGATATCGAGTACTTTAGAATTATTCGGGATCCCGGAAATGTTTATGGCTTCGTCAATTGCTTTTTGTTCTGTCAATTTTCCCCAAAAGTCATAAAACGGGACAACCTTCGAGAAGTCGTTCTGAGTCTTCTTAATAGAAAAATTCCGTGTGAGCATGATTGTTAAATATAATAAGTAATAATTATTAAACAAATCATGAGGGAATTAATGAATTAGCGGATTTGGCGAACTTAACGAAAAATAAGTCTGCTTTAATAGTCTAAAAACACAACTAAATGGCTCTTCATTAAATCCGCCAAATTCAATAATGAACCGCCACATAATTGTAACCGGCGCTATTTCTAAAATTACCGCCGGCATAAATTTCGCCGTTATAGTTTGTGCAGATTGAAAGTATGTTCATATCTGCGTTTAGAGTTCCTATTTCGTTCCAGGTTCCGTTTTCCCAGATTGCGACAGCATTTCCGTAATTCTTAATTGAAAAACTACCGGCCGCATATATGCTTCCATACGAATCTGTACAAAGAGAAGCTACGCTTCCATCGAGGCTTCCGTATTCGCTCCAGCTGCTTCCGTTCCATCCAGCCACATAATTTTTACCTAATGGATTATGAAAATCTCCACCGATGAATAGTTCCCCAGCAGAATTAGTGAGCATTGTCTTAATAATGCCGTCCGAAGCATTAAGGTCGCCGATTTTCTGCCATGTTCCATTCCATTCGGCGACATAGGGTGCGCCCGATCCGCCCTGAGCTGAGGCACCTGCGTAGACAATTCCCCCTACGTCGGCGTATAATGAGGTAACCGGATCACGGGTATTATAGCTGCTTATGTTGCTCCAGGCAAATCCGTTCCATTTATAAACCAGATTAAGACCGTTGGTATTTTCTATGACGCCTGCAGCATAAACATTATTATTCGCATCAGTGCAAATGGTAAGGCTGTGAGAATAGTCGGTATGTATACCAAGGTCGCTCCATGAATTTCCATCCCATTCAGCAATATATCTCAGGTTGGCTGTGCTGGTAAATTCGCCGGCTGCATACAGCCTGCCATTTTTATCAGCGCATAAAAATTTAATGACACCATTGGCATTTAAATTACCCAGGTTACTCCAGTTATTGCCGTCCCATTTAGCCACATAATAAGAAGCACTATCATCTGTAAATGCACCTGCTGCATAAATATTTCCCGATATGTCGGCACAAAGTGTTTCTATACTTCCATTTGCATTAAAATTGCCGGTTTGAATCCATCCGGTTGTTCCAGGTGAAGGAGCACCTGGAACAGAAGCTGTTCCTTTCCCGCAGCCTGCCGATAAAAATGAAATGGAAAATAATACCGTGATGTAAAAAAGTATCTTAAAGATTCTGATAAAATGATGTGTTATATGCATATCTCACCCTTGGATTTACGGGAATTATATTCCTCATTTTCAATATTTATGCAAGTGAAGAACATTATAAATCTGCCTGCTATCAGGCAGGTGAAAATAGGAAGAATGGGAAGAAGATAAAAGAGAGAATTTTTATCTGATGGTTTGGCACTGGTCATTTATGGTCAGTAATTGTCATTTGATGGCATTGCGTCATTCTAAAGTCATTCAGACATTGAATGGATTTTGCCGATTGACGAATTAGCGGACTTGACGAATTGATTTAGCGAATTTACGGATGAGTCAATCTCTTATTTCATTTGTTGAGACGGTCAATCTGAAATTCACTATATTATATAAGAATGATTATTTGCTTCCCCCCGAAAGTAGTGAAAGGATAATATGAAAATCATATCAATAGTAATATTGGCTTGTCCCATTATTTTTTCCCAGCAGGTGAGAGATTCGACGTATAATCCTGCGATCGGAAATCCTGAATATGGACGCGAGAAAGGTCCCGTAATATTTATTGATCAGGCTCATCATAATTTCCATACAATGTCAGAAAGGTATAAGCCATTTGCCGATATCCTCGAAAAAGATGGATATAAAGTTGAACCTTATACAGGTTCATTTACCAAATCAGGGCTTGACCACGGCAAGATTCTTGTCATCTCAAATGCATTAAATGAACGGAACACTGAGGATTGGACGCTTCCGACTCCTTCAGCCTTTACCGTAAATGAAATTGATCAGGTTGAAAACTGGGTCAACGGGGGAGGAAGTCTTTTACTTATCGCAGATCATATGCCTTTTCCCGGGGCTGCAGGGGAACTTGCAGAACGTTTCGGGTTTAATCTTAAAAATGGTTTCGCTCTTGACACTTCCAAACAACCTTCGCCTGATCTATTCACGCGTAAAAACGGAACGCTGATTGAAAGCTTCATTACTAACGGCAGAAATAAAAAAGAGTATGTCGATTCTATTTACTCATTTACAGGAGAAGGTTTTCAAATACCTGATGATGCAGTCCCCGTGCTTGAGCTGAACAAAAATTTTGTGTTTCTGATGCCGGATACAGCATGGAATTTCAGCAAAAACACGCCCCGGGTTTCTGCTGCGGGCTGGATGCAAGGAGCTGTAAAAAAATCCGGTAAGGGGAAAGTTGCAATGTGGGGAGAAGCGGCAATGTTCAGCGCACAATTTGGCGGGAATCAGAAGTTCGGGTTAAATGCACCTTATGCAAAGGATAACCTTCAGTTATTGCTGAATATCATACACTGGCTGGATATTAAAGGGGAAGCAGAGAATTAATGGACCATTTAAGGAGGGAAACAGGGGGTACTGGTTAATTTTTACCCGTTAAATATTTAAAAAGGTGTTTTCATTTAACGAAAATAGTCATATCTTATTTCATCACCATAAATAAAGGATACGATGAATTTTAAGTTGAAGAACAATGCAGACTTAAAAAGTCTTGCATACATATTTATTACCACAGCTGTGTTTATTGCCCAGTGGGTATGGATCGGGATGAACCCGTTCATTTATACGTGGTATTTATTTATGTCAGTTTCCGTAGCAGTAATGACGCATAATCATAATCACCTTCCGATGTGGAATTCAAAAAAACTGAATCTATTAACGGATTGGTGGCTTACTGTATTTTACGGATTTCCGATTTTTGCCTGGATACCTACTCATAACAAAAATCATCACCGGTTTAATAACCGTGAAGGTGATGACTCCATCACCTACAGGATAAGCGAAAGAAATAATTTCCTGACACTCATTTCTTATCCCACGATAAGTGGCTACTATCAGCAAAGAGCCATTAAAGAATATCTGAAGGAACTAAAAACAAAGAACAGAGAGAAATTCCGCATTTGTATTTCGCAGTATGCTGTACTTCTTTTGTGGATAGCTGCTGCATTCGTACTTGACTGGGAGAAAGCTTTACTTTTTGTTATAATTCCTCAGCAGGTATCACTGTTCAGTGTTCTGATTTTTAATTATGTACAGCATGTTCATGCTAATGAAGAGTCGGAATGGAATCACTCGAGGAACTTTACCGGATTTTTGAATTTCCTGCTTTTCAATAATGGATACCATACAATCCATCACCATAAAGCCGGTCTGCACTGGAGTAAAGCACCGGCAGCCCATAAAGAAATTGAAAAAAACATCGACCCCGACCTTCTGGAAAAGAGTTTCTGGTGGTATATCTTCAGAAGCTACATCCTTTCCGTGTTCATTCCCAAATTCAGAACAATCTCGATGAGACTGGAACGGAAAAAGAAAGAAGAGATTGAGCGTCTGAAAGCAGCTTCGGCTTCCCCCACTGATTCCACACCTGTTCAGGCATTCTGAGTCATTAGTCGTTGGTCATTGGTAATTTGGAATTAGTGAATTTTCAAGAAGTTGGGGGAGACTGAGGGAAGAGGAGACTGAGAGACTGAGGGACTGAGGGAGGGGGAGACGGAGAGAAGGGAGACTGGGAGACGGAGAGAGGGGGACTTAGAGACTAAGGGGAGACTGAGAGACTGAGAGAACGGGGTGATGGGGGGAAGGTTTCATTCGATGGTCATTAGGAGCAGTGGCAACTTCGGGTTTAACGGGAAATTGATTCTTATTATTTTAGAGTATTAATAATAAAAAATTAATTTCCGGGGAGAATATGAAGTTAAAGCATACCCAGACAATTATTTACCTCACAGTTATTTTATCACTATTTCTTTCGATAGTATCTTTTTCAGGCGGTTTTATTGAGTCCATTTATCAGCGCGAGGCTTCATCGATTGCGGTGCAGGGGATAGGACAGGATATTTTTGATTTGTTTATTGTTGTGCCTCTTCTCCTGATCTCAATGTTCTTTACTACAAAAGAAAAGAGGATCGCTCTCTTTATATTTGCAGGAACCGTATTCTATATAATGTATTCCTTTTTTATATACAGTTTCGGCATACACTTCAATCAGTTATTTGTGTTCTACTGTTTTACACTTGGTTCTTCCTTTTACCTGTTCATAATGCTGATAACCGAAATGACATATATGGATATCGCGAGGTGGTTTGAGGATAAAACTCCCGTAAGATCGACTGCATCTTTCTTACTACTTATTGCAGCACTGTTTAATTTTCTTTGGTTCAGCGAAATAATACCCGCCGTAATCAATAATACAATTCCAAAGAGTGTAAGCAGCTATAATCTTCTTGTTAATCCTGTGCACGTTTTAGACCTGTCATTTGTTCTGCCGGGATTAATAATAACTTCAATTCTGCTGATCAAGAAAAGAAAGACAGGTTTCATTTTTGCCCCCTTACTTCTGATATTCACCGTCCTGCTTTCACTTGCACTAATTTCTATGGCGGTGATGCTCAATATCAGAAACGTAACGGAAGATTTTTCTCTTGTAATTATTTTCGGTGTAATTGCAGTTATAAGTGTTATATTTTTATTTATCTTACTGAGAAGAATGAAATTACCGGCTGTCTGATTAAATGCTTAAATATTTCAAAATAGTTTCTGCCCTTGTGCTGGTATCACTAATTTCCTTTAAATGCGAAAGGGATCTGCCTTCATCCTACAATTACGGCAGGACAGAATCGATTAGTCTGGAAAGACCGGCAGGCGGCGAAAGATTTAATTATGACCAGCCGGTTGAAGTTAAATGGACATCTGAAAACGTGGAAGATAGTCTCCGTATCGAATTATTTAACGATAGTCAACCCGTATATTCAATAAATAATATTCCGAATACCGGGGATTATATACTTCACATCCCTCTTGAAATCGTTCCCTCTAAAAAATACCAGTTAAAATTAGAATCGATGGTCAATACTGAAATTTTCGATATTAACCCGGCGTACTTTGAAATAGCTCCGCAGATAGACGGGCGCTGGTATTACTCGAATCTATCCGAAATATCAGGACTTGAAATCGTACTCGACCTCTCATCTTTTACAAACGATGCATTCCTGGGGAACGGCACTTTTCACTTCAGATACATATCGCATGGTATACCTGTTGATTACCTGAAGGAAGATACTGTCGGAGGTGTAATGACATTTCCTGACATCAGTTTTGTTATGAAGGAACCCGGGAATAAGAGATTTAATTTTTCGGGAAAGATGATATCCAATGGAATGATCAACGGTAGAATCTCAGGGTACATAGATACAACATATGGAAATTTGAATGACACGCTGACGCTGGTAAGGGACTGGTAATTGGTAATTGGGCATTAGTAATTGGTCATTTGGAATTGGAAATTTACAGGCAGCATTGGGGGAGGGAGGGGGGAGACTGAGAGACGGGGAGAAGGAGAGACTGAGAGACTGAGGGAATGAGAGACAGAGGGGATGAGTGACTGAGAGAGGGAGTGGTCATTCATAGTTAATTGTATTTAAAGCTTTCTCTGCATATCCATTACCCATATAGCTTTCCAGTTTTTACCGTCATCATTCGATATTGAGAGATCCCAGTGAACGGAATATTCTTTGATATCTGAAAAGACTATCCTCGATATCTGTTTACCTTTTTTAGTTTCTCTTGAAGCATAGAATTCACCTTTATCCTCCGAGAAATTTCCTGTGAAGGGTTTCCCGAGATCCGGGTTTTGTGTGTCCATCCAGTAAATATTCCATTTACCTGACGATGTATCAAAATATCTTAAGCTGAAGCCTTTTATTTCTTCAGGATGTGTCATTCCCAGCCAGAAGAACTGAACCTGTCCTGTCCAATGTTCCTCGAGCGCACATCCGTTAAGAAGAGGAGAGACCGTAGTAGATGCCTTTAGTTCAATCCAGGACCCATCCTGCCTGAGTATCTTCTGATTAATATCCCAGCTTCCGATCCAGAAATCAAACTGACGGGCTTCCGGAGAATTACAGGATGAAGTGTCGGAAGGTGCTGCCGGAATTGAAACTCCCCATAGTATGACTAAAAGAAGACTATATATTTTCATACAATCCTCGCATTGGTTTTTGATGAGAGATTAAAGGGAGATATAATCGTAAATTAATGGAAAATAATGAATAATCAAAGGGGGAAACGGTCATTGGTAATTTGGCATTGGTAATTAGATGAATTTGCAGATTGTCAGGTAGTGTTGGTGGGAGGGAGTGAGAGACTGGGGGACTGAGAGACTGAGGGGCTGAGAGACTGAGGGACGGAGAGACGGAGAGACTGAGGGAATGAGTGACTGAGAGACTAAGGGGCTGAGAGAAGGAGAGACAGAGAGACTCAGGGACTGTGAGACTGAGGGACGGAGGGAAGAAGGGAAGGGGAGACGGTGAGACGAAGAGATTCGGAGAAGGGCATTCAGAGTCATTCGTAGTTATTTGGTTCTTCGATTGTCATTTAATAGTTCCGGCAGGGCGGGATTAATCAATCAATCTAATCGATAGTTTACATATATTTGATAAACAAAATTTATATATTCAAATATGACGCTTTCTCAATTAAACTATGTGGTTTCAGTAGCTGCGCAGCAGAGTTTCAGCAAGGCAGCGGAAAAATGTTTTGTTACACAGCCAACTCTAAGTATGCAGATAAATAAGCTGGAAGAGGAACTTGGAGTAAAGATCTTCAACAGGTTGAGCTCACCTGTAGCCCCTACAGATGTTGGGCAGGAAATAATAGAACAGGCAAGGATAATCCTTGAAGAATCTCAAAGGATAACTGATATTGTAAATTCTTTTGGAAAAGAAATATATGGAACGCTCAGGCTGGGGATAATTCCCACGATCAGTCCATATCTTCTTCCCTTATTTCTTGAGAACTACATAAGAAAATACCCCGGGGTTGAGCTGGTCATATATGAACTTCAGACAAAAGAAATAATGAGACAGCTTGAACAGAATATTATTGATGCGGGAATTATTGCAACTTCTGAAGCGAACAGCCGGTTCATCGAGGAGAGATTATATTACGAGCCATTCCTGGCTTACGTAAGCAAGGGACACAGATTATCCGGCAGAAAAAAAATCAGAAGGGATGATCTTTCGCTCGACGACCTCTGGCTGTTAAGAGACGGACATTGTTTCCGCGATCAGATACTGAGCATATGCGGGGCAGGCAGACGAAATGAGAAAAATAAAAAACGTGTTCATCTTAACTTTGAAGGTGAAAACCTTGAGACACTGAAAGGTCTTGTAGATCAGAATATGGGTATGACTCTTTTACCTTACCTTGCTGTAGAAAAGCTGAAGAGCAAGTCTTCAAATGGTCTTTTAAAAGAATTTACAATACCATATCCTTCACGCCAGGTAAGTATGATATATAGTAAGGCGCGTCTTAAGCAACGCCTGCTCATTCTCCTTATAGAGGAGATCAGGAACGCCGTCCCTGCTGAATTAAAGAAGGATAAATATTCTGTTATTGATGCCGGATAGCCGGGAAATAAATGTGATCCGGGCAACCGGAATTCATTTTTATGAATCATCTTTTTTATTATAATATAACCAGATTAAATACATCATTAAGGCACATATTTAATGAATAAAGCGAAACTGGATTTCAGTTATTCAAACAACCCTGAACCTCACAAAGAAAGAACCAAAGCTATATTAAAGGCTCATCCGGAAGTGAGAGATTTTATCGGAAGATATCCCGTAAGCTTTGCACTGATCCTGTTTGCTGCAGGATTACAGATTGCGATTGCTTTTTTCCTGAAAGAATATCCCTGGTGGCTCGCCCTTATAGCTGCTTTTTTCATAGGTGCATTTGCCAACCACGCCTGCTTTGTGCTTATTCACGAAGCTGCTCACAACCTGATCTTTAAGAACAGGAATTTAAATTTTATGGCAGGGATTATTGCCGATATACCGAATGTATTACCTAGCTCAGTCTCATTCAGGAGCTACCATTTGAAACATCATTCTCACCAGGGCGATTATTATATGGATGCCGATCTTGCGAGCAAATGGGAAGCACGACTGATCGGGAATACCACCCTTGGAAAATCATTCTGGGAACTGATGTTCCCGTTCTTCCAGGCATTCCGTACACCGCGTCTTAAAGCAATAAAGTTTATGAACTTCTGGACGATAGTTAACTGGGTGGTTGTGTTCGGTTTTGATGCCGTCGTAATAATATTTCTTGGTCCTACTGCATTTCTCTATTTCGTATTTTCGTTTTTCTTTTCGATAGGACTGCATCCTCTTGGCGCTCGCTGGATACAGGAACATTTTCTTGTAGCTCCTCCTCAGGAAACTTACAGCTATTACGGACCATTGAACATTCTTGCTTTAAATGTAGGCTACCATAATGAACACCATGATTTTCCTTCAGTACCCTGGAATAAGCTGCCCGAATTAAAGGCAGCCGCACCGGAATTTTATGATAACCTTGTCTATCACAAATCGTGGGTTAAGCTATGGTTAACATTTCTTACAGATCCGGGACTATCTTTATACAGTAGAATGCTGAGAGATAAAGAGTAAGAGTGGATAAACGTAGCCGGCGGTAGTCAGGGTCATTTGGTTGTCGTTCCAACTACCCGGTCTTTTTAATTACTTCCGGGTCTGTTTCGAAAGGCACATCGCCAAGATGTATTTCCGGAAACTTGCTATTAAAATAATTCATCGAGTAATCGCTGGTGAAAAGTATAACACGGTTTTCATCTTTATCAATTGCTATTGATGCACCGGCAGGGAGGACCAACTGGTTTAATTTTTCGTCGCTGATTTCATTAGAAAACCATCTCATCACTTTCCAGTTAGTTTGTTCAAGTCTTGATTTTGCCCCATACTCACTTTCAAGTCTGTACTGCACTACTTCAAACTGGAGGGGGCCAACAGCGCCCAACAGCGGAACTTTCTGAGCTGCATTTTTTATATAAAATGCCTGTATAACCCCCTCCTGGAGAAGCTGATCAAGGCCATCACGGAATTTCTTATAATCAGACGGGTTAGGATTATGCATAAATACAAAATGTTCAGGAGCAAAATGAGGGATCTCTTTATATAATATCGACTGATCCGCCGTTATAGTATCCCCGATACCAAAATTGGAATTTCCGACGAAACCAACTATATCACCGGCATAAGCTTCATTAACAGTCTCACGTTCCTGTCCGAAAAGTTTCTGGGAATTTGAAAGCCTTATTTTCTTACCAGTATTCGAATGGAATGCCTGCATATCACGTTCAAACTTACCTGAGCACACACGCATAAATGCTATCCTATCGCGGTGTTTAGGATCCATATTGGCTTGTATCTTAAAGATGAATCCTGAAAAAGTATCATCTTCAGGCTGAATCAGCGAGTCCATACTTTTCCTGGGAGCAGGGGGGACAGCATAATCAAGGAATCCATCCAGCAGAAGCTGCACACCAAAGTTATTCATCGCACTTCCAAAAAAGACCGGAGTCAGTTTTCCATCGAGCACTGCATCCCGGTTAAAATCTTCTCCCGCTGTATCAAGCATCTCAAGCTCTTCAACAAATTTAGAATAGTTCTCATCGCTGAGTTTTTCCTTGAATAAGGGATTCTGAAGATCGAAAACTTCAAGGGGAGCTTTATATGATCCTCCTGTTGTTCTTTCAAAGAGGTGGATCTGTTTAGAAATTCTGTCATAGACTCCGCGGAAGTCTATCCCTGTTCCCAGCGGATAATTCATCGGGTAAGCTCCGATACCGAGAATACTTTCAAGCTCATCAATTAACTCGAGAGGATCACGAGTCGGACGGTCCAGCTTGTTCATAAATGTAAATATGGGAATTTCCCTTCTGCGGCATACTTCAAACAGCTTCCTTGTCTGTGCTTCAATACCTTTTGCTGCATCAATAACCATAACCACCGCATCCACTGCTGTAAGCACACGGTAGGTATCTTCCGAAAAGTCCTCATGTCCCGGTGTATCCAGCAGATTGATTTTGAAGCCGTTATAATCAAACTGAAGAACGGTAGAACTGATAGAAATACCACGTTTCTTCTCAAGCTCCATCCAATCGGATGTGGAACTTCTCTGGTTCTTGCGGGCTGTAACTGAACCAGCCAGATGAACTGCTCCGCCATATAACAGGAATTTCTCTGTAAGGGTTGTCTTACCTGCATCAGGATGTGAGATTATAGCAAATGTACGTCTTTTATTTATTTCTTTAAGATTACTCATAGGTTTTCTGAAAGTTATGGTTAAAGTGTAATAAGGGATATAAGTTGAAGTGCTTCTAATAAAAGAAGTGGATTTCCCGGCAGAGAGATTTTCTGCAGAGATTATAATTTAATATTTTACTAATACCTTTTGTCAAAATATCTTGTTTTATCTGTATTACTGATACAAAATTAAGCAAAAATAGTTTCATGAAAAAGTGAAAAAACAGCAGGAACCCGCAGGAAATGATAGAATCAGCATATGCTAATGCCCTGAAATTTGCCCGGGAACACTATGAGAATTTCCCGGTGGTGTCCTTCCTCATCCGCCGGGATCTTCAGAAGCATGTTGCAATCATTTACTGGTTTGCAAGAACAGCAGATGATATTGCCGATGAAGGCAATCTGCCTGCCGGCGAAAGGCTGACCAGGTTAGATAATTTTGAGGCAAGGTTCCGGGAAATGCTGAAGGGGAAGTATGATTCAGGATACTTTGAAGCTCTTCACCAGACATTAGATAAAAAAAACCTTAGCCCGGATCACTTTATTAAACTTATTAAAGCTTTTAAACAGGATGTAATCATTAAAGAGTATAATAATTATAAACAGCTTCTTGAATACTGTGAGAACTCAGCCAACCCCGTGGGAAGACTTATCCTTGAACTTCATTCAATAAGAGATGAGGAAGCATACAGGTATTCGGATAATATATGCACTGCCCTCCAGATCACCAATTTTCTGCAGGATATAAATATCGACTTTGAAAAAGGGCGGATTTACCTGCCTCAGGACGAACTGGCGAAGTCGGGGATAAGCAGAATTATGTTTGAGGAAAAAGAAATAAACCTTAACTTTAAACAGTTAATTGAGTTCAATATTAACAGAACCCAATTGTTATTTGATGATGGCAGGAAATTGCTTAAATTCCTGCAGGGACGATTGAAATACGAGATTAAATGGACGATCCTTGGAGGAGAAGCCATTTTGCAGAAAATAAGAGAGAATGATTTTAACGTATTTATTCGTCCCGATTTAACTAAAATAGATTTAATAAAACTGTTAATCAGATCATTTAAATAGATGCAGGAAGCAAAAGAAATAGCGAAAAAAAGCAGGAGCAGTTTCTACTACGCTTTTAATCTGCTGCCGGCAGCCAAGCGCGATGCCATGAATACAGTTTATGCTTTCTGCAGGGAAACTGATGATATAATCGATGAAGGCAGTGAACCGGATGAACTGAAGTTTGCCAGGCTGCGTAAATGGAGGATTGAACTTGAAAAATCAATCAGCGGCAGAAGCGAGTATTCACTACTGAACAAGCTTGGGAAAACCATTTCCGGTTTCAATATTCCGCTTGAGCCTTTCTTCGAGCTGATCAAGGGAATGGAGATGGACCTTCAGAATAAAAGATATAATTCTTTTGAAGACCTGATGATATACTGCTACCGGGTTGCATCTACAGTAGGTCTGATCTGTATTGAAATATTCGGATATAAGGATAAAGAACATGCAAAAGATTTTGCAGTTAACCTGGGCATAGCTCTCCAGCTGACGAATATTTTGCGGGATATAACAAAGGATTCTGAAAGAGGAAGGATTTACCTGCCTCAGAAGGACCTTGAGATGTTTAATTATTCTGATAAGGATATCCTCAACAGAAAATATAACGACAACTTCAAGAACCTGATGAGCTACGAGGTTAAGAGAGCGAAAATGTATTTTGATACCGCTACAATGAGCCTTAATCTTGACGATAAGGCTGCTATGTTCGCTGCAAGGGCTATGCAGCACATATACCATAAAATGCTTCAGAAAATTATTGAAGCTGATTATGATGTTTACAATGAAGAGATCAGGGTATCTAAATTTGAAAAAGTAGGAATTTCACTCGGAGTCTGGGCTAAGTATAACCTGGTTTATTAATGTCTGATTACATAGTTATCGGCAGTGGTTTTGCCGGACTCTCCGCAGCTGCTCATCTTTCAGCCTCAGGTAAAAAAGTTGAACTCCTTGAAGCTTCACAAAAACTCGGGGGGAGAGCATATTCCCTTAATGATAAATCCACCGGAAATATAATCGACAACGGGCAGCACATTATGATGGGCTGTTACACCAATACTATTAATTTCTTCAGTCTGATCGGTGCGCGGGATAATCTGATTTTTCAGAAAAAATTAAAAGTGAATTTCCTTGAACCTCATCTTCAGAGCAGAACACTTGAAGCAGGCCCCGGTATTTATCCCTTCAATCTTGCCGCCGGGTTATTAAGATATAAGGCGTTATCACTAAAAGACAGAGTCTTACTATTGAAGTTTTTCTTAATGCTACCGCTGTCCTCAAACAGGGATCTAAGCCGGATGAGTATTTATGAATGGCTGCAGCAGGAAAATCAAAATGAAAAAATAATCATGGCTTTCTGGGAAATACTGGCAGCCGGGGCACTTAACACCAGCCTGCATAAAGCTTCTGCAAAAGTATTTAAGGATATACTCCTGGAAATATTTTTTAAGGGAAATAGAGCCTCGACAATCATTCTGCCCAAAGCAGGGTTAACCGAATCTTACTGCAATAATGCGGCAGAGTTCATAATAAGCAAGGGGGGAAAGATTATCCAGGGCGAACAGGTAAACAGACTGATCGCTGAAGGGAACAGGGTCAAAAGTATAGTAACTAATAAAAGAAATATAAAGAATTTCAAATATGTTATTTCTGCTGTGCCTTTCTACAGTCTGAAAAGGATTCTATCTGAAGATAATTTGATCTCTGATCCCGGCTTTGAATATTCTTCTATACTCACTGTTCATATCTGGCTGAAAAATAATAAGCTGGATAAGGCTTTTTATGGACTTATTGATTCAGATATCCACTGGATATTTAATCACGGAACTCACATAACACTTGTACGGAGCGATGCAGATGAGTTAATGGAAAAGAGTAAGGAAGAGATCATTCAGCTGGCAGATAAGGAACTTTTCAGATATTGTTTTATTGAGAAGGAAGACATTGCGGGCTACCGTATTATAAAAGAAAAACGGGCAACCTTTATTCCTTCGAATGATATATTATTTAAAAGACCCGGGCCGGCGACCAGGTTAAGCAACCTTGCAATTGCAGGGGACTGGACGAACACAGGGCTTCCTTCAACAATTGAAAGTGCAGTAAAAAGCGGGAGACTTGCGGCAGAGTTTTACGTCTGATTTTAATTTATCGGCAACCGAGAATCATTTCCATCATAAAATACCTCCGTTGATATAAAAATTGTATAAAAGTAAACGGATTTTAGTAATTTTGCTACAGAGAATTTAATTAAGGGCAATTTGTGATAACCAGTCCAATCTTATTTACCGGAGGAAAAATGAATTTCAGCAAAGTATTCATTGTTCTCCTTCTATCCGTATTTGCATTTACCGGATTTAAGGGGAATGATAAAACATTCAAAATAGATTATGAAAAGTACAAGCTAGACAACGGTCTTGAAGTGATCCTGCATGAAGATAAATCCGATCCGATTGTATCTGTGGCAATTCAATACCATGTCGGTTCAAACCGAGAAGTTAAAGGAAGAACAGGTTTTGCGCATTTATTTGAGCATATGATGTTCCAGGAATCGCAGCATGTAGGACAGGATCAGTTCTTCAAAATAATACAGGGCAATGGCGGCACGCTCAATGGCGGCACCTGGTTTGACGGCACGGTATATTTTGAGGTTATGCCGAAGAATTACCTGGAAACCGTATTATGGCTTGAGTCGGACAGAATGGGATGGCTGCTTCCAACGGTAACACAGGAGGCATTTGAGAATCAGCAGGAAGTTGTACAGAATGAAAAAAGACAGAGAGTCGACAACCAGCCCTATGGAAATACAAGCTATATAATCAACAAGCTGCTTTATCCTGAAGATCATCCTTACAACTGGCAGGTGATCGGCTCAATGGAAGATCTGCAGAACGCAACTGTGCAGGACGTAAGGGATTTTTACTCAAAGTGGTATGGTCCTAATAATGCCACGCTAGTCATTGCGGGAGATTTTGATGCAGATAAAACAAAAGAGCTGGTGAAAAAATATTTCGACGAAATACAGCCTTCACCTCCCGTGGCTGATCCGAAACCAATGCCGGTAACATTGAATGAAACAAAGCGGGCATACTATGAAGACAACTTTGCAAAGTCCCCTGAATTAAGAATGGTATTCCCGACAGTTGAACAATACTCAAAAGATTCATATGCTCTTGATATTCTAAGCAGCATACTTGCTGATGGAAAGAAAGCTCCTTTATATAAGGTGATTGTTGAGGATAAAAAGCTCGCCCCTTCAGCAGATGCATCCCAGTCGAGCCAGGAAATTGCAGGCACATTTGATATCCGGGTGAGAGCATTCCCAGATAAAAATCTTTCCGATGTTGAGGATGCCATACTTGAAGCTTTTAAGAAATTTGAGAAAGACGGATTTACTGATGAAGATCTTTCAAGAATAAAAGCCAGGACAGAGACAAATTTTTACAATTCAATTTCCAGCATACTCGGAAAATCATTCCAGCTGGCAAGTTATAATGAATATGCCGGATCACCTGATTTTATAAATGATGATCTGCAGAATAGTCTCAATGTAACCAAAGATGACATTTGGAAAGTTTACAATAAATACATTAAAGATAAAAAATATGTGCTGACGAGTTTTGTACCGAAAGGCAAAGCTGATCTGGCTGCAAAAAACTCAGAGTTATTCATAATTCCGGAAGAGAAAATAATTCCCAAAGAAGATAAAGAAAAAAACATTGCTTCTACTGTTAAGCCTTTAGATGAGATCCCTAGTAGTTTCGATAGAAACATTCAGCCTGTACCGGTTCCTGATCCCGAGGTTAAAATTCCTGCAGTATGGGAAGATGAAGCCGGCAAAGGACTTAAGCTATACGGAATAGAACAGAAAGAACTGCCGCTGGTCCAATTCTCAATTACGTTGAAAGGGGGAATGCTGCTTGATAGTCCTGAGAAGACAGGCACTGCGAACCTGCTTTCAGACCTTATGATGGAAGGAACGAAGAACAAAACTCCGCTTGAATTAGAAGAGGCAATAGAAAATCTTGGTGCAGATATAAATATACGTGCATCCAAAGAAGAAATAGTTATACAGGTTAATACGCTTGCTTCCAAATTCGATGAAGTATACAAACTTGCTGAAGAAATAATACTTGAGCCAAGGTGGGACGAGAAAGAATTCAACAGGATCAAACAAGAGACCATCGAAACCATAAACCGGAATAATTCAAATCCTGCGAGGATTTCCGGGAATGTCTTTAACAAACTGATTTACGGCAAAAACAGTCCGCTTGGTAATACCACTTTAGGTACCGTGGAGTCGGTATCATCTGTTACCATGGATGATTTGAAGAAATATTACGAGAATAATTTCGCCCCCTCAGCTGCCCGGATTTCAATAGTAGGGGATATTTCAAAGGATAAAGCAGTTTCGACCTTTTCCTCTCTTGCAGATAAATGGCAGGATAAAAAGATAAATATGCCTGAAATAAGCATTCCGCAGGAACCTTCAAAACCTATAGTTTATTTTGTAGACGTTCCGGGAGCAAAACAGTCAGAGATCAGAATAGGAAAACTCTCGCTTCGGTACACCGATCCCGATTATTATGCGGCGACCGTTATGAATTACAAGCTCGGCGGCAGCTTTAATGGAATAGTAAACCTGATACTCCGTGAAGAAAAGGGTTATACTTATGGAGCAAGGACGGAGATAAGCGGATCGGACTATCCTGGTACATTTGAAGCCTCTTCGGCTGTACAATCCAATGCTACATTCGAATCGGTGAAAATTTTCAGGGATGAAATTGCAAAATACCGGGATGGGATTAGTGAGGAGGATCTGAAGTTCACAAAAGATGCCCTGGTTAAATCTAATGCACGAAGATTTGAGACACTGAGAGCCCTCCTGGGCATGCTGAACGACATAGCTGAATACAATCTACCCTTTGATTACATCAAAAGTCAAGAGGAAGTTATTAAGAATATGACTCCTGAAGAACATAAAGCACTTGCTCAGAAGTACCTTCAGCAGGATAAAATGATTTATGTGGTCGTCGGTGATGCTGCAACACAGCTGGAACAGCTTAAAGCCCTTGGTCTGGGCGACCCAGTTCTCATTGATGCCGATGGAAATAAAGTAAGTTTGTAAAAATGTTCTGAAAAGTTCAGAACAGTAATTGAAAGTTTGGCGAAACAGCTATTATATAAATCAAACTTTCACCGTTTCTATAAAGATGACATTTTTCTGATATGAAAGGTGTCATTTTTTTTATTTTTAGTCCTGAAATTTTGACAACTACGAAGAAATAATATGGCAGATAAATCAAAGCTTAAAAAAGAATATAAACAGTCGCTTCCGACAATGGGAATTTATATCGTTAAGAATCTTGTAAATAATAAGATCCTTATTGGAAGCAGCAAAAACCTGCCCGGCAGGATTAATAGGTTTAAATTCGGATTAAAATACGCCGGTACTGAAAGCAACAAGGAACTGGCAGCTGATTTTCAAAAGTACGGGGAGGAAAACTTTAGTTTTGAAATACTTGACGAACTGAAGCCTAAAGATGATCCGGCTTTTAACTATTCTGAAGAGCTTAAACTGCTTGAAGAAATGTGGATTGAGAAACTTCAGCCGTTCGGGGAAAAAGGGTATAATCAAGATAAAAGTAACAAGTAACAAGTAAAAAGTAAAAAGTAACAAGTAGGAAGTAAAAAGTAAAAAATATAAAGTAAGGAGTGAAAAGTAAAAAGTAGGAGACAAAAAATAAAAAATTAATCATTAAAATGAGGAGGGGACGAATGGGAAGTGATGATTTACGAAAAAGATTGTTCGATTATGCTGTGGACGTATTAAAATTTCTGCCAAAATTGCCCCGGACACCTGAATTCAATGTGATTAGATATCAGCTGACTAAATGTTCCACTTCTTCCGGTGCGAACTATGAGGAAGCACAGGCAGGATCATCAAGACCTGATTTTAACAACAAAGTGAGAATATCACTACGCGAGATGAAGGAATCGAATTACTGGCTGCGAATAATAGATGCAATACTTGACGATAAAACTGTTTATGATAACCTGAAATATTTAATAATGGAATCCGGTCAGCTTGAAAAGATATTGGGTTCGATTGTTGTGAAGACAAGGCCACGGAACAAGTGACAAGATAAAAGTAACAAGTAAGAAGTAAAAAGTAGGAAGTAGGAAGTACGGGAGGGGGTTTCAGGTTCTGATCTGCACAGTTTCAGGGAGGTATTTATAAACTACCCAGGCGCCCCCGGCGGTAATTATTCCAACAGCGAAAAATGGGAGTTCAAAGAATATTCCGGCAAGAAGGCCGGATATCAAAGGTCCGAATGCAATACCGAATCCGAATCCCATAGTTACAATACTCATTTGTCTTCCTTCCCCGCC
Source organism: uncultured Ignavibacteria bacterium (assembly GCA_963811905.1). Classification (GTDB taxonomy): domain Bacteria; phylum Bacteroidota; class Ignavibacteria; order Ignavibacteriales; family Ignavibacteriaceae; genus DATFVA01. Next base: position 163,092 of record CAWETK010000017.1, read on the forward strand.
GCTTTTTGAAAGATCTGCCGCGACGGCAAATGCTGGTGCTGCAATACCGGCTGCCGCAATTCCCTGAGCAAGGCGGACGAAAATCAATTCCGGGTAAGTTGAAACTAGTCCAAGGAGTGAGGTTGAAATAGCCATCACGATTAATCCTAAGATAATCAAAGGCCTCCGTCCGATACTGTCGGAATAATGCCCAAGCGGAACCTGAAAAATGAGGCGTCCGATCATAACCATACTGAATGCAAACCCGAAACCAACAGCAGAAATACCCAGCCGGGAGTTAAACTGATTTTCCAGTGTTGTAACCATGGAAAAAGCCGAGGCCATCAGAAAAGTGGCAAAGGAAGTTGCGAGGATGCCCGGGCTAAGGAGACCGGTATCAATTATCTTAAAACCTCTTTTTTTAGTTTCCGGCACTTCGCCTCTCACCTCTTCTACCCAGAAATGAACGAGTATTATTGCGAGAAGGACAAATCCGGCACCGGCATAAAAAGCTGCATTGAATCCGAAGTTTTTCTCAAGGAGACCCCCTGCTACTGGTCCCACACTGAACCCGATGATTCTGAAAGTACTATAAACTCCCATCGAGCCGCCGCGGGTTTCTTTTTTTGTTAGAGAGGTCATCAGGGCAAGGGATGGGGGAATCGTCAAAGCAACTGCAGCCCCCTGGATGATCCTGAGAATAAGCAGATGGTAAAATTTCGATGCAAAGATGAAAAGCAGAATACAGATACCGATTACAGCGAGTCCTGCCTGTATTAATATTTTCCTCCTTCCGAGACGGTCAGTTAACGCCCCCATCACCGGCTGAAAGACAGAGGTTACAAATCCAAAAACAGAAATCAGAATGCCGACCAGTACGGGGGTAGGGAAGTGTATGAATTCTTCAGGGATTTTGGCAACGTAGAGTGGAATTAAAATAAAAAGGATACTGTTTCCTATTGCATCCGCCATCCTTGCTGTTGAAAGTGCAAGAATAGCGCGGTTAACTCCCAGGGAACTGAATAGATTTTTAGACAATTTCAATAGATTTAGTCAACTTCCTTCATTTTTATACTACAAGCATATAAAATTTAAAAATATGCGGATAAAAATATTTATTGTGTGATATATTTGAATTAATCAAAAAATTATTAATTTACGATTACAAAACCACAGAATTAAAGAATTTCTACAAAAAATTGATTTGCATAAGAGTGCAGATTGATTATCTTTTAATGGAACTCTAATTAAATATTTTATTTTTAGGAGATTCAAAGGAGGAACAGATTAAGGAGAATATCTCGATTACCCGCAGTATAAAACTTCAGTCATGATTATTTCTCTTATTTTAGTATTAAAAATTCTATAACATTTTATTAAATAAAGACAGGATTTATTTAGACTATGCCCTTATTAAAGTGTTCAGAAGATATGATGCCCCCCTGGAGTGATCTGGATTTTATTGATGTTATCTATCTGAAAGAAGGTGAACTTCGAAGCTTCATCTCTACTTCCGAGAGGGAAATGTATTTTATCGGTGACGGTATCTGTAAAATGATAATAAACCGGAAAATATCTTATGCCCAGAGAGGTCATACATTTAAAATCGAATCACTTAATTCCACCATTAAAGTAAAAGCAGAGACAGACTGTGTTGTCATAGTTATAGGCGGTCATTGGGTGGGACTAACAGGTACACATGGTATTTTTACCCTTGAAAACAGTGATAATCCCAAAAATGACGGCGATCCGACCGATTATCCGAGAAAAACGAATTTTGATAACCACTACCATGATTGTGATGAATACTGGGTAATATTCCAGGGTTCCGGCCTGGCAGTCTCAGGAGGAAAAGAATATGAGCTCAAACCGGGATACTGTCTTGCTACAAAAATGGGCGAGCATCATGACATACCTGAGGTTTATGAAGAAATACACGCTGTCTGGTTCGAATCGTCTTTAAAAGGTCTGATGAGGGAAGGTCACCTGTGGGAACACAAGCATGGTGAGCCCAAAGCAGAAGTGTAACCCGGAATACACACAGCACAGGACGGATTATTATTTATTTTGATCTGGAAAAATTTGTAGATATATTAGGCGTGAATTTAATCTACGCTTTCGAGGATCTTAATTTGTTCCCTATCTAATGATTGTTTCAATAATTTTTGAATTAATAGCTGTTCCGGCTAGCTGGTATCGGCAGATTCCTTTCACTATTAGACAATCTTAGTATTAAGAACTAAAAGCAACATTGTCTACTGCATCGGTAAATTCCCTTTTAGGTAGATAATAACAAATAACTAAATAATATAAAGGAATACTTAAATGAACATCTTTGTTGGAAATTTATCAAAGGAAGTTACCGATGATGATTTGCAGTCTCTTTTTTCCGAATACGGAACAGTTAGAAGTGTGAAAGTAATTAAAGACATGTTTTCCGGTGAATCAAAAGGGTTCGGATTCATTGAGATGCCGGGTCAGGCAGAAGCACAGAAAGCAATCAGCGAACTGAATACTAAAGACTTAAAAGGTAAAAAAATTACTGTAAATGAAGCTCGTCCCCGTGAAGATAACCGCAGAGGCGGCGGCGGCGGCGGACGCGGTGGTCACAGAGGCGGCGGCAGCGGCGGCGGCGGAAACCGCGGCGGAAGCGGCGGCGGCGGCGGCAGAAGAAGCTGGTAATCGTTTTTGATTTTATTGAATATAACCCGGGAACTCTCCCGGGTTTTTTATTTATTCTTTTTCCTCTTTTACAATGGGCTTGTCGGTAAAAAGATAACCCGATAGTTTTTCCGATAAATCTTTATCCTGTCTTCTTATCCACTCCAGTGACATAGAGGCATGTTCTTTTTCTTCATTCATATTGTGTGCAAATATTTTTTTAAGACCCTCATCTGTGCTGGAATCTATCCTTTGCTGATACCAGTCAATAGCTTCCAACTCTTCTACAAGCGTTACTATTGCGCGATGCATATTTCTTGTTCTGTCTGAAAGTTCACTAACAGGTTCATGATAATTTGCACTTCCTGCGGCCATATTTGTCTCCTTTTTTTCACGGGTTTCTGAGATTGATTATTTATTATTATAGTCAAATTGCATCGAAATGTATTTTAATACAGTCACACCTGAGGTATGTATACTGTTAAATAGTCACATTCTTTGATTTTTATTGAATAGACGGGCTGCGATTTTTGGCTTAATTTTGATGGGGGAGGGATTATACCATTCCAGGATTATAAGGTATGTAAAAGGCCTCTAAATCCGCTGTCTCAAGCCTGGATGCAGATTAAATCATCCAGTGGATGGTCAGTATCAGTCGATTGTCAGTTCAACCGATTTATATTTAGTTTTTAGTTCAGTCAGGATCTCTTCAACCGCATCCTCATCAGCCTGGAAGCGGATCAGAACTTCACGGAAGCCTTCCTGAACACCTTCATGAGTCGTCAGGATACTGTTGTACTTGAAGTCGTGCTTCCTCATAATATCCATTACCTCTTTTATAGAACCGGGAATATCAGGGATAACAATTGAAATCCTGTTAGCGGCGATACGTGCACCCGTTATATTTATTAAGGCTTTAAACACATCCTGCTCTGTTAATATTCCGGCAAGCTTTCCTTCCTTATCGATTACAGGAAGTCCGCCGATCTTATTATCGAACATCAGGATTGCTGCCCGTTCAATTGTTGTATCCGGAGAAACTGTTACAGGATTTTTCGTCATAATACTTTTTACTATGATCTTCGACATCAGGTAATGAAGTTCCCAGATATCAAGGGAAGTTGCTTTTGAAGGTGAGGCTTCTTTAAGATCCCTGTCGGAGATTATTCCTGCTAATTTTCCTTTCTTAAGCACAGGCAGTCTCCTGATTTTATGCTGCTTAAGAAGATTTATCGCTTCCGAGAGAGATGCATTTTCATCTACCACAATCGGATCTTTTGACATCCACTTACGGACTATCATTTTATCACCTTCAGATTAAATTCCCAAATAAGCTGATTTAACATGCTCATTATTAAGAAGCTCCTGCCCGGTTCCGCTTATGGATATCTTCCCGTTCTCAAGAACATAAGCACGGGTGCAGAACTTCAGCGTCGTCTGAACATTCTGCTCGACAAGAAGAATGGTCATTCCTTTTTTATTTATATCCCGAACTATTTCAAAAATACTCTGAACAAGAACAGGCGCAAGCCCCAGGCTTGGTTCATCAAGCATAAGCAGTTTGGGAAGCGACATTAAACCTCGTGCAATAGCAGCCATCTGCTGTTCACCGCCGCTCAGTGTCCCGGTAAGTTGTTTCCTGCGTTCTTTTAAGCGGGGGAATAATGTATAGCATTCTTCGAGTGTATTCATTCGCTCTTTTTTAGCTTTGCCATGAAGAGAACCCATAAATAAATTTTCTTCCACAGTCATTTCATTAAATAATCTTCTTCCCTCAGGACAATGGACCACCCCTTCCTTAATTATTTCTTCGGGAGATACCTGTGTCAGTGATTTTCCGTTGAATTCAATTGATCCCGAATTCAGCCTGTTTAAACCCGAAATAGTTTTCAGCGTTGAAGATTTCCCGGCACCATTGGCCCCAACAAGTACTACAATTTCTCCTTCAGTAACTTCAAAAGAAACATCCCACAGAACCTGCATGTCGCCGTAACCCATATTCAGGTTTTTAACACTAAGCATTATTATTTTCTCCGGCATAATCTGAACCGAGGTATGCTTCAATCACAGTGGGATCTTTTGCGACTTCCAGGGGAGTTCCCTGGGCTATTGTCGCTCCGTATGCTATGGCGTGAATTCTGTCGCTTATACTCATTATTACTTTCATAATATGTTCTACTATTATTACCGTAATACCAAGCTCGCTCCTGATTTTTTTTATAATGTCTATAGCCTCATCCAGTTCATACGGATTCAATCCTGCAGCAGTTTCATCAAGCAGAAGAAGGAATGGTCTTGTGGCAAGTGCCCTGGCTATCTCAAGTCTTTTTCTTCCAGCAATAGGTAAACCTCCTGCTTTAACATCACTGAGGTTATCAAGCTTGCAGAATTCAAGGACTTCAGCTGCCGCCTGTCTTGCCCCGGCAAAAGTAGATTCACGTGCAAAGGCTGCTGCCATTACATTTTCTTCTACAGTCAATCGTTTTAACGGCTTCACTACCTGGAATGTTCTGCCGATACCCAGCCGGGCAATTTCAAAAGTTTTCTTATTGGTGATATCCTGTCCTTTGAAATATATTTTACCTGAAGTAACAGAATAATACTGACTTATCATATTGAAGATGGTAGTCTTTCCGCTTCCGTTAGGCCCGATCAAACCAAATATTTCGCCTTCCTGAACCTCAAATGAAACATCATTGACGGCAGTCAGACCGCCGAATATTTTTGTCAGGTTGGATATGGTCAATGCACTCATTCTTTCTCCTCTGCGCGCACGGTGCGGAACTTACGGGAAATCAGTTTCCAATCGCCCACAATTCCTCCGGCCATATAAAGGATGACAAAAATTACAAGGAGTCCGAACACAAGCGAATGGAACCTGGAGAGCCAATCAGGGGCAAGACCGAATATCGATGAGCGGAACAGCTCCTGCATAAAAACCATAACAATTGCACCGACAGCCGGTCCCCATATTGTACCGACTCCTCCGATTATACCAACAAGTATTGTTATTATGGAAATATTGTGAAGAGAAAAAACAACTTCAGGATCGATAAAACCCATATAGATCATATAAAATGCACCTGCCATTCCTGCCCAGAAAGTAGAAATCACAGTAGCAATGTTCTTATATTTTTTTGTATTTATCCCGAGTGCTTCAGCTGCATCCTGGTCCTCCCGGATAGAAAGGAAATAAAATCCTGCTTTGGTTTTCATAACCAATTTTACAGAAAACACAGCGCCAAGAGCAAGTATAAGTGCTATATAATAATAGGGATATTTACTTACCCAGGTTGTCATATAAAGAATTCCGGTATGACCGTTTGTAAGCCATTCTTCTTCACCAAAAATTATTCTAAGAATTTCAGCCGTTGCGAGTGTACCGAGTGCAAAATATGGTCCTCTCAGCCTGAACACTACGATACCGAGAAGATAACCCAGGATCACTGCTGCTATCCCTCCTGTCAGAAGTCCCCACCAGGGGGATAAACCGAAATGGAGGAAAGGTATGGCGGCGGCATATGCCCCGACCCCGAAATAAGCTGCGTGTCCAAAGGATACAAGTCCTGTGTACCCCGCAAGAAGATTCCACGAACTGCCGAGGATTACCCACATCATTATAAATATTAATAATCCCTGGAAGTAGGGGGAAAAATCGAATATAACCGGTAAGATTAAAGATACGCCGATAATAATCCATTCGGTTCTGGTGATCTTAAATGCTCTGCCGGAAGCCTTCTCTTTCATCATGAATCCTAAATTTTAGTGAGCTGTTTTATTCCACCGGGCAGAAATACCAGTACAAGCAGAAAAATGACAAGACCGACAGCATCACGATAGCCCATACTCAGGTAAGTTGCTCCGAAAGTTTCTGCAATCCCGAGTACGAGTCCGCCTGCAATTGCACCTAATGGTGAACCGAGCCCGCCAAGTATTGTTATCACAAAAGCTTTAACCGTAAAAATGGGTCCGACATCAGGGAACAGGTAATATACGGGCAGAAGGAGAGTACCCGCAGCGGCGACCAATCCGCTGCCCAGCCCGTATGTTAGGATAGTTATTTTTTTCGCACTGATTCCCATTAAAGTTGCCGCATCCCTATCCTGTGCTGTTGCACGGATTGACCTTCCCAGATCAGTTTTAGTCAGTAAAATGAAAAGACCAATTGTTAAAACTATTGCAATCAGGAAAGCGATCACCAGCGGTACACTCAATGATATGTTGCCAAGGTGCCATGCTTCATCGGTGTAAGCTGTTCTAACCGAATGGTAATCGCTGGAGAAAATTGAACGGGCCAGTTCTACCAAAACCATTCCGATCCCTACCGTCATAAGGACCTGGTTTTCAGGAAGTATCGATTCCTTTTTGATCAAAGGATAGAGGAGGTACCTGCTGATACCTTTTCCTAAAAAATAGACGGCGGGAATGGTAATAAAAATGGAGAGGTACGGATCCAGTCCCGCAAACTGCCACATAACCCAGGTGAGATACATTGCAACCATCATTATCTGGCCATGAGCCAGATTTATAATATTCAGAACACCCATAATCAGTGTCATACCTATGCCGATAATAGCATAGAGACCGCCGATCAGGAGACCATAGATGAGCGACTGCAGTATAAGCTCCATACCTCTTCCTTATATAACTCTTTGAATTAACATCGATTACTTATTCCAGAGTGCATTCCAATCGACAGGATATTCAAAGTCCGCATTTGCCAGGTCTTTCGGCCATACAAGCTTCAGACTTCCGTCAATCCACTGAACAACGTAAGTATCCATTTTATTCTGGTGGATCTTTGCGTCGTAAGAAGCGAACTTAACCGGTCCGAATACTGTCTGCATATCAACTTTATCGAGAGCTTTTTTCAATCCTTCACTCGAATAATCATCGGTATTTTTAAGTATTTCAGCTACTACCTGTCCTGTTGCATACGCTTCGGCCCCGTGATAATCGGGACCATCACCGCCGTACTTCTTTATGTAGTTATCATAATATTCAGAAGCTCCCGGAATGGGAAGAGTCTGATGCCATAAAGTAGCCGATAGGACACCATTAGCGGCGTTGGCTGCATTATCCTTAAATGCGGGCATGGTAAATCCTGCCCCGGCACCAATATAAAGTTTCGGGGTGAAATTTATTTCACGTGCCTGTTTCATCAGCAAAGCCGCGTCCATAACATAAGATATCATGTATACCATATCCGGGTTAGCCTTCTTCGCATTCTGCAGCAAAGGTTTGAAGTCGACAGTTCCCGCCGAGTAAGATTTCACATCAAGGACATTGATGCCGAGCTTTTCACAAGTCTTCTTAAACGACGCAGCTCCTTCAGTTCCGAAGGCTGTATTTTCGTGGATGATATATACACTGGAAGGATGAACAACCTGAGTAAGCATACTTTCAAGACCCGATGCATACTCGGAAACAGGGGGGTTCACACGGTAGATATAAAATTTATCTCCGTCATTTGTTGTTAGGTTGAAAGATTCCGGTTCGGTAATCTTATCAACTGAGCCTGTGCATACAAGGAAAGGAACTCTGTTCTGCTGAGCTACTGCGCAGGCAGCAAATGTAACTGATGAACTGTAGCCGCCGGTAATCAACGGAACTTTATTCACATTGATCAATTTCTCAGCTCCGGCTCTTCCTACGTCCGGTTTTCCTGTATCATCTTCATATACGAACTCGAGATTTCTTCCCTTTATTCCGCCGCCGGCATTTACTTTTTCCTTAATCATTTCATAAGAGTTTTTCTCCATCTCTCCGAAATTTGCCTGTGCGCCCGTAAGGGGAAGAAGAACGCCAATTTTAATAGGACCGGATTCCTTTTTCCCGCAGCTGCTGATCCCAACTGCCAGAACAGTTATAAGGACACCGGTTAATAGTTTGAAAAATTTCATTATACCACCTTAAATTAATTCCGATTATTTAAATGCCATTGAGAAAAGTAACTCAATTTTGTATCTCGTAAAGTCCTTTTTGAATCCTTCTGTGTCTACTTTTTCTGTAATACGTCTTACCCTTGGTGTCATTGTCAGAGAACCATGTTCTGAGGACATGATTGGGATATTATAAAGCAGCCAGAGGTAAGTATAATTATGATCTACATCAACCATACCTGTTTCACCGGTAGGAACGTCTTTGTCTGTTCTCTTTGCTATATCAAACCAGCCCTGAATTGAACCGAATCCCGGTTTAAATTCAGCTTTTATTCTGACGAGGAATGCATTATAATTTGCAGTACCTGATTCAGTTTGTGAGGAAGCTGCTCCATCTACAGCCAGCTTGAAACCGGAAAAGTCCGGCGTTCCAACATTAATTCCATAAGAAACAGGTTTAGGAACCGAATCGGATGCAACGCTGATAATACCTATTGGCTGTATATTCCAACCGGCCACATTGATATCATAATCGGCGCCTACGGTGTATGAGTCCTTCTTATTCATCAGGTCATTTCCATTTACATCTTCGGCATAACTTCCGTTATAGTCATTGCTGACGAAAAGATTTATCTTGCCGGGACCTGCCGCTAGGTAACCCGAAATTCCTGTCAGAGAATTCAGACGGTAAAGGGTAAACGGGATATCAACCAGTACATACGGCATATAATGAACGTCGAGTATTGGATTTGCAAGACCGCTTATAGGATATATACCTGCTTCAACGCCCCAGTTTTCCCTGTTGACTCCCAGGTAAAGCTGGGTAAAATTAACTGTGGGGCGGGCTAAAAGATCGTTTGAGCCCGGGATTATAGGTGCATTTGTGTAATTATCAAGACCGCTTTGCGCAGTATAAATATACCCGGCATAGTTATAATGCTCGAGTCTCATTTTACCAAAAAAACCATCGCCGATATCGGCGCTAACATTGAGGCCTGCCCTTAGCATGTAATAAAGGTCATCAGTGTAGCCCCCGTAGTCGCCGTTGTCTTTTATATCATCCCTTGCACGAACCTGTAAATCACCCGAGAGACTGATCTGTGCAAAAGAACTACCTGTCAACCCGAACACGAAACAAACAGATAGCAGAACAAATAATTTTTTCATGTTTCCTCCTGAAATATGTTTAACTTCGAAATAATCTTCGAATGCCGGCACAGTTTCAAACGAAATGCCACCGGCCGGGAGGAGAAAGAGACTTATTTTGGAATATAAAACAGATTTATATGCGGAGTTCGGATTTTACCTGGTGAAAGTTCGCCATAGTCCGGCTAAATTTCACCATTAGCGATATTGTACTTTTCCAGTTTATATCGCAATGTTTCGCGGGGAATCTTCAACAGACGTGCGGTTTGAGAGGTATTATTTCCACTCAGCTCGTATGCTTTTCTGATGAGATCGATTTCGGTTTCCCTGATAATTTCCTCAAAGGATGATCCTGTGAGGTTATCAAATTTATTGTCTTTAACTGATTCCTTGTTCAGGCTTGTAAGTTCCGCAGGTAAGTGAAATCCTTCAACTATGGGTTGTTTCTGCAGAATGCAGATCCTTTCGATGATATTCTTCAATTCCCTGATGTTCCCCGGCCAGTCGTATCTCAGCAGGAGTCTTTTAGCCTCATCCGAAAATCCTGTAATTTTTTTGTTGAACTTCTTTGAAAAGACATCAAGGAAATGATTTGCAAGGAGGGTTATATCCTCTTCTCTTTCTTTTAATGGAGGCATTTCAATGCGGAGGACATTCAGGCGGTAGTAAAGATCCTCCCTGAAATTTTTATTTGCTATTGCATCCTTAAGGTTTTTATTTGTTGCAGCAATAATTTTAATATCGGAGGTAATTTCTTTTGTTGAGCCGAGTCTCATAAACTTTTTGTTTTCAATTACACGCAGCAGCTTGGCCTGAAGCAGGGAACTCATCTCACCGATCTCATCAAGGAACAAAGTGCCGCCGTCAGCTTTTTCGAGAAGTCCGGCTTTATTGGATTTCGCATCGGTAAATGCACCTTTTTCGTATCCGAACAATTCGCTTTCGAGCAGGTTTTCCGGGATTGAAGCGCAATTAATCTCCACAAATTCCTTGTCTCTTCGGGTGCTCAGGTTGTGAAGTGCGGAAGCTACAAGCTCCTTACCTGTGCCGCTCTGACCGGTGATTAAAACAGTTGCTGAGTCATGTTTGGCAAATTCAATAATCTGGTTCTTTATATTATTAATCTCAGCTGAATCTCCGATTATGCTATCTATACTTTTTCCCAGGGATTTTTGTCCTATCAGTTCAGATACTGTTTTTTTCAGCGACTGTGTTTCGATAGCAAGCTTCGTAATAAGTTTAATTGCATCGGCCTTGAAAGGCTTTTTAATATAATCATAGGCTCCGAGTTTAATTGCCTCCACAGCCGATTCAACCGATGCAAATCCGGTCATAATAATAGTCAGTATTTCAGGCTGTAAATTTCTGATTTGCTTAAGGATATCTATGCCGCTCATATCGGGTAGGTTCAAATCGAGCAGAACAAGATCAATTTCTTCGTCTTTAATTGTTTTAAGGGCTGCTGCTCCTGATTCGTTCAGGATGACATGATAATTTTCTTCTGAAAGTATCTGCTCAAGACTAAGCCTGATAAACTCTTCATCATCTACTATCAGGATTGTTTTCGAACTCATTAATCAATCTCCTCAACTAATAACTCTTTTTTTGTCACATTAGAAACCGGCAGTATAATTGAAAAAACAGCTCCGCCATATTCAGAATTTGATACTTTAATCTTTCCCTTGTGCTCAACAATTATATTCTGAGTAATCGATAGTCCGAGCCCGGTTCCGCCTTTCTTATTTGTAAAAAAAGGATCAAAGATTTTATCGATAATTGCTTCCGGTATTCCGGGACCAGTATCAGAAATGCTTATTTCAACTCTGCCTGGCAATTCGTTTTCTGATTTGGATAAGTTAAAGAATTTATTCTGTTTATTCTTTATAAATCTCGTTTTTATTTTTAGTTCCCCGCCCTCCGGCATTGCCTGTATCGCATTCAGAAGAATGTTTAATAATGCCTGTCTGATTTTTTCCTGGTCGATAAATACCTCAGGGAGATCAGCATCCAGCTCCGTTCTTACAACGATTTTGGAATTTCTGCATAGCTTATCAATAAACTGCAGGGTTGCCTCTATTAAGAAGTTTATATTTTTAAGAGCAGACTTTGGTTTTGCCGGCGAGGAATAGTCAAGCAGTTCAGTAACAAAGGATTCAAGCCGTTCTACTTCCGTTAGTCCCATTTCAATATACTTAGAAATGCCAGGCTGATTATTTATTTTATCATGGAGGTCATCGAGGAAGAGACTGAGTCCTGTCAGCGGGTTTCTTATCTCATGCGCAATTCCTGCTGCAAATTTTCCCAGTGAAGCAAGCCTGTCTATTTTCTGAATCTGATCATCAAGCATTTTCTTTTCAGTTGTATCCTGGATAATGACAACGGTTCCGGAATTTTTGCCTTCCGGATCATTCATCCGCGAAGCTGTTATATTGATGTAGACAATCTTCTCATTGAACATAATCTTCTGGTTATAACTGCGGTATAATCCGGTTTGGGCGAGTGAAGACCTTATTTCATCCATCATCGTATAATCATAAGAGAACATATCCCATACATTCAGACCGATGCTCGGCTCATCCTCTCTGTTAAGGATACTGCGGGCAGCCGGGTTAAGGCTGCTGATGCTGCCGTCACGGTCAACTGTTATAACTCCATCCGGCATAAACTTCAGAATATCCTCATTAAAATTCTTCTGTGCTATTATTTCATGCATCAGCCTTGTACTCTCAATAACACGTGATGCCTGGTTTGCTAAAATCTGAAGCGAATTAACATCAAGGTCGGATATTTTCGTCTTTGTTTTAAGCTTATCTGCCCCGAGGATCCCGATTATTTTTTCTCTTACACGGAGAGGCACAAAAACGAATGACTTACTGCCGGAAATTTTCCTTATTTTTCTGTCGAGTTCTGTAGCTTCCGGATACTTATTTATATTATCCACAAAAATTATATTACCTGTTTTTGCTACCCTTGTTTCGATGCAGTTATAATGCTCAAGATGATACTTTGAACTTCTTGCTTTTTTCTCCTCCTCAGATGTAAAGCCGTGAACTTCTTTACATATAAGGTAATTCTCTTCCTCATCAAGCAGGTAAAGTATTGCCCTGTCAAAACCGAATCTCTCCACGGTATTGTGAAGTATGTATTTAAGTATGCGGCTTAAGTCGAATGTCGACCCCAGTATATTGCTGATCCTGAGTATGCTTTTAAATATTTTTAACTGGTACTCAAGGTCGTGTACATAATTTTCAATTTCGGTCTTTGAATTCTTCAGCTCATTAAAGGAATTAAGCAACTCCCTGTTTTTTGCTTTCAGTTCTTCCGCCATATAGTTGAATGAGTTGGCAAGAAATCCTATTTCATCCTTGCGGTTTACCTCAACGGGAAAAGCAAGGTTCCCCTCGGCCAGTTTTTTCGCTCCCTCCGTAATTGCCAGCAAAGGTTTTGTGAAATGCCTTGATACAAACCACGAAAGCAGGGCGGAAAGAAAGAAGGTTATCATGATGATCCAGAGGATATTATCCCTGAAGAACAGAACAGTTTTATTCATTTCTGCAGCTATTTCATTAGCAGCTGTATGAAACCTTTTGATATTTGAACCAATCGTTATCCCTCCGAAAACTCCGTACCTGGAATAAACACCCCGGTCGTAATATATGGGAGCGTAAGACATTATTTTTTTTACTCCGCCCACATTGGTTGTTGTGACCGATCCGGAATGCTTCTTCCGTATTTCAGAGGCTACAAAAGGATAAGCCTTATGTATGAATCCTACTGAGTCAAGGTTAAAAGGAATTCTTCCTTCATTAATATCCTTTGTATTTGAACGTGCTGTATATGCAGGAACCCCTTTACCGTCCTTATCAACACCCGGGATATCCCATAATTTCGGATGAGTAATGATCCAGCCCCTGTCATCAAACATAAAGGCATAATCCCCTGAAGAATAGACAGGGAAAACTGTAAAAGTTTTTTTGTTGGGCAGAATATGCTGCGTGAATTCCATAAGGTGCTGCTGATTGAGTGCAATTTCCAGCACACCCTTAAAATTATTTCCTTCGTAAACAGGTGCGGCGAACCGGATTACACCGTCATATTTTTTTCCCTCGACTGCTTCTTCAGGAGTCTTAGCATCCCCTAACTGGTCATTTTTATCGACAAAAAAACCAGCAAGGTGAGAGACGTAAATTTCATTATCCTTTAAATTCCTGGCAGCATTAAAATAATTTTCTATAAAGTAAGTTGTATTCCATGGGTTTTTAACATTCTTAAGCTGGCTGCCGCTTAGAATCCCCCCATCTTTTATTTTTATTTTTTCCTGCCCTGTTTCATCGATGAAAGATATTTCTTTGTATAACGGGATAAGCAGATGTGCTTCATACGGGTGTTCGTTAGTACCTTTCCTGACCCAGATTTCGGACTGATGCTGTCTGCTGAACTGAAGGAAGTCAGCTGGCGTAAAAGACGACTGTTTTAGCAGCTGAAGATCATTTTCACACTGCCTTAGAAATTTCTGAACTGCTTCGGCTGTCAGCACAGCCTGCACTTCCATTGTTTCCTGTGTCTTCAGATCGATATCTTCAGTGGCATGCTTTATTATATCGTCCCTGACGGAGCTAATGTTAAGTATAGTGTAAAATCCGAAAGCAAGGACAGGGGCTATTGAGATTATCAAAAAAGAAAAGAGAAATTTCTTAAATATCCCGAAACTGGACTTATTCAGGTAATTCCAGAAATTTTTCTGAAATAACAAGTTGCCGCTTCTATTTTTAGAGGACTCTTCTTTCATAGCACCTGTTTTCTATCGAGGGGTATTCAGGAATCGAGCTGGGATATTATGGTTTAGAAAAGTCAACAAAAATGCCAGAATCAGATAAACCTCCTTTTAGTTGATATTCCGAATAACCTGTGGTGCTGTTATTATAATTGAGAATGTCTCAGCAATCTGATTCTCAAAATCAACTGAATAAACCAAATAATTTAATTGTATGCTTTATATCAAAAACCGAAAATTAGGTTTGTTTGAAGTAGAAAATATGGATAAGTTTTCGAACAAAAGCTTCTAAAGTTCGATAAATGGTGTCAGATTCAAAAGAAAATAAAAAAGAACAGATTCTGAAGGTTGCCAGTACTGTCTTTGCAAAGTACGGTTTTAATAAAACAACGCTGGATGACATTGGAGAGCAGGTCGGAATGAAGAAAAACTCTCTCTACCATTACTTTGCAAATAAGGAAGATATTTTCCTTGAGATCATTGAGATGGATGCGCTGGAGTATTTTAATACCCTGGATAAGGAATTAGCGGACGAGATTAATTCTTCTGAAAAACTAAAACGGTACGTGATGTTGACAACCGGTTTCTGGAAAGAGAAGGCTAATTTTTACAATCTAGTTGCTTCAGTGAAGATAGAAATGGTTAACCGTATTAGTGATTTTTATGAGGTCTCAATTACAAGGCAGAAGATGCTGATAAATAATATTCTCGCAGAAGGAATACACAATAACGAGTTTATTGAGCATGATACTATGCAGCTGGCTGAAGACCTGATTGATATGTTTGTGTCAATTGAGCACCGGGAATATCACCGGCAGAAAAAGTCCTATTTCGATGAAGACTATTTTAATGAGAATAAAAGAAAAAAAATGAATTTATTAAACCTGATAGTTAAGGGGTTAAAGAAAACGTAATAATGAATCGATTACAGGAATAAGAATGAAAAATATTTTAATGAAAATATATTTTACCTGGTTTATTATTCTTATCAGCGGGATAAGACTTTTTGCACAGGCAGATAGTGTTGATGTTGTGCTGACTATTGATAAGGCAGTAACCATTGCGCTGCAGAAAAATTATGACATCAGAATTGCACAGCTTAGTGTAGATAAGGCGCAGGAGCAGATTACTGAGGCTTACGCAGGAGCATGGCCGAAATTAAGTCTCAATGGACAGTATACAAGGAATCTGAAATCGCCTGTCCTTTTTATTCCGCCTAATACTCCTTTTAACCCGACACCCAACACACTGACTTTTTCAATTGGTGCAAAAAACAGTTATAACCTCGGGTTATCGCTTTCACAGACTATTTTTGACCCCAGGCTGGGTACTGCAATAAGTATAGCGAAAAAATATTCGAAGTATTCGGATCTTAATAATGAATCCGCAAAGGATGATGTAATCGCCCAGGTAAAAGAAAGTTTTTATAATGTGATGCTGTCTAAAAAGCTGGTTGATGTAAACGAAGAGAGCTATAAAGTTGCGCAGGCAAACTATGAGAATACCGGGGCGCTTTATAAACAGGGTGTAGCTTCTGAATATGATTATCTCCGCGCTGAGGTTCAGCTTGCCAACGTAAAGCCGCAATTAATCCAGGCCAGGAACAACCTTCAGCTTGCAAAGAATGCTCTCAAGAACCTGCTTGCCATGGACCTTAATACAAGAATCGATGTTGAAGGAGAATTTAAGGTTGAGAAGGTATCTCCGGATTTAATAGAAAGATCAAATGAATTACTCAAAGAGAAAAATCCCGCGCTCCAGCAGATGTCTCTTCAGAAACTTATACTGGAGGAAAATGTTAATATAGAAAAAGCTGCTTACCTGCCTTCCTTATCGGCTTTCGGCAGCTATGACTGGCAGACGCAGGATAACACATTCAAGTTCAGCGACTACAACTGGGCAAATACAATTACCGTAGGACTGCAGTTAACATACACACTCTTTGACGGTTTTAAAAGAAGCGCCAGGATCCAGCAGGCAAAGATAGATGTTGAGAATCTGGAAGTAGCCAGGAATAAAACCGAAGCAGGACTGAAAATAGGCCTGATGCAGTCGAAGTTAAAAATGGAGGAAGCCTTAGACAGGATACAGGCACAGGAAAAAAGTGTTCAGCAGGCACAGCGTGCACTGGAAATAGCCCAGACCAGGTACAAAGAGGGGGTAGGCACTCAGCTGGAAATACTTGATACTCAGAATTCTTTAACACAGACCAGGATTAATTACGAGAAAGCTGTGTACGATTTCCTTATAGCAAAAACAGAATGGGAAAAAGTTTTGGGAATTATCACTAAATGAAATTAAAAAACCTAAGGAGAAAATTCCGGATGATTAAAATAATTATAGAGTATATAGCCATTGCAGCGATACTATTGCTTATTACACAGGGCTGCGGCGGAAAACCGGAACAGAAGAATGCAGTTGAAGAGGCTGTCCCGGTTGAGGTAACACAGGTTGAGAAAAGGACTGTCTCTGAAAACAAAACCTATTCCGGTACACTCGAAGGTTTAGAACAGGCATCGATTGTTTCCAGGATTGCTGAAAGGATCATCGATATTAAAGCACAGGTCAATAGTTATGTAAAAAAAGGACAGGTGCTTATTCAGCTTGACCGTTCAGGAGCTACCTCCAACTTTCTGCAGGCGCAGGCAAACTACGAGAATGCAGAGAAGAATTATGAAAGGATGAAAGCATTGTATGATGATGGTGCGATTTCACAGCAGCAGCTTGATCAGGCACAGACAGCATATGAAGTGGCAAAAGCAAATTTCGATGCTTCTAAGGGTACCGTGAATCTTGAATCGCCTATAAATGGTATGGTAACCGATCTGAACGTAAATACAGGCGATTGGGTTACTCCGGGTATGCAGCTTGCAACTGTTGCAGATATTCAGCAGATGATTCTTAAGTTCTTTGTAACAGAAGGTGAAGTGGCCAAAATCAACCTTAACGATTCGGTAAAGATTTATTCTGAGTTCAACAAGGAAAGAGCTGTTACCGGAAAGATATCAGAAATATCAAGATCGGCATCGGCTGAAGCCAGGTCTTTCCAGGTTAAAGCAAAGTTTAAAAATACAAAAGATAGCTGGTATAAGCCGGGCATGTTCGTCAATGTTGATATTACACTCGCATCTCAGCAGAATGTACTGGTTGTTCCCACTCAGGCTGTGATTTTTGAAAATAATAAAAATGCTGTCTATAAGATCGTCAATAAAAAAGCAATCCCGGTGGATGTTAAGATCGGTTTGACGAATGAGAATATCACCGAGATAGCAAACGGACTTAAAGAAGGCGATACGGTTGTAACTGCCGGTATGAACAACCTATCTGACAGTACGACGGTTTCAATAATAAAATAAAATTGACCTTGAAGGACAGCGTTAAATGAAATTAGCAGATGTATCGATAAAGAGACCCGTATTCACAACGATGATTATTCTTGCAATCCTTGTGCTTGGATTATTTTCGTTCATTAAGCTTAATGTTGATCAGTTCCCCGATGTTGATATCCCTGTTGTAACCGTAACGACAGTGCTGCCCGGAGCAGGACCTGAGCAGGTAGAATCGGATGTTACCAAGATTATTGAAGATGCAGTAAATCCTATAGCCGGTGTCGATCATATATCGTCGACATCCCAGGAAGGTGTTTCTATTGTTACCATTCAGTTTAAGCTTGAAGTTGAAGGTGAGATAGCATCGCAGGAAGTACGTGAAAAGGTTTCGGCTGTAAGGTCGCAACTTCCTGATAATGTAGATGAACCTGTAATACAAAGATTCGATCCGTCGAGTCAGCCGATTCTCACTTTGACAGTAGCCGGGGAAAGGACGGAAAAGGAGCTTACCACTTTTACGAAAGATGTAATTAAAAAGCGCCTCGAGAATATATCAGGTGTCGGATCTGTTACTCTTGTCGGAGGGGCCGAGAGAGAAATACTTGTGGCAGTTGACGCCGATAGGCTTCACGCATACAACCTTTCAATAAATGATGTGGTGCAGAGTGTAGCCAGCGCAAATGTCGAGATCCCGGGCGGAACTATCAAACAGGGAAACAGGCAGTATATATTAAGAACAATGGGCAAACTCGACAAGGTTAATGAGTTCAGGAATATAATCGTTTCCTCTCCGAATGGTCAGAATATTTATCTCAGTAATGTTGCTACGGTAACCGATACAACGGAAGAAAAAACAAGTATTACCAGGCTGAATGGCAGCCAGGCAGTAGGACTCGAACTTCGGAAGCAGTCAGGCAGCAACACAGTCCAGGTAGCTGAGAGTGTTAAGAAAGAAATAGACAGGCTCAGAACGGAGATACCAAAAGACTACCATATTACAGTGGCGCGTGATAACAGCGAGTTTATTAAAAATTCTATCAATGATGTACTTTTCGATCTTGTTTATGGTGCACTTCTGGCGGTAATTGTTATCTACTTCTTCCTGGCTAATCTGCGGGCGACTATTATAAGTGCATTTGCTCTTCCTACATCTATTATCGGCAGTTTTATTCTGATGGCAGCACTCGGATTTACTCTGAATGTAATGTCGCTGCTTGCCTTATCCCTGGCAGTAGGTTTGTTGATTGATGATGCAATTGTGGTAATTGAGAACATTTACCGGCATATGTCGGAAGGGGAGTCTCCTGTTGAAGCAGCAAAGGCAGCTACTGATGAAATAGGTCTTGCAGTAATGGCGGTTACGCTGACATTGGTGGCGGTTTTCGTTCCTGTGGCTTTTATGCCCGGTATAGTAGGACGGTTCTTTTATGAATTCGGAATGACTGTTACAATTGCTGTGCTTATATCTCTTTTTGTCGCGTTCAGTCTTACTCCTATGCTTTCCGCCCGCTGGCTTAAAAGGGAGGACGAAAGTCTTTCGCCGAAAGGCAACATCATCGAGAAAACTCTTTATTACTTTAACCATTTTTTCGAATGGCTGAGCGGAAAATACAGATCAGCTCTTAACTGGTCGCTTGGACACAGATTGATCATAGTAATAGGATCAATAGTTGTATTTGTCCTTAGTGTTATGCTGATGGGACTGCTTGGTTCTGAATTCTTCCCGAGGCAGGACCAGGGTGAATTTACCATTACTATCGATGCCGCTCCCGGCAGCTCTCTTGAGAAGACAAACAGCATTGCTAAGCAGATCGAATCTATCGTTCAGAAGAAGCCCGGTGTGGTTAATGTTTTGACTACAATCGGTGCGGGTAACGACCCTGTAAACATTGGTAATATCCTTGTAAAACTGGTCAGCAAGAATGACCGCGACTATAGCGTATTTGATTTTATGGATGAGCTCCGGAAGAAAATTACAATTGCTTCGGCAAATATAAGCTTTGGTATCCAGAATGGTCCTGGCAGCGGACAGAAGCCCGTGATTTTCAGTATAAGGGGCGAGGATCTGACCCTGCTTAAGAACTATGCTGATAAGGTAGAGCATATTGTAAAGACAACACCCGGTGCAGTTGATGTTGAAAGTTCGCTTGAGACTTCAAAACCGGAGGTCCGTATAACTATAGAAAGGCAAAAGGCTGCAGCGCTGGGAGTAGATCCTGCTGTAATAGCTACGGCGCTCAGAGCTATGGTGGATGGTGTTGATGCAACAAAATTCCAGGAGGGCGGCGAACAGTACAATGTAAGAGTTAAGGTCCGGGAATCGAACCGGAATACACTAAGCGGAATAGCCAATCTTACACTAAAGAGCAAAAATAAAACCAGGACGGGAGGAAGCATCCTGATCCCCCTTGATGCTGTTGCTTTTATAAATAAAGGTACAGGTCCCTCAAAGATTAATCGTTACGACAGGCAGCGGGAGATAAGGATAGAATCCAACCTCTCAGACAGGCTGCTGGGAGAAGTTCTCGGAGACGCTCAAAAGAGGATCAGCAAAATCGACCTTGCCCCCGGTTATAATATTCAGGTGGCAGGAAGCGGACAGCAGCAGGCTGAATCTTTCGGAAATATTTTGCTCTCCCTGGCACTGGCCATTATCTTCGTATACCTGGTGCTTGCATCGCAGTTTGAGAGTATAGTCTACCCGTTCTCAATTATGCTCTCACTTCCTATGGCAATTATTGGCGCAGTCATAGCGCTGCTTGTTTTCGGAAGTTCAATGTCGGTTATGTCAATGATTGGTATAATAATGCTGATGGGACTTGTTACCAAGAACGGTATCCTTCTGGTGGATTACATCAATGTGCTGCGCGGCAGGGGAATGGAAAGGTGGGATGCCACTCTGCAGGCAGGGCAGACGAGGTTAAGACCGATCCTTATGACAACCTTTGCTATGATCTTCGGTATGCTGCCCGTAGCATTTTCTTTCGGTGAAGGCTCCGAGTTCCGGTCACCTATGGGACAGGCCGTTATCGGTGGATTGATTACCTCCACCTTATTGACTTTATTCATTGTCCCTGTCGTTTATACAATCTTTGATGACTTTTCTGTAGTTAAGATTTTCAATAAGATTTTCAGAAGATCTTCTTCAAAAAGGAAAAGGGAGATTAATGAATTACCTGCATCGGAGGGAAACAAATGAAAGTTGCATTCTTAGCCTATCACGATGTTCTGGATGATAGGATAATCACGCTCCTTGAAGAGTTGGGGATCGATTCCTACATAAAATGGGAGAGCGTACTGGGGAAAAGCCATGGAGCTTTACCGCATCTTGGTACAAGAACATTTCCCGGTCACGATTCAGTAAGGCTCATCCCATTCGCCGAGGAAGCAAGTCTGGACGGGCTCATTTCCAGGGTACAGGAATTTAATAAACAGGTTACTAAAAAGGATGACGAAATTAGACTGTACCTGATGCCCCTGGAAAGAATAGTATAGTTTGTTTAGAATATAATAAACTCTTTTAGTATTTTGTTGTCATTAAGATAACTGAAAGGATCAGCTGATGAAGGGATTATTATATTTCCTCTTTTTTGCTGCAGTAGGGGCCGGAATATATTTTTATACTCATAAAGCGGAGAACTTCAAAGTTAAAGATCAGGTTACGGTGTCTCAGGCCTCAGGGATGGATATTAGCGGCCCGATAACAGCTCCGCCTAAATATGCTGTAGTAAAAGGAACCATCACAAATATCAGCGATAAGAATTTTAGTGATGTTGAGGTTTTGTACCAGACAGGTCTGGATACAGTCAGGGCTATTATCGGAAATCTTGAGAAGGGTCAGTCATCCGAATTTGAAACCAACAGAATAATGGTCAGATCAGGGCATCCCGATTACGAACTTGTAGACATTTTATGCAGGGAAACGGGCAACGCAGAATAACAATGTTTAGTCTGCGGGAGTTCCTACACGTTCCCTTCAGACTTAAGTACTAACTCCCTCAACCTGCTCGTCTTTAAATGGGAAGTCGAAAAAGTAATGAAACTCGTCCTCCTTTTTAATCCTGTCCCTGCCCAAATAATACTTGTCGATGCCATCCTTGTTTTTGAAATAAAAATAAAGTCCGTCCTCATACAATCTTTTTGGTAATCTTATCTTTTTATGGCTGGCAAGGTAAGCCATATCCATCATTACCTGTCTAACTATATTATTTGCTTCCTTCTGAAGATAAACCGGTTTCATTGCTTTGAACTTCTATATTGAGTAGAAAAATGTATTACTGCTTCAAATTTAACAAATGTTAGCTTAATAATTGATTGAATCGGACAGTAGGAATTTGATTCATCAAATTCCATTTACTTAATACATATCCCATTATATTTCGTTGAAACAAAATATCCAACAATTCACCTTCCCGGATTCGTAATTCTGGTAGAGTGCAGCAAAGCAATCTTCCAGCCATCACCCGATCGGCGAAGAATAGCACTCTCAAGCCATTCTTTATTTTGAATTCCATTCAGCTTGTCGGTTATCTCAGCTTTTAGAAAATAAACAGCATAGGCAATATCCCCCTCAAACTTTACTAAACGGAAGTCGAATGAATCAGTGCGTTTATACCCACTATCCGGTGCAGGCATTGCTGAGATGTCCCCCTCAATGTCGATTATTTCGCCATTCTCGAGGAGCAAATAATCATTAGTTAAAACCGACCTGTATTCACTCTTGTCCATTTTAACAAAATATAAATCGTAGTAATTTTTTACGGCTTGTTTTACAGCTTCCCCGTCGTCTCCTGCCAAAACCTTCAGTGGGAAAATAGAAAGGATCAATAGCATAAGTAAAATTTCTGTTCTTTTCATTTTCTCTCCTTATATTCTAATGATTTATGTCGTAAGAACTTTTTATTCGCCGATCAGTAAAATATGGAGATTTAACATAGCTGAGTGAGATGAGAAAAACCTCTGACTCTATAACTTAAACGAGAGCTTTATTCCTTCTATCGTCATTCCGGTTCCCATTATCGCAAGTATTAATCCCATAATTTTTCCGATTACCAGGATCAAATGATTCCCTATCTTTCTTACTATCATATCGCTTAAATTGAAGGCTAGATAAGTCAGAATTATCATTACTGCAAAGATTACGATTACTAATGAAAGATGAAGAATACTACCTTCAGTAATATAATTCATCGCTGTAACTATTGTCCCCGGTCCCGCAAGTATAGGAATAGCAAGCGGTGATATTGCAAGTCCATCGTCCGGTTCAACTTCATCCTGATGGTGCATTTTAGATTTTTTTGACTGCAGCATTTCAAAGCCGACATAAAATAAAAGTATCCCTCCCGTAATTTTAAATGCGGGGATTGTTATTCCGAATAATTCAAACAGATATTTTCCAAGGACTATAAAGAACAGCACGATAAGAAAAGCCGTTATACAGGAAGTCTTTGCGATCGATTTTCTCTCTGCTTTGCTTTTATCCCCGACTAATCCCAAAAAAACAGGCGTATTAGCAATAGGATTCATTATGGCAAAGAATCCTGTAAAGACAGTTAAAGAAAAAGTTAAAATATTATCAGTCATTTTATTCGGTTTTTGTGTAAAACTAACAATTAATTTTCAATTATAATATTGAACACTCAAAAATTTCCCTTTGTGGTGACGATACTATTATGAATTGCAGTTTTGCCCGGAACGAAGTGATAATATATACTGAATATTTCCCTATAATTAAAAAGCCGTCCTATGCAGACGGCTCTAATCTATTTTTGTGGGGGCTGAAGGATTCGAACCTACGACCCTCTGCTTGTAAGGCAGGCGGATTGTGTTATTATAGGCCGTATTTCCAACTTTATTCACTTTGTCGGTACAATTTCGGTACACTCCGGAAGGAGTATGCGCAATGTTCCTAACGAAAGATTCAAAATCACCGTATTATCAATTGGTGTATTTCATCAACGGTAAAAGAACAAAAATTTCAACCCGCACTAAAGATAAACTAGCTGCCGAGCGTTTCCTGGTAAACTTTAATCAGGGTAAACCCAAAATAAAAGTTGAGGAAAAATCTTCGATTACCTTAAACGAATTTGCTGCCAAATATAAGGAATATGTTAAAAGGTTATATTCTCAGAAATACTATGAGGGTGCTGTTGTTCCTTCTTTTAAGAAGTTACAATGCTTTCTGCATGATAAAGATTTAAATCTGATCTCTTCGAGAGAAGTAGATGACTTTATCTCAACTATTTACTCATCAGCTAAATTTGCCGCGTCTTTATATTACAGGACCTTAAAAGCGGCATTTAATAAAGCTGTTGTTTGGGAGTACATACAAAGTAATCCATTCGAGAAAATTAAATCACCTAAGGTTGCAAAATCATATCCTCTCTTTTTATCTGAAGCTGAATTAATATTGATTATTAACAGTACGGATAAACAATTATTTAAAGATATTTTTATTACTGCTTTCTATACGGGTATGCGATTAAATGAAATCCTGAGCATGACCTGGCAATGGATAGATCTTCAAACTGATGTAATAACTGTTCGTAATTCACAAAATTTCCAAACGAAAAACAAAAAAGAGAGAATTATACCGCTGCATACAAGGGTTAAAGAAGTATTCGTTAAAAGGTATTGCCCTGATTTGAAAGAATTAGTATTCCATAGGGCCCCTGGTGTTAAGCTTAACCCAGGTTTTGTCAGCAAGAGCTTTAAGAAGGCAATCAGAAAGACAAACTTAAATCCAGAATATCATTTCCATACGCTAAGACATTCATTTGCTTCTAATTTAGTGCAGAGAGGAGTTTCCTTGTATACACTCAAGGTATTGCTGGGCCACGGCAGCGTTAAAACAACCGAAATTTATTCACATCTGCAGGCTGATAATCTCACACAAGCGGTCAATTTATTATAACTTTGGATGACAAAAGCCCGATATCTTAATGAATCGGGCCATCCCTTTCCGTACAGATCTTTCCACTACCCAGATCTATTCTCACCTGCAGGCAGATAACCTTTCACTAGCAGTTAACCTATTGTAGTCCCCCATTCACAAAATAAAAACCCGATATCCAGCGTGGTATCGGGTTACACTATCCATTTTATCAATGGATTACCTGGTAAACGCGTCGATTAAAAATATGCCTTCTTGGAATTATTTTCAAATTCTTATTGCTACTGGCTAGGATTTAGTATAATTTTAAATGAATTAAATATTGATGTGTCCAGGGAAATGATAGGGTAAGCTGCTGTAAGGGAAGAAATCCGCGAGACTGAAAGATTATAACTTAAAAAAATAAAATTATACCTTTACAAAAAGGAGGTCAATATGTTTTGTCCCAAATGCAATACTGAATTGCCTGATGGTTCAATAGCGTGTTCTCATTGTGGCCATTCATTTAAAAAAGAAATTGGAGGAAATATATTTTAATTGTCTTCCCAGTTATTACAATTATAATTATTTCTTATTTCTTTGTAAATCATCAAATCAAACTTTCTGAAATTAATCAAAAATTAGAAGAGGCCATTGGCAAAGATGTCGGATATACCGAGACAATAATAAAAGTTGAAGGCGATGCATCAAGTATAACATATCAAGAACTATTCGCCCTTTGCGATAAGTCAATTGATGGAAGAACAGATTTGATAGTTGAACTTAGAGGCCTCTATCCAAGTATTGAAAGTGAAACCAAAATAAATTAATTGAATTTTTGAATTATGAAAATGAATTAGTACGTAATAAAAGGCAATTCTACAGGAAACAACTTTCTTTTTCCACTGCATTCGATTCTTATCGTGAACAATTAAATGATTATCCAAGTTCATCATATGGATGGGACTATTACTTATGAGCGATCAAGAAAATTAAAAGGTGAGATGATCACTGCCGCATTAGAGATGGAAACAAATGCAGACCAATTTATAAATGTATATTCTGCAATGGTAAAAAAAGAAAGGGAAGTTAAAAAAGTATTAAATGATTCCAGTATCAGATTTCAAGGTTTCTTTGAAAAGTACGAAAAAGATAATATCAAAATTGCCGAAGATGCAAAAGAATTAGCATCTAAAGTGAATAGTTAACTGTTGTCGTCATTCTATTTTATTTTTTATGAAATGAAAATTAAAAAAGGAAATGCAATGGAAAAATTACTTATTGGCATTTGTTTCTTTTTGGGTTTATGCTCAAATAATTATTCTCAAGAAATCAAAAAACAGGATTCTAAGTTTGATCAATTCTCGTCAAAAACGGGAATAACCGTTAAATTTATTGATTATGATCTTCCTGATGTAGATTTAAAATATGAAGTTGCCGAAGCTAAAATTAGAAAAATCATCGCTGGTAACGAAGCGAAATATTTCTTCCTAATTTCTAAAGAAGGAAAATACGATACCAAAAATGCTTTAATAGCATATGAAGATTTGATAGAAGTAATAAAAGCTTTCCAGAAAATAAAACAAGAATCATTATCTGATATTGCCTCAAATCCGGATTATCTAAAATAAATTCGTTACGGAAGACGGTTTTAAATTGGGATATTTTGTGAATAAAGGAGACATAGCTTGGTATGCAGTACTTGATAAATATGGATCAGACAACACTATATTCTTCAAAGATGTTGCAACTATTGATAAAACATTATCAAATGCAAAACTAAAAATTGAAGAGTTAAAAAAATAATATGTTAAGCGGTGTAAATACTTATATATCCAGAAATATCTTAGGGTTCATAAAAAGGAAAAAAGGCATATTTTTATTTTCTTTTATTTTGATAGTGTTGATATTTTATTTAGTGCAGAATTATGTGGCTGATAAAACCGATAAAACATTATACAATGCTTCTTAATGAGCCCTCTAACGGGTACCTATCCGTTCCGTACTCAAAAAAAGAGAACTGCTTTAGGATTAAAGTAGTTGGAAATTCAATGAACGGGGTTGTTAATCAGGGTGATATTGCTTTTATAGGTACGACCACTGATCTATTCGATGGATGCATTGCCGCCGTGAGGCTTAAAGATGGAGGACAAATCATAAAGAGATTTCACAGAATGAAAAATAATACTTATCTCTAACCAGTGATAATCAAAATTATAAACCTGTTTCACTCCATACGGATGAAATAGAGGCGATTTACCGGGTTGTTAAAATAATAAAGGAGGTTTGCGCTGTTATGAGTTTAGAAATGATAATCACAATTTAATCATTTGCAGATTATAGGCCTGATCCTTGGATCCTCAAGGGATGCCGTATTTGATGGTTTGTTATACGGCCTTATACTTGGCCCTATCGGGTTAATCATAATTCTTTTGTTCCATGGTAATCTTGTCAAATGCTCATCCTGCCAAAAATATATAAATCATAAAGCAGTTAAATGTCCTTATTGCAGATCTGAAATAAAGGGAACTAATGATGCAGAAAAAATCTCTTGATGAATTATATGACCGTTTGAAATTCCGAATAAAGAGAAATTACAAGGTAATAATCAGCTTAAGGAATTTGTAAACGGTTTAGGGATAGGCCTGATCAGGGAGCTTACTTTATCAGAGGGGTTAAAGGAATTCAGATCCATTCACTCGGTCCCTGGGAGCCGGAAAGAATTAAAAATTTCTCTTCCGAACATCATTTGTACATTAGTCATCCTGATAATCAACTTCTACGTACAATAAATATTTTTGGAAATCCTTTTGC
>CAWETK010000018.1:0-703443 GCA_963811905.1 uncultured Ignavibacteria bacterium
TGGGCTTGTTAGTTATGTCTATGCTGACGAAACAAGACCACTGCTGCAGGGATTAAGACTGACAGCTTTTGAGCTCGGGAAATACGGCATCCCTTATTCCGTTCTCAGTGATTCTTCTGCGGCTTCCCTGCTTAGATCAGGTAAAGTCGATTTTGCCGTAGTCGGGGCCGACAGGATTGCTTTGAATGGAGATACCGCCAATAAGATTGGTACATACAGCCTGGCCGTAAACTGCTATTACCACGAAGTGCCTTTTTATGTTGCCGCGCCAACTACCACGATCGATAGAAAAATTGCGAGCGGAGACGAAATAATAATCGAATTCAGAAATATGAATGAAATTACCCGGCCGAATGGGATTGAACTTTCTCCTGGCATCGATGAAGCTTATACACCGGCTTTCGATGTTACACCCGCGCATTTGATAAAAGGTATTATTACTGAAGAAGGAATATTCAGCTTTCCTTATAATTTTATAAAATGAGCGAGATTATAAAAACTGAAGCCATAGTGCTGACCAGGCTCAACTATGGTGATACCAGTATAATTGCTGCCTTCTATACGAAAGAGTACGGCAGGCTGTCAGGAATTCTTAAAGGGGGGAGAAGCTCAAAAAGTAAGATCGGTTCCGCCGTTAATCCTCTTAATCATCTCGAAATTGTATTATACAAAAAAGACACCCGTGAACTACAGCTTGTATCAGGTGCCTCAATAATTTCACATTTCCCGGGAATAAAGGATGATTTTGAAAAACTTCAGTACGCACTTGCTGTTATCGAATTATTAAAGAAGCTGACACCCGAGAATGAATCAAACTACAGACTGTTTTCAGGGACGGTAAGAATCCTTTCACTTCTTGATACATTAAATGAAGAACCTTTGGTTACATTTGGAAGATTTTTCTTATTTTTCCTGGCGGATTCAGGTTATGAGCCTCAGCTGGAGAAGTGTGCGTCTTGCGGCAGATCAAAGTTTGCTAATGAAAATTTGGCATACAACTACGATTTAGGTATTTTTTGTGAACAGTGCAGCCGGGAAAATCTTTATTCTTATACTATCGATATGGAACTTTTTAACTACCTGCTGTGTCTAAAATACAATAAACAGGCAGATAAAATAAGCAAATCAACAAAGGAAAAGGCAATTGGTTTCCTCGAACGTTATACCAGGCACCATATCCCTGACTTTAAAGGTTTGCAGTCGCTTCAATTACTCAAATGAGGTATTATAGATAGTTGATACAAATGCAGCAATGCAGTCTAATTCTAAAAAATGAATTTAATTCGGAGGAATAGAACATGAGATCAAAAAGATTATTTGGTGCATTTGCCTTAGTGTTTGCCGGAATCCTGTTTGGAGCCCTGCTTGTTTCCGGTTTTGGATTGGTGAGACCGGGACTGGCTGATATAAACCTTGGCGCTAACAATCCCCCCGTTAATCTTGATGCGGATGCCACTTCTTTCAGTAAGGCTTTTATAGAAACTGCCGCAAAGGTTACTCCTACAATTGTACAGATTACAGTTGTTTCTTCGGCTGAAAACCCCCACAACGACTTCTTCTTTTTCCCTTTTAAAGATATGCCTCAGGAAGAAAAAGGTACGGGAAGCGGAATTATAATTTCTGATGACGGATATATACTTACAAACAACCACGTGGTTGAGAATGCTAGTAAAGTGACTGTTGGACTTTACGATAAGAGAACATTTGATGCTACTGTTGTCGGTACCGATCCTCTTACAGACCTGGCAGTGATAAAAATTGATGCTAAAGATCTTCCCGTTGCTTACCTGGGTGATTCTGATAATCTGAAGGTAGGTCAATGGGTAATGGCAATAGGCAATCCTCTATCTCTTTCTTCCACGGTAACTGCAGGAATAGTAAGTGCCATTGGAAGAGGGCAGCTTGGATTGATTAAAAATAGTTATGGTGTTGAGAATTTCATCCAGACGGATGCAGCTATCAACCCGGGCAATAGCGGAGGCGCACTTGTTGATTTGTCCGGTGCCGTAATTGGTGTGAATTCTGCAATCGCCGCCGGCAGAACAGGAACTTACATTGGCTATGGGTTTGCAATCCCAATAAATATGGCCAAGTCGGTTGCTAAAGACCTTATAGCACACGGTAAGATCAGCCGCGGCTATATAGGTGTAAATATCGGCGAGGTTGATAATGCAATGGCAAAAGCTCTTGGTTTGAGTAAACCTGAGGGTGTCATTGTTCAGGGACTTGTTGAAGGCGGAGCTGCAAGTAAAGCTGATATAAAAGCCGGTGACGTTATCCTTAAAATTGACGGAAAGGAAGTTAATGAACCTAATACCCTGCAGAGCTATATAGCTGGTAAAAGTGCCGGATCTACGGTGACATTAACTCTATACCGTGACGGCAAAGAAATCAATCGGGATGTAACCCTGAAAGCAAGGGAAACAGAACAGACCAATGAACCGGTAGTGAATAAAGAAAATAATAATAATGAATCTAACGGGAATAATTCTTCCACAGCTTTTGATAATCTCGGCTTAACTGTCAGGAATCTTAACTCACAGGAGAAGACTAAATTCAACGTTGATCATGGAGTCCTGATTACTGAGGTTAAACCGTACAGTAGAGCTGAAGACCAGAAATTATTCCAGGGACTTATTATCCTTGAAGCTAACAAAAAACAAATCGATTCTGTAAGCGACTTCAAGAGTATAATTGATGATAGTAAGGGCAGTTCAGTAATGCTGAGAGTTGCCGACGAACAGGGGAATAAAAGATTCTATGCACTTGAAATACCTGAATAAGGTATAGAAATATTTATAAAAGAACGCCCGGTATTCGGGCGTTTTTTTTATATTAACTGCTCAACATTTTACAGGATTTGAAATGATACGCTTCTTAACGGCAGGGGAATCCCACGGTAAGGCCCTTACAGTAATAATAGATGGAATTCCCTCAAACCTTCACATCGAAAACAGCTATCTGAACTACCATCTTAAAAGAAGACAGGCCGGCTATGGACGAGGTCACCGGATGAAAATAGAATCGGATACAGCTGAAATTTTGTCAGGCATAAGATTTCAGAAGACGATTGGTTCACCGGTTTCTCTGTTGATAAGGAATAAGGACTGGGAGAACTGGAAAAATCAGATGTCGCCCGAAGCCGGAAAGAAAAAGATAGAAAAGGTTACAATTCCAAGACCGGGGCATGCTGACCTTGTCGGTGTAAGCAAGTTCAATTACAATGATATCAGGAACTCAATCGAACGTTCCAGTGCCAGGGAGACTGCTGCCAGGGTCGCAGCCGGGTCTGTAGCACGAAGACTACTTGAAGAATTTAATATTTTTATCGGCAGTTATGTAGAAAGTATAGGAGGAGAATATTCAGATCAGGATATGTTTGAAGATTTAACTCATAATAAACTCCCGAAAAATTTTTCGGCCTGGGATTTATCGGTTGAAGCGGATAAAAGCGATGTAAGAGTATTCGATAAAGATCATGAAAACAGGATTATAGACAGGATCAAACAGGTAAAAAAGAAAGGAGATACACTTGGAGGAACTTTTGTTACTGTTGCCTCCGGAGTTCCGGCGGGATTGGGCAGTTTTATGCAGTACGATCTGAAACTTGATGCGGATATTGCTTCTGCAATGATGTCAATAAATGCGGTGAAAGCAGTCTCAATAGGGACCGGGTTTGAATCGGCCGAAAGAACAGGTTCGGAATCTCACGATGAAATAATCAGATCCGGAGAAAGGCTAAAAAGAAAAACCAACCGAGCAGGCGGAATTGAAGGCGGAATTTCAAATGGTATGCCTGTGATTATCCGTTCAGCAATGAAACCGATAGCAACGTTGATGAGTCCCGTTGAAAGCGTTGACTTAAGCACCATGAAAAAAATAGAATCGAGAAGAGAAAGAAGCGACTTTGTGGCTGTTCCCGCCTGTGCTGTAATTTCAGAATCAATGCTTGCCTGGGTGGTGGCGAAACACTTTCTCATTAAATTCGGGGGAGATTCATTTGAAGAGATAAAGGACAATTATAACAACTATAACAAGAAATTATTTTCAAGAATAAAGCGAAATTTCAAATAATGGTTAAGTTAAAGAAATTTGTGTTCAATCCTTTCAGTGAAAATACGTTTGTTGTATGGGATGATCATACGAAAGAATGTGCTGTAATCGATCCCGGATGTTCCGATGAGGTTGAAGAGAATGAACTTTCAGAATTTATCCGTAATAATGACCTCGTGCCGAAATACCTGATAAATACACATTGTCATCTGGATCATATATGGGGATGTAAATTTGTTAAAGAAAAATATAACCCGGAATACCTTATCCCGGAAGACGATCTTATTCTCTTAAAAAATGCAGGCACACAGGCAGAGAGATACAATGTACAATTTAACGAACCCCCATCGCCCGATAACTTTATCTCCGAAAAACTAAATATTAGTTTGGGCGAGTCAGCAATTAAGTTTCTTTATACACCGGGACATACACCCGGCGAATTCTGTCTTTATTTTCCGAATGAAAATTTCTGCATCGTAGGCGATGTGCTCTTTAAAGACAGCATAGGCAGGACAGACCTGTGGGGCGGAGACTATGAAACTCTTCTCAACTCAATAACCAATAAATTGCTCACCCTCAGGGACGATGTGGTTATCTACTCAGGCCATGGCGAAGAGAGCACGATCGGAAGGGAACGGAAAAAGAACCCGTTCCTTAATGAATTGTAGAAAAACCTGGCTCACTTTCGCTCCCCGTCTTCACTTAACCTCTCTTCTCCAACTTTGATGGTTCCATTCTTCAGTATTCAAATTGCTTTTCCTTTAGTGACAATTCAAATGATCATTAAAAAAAAGGGAAAGCCGTCAGGAGCCTTCCCTTGAGATGTCCAATTAAGTCTTCCTTATTTTAGCAACAGCATCTTCTTGGAATTTACATAATCATTAACCTGTAACCGGTAAATGTAAACGCCGCTTGCCAGTCTTGAAGCATCAAAATTAACGGAGTATCTTCCCTGATTCTTCTGTTCGTTAACCAGCGTGGCAACTTCCTTCCCGAGAATGTCATAAATCTTCAAGGTAACTGATCCATTCTTAGGTAACTGATATTTTATTGTTGTTACCGGATTAAATGGATTGGGGTAATTCTGTGAAAGCTCATAAGTTAGAGGTATAGTACTTCCACTATATGAAACCGTAGTGGATGTCCTTTTTGCCACAGTGCTTGCATCATTTATTGAGTTTAGTAGATTATATTCTGCATCACCATTAGCTGAGGTTACAAGCCTGAAGAAGTAATCTCCTTCTGTTATCCCTGAGCAATCTACCTGATAGCTTATATTCTCATAGTCATCAAGATTAGTTTTATCATAGAGAACATTATCGAAAGTCCCGACTATATTACCACTTGAACTATTTACCAATTCCACTCTGAACGTAACCGTCTCTCCATTATTAAGAGTATCAGCTAAATCCTTGTTCAGCACATAGTAATAGTTACTGAATATCAACGTTGAGTGTGAGCTAAGTGGAAAATCTATAGTCCTTAATACTTGATTTAATTGTTCTGCACTTTGGTATAAATTCGTATCAGGAACGCTTATAAACTTTATCGCACTATCAGACACGACAACATCTCCAGTATGAAATGCAAACTTAATACCTTTCTTTATTAGAACACCAGCCCTGGCATATGTGAATGGATAGGTTGTGACAGCCTTAGTCTCTCCACCGCAATCCGGAACGCTTGTAAAAGCTGTTGTACTAGGATTTATTATATATGGTGCGGATTCATTATCAAAACTAAATGCTTTTAGATCAGAAAGGGTTGAGCCATTGCTGATATTGGTGTAGTATCCAGCAGGATTAAGGCAATACGGACCATAATAAGTATCATTATCAGCGATTCGCTTTATCCATCTTGATTCGGTTCCGTCTTTCTGTCCCCAGGTGATTACACTCTGGTTAAAGACATCTCCTACAGAAGCATTTTGAGTAGCATTAACTTCTTCTCCATAAGCATAAGTACTGCCCCAGGTATTGTGAACCCAATCTGTACATACTCTGACAATTAACCTTGGGGTTGGTATTGAAGTACCTTCAGTTTTTCCAAGTGTTCCACTACTTCTGCCAAGCCAGCTCACAATCGGGTCATACCTAAACAAGTTATTGCCTTTGTCTTTTTTAACCGGGCTAATAGAAGGATTTGTATTAATGCTATAACCGCTGAAATCAGAAATAGATACAGGAGAACTGAAGATATTTGAACTAAAAGATCTATATTTTATGGAAGTGCTCAGATTTCCTTCCTGGTACACAAGATGCAGCATATCAAAATTGTTCCCTTGCCTGTCCATACAAACGGCAGGATATAAGGATGTGAAGCCAGTATTTGGAATTGAGGACTCTGTTGAGGTATGCCATATACCATCATAGTATTGTCGGATATAATATAATCCTCCAGATGATGATTTTCTGTAAACAAAAAATCTTTCATTATTAGTTGCAGCTATAACAGGATATGCATTTCCGTAGTAAGTTGAAGAAATATCTGCTAACTCTTCTGGCTGCTCGAGTTCCCAGGTGCTTACATCCAAAGATGCCCTATAGATTTTATAATTAGTGCCTGATTTACCTTCAATTACCAGATTTATTAAATCTCCAGCGATATCAATGGACACACTCTTTGCATCTACTCCAAAGAGCGATAATTCATCATCCCAGGCACCACTAATTGAAGTAGTAAGACTTTGAGTATACCAGACTTTATCTAAGGATACATAGAATAGATGATAATATCCCTCACTATCCCGAACAAGATGCCGCTGACCATTGGTACCTAGCTCGGCGCCTGAGAGTAAATGACCTTTTAAGACTGCATCAACTTCGGCATTGCTTGTTTTGAAGACTACTCCTGTGTACTGATAATCAGGAT
Organism: uncultured Ignavibacteria bacterium; assembly: GCA_963811905.1. Classification (GTDB taxonomy): domain Bacteria; phylum Bacteroidota; class Ignavibacteria; order Ignavibacteriales; family Ignavibacteriaceae; genus DATFVA01. The sequence goes on from CAWETK010000018.1 coordinate 6,925, forward strand.
AATTAAGGTCAACATCTGTTCCACCCCATTTGTGGAAATAAAATGTACGAGTGCCATATTTCCCGCCCATAGGTATATCCTGATCTGTAAGTGCTTGGGCAGTATAATACGGAGGGTTCCAATATGGAGGACCGCTCTGATTTAAGAATACTCCTTGATACGCGTGTGAAGGATCTGACCCGTTGGCATATGAAGTCGTATAATCCGGAGTAAAGGGTAATGATTCACGCTCTCTTGCATAAGCATTCTCCATACCACGATTTCTGTTTTGGTCTGCATGGTTCTGATCCTCGAAATCAATATACCAGGGGTCGAGAAATTCGATAAACCCGCCGGTAACTGAAGTACCCTCAAGAGCATTTTTAATTGTTATCCCAGTGTAAACTGGGCGAAAATAGGATATTAAACTATTTGTTTGTTCATTTATAAAAAAGGAATGGTGATTAATGACATCGGATACTCCATTCCAGTTATTGTATTTTTCACCTGAAATCAATGTTTGATCAGCAAGTATGACTTGCTGTGAACCTACATTAAAAGAAAATTGAGAACCGGGATTAAAATTATTTCCCCATTGATCCAAATCATTATCCCATTTTTTTAAGCTACCCACCTGTTGGTTTTGGCTATTTCTTTGATCTATTGTGACCGTTGTAACCGGAACAGTATATTCGATATAAAGCTGATTATAAACGTAATAATTACTTAGATACCATGTCTTGCTAGTGGTTAACACATCATTATTCCACCGGATACCAATAACAAATCTATCATCAGATAAAGCGTTCTGCAAGGCCTGAATAAATTCATCTTGCGGGTCATTGGACTGATAATCGAGATATCCATTTGAACTTGTCACCTGGGCCATATTAGAAACTGTCATTTGCGCAAATATTTCATTGTAATTATTATCACCACTAATATCGTAGCTAATGTTTGAAATTAGGGCGTATAGGTTTCCTGTACCTAATTGATTCGTACATTTTATCGAAAGATGAACAGAATTGATTATTGAACCATCAGGTATAACATTATCCGGAATATTCCATTGCCATACATCTCTATATATAATTGGGCCTGGCTCCCTTCCTACGAGAGATGACGAATTTTGAGCTAATGGGCAACGAGTACATAACACATCATTGCTTCCATTTTTAACCAACTCTTTTCTAAAATCATTATAAAGAGTTACGGATTGAACTTGTGCACACAGTTCAATCGAAAAAAATAGAATCGAGAATAAAATAATAAGTTTTGTAAACATTTTTTCCTCTTTCTTTATTTTGAATATTGTCATAACTTTCTATTGCAAATAAAAAGGCAGAATAATTCATTGAATTATTTACTCCAACCTGATTATTTGTATACTTTCGGGTAGCGATGTTGCAGCATCGCTACTCTCATTTAACAGAGTACGGCGGACTCATGTATTCCCTCCTTTTTAATTATTTCGCTCGCCTATTGTTATAACTGCTTTGATATTATCTACACCAACAGCAGCAATTATATTATTTTTAATATCTACCGAATAGAGGTTCCCGTTTATTCGTGTCTGGCTGATAAAACTCTTGAAATCATAACCATTAAAATGTAATACGTCTCCATAAGCTCCGATCAAGGCAATATTATTAATTGAGGTTCCTCTGATGCAATAGGTGTAGTAAATAGTTATTCCCCGGTGTTTTATTTCCCACAATGAATCCGCAAAATTAGATTTCTTAAAAATACCGTCTCCCCCAATCAGGTAAATCCTGTCCGGGATAAACCAGGAAGTACTTATAGTACCGTTGATTGGTTCTGTAAGAAGATGCGTTACTGAATAGCCGTTTATTGATAATAAATCTCTATCTAAACTTTGAAGAACATTTGAAGCTGGCGCTAATATCTCATATTGACTCGTTCTCTCATTATAAGCTCCGTATATATCATTTATGTTAAGATTTGTTCCGCTTTCTATTTTTGTCCAGCTATGACCGTTATAGTGAGCGATGCTGCCGTTGTTTCCCACAGCGTACAGATCGTTGCTGGAGGTTCCCCAGAGCTTGTTCATTTGATACGAACCCCAGACATTTGCTGGAACAGAGATTGGAATAAACTGGCTGCCATTCCAATGGACTACTCCGTTGCCACAAAACCAAACATCATTTATGCTAAAAGCAAATATCGACTTTATAGGATGATAGTATGGTTGTCCCTGATAATAATAGGGAATCCTATTCAATTTCCACTCAATTCCATCCCAGTGAACAGCATTATAGGGTAAAGGATCCGGCTGTCCCAATGTATCCAGTAAATAAATCTCCCCTACTGCCCAGATATCATTATCGTCAATTATTGCAACATCATAAAGCACACAACCCCCTGCATCTCCACCGAATGTCCAACTCTGCCAGGTGAAGTCGTGGCTGGTAGTATCCAGAGTGGCAAGCGAAATGGAATGTTTGATTGACTGAGTGTTCGATTGGATGATTGATGTAAAACTATATGTTTTGTTCGGTAGAAGGGAGTCTATATATAAAATACTATCTGCTGAAGTCAGAGTAATTGTTCTGACAGGATTGTCGTCTTTGAGTATTTCTACATTAACCGGGAGACTAATATTTGCTGTTGTTAATTTCAGCCAGACTTCTGTACAGCTGACATCTTCGAGGGTTAAACTTAGCTGAGGCTGCTGCTCAGGAGGGATGAGGTTATCCTTTTTGCAGGAATGAAGAACAAACGTCAATAATACAGCAAAAAACACTAATAAAGATGTTTTCATAAATCCCCTGGATTTATTTAGTCAATTTATAAATGGGTTTCAGGATAAAGTATTTCAGGTACCCGTTTTTCAAAGAAACTCCTGTGAGCGCAGAGTTAATCTCAGAAAAATAAAATGTATTGTCAAATTAATTTTTTAAATGCTGCTAATGCGAAGTATTTTTAGCAGAAAATAAAAAGGAACAGTCTGTCATCAAGTATCAAGGAACAAGTAAGAAGATAAGAGGGAGATCGGAGATCGGAGAACGGAAGTCAGAGACCAGAGGACGGAGTGGCGGAGATCGGAGGGAGAAGGTAAGAAGTTGAGAAGATTGGGAGGTAAGGCGATAAGAAGGTTAACGGGTATAGATTTGTGTTTCCATCAGCATAAACCGGTACCATTTTTTTTGCTCAGTTCAGAGAACTGAGTTACGCGAAGGGTCCAATGCACTCAGTCATAATACCGCATTATATTCTGGTCGGCAAGTCGGCCTGACGGGAAACGGTTAAAACCGTTATTGGGGTTTTTGTGTTGTACAGGGAACCGAATGGCTGAAGCCATTGGTTAATGAGAGCACCTGCAGACCGCATCTGGGATCAAGGAACGAGTTGCCAGTATCCCTTCCATCTGGAGCTCTCCTCTGTTTTGAGAACCCTAAATATCTTCTATTTTTACTGACATTTCTATAGAGTCGAATTACTGACATTCTTAACGAGTCATTACAAGGGCTTTACTTTTTTTATTTTTTAATTGCCTCTTTTAACTAATTATACTAATTTGAACTTATGATGAACTACTGAAATTCTGGGGAGATGTTTGAACAAGGAAATGCAGCTGACCCTCAGCCTGCAGGACAATTATGGTGGAGAAAAATTCCTGAGCGCCCGTTCCTGAAATTATGCATGTAAATCTTAAATATTCACATATAGAATTCATTGGATTTAGAAAATGCAGTATTCTATCTGCACCATTTTATTTTTCAGGATAAGAATCTTTTATCCTGGTAATCCCTTTTGAATTATTTGATGTATTACGTTAAATCTTCCGATAAAGAGAAACGATGTAAGGCCAGGGATTAGATTATATAATTGCTCACTGATAAACAGGAATCTAAATAATCCACATTCAAACTTTAATGAGGTCAGCTATGAAAAAAACAATTACTATTTTTTTGGCTTTGATTATGGTGATGTTCTTCGGGAATGCTGCTGTAGTTCCTGCCCAAACCATATTTACTGAGAACTTTGAATCCGGCTCTGTCGACCCGGGCTGGGCTACTTTTTATGCAGCTGAGGATGCATTAGAAGCCGTTCCGATGGCGACTGCACCTGATGTACTCCCCGACGGCGGTGATTATATCGGCTGGCTGCAGGATGTTGATGGATCGTACACAGGTTCTGCTGTTGCATATAACGGGGATTTTGGAATGTCTGACTATTCTATTGAAGCTGATGTTTACTGCTATGTGAATAATCCCGGAGGTTCTGCATACACAGGCCTGGTTGTTTACGCAGATACCAATAAGCATGATTTTTATAAACTTCGCGCAGATTTTGATGCCAGCGACCGCATTAACTTCTCCGGCCTGAGATCCGATACAACAACCTTTCTTCCTCTTTACAGTCATGATTTCCATGGTTCCGATAATCCAGGTTTGTTTCCAACATCAGACGGCTGGCACAAAATGAAGATAGAAGTGAAAACCCTGAATGCCGACAGCACAGCATTCTGGTGTTATTTCGATGAGACACTCTTAAATGGCTGTCCGATCTACGATACAAATGCGACAAGAAATATGTCGGGAGCCTTCGGCTTGTATACTTTCCAAATGGATGGTGACGGAATTCCGGGATACTTTGATAATATCCTTGTGAATTCACTGACTACGGGTGTAGAATATAATTCTTCAGATGTTCCGAAGAGATTTTCTCTTGAACAGAATTATCCTAACCCCTTCAACCCGGAAACTCAGATAGGTTACCAGCTTTCCGCACGAAGTTTTGTTTCCCTTACTATATACGATCTGCTGGGACGTGAAATCAAAACTCTGCTTAATGAAGAACAGTCCTCAGGGAGGTACCATATAACCTGGGACGGAACAGATCATTTCGGAAATAAAGTGCCTTCAGGAATATATATGTATACCCTGAGAACCGGTAATTCTGTGATCAGCAAAAAAATGGTTTTGATGAAATAAAATCCGGTCCGCCACAGGACTGAATTTTATTTTGTTCCGGTGAGCATCCTGCCTGTGCAGCACAGGCAGGATAATACCGGTTCATCCTGGAAGCATCGTTTGATATCAACCGAATTTAGGAGAGAGTTCTCTTGAAAAATTATAATTATCGATCCATTATTCTTTCACTGCTGGTCATTTTCTTTCTTTTAACAAGTGTTGTTTTTGCAGGCACAACCGGGAAAATTGCCGGCCGGGTAATTGATACTGAAACCGGTGAGCCTTTGCCGGGCTGCAACATTCTGATTGAAGGAAGTAATTACGGATCTGCAACGAACCCTGACGGGGAATTTTTCATTATAAACATTCCCCCTGGTACGTATACTGTGCGTGCCAGCATGATCGGTTATAAGACATACCGTATTGAAAATGTCAGGGTGCTGATAGATCTGACTACCTCACTGGAATTTAAAATGCAGGTACAGGTACTTAACCTCAATGAAGAAGTTGTGGTCACCGCCGAACGCCCGCTTATTCAGAAGGATGTCACCTCCAAACAGTCGATCGTCAGCTCCGACGAAATACTGAGCATGCCTGTTAATAGTGTGAAAGATATTCTTACAACGAAAGCCGGGTTTACAACCGACTCAGAGGGACAAATCCACGTGCGGGGAGGGAGAACAGGGGAGATCGGCTACCTGATAGACGGCGTTAAGGTGGACGATCCTCTCTACGGGAATTTTAGCAACACCCTTAATAAGGATGCGATAAACGAGATGGAGGTCATCAGCGGCACATTCAATGCTGAATATGGTGATGCAATGTCAAGTATAGTTAATCTGGTCACCAAAGAAGGCGGGCCTTCTCTTCATGCAAGAATGGAGTATACCTCTCCTATGCTTAATAGTTCTCCTTACAGGAAAGCTGATCCTTTCCCCGGGGTTCAGGATGAGGGCATTTATCTAAGTAAAAAAATGTACAGCGAACAATCGATCCCGGCGCCGGGTACATTCAACCTGTCGCTGAACGGTCCCATTGCTTCAGGTCTGACTTTCCTGCTTTCGGGTGTTTACCGTAACGAAGACAGTTACCTGCCTCATGGATATAATGTTGAATCGGACGGACTGGCAAAGCTGACATATCATTTCACACCCACAATTAAAATTGCAGCTTCGGGACAGCTCAGCGGGCAGAAGTACCAATCCTATAACCATGCCTGGAAATACCTGAGTGAAAACCAGGCGCATACTGATATAAAATCAAACAGGCTTGGACTCGTACTCACTCATACTCTCAGCAACAGCTTTTTCTATACATTAAATTTTTCACGCTTTGAAAATAATAGGATAGTGCAGGTTGGTAATAAACTCCCTCGGGATTACCTGATGGGAAAAACAGGTGAGTCAGTTTATTTCTTTGTTTCAGGCGATGATTCTGAATATGCTGATAATACTACTGTTACCTATAGAGCAAAAGCTGATGCAACCTTCCAGGCAAACATAAATCATCAGTTTAAGAGCGGTGCCGAATTAGTTGCGTATAACCTTCGGGTCCATGAAGAGTCAGAGCCATGGCCTTCGGGAGTGAATTTCAAGGATGTATACACAAAAAGACCGGTCGAGATTGCCGCATATCTCCAGGATAAGATCGAGTATAATTATCTGATCCTGAATGTAGGGCTCAGGTTCGATTATGCTGATCCGCAGGCAACAATGTGGCCGGATATACAAAGGTTCGGATATTTTGATGAGAATAATAACTGGGTGCTTGCAAAAGAAGTTAAGGTTGACCCCAAAACACAGATCAGTCCCCGTATAGGCCTCGCTCACCCGATCACTGATGAGGCGGTCCTGCATTTTGCGTACGGACACTTTTTCCAGAATCCCGACTATAATTCGCTCTACTACAATTTACGAAAGGACATCAATACATCGCTGCCGCTCATTGGTAATCCCGCAGTTAAGGCACAGAAAACTATTTCATACGAAGCTGGAATAAAATATAAGCTGAGTGAAAGCTGGGCATTGGATCTGACTGCATGGTATAAAGATATAACAGACCTTCTCTCGACTCTGCAGGTAAGCTACCTGTCGCAGGATTATGTGGTTTTCTATAATTCAGATTATGCCGGGGTTAAAGGAATCGACCTCACTCTTCATAAGCGTTACAGCAGCTATTTCTCAGGTTCAATTGATTATACATATATGGTTGCGAAAGGGAATAATTCGCAGCCCCTGGGAGGTTATATCGATGCCTTTTCCGGTGAAGAAATTCCTCACCAGGAATATTATCTGGATTTTGATCAGCGTCATAAAATAGCGCTCAACCTGAATTTTAATATACCTGAGAAAAGCGGTCTGGATATTTTGGGAGCGGACATTTTTGCAAACTTTAACCTTAATATTCTGGTCAGAGCCAACAGCGGGCTGCCTTATACACCTTATGTTGATCCTACCGTAAGGATTGATGTTAACTCGGGCAGGAAGCCATGGACCTCAACAGTAGATCTGAGAGCCGTGAAAACTATTCCGCTTGGAGCTCTTTCAGCTGCGGTTGTTCTTGAAATAACGAATCTGTTTGATACTCAAAATGTTGTCTATGTATACTCGCGTACCGGGAAACCTTTTGATACCGGATTATCAGGACTTGTCGGCTCATCCCCTGATGCCGACCATAATCCCAATTATGTGGGACCTCCAAGGATTATAAAGATGGGGCTTCAAATAATATTGTAATCAACAGGAATTTTTATGATCACATCTCTTATTAAGTACTGCACGCTTATTGTGCTGATTGTCCTGAACACCCGGGCAGCATACCCTCAGTCACCTGATTGTATAAGTTGTCACAGGGAAGAGAAGATTAAAAATATGATACCTATGCATAAACCCTTATCCAATGAGGAAAGAGGCCTGGGGGTAATGGACAAGGGACAGGTTGCAAACTATCTCGGAAACTACGGGGTGCTTTCAAATTTCCATGAATACTTTAATGAAGCTATACGCTGGCCAGCAGCTGCAGGCGACCAGACCCATTACTGTTTCGGACTGGGGTTGATTGTCGCTTCAAAGGGAAATGTGATTACGTCCGTTATCGGTGCAGGCACCGATAAATATGATTGGTCTCCAAAAGACGGCTCCAGAGGTCAGATTTTTTCAGGCGATGTTACTGTGCCTCCGCCTGATGAAACTCCTTTCCTTGCTCTGAGTGATAATCCGGAAACATGGCCTGAAGGATTTTTCAATGAAGGCGGCAGCTGGATTAGTACACCGGGAGAGAGGCATTGGCCGGGAAAGTTCAGACTAAACATAGATGGAACCTCACCCGATTATGGTAAGCAGGTTCAGGGTGAATTCGTTTCAGACAGGGATATTTATTCTGTCTTCGATGATCAGGATAACTCAAATCCGGCAGGTTCTCTTGGGATTGAAGTTGAGGAAACAGCTTATACCTACGGCCGTCCCTATGCAGAAGATATGCTGATATGGGAGTTCACTATTCATAATACAAGCGGCCGTCAGCTTGACAGTGTTTATGTAGGATATTATGCAATTTTCAGACCGGATTTCGATAATATGGATTACATAAATATTATCGACAGTAACCCCGGTGATAATAATCCTAATGGTGATTTCGTTTATGTCTGGGATATTAATAATACAAAAGATGGTGCGTGGGGGACAGATCCCACTAATATGGGGATTCCGGGATTAAATGTTCTTAAGACTCCCAAAGATATGGGAGTAACTGATTTTCACTACTTCAGCAGGGATGTGGCTCCATCTATTGATGAACAGATGTGGCCTATTATAAGCAGTAATCCTGCAGATCCGAATCTGCCTGATAAGAGATTTTATTTTCACGGCAGCAACAGGAGAATGGATACAACAATTCCCGACAGCCTTCAACTTTATTTCCCGGAAGGAGCTCCTATAAATTATTTTATTATGACAGGTCCGTTTACTCTGGCGCCCGGTGAAACTGTTTCATCATCGGTTGCAGTGGTGATGGGCGATGCAGGAAATATCCCTTTCCAGCCCGATACATCCGACCTGATGAATAATATGAGAGTGACACAGGAGATGTATCAGAGAGCTTACCAGGGATCAGGACCACCTCAAACTCCTGTTGTACAGGCTCACGCGGGAGATAAGAAGGTGAGAATAGTTTGGGATGCTGCAGCTGAAAATTCACGCGATATACTGACAGGTAAACAGGATTTTGAGGGTTATAAGATTTACCGGAGTGATGATCTGGGAAAAACCTGGGGAACACCTATTACGAATTCCTTTGGAGATGTAATCGGTTATAAACCAATAAAGATATTCGATCTGATCGATGGAATAAAAGGGCCTGATCCTGCATTCAATCAGTCGCTCGGTGATGATACCGGGCTGAAACACAGCTTCACTGACGAGAATCTAATAAATGGAATAGAATACTGGTATTGTGTTACATCATATGATAAAGGTAACCAGAACCCTGACAGCCTTGAGCAGTCGTACCAGTCATCCCTGGGGCATTCAATTATGGAAAGTCATACTGTCTCTGTCGTTCCCGGAGTGCTCCCTCAGAATTATAATGACGCCGGTTACGATCCGGATACTAATCCTGACGGTTCAATTCCTCCGATCGGGGGAGTCTGCCAGGGAGTAGTAAAACTTGATATCATTAACCCTGATCTTATAACCAATGATGAATACCTGGTTACTTTTGCTGACTCTTCATTTCAGGTGACGGGAACCGATACCAGTTATGTCCTTGGATTTAACCTGCTGCGTGTTTCCGCTGAAACAGGGGATACCACTGTGCTGCTGGATCATCATTTGTTCTCCGATGATACAGAGGACAATCTTCCGGTAACAGATGGATTTAGACTCACAGTACTTAACTCTCCTTCGGGAACTGAGTTCGCCGGATGGACGAAAGTCAATGGCGATACATCAACTTTCTACTGGAATACAAAGCCTGTTGATAAATATATAGGAGACCAGTCGGTCGTGCAGGAGGATATTTATACGGTCGATGATTATCGTATAACCATCGATACTGCACCGGACGGCGGATTGAATGCACGCTGGTATGATTTCTTTACCGGAATAGCATATGATACTACTTTCCATCTTCCGCTGAAAGTTGAAGTAGTTACTGATCCGGAAAATCCTGTAGACGTAAGCAGCAATACCTGGCTGATAGAATTTGCAGTTCAGGCGCCCTGGGAAGAGTACCGTAAATTCTATTATAGTCAACTTGGATGGGACCTTGTACCGGGCGGACTCGCGTACACAAAGGGAAGTCCCGGTTTTTATGAAAGGTATCTTGACGTTCTTAACTTTGAAAAATATGATATAAATCCTCAGACAGGCGATACCACTTATACGGGACTCCTTCTTCAGACAAACAATATGCCGGACACATATATTAATGCTTACGGTGATACTGTTCATATAAATGCGGCTGCTCCTTCACAGGGGGATCAGTTTACAATCAGAACATATAAGCCCTTCAGGAAAGAAATTTATTACTCATTTAGAACAAGCAGTGCCGGTTATACAAATAATGATAAAATTGATTTAAATAAGATCCGTGTAGTTCCCGATCCCTATATCGTTTCGAATGAATGGGAAACAAACCAGTTTGGAAAGAAACTGATGTTTAACCATCTTCCTGATCGATGCAGAGTTTCTATTTTTACAATCGCAGGAGATCATATTGTTGATCTTGACCATGATGATAACCGGGGGTTTATGTTCTGGGATATGCGGACGTACAATAATCAGTATATCGCTTACGGATTATATGTTTATGTAGTTTCTCTGCCTGACGGACAGAAGAAAGTCGGTAAATTTCTGGTTATAAAATAAGTACCTGACATCGGAGTAAATTAAATGAAAAAATTTATAGTCGTGATTACCATAATATTCCTTCAGACAGCGGCATATGCGGGCGATTTTTCAAAAGTCGGTACAGCAGCTGCGCAGTTTCTTAAGATCGGAGTGGGAGCAAGAGCAAATGCTCTGGGGGGGTCTTTTACTGCAGTTGCAAACGATGTCAGTACTATATACTGGAATCCGGCCGGCATCACTAATGTTGACGGGTTTTCACTCGCCGTGACTCATAACGAATGGTTTGCGGATATCTCACACGATTTTGCGGGGGCTGTTTACCCTTTAAGTACGAGCGACTTTTTAGCTCTTCACGTCATAGCGTTGAATACAGGCGAGCAGGAAGTTACTACGGTAACTCAGCCTGAAGGGACAGGGATTTACTACGATGTTAGTGATCTTGCTATCGGATTGAGTTATGCAAGGACATTAACTGACCGGTTTTCTGTGGGTCTTACTGTTAAATATATTCAGCAGAATCTTTATAATGAATCTGCCAATACTATCGCATTAGACCTCGGTACTTTCTTAAGAACTGGTTTCCATAATCTTGTAATTGCGATGAGTATATCTAATTTCGGCGGAAATATGCAGCTCGAAGGCCGGGACCTTATCACAATAACCGACATCAATAACCAATTCTCAGGAAATTATAATCCTGATGCGCGTTTAAAGACAGAGCCGTGGCCGCTTCCTCTTACATTCAGAGTAGGCGTGGCAATGGACGTTGTCGGGGGTGCCGAGCCTGTGGTCGAATCCGCACAGAACCGTTTCACTTTAGCCGTGGATGGAGTTCATCCGAATGATAATACAGAGAAAGTTAATGTCGGCGGTGAATACGCCTGGGATGAAACTGTATTTGCAAGGGTGGGTTACAGGGTTAACTACTACCTGGAGAAATGGACATTCGGAATTGGACTAAGGATGGATGTAATGAACCAGCAGGTAGGTTTTGACTACGCCCTGGTTGACTTCGGCGACCTTGGAAAAGTATCACAGTTCTCACTCGAACTGAGATTTTGAAATCGGCCGGATAAATGATTCCCCGTCAAAACAGGGTGAGAAGTACACAGGTATTAGTTATTTTAGTGCAGTTAATATTTATTATATCGATTACAGGGAGAGTCTTGTCATGAATAAAAAAATTATAATGGTTATATGTTTATTTTTAATTCTGCTGTTGAACCGTGAGTGAATCCTACTCACAGGAAAACGGGGAAAACACCTTAACCGCAGCCGGAATTCAGATGCTGCCTAAAGGTGTATCCGTATATCAGCTGGATAACGGGATGGAAGTGCTTTTTATTGAAAATCCTGCACTTCCAATGGTGGGAGTAAATGCCGCGGTCAAAGTCGGCTCGGCATATGAGACTTTCTCGTCCAGCGGTATGAGTCATATGCTCGAACATCTTCTTTTCAATGGAACGGCATCAAGAACACAGAAAAAGCTTTATGATGATGTCGATTTTATAGGTGGATATAACAATGCCCATACAGCAGAATACTATACCGATTTTATGATGGTTACCCCTGCTGAAAATATTATAAAAGGGATGGAAATACAGGCAGATATGCTTTTCAATTCGACTCTGCCCGTGGAAAAGTTTGAGAAGGAGAAAGGAATTGTGCTTGAAGAGATATCTAAAAGCCTGGCTGACCCCGGTGAACAAATGGAAAGGAATACAATCTCCATCCTCTACAGCGGGCATGCACTATCATTGCCTACACTTGGAACATACTCAACAATTCAGTCGCTTTCACGGGAAGATGTCTACGCATTTTATAAGAACAATTATGTTCCGAATAATATTATTCTAAGTGTCATCGGAAATTTTAACACCAGAGATATGCTCAAAGCCGTTAAGGATATATACGGTAAGGCAGCACCCGGCATTGTTAAAAATGATGTTTTTCCAAACTGGAGTACCGGTTTTCAGAAACCGGCTCAGACTGCCGCCGAAAAGGACCTGTTATACGACCGCTTCTATGATGGAAAGGATATGGTTGTCCAGGTATTTTATGAATTTCCCGGGTTTGAATCATCCAAATCATCTGAACTTTTAAGTATGGTTTTGAATAAGGCTAAAGATCAATTACAGGATGCACTCCAATCGGAATTTCCTTCACAAATAAATTCATTAAACTTGTCGTCTCGTCTATCTCCTGTAAAAAGTTTTGTTGAAGCTGATATTACCACAGGAGATGGCGCCGATTATGATAAAATCATTCATTCTTTAACACAGAAGATTGCAGAACTAAATTTTTCACTTTCCGGGGAAACTATTAAATCGGAGGCTGTAAAAGCACGAACCGAATTTCTGAAGAATATTGAAAAACCGCATATGTTTGGTATATACAATTCAGATGTTCTGGTTGAAAACGGCATTGAAGCTGTACTGGCCTCATATAACAGCAGCGAATATTATAAAGCCGCGGCTGAATTGAGCAAGTTGAAGCTGGATACTCAGCCTCTGGTTATTTTACAATCGCCTTCGGACAAAACTGAAATAGAATCTGCTGATAGTGCAAGCATTGTCAGGCAGTTCAAAGGTAATCCGGGTGGTCCTGACATAATAGCCGTTCAGAATGATGTGAGCAATTTGCTCGCGGTCCATTACTTAATCAAACATAAGGCATATTACGAATCAAAATACGGCAAGGATGCCGCTAAAATACTGCACGATTGTATTGAACAACGAATGAATTCCGATGAAGGCATAAAAACTGGCGAACAATACGGGTTTACATATGTATTTAATGATAATCCTTTTATACCTATGGATAATATTTATCTTCATCCGGATTTCGGTTATATACGGGCTGAAGGTCTTGCCGAAGATCTTCCGGGAGCAATCGGTTATCTTAATAGTATGTTCCTGAATTTTATACCTACAGAAGAGGAATTTGATAAAGCTGTTGAAAGAACACAGGGACATGGAATGATGGGAATGATGGGTATGGGAGGGGATAATTCAAAACTCCTGTTCGACAAAACATATGAATCTCTCATTTATGAACAGCCGCCTTCTGCAGAGAAAACACCGGATCTGACATATGATAACCTGGCTGCTTTTACTAAAGAATATTTTCAACCGGCTAATATGATAATCTCGGTTGTTTCACCTTCATCTCCCGAAACTATAGATGCACTGTTCAGCAATTTCAGGGGCAATCCCGTTTCTGAAGATCCCCCGGTGTATTCAAAAGGTTTCCTCAGTGCTGCGAAAGATACTCTCTTCGAAAAAGATCTGCAGGGGAAAAGGTCATATTTGTTCTGGGGATTTACTACTAAAATCGATCCTGAAGATGCTCCCGCTCTTCAAGCCCTCTCCCTCATGCTCTCTGACAGGATTGTCTTTGATATAAGAGAGAAGCAGGGTTTGGCTTATAATATGAGCGCCGGCATTGATGTTGAGAACGACAAAGCTCTTTTCTTCATTTCCCAGGGAACGCGTCCTCAGAATGTGGATGTTCTTATTCCGCAGTACCCCGGATTCTTTAATCCTTCGGCAGTTGATACTCTTACTGAGGAGGAACTGCAGAAGTCAGTAAACATGTATCTCGGAAGAATGATGTTCCGCAGACTTTCGAGTATCAACAAGGCTTATTACCTGGCAAACTCTGATTACTTCCACAATGATTTTAATTATGATAAGAAGTTTCTTGAGGAATTAAAGAATGTTAAGCTGTCTGATGTAAAGAACGCGGCAAAGAAATATATGAATGCCGAAAATACTGTCACTATTGTTGTAAGATGAAACTTAATATACCTGAACTCAGTCTTCAGTGTAAAAAATAGAATTTAACGGGAGAATTATATGTATAAAAGAATCATCTTTTTATTAGTTGTATTCATATGTTCATCCGCAGTTTTTGCAGGTGATATTATACACCACAAAATTTATGTCAGCCTCGAACCTGGCAGACACTATCTGCAGGTTACGGATGAGGTTACAATCCCTGCCGGGCAGATGAAGCCTGTACTCAATTTCCTTCTGAATAAAAATCTCAACATTGCCAGTGAATCTCCGGACGTTATTCTCGAGCTAAATAAAAGCGGAGTGAAGGCCGAAGATTTTGGAATGGACAGGGAGGATTTTGATCAGCAGGGAGGCAATTCTGAAAACCAGTATTCACTCACATTTAAGAATTATATAGGGAAGGAAACAATATTTACCTTAAAGTATGATGGAATAATTGATTATCCCATTCAGCAGCTGGGTGAGGAATATGCGAGAGGATTTAGTCAAACCCCTGGTATTATTGACACAGAGGGTGTTTACCTTGCAGGCTCCACTTACTGGGTCCCCTGGTTTAATAACAACTGGATAGACTTTGAAATGACTGTTGAGATGCCGCACCATTGGGATGTTGTCAGCCAGGGTAAAAGAACGCAGAATGCTATTAAGAACGGTCAGCACATTATTACCTGGGATTCACCCGAACCGATGGAGGAAATTTATCTTATCGCAGCTCGGTTTACAGAGTATTCAAAAGCAGCAGGCTCAATAGATGTTATGGCCTTTCTGCGGACTCCGGATGAGACTCTGGCTAATAAATACCTGGAAGCAACAGCTCAATACCTCGAGATGTACAGGAAGTTAATCGGTCCATACCCGTTTACAAAATTTGCGCTTGTTGAGAATTTTTGGGAAACCGGTTACGGCATGCCGTCTTTTACGCTGCTTGGAGAACAGATAATAAGGTTTCCGTTTATACTTAATTCCTCTTATCCTCACGAACTTCTGCATAATTACTGGGGGAATAGTGTTTATGTCGACTTTAAGTCCGGAAACTGGTGTGAAGGTCTTACTGCTTATATGGCCGATCATCTTATTGCTGAGCAGCGTGGACAGGGAGAAGAATACCGCCGATCTACACTCCAGAAATATACCGATTATGTAAAATCGTCGAATGATTTTCCATTGAGTGAATTTGGTTCACGCTATAACGCTTCTTCTGAAGCGATAGGTTATGGCAAAAGCCTTATGATGTGGAATATGCTCAGGAACCTTATCGGGGATGATAATTTTGTGAAAGGTTTTCAGAAATTTTATCGGGACAATAAATTTAAGGCTGCATCTTTCGACGATATCCGCGTTTCGATGGAGGCTGTAACAGGGGAAGATCTTAAACAATTCTTCCATCAGTGGGTTACGAGAAAAGGTGCGCCGGAACTTATTCTGTCTGATGTTTCAGTTAAAGAAGTCAATGGTCAGTATCAGCTTTCATTTACGCTAAAACAGGTACAGGATGAGGAGGTGTTCAACCTGGGCGTGCCTGTTGCTGTAGCCACAGCAAACAAAGCTGAGATGAAAACGGTTGAGATGAATCAGAAGGTGCAGTCCTATGAAATGATGTTTAATGAAAGACCATTGTTGGTTCAGGTTGATCCTCAGTTCAATCTTTTCCGCAAACTGCACTATAACGAAATCCCGCCTTCTCTTTCTAAAATTTTCGGATCGGATGAGATAACTATAATTCTGCCTTCAAAAGCCGGTGAATCTGAACTGGAATATTATAGAAGACTTGCCGGTACATGGTCATCTGATAGTACTAAGAAGATTAAAATAGTTTCTGATGATGAAATAACAGAACTCCCGTCGGAGTCAGCCGTTTGGATTTTCGGCACCGAAAACCTGTTTGCCGGAAAGATCAGGGAGGGCTTGAAAGACTATGATGCCGTATTGTCGAAAGATTCTGTCATGCTCGGAAGCACTTCCTATCCCGTCAACAAAACCAGTTTCATTATCGCAGTTCGTCATCCTGAAAATCCTGCTTCTGTCATTGTTCTTCTTTCCGCTGACAACAAAGATGCCGTAACCGGATTGGCTAGGAAGCTGCCTCATTATGGCAAATATAGTTACCTGGTATTTGAGGGAACTGAGCCATCCAATATCGGGAAAGGTGAATGGGAAACAGTTAATTCTCCTCTTGAAGTATCCCTTGAGCAAAATGACAATCTTAAACAGCAGGCAGTTTTACCTGAGTTGCCTGAACGGGAAGCCCTGGCTTCTTTAGACCCGGTCTTCTCTGCTGACAGAATGTTGAAAACTGTCAGCTACCTGGCAAGTAAGGAACTTGCAGGCCGTGGTCCCGGAACAGAAGGGATTAATAAAGCTGCAGATTATATAGCTGAACAATTTAAGAATGCGGGACTTCTGCCCGGTTCTGATGACGGCACATATTTCCAGTCCTGGGACGAGGTTGTTGATGCCCAGGGTAACAAAGCTGTAGTAAAAAATATCATAGGTATAATTCCCGGGACTAATCCTGATCTCAAAAATGAATCTGTGATTGTATGTGCTCACTACGATCACCTTGGACTGGGATGGCCCGGCGCAAATAAAGGTAATGAAGGTAAAATACACCCCGGGGCAGATGATAATGCCAGCGGAGTCGCTGTAATGCTTGAGATGGCGGAGCTTCTGGGTAAAACACTAAAACCGCAGCGGACTATTATATTTATTGCATTCACTTGCGAAGAGAGCGGACTGCTCGGTTCAAAATATTATGTTAATAATATGAAGAGGTTCCCGGCTAAGAAAGTTATCGGCGTACTGAATTTTGATACTGTCGGCAGGCTCGGTCAAAACAAAGTGCTTGTTCTAAGCAGCAATAGTGCAAGGGAATGGAAATTTATTTTTATGGGTGCAGGTTATGTGACCGGAGTTGAATCTGAAATGGTTACTCAGGAGCTGGATGCAAGTGATCAGAGAAGTTTCATCGAGGCAGGCGTTCCCGGGGTTCAGTTATTTTCCGGGGCTAATGAAGATTACCATAAGCCTTCCGATACACCGGATAAGATTGATGGCGCGGGAATGGTAAAAATCGCAATGTTCGCCCGCGAGGGAATCCTCTACCTGGCTGACAGGATTGAACCTCTGACTTTCCAGGGAGAAACGACGAAAAAGGGAGATAACTCACAGATGAAACCCGGAGAAAGGAAAGTATCTACAGGAAGTGTCCCGGATTTTGCATATTCCGGGGAAGGCGTCAGGATAGCGGATTTTACAACAGGTTCTCCTGCAGAAAAAAGCGGACTGCAGAAAGGGGATATAATTATACAGTTAGGTCATTATAAAGTAACAAATTTACGCGATTATTCGGACGCACTTAAAAACTTCAATCCCGGAGATTCAGTTGAATTAACTTATATACGCGATGGCAAAGAAAACAAGACTGACATAGTGCTTATGGCAAAATAGCAGCGAAATCAGAAGAACTATAAATTTTATCAGCAGGGAGGTAGGATGAAAACATTATTGCTGGTGCTCCGGTTCGTCTCAGTCGCACGGGTTTTGTTTATTTTTCCGATCATATTCTGGTTCCTTCAAAACGGAAATCAGGCGCAGTCTGAAGCACAAGCTGAGTTAAGAGTCTGGGAAATACCAAATATTGATGAAGGTGCCGAGTTTTATTTTTCACCCGATGGTAAAAGTTTAATTGGAAATGCCAGGCTTGACGGAGATACAATTCATCAGGTGTATACTTTTGGTGTCGACGGCAGCAATATTGTAAGGATAAATGATAAGGGGGAAGATGCCTGTTCATATTACTTCCCGGATCGGAAAAGGCTCGTCTTCACATCAACGCGGGACAATACTGATATGGCTCCCGGGCATTTTTCTAACCCTTTCGATTACCCGCAGGGTGCCGAACTATATTCCTGCAATCCCGATGGCAGTGATTTGAAAAGATTAACGAATAATAAATTTTATGATGCTGAAGTTTCAGTCTCGCCGGATGAGCAATGGATGCTCTTTACACGGCAGATAGACGGAAAACTGGATCTGTGGAAAATGCATCCCGACGGTTCAGATCAGCAGCAGCTTACGTTCACACCTGACTGGCAGGAAGGGGGCTCGTTCTTCCTGAATAATGAAACTATTATCTGCCGTGCCTGGGAACTTAAGAACCAGGCTCCCCGCGGTATGCCGATGAGTATATTTACGATGAAAAGTGACGGTTCAAACCGTGTGAGAATAACTTCTGATAGCGGTACGAACTGGGCTCCTTTTCCGGCACCTGATGGTGATCATTTTGTATTCGTAAAAGTTGTGCCTCCTCATAATTATGAAATATACATGATGAGCTTAAGTACCGGCGAACAGACAAGGTTGACTTACAATGATGCATTCGACGGTTTTCCGGCAATATCTCCTGACGGTAAATTATTGACATTCGATTCAAACCGTAGTGCTGAAGGAGGCGGTATGAAGTTAAGACCTTATCTGATGGATATTTCATCCCTCAATATCGGATCGAAGAAATAGATCTGAGAGTGTTCGATACTCCTGCGGAAATAGCGATTGCAGAATATCTATACGGCTAACAAACTAATTTGTTAAACCTGCTCTATTCTGCGTGACTCGAATCAAATAATCGCCGCCTGCCGTTTGAAATGCCTCCGGGAACTCGTTCTTTATATTAATCTGATTTTAATCAATCCGGTTTTGTCACTTTTACTCATCCATCTTTTACTATATTATGTAAAGCGATTCGCTGAATCGCTTATCTGAATCGCTTAACTATAAGTTTTAATGAATAACCATCTTCATAAAATATTAAGCATCGTTCTGCTGGTAATATTATTTCTTTATTCAACAGAACTACCTGACTCTTGTGTGAATAAAACAGCTATTTCTAAGCATTCTGCAATGAAAAATTGTTGCTGCAGTTGCAGGATGAGTTCAGAAGATGGAATATGCCGCTGTAGCCATTCCGGGAATAGTTATTCAACTTTTTTTACCGGATGTCATCATAGCGGCGCTGCGAACATATTACACAAAATTGACTTATCCCTCCTGATATCAATTCCACGAAATAATTTGACCGCTCCGGATGGGAGATATTGTTCTCCCAGTCGGTTTTCAATCTGTGCCGGAGTACTCTCAGAATTGATAGAACCGCCGGAAGGCTTTTTTCTTACCTGATAATCCATTCGAAGTAAAAAATTTACTCCTGTATTTATCGTATACAGGTTTCTCAAAACCAATTCACATATAGGATTTAATATGAAGCTGAAATTATTTCTGCTTGCTGCTTTAACAATAACTCTGATCGGGCAAACTTTTGGGAGCTGCGGCTCTTCAAATTGTCCCCTCTATAATTTTCATTATAATCTGCAGGGGGGACTGCATTTAAGATTGTACAATGAATACATAAACCAGGATAAAGTTTATCTCGGTTCAAAGCTCAGTGCAATAGGTGCTGTTTCGGAGGACCACGATGAAGTCAGTACTCTTAATTCTATAACAGCATTCCAGGCTGGTTATGGAATAACGGATAGACTGGATATTGGATTTATTCTGCCTTATATACACAGAGAACATAATCATATCCATCACGAGGACGGACAGGCGAACTGGGAAAATTGGAACTTCAGCGGAATGGGCGACATTCTGCTTACCGGGAATTACTCTGTGATACTGCCTTCTATGGAAAAAGAGATTTACTTCGGTATCACTGCGGGAGTAAAATTACCCACCGGTGTTACTAATGCGGTGAATGCTGAAGGAGAAACTGCAGAGGTTACTATCCAGCCCGGAAGCGGTTCGCTTGATGAAATAATCGGGGCTAATTTTCGCTGCCCATTGTTCACAATTCAGACTGCTGAAAAAGATGTATATTCAGACATTCCGCTAATAATTGGTGTCTCGTATAAAATATCCGGAAAGGGAACTGATGATTATAAATTCGGAAACTCTTTGCTCGTTACCGCCGGTACGAGTTATCAGTTTACAAAAAAAGCCGGTGTAACTCTTCAGTTTAATGTAAGGAACCAGGACTTTGCCGATACAGGAATGACTGGTGAGCCACGTGAAAATACGGGCGGTACCTGGATGTACCTGAGTCCCGGATTGAATCTGAACATCACAGATAACCTTGCACTCTTCGGAATTATTCAGCTGCCGGTTTACATCAATGTGCACGGACTCCAGCAGGCATCTTCATTTAATGCCCAGATCGGAATATCAGCAAATACAACCCTGTTGTGAATTTGTGATAAATAAAAAATGATTTATGACCTTGTATAAGTATCGTAAATTCTAAATTATTTAATACCCGGTAGGTAGGTTCGCAAATTCGTAATTAAATCTTTTTATGGAGAACTTTACTGCACTGTTCGCTGCACGACTCCATTTCTGCACCATTCCAAATATTTGCGCCCCGCTGCTTACAAATCTTTTATTAAAGTATCAGACCACCTTACCATTTTGTTCTGCTTATCCGCTGTCACTGCTGCAAGGAAACGCATTTTATTTTTATATTTTTTAAAAAGCACAGCTCCTTCTTTGTCTAATCTGAAGATAACTTTGTTGCCTTCTGTTATGTAATCCTGCGGCATCAGAAATTCGAAAGGTTTAGTCTTCTTACCTTTGCGCCTGGGATTCCAGAGACTGAGGATCATTATGTATGCTATACTATTTTCGCCTTTCTGCAGTTTTGTAGGGCGGATCATTATTTCTATTCTATCGGGCAGTGCTTTGATATCTTCTGCCTCAAACCTGAAGCCTCCGGGCGGTGTCATCATTGCTTTTTCTGATGGGTGGTCCTGTTCGCATAGATAATAGTTTACCTGGCTGATCTTGTTGAAGGCGCAGTTGCACGGTTTTTTTTCTTTTCCCCAGGCAGCTTTCAGCAGCGCGTTTTTATTTATAAGCGATGCAAATTTTCCGTTTACGCTCTGTATGTTCCGCTTCTCTATTTCGTGGGGAAGCATACTGAGAGTGTATTTTTCCGGTAGTTTCGAAACGTATGGTTTGCCGTCTCTTTCTTTGAATACCAGGTCTCCGACTTTCCCTCTTAGTTCTCCAAGTATTGAAGGTTTTTTTCTCGCCATTGTTATATTCCCGTTTTTATTTTACATACAAATATACTACATTTGTTCGAATAATTACAAATTTAGGGGTTTTTCATCTCAAATTTCTGAAATTCTCTCGGCCATCTCTCGGCCTTCTTTCGGCCATCTCTCGGCCTCTAACTACGGTATTACTACGGTATAACAGGCCCCCTCACCTGCATTCATAAAGGCAGATGGCGGAGATACCTGGAATAAAGTGAGCAATTCAGAACAGTATGGATCTTCAATATATTTCTGCGGCGAGCTTCACGAACTGATGCAGGATCTGATATAGTTAGGGTCAGATACTCTTAATTACGTCTGATGGGGGAGTAACCTGGGAGGAATTAATTTACCCATATACTTATATTAGCGGATGAGTTTAATTTAAGCTCAAAACTAATATTAAAAACGGCAGCGGGGAGGTATGATGATGATTAAGATCAGGAAAGCAAATATAGGTGATGCGGAATCGCTCTTCAGGTGTCACGATTATTTTATGGAGCATCATATAAAGAGAGATAAACGTTTTACTCTAAAAACAGGGGCTAAAGAAAAATGGATAGATCAAATCACTGAATCTGTAAAAGATCCTTGTACCCTTGTGCTGGCTGCTGAGAATCAATCTGTTATTGTGGGATGCGCATATGTTATCATCAGGAAGGGAGCAATAGATTTTGGACCGGAAAAAATCGGATACCTTTGCGATGTATATGTTGACCCTGACTTTAGGCGGCAGGGAATTGCACGACGTTTCCTTTTATTCGCACAGGAATGGCTTCGGGAGAATGGGATAAATACGATTGAAGCAAGCTGGTCCCCTAACTCGACTGAAGCAGCACACACATGGTCCGCTCTCGGATTTATTCCTTTAAGTGTAAGCGGGCAATTGAAATTTTAAGATGATCTCAGAAAATTGTTAATACCAAAGATATTAGTAATAGCAGTAATCCTTTTACTCATCTTTACAGGAACACGCCGGTGGTTCCTGTTTAATAAATATGTTGTGACAGGTCTGATTATTTTAATTACACTTGCAGTTATTTTTTCTGACAGTCTCTACCATCTTTTCACCAAAAGAGTGCTGCAGTATGTTCAGTCACCGCAGCAGATGGAAATGCCGTTCATATCTGAAAAATGGAAGGATGCGGGCTCTCAAAATCCAGGAGATAATACCAGGCAAAGCATGAGCACAGACCTGATGATTCATCATAAGCTACTGAAAAAAAGCAGAAGTGATGTCATCAATCTGCTTGGGGATCCGGGCAGTCCAAAGAACTTTACTGACTGGGATATGGAATATTATCTGGGACCTTCACAGCAGGTGGGCAGTCAGGGATCCGAATGGCTTGTAATAAAATTTGATAAGAACGATCTTGTGGAAGACTATACCATCTTAAATCAGTGATTTACAGAGTTTTCAATATATACAGATTATAACTACACCGGAGTAAAAATGTTTAAGCTTATAATTATCCTGTTTATTTTTCAAACTTCAATGCTTTTCTCTCAGGTCGATGATTCTGTAGAAGTTTTCGATTATACAAAGGATGTTCCCGGATGGTTAAAAGAAAAAATTAAAACAATGTCCATAGATGAAAAACATTATGCAGGTACGAAGGTCTTCAGATACCAGATTGGCGGCGAATATGTCTACTGGATTAATAATCCATGGAGTTCCTGCATGTACTGTGAACTTTTTTATCCTGACGGCACAGCGCTGAGCAGCGAATCAATTAAAGAATTTGTGAAACAAAAAGATGAACCTTTGCTGATCTGGCAAAATTATCCTGCAGTACCTTTTGACTCACTGAACAGGAATATTAAAGCACCTGATGAAGATAAAAATGAAGAATGATTTAGTTATTGAATTCATGATCATATTTAATCGTTAACCTGATTATTGAGCATCATTACTTATGGAAAAAGAATACATTGAGAACAAGACAATTGAAAAGAGCAGATTTCAGGAATAAACGTCCCGGACGGGAATGAGTACGAGAACTGCATATTTATCCAATGTGATTTTTCAAAATCAGATCTTAGCGGTATAAAATTTATTGACTGCACATTTGAAGATTGTAATCTTAGCGCAGCCGTTCTTGGTCTTACTGTGTTGAACAATGTAAATTTCAGGAATTGTAAAATGGAGGGACTACGCTTCGATACCTGCAATGATTTTGCTCTCTCCTTCGGTTTTGAAAACTGCATTCTTAATCAATCCACTTTCTTTAAGAGGAGGATTAAAAAGACGGTATTTAAAAATTGTCAGCTGAATGGAATTGATTTTACCGGCTGTGACCTGACAGAATCGGTATTTGATAATTGCGATCTCGATAGTTCAACATTTGATCGGACAACTCTTGTGAAGGCTGACTTCCGGACTTCTTTCAACTACTTAATTGACCCTGAAAATAACAATATTAAAAGAGCCAGGTTTTCAGTGCTGGGGTTAAAGGGACTGCTGAATAAGTATGATATATACGTAGAAGACTGATGTGATACCTGAAATAAAAAGATCGGTGAGAAAAAATTTATTCGCCAAAAGGACTGAAAATGTCGCTTTGTAAACGGTGAACAAAACAAACCTTAATTTTTAATAATTTTTACTTGGATTTTTGTTTTCATAAAAGGCGGAGTTTAGAAATGAAAAGTTTACACGTTCTGTGGTTGAATTTGTTTATTCTGTTGATAACAGTTCCGAACCTGATCGGGCAGACTGCTGTTGTCAGATTCGAATTGCATACACTTTCGCAAACTAACCCGGATCACCCCTCTGTTTTTCTTACCGGTTCATTTAACTGCTGGAACCCTTATGATACATTATATATGATGAAAAAGTCGGGGGATAATTCATATTCACTGGATGTCCCTGTGTTCAGCGGCCATACTTATGAATATAAATATACGCAGGGTGACTGGACCACGGTTGAATTATCATCTGCAGGAATGCAGATGGATAACAGAAAGATGTTGTCGCGTGACGGTCTTGTAATAATAGACACCGTGGCTGATTGGGCATCACCCGCCCCGGCAGTCCGGCACGATACTTCTGAGATTGATAAGGAACGTATGGAAGCCCTGATGAAGCTTAAGGATGATCTGAGTGCAAAAGTTAAAGGTCATATCCAGCCCGCAATTGAAATTCTGAAGAAAGCTGTTGAAAATATGTTATCGGAAAATCCCGATCCTGATTTACGGAGAGAGTACCATGCAGCTCTCGTTGCCAGTGTTGACTCCGTAATGGGATCAGCTGCAGATTTTTTGTGGAAGCTTACTTCAATGCTGACGCCTGAACAAAAGAAGGAAGTTGCTTCCAGGCTGCAAGAAACCGATGATCCCGGTTTTATTATTGATTTGATTACTACTACAGCGGCAGCACCGGAGGACAAGGGTAAAACCAATAAATAAACAGCGGAAATTCTACGAATATATCCTCCGATGATTATATTATCCTGTTGGAAGAGAATTAAACATAATATAATTTGCAAAACTTAGGTCGTATAAAATAATTAAAGGAATAGTGAATGGAAGAATTGAGGCAATACAAATATAATGGGGCAAGGGCGCTTGTCTTATTGCACGACCGGCATCTAAGATCTTGTGTTCAGACCTGGCGCGAAGCTAAAAGATTAAAAATTAAACTCCCGGAAACCGATGATGAATATTATAAATCCCTCGATACTTTGCTTTTTCATTTTTTAAGGTCTGCCCGTAATTATATGGTATGGATCTGCGATAAACTGGGACTTCCCGATCCGCAGATAGATAACCCGCCCGAACCTGATTCAATAGAAGAGAAAGCCGATGAGTATATATCCTACCTCCTCGAAAAATGGAATACCCCGCTTGCTGAGATCGAAGAGGAAAAATTCCACAGTCCGGTATATACTTCCAGGTGGGGAGTAGATTACTGTATAGATGCTATGCTCGAACATGCGGTTATGCATCCGTTAAGACACGAGTTCCAGCTTAAAAATCTGATTCAGGATCAGACGAAATGATTTGAAAACATTATAGTAGATAAAGACTGGTATAAATGCAACGAAGTATTAGGATCTTACTTGTTACATCGGCTCTACTCCTGATCTTCATACCTCTGAGTTTTTTTATAACAATATTTTTAACTCCTCTCTGGTCGTTGATTGAATCCTTCACCGGATTAGAATCATTAGGCCATTCCGGTCCTGCAGATTGGTGTTTTATCTCTATATATTCATTTTTTGTTGTTTCAGGCTTAATATTAATACTCAAAAAATTCTTAAGTGAAAAAGGAATCCATAAAGAAAACATCTAAAGGCAAATCCTCTTCAAATTCTTGAGTATTTATTGACTGATATTGAATTAAAAGAAAAAATTAAAGCATATTTTAAGATAAAAATGACTGTCAGGTTTAACTCCGTTTCATTTATATACCTGATAAAGTGATTACAGGAAAGGAGAAGCTATGAATGGACCCGATCCGGGAGATATTCACCCAATGAGTGGGTTTCCGCAGGTTTGTTTTATTAAGAAGACGATCAAAAATCCTAATATTATCGTGGGGGATTATACTTATTATGACGATCCTGACGGTTCAGAAAATTTTGAAAAGAATGTTCTTTATCATTTTCCTTTTATTGGAGATAAGCTTGTAATAGGAAAGTTTTGCGCGATTGCTAAGGATGTGAAGTTTATAATGAACGGAGCTAACCATAAATCTGACGGATTCTCAGCTTACCCTTTCTATATCTTCGGAAACGGGTGGGAAAAAGTAGCACCTGAACGGGGTGAACTGCCGTATAAAGGAGATACCATAATTGGTAATGATGTATGGATCGGTTATGACAGTTTGATAATGCCGGGTGTACATATAGGTGATGGAGCAATTATTGCATCGAAGTCTGTTGTAACAAAAGATGTGGGGCCGTATGAAATATTCGGCGGTAATCCCGCTATCCTGATCAGAAAAAGGTTTGATTCTGAGATCATCTCTCGCCTGGTTTCTATCGCGTGGTGGGACTGGGAAATAGAAAAAATCACCGAAAACCTGAAAGCCATCGCTGGTGCAGATATATCATTACTCGAAAATGCGTAATTTTATTAATTGATGCACAATGCCGTCCGGTTTCCCGGAACATAACTGTATTTCTGCAGATACCTGAATTAACCCGCTTAACTCCCTCCAGCACGCTTAATTCCGCGTAAGCTTTCCTTTATCTCAACATTTCTTTATTTTTTTACTTCGGAAATAACAATACATTTGTCATTTATGGTAAACAGAAGCGTCTTTGTAAGGAAACCTTTCTTTTACATCCTTTTTATACTTCTTGTTCTCTGGATACTCTTATTCGAATTTATTCTTCCCGCGAACAACTTTCTGCCAAGGCCTGGGATTGTCCTTCTGTCTATTCCCGCTTTGTTTGATGATTACCACCTGATTGCCAATTTTTTTGAAACAGTCTCTGCGGTTTATCTGCCGCCGCTCCTGGCTTATCTTTTTTTGTATTCTCTGCGCGGTTCATTATTCAATCATTCGGTTCCGGCAAAGTTCTTAACTGGTTTTCTCTCACAAATTTCCGTCTATTTTCCGGCTGTACTATCAGGCATATTATTCATTTTCTGGTTTCCGGAATCATTTGTAATTACATATTTATTCTCATTCATCGTATCGCTTGCATGGTGGATGATTGAGATGCGGTCTGCAGCAGGAAATCCAAATCAAACATATGCCGCCGCTTTTAAATCTTTGGGTGCGGATGGCTTATTTATTAACAAAAACATTTTGTGGAATGAAATAAAACCCGGACTGTTCTCTCATCTGAACCGCTTCCATATACATTTATGGACGCTCATTCTATTCTTCGAATTTATATCAAAAAGATACGGGCTGGGTTCATTACTTCAGCGGACGCTTGACTACCGGGATCTTTCGGCACTCTGCCTCTCAATATTAATAATTACCCTTACGATTTCAGCCGGATATTTTCTCCTCCGGTTTATTGAAAATAAATTTGTTTTCTGGAGTTCGGAATGAATGTCAAAACAGATATCCTCCGCCTGTCGGGAATTACAAAAATATTTTCCGATGATTATGGTACAAAGAAAAAGGTACTTGAGGATGTCTCTTTCACAATTCCCGCCGGTTCTCCAAAAATAGCGTCAATTCTTGCGTCATTCGGAAGCGGTAAATCGACTCTTTTTAAGATTATTTCCTGTGTTGAGAAGCCAACCTCCGGGGAAGTCATTCTTGGAGGAGAGAAATATTTACAAGCCGCAGGTAAAATAGTTTTAATTCCTGAGAATTCTTCCTCACTGCCGTGGCTAAATGTTAGAAATAATATAGAGTTAGCATGCAGGCTCGAAACTTGTGGAAAAAAGGATAATGGTATTAGTATTAAGGATATGATCGGGTTATCCGGTTTATCCGGGTACGAGAATCATTTTCCTCATAATTTAAGTTCTGGCTTCAGATTCAGAATAAGTATCGCCAGGGCCTTGATGTTTAATCCCTTTGTTCTTTTACTTGATGATTGTTTCAAAAAAATGGATGCCGACGCCAGAGAAGAGATGTATAGTCTGATCTGCGAAATCTCGCAGAAAGTTGATACTCATTTTCTTCTTGCCACAACTAATGTTACAGAAGCATTACGGTTGTCAGGAACTATATTCCTTATGAGTAAAGAACCCGCGAAAATATACAGTAAATTCGAGATTCCGGGAGAATTTATTAATGACTATAAAAATGAAAAATTCATTGAATACCGCAGGCTGATTGAAGAAACTTATAATAAAGAAAATCAGCAGGGAACCATGAATTTTTCCATTTAATAAAAACTCAGAGATAGTTAAACTTATTTTTTGTATTAAATTTTGTATGGAGTTAAATGCAGGAAAAGATAGACCGTCTTCTTAAAAATAAGGAAACAGCAAAGCTTGGCGGCGGACCTGAACGTATTGAAAGCCAGCACAAAAAAGGAAAGCTTACTGCACGGGAAAGAATAGAACTTCTCGTGGATGAAGGCAGTTTTGAAGAGGTTGATACTTTTGTAAGACATCGTGTCACCGATTTTGGTCTCGATAAGCAGCACTATCCCGGGGATGGAGTAGTTACCGGGACAGCAAGAATAGACGGCAGACCTGTTGCATTATTCAGCCAGGATTTCACGGTATTCGGCGGCTCTCTTTCTGAAGCACATGCAGAAAAGATCGTGAAAATGATGAACCTGGCAATGAAAACGGGAATCCCGGTAATCGGATTGAATGATTCAGGCGGTGCAAGAATACAGGAAGGCGTAGTCAGCCTCGGCGGTTATGCTGATATCTTTTTACTGAATACGCTTGCCTCAGGAGTGGTTCCGCAGATTTCCGTTATTCTGGGTCCCTGTGCGGGAGGTGCGGTTTATTCTCCGGCTATCACTGACTTTGTTTTTATGGTGAAGAATACCAGCTATATGTTTGTAACAGGACCCAACGTTGTAAAAACCGTCACCCACGAGGATGTAAGTTTTGAGGATCTTGGCGGAGCGGATACTCATGCGTCTAAGTCGGGAGTGGCTCACTTTACCAACGAAAATGAGATTGAAACTCTGCTTGGTGTGCGGAAGCTGATGAGTTTTCTGCCTCTTAATTATCTTGACAGAACTCCGGAAAAAGATTTTGACCGTTCGCACCTGGTGCCGGTAAAAGCTCTTGATAATATAATTCCTGATAATCCGAATAAGCCCTATGATATGAAAGAGGTAATAAGGATGCTGGCGGATGACGGCGACTTTTTCGAAGTTCATTCATCCTATGCGGAAAATATCCTGGTAGGATTCGCCCGGCTTGGAGGAATGTCCGTAGGAATCGTGGCAAATCAGCCTTCCGTTCTTGCAGGCGTGCTTGATATCAACTGTTCAGTTAAAGGTGCCAGATTTGTCCGTTTTTGCGATTCATTTAATATTCCTCTCCTCGTTCTGGAAGATGTACCTGGTTTTTTGCCGGGAACGGAGCAGGAATGGAATGGTATTATAAGACACGGGGCTAAGTTACTGTATGCATTCTGTGAAGCTACCGTTCCGAAAGTTACAGTCATAACCAGGAAAGCGTATGGAGGAGCATACGATGTTATGAACTCTAAACATATCCGCGGCGATTTTAATTTTGCCTGGCCTTCGGCAGAGATTGCGGTTATGGGACCAAAAGGCGCAGTTGAAATAATATTCAAAAAGGAAATTTCCTCAGCGGAGGATCCTGCGGCAGAAACAGAAAAAAAACTGGCTGAATATATTGACAAATTTGCCAATCCATATAAAGCTGCTGAACGCGGCTATCTGGACGATATTATTTTGCCGAGAGATACAAAGATCAGGCTGGTGAATGCCTTTGAATTATTGAAAACTAAGGTGGATAAAAATCCGAAAAAAAAGCATGGCAATATTCCCCTGTAAGGATCGAAAATTATAAGTGCTTGTAATAGATGAATTTAAACAGATTATCTAATTATTTACTTGATAAAAAATGTTTCTAAACTTATATTGCTCATTAAATAAAATACGGAGTGGTGCATGAAGCAAAAAATCCTACCATTTATTGGTATTTCTTTATTTGCTCTGTTGTTCGGTTCCTGCGGAGGAAATAAAGAAATAACAAGAGATGATAATACCTCGTACAATAATACAAATGTACAAAAAGGGGGGATCGTCTCAGAAATGATGGAACAGGCAAGACAGTATTATATTTCCGCGCTCGCAAAGCAGGACATCAACAGTACTTCTGAGACTGTTTCAAATTATGAATCGTCCCTGAGAATAATAAATAACCTGAGCTATTATCCCGGAATTGAAGAAAATGAAGCCTACCTTGAGCTTGAAAAGTCTATTATAGAAGACTACCAGAAGTATGTCGATGGACTGCCTGAGCTCCCTGTAGAAGTTTCGTTTGCCGCTCTTGAGGAGTGGATGGGGAAGAATATGCCTGACGAGCAGTTCTCCTTAAAAGATAAAGGGAAAGATGAAAAGCCGGTCGTCATCCCTGCCGATGTTCCTCTTGAAGTAAATTCCTATGTTGAACAATGGGTCGAATATTTCACAGGAAAAGGACGAAAACATATGGAACTATGGCTCGCTCGTTCGGGCAGATATTTCCCTATGATGACTAAAATCTTCGACGAAGAACATATCCCGAAACAGCTTGTTTATTTAAGTATGGTTGAAAGCGGACTGAATCCTGTAGCACGCTCCTGGGCCAGCGCTGTAGGATTGTGGCAGTTTATAAAATCAACCGGAAGAATGTATGGACTTGAATCAGAGTTTTATTTTGATGAAAGACGCGATCCTGAAAAATCCACCAGGGCCGCAGCAAGGCATTTAAGAGATCTTTATACATCTTTAAATGACTGGTATCTTGCCCTTGCAGCATATAATGCAGGTGAAGGCAGAATTACCCGTGCTGTCCGCAGAGCCGGTGAAAATGACTTCTGGGCTGCACGTCAAATACCTGCCAAAGGAAACAAGAAGTTATGTTCCCCAGTACATCGCAGTATGCCTCATTGCAATGAATCCTGAAAAATACGGATTCACAAATATTCAGCTTGACAAACCGGTGGCATACGAAACCTGCAAGATTAATGACGCCGTCGATTTGAATTACATTGCTCAGAGCTGCGGTACTGACGTTGAGACACTTCTTGATATGAACCCGGAACTTACACAGATGAGCACACCGAGAAATTATCCCGGCGGTTATGAACTGAAAATCCCGAAAGGAACTTCTGAAACGCTGGTAGCAAGCCTTCAGAATATTCCTGAATCGGCAAAGAGAAACTATCTTGTCCATACAATAAAGCGAGGCGAAACTCTATCCCGTATTGCTGCCAGGTATGGTATTTCAGCTAATGATCTTGCCGATGCTAATAATATCTCTGTAAGATCGAAGCTTTATAGCGGCGTTACTCTGAAAATACCAGTATCTAATGTTTCCGACAGAAATTTTGCGTACAATACTAATACAGAAGAAGCAGGTGAGACTGATACAAACAGCGGCGGTTATGTTTCCCCGTATGCCGCATTATTGAAAGACAGCAATATTGATACTGTTACCTCCTCCGGCGGGGAGATTGTTGCTGCTATTGATGAAGATACTAAGAATGATGTAACAAAGGATGACAGCGCAATAACCGGTGAAGACGGATCTACAATCGCCGTGATTCCTGCCGGTAAAGTTATGGTAACATATACAGTTAAAAAGGGCGAAAGCCTCCTGGGTATCTCCGACCTGTTTAATTCAAGAGTAAGCGATATAAGAAACTGGAATAATATCCCTTATACCCAGACGATCAGCGTCGGACAGAAGCTTGTATTATATGTCCCTCAGGAAAAGAAGGATTTTTATGCAAGCCTGGATAACCAGACCCCTGTAGAAAAGTCCGTTACAAAATCCAATTCGTCCAACACTGCCGCATCATATGTATACCACCGTATCAGGAGAGGTGAAAACCTGTATTCTATAGCCAAAAGATACCGGGTGTATGTTAGTAATATTCGCGACTGGAATGATATCTCCGGTAACAAAATTTACGCTGGGCAGCGGCTAAAAATATATACAAGCAATACTTCAATTGCTGACAATACCTCCGTGCCTTCGCGTTCCAGTCTTTACCGTTATAAAGTCAGGAAGGGTGATACTATCAGCGAACTGGCTGAGAGATTTAATGTTTCCACCTCACAAATCAGGAGTTGGAATACACTGAATTCCAACAAAATAAATTTTGGACAGACACTTAAAATTTATTCGAGTGAAAGTATCGAATCTCTTGGAGATAATACAACCAAGAACTCAGCCAATGTGAACTACTATAAGATTAAACCAGGTGATTCGATAGGCCAGATCGCAGAGCTTTACAAAGTATCATCTTCCAGCATCAGGAAGTGGAACAGTCTGAGAAGCAATAAAATAATTGCCGGTAAAACATTAAAGATTTATTCTGATGCTGATGTGAATGATGTCCCTGAAACGCCCCGCAGGAGTGCAAACGGCCTCCATACTGTAACACGCGGTGAATCGCTTTATTCAATCGCAAGGATGTATTCCACTTCGGTTGAAAATCTTAAGAAAATTAACAAGCTTTCAAGCACAAAGATTGTCGCAGGTCAGAAACTCAGAGTCGAATAGTCAGATACTTTATTTTAATAGATACATATCTTAACTTTGTAACTGAATTTGGAGGAAGTCCAAAACTAAATTTTGAAATTTTGAACGAGCCGTTAGGGGTGTTGTCCCGCTTGCCGGGCGACTGAGAGCATACCCTAATACCTGATCTGGGTAATACCAGCGTAGGGAAACGGGCTGAATAGCCTCTTAGGAATAATTAAGTATTTAGCCGTTTCTTGAAACGGCTATTTTTATTTGGAGGTAATTAAATGAAATACTTGGTTATTCTTCTTTTCTTTTAAACAGTTCACTTTTTTCTCAGGGCCTTACAATCAAAGGCAAAGTTGTTGATGCAGAAACACTTCAGCCGCTCGCTTCAGCCAACCTTGTTATTGAAGGTACAGATATAGGTACTTCGACTGAAGACGATGGGACTTTTATACTTTCGGGCTATATAAAATTGGGGGAAACGCTTAAGATCAGTTATGTAGGATATTCGCCGAAAGAAATTTTGCTGAAAGAGAATGACCTGCAGAACCTGGAAATAAAACTGCTACCCTTGATTATTCCTTCACAGACTGTTTTTGTAGAAGGGAGTATAGCTAAGAAAGGATATACCCCCGTTACTTTCGATAAGATAAGCAGGAAGGAAATACAGGAAAATTATACTGTCCAGGATATCCCGAAATACCTCAGTTCTCTCCCTTCGACTACATTCTATTCAGAGAACGGCAACGGAATAGGATATAATTACCTCAGCATACGGGGATTTGATCAGAGAAGAATTTCTGTTTCTATAAATGGCATCCCCCAGAATGATCCTGAAGATCATAATGTTTACTGGCTGGATTTTCCTGATCTGCTTGCAGGTACCGACCTGATCCAGGTTCAGAGAGGTGCGGGGAACGGTGCTTCAGGTTATCCGTCGATCGGCGGAAGCATCAACATCATAACTTCCGCATTTACAAATGATCCGCAGATAAATTTCTTCGCTGCTGCAGGCAGCTATAATACGCGTAAATACAGCGCTTCTTTTTCAAGCGGACTTATAGACAAAAAATATTCTGTGTACGCTAAACTGTCACAGATACTTAGCAGCGGGTACCGCCTCAGCTCGTGGGTTAAATTTAATTCATATCATCTCTCAGCAGTAAGATATGATGATAAGCTTACAACGCAGGTGAATTTTTACGGT
The DNA here is from genome assembly GCA_963811905.1 of uncultured Ignavibacteria bacterium. Lineage (GTDB taxonomy): Bacteria > Bacteroidota > Ignavibacteria > Ignavibacteriales > Ignavibacteriaceae > DATFVA01. The sequence goes on from CAWETK010000018.1 coordinate 40,879, forward strand.
GGTCCGATTGAAGACGGGCTGGCCTATACAGGTGTGCCCAAATTTGCTGTTAAAGATAAAGAATTGAGAAAAGCTAATTATTCATACTGGGAAGCAGATCAGAACGGTTACACTTATACTTTGGAGAGGAGAGTTTCGGAAATTGAAAACTTCTCTCAACCGCATTATGAATTGTTGAATGAATACAGGTTTAACGATAACCTGAATTTGAACTCGGCTCTTTTTCTGGTTACAGGAGACGGCTTCTTTGACTTTGATGGCTCTTGGGCGGATACGACTTATCTCAGGCTTACAAGCGAATACGGATTTCATCCTTCGCAAAATCCGGGCAATGTCTTAATCCGTGCACAGGTTAATAATACCCAGTATGGATGGATCCCGAGACTGAGTTATAAACATCAGAACGGCGAATTGATAATCGGTGCTGAGTTAAGGAAACATAAGTCGGATCACTGGGGAGCAGTAAATTACGGTGAAAATCTTCCTGAAGGTTTAACGAAAAGTTATCACTACTATTTCTACAACGGCGGAAAGGATATTATTAACGGATTTATTCACGAGGAGTATAATATCAGTCCGATGTTTAATATCTTAGGTGAGATCCAGGCAGCATATCATAAATACAGACTCTATAATGAAAAATACCTGCGGCATGATTTCTTTGTCAGCAACACTTTCTTCAACCCGAGACTGGGAATCAATACTAAATTCAATGAGGACCTGAATATTTATCTGTCTTATGCGCGGGTTTCGCGTGAACCCCGTCTGAATACTTATTATGATGCAGCCGAATCCAGCGGCGGTGCTGTTCCTCAGTTTAAACAGAATTCGGATGGTTCTTATAATTATAAGGAGCCCCTGGTAAAGCCGGAGACAATGAACGATTTTGAGCTCGGTTCTTCTTTTAATGCAGGAAATGTTAATCTTACATTGAATCTTTTCTATATGCTTTTTGATAATGAAATTGTAAAAAACGGTCAGGTCGATAGGTTTGGACAGCCCGTAACAGGTAATGTTAACAATACAATCCATACAGGAATCGAACTTTCCGGGGTCCTGCTAATTGTAAACGGGCTGCAATTAACTGGAAATGCAACCTTCAGTAAAAATGAGATCAAAGAAGGCAGGGAATATCTCGGAACTGACGAATCCCTTGATCTGAGCGGGAACAGGATCAGCGGTTTTCCTGATTTCCTGGCAAACTTTGGAATTAATTATCGAAATAGCGGACGTATTTTTACAATTTACAGGAAGATACGTGGGAGCATTTTTCTCTGATAATTATGATAATAAAATTTCACAGTATCTGAATCAGTATCCCGGATTTATTTCTTATACCGATAATAAAAATGATGCTTACTTTACAGCAGATTTTACGGCAGTTATGAATTTAAACCCTTCAGTGCGTTGAATAGTTCTAAGATATTTATTCAGGTTAATAATATTTTTGATAATCTGTACTCTGCAAATGCAATTGGACCCGAATTCTTCCCGGCAGCCGAAAGAAACTTCCTCGCCGGTATCCAGGTCGGGTTGTAATTAGCACGTCGGAGTTGTACTTAAAGTAATTATGTCCTTTCTGACCCCGACTCATTGAGTGACCCGCTTAACCTGCCAACAAAACAAAGGTAGGAAGTAATTTGAAAGCAGGCGGAGCTAAGGATCTTTAAGCGGGATAATGAGTCCAGGTATTGTGGACGAAATCTCGCTTTGCGGGTTGAGTCACCGGAATCCCGCTCATTTTTTGATTTATTTTCTATATCGAGACGGGCTTGGCAGGATATCGAAGCCTGGTAGTTTCTCAATATAAAAGTTGTGGATCTTGCTGCGGTGGCTGAGTGTCCCGCTCTTGTGAATAAATTTTAGGCGGGACGTATCGAAGCCACCGAAAATAAGGCAGGTATATTTGTCTAAGGATCTGCTGCAAGTTTAATCTATAAAGGAAGCCAGATTGAAAAAATGCATAATACTTGCTAACGGAAAGCCGCCGGCAAAGAAGGTTATTAAATATCTTCAGTCAACCGGCTACAATACCCTGATCTGCGCAGACGGCGGTGCGGATACTGCAAAGGATATAGGTATTATTCCTGATTACATCATTGGGGATTTCGATTCTGTAAAAGATGAGACACTTAGCTTCTTCAGCAAAAAATCTGAGATCATCAGAATAAAGAGACAGAATGACACCGATGTTGAGAAGTGCCTCAAGTTCGCAATCCGGAAGCATTGTGAAGAAGCAGTATTGCTCGGAGCTGTAGGCGACCGGCTTGACCACAGCTTCTGTAATATGGGGATAGTAATCAAGTTCTTCGGTAAGATTAAAGTAAGGATAATTTCAGATAAATCTCTCCTTACTCCCTATACAGGCGAGGCTGTATTAAGGACTGTCCCCGATGAAACAATTTCTTTATACGGATTCGATAAAAAAACAAAAATCACATCTTCCGGACTGAAATATCCTCTAAAACGAACCGTACTTCCGTTCGGACAAAAAGAAAGTACCAGTAATGCGGCAGTCAAAGAAAAAGTCAGATTAAAGATTACCGGCGGAATGATTTTCGTTATCAGAGATTTTGATTTGCTTAAAAAGAATGATCTCATTTAATTCTCTTGACATAACCATAATTATCCTCTTCTTCGGGGTAGTTCTGCTTATTGGTTTCATATCGGGCAGGAAAACCAGGGGAGAGGCGGATGATTACCTGCTGTCGGGCAGAAAAGTGGGACTTTTTCTTTTCATTCTTACAAATGTCTCTACCTGGTACGGCGGTATACTGGGAGTAGGGGAATTCACATACCGCTACGGAATTGCGAGCTGGTTTACACAGGGCTTTCCTTACTATATTTTTGCTTTCCTGTTCGCACTGTTTTTTGCAAAAAAGATCCGGTCCGCATCCCTTTTTACTATTCCCGATAAAATAACAGAGACATATGGAAAGACAGCCGGCATGATCACTGCGGTTCTTGTTTTTGTACTCGTCTCTCCCGCACCGTATGTTTTAATGACGGCGAACCTTCTCTCACTGATATTTCATACCGGCATAATTCTAAGTCTGTTTATCTCCGTCATCCTTTCAATGGTATATCTTCTTCAGGGAGGCTTCCGTTCTAACGTGTTCACAGATTCTTTCCAGTTCTTTGTAATGTTCGGGGGATTCATCCTTATGCTCATTTTCTGCGGAATCAATTTCGGAGGTTACGATTATCTTTCTTCTGCTCTCCCGCCTGCTCACCTCGAGCTTACTGGCGGAGCATCACCTTTATTCATAATTGTCTGGTTCCTAATTGCAATGTGGACATTTGCAGATCCCGGATTCCATCAAAGATGCTACGCAGCTGAATCAGGTAACGTTGCGGTTAAAGGAATAATTATTTCGATTTTCTTCTGGGCACTTTTCGATTTCCTGACCACTTCAACAGGCTTATTCGCCAGGGCAAGTCTTCCCGGAATAGACCAGCCGGTTCTTTCTTACCCTCTCCTTGCAGAAAAGATTCTTCCTTCAGGAATAAAAGGAATTTTTTATGCGGGATTGTTCGCAACAATAATGTCAACATCCAACAGCTTCCTTTTTCTCAGCGGAACAACAATAGGAAGAGACTTCATCTTCAGATTGAAGAAAGAGGGGAATGAGCAGAGATTGAAAGCCTATACTATTGCAGGGCTGATTATCAGCGGACTTCTCTCAATTCTTCTGGCTTATGAAATCCCTTCTGTTATTGAAATCTGGTACACCCTTGGATCTTTGTGTATCCCGGCAATAATACCCGCTGTAATAAGTGCTTACTATCCAGGGATCAGGGTTAAAAACAGGATAATGATAATTGAGATGGCTGCAGCGGTTTCACTTAGTACTGCGTGGTATTTTTTAAGGCTGGGGTCTGTGATAACAGGAGCTCTTTACGAAATTGAACCCATGATCCTCGGGATTTTAATTGCCGCTGGTATACACATCATTGCTCTTATTAGAACTAATGACCAATGACTAATTCCCAATGACCACTTCCCAACGCCTGCTTACTACTCCCTCTTTCCTGCTTTTCTATGCACTAACGATAAAATTATCGATCCGGCGAGCAATGAGATTATTATAGCGAGAGAGATTGGTGTCGGGATATGGTAAAAATCAGATATCATCATCTTTACCCCGACATAAAATAATATTATCGCAACACCGTATTTCAGATAGACAAAAAGATCAACAATGCCGGCCAGGGAGAAGTAAAGAGCCCTTAACCCCATTATTGCAAATATATTCGATGTAATAATTATAAAAGGATCCCTTGTGATTGCAATGATTGCAGGGATTGAATCAACTGCAAAAACTATATCTGAAGATTCAATCAGAAGCAGGGTTATAAAAATAGGGGTTGCGAATATTGTCCCGTTTTTCTTTGTAAAGAACTTTTTGCCTTTATAATCAGGAAGAATATTAAAAAACCTTCTTATGAATTTTATAACCGGATGTCTCTCCAGGTCTATTTCCTTATCTTCTCCGAAGGCCATTTTATATGCCCCGTATAAAAGGATAAAGCCGAATACATATATGATCGGCTGGAAAAGATTTATAAGTCCGACACCGATGAGTATAAATATTACTCTTAAAACTATAGCGCTGAGGATGCCCCATTTGAGAATATGAGGCTGGTTCTCGCTGCTTATTCCCATTGTTTTAAAGATCAGCAGGAACACAAAAAGGTTGTCGACAGATAATGAATATTCAATGAGGTAGCCGGTTATAAATTCCAGACTGCGCTGGGGGCCCCTCTCAAGGAAAAAATGAATAGCCACGAAAAAGAGAAGAGCGGTGCATATCCAGACACCGCTCCACATAAGACTTCTCTTTAAACCTATTTTACCTTGTCTATGATCTGTTACATATAAATCTATTATAATAATTATAAGAGCTATTATTACAAATACAATCCAGAATGTAAATTCGTTAAACAAATTTAACCCTGCGATTATGGTAAAAGAACACCGATGGCAAGCACGGTGGTCCACAAACCGTTCTTGTCGCCTTCGGCCGACTGTGTAATATTGAAAGATCTTACAATCTTTCCCGACATTTTATATATATTCTCTCTTTCACTCCAGTCTATATCAGGGTTGAATTCAACTCCGAGAGTTGTTGCCAGCATTGTCGCTGCCAGGTCTTCTGCATATTCACCTGCCACTTTTTCTGTCTCTCCAAACGGATGATGTTCAGACAGATAACCATACTGGGAAGGGTCGGCAGGCAGCGCAGCTCCTATGGATGCTGCTATCAGTCTGTTCGGTTCATTTGTGGAATTTCGGGCCATTACTGCAAAAGTAATCTGGCCGGGCGAGAGTTCCTTTAATCCTTCTTCTTTACTTATTTTTTTACAACCAACGGGATAGATGCTGCTCACAGTCACCAAATTACATATCTCCACCCCGGCACTTCTAAGGGCAAGCTCAAAAGATGTTAAATACTCTTTATGTCTGCCTACCCCTTTGGTAAAGAAAATTTTAGTTGGAACATACAATATATCATCTCCTTTCTAAGCTATGATGTGATTTTAATAAACTTTCTTTTTCCTACTTTAAGAACTTTGGATTTCTCCAGGGTTATCTCCGCGTTTATATCGCTGATCTTTTCACCATCGATCGATACGCCGCCTTGGGTTACAAGTCTTCTTGCCTCTCCCCTGGAAGAAGCAAAATTCACCTTGACGATAAGATCGAGTATTCCGATTCCGGAGTTCTCCTCTAATGTTATTTCAGGGATATCCTCCGGGACTTCCTTTTGAATAAAGATTTTATCGAATTCTTTTTCAGCTTCTTCAGAGGCTTCATTGCTGTGATACATTCTGATAAGAATTTTTGCCAGATGCCTCTTAAGATCGCGTGGGTTCACCTTTTGTCCATCCAGCTGATTTTTTATCTCCGAAAGTTCCTTGTTTGGAATATCCGTTGCAAGTTCAAAATACGTATATATTAATTCATCCGGGATCGAAAGTGTTTTACCGAACATCTCTCCTGGAGAATCTGAAATCCCGATATAATTATTATATGATTTGCTCATCTTTTCCACGCCGTCTGTACCTACCAGCAGCGGCATTGTTAAAATAACCTGGGGTTCAACATTAAATTCACGCTGAATGTCTCTTCCTACCAGCAGATTAAATTTCTGATCGGTTCCGCCCAGTTCAACATCACTCTTAATTGCTACGGAGTCCATAGCCTGGGCAAGAGGGTAGAGGAGTTCGTGGAGGCTGATAGGCTCGCCTCCTTTATATCTTTTTGTGAAATCATCCCGTTCAAGCATCCTTGCCACCGTATATTTGGAAGCTAAGCGGATTACATCCTCAAAACTCATCTTCCCGAGCCATTCGGAATTGTAAACAATTTTTGTCTGTTCCTTATGCAGTATTTTAGATGCCTGCTCGAAATATGTTAGTCCGTTCTGCCTGGTTTCCTCCAGGGAAAGGGAAGGACGGGTTACATTTCTGCCGGAGGGATCACCAATCATTCCTGTGAAATCACCAATTATGAGGATTGCCTGATGTCCCAGCTCCTGGAACTGCGCCAATTTCCTAAGGACGACTGAATGACCGATATGCAGATCAGGTCTGCTTGGGTCGCATCCTAATTTAATATTTAGAGGGATATTCTTCTTAAGCGAACTCTCTAATTTTTTAACCAGTTCGTCTTCCGGAATTATTTCAAACGCACCCCTTTTAATAAGGTCCATTTGTTCATTTAAAGCAGGAAACGACAATTTATCTCTCAAATTTATTAATATTTATAAAATTTTATTACCCATCCACTCATTCACCCATTCAATCATCCAATCACTCAATCACACAATCACTCAATCACTCAATCACTCAATCATTCATCCATTCAATTTATTTCATACTCCTTTCCTGATCTCTCTGCCTGTCTCTCTTCGCAATCGATTCTCTCTTGTCGTATACCTTCTTTCCCTTTGCCAGCGCCAGCTCAACTTTTGCTTTTCCATTCCTGAAATATAATCTTAATGGAATTAATGTTAAGCCTTTCTCTTTAACTTTCCCTATTAATTTTTTGATCTCGCTTTTATTAAGGAGCAGTTTCCGGGTGCGTGTAGGCTCATGGTTGTTGATATTTCCCTGTTCATATGCACTTATATGTGCTCCAAAGAGAAAAACCTCCCCGTTAACCAGGTTCGCATAACTGTCAACCAGGTTGGCTTTTCCCTGCCTGAGGGATTTTACCTCAGTGCCCTGGAGTACAATTCCTGCCTCATAAGTCTGCAGAATAGTGTATTCGTGCCTCGCTTTCCTGTTTACGGTAATATTTTTTTCGTCGGTCTCTTTAGCCATAATTCCACTAAAATAGGGATAAAAATTATTTTTATACGGGATTAAATGCAAATAATGAATCCCAAATGTAACACTATTCACCATAAAATTATAGAGAAAGGGCGGAGGATCCGTTAGAATTCTTACTTATCACTTGTTGCTTGATACTTGTTCTTTTTTTTGTTTCCGATATCAGTCTTCTGATTATTGTTCAGTTCGTGCACTTCTTCAATCCCGGTAAACAGTCAATTTTGCATTCACCAATACTTGTTCCTTGTTCCTTGCCGCGAGCATTAGCTGACTAGTTCTAAAAAAAAATAGATCCCGGCTTTAGCCATAGTGATAGAATTAGAAGAAGATCCTGGTTGAATTTGGCCAAAGCCTTATTCCTCTCCTCCCAGCCTCTTACCTTCTTACCTTCTTACCTTTCTTATCTTCTTATCTTCTTATCTTCTCATCTTCTTATTTTCTTACCTTCTTATCCTTCTTATCCTTCTTATCTTCTGATCTTCTGATCTTCTTACCTTCATACCTTCTTATTTTCTTACCTTCTTATCTTCTGATCTTCTTACCTTCTTACCTTCTTATCTTCTTATTTTCTTACCTTCTTACTTTCTACTTCCAACTTGTTACATGTTCCTTTTTTCTTTTTCCTTGTTTCATGTATATTCCGCCTTATGAAAAAAACCACCCACAATATCACTTTCACTGCCTCAAAAAATTCAGGCAAGGTGAGCGGGATTGTAATTCTTCCCGAGAAAGCCAGCCTGTTCCTGGTGCTGGCTCACGGTGCAGGAGCGGATATGAATCATTTGTTTATGGAAACCATTGCAGATTACCTTGCTGATGAACGGATCGGGACTTTAAGATATAATTTCCCTTATACTGAAAATAAGAAGAAGAGACCTGATTTTGCCCCTGTTCTAATGGAGACGGTCCGCTCTGCAGTTAAAGCTGCAAGCGATTATTCAGGCAGTCTTCCGGTCTTCGCAGGCGGTAAATCGATGGGCGGCAGAATGACCTCAATGGCTGAATCCAAAGAGCTGCTCGAAAATGTTAAGGGGATAGTATTTATTGGATTCCCTCTTCATCCTCCGGGCAAACCTTCAACAGAAAGATCGGAACATTTATTTAATGTCAGAGTACCTATGCTTTTTCTGCAGGGTACAAGGGACAAACTTGCGGAACCCGGATTGTTAAATCCTGTTATTCAAAAACTTGGAAACAAAGCCTCTCTCCATTTAATAGACGGTGCTGATCATTCCTTTCATATGCTTAAAAGTTCAGGCAGAACTGATGATGAAATCCTGAGGGAACTTGCAGCAAAGTTCGGCGACTGGGCATCTTCCCGCAGCTGATCTTTTCCTTGTTCACTTTTAACATTCTTCCCCATTCTATCTTCCGCAAGATCGTCTCTTTATGTTTTATTGGGTGCTGTCTAACTATCTTAGGATTATAAGTAAGAATTGACTGAGGGATACCGAAGCCCGCCTTTTACCTTGATGAAAGTTTTGTGACGTGCGCGGTGGCCGATTTATCCCGACATAGGTTACTTGGTCTGGAGTGTCCCGCTTTACCTGCCGAAACGAATGTGCAGGCAGGCCTTGCTTTGAATTATTTTTGGGGCGGGATGTTGTCCGGCAGCTGCCGGACGAAATCCGGCTCTGACGGATATCGAGGCCACCGGTATAGTAAAAAGGTTTCTCGGGTTATTTTCTTTTGTGTGGCATCTTCCCGCAGCTGATGCTTTCCCTTGTTCACTTTCAACATTCTTCCCCTTTACCTATTTTTACCCAGCTATTTTCAGGTAATTAATGATCAGATCAAAATTCCTATTCTTATTTCTCATTCTGGCTGGTTTGCTTTTCTCAGGGTGTGCACATAAGGAACCGGAAAACCAGATCGTCATCTGGCATAATATGCGTCCCGAGGAAAAGAATGTCCTCCAGAGCCAGATCGATGAGTATATGAAACTGCATCCCGGGATAAAGATAATTCAGTTGTACAAAGAGACTGAGGAAATGCGATCAGGTTATATAGTTGCAGCTATAGGGGGACAGGGACCTGATCTTATATATGGACCATCCGACCAGGTGGGACCTTTCGCTGATATGGAGATCATTAAACCTCTCGAAAATGTTTTTTCAAAAGACTATCTCTCTCATTTTAATGATAAAGCGCTGATTACTTATAAGGGTCACCTCTGGCAGCTGGCGGATAAGCTTGGCAATCATCTTACTCTTGTCTATAATAAGGATCTTGTTCCGGTTCCTCCAAAAACAGATAAAGAATTGATTGAGATAGGGAAGAAGCTTACAAAGGATTTGAACGGGGACGGCAGGATTGATCAGTATGGATTGGTCTGGAACTATACTGAGCCTTATTTCTTTATTCCGTTCCTTACTGGGTTTCGGCGGATGGGTGCTTGATAGTACAGATACGCCTACTTGAACACTCCTGCAATGGTAAATGCACTGAATTTTATAGCGGATCTGCGGGATAAATATAAGATCATCCCGGGTGAAGCCGATTACGATATTGCGGATGTCCTTTTTAAAGAGGGAAAGGCGGGAATGATAATTAATGGCGACTGGTCATGGTCGAGTTATGGTAATGCAGGGATTAACTACGGGATTTCAATTTTACCTTTGATTACAGAAACCGGAAAATATGCTACGCCGATGGTTGCACCCAAGGGTTATTCGATAAATATAAATGTAGATGAGAAAAAGTTAAGTGAGATAAAAGACCTGCTGAAGTTTTTAATGAGTCCTGAAAAGCAGCTTGAAACTGCGCTCGAAGTAAAAACATTCCCCAGCAGGAAGGAACTCTACACCAACCCGGAACTTGCAAACGATGAGATATTCATAAACTCAAAGAACCAGATAGATCATGGTATAGCTCTTCCTATTGTTACGGAAATGCGTGCGATATGGGATGCAATGCGTCCTGCCTACCAGGCTGTACTGGGCGGAGCGATCACACCTCAGGAAGCTGCAAAGCAGATGCAGGAGGATGCGGTAAAAAAGATTAAGGAGCTGAGAGAGGATTATGTGGACCCGGTCGGCAGGACGGTTGTATTTATTATTTTCTTCCTTGCTGTCGCTGTACTTTTGTTTTTCACCAGGAAAAGTCTTGCCGCGTTTTTTAAGAATTTCAGGCGGAACAGGTTTGCATATTATCTTCTCCTTCCCGCGATGATAATTATGATCGCGGTGATTCTGTATCCCTTTATATATAATATTATACTTTCAGTTTCTAATATGAGCCTTGCTCATATAAACGATTGGAGCATTGTAGGATTTTACCAGTATGCCAAAGTGTTTGCAGAACCGCAATTCTATGAGTTCTTTTTGAAGACAATAATATGGACAGGCACAAACATTGTATTTCACGTCGTACTTGGGGTTACTCTTGCGCTGCTTATAAACAGAAGCCTTCCGGGTTCAGGAGTTTTCAGAACACTGCTTATCCTCCCCTGGGCCATACCGCAGTACATTGTTGCTTTAACATGGCGCGGAATGTTTAATTATGAATACGGCGCCATTAACCTGATAATTGTGAAGTTTCTTTCGATGTCGCCGGTTGAATGGCTGAAGTCACCTGTAGAAGCATTTATGGCTGTAATTATAACCAACATCTGGCTCGGATTTCCCTTTATGATGATTATAGCTCTGGGCGCCCTCCAGAGTATCCCTAAAGAGCTTTATGAAGCTGCGGATATTGACGGAGCAAAATGGTACCAGAAACTGAAATCCATTACAATCCCTTTGATAAAGCCGGTAATGATTCCCGCTATTACACTTGGTATAATTTGGACGTTCAATAATATTAATGTTGTCTGGCTTGTGAGCAACGCCGGAGAACCATCTGATAAAACTCATATACTTGTGTCGTTTGTTTACAAGGCAGCCTTTAATCTCTACCGCTACGGCTATGCAGCGGCGTTCAGCGTTGTTATATTTTTAATTCTCCTTGCCTTCGGCTTGACTTTCTTAAGAAGAACAAAGGCAACAGAATCGATTTACTAAAATTATCTTTGTGTCTTAGAGCCTTAGCGGCAATTTTTCAGCCGTGATACAAAGACGCTAAGCTAAGAAACTTAAAAATTATGAACAGAAAAAAATTACTTGCCGACATTTTAACGTATTTATTCCTTATAGTATTTACGCTTGTTGCTCTCTACCCGGTAATCAACGTATTTACAATATCCATCAGACCAAATGACAGACTTCTTTCGACGTCTTTATCGATCATTCCTGACAATGCGACGTTTAAACAATATGTTGAATTATTTACGAACAGGCCGTTCCTGTTGTGGGTCTGGAATAGTACGATCGTATCTTTCGTTGTTACAGTTACCGGGGTTGCGCTTGCTTCAACTGCCGGATATGCTCTTTCAAGATTTCATTTTATCGGGAAGCAATTCAGTATGCTTGGCCTTCTTACCACTCAGATGTTCCCTGCAACTATGCTTCTTCTGCCGATGTATATAATGCTTATTAAGCTGGGACTTATAAACAGCTACCTGGGAATTATAATTGTCTATTCCGCAACGGCATTGCCATTTTGTGTATGGCAGATGAAAGGCTATTACGATACGATCCCTCTTAGTCTTGAAGAAAGCGCACGAATAGATGGATGCAGCAGGTGGCAGGCTTTTTATAAAATAATTTTCCCGTTAGCGGCTCCGGCGCTGGTTATTACAGCATTGTTTTCTTTTATGACAGCCTGGTCCGAATATATAGTAGCAGCACAGGTACTTCAGGATACATCGCTTTACACACTTCCGCTGGGACTAAAATCATTTCAATCGAACCTAACTACTGAGTGGGGCTTGTATGCCGCTGCTGCACTTATCGTGAGTATTCCTGTCGTGATATTATTCATCGTATTAAGTAAATGGCTGGTTTCCGGTCTAACCCTCGGCAGCGTGAAAGGATGAACTTATTTAATAATTAAAAATTATTAATTGTTAATTATAAATTTTTCAATTTACCTGCCGAAGTGAAACGTAGGCAGGTCTTTCAATCATCCAATCACCCAATCACCCAATCCCCAATCTTTCAATCATCCAATCCCTCAATCATTCATCCATTCCTTTCTTCCTTCATCCACATCCTTCACAAACATCACCATAATTCCGGCGAAAATCATTGACGCTCCCCCCAGCAGCAGCGCATAGATTGCTTCACCTCCGAAAGGAACTCTTACAAACCAGCCGAGTATGGCAGCAGCAGTAATCTGGGGGATTACTATGAAAAAATTAAATATACCCATATAAACTCCCATCTTTTCAGGAGGAATGGAGCCTGCAAGGATTGCATAAGGCATTGCGAGGATTGATGCCCAGGCGAGTCCTATACCAAGTTCTGATATGAGAAGGAGATCGGGATTCTGAATCACATAAAAGGATGCAAATGAAATTCCGCCGATAACAAGACTTATCATATGCACGCTTTTTCTGCTTGTCTTCTTTGCCAGCCATACAAGAACGAATGCCATTACAGCAGCGAAACCGTTATAGACCGACATAAGCACGCCTACCCAGTCGGCGCCTTTATTAAATAATTCAGAAGTCGGATCAGTTGCCCCGTATATGTGATGAGTCACGGCGGGAGTCGTATAGATCCACATCGCAAATAAAGCAAACCAGGAAAAGAACTGCACCACGGCAAGCTGTTTCATTGTTGCCGGCATTTTATATAAATCATTAGTAACAACAACAAAACCATTTTTAATATTTCCGGCTTTTGTCATCAGTCCTGCAATAAGCTGCACGATGCCGAATGTTGCCAGACCCACAAACAAAACGTATAACCCGAAATCATTTTCATTTAAAATGAAATACAGTACGGAAGAACAGGCTGCCCCGATCAACAGCCAGATAAAACCATTTGTAAAAAATTTAGAAGCTGATACATCCAGGGGGATACGGTAGCCTGCTTCTTTTTGGAATGCAGCTTCACTTTCGGCGAATCGTTTTAATTCTTCGGGGGGATATTCCTTTGTGGTTGCTACAGTCCATAGAACCGCAAGGAAGAATATAACTCCTCCGATATAGAATGAGAACTTCACTGAATCGGGAATTTGTCCTGCAGGTGCAGTATTAGCAATGCTGAACCAGTTAGTAAGCATATACGGTAGAGCAGAAGCAACAACGGCACCTATACCGATGAAAAAACTCTGCATAGAGTAACCGATCGTCCTTTGTTCCGAAGGAAGATTATCTGCCACAAATGCCCGGAACGGTTCCATCGAGATATTTATTGAGGCATCCATAATCCACAGCATTCCTGCGGCTACCCAGAGGGCGGGGGAGTTAGGCATAAAAATAATAGCTATTGAGGCAAGTATCGCACCTCCGAAAAAGTAAGGTCTTCTTCTTCCAAGCCGGGTCCAGGTCTTATCGCTGAAATGTCCGATGATAGGCTGAATAATCAGTCCCGTAACAGGAGCGGCAATCCACAAAATAGGGATCGAGTCGATGTCGGCTCCCAGAGTTTCAAATATTCTGCTCACATTAGCATTTTGCAGGGCAAATCCGAACTGGATCCCCAGGAATCCGAAACTCATATTCCAGATCTGCCAGAAACTTAAGCGGGGTTTTTGCATCTACTGTTCCTTTTAAGAAATCTTAACTTAATCGGCAAAAACATAGTCTTTTTTGAATTTAAAACAAAAAGCTGTGTTGGTCATAATCTTTACCAGGTTAAAATCGTTATTAAATTCAGCCGGTTATCTTTTGTTATCTGCTGCCTTTAAGATGATCTTTCAGAGTAACCACTATCCTTACTATCGTGAATGTGAACGTCAGCTCCCCGCGAACAACAGCTTCAATATCTCCTCAGTCAGGCCGATATTTAATTTTATTGTGAAATTATTCTTTGAGACAATTCGCCGCAACTATCCGTTTTCACCTATATTTATCATTCCTTACCATTTTGGATAAAGTTTCAAATATTTCCGAAATAATTTTATCGTTGAGTGTATCTGGCATTTCATTGCGTTCAATAAGCTTAGAACATTTTCCTATGATCTTCTTCTTAAGCCCTCTTGGAAGCAGTCACTTTTTTCCCGGAGAAATATCGTTATGATATTTTGGAAAATAGGAGATTTTGCTGCAATGGCTCGAGGGCAAGAAAAAATTCTCTCAACATTTTAAAAAGTAGGATGCAAATTGAATGGAGGAAAGAGTGGGGAATCCGTTGATAATTTCAACAATACTGACAAAATGGGTTCTTTCCCCCTGCTATTGCAGAATAAAGAAAAGAGAATTAGATTAGAGTTTATTAAAAAGGAGAAAAAAAAATGAATACAGAGTGGATAATAGGGAGTGAAAATTACGTTATTGAAGTTGCGGATCTGGATAAAAAAAAGAAAAAAATGGATATAACGTTAAAGCCCAAAGAGGATTCAATGTATTGCCCGGACTGTCAAAGGGAAACAAGCTATCGTAAAAGCAGACGCAAGAGAGTAGTAAGAGATCTTCCAATAGGAGAATACATTGAAGTGAGGTTACATTATCAAACCATATATTATCAATGTACTGGCTGCAGTAAGTTATATAAGAAAGAATTGGATCTGGTAGAAAGGAATCAATTTGCGACAGAAAGGTTTAAGATGCTTATAGGAAAAATGTCCAATATGATACCTCCGAAACAAGTATCAGAAGAATATAATCTGGATGACAATACAGTATACAGGTATGAAGATTACTTTCTAAAAAAAAACTCTTGCCGGTAAGCTATGATAATTTAATAAATATAGGAGTAGATGAGATATCATTTAAGAAAGGACACAAGTACATAACAATAATTTATGATCTCTCCGATGGTAAAGCAAAACCGATAGATTATATTGAGGGAAACAAAAGGGAGTCACTGGAAGCTTTCTTCCGGAAACTAACAGAACAGCAGAAATCATCAATAAAGACAGTAAATACCGATATGGCAAAAGCCTATATAGCTGCTATCCAGGGAGAATTACCTGAAGCTGATATAATAATCGATAAATATCATCTGGTAAATCTGCTAAATCAGGCAATAGATTCATTAAGAAAAACAATAGTGGGCGGGATGACAACTCAGACGAATAAACAGATTATGAGAAAAGGAGACTTAAGGATGTCAGAAAAGGAAATCGAAAAAATACAGGAGCAAATAGGAGTATTAACAAAGAAAGAAAGAAGTAGAACCAGATGGGTTTTATTGAAACGTCAAAAAAACCATAGCGAAGATCAGGCAGGATTACTTGCTAAGTTAGAGAAATTAAATAGCCCGCTTTATAAAGCATATTTACTAAAAGAACAGTTTTATGATATTTACAAATCAGGCGGCAATGTAGAGCAATCAGTTCAAAGAATAAAAAGCTGGGTAGAAGAAGTTAAACAGACAAAACTCAGAGCTCTAATAGATTTTTGTAAAACTGTAGAGAGCAATATTGGTTATATATCAAACTACTTTAAATACGGCAGAACCAGTGGAGCTATTGAGGGAGTCAATAATAAAATAAAGTTAATTAAAAGAATGGGATACGGTTACAAAGATCAAGACTATTTCTTTAGAAAAATCAGAAGTAAATTTTATAATTTACCCCGATTACATCTATTATTTGCATTGTTATAGGGAATAGAAACCGGTTATCAAAGAAATAAATATCTATTATCTGGTCGCTGAAAACAAATAAAAAAAATGATGCTTGCATTTGGTTGCAAAAATTAAATAATTGCTGTATTAAGTTTTTGCAGGAGAAAAATATGGAAAATTTTAACGCAGAATCTTTAAATTTTGAAAACCGTAAACATTATTACGAAATCTGGCAGAAGTACAAAGCTAAAGAGGCGCTTGAAGAAGAGGAGAGTACTATTGCAGAACTGATGGCTTTGCATAAAGAATGGTATCATTTCTGGGAATCAACTGATTTTGACTATAAATTTACTCCTGAAGTGGATGAGTTCGATCCTTTCCTGCATATTGTCTTCGATACAGTAATAATGAATCAGATCAATATACGTGACCCCGAACAGGTGAGGTTCACTTATAATAAATTGACGGCAAGAGGTGATTCCCACCTGGAGGCAATCCATAAAATTGCTTTGATACTTACTGAGGAGTTTTTCCCTGTTATGAAGCATGGCAAAGAATTCAATAATAAAAGATATGTTCGTAAACTTAAAGAGCTCAGATAAATATTGGGGTACACTTTTTACTTCTTACTTTTGTCTTGATTCGTACCATACACCCATACAGTCTTAGCTCGGCCAGCCGGCAACTAATTTACCGTTCGGCTTTAGCCAACGGACCTGGACCATCAACAAAAATCCAGGCTTTAGCCACATTGCTTGAGATAAATATCTTGACCTAAAAAATCGCGCCGGAGTCGAAAATCCCGCCGATTGGCGAGACGAAGATCCCGATTTTAGCGCATAGGCGTAAAACCAAAAGCATTTATAATGTCATTCATATAATATACCAATTGGGCAAATCAGTTAGGATTAATGATAAATTCCACGGTATCAAAACAAGCAGTTTGTAAGAGGATGACAGAATCACTAGTAGTATTTCTGAATAGTCTGCTAAAGGCGATAATGGAAGAATCGCTTAAGTCAAAAGTAAAGAATAATATTTCAGGTAAGTTAAAACAATTTAAGGGCATTCTAATAGAGGATAGTACAACAATACAGTTGGACAACAAATTCAGTAAGGAATATCCGGGTAACAGGAACCACAAGGGAAAAGAATATGCGATATTGAAAATACAGAGTATATATATGATATCCTGAAGAGAAGATTTTTAAGATTTGAGATAACAAATTTCAGAAACAATGATCAAGGTTATTCAGGGAATATAATAGATATTGCCAAAGCAGGAGACTTAGTTATAAGAGACTTGGGATATTTTGTCCTGAAAGTATTCAAGAGGCTCATAGAGCAAAAAATATATTTTATCAGCAGGCTAAGAAAAGATATAAATATATATTCAGAAGAAGAAAAACCGATTGATTAGCAAAAATGCTGAAAAAGCGCGGTAATCTTGATATAGAAGTCTTTGCAGGTGAAGCAGAAAAAATCCCTGTACGATTAGTTGCTATACCTGTGGATGATAGCATTGCAGAGAAAAGGCGACGTAACCTTAGAAACAATAGAGATAAAAGAATGAACCCGAGTAAGAAGCATTTATTTTTGTTGGGTTGGAATTTATTTATATCAAATGTGGAAAAAGAAAAACTGAGTGATAAAGAAATAGCTTTGCTTGCGAATCAACATTCGGGCGGGCTGTTGAGTCCTCGAAATCCCGCGCACATTCTTATAAGTTTTCAACGCGGGATATCGAAGCCACCGAAAACAAGTAAATTGTTCAATAATTTATAGTGTTCCTTGAATTATTTTGAAAAAAAATCTTACAGAGGATACTTTCCAATCAGCCAATCAGCCAATCACCCAATCAGCCAATCATCCAATCACTCAATCATCCAATCCCTCAATCACCCAATCACTCTTCTCCGCGATTCCATACTTATCCACGTTTGTAACCTGTAATCTTGCAATGCATTACTACCTTGTTAATATTTCCTTTAGCTTTTTTACTCCCTTCTGAATATCCTTTTTATCAAATGATGTGTACCCGAGCATTATTGCGGGATCTTTGAAAAATCTAATTGAAGAACGTGACATTGGGACGACGGTAATATTATTTTTTTTGGCCTCTTCAGCAATTTTCTTATCATCTGAATGTTTTGGAAGCCAGCCGATGATGTGCATACCCGCCGGGGAGTCTTCAACATTAATTAAACCGCCTAATTCTTTTTTGATTTCATTTATTAAAATATCCTGTCTTTTTTTATAAAGTACTCTCATTCTTCTGATATGTTTTGTGAAGTGACCATCTCTTAAAAAAAGGTAAGTTATAATTTGTTCAAATACCGGGTTTTGAATGTCCGTCATCAGCTTGGCGGCAGCAAGTAGTTCATACAGCCCCGGATCAGTAACAACTAAATAGCCTAACCGGAGTCCTGGGAACAGCACCTTGCTGAATGTACCTGAATAAATGACCGAATTATTTTTGTCCATTCCCTGTAATGATGGAAGCGGACTGCCGGCATAACGGAATTCACTATCATAATCATCTTCAATTATCAGGCAGTTATTTTTCTTTGCAAATTGTAAAAGTTCTCTTCTTCTCTCATCTCCCATAACTGCACCGGTTGGATATTGGTGCGAAGGAGTTGTATAAATTAATTTAGGTTTTGAATAATTCTTTAATATATATCCGATGTCAATTCCATCTGAATCCACCGGGGCAGGACAAACTTTTGCCTGAGAAAATTTCAGCGCAAATTTGATTCCGAAATATCCGGGGTCTTCAATTACAACCTTATCATCTTTATCAACTAAAGCCCTTACGATTATATCCAGTCCTTGTTGTGAACCGTTTACTATAATTACCTGGTCGGTTTCACAATTTACAGCTCTGTACGTCCTTAAATATTTTGCAATTTCTCCCCTTAATGGTTGGTATCCAGCCGCATCACTGTATCTCAAGTGAACACTCGAATAGATTTGCGATGTCTGGTTAATTAACTTCAGCCACGTTTTAATTGGAAAATCATCCAGGGAGGGTACGCTTGTTTGAAACGGAATTATTTTTTGTGGAGCTATAGCTTTGCGGTAATGATTCATTGACTCCATTTGGCCGCTGATCTTCGAAAATATTTTTTTCTCTGATATTTTGGCTGGGGCACTCTCTTTTGCGTGTAATTTTTTATCCGGTATTTCACTTACATAAGAGCCGGATCCTGGTTTTCCATTGATGTATCCTTCCAGTAATAACTGCTGAAATGCGGCTGCTACTGTGTGACGGGAGATATTTAATTCGGCAGCTAAAGTCCGTGTTCCTGGAAGTTTTTGCCCGAATGAGAATTTTCCCTCACGGATTGATTTTCTGATTAAACCATATAGCTGTTCATATAAAGGGATTTCTGATAAGTAATTTATCTTAAATGCAACTAAAGGTATTTCATCTATCTGTTTTGACATAATGTGATATAAAATAATGGCACGGTTGTTTTATCAGATAATGGCTCGTTATAAGATAATAATTTCAATTATGTTTTTTCATATTATTAAGGAAATATTTCTTGTAATACCGATAAATAATAAGGTTTTGGTGTGAAAAAGATATTAATAACAGGTACATCAAGAGGACTGGGACGGGCCCTGGCAATAGAATTGTCTGAAAGGAATTATGCTGTAATAGCTGCAGCAAGAAAAATAAATGACTTAAAGGATCTGAATGTTCTAAAAACAATTTCTCTGGATGTAACCAATGATGAGCAAATAACAAAAGCTGCCGCCGATTGCGGCGGTATAGATATTCTGATTAATAATGCCGCCTACACTGTTGCGGGTCCGCTTGAAAGTATCCCGATAGAAGAAATTAAAAAAGAATATGAAACAAATGTAATTGGTCCCTTAAAGCTCATTAAAACATTTCTTCCGGGAATGCGGGAAAAGGGGGGAGGGATAATTGTAAACATTTCCTCTGCAGCCGATAGGTTTGCACCTCCGTATGGAGGATCTTATTCGTCTGCTAAAGCTGCATTGGCAATGATGAGTGAAGCTTTGCATTTTGAATTAAAACATTTTGGAATAAAAGTAATATTGATAGAGTCCGGCTCTATTAAAACTGATATGCCGGTGAAGCAAAAGCATTTTACATCGCCTGAATATCAGCCATTGGATGAGCAGATGAAATTACGGTTTGATGATTACTTAAAAAATGATAAACGGCCGGAACCCTCTGAAATTGCCGGAATTATTGCTGATAAAATGGAAGATCCCGAGACTAATTTCAAAGTCCCTGTAGGCAAAGATGCGGAGTATATGATCTCGCAGCATTCAGGAATGAGTGAAGAAAAATGGCAGAATTCTCTAATGTTTAAGGGGCTTAACTGGTAGCAACAAAAATGAGATAATGAAATGGAAAATACTATTTTAATAATCGCAGCAATTTTAATGGGAATAATATTTCTTGCGGGTTTGTACGAACGATTTGTAAATATGCCGGACTGGTTCTCAGACCCGCCGGCTTCTTTTGCTTATATAAGGGAACATACGCCGAAAGCAAAGAAAATACATATCCCTCTGCAGGTTCTTTTTCTGTTGAGTTTCTTCATAGCATTAATATTAAACTGGGATGATGTCTCTGTACGTACTTATTTGCTGCTCTCGATTGCCGCTTATATATTAATTGTAGTATCAACTGTTAAATATTTTGCTAAGGAAATTATTGCTTTCTCTGAAACGCCTGAGGATACACCTGCTTCTCAGGACCTGATCAGTAGAGCAAAGCTTTGGGAGAAATGGACAATAATCAGAAATGTTCTGCAGCTGCTTGGTCTGGTATTCCTGATTTTGGCTGTCATCAGTAAGTAACTAAATTAAAAATCAATTAAATGATCGTGGAAGTAATATGAAGATTAGTATCTATATCGCAATTTCTGCAAATGGAATGATTTCAAATTCACGGAACGTGCCTGATTGGCTGTCCCAGGAATATGGTAAAGGTTTTGTGAAAATATGCCGGGAAAAAAAGGCAGTAATCATGGGCAAAACAACTTATAATATCCTGGCTCCTGATAATCTGCCGCTAAAAGATGAAGGGACAACAATCGTACTGACGTCTGACGTGCAGCAAATACCGGCTGATAAAACCGTAGTATTTACAAACCAATCACCCGTTGAGATAATTTCGCTGCTTGAAAAAATGGGACATACGGAAGCGGTTATAATTGGCGGTTCCATTGTAATAAGCGAATTTATTGGCTCAGGATTAGTTGATGAGGTTCATTTGGTTGTGGAACCTGTATTCTTCGGAAAAGGATTGCTTTTATTCAGCAATTCTGAATTTGAAACTAAACTGAATCTATTAGATGCGACAAGGTTAAATTCTAATACTATTCAGCTGCACTATGAGGTGGTAAAATAATCGGAAACTGTAAGTTATTTAATCTGTGAGGGAAATATTATGAAAAAGTATAAAGAAATCAGTGATGATGTGAAAATAAAGCATAATTATACATCCATAAATGGAATTAAATATCATTACGCAAAAGCTGGCAGAGGACCTTTGATTATAATGATACACGGTGCATTTGAACTTTGGTACTCTTGGCGTCTTCAGCTTGCCGCTTTGGCTGATGCAGGCTATCATGCTGTTGCCCCGGATTTAAGAGGACACGGAAAATCTGAAGTTACTGATAACATTCGTGATTACAGCTTATTTCAGCATGCTGAGGATATAAAAGCATTGATTGATCAACTTGGTGAAAAAGAAGTTGTTGTAATGGGGCATGATTGGGGGGCTAATTTAACATGGTTATTGCCTTTGCTTTATCCTGAATCCATAAAAGCTCTCGTTGTCTTAAGTATCCCGTTTTATCCGGAACCAAGGGATCCTGACAAGATGAAAAATTTCTTTAAGGATAAATTCAGCTTTATGGGATATTTTCAAAAGCCCGGGGCTGCTGAAGCTGAATTTGAAGAAGATCCGCAAAGGTTTTACAGGCTTTTTCTGTATGGTTTTTCCGGTGATGCACCCCAAGGAACAGTTGATAAAATATTTGCTGGTAAACCTGCAGATGCAAAATTACTGGATGGTTTTCCCGAACCTGCAGCTTTACCCGGCTGGCTTACAAAGGAAGATATTAATTATTATGCTGATGCCTACACGAAAACAGGCTTAACAGGAACTTTGAATTTCTACCGCAATATAAAGGAAGATTATCCATTGCTGAAAGAAACTTATTCAAAGGATCCTTCGAATAAAAATATAATAACTCAACCCATTTTATTTATCGGGGGCGGTGAAGAAGCCGCAGTTAAATATGGTGATTTTGAAACTATGAAAAATGCACTGCCCAATTTAAGAGAGACTATTATCCTGCCGGGGTGCGGACATTATCTTCAGCAGGAAAGAACCGAAGAAGTTAACGGCGCAATAATTGAGTTTTTAAATAAGGAAATAAAGTCTTAGCTATGAAATGGTTTCTACATCTTACAAGGAGTGGTGTTACGGCTGAAATAATAGGAATTACAAAAGAAGTTTATGCAGTGAAAGTGTTTTATTGTGATTAATTAGACGGAGCTTTTATGTTACGAATATTTTTGATTGTTGAAGCAGTTAGTTTTTTAGCTGCATCGTCAATTCATTTTGGATTTTTAATTCAGGGGTATGAGCATACTAAAGCACGTATTCCTGAGGGGATTATCGGGTTGGTTCTATTAATCGGATTGGTGCTGACTATGATTTATCCGGCAAAGATGAATACAATTAGTCTTATTGCTCAAGCCTTTGCCTTATTCGGAACATTAGTTGGTGTATTCACAATCATTATTGGTATTGGTCCGCGTACGCTGCCTGATATTATTTATCATGCTGTTATTATTTGTCTGCTTGTTTGGGGGCTGATTATTGCAAAGAGTTAAGCGCAGCTGTGGGGCGGAGTCTCCAGGGAAAAAAATCTGTCAAATAATTAAGGCTTAAAATTATGAACAGCAACGTTACATCAAAAAATGTTTTTACCCAAAAAGTAATTAAAATAATTCTATGGACGGCATTTCTCGCCGGCACATTGGATATCCTTTCTGCTATAATTAATACATATCTACAATTCAATATAAGTCCCGGCAGAGTTTTTAGATTTATTGCAAGCGGCGTATTTGGGGATGAGGCTTACTCGGGCGGGGCGGAGATGATTGCGGCGGGAGTATTATTCCATTATTCCATTGCACTTATATGGACGGCCATTTTCTTTTTCATTTTTATGAAGGTTAAGCTTCCTTCCGGCTATAAATATATCTTCGGACTGTTATATGGAATACTGGTTTGGCTGGTAATGAATTTAATCGTAATCCCGCTCTCTAACACTCCTCAACATCCGCTTACATTCAGGGGAGTGCTGCTTGGTGTATTATTTTTAATGTTTTTTATTGGACTTCCAGTCTCATTAAGTTATCATAAATACTACTCAGGAATAAAATCTCAGGCATTGAATAAAGGCATTAGCTGAATGAGATCATAAGCGATAGATTCCGTATTTGTTGTCGCATTCAACCCCTTAATTCGCCGTAAGTGCACCTTTCGGGCTTCGTCTCTGTTTTGTACTATTATAATTAAGATTCAGGAAATTGTGAAAAGAATTCAAATATCAATTTAATTATTCATTAAAATAAAGGATAACAACTATGTCAACTATATCACTTCACAGAGTCTTTAAAGCTGCACCGGATAAGATTTATCGTGCTTTTCTTGATGCTGATGCCCAGGCAAAATGGCTGCCCCCTAATGGATTTACCTGCAAAGTACATCATTTGGAGGCCAAAGTTGGTGGGACTTATAAAATGTCGTTTACAAATTTTTCATCGGGTAAAAGTAATTCCTTTGGGGGTAAATATCTGGAATTAATTCCCGGTGAGCATATTCGCTATTCAGATCAGTTTGATGATCCGGATTTACCTGGGGAAATGATTACTTCCATTACAATCAAGCCGGTTTCCTGCGGATCAGATGTTGCGATTGTGCAGGAGGGTGTCCCTGATGTAATTCCTGCGGAACTTTGTTATCTCGGCTGGCAGGAATCAATTGATCAATTAGCTAAACTCGTTGAACCGGAAATACCTGACTAATACTGCTTTCATATTCGGATTTGAGAATGTTTTTGAAAAAATAATAAACTGAAAGGCAAAAGAATGAACATCATACTTTGGATTCTTCAGGTATTACTGGCTGCTCAATTCCTGCAGCATGGTTTGATTATGCTATTTCCTCCTGAAGAATATATTGAAATAATGAATGCCACTCTTGGAGTCGGGTTACGGTACTTCATTGGCATAGTTGAATTACTTGCTGTTGCTGGTTTAATCCTGCCTGGTCTGCTGCGTATTTATACCTGGCTCCTTCCGCTGACTTTAGCAGGACTAATGATTCTAATAGCCAGTGCTACTGTTCATCATTCACTCCGGGGTGAAACCAGCAGCGCAATCTATACGATTGTTCTGTTTATAGTTATCACCTTTGTTGCTTATATGCGGTGGAAAGTAAAGCCAATCTTACCACGGCATGCAGCAAAATCTCCGGGTATATAAATAATTCAACATAAATTTTTGAAAAAAATAATCGAGGAAAATTAAATGAGAAAAATAATTGTCATATCAATGATAACTTTAGATGGGGTAATGCAGGCACCCGGCGGATCTAAAGAAGACGCCTCACAAGGATTTAAATACGGCGGCTGGACTGCACATTATGCCTCCGATGCTTCCGGCAAGGTCTGGAAAAAACAGATGAAAGCGGCGGATCTTCTGCTGGGCAGGAAAACCTTTGATATTTTTGAGAGCTATTGGCCTGAACATGCAGCCGGCTGGCCAGGTATAAATGAGGTTACTAAATACGTTTTGTCTGACACAAGGTCAGCGTCAGACTGGGAAAACACTGTTTTCCTGAAAAGTTTGGCAGATATCAAAAAACTCAAAAAAGGGGAAGGTTCTGATATAAAGGTTTGGGGAAGCAGTGAGCTGATTCAGTTACTGCTGAAACATGATTTAGTAGACGAACTCTGGCTCAATACTTATCCGCTGACGCTTGGCACCGGGAAAAAGCTCTTTCAGGATGGCGCAATTCCTGCAGCTTTTACAATAGTACAGAGTACCGTTACTCCAAACGGCGTTATTATGGTTAATTATAAGCGGGCCGGAAAAGTAAAGACGGGAACAGTCGGAGCTTAAAAAATTTGCTGTTAAAGAAGAATTTAATAAGGATTTTTTTTTAATAAGGTACATCCTGGTCAATCACACCAGCAAACCGGCACTGAAAGATATTAAGGAACTTATCTATGCCGGTACTGTTGGAGGATAAGGAGGAAATAAAATGAAAAAAAGAAACCAAATCGCACAAGGGTTACGATGCATTCCATTTCTACTGTTCGATGGAAATTGTGCGGAAGCAATGACTTTTTATCACAAATGTCTCGGCGGCGATCTGACCTTAACCCGACTTGGCGATTCTCCCATGAAAGACATGCTTCCTCAGGAAAAGCATAACCGGATAATCAATGCACATTTAAAAAGCGGTGATATTGAAATATCAGCGACTGACTGGATGGCATCTCCTGAATTTAATCCTATCCAGGGTAATACGTTCGCAATATTTGTCATTGGCAAGCAGTATGATGAGTTGAAAACGATCTTTGACAAGCTCAAAGATGGCGATAATAATGAAAGGTTGCAGGAGCTGCACGAATTGCCATTTGGGCTTTACGGGCAGTTTTATGATAAATATGGCATCCAGTGGATTTTTAGAGGGGATAAAAAATAATAACAATTGTGGAGATTATGGACAACAACAACATCAATCCTGCACTGCAGGATCTTAAGGAACTAATTGGTACCTGGGAAATGGAGCTGTCTAATGCATCCTTCCTTCCTGATTTAAAAACCATTATTGAAGGCACAGCCTCTTTTGAGTGGTTTGAAGAAGGGGACTTTTTGATTCTGCGACAGGGTATAAAGAAAGAAAAGACCTGGGCTACCTGGTTTATTGGGCACGACGAAGATTCACAGAGTTACAAAGTACTCTACCTTGATAACAAAAAGTCTTCCCGTGTCTATGAGATGAGTTTTGAAAACGGTATATGGAATATATGGCGCAATTCTCCCGGTTTTATTCAGCGCTTTACCGGAAAGATTAGCAATGACAAAAAAATCATTGAAGGATATTGGGAGAAGTCGGGAGATGGTGAAACTTGGAACCATGACTTTGATCCTACCTACAAAAAAGTTTAAAAATTCACCCGTTGAGACTCAACTCTCAAACTTGATTGGAAATATGCTGTGCTTCTTGCTGATAATGTTGCTGAAGAGGTGAGGTCGGAACCATACCTGGCTTTAGAGCTAGTTGATGGCAAGATTTCGCCAAAGGGAATTATCTTCGCTAACCATCGACGAGCAGGAAAAATCGAAACAGATGCCGCTAAGGTTTAAGGAGAAATTTTATGAAAAAGTCAATATCTGTTCTTTACATGTCCATGTCGCTCGACGGTTACATCGCAGGTCCGAACGACGGACCTGCCAACCCCGGCGGCGACGGTTTCATGCGGCTGCATCAATGGTACGGGTTCATTGGAACGCCACCCAACACGAAGGGGACTGGCTGGGGTGCGTATTTCATGAACGAAGCCCTTGCGACTGGTGCGGTGCTTGCGGGCAGGCGCACTGCCGAACAGGTCGATCATTGGGGCGGAAATCATCATGGCGTCCCGATTTTCATTCCAAGTCATCGGGCGCCTGAAGCCTCCGCGGAGAAATATCCATTGGTAACATATGTGATGGATGGAATTGAGAGTGCAATGGCACAGGCTAAAGCTGCCGCTAAAGACAAGAACGTCATGGTGCATGGTGCATATACGGCACAACGAGCTATCGAAGCCGGCGTGCTGGATGAGTTGCAGATCCATCAGGTACCGGTGCTGTTCGGCAGCGGTAGACGATTGTTCGAAGAGACGTTATCTCAGGTTGAATTGGAGATCGTTCGCGTGATTGATACTCCGGAGGCAACTCACATCCGCTACCGTGTTCGTCGTTGAGCCGATCTCACACTTTGCTTTATGTGCTTAAACTCTGATCCCTGCATAGAAGGATGTAGGAATTTGATTTATAAAATTCAATAAAAAAGACAGAACAAAGATAGTAATGGTGATAAATTGTAAGAACCCTCTCAACCTCTTCGCTGTCTGTCTCGCCGGTAGGCGGGTTTGCCCATTTCTCCACCACTCCGCTACTCCATCCTTCCATAAAGTCCCGGCAATCTCAATTCAAGGCTTTCGCGGGACGACTGACCTGTTCTGCATCCGCGGAAAAAATCTAAAGTACTTTTGTTTCTACAGGCTCACTCAAAGCTTCTAACTCTTTTAACCCTTATGATGACAACCAAATTCTTGAAGAATCCGGGTACCTCCCGCCTACTCCTGCCGACCTCCGACTTCCGATCTCAGACTTCTCTCAGTCCCTCCCTTAACCCCTTCACACTTACTGCCGCCCAATTGCAAAATTCACCACACTTCCGCTTCGTTGTTCGCCATACAGCCATACACTCCTATCGCGGCATAGCCGGCAACCAAAAACAACCTTAGATAGGCGGAGTAACGTATAGCGGTGGCTGAGTGTCCCGCCCTTTGCTTGATATCATTGGGGGCGGGATGTTGAGTCTTCGAAATCCCGCGCATTTATTGACTTAGGATTTGCCTTGGGGGATATCGAAGCCACCGAAAATAAGTAAATTGTTCAATGATTTATAGAGCTTCTTAAAATATCTTGACCAAAAAAATCGCAGCCACGCGAAGATCCCGATTTTAGCGACGATTTTAGCGGGACAAAAATCTGACTGAGGATACCATCCATCCATACAAAAATAATATTGCAGCTCAACCCCCTTCACACTTACTGCCGCCCAATTGCAAAATTCACCACACTTCCGCTTCATCGTTCGCCATACACTCATACACCCATCCATCCATACAAATATAATATTCCAGCTCAACCCCCCTCCAATTATTCAAATCACCACCCTGGTATAAATATGTTTAAATTGGGTGGAAGTGTATTATTTTTTAGAATAAATTATAATAAATCCTTTTATAAATTCAGATAAAAATTCGGAGGCATAGGTTTATGTTCAAGAAGTTTTCTATCCTTGCATCAATAATATTCCTTTCATCTGTACTATCGCACGCACAGGTGCCCGATAAGTTCACCAACCTGCAGGTGCTGCCTAAACTTATTTCAAAAGAAAAACTGCTGGGCACAATGAGATCGTTTACCGGCGCTCTTGGCGTTAACTGTGAATTTTGCCACGCTGAACAGGAAGGTACCGATAAGCTCGATTTCCCGTCCGATAAAAAACCCGAGAAGGAAGAGGCAAGAATAATGCTTAAAATGGTAATGGGCATAAATAAGGACTATCTTTCACAGCTGTCGGAATACACAAAAGATGTGATGAGCGTGAAGTGCGTTACCTGCCATCGTGGAAATAAGAAACCCCTCATGCTTGAGGACGTCCTGATGGGCACTATAAAAGACAAAGGACTTCCGCAGGCGATAAGCACCTATCACCAGCTCCACGATCAATACTATGGCAGCTTTACTTATGATTTCTCCGACCGTACTCTGGTTAAGCTTGTCGAAATGCTGAATGATGAAAAAAAATTCGATGATGCACTGGGAATAGCAAATCTTAATGTTGAGATGTACCCTCAATCGGGGATAGCCTATTACGGACTCGGGGAGGCTTACCAGGCTAAAGGAGATAAAGATAAGGCATTGGAGAATTATGAGAAAGCAAAAAAGCTGATGCCTGAAGGACGATTTATCGACAGAAAAATTCAGGAACTCAAGGAATAACGATTCATCCTGGTTATGGAAATTGCACTAATAGATAATAATGATTCTTTCACATACAACATTGTTGAGCTTATCCGGAGGATTGAAGGTAAAAATCCAGCGGTAATATCTTCGGATAATCTCAGCATCGGTGAATTGAAAAAATATGAGAGACTTATCCTTTCACCGGGTCCCGGCCTTCCCGATGAGTTTCCTGTGCTGCAGGAGATTCTTACAGAATTTCATAATACTGTCCCGGTGCTTGGAATATGTCTGGGGCATGAAGCAATAGCCCGGTTTTTCGGAGCTGAACTGGAACATCTTCCTTCTGTCGTTCACGGTCAGCCGAAAGAAATAAGGGTTGGTCCTGAATCTGCACTCTTTAAAGGGATACCTCCAAAATTTAATGTGGGCTTGTACCATTCCTGGGTAATTAAGAAGGAGACTCTTCCCGATGAATTGGAAATTAGTGCTCTTTCTGAGGATGGGAATATAATGTCGTTCCGTCATAAGAATTTCCCTCTTTTCGGAGTCCAGTTTCATCCTGAATCAATTATAACTGAGTACGGCAGGGAACTAATGCAGAACTTTCTGAGTCCGGAACTGAACTAATGGATCTGCAGGAATTTATAAGACAGGTAAACAGCTTTGCTGACGGGGACATTCCTTTTTTCTTTATCATGGATTTCGAAATGAAGAAACCTTTCGTTTGTCCCCTTGACAAGACGGCAGAGTATGGAATATACTACGACATTAAAGGAAAAAGTAATTATAAAGAAAAAAATGAGCCGGGTGAACTGAAGATATTCAGAAAATTTCCAATAGATAAAGAAAAATACTTCGCTGCTCTTGAACAAGTTAAGTTTCATCTCGACAGGGGGGATACTTATCTCCTGAACCTTACTTTCCCTACAAGGATTGAAACAAATCTTTCACTCACTGATCTCTTCAACATCTCAGCTGCTCCCTACAAACTCTTTTATAAAAAAGAATTTATTACATTTTCACCGGAATGTTTCGTTAAAATAAGCGGCGACCGGATATTCTCTTATCCAATGAAAGGAACTATCGATGCTTCGATACTCGGGGCGGAGGAGATAATTCTTAACAGCAGAAAGGAAATATTTGAGCATAACACGATCGTTGATCTGATGAGAAATGATTTATCAATGGCAGCGGAAAATGTTGAGGTAACAAAATTCAGGTATATCGACAGGATACATACCAATCAAAAGGACCTTCTTCAGGTAAGCTCGGAGATTACCGGAAGGCTTAAAAAGAACTGGAGATCAGATCTTGCGGGTATGATACTTAAAATGCTTCCCGCAGGTTCTATAAGCGGTGCTCCGAAACTGAAAACGGTTGAAGTAATAAAGAATGCTGAGCAGCAGGAACGTGGATACTATACAGGGGTATTCGGAATCTTTGACGGAAAGGACCTGGATAGTGCTGTGAATATCCGTTACATCGAAAGAACCTCAGATGGTTTTCAGTTTAGAAGCGGAGGGGGAATAACAGCTTTAAGTGATCCGGAGAATGAATTTATTGAAATGATAAATAAAGTTTATGTACCTGTTGTTTGAAACAATAAAAATTTTAAACGGCCTGCCTCAAAATCTTTGGTGGCATCAGCAGAGATTTGAATATTCGTATACTACAATTTTTGGAAAACCACCCGGGATAATCCTCCGGGATGTAATTAAGGTTCCTGATAATTTTCTGGATGGAGAAGTTAAATGCAGATTTCTGTATAACGCTGATTCATTTACTGCCGAATTTCAGAATTATATTATGCGTGATATTCATTCGCTTAAAACTGTCGTAGATAATAATATAGAATACGGACATAAATTTACCGACAGGAGTACTATAATTAGTCTTCTCGATAGGAGAGGGGACTGTGATGATATTCTTATCATTAAAAACGGAATGGTTACAGATACATCTTTTTCTAATATAGTTTTCTATGATGGCAACGGCTGGTATACTCCTTCTTCCCCTCTGTTAAAAGGGACTGCACGGGAAAGGTTATTGAAAACAGGAAAGATTCTGTCCCGTGATATAACGCGGGATGATTTGAGTTTATTCTCCGGCTACAGGCTTGTAAACTCAATGCTTGATTTTGAGGAACAGCAAATTGAAGATATTTCAGGCATAAAATGAAAAACCCTGCGGTATGTGCAGGGTTTTCATCATCCGTTAATCAACTAGGCTAAGCGCGGGCTTCAGTATTGATACCATTTGTTGCCAGCCTTGTAAGCAGCGAATTTGCTTCACCCTCTTCATTCAGGGTAGACTGAAGTTTGGATGCAACTTCATCTAATTTGAGCTGTTCAGCATACGTCCTTAACGAACCGTATGTTGCAATTTCGTAATGTTCAACTTTCTGTGCCGCAGCAATCAGTGCAGCGTCAAGTGCGGGTGATTTTGAGAATGATTCTATCATTTTTTCACCCTCGTGCACAATTCCCTGCATTGCTTCACAGTTTTCTGCTTTCTCTTTTCTCCCTGATCTGTTCGAAAATATCCTCAACCCTTTTGACGTGATTCTTCGTCTGTTCCAGGTGATCTCTGAATGCGTTTTTCAGATCATCCGAATGAGCATGCTCGGCCATTTTAGGAAGAGCTTTTACGAGCTGATTCTCAGCATCATATATATCCCTTAGCTCGGTTACAAACAGATTTCTCAATGTTTTCTCAGCCATACGTATCTCCTTTCATTTATAATATATCGTTTGTTGAACGCTATCAACTTACAATAATTGGAAATAAATTTTTATGGAAATATTCACGCGACCTGATTTTAATGGTATTAAACACAAATTTAAGGTGGGGAAAGTTTTAGAGATTGACTTTAAATATCACCTTTCATTATTGCCCGATTCTTATTCCTTGATTCATACTCGCGACTGACAATTAAATGAACACTCCGAAATCCTACTTATGATGACAACTAAACTTTTGAAAAATCTGAAAACTCTAAACAACGTCATTCGCCCCATACACCCCTATCGCGGCATAGCCGGCAACCAAAAGCTAAAGTATTATGATTGAATATTACCGTCGGCTTTAGCCAACGGACCTGGACCATCAACAAAAATCCATGATTTACAGATTGCTTGAGAAAATATCTTGACCAAAAAAACAAAAATCTGACTGAGGATACCATACAGTCAACCACGCATACTTCTCCACCATTCCATCAAGACTATTGAATGTTGAGTCCCGCTCATATACTTTCGTCAGCGCGAACTGTCAATCATTCAACTTGCCTGCCAACCTGGCTGGTAAACCGCCGAGGCAGGTCATTCAATTCAACCACTTCGCTGACTGCCTCCGGTAGGCGGGTTCGCCTATTACTTTATCTTGTTATAATGCCAAAAAGTGCTTATCTTAATCTAAAAAGAGCCCGATCCAACTTTAACCTGAATACATATTCCCGGAATTAGTCCATTTCCCGGATTATTATTTTTTACAGATATTTCTTATAGCCCGATAAACTTCTAAAAAGGTCTTTATTTATGGCAAGAGTAAAAAAAGCTTCAACTGAAATTCAGGAATATAAAATTCTGTTCGATTCCAACCCCAACCCGATGTGGGTTTATGAATTAAATAGTCTCAAGATCCTGGCGGTTAATGATGCTGCTGTTTTTAAATACGGCTATTCCAGGGAGGAATTTCTTAAAATGACTTTAATAGATATCAGACCTAAGGAAGATGTTGATTCTCTTCTGGATAATATAAATACACATTCTGAATTATATCAATGGACGGGAGGATGGAGACATGTAAAAAAAGATAAAACTATTATAGATGTTGAGATACTATCGCACGATATTGTATTCGGCAATAAAAAAGCAAGACTTGTGGCGGTAAACGATATCACCGAAAAGAAAAGAGTAGAGAATGCTCTTAGAGAGGCAGAATATCGTTATAGAAGTACTCTGGATAATATGATGGAGGGTTTCCAGATAATCTCACCTGATTGGAAATATTTGTATGTAAATGATGCGGCAGCCGGGCAGGGGAAAAGTTCAAAAGATAAATTATTAAACCATACTATGATGGAAATGTACCCCGGTATTGAGAAAACTACGATGTTCTCCGCACTTAAGGATTGTATGCAGGAAGGTTTCCCTCAGAGAATGGAAAATGAATTTGTCTTTTCTGATGGTTCGAAAATGTGGTTTGATCTTAACTTTGAACCTGTACCGGAAGGAGTCCTTATTCTTTCTTCCGATATAACTAGAGAAAAACTTGCAAAAATTGAAGTCCAGCATCTGAATCGTGTTTATGCTGTCCTTAGTAATATTAACCAGGCCATCGTCAGGATTAAAAACAAGCAGGAGCTTTTTGATACTGCATGCAAAATCGGAATTGAAGATGGAAAATTCAAAATGTGCTGGATTGGCATCACAGATGAGAGTACAGGTTTAATAAACGTGGTATCCTCAAGTGGATTCGTTGATGGTTATTTTGGTGAAGTTCCGCTGCATAGCATCATAACTCCTTCGGGTATAAATCCTACTAACGAAATGTATATCAAAAAAGAATATGTTATTTATAATAATATTGCAAATTTGGATGATACTATTCAATGGCGTGCAGCTGCACTTAAACGGAAGTATAAATCTGTTATAGTATTCCCGCTGATTGTAGCAGGAAAAATCATAGGCAACTTCAGCCTCTATTCAGGAGAAATTGATTTTTTTGAAGAAAAAGAATTTGCGCTGCTTGATGAAATGGTGCAGGATATTTCATTCGCCCTGGAAACAATGGAAAGTGATAAACTCAGGATGAGGGCAGAGACGGAGCTGAAAGAAAGCGAGAGAAGGTTCTTTAATGCGTTTGAATATCCCGCAATTGTAATAGCAATCGTTAGTCTCGATGGTAATTTCATACGGGTAAATAGTGCCTTATGTGACATTACCGGATTCACTGAAGATGAAATGCTTTATAAAAATTTCAAGGATATCACTCATCCCGATGACATAGAAACAGATGAACAGAAGGTAAAGCGTATGTTGTCCGGAGAAATTGACACCCATCAGACTGAGAAACGTTACATACATAAATCTGGCCGCGAAGTATGGATTATGTTAAACTCGTCCCTTTTGCGGGATGACAATAACAGGCTGCTCTATTTTATAGCACAGATGCAGGACATTACTTCAAAAAAGAAAGCCGAGCTGGAACTAATTTCTGCAAAAGAACAGGCAGAGGAGATGAACAGACTAAAGAGTAATTTTTTGGCCAATATGAGTCACGAACTTAGAACTCCCATGATAGGAATTTTAGGTACAGCTGAGCTATTGAAGGAATCGGAATCGATTGAAGAAATAAAGGATTTCATACCGAATTTTGAAGAAAGCGCGCAGCGTTTATTGAGAACTCTGAATCATATACTGGATATTTCTAAAATTGAATCGGAAAAAATAAGTCTTCAAAAGAAGAATTTCTTACTTGATGAAGTCATACGAAAGTCAGTTGAATTATTTAAAATACAGGCATTAAGGAAAAACCTTAGTTTTGATCTGGAACTGGCCGGGACAGGTATAACAGTAAATCTTGATGAGGATTTATTGATACAAATACTTAATAATTTGATAAGTAATGCTTTGAAATTTACTTCGGAAGGAGGTATAATCATCCGGATAGACAGAAAAATGATTGGCGCCTCAGAATTTGCGGAGATTGTAGTCAGCGATACAGGCATAGGTATTCCGGAAGATAAATATGACCTTATTTTCCATGCTTTCAGACAGGCAAGCGAAGGACTGGCCCGTCAGCACGAAGGTACTGGATTAGGATTAACTATTGTAAAGAAATATACCGAGATGATGGGAGGTAGAGTTAGTGTTGAGAGTATTATCGGTAAAGGATCACAGTTTATTCTTCAATTTCCGGTAGCGGAAAGAACTTTCACCACGGAGACGGGAAGATTGTCAGAGTCAGTTGAACCGCTTTCAAATGATCCGGTAAAAGAATCCCGGAGAAATGTACTATATGTTGATGATGATAAAGTTGCACATAAATTCGTTGCTAATTTTTTATCCGGGCTTTTCAGCGTGCAAAGCAGTCTGAATGCAGAAGAGGCGCTTGAGCTGATAAACAAAAAATCTTATGATATTATCTTAATAGATATAAATCTGGGACCGGGTATGACTGGAGTTGACCTGATGAAGAAAATAAAACAAATAGATGTTTATAGAAAAATACCTTTGATCGCAATTACAGGTTATGCAATGATCGGAGATAAAGAAAAGTTCCTTAACCAGGGCTTTGATTATTATATTCCCAAACCTGTCGGCAAAGCACAATTAATAAAAATTATGAAAAACGTAGTCGGAGAGAATTATAATAATATATACTCTTAATTTTCAAATAAGAATTGTCATAATTGCATATCCATCCCCAATCAACCAATCAACCTTGAAATTGTCGGTATGATAGCTTGATCCTCAAGACGAAATCTTGAGTCCCGACCCAATAATAAAATATTATATCGGGACGAAATCCCGCCACCTCGGCGGGACCGAAGTCGACTTTTTAGTTCAGTATCCATAGCGGGACCGCTTCCTCAACAACGGCTATCTATTTGAATTGTGGTTTCTGCGGCGGGACGGCTTTGACGGATATCGAAGCCACCGAATATAAGTAAATGTTCAATAATTTATAGAGTTCCTTAAAATATCTTGACCAAAAAAACAAAAATCTGACTGAGGATACCATACTTATTCTCAATTCGCTAATCCGTAATTTGCTTAATCCGTCATTCGCTCAATTCGATTAATCCGTAATTCCCTCAATCCCTCCCGCGGGTATTTTTAACAAATTTTTGATATTTTGTCTCACCCGAAATTTTATAAATAATATTATTTCAAATGACCCGGAATACTGAATCAACTTCAGAAAGAAAAAAGGAGCACATTGAACTGTCGCTGACAGATAAAGTTGCATTTAAAAGCAAAACTAACGGCTTTGAATTCTACGACTTTGAACATTATGCAATTACAGAAGTCGATATCTCCAAAATCCAGCTCGGCACAGTATTTTTTAAAAAGAAAATCGATTATCCGTTCTTAATATCCTGCATGACAGGAGGTACTTCTGAAGCAGAAAATATTAACGCCAGTCTTGCTGTCTCTGCACATAACCTTAATATTCCGCTTGGTGTGGGCAGCCAGCGTCAGGCTCTTGAGAATAAAGACTATCACAACACCTATAAGATAATACGGAAAAATGCTCCTTCAATTCCCATTCTGGGAAATATCGGCGCGGCTCAGCTGGTGCTTATGGATACACTGGATTCAATCAACTTCCTTGTCGACCTGGTTGAAGCAGATGCAATGGTTGTCCACCTGAATCCTCTTCAGGAACTGATCCAGAAAAACGGTGAACCCGAATTTACGGGTCTTTTGAAAAAGATAAAGAAGCTCGTAAAACAGATCAAGGTCCCGGTAATAGTTAAAGAAGTCGGTGCAGGAATATCAGCTAAGGCTGCCGGGAAACTTCTTGACTGCGGTGTTAGGGGAATTGACGTTGCCGGTGCGGGAGGAACAAGCTGGGCAGGGGTAGAGATCCTGAGGAACAAGGACGGCAGACATAAAGAATTCTGGGATTGGGGACTGCCGACTTCTTACTGCATCAGGACTGTCTCGGTATTGAAAAAGAAATATGACTTTACTCTTATTGGTTCGGGTGGTATAAATTCTCCGGTTGAGGCAGCTAAAGCTCTTGCCCTTGGTTCTGATATCGTTGCCTCTGCCAGGATTATACTGCAGACCCTTACAAATGACGGCACTGAAGGTGTGGAGGGATTGATAAAAGACTGGTTTGATTATGTTAAGAAAGTAATGTATTTAACGGGGTCTTCTTCATTAAAGGAATTAAGAAAAAACAAGCTTATTGAACGGGGAGATATGCATTAAATATGAATGACAACAGGAAATTCAAATCCATTTATGAGAACGAACAGAAGCAGATAGATCGTATACTCAGGAAATCTTTATCGAAAAGAAAACCCGAACACCTTTATTCTCCGGCTTATTATATTATAGAAAGCGGAGGTAAGAGACTGAGACCAATGCTGGTGCTTCTTTCGGCCAAAGCCGCCGGAGGTAAATACTCTGATGCTTACTATACCGGTGCCGCAGTAGAACTTCTGCATAATTTCACTCTGGTGCACGATGATATAATGGATAATGCCGATAAAAGGAGAGGCAGACTTACTCTGCACGTGAAATATGATAACCATACAGCAATACTGGCCGGGGATAGTCTCCTTGCCGTAGCATATGAGAACCTGTTAAGGGACTGCAATGGAAATTCCGAAACTATTTTTGCAGCATTTACAAAAGGATTGGTGGAAGTTTGCGAAGGTCAGAGTCTCGACAAGGAATATGAAACCAGGGAGGCTCTCTCTTTTAAATGATTATATTGGGATGATTAAAAAGAAAACTGCAGCTATGCTTGAAATGTGCTGCTCTATCGGCGCTGTTTTAGGGAATGGTTCATCTGCAGAAATTAAGGCCCTTTCTTCGTTCGGCAGAAATATCGGAATTGCTTTCCAGGTCCAGGATGATCTCCTGGATATAATAGCAGATGAAACTGAGTTCGGTAAAACTATCGGGGGCGACCTTGTAGAGGGTAAGAAAACTTTTTTGCTTGTTAAGGCGCTGGAAAAAGCGAAAGGGAAAGATAAAGCTGATTTAAAAGCCCTGGTCAGAGCTAAAGGGATTAAACCTCTCCAGGTACAGAGGTATAAAAAGCTTTATGAAAAACTCGGGGTAATAGAAGATGCGCAGCAGGAAATAAAAAAATACACCAGCCGGGCATTGCGGTCCCTGAAGGTATTAAAAAACAGCGAGGATCGTGAAATATTTAAATGGCTTGCTGAAATTCTCATTAAAAGAATGAAGTGATGATTGAAAAGACTGTAAAAATTATAAATAAAGCAGGAATGCACACTCGCCCTGCAGCCACAATAGTAAAAATGGCTTCAAAATATAAATGTGAGTTTTTCATTTCTAAAAACGGACTGAATATAAACGGGAAAAGTATTATCGGAGTAATGACGCTTGCCGCGGAAATGGGATCGGAGGTGACTCTCTCATTCGACGGGGAAGACGAACAACAGGCGTCAGAGGAAATAGTAGACTACTTTAACAGAGGATTTGACGAACTTTGAAATCATTCAGACAAATATTCCTTGAATCGGAAAATAAGATCGCGGGTATTGCAGCCGCTCCCGGAATAATAATCGGCAAGGCCTATCTTTTTATGAAGGAAAAGATAGATGTCAACAGGGGAGAGATCACCGACATTGAAGAAGCCAGGAAGAACCTTGAAGAAGCACTTAACAAATCAAAGAAAGAGCTTAACAAAATCCTTGGAATTGCCCGTGAGAAAATGGGTGATGAACGTGCCGCAATATTTGAAGCCCAGATAATGATACTTGATGACCCGGTTCTCATAGGCAATATAAATAAGCGGATCGAAATCGAAAGGAAACAGCCTGAATTTATAGTCGATGATGAAATTTCAAAGTACCAGGACCTGATGATGATTTCTCACGAGACCTATATGAAGGAGAGAGCTCACGATATTGAGGATATCAAGAACAGGATAATCAGGAACCTCCAGAAGAAAAGATGGCAGTCGAAAATAAAGCATAATGTTGTCGTGGTTAGTGATTCGCTGACGCCGGCAGACACTATTTTACTCAGCAGAAGTAATGTACAGGGATTTGTAACGGACCATGGAGGTCTTACTTCGCACGCCGCAATTGTATCGCGGTCCTTAAATATCCCGGCTGTGGTCGGAACACATAATTCCACACTTCATATCCGTGAAGATGATACTATTATCGTGGACGGTTTTCATGGTTATGTTATAATCAACCCTAATGAAGAACAGGTGGAGTTCTTTAACCTTAAACTCGAAAAATTAAAACTGCTTCAAAAAGAACTTGAAGAATTAAAAGATAAACCTGCAGTAACTACAGACGGCAGGAAAATTACTCTTCAGGCAAACGTGGATGTCACCGGGGAAATTGATCTTGTGGTAACCAGCGGAGCTGAAGGTATAGGATTATACAGGACTGAGCAGATCCTTGAAGAGCTTGGCGAGTTCCCGTCTGAAGATGAACAGGCAAGAATATATACAAACCTTTCTAACAGAATATACCCTGACACTTTTACAATAAGGGTGTTTGATATCGGCGGTGATAAGTTCAAACTGCTCGATTATAAAGAGCCTAATCCCTTCCTCGGACTGCGAGGCATTCGTCTGCTTCTTGAGAATCAGGGAATCTTTAGAACTCAGATTAAAGCAATTCTCAGGGCAAGCGTTAATAAAAATATCCAGGTAATGCTTCCTATGATTGCAACAATTAAAGAGATCCGGCAGGCTAAAGGAATAATAGAAGAATGCAGGCAGGAACTGAAAAAGGATAAGATTCCTTTCGATAAAAATATGAAAATCGGCATAATGATGGAAGTTCCGTCCGCAGCCTTAATGACTAAAGAATTTGCAAACGAAGTTGATTTCCTCAGCATAGGTACAAATGACCTTATCCAGTATCTTATGGCTGTAGACCGCGGCAATGACCTTGTAGCCGATCTTTTCCAGGAATTTAACCCGGCAGTTATCAGAACATTATACCATATTGTTCAGGAAGCTAAAAAATCTCATAAAAGCGTCAGCCTTTGCGGGGAAATGGCGGCTGATACTCTTGCCTTACCCCTGCTGATCGGACTCGGACTGGAATCGCTCAGTATGTCGCCATCCACAATAGCTTATGCAAAAAGAATTATCAGAAGCTGCTCGATGGAAAAACTAAATGAACTTGCACAGGACTGTCTTTCTTTAGTTACCCAGGAGGAAATACTGGAGAGAATAGAGAAATTCTTTAA
The DNA here is from genome assembly GCA_963811905.1 of uncultured Ignavibacteria bacterium. Taxonomy (GTDB): domain Bacteria; phylum Bacteroidota; class Ignavibacteria; order Ignavibacteriales; family Ignavibacteriaceae; genus DATFVA01. The sequence continues at coordinate 80,537 of CAWETK010000018.1, forward strand.
AGACAATTCAATTACCCGCACAAGAAATATCATATAAGGGATTTAAATGAATATCAATGACTATGTCGCTAAATACGATCCGCAGAACCAATTTAAAGTTCTGGAAGAAACATATACGCAGATTGAATCAGCCTGGCAGAATGAAATAGATATTGAAAGCCTTAAGACTAAGAAATTCAGAAATATTATTCTTACCGGGCTTGGCGGTTCGGCAATCAGCGGTGACCTGATGCAGAATTTTCTAAGGGATGAAATGCCTCTTCCGTTTTTTGTAAACAGGAATTATAATCTGCCTCTTTTTGCAGATAAAAATACTTTGCTGATAGTCTCTTCATACTCCGGGAATACGGAAGAAACAATCTCGGTTTTTGAAGAAGGAATAAAAAAGAAATGTGCGATCGTTTGTATAACTACCGGTGGAAAAGCAGAAGAGATGGCTGCGAAGAAGAATATCCCGGTGGTTAAAATGAAACCTGGATTTCAGCCGAGGTATGCTCTCGGTTTGAGTTTTTTCTCTCTGTTGAAAGTATTCACCGGCCTGGGACTTATTTCCGATCATAGTGAGATAGTGGAAAAGATTAAAAACCTGTGGCTGCTCAAAGGGAGAGAATATTCCCATGAAAACAATATTGCATTTAATTGTGCAGTTCAGCTTATAGGTTTTATCCCGGTAATCTATTCTGCAGCTGATATTACTTCTGCCGCAGGTTACCGCCTGAAATGCCAGTTGAATGAAAACTCTAAATTACATGCCTTCCATAACGTTATTCCAGAACTGAACCACAATGAAATAATAGGCTGGGAAACCTACAGCGATAAGCAGCTTAATGCAAAACTGATCAATATTCTTGATGAAACATATCATCCTCAGATAAAGAAGCGGTTCGAGATCACTACCGGACTGGCGGCTAAAAAAGGACTCGACTATATAAATATTGAAAGTGAAGAGGAGGATTTCAAGATCAGATTAATGGATTTGATTTATTTATTTGATTGGATAACTTATTACACTGCCGTCCTCAGAGGATGTGATCCCTCTGAGATAGATAACATTCATACTTTAAAAGAAAGTTTATCTTAGCAGGTCCTTTCATATTTGATTTATAATAAATTATGGAGGGATTTCTGAAAAAATCATAAAATGCCTGTGAAATTCCTTAAACTGATTTTATTACTCGTCATAATTTTTTCCTGCACCTCGGAGGCCCAGCTTTATTATTTCGGCAGAAATAAGGTGCAGTACCAGAAATTCGATTGGAAGGTTCTGCGAACGGACCATTTTAATATTTATTACTACGGGGAATTTGAAGAGATTGCTGAGATTGGAGCAACGTATGCTGAAGCGGCGTATGATGAATTGAAAGTAAAATTCGATAACCTGATAACAAAACCGATACCTCTTATCTTCTATAATACTTCTCTTCATTTTCAGCAGACAAATACCACTCCGGGGTTAATTCCTGATGCGGTCGGCGGCTTCTTTGAATTCCTTAAAGGCCGGGTTGTAATTCCTTACACTGGCTCGATACACGATTTTAAGCATGTTATAAGGCATGAGCTTGTACATGTCTTTATGACAACAAAAGTAATACATATACTGGCAGATCACAGGCTGCCCACCGACCGGTTCCCTCCGCTATGGTTCACGGAAGGTCTTGCTGAATATATGTCGACGGATATTGATGCACAGGCAGAGATGGTAATGAGAGATGCCGTAATAAATAATTACTTTGTAAACCTGGAGGATATGTATACTATTTACGGCACTTTCCTGATGTATAAGGAGGGACAGAACTTCCTTCATTTTGTAGAAGATAAATATGGTCCGGAGAAAGTAATTCTCCTTGTGGATAATATCTGGATGAACAGCGATTTTACCAAAGTTCTTGAGTATACACTGGGAAAACCAATTGAAGAGATAGATTCAGATTGGCTGTTTTATCTCAAAAGGAAATACTATCCTCTTCTTGCCGATAAATCACCCCTTGAACACTCCGCTCAGCAGCTCACACATTTCGGCTTTAATTTTTCCCCGGTGCCTTACAGGATCAACGGGGATACCTGGCTTTATTTCCCTGCAAACCGTGACGGGTATTCTTCACTCTACAGGATGAAGATTAACGTAGAAAAAAAATCGGATCTGGAACCCGAACTTGTGATACGGGGAGAAAAGACTGCAGAATTTGAAGCCTTCCACCTGTTCCAGTCATCTATTGATATTTCAAAAGACGGGCTTGTAGCATTTGTTACAAAGTCGGGTGCTACCGATGCTGTACATTTTTATTCAATCCCGGCTGATGAAGTAGAATCAGATTTCCAGGATGAAAACCTGATAAATATTACATCACCGAAATTCTCCGAAGACGGTAAAAGAGTTGTGTTCCAGGCTATTGACCAGAAAGGATTCAGCGATTTATATATTTATGACCTGAATAAGGGAAAGCTGACAAGACTTACCAATGATTATTATGATGAACGGGATCCAATGTTCGGAATAACGGATTCACAGATCATTTTTTCCTCGGATAGAACGGTCGGTAAAAATGAAAGATATTATAACCTATTTTCTTACAATCTCGATAATCACAGGATTGAATATATAACCAACCTCGCGGCAAACGAATCTTCACCTGTTTTATCCCCCGATAAAAAGACCCTGCTGTTTACTTCCGATCTCGATAAGGTTCAGAATATCTGGAGGATGAAATTCGCAGACAATGCATTTTCCGATTCTGTCTGGAAGGTAACCCATTTTATTACGAGTGCATTTTACCCGAGGTATATTGACTCTGCTGCTATAGTATTTTCAGGTTTCGAAAATTTTTCTTTCAATTTGTATAAGGATAAGATAGATTCTATCCCTGCCGATTCAACTTTCGGGATCGTAATGAATTTTGATTCTACGGAAGGAAAATGGGAGGAGTCTCAGCTCAGGGTTTATGCAGAAAAGGAGAAATATAAGTACGAAAAAGAATATACCCTTGATTATGCGCAGAGCGATGTTACAACAGACCCTGTTTACGGAACAAGAGGAGGTGCCGTTCTTTCATTAAGCGACCTTCTGGGGGACGATAATTATTATTTCCTGATCTATAATACTGCTAATGTTCAGAGTGATTTTCTTAAAAGTTTTAATGTAATGCTTGAGCGTGTCGATTTAAGCAAAAGAACAAATTATGGTTTTGGAGTTTTTCATTTCAGCGGAAACAGGTACGATATAAGGGAATCGGATGAATATTTTTATGAAAGAAGTTTCGGCGGATTCTTCGTGCTCGATTTTCCGTTGTCAAAGTTTCAGAGAATTGAAACCGGTGTATCTATTGCAAACAGCGATAAGGAAGTAATCCAGGGAGTTATTGAGAGGAAGGCGCTTCTTTTAAGCAACAGCATTTCTTATGTGGCTGATAATTCAATTTGGGGACCTACCGGTCCTCTTGACGGAGTAAGAGCAAGACTTCTTTTCGGCTACACCAGCGACGTTAAATACAGCAACGTAAATTTCTTTACCGCTATCGCAGATTACAGGCAGTACTTCAGGATCGGCTTCACAACCGCAATTGCTTTCCGTGGAGCACTCTTTTATAACCAGGGAAAAGAAGCCCGCAGATATTTTATGGGCGGCAGCTGGGATTTGAGAGGATGGCCGAGGTGGTCAATCCGCGGAGAAAAACTCTGGATATCTTCGCTCGAGCTGCGTTTCCCGCTGATCGATCAGATAAATATAAGGTTTCCTTTCGTGAATCTCGGATTTTGGGGAATAAGAGGAGCCGTATTTTCTGATTTCGGCGGAGCCTGGGATGATCATTATGATCAGACTCTCGGCAGCGTCGGATTCGGTTTCAGGATGAACCTGCTCGGCGTGATAGTTCTGCGGTATGATATAGGAAAAAAGATCGAGGATAATCTTACAAGCTTTCAGCCGGGACTGTTTTATCAGTTTTTCTTCGGGTGGGACTTTTGAAATATCTTAAATCTATACTGTTGTTGATTATTCTCCTTAATGCGGGATGCGTAACTTCTCTGATCAGGACGACCGCTCACCGCGACGAAAACGCATATACCGGTTTCGGTAAAAACCCTGGACGTGAATTTTTTGTTAACCAGAATTTGTCCGATTCGCTTTCCCTGAAATGGCAGAACGATGCTAACGGAAGTTTCACTAATTCATCCGTTGTGGTATATGATTCGCTCGTTTTCGTTAATGATTTATCCGGCCGGATTTACTGTTATAATTTTGAAAACGGGAAGAAAGTCGGGCAGCTGAAAAACCAGGGGACTATCTTCACTTCGCCTTTCATTTATAAGTTTTATGTTATTTATGCAGCTGCCGATGACGATGAAAATATTACACATCTGGTGTACTATGACTATGTGGCTGGGGAGATAAGGCATGATGTTCAGGTTGAAGGGAGGTGCCTCACCCAGATAATCGGAACTCCGGATGCTGTAATCTTTAATACTGAAAACGGAAACATTTATAAATACGATATGAACGGAAAGGAGCTGTGGAAAACAGAAACAAAATCGATGGTGCATAGCTCCCCATCGATGGGAAATAATGTGATCTTTTTTGGAAATGATGATGGAGAACTCCTTGGAATAAATGCTGATGACGGTAAGATCCTTTACAGGAAGAAAACAGGAAAATCGTTCTTTGGCGGGACGGCAGTTTCCGGCATCACTGCCTATACCGGCAGCGACGATGGAAATCTTTATGCTGTCGACTTAAAGAGCGGAAAGGTTAAATGGAAGTTCGCCTCCGGAGCAAGGATAATTATGACTCCGTCAGTTACTCCTTCCGTAATTTATTTCGGTAATCTCAGCGGGGACCTTTTCTGTATTAATAAGGAGGATGGTACGCAGTGCTGGAAAATTTCAACCGGCGGAATATTGAATGCTACTCCTTATGCATCAGATAACTTCCTTGTGGTTCCTGATCTTAATGATAAATTTTATTTTGTGGATAGAAAAACCGGTGATATAACCCGTACATTTCTTCTGGATGGAAGAAATAAGTTATCGCCGCTGATTTTCAGGAATACATTATTTATCGGATTTGACCGTGGAGAATTGCAGGCTTATGAATTTAAATAAAATTATATTTTTAGTGCTGTTGATATTCCCTGTTCCCTATACTTATGGACAGGAATGCAAAGCAAAAATATTTATCAGAACCGACATTCCTTCTTCCAGGGTTTATGTGAATAATGAATTTGCCGGAAAAGGAAATACGGCGATAGAACTGGAAAAGGGAGTATATAATATCGTTGTAATGGAAGAATCCGACAGGTGGAATGCAAAATCCTTCAGCGATACATTAAACATTAAGAACTGCAGTGATACAACTTTAACTTATAATTTCAAATCTGAAGTCTACCTCGATACGGATCCGCAGGACGTTTATGTATATCAGGATAGTTCTTTAATCGGTCACACTCCGTTATTCCTTACCGTTAATAATGATGAAGTTATCCTTAAAAAACCTGGATTTGAAGATAAGGTTTTAAAAGTGAACGAAATAAAATCCGGCGAAAAAATCGATCTGAATTTTACAGGAGAAGCTGCGGGAAAAAACTTCTTCGAAAAGAATATCTTCAAAATCCTGGTGGGTGGTATCCTTGCACTTGGAGGAGTAACTGCATATTATAAACTGAAAGCAGATGATTATTTTGATCAATACCAGTTGTATGGGGATAAGTACGATCTTGACCAGACCCATAAGTTTGACCTGATCAGCGGAATTACTTTCGGTGCCTTGCAGGTTGGCTTCGGCTTCCTCATATATTACTTCCTCTCCGATTAACCATCTCTGTACTGCAAGTGAATCGCTTTTCCGACTGAGCCTGAGGAGTATACTAATAAAGCGGGGGTATCAAATTGAAACACTGACATTTTGTCATATGTAAATTTTTTAATCAGTCAAAAAGTGCATTTTAGGTCTATTTTCGCATTGTCTCATTTTGAGTCCTCCCGGCCTTTAAAAGGCCTCTAACCGGCCTCAAAATATGGTATAAATACTGCGACTGACATTTTGTCAGTGGTGTTGAAATTATCAACAAAAAAAACCGGCTTAATCCCGCTATAGATCCGCTTATCCGATCAAGCTTAATCCCTGGATTCTCAAATTCTTTTCCTATTCTCAGCATAAATATTTAAATTTTAAAATAATTTCTGAATATTTTTCAATACTCATAATGACTGTTCTTGAATCTATAAAATTATCCACAGATTACCTTGAGAAGAAGGGAGTGGAATCTCCCAGGATCAACGCCGAACTAATGCTGGCTCATATCCTGAATTGTAAAAGACTTGACTTATATCTGACCTTTGACAGACCGCTCAGTGAAGAAGAAGTTTCCCTGTATCGCGGTTATTTAAAGAGGCGAGGGGAGTTTGAACCTTTACAATATATACTCGGTTCTGTTGAATTCTACGGACTTCCGTTTGTAGTAAATTCTTCCGTACTTATTCCCCGCCAGGAAACTGAAATACTCGTAGAAGAAATAATCACACGGTATAGGTCTAAAGAGAATCTGACTATTCTGGATATTGGGACCGGCAGTGGAAATATTGCAGTCTCGCTTGCTCATAATCTTCCGGGCTCAGGTATTACGGCTACAGATATAAGCAAAGAGGCGCTTGAGCTTGCTGAAAAGAATGCTGTTATGAATAAAGTTGAAAATCAGATAAAGTTTATTCAGCACGATATTCTTAAAAGTGACTCTATTGTTGAAAGCTTCGATATTATAGTTTCCAATCCTCCTTATGTCTCAGTGAAGGATTTTGAAGAACTTCGTCCCGAACTTAAAGTTTATGAGCCGAGACATGCTTTGACCGATGACTCTGACGGCCTGATTTACTACAGGGCAATAATTTCAAAGTCAGCTGGTCTGTTAAAACCGGGAGGACGGTTGTTTTTCGAAATCGGCGCCGGGCAGGCTGAGGATGTAAAAATAATTTTCGGTGATAATAATTTTCCTTGTGTTGAGATAACTAATGATTACCTCGGGATTGAGAGAGTTATCACAGGAGAATTGTCTTGAGGGTGGTTGTGCAAAGAGTTTCGGAAGGCGGGGTGGAAATAGCATCGGATAATTATTCTCAGAGTGTAGGGAAAGGTATGGTTATTCTGCTCGGAATAAAAACCGGTGATTCTGAAAAGGAAGTAAACTACCTGGCTGACAAATGCAGCGGCCTCAGGATCTTCCCGCCGCCTGATGAATTGGCAGGATCTGATGAGAAGATGAATTATTCCATTAAAGATATAAAAGGAGAGGTGCTGGTTATCTCCCAGTTTACATTATATGGCGATGCTTCAAAAGGGAACAGGCCTGGGTTTACGGATGCAGCAAGGCCGGAGGAAGCTGTCCCTTTATATGAAAAATTTGTCGGCAGGATGAAGCAGAATATCGGTAATGACAAAGTCAAAACCGGCATCTTCGGAGCTATGATGGATGTGAAGATCATTAACGATGGACCCGTAACAATAATTATCGATTCAAAATAAAAAGCAGGTTTGTGAATCCGGTATTAATGATATTCCTTGATGGTGTGGGAATAGGGAAGGTAGATTATGAAAATAATCCTTTCTTTCGGTATGGATTTAAAACTTTTACGGAAATATTCGGAACTATTCCTTCGACCGGAAACCAAAATCTTTCCCGTAATGGCTTCTTCTTAACACCTGTGGATGCTAATCTCGGTGTTGAAGGATTGCCTCAAAGCGGTACAGGGCAGACATCAATATTCTGCGGTATGAATGCTGCAGAATTTGTCGGGAAGCATTTCGGACCTTATCCTTACTCTACCCTTATCCCTGTCATTAAAGAGAGTAATGTTTTTACCGATTACCTGCTGAATGGAAAAAAGCCATTCTTTGCAAACGCTTACCCCAAAATATTTTTTGACTACCTGGAATCCGGGAAATCGAGGTTGAGTGTTACTTCTCTGAGTGCCAGGCTCAGCGGTCTGAGACTGAACCGGGTATCCGATGTGAGAAGGGGACAGGCTTTAACAGCCGAGATCACAAATGAAAGATGGAATAAAAAACTCGGCTACCGGCTTCCTGTAATCAGACCTTCAACGGCTGCCAGACGGCTGATCCGCTCTGCAATGAAAAATGATTTTACACTCTATGAGTATTTTCTGACGGATCACCTGGGACATGGAAGGTATGACGGAGATTTGGAAACAACACTCCGGGTACTTGATGAATTTTTATTTACAGTTCTGCTTGAATCCGACAAATCGGAATTTACAATAGTTGTATGCTCTGATCACGGAAACTTCGAGGACTTATCCGTTAAAACGCATACTTTTAACCCCAGTGTTTTTATTACTGCCGGAAAACATGCTGAAGAAATATCCGGCAATGTTGAGAACCTTACGCAGATTAAAGGAGAGATACTAAGGGCGTGCGGATTACAGATTTTCCGGTAATAAAATTCACACTTTTTTTTATTACCGGGATAGTATTAAGGGAATATTTTGAATTAAGCATTGAGCTGAATCTTATTCTTCTCGGAACTTTTGCTTTAATTTTTCCTGTAGTTTTCCGGCTTGAGAAAAGAAAATCCTGCTTTTTATTTACTTCGCTTATTGTCTGTTTACTGGCATTGGCGACAGGTTTTACTTCCTCGAATATTGAAATTAACGGAAGAACATTTATTCCTGATTCAATTTATGCTGTCAAAAATTTCACTGCCTGCGGAAAAATTGAAAATATCGATCTCCCCGGGCAGAATGGTTTTTCATTTCTGCTGAGGACCGATTCCATTAAAGCAGAAAGGAAGCTTAAAACAGGCGTAAAAATTCTTTGCAGGGTTTCAGACGCAAAGGCATCAGGGCTGTTCGACAGCCTTTACCCGGGTAATTCAGTGATGGTCTCCGGGACTTACAGAAAGGGCAGGGGGGACCGCAACATCGGTGAATTTGATTATAATAAATATCTCCGATCTAAAAATATAAGCGGTACAGTATTGATATATAATCGCAAGGATATTTCAATTCTGTCCTCTTCTCTTAATCATTTCAGTGACCTGGTTTATTCAGCAAGAAAAGCACTTTACAGGATAATAACTGAATTGCATGATCCCGCAGCTGCTGCTTTGCTGAAAGGTTTAATCCTGGCAGATAGGAGTGATATAAATTATGAGACGAAAACACAGTTTATAAACGCCGGGGTTATACATGTACTGGCGGTTTCAGGACTGCATGTAGGATTCATTGCTTTAATTTTTTATGCCCTGTTGGGAAGATTAAACCTGTACCTCCGTTCTTTACTGACGATCACCGGAGTTCTTCTGTTTATGATGTTAACCGGAGTTCCCCCATCGGTTTTCAGGGCATCCGTAATGACTGTAATTATCATAATTGCTTTTCTGTTAAACCGCTCAACTAACATTTATAACTCTCTGGCAATTGCGGCATTAATAATTCTTTTGCTTAACCCTTCTGAATTGTTTAATCCGGGCTTTCAGTTATCCTTTTCTTCAGTTTTATCCATAGCTTATTTTTATCCGGTTCTCAAACGCATTATAGACAGAACCGCAGTAAACAGTAAAACACTAAAAAATATTCTGCTTTTTATTGCGGTTTCATTCAGTGTGCAGGCTGGAACACTTCCGTTGATATTGTACTATTCCGGGAAGCTCTCTATTATCTCTTTGATAGCAAACATTTTAGTAATTCCGCTCACCGGGATAATAATCGGAACCTCGCTTGCAGCGTTGACAGTTTTTCCTTTCTCACTGCCGGCTGCATCGATTTATGCTTCAGCCGGAAATTTGTTCTCACATCTCCTGCTTAAAATTGTTGAATTTACAGGGACATTTAAGTATGCTTTTATTGAAATCCGGAATTATTCCCCATCGAAGGTTTTGATTTTTTACCTGCTCATTTTTACAGGAATATTTTTGTCCCGTTATATTCAGACTCCAAAAGCAAGATTATTTTTTATACTGCTGATTGCTGGCAGTATAGCTTTGTGGACTGTACCGGCTGATTATAATATCCTTCCCGAAAATAAATTAAGCGTTTATATGATTGATGTCGGGCAGGGCGATTCATTCCTGATAAGATTTCCGGATGGAGAAACTGCTTTGATAGATGCCGGAGAGGCAGCTGCTTATTATGATAACGGCGAGAGAGTTATACTTCCTCTCTTAAACAGGCTGGGAATTAGGACGATAGATTACGGATTCATCTCGCATGTTGATGCTGACCATTACAGCGGCTTCTTCTCATTAATTGAAGCAGGGAGAGTGAAGAAAATATATAAACCCTCTGTGGATAGTTCTTCCACCAAAGATATTCGTTTTGAAGCATACCTGAGACATAAGAATATTAACACAGCTCATTACGGCAATACGAATATTAAAATGGGGAATGCGGAAATGTTTATTCTTAGTGCCGGCAAGTTTGCAGGGAAAGGTTCACGTTCATCAAATAACAGGAGCGGGGTTCTGAAATTAACTTATGGCAGAACTTCATTCCTGTTTACCGGCGATCTTGAAGTTCAGGGAGAGAGATATTATGTAAATAAGTATAAAGACTTTCTTAAGACCGATGTCCTTAAAGTTGGTCACCACGGCAGTAAATCGGGTTCATCATCGTATTTTCTAAACACAGCCGCACCGGGAATCTGTTTGATTAGCTGCGGAATAAAGAATAAATTCGGACATCCTTCGGGAGAAGTAATCACAAGATTAAAAGAAAGTGGCAGCAGAGTATTCAGGACGGACAGAGAGGGAGGGGTACTGCTTCAATCGGATGGAACTATAGTCACTCAAGTTGATTGGAGAAATTCAGAGCTATCCAATTGAACTTAATATATCGAAATAATCTCGGTTTTAAAAAATCAAAAAAAGAATTATCTGTCTCCTATTTTGAATCTTTAGTCCGGCAGCCGCCGGATGAAAGCTTGCTCACTTTTTGATCTATTTTCTGCGGCGGTACGAATCTGATAGATTGTAGATCCGGCCAATGACGGATATCGAAGCCTGGGTTCGCTTTGCGTAAAGTTGTGTGACTTGCAACGGTGGCCGAGTGTCCCGCCCTTGCGTTAAATTTTTTGGGGCGGGATGTATCGAGGCCACCAATAACCATATATGTTTCAACTTTCATTTGAACGTTCCTAACTTCGGTCTTTTCCTGGTGGGGTGCCCGATGGTTGTTCTTCTAATACCTGGAATACACTGTTTTGTTGGTGATCCCTAGTTCAGCTGTTTAGGAGTTCTCGGTCCTCCTGGACTACCATGATGGTATTCGGCTTGCCGCTCTTCAAAAGTTGAGGCCCGTTTAAAGTTAGAATCTGTCAGGAAGAAATCCCGCCTCTCATTTAGATCAATTTTTATAAGGCGGAATCTGCTGTTGCAGGTAGATTACTCTCACGGAGAATTTAGACGCTACAAGTATAGATAATGAAGTTTATTTAGACAGGTTTGGAGAAATTATTATTAAATTAGTGCAAATAAACTTTAGATATTATAATTTATATGATGAAGAAACGAATAAGAATCGGAATACTGGGAGGCGGACAGTTAGCACGTATGTCTGCATATCAGGCATATAAACTGGGATTTGAAGTCGCGATACTTGAAAAAAAAGCCCAGTCGCCTGCCGGACAGTTAACTAAATATGAATATGTTGGCTGGGTGAATGATAAAGATCTTATTAAGGAATTTATCAGCGATTGCGATATTATTACCCTGGAAAATGAATTCATAGATTACAGGGACCTGGAATTCATTGAACGGATGGGGAAAAAAGTTCTGCCCTCGTCAAAAACTATTTCACTAATACAGGATAAGTTTATTCAGAAGAAAACATTTTTGAGGAATGGATTACCGGTACCTGCATTTGTTGAAATTAAAAAATCATCCGGTTACAAATCGGTTTCAAAAAAGCTTGGAAATAAATTTGTCCTCAAATCAAGGAAAATGGGTTATGACGGCTACGGAAACGCAATGGTAACTGATGAGAAAAGTTTTAACGACGGCATAAATAAACTCTCAGACAGGCATTCTGAATTAATGGCAGAGGAATTTATCGATTTCAGGAAAGAACTTGCTGTGATGATCGCGAGGACAAGGGCTGAAACGAAAGCGTATCCTGTTGTTGAAACAATTCAAAAAAACCATATCTGCCATACAGTATTAGCTCCCGCGCAAATTACTCCAAAGCTGCAGAAAGAAGTGAGGGATATTGCCATCAGGGCTGTTGAGGCTGTAAGAGGTATAGGAATATTTGGAGTTGAGTTATTTATTACCCGTGACAACAAAATATTATTGAATGAAATGGCCCCACGTCCTCATAATTCCGGGCATTATACTATAGAAGCCTGCACGACTTCACAGTTTGAGAACCACGTACGGGCAGTATTAGGGTTGCCATTAGGTTCAGTAGAATTAGTCAAACCGTGTGCTGTAATGATAAATCTCCTTGGAAAAATAGAAGGTCCGGGAATAGTTGCTGATTACAAAGAATCTTTGAAAGATGAAAAAGTCCATCTTCACATCTACGGCAAGGATATATCGAGACCTGGCAGGAAAATGGGACATGTTACTATGCTGGGAGAAAAGATTGAACCTGTATTATCGGAATTAAAAAAGATTGAACAAAAAATTATTATTTAGGTGAATCATGAAATCTGAACCAGTTGTAGGAATTATAATGGGGAGTGACTCTGATCTGCCGGTTATGAAAGAAGCCGCAGAAATTCTGGATGAGTTTAATATTCCTTATGAAATAAAAATTGTATCAGCGCACCGTACTCCTAAATATATGGCTGAATATGGTTCTACCGCACACGAGAGGGGAATAAAGGTGATAATAGCCGGTGCGGGAGGGGCGGCTCATCTGCCGGGAATGACTGCTGCTCATTCACCTCTGCCTGTTATCGGGGTACCTGTCAAATCTAAATCCCTGGACGGACTTGATTCGCTCCTTTCAATCGTACAGATGCCGGGCGGTGTCCCTGTCGCCGCTGTCGGAATCAACCAGGCTAAAAATGCCGGCCTGCTGGCAGCTCAGATTTTGGGAGTGAGTACACCGGCTATAATGGAAAAGATAATCCATTACAAAAAGAAACTTGAGGATGCATCACTTCAAAAAAATACAAAATTAATGTAAAGCGATCCGGCAGCTGCCGGACTGTTTCGCTATCAAATGTAAAGCGGCCTGTCCGCCGGTCACTTACCTATCAAATGTGTCGGGTTAGCTATCAGGCGGAAACGCCGTCTCGCCTGGCCTATCACTCAATCTTTCAATCTTTCAATCTTTCAATCTTTTAATCTTTCAATCACCCAATCACTAGAATTCCTATCTGTCAATCCTTTCGCGCTGTTAATTGCTAATTGTTTTTATCTGTGGGAATCTATTTGATCCGTTAAATCTGCGTGCTATTTTTCAATCAATCACTCAATCACTCAATCAGCCAATCATTCAATCACTCATTTACCACGATGTGATTAATAGTTTAATAGAAATATTCTTTCATAAATATTTTATTTTTATCTGCTTTTTTCTTGCAATATTGAACTATTTTATTTAACGTTGAAGTAATCGTTGAGAGACTAATTAATAATATAAACTGTAGCCCTGCCGGCGGTAAGGTAATAGTTATTCCAGCTAAACCTTTGTTCGGCTGCGTGATACTTTTATTGAGGTACTGCATGTTTAAGGTTTTTTTTCATTTCTTTCCAGGATTTGTTCTGGTTCCTTCAATAGAAATTAAAAGGGGAAATACATTTTCATTGGACCGCATACTCATTGCTTCCGGCGGCAATATTAACCGTATTACATTTCTGCAATTTTTATCAAAAAAAAAAACGGATGAATGTACAGCAGCTCGATAATTATTTGGAAGTATTTTGTTATTGATTTTAATAAATGTTGATTGATTCTCAATTCAAACTTAGACTAAGGAGACGGGTACTGATTTATTATTTTCGTGTACCTTTAATTAATATTATTTATCCTAATCCTTAATTAACTAACACATATACTTAATCTTATAGGAGGCTCTTACATGAACAAAATTTTCCATGCTTTTCTTTGGTGTCTTATAGCTGGAATGACATTTGTCAACGTCTACGCTCAACAGGCATCCCAGGTACCGAAACCGGAAAAACAATACACGCCGTATGTCATGAATCCTGAAGCTGAATGTACAGGTACAGGCGAATTGATTTATGATGATGGTGTATTTGAAAACGGTTACGGATGGAATCCAACAGTATCTGACGGAAGATTTGTTTCGTTATTTACACCGTTGAATTACCCCTGGCAGTTCAATACATTTTGTTTGTCATTAACAAGAGTGGCTGCTTCTCCTGCAGATTTCACTTTTGATATAGTAGTCTATGACGGCAACGGAGGAGGAACACCCGGAGCATTAATTGCAACAATCGCTGGTGTTACTGCTACCGCTATTCCAATTTATCCCTCATTTGCTTTCTATGATTATGATGTCTCTTCAATACCTGAACTGGCAAGCGGTTCCTATTATATAGGAATTAAATATGATCCATCTATAGTAGCAGCCCCTCACTATAGTGCTGCAGATGAATCGGCTACTACAGCATTGCATCCCGGATATGCATATGACGGTACTGCCTGGTCAACAATTCAAACCTTTTTCACGGCCTACCGTGCTTTAGGATATAGGACCCTTGGCAGCGGCGGTGCAGGACCTGGACCTGCTACAGATCCTATGCCTGCTGATGGTGCAACAGATGTGGATGTTAACCAGGATATAAGCTGGACTAACCCTGGCGGAGCTACAAGCGTTGAAGTATTCTGGGGAACAGATCCCGGATCATTAACTTCAGTATACTCAGGAGCTCCGGTTTCTACATTCGACCCCGGAACATTAAATTATCTTACTGACTATTACTGGAAAATAGCTGAGACAGATGGAGCAGGAACAACTAATGGACCAACCTGGCACTTTACTACAATGCAGGATCCGAGTATAGTTACTCTTTATCTGGATGACTTTGAATCAGGGACCGGTAACTGGACAATTACAACTGCCAGTGGCTGTCCCTGGGCTGCAATCCCGATTTCATCACGCCCATATACACTTCCGGCAACTGCTCAGGGTAATGCATTTGCTGCGGATGCTGATCTTTGCGGAAGCAGCGGCGGCGGATCATCAACTACTGCTGTGCTAACTAATCCTATCGATGCAACAAATTATGGATCAGTTGGCGTTGAATGGGATAATGACTGGCAGGCAATCGGTACTGCTGATTTTGCATATCTTGATGTCAGTGTTGACGGCGGAACAACCTGGATGAACGTTGTAACATTCGATGTAACAGACGTAAGAAATACACACGAATTTTATAATATTTCTTCTATGGTTGGAACTCAGTCCTTTATGCTCCGTCTTGTATCTGTACAGCCCGGATGGGACTGGTGGTGGGCAATTGATAACCTCCAGGTAACAGGCTGGGATTTTGTACCGGTGGAACTAACATCATTTACTGCTAATGCTTTAAATGGAAATGTTGCCCTTAACTGGACAACAGCTACAGAAACCAATAATAAGGGATTTGAAGTTCAGAGAAGCAATGGCGGCGAATACCAGACCATAGGATTCGTACAGGGCAGCGGAACTTCAACACAGCAGCATTCATATACCTACTCAGATCAGAACGTTGTAAATGGAAATTACAGCTACAGACTGAGACAGGTTGACTTTGACGGCACCAGTGAATATTCACAGGTAGTTGAAGTAAGCGTAAACAGCCCGGTTGAATTCAGTCTGGCTCAGAATTATCCAAACCCGTTCAACCCGAGCACAAAGATCAATTATGCTTTGAAGGTTGATTCAAAAGTAACATTGAAGGTATTCGATGTACTCGGACAGGAAGTAGCAACTTTACTGAATGAGAATATCGCAGCAGGTGCTCATAATGTTACATTTGATGCTTCCAAACTTAACAGTGGCGTATATCTGTATAAGATAGAAGCTAATGGAGTAGACGGAAGCAGCTTTACTTCAGTTAAGAAAATGATCTTAACCAAGTAAAATTTCTTTACTTACAAAAAGCCGGCCTGGAAACAAGCCGGCTTTTTTTATACCCAATCACCCAATCACTCAATCACTCAATCATTAAATTATTCAATCATTCGACCATTCAATCATGCACTCTTTCGTCGAATAGAATTTTTATCTGTGAGAATCTATTTAATCCGTTAAATCTGCGTGCCATTTTTCAATCAGCCAATCAATCAATCCTACCCATTCAATAAATATTTTTCTTGCTAAATTGAATTAATTTAACTATGATTACCGGCAGTACCGGGATATTTCTTTTACTCTCCTTTAAGTGTTCCCGGGTAAGGAGTAAGCATTAATTTATGACACGGTTTATTCTTTCTGAATAAATTAATTCTTCATTGATTTAATTAATGGAGGTTAGAAAGTGTTCATTTTCCTTTTTATTTAATTTCATCCCTGGCTCATTATTAGTTGTTCCTGTAGCGTTCTTATAAAGCAATTTTGAAGAACCTTTCATAGTATAATTATCTAATTATCAGGAATTATTTTAATGATAACAAAGGAGGTGATAATTCTTTATCTGTGATAGTTCCCTTTCTTTAGTGTCGGTTTTTTAATTAACGGTAATTATTCAACCATTTAGAGGAGTTCGAAATGAAAAGATCTTTTCTATTGCTCTTCTGTTTATCTCTCCTTTTCTGGAGTCTCTCAACTACAATCGCGCAGCAGGCCTCAGTCGGTCAGCATTCAAGAACACACTTCCTTAATCCTGAACAGGAATGTACAGGTACAGGTGAATTAATTTATGATGACGGTTCATTTGAAAACGGATATGGGTGGAATGCATCTCTTGTTAACAATGGTATAATATGCATGCTGTTCACTCCGGATGAATATCCCTGGCAGTTTAATACAGCCTGTATCGCATTTACTCAAAACGTTTCGAGTACACTGGATTTTGATATCGTTGCTTACGCTAATGATGGACCCAGCGGAGCACCAGGTACATTAGTCGGTGAAGTTACCGGTTTAAATGCTTCTGGAATTCCTGCCTGGCCTGCTTTAGCCTGGTACGAATTCGATATCTCATCTCTGCCTGCTCTGGAAGATGGATCCTTGTATATAGGAGTCAGGTGGAATAATGTTCCTGCTTATCCCGGAACTTTCATTGGTGCCGATGAATCAACTACCACACCTCTACAGCCAGGTTATTGCTGGGACGATTACGATGGTGTCTGGAATACAAACCAGACCCTTTGGCCGGGATATCACGCTCAGGGTATAAGAACTCTTGGAGCTCCCGCTGGTCCACCGTGTCCGGTAACTGCACCAACAGATCCCAATCCGGCTGATGATGCGACTAATGTAAGTATCGACATTGGAAATATTTCATGGACTAATACTGCAGGTACGACACATAATATAGTATGGTTCGGACCTCAGGGTAATATGGTTCAGGTTTACGATGGTGCCCCGATTTCCTCATATTCTGTGGGTAGCCTGAACTATTTTACAAATTACCAGTGGAAAGTTAGATGTGAAAATGATACTTGCGGCAGCAGTAGTCCGGTATGGAGTTTCAAGACTGAACAAAATCCCAATCTTCTGATGTACGAGGAATTTAACGATATGAGCTGCTGGACTTCAATAGGTCCCATGGGTACTTCAAATTGGAGCATCAATGGTACAGGAAATGCGGGCGGAACTGCACCTGAACTGATGCTTAGCTGGACGCCCTCATTTGATGGTCTGTCACAGTTGTTATCCTGCCAGCTTACAACAGCCTTTCCAAATGTACCGCATACTCTCCAATTGAAACATATGTGCGACTGGTTCGCCGACCCTGCTCCATTTATGGGTCTGGCAATAACATATGATGGAGGTACAACGAGTACAACGTTGTGGGAATTCCAGCCTGTCGGCGGTCCTGTAGGACCTGAGGTAATAAATGTTGATTATACTCCTACTTCGGCTAATTTCCAGTTTATTCTGTATTTGAACGGAAATTCATTTAATATAAATTTCTGGTATGTTGATGATCTGATTGCCGGTGAGGTTATACCTGTTGAATTTACCTCATTCAATGCTAATGTAAATAAAACCTCGGTAGCATTGAATTGGTCGACCTCAACTGAGACAAATAATAAAGGTTTCGATATTCAGAGAAAATCAGTTGGTGACTATCAGTCTATAGGTTTTGTTCAGGGTAACGGAACTTCAACCGAAGTTCATAACTATGCCTTCCTGGATAAAAACGTTACTGCAGGTGAATATACATATAGATTGAAACAGGTTGATTTCGATGGCACCACAAGCTTCTCCTCAGAGGTTAAGGCAACTGTTGACATACCGGCAGAATTCAGCCTCGCTCAGAATTATCCGAATCCATTCAACCCGGCGACGAAAATTAGTTACGGTTTGAAGGTTGATTCGAGAGTAACACTTAAAATATTCGATATTCTTGGACAGGAAGTTGTTACTCTTTTGAATGATAATCTTACTGCAGGCACTCATAATGTCACATTTGATGCTTCACGATTAAACAGCGGCGTTTATCTGTACAGGATAGAAGCCAGAGGTGCAGATGGCAGTAATTTTATTTCAGTCAAGAAGATGATCTTGGCCAAGTAAAATTTCTTTACTTACAAAGCCGGCCTGGAAACAAGCCGGTTTTTTTTATACCCAATCAGTCAATCAGCCAATCACCCAATCACTCAATCTTTCAATTTTTCAATCACTCAATCAGCCAATCACTCAATCACTCAATCACTCACTCAATCCTGTCTCCTTCACCCATTCATTTTCACTCCTATCTTCTTGTCCCGTCTCGACTTCCCGTTTTTCCCATATAATTATTGCGTCTATCAAGAAGATTTTGTACTTTACTCCCGATTAAAAATGATGATCTCTTTTGTTGGCTCGGTACTGATGAGAGATTTATTTTTATAAATAAATGGGCTAGTTAGTTCTAATAAGTCTATTCTGTTTCGGTACGAAGATAGCATCAGTCTCGGATCATTCATGTAAAAGCTTGAGTTTGGATGAATAAACTTCGTTCCTTTTCTTTTGTCTGCTCAAAGATTTTAATTAAATTTCTTTAAAGTATCTATGAGGAGGTATATCTATTTCTAAAAAACAGCTCTTAGCAGGTTCTATTTTTTTTATAATTCACTTTAATTTTCATTCAGGAGGTCATATTATGACAAGAAAACTCTTACTTTCTTTATTTGCTTTTGTATTCAGTGCTGTCCTAATCTTCCCGCAATCCGGTGCACCCTCAACTTTTGATAAATCTCCTAATCTTTCACCTAAATATCAAAAGAACTTCAATATAAGAGCTCAGTGGGATCTCGAATTGACATTCAATTTAAATACGGCTACTGGTGCCGCAGGCAATGCAGGAGCCGAATTTGACGGCACATATTTATATACCACCCGCTGGGCATCAAATCTTATTCATAAGTATGATATGGCCGGAAACCTTGTGGAAGAATTTTCAATCCCCGGAGTTACCGGGTTGAGAGATCTTGCATTTGATGGTACATATTTCTACGGCGGAGCAGCTTCGAACACTATCTACCAGATGGATTTCGTAACCAAAACGCTTGTTGGAACAATTCCGAGCCCCGTTGCCGTCAGATTCATCGCTTATGATGAAGATAATGATGCGTTCTGGTGCGGTACCTGGTCAGACAGCCCGACTTTGGTTAGCAGAACTGGTACAAACCTTGGTTCTTTTGTAACAGGTCTTAGCGGACAATACGGTGCAGCTTATGATAATGTTACACCCGGCGGTCCTTTCCTCTGGATATTTGATCAGGGAACGACCGGCGTATGCCCCGGAAGTATGATGATTATTCAGTATGAAATTGCTACCGGAACAGCTACTGGATTGGCGCACGATGCATGTGCTGATCTTACGGACGGTATTGCAGGCGGATTATTCTCAACTGTAGATTATGTTGCCGGCAAGTTTTCAATCGGCGGTGTAGAGCAGAGCAATTCCGGTCTTGACGATACATTCTTTATATATGAAGTCGGTGATGCCGGTCCTCCTGTAGGTCCTGGCCCCGCCACTGATCCTGTCCCGGCAAACGGAACTAATGATGTTGATATCAACCAGGATATTTCATGGTCAAATCCGGCTGGTGCTACATCAATTGAAGTATTTTTTGGAACCCCGGGTAACTTGACTTCAGTATACTCAGGATCTCCAATCACTACTTTTGATCCCGGTGAATTAGCTTACAGTACTACTTATTCCTGGAGAATAAACGAGACCGATGGTTCAGGTACAACTAACGGACCGACATGGGGTTTCACCACAATGCAGGATCCGAGTATAGTTACACTGTTTATGGATGACTTCGAAACCGGAACAGGCAATTATACAATTACAACTGCTAATGGCTGCCCCTGGGATGTAATCCCGATTTCATCACGCAGCTATACACTTCCTGCGACTGCCCAGGGTAATGCATTCGCTTCTGATGCTGACCTTTGCGGAAGCAGCGGAGGCGGATCATCAAGTACTGCAGTTTTAAATTCACCAATAGATGCAACAAATTATGCCTCAGTTGCAGTTGAATGGGATAATGACTGGCAGGCAATCGGTACTGCTGACTTTGCATATCTTGATGTCAGTGTTGACGGCGGAACAAACTGGACGAACGTAGTAACATTCGATGTAACAGACGTAAGAAATACACATGAATATTATAATATTTCGTCAATGGTTGGAACTCAGTCATTCATTCTGCGTCTCGTGACAGTACAGCCCGCATGGGACTGGTGGTGGGCAATTGATAACCTCCAGGTAACAGGCTGGGATTTTGTACCGGTGGAACTAACATCATTTACTGCTAATGCTTTAAATGGAAATGTTGCCCTTAACTGGACAACAGCTACAGAAACCAATAATAAGGGATTTGAAGTTCAGAGAAGCAATGGCGGTGAATACCAGACAATAGGATTCGTACAGGGCAGCGGAACTTCAACACAGCAGCACTCATACACATACTCAGATCAGAACGTTGTAAATGGAAATTACAGCTACAGACTGAGACAGGTTGACTTTGACGGCAGCAGTGAATATTCACAGGTAGTTGAAGTAAGCGTAAACAGCCCGGTTGAATTCAGTCTGGCTCAGAATTATCCAAACCCGTTCAACCCGAGCACAAAGATCAATTATGCTTTGAAGGTTGATTCAAAAGTAACATTGAAGGTATTCGATGTACTCGGACAGGAAGTAGTAACTTTACTGAATGAGAATATCGCAGCAGGTGCTCATAATGTTACATTTGATGCTTCCAGACTTAACAGCGGCGTATATCTGTATAAGATAGAAGCTAATGGAGTAGACGGAAGCAGCTTTACTTCAGTTAAGAAAATGATCTTAACCAAGTAAAATTTCTTTACTTACAAAAAGCCGGCCTGGAAACAAGCCGGCTTTTTTTATACCCAATCAGCCAATCAGCCAATCAGCCAATCAGCCAATCACTCAATCAGCCAATCAATCCTGTCCCATTCAATCATGCAATCTTTCTTTCCACTCCATCATTTTCTGGTTCATCCATCCCATCAAACCATACTCATTTTTACTTGATCCTTTTTCCTTGATCCTTGCGTCTATCATGAAGATTTTGTACTTTACTTCCGATTAAAATATAGTCATTTCATTTGCTAACTTGATGATGACGGGAGCTTTAATATTATTAAATGAATCAGTTAGTGTTATAAAAATATTTCAATTCCATTTACAGAGCGTCGGTTGTGGCAATATTGGATCATTAAATAATTAGATTCAGTGTGGTTAATTAAGCTTCGTTCCATATCTTTTATCAGTTTAAAAATATTAAATAAATTCTTTCATAAATATTTTATAAGGAGGTCTATTTACACTTTAAACGTGTATCACTAGTTCTGCTAATCGTATAATTAATCAAATTTATACTAATCTTATCGGAGGTTCTTCTATGACTAAAATTTTTCATACTATTCTTTGGTGTCTTATAGCTGGAATGACATTTGTCAACGTCTACGCTCAACAGGCATCCCAGGTACCGAAACCGGAAAAACAATACGAGCCGTATGTCATGAATCCTGAAGCTGAATGCACAGGAACAGGCGAATTGATTTATGATGATGGTGTATTTGAAAACGGTTACGGATGGAATCCAACAGTATCTGACGGAAGATTTGTTTCGTTATTTACACCGTTGAATTACCCCTGGCAGTTCAATACATTTTGTTTGTCATTAACAAGAGTGGCTGCTTCTCCTGCAGATTTCACTTTTGATATAGTAGTCTATGACGGCAACGGAGGAGGAACACCCGGAGCATTAATTGCAACAATCGCTGGTGTTACTGCTACCGCTATTCCAATTTATCCCTCATTTGCTTTCTATGATTATGATGTCTCTTCAATACCTGAACTGGCAAGCGGTTCCTATTATATAGGAATTAAATATAATCCGTCTACAGTAGCAGCTCCTCACTATAGTGCTGCAGATGAATCGGCTACTACAGCATTGCATCCCGGATATGCATATGACGGTACTGCCTGGTCAACAATTCAAACCTTTTTCACGGCCTACCGTGCTTTAGGATATAGGACCCTTGGCAGCGGCGGTGCAGGACCTGGACCTGCTACAGATCCTATGCCTGCTGATGGTGCAACAGATGTGGATGTTAACCAGGATATAAGCTGGACTAACCCTGGCGGAGCTACAAGCGTTGAAGTATTCTGGGGAACAGATCCCGGATCATTAACTTCAGTATACTCAGGAGCTCCGGTTTCTACATTCGACCCCGGAACATTAAATTATCTTACTGACTATTACTGGAAAATAGCTGAGACAGATGGAGCAGGAACAACTAATGGACCAACCTGGCACTTTACTACAATGCAGGATCCGAGTATAGTTACTCTTTATCTGGATGACTTTGAATCAGGGACCGGTAACTGGACAATTACAACTGCCAGTGGCTGTCCCTGGGCTGCAATCCCGATTTCATCACGCCCATATACACTTCCGGCAACTGCCCAGGGTAATGCATTTGCTGCAGATGCTGATCTTTGCGGAAGCAGCGGCGGCGGATCATCAACTACTGCTGTGCTAACTAATCCTATCGATGCAACAGGTTATTCAGGTGTTGGCGTTGAATGGGATAATGATTGGCAGGCAATCGGTACTGCTGATTTTGCATATCTTGATGTCAGTGTTGACGGCGGAACAACCTGGATGAACGTTGTAACATTCGATGTAACAGACGTAAGAAATACACACGAATTTTATAATATTTCGTCTATGGTAGCAAATCAGACATTTATGCTGCGTCTTGTATCTGTACAGCCCGCATGGGACTGGTGGTGGGCAATCGATAACCTCCAGGTAACAGGCTGGGGCGGTGGCGGACCGGTCTATACATTCTTTGATAATTTTGATACTTATAATGCCGGAGAACGCCTTGCATGCCAGAATCCTACTGATTGGACAACATGGAGCCTGGATCCTTGTAATACTACAGAAGATGCTTTCGTTTCAAGCAATTTTGCCCACAGTGCTCCTAATTCATTTGTAGTTGCACAGAATAATGATGAGGTTCATTACTGGGGACCTGAAACTGCAGGAGTTTGGGAAATCGGTTTCTACAATTATATCCCTTCCGGTAAGACAGGTTACTTCAATACTTTGAGCCAGTTTATTGCTGCCCAGGAATGGGGACTCGAAGTATACTTCAATGCCGGTGGTGCAGGTGCTATAAATGCAGGTGGAAACAATGCCGCTACCTTTACCTATAGTTTCGATACATGGGTATTCAACCAGGTAATAGTTGACCTTGATAATGATCTGGCTCAGTACTGGTATAATGGTACAATGATATATCAATGGCAATGGACTCTTGGTGCCAGCGGAACGCCAATTGCATTATCAGTTGCTGCAAACGACTTCTTCGGTGCCGCAGCTACAGATGAAATGTACGTTGATGATTATTATGTTAATCTTGTTATCCCTGTTGAATTTACTGCATTCAATGCTGATGTAAATGATGGAACGGTTGTTCTTAACTGGTCAACTGCTACTGAAACAAATAACCAGGGATTCGAAGTTCAGAGAAATTCCGGTAATGGATTCGAAGCATTGGCTTTCATCCAGGGCAACGGAACTTCAACCCAATCACATAGCTATTCATTTACAGATAATACTGTTCGTGATGGCAAATATACCTACAGGCTGAAACAGGTTGATTTCGATGGTACCGCATCATATTCCAATACCGTTGAAGTTGACATTTCAATGCCGAAAGTTTTTTCGCTTTCACAGAATTATCCTAACCCGTTTAACCCATCAACTCAGATTAATTTCAGTCTTGCTTCAGATTCAAAAGTATCACTGAAAGTATTTGATATTCTCGGACAGGAAGTAGCAACTCTCCTGAACGGAAACCTGATGGCTGGTGCTCATAATGTAAACTTTGATGCTTCCAGATTAACCAGTGGTGTATACCTTTACAGGATTGACGCCTCCGGTGCAGACGGAAGTAAATTTACTTCAGTTAAGAAAATGATCTTAACCAAGTAAAAGCTCTTCACTTACAAAAAGCCGGCCTGGAAACAAGCCGGCTTTTTTTATACCCAATCAAGCAATCAGCCAATCAGTCAATCAACCAATCAGCCAATCAATCTTGTGCAACCTTTCAATCATTCACCCATTCAATCATTAAATTTCATTCCAATATTTTTAGTCCTGCTAATCTTATAATTTATTATATTTATAGTAATCTTTCGGGAGGTTCTTCTATGACTAAATTTTTTCAATACAATCCTTTGGTGTCTTATAGCTGGAATGACATTTGTCAATCTCTACGCTCAGCAGGTATCTATACCGAAACCGGAAAAAGAATATGAGCCATATGTCATGAATCCTGAAGCTGAATGCACAGGAACAGGCGAACTGATTTATGATGATGGTGTATTTGAAAACGGCTGCGGTTGGGATTCAACTGTAACTGATGGAAGGTTTGTTTCGTTATTTACACCGCTTAATTATCCCTGGCGGTTCAATACATTTTGTTTAGCATTGTCGAGGGTTGCAGCATCCCCGGCAGATTTCACTTTTGATATAGTAGTCTATGACGGCAATGGAGGGGGGATACCCGGCGGGACACCCGGCTTATTAATTGCAACAATCCCGGGAGTTACTGCTAATGCTATTCCTGTTTACCCTGTATTTGCTTTCTATGATTTTGATATTTCCTCTGTACCGGTTCTGGCAAGCGGTTCCTATTATATAGGGATTAAATATGATCCTTCTGTCACAACAGCTCCTCATTTTAGTGCTTCAGATGAATCTGGAACTACACCATATCATCCGGAATATGCATATAATGGCAATTCCTGGTCACCAATCGGCATCTTTTTCCCTTCGTGTCGTGCCTTGGGTTATCGGACTTTAAATGGAGTTATTCAGGGACCGGGTCCAGCTACTTATCCAGTACCTGTTAATGGTGCAACCTATATCGATATAAATCAGGATTTAAATTGGAGAAATCCCGATGGAGCTGCAGGCGTTGAAGTATTCTGGGGAACAGATCCAGGATCATTAACGTCAGTATACTCAGGAGCTCCTATTACTACTTTCGATCCCGGAATGTTAAATTACATTACTGACTACTACTGGAAAATAGCTGAAACAGATGGAGCAGATACGACTAATGGACCTGTCTGGCACTTTACGACAACGTCGGGTTCAGCTGATCCAGTCACCCTGTTTATGGACAATTTTGAATATGGAACAGGCAACTTTACAATTACAACAGTTAACGGCTGTCCCTGGGATGTATTCGCTGTTACCACACGCAGTTATACTCTTCCCCCCTCAGCACAGGGGAATGTTTTTGCATCGGATGCTGATATTTGCGGAAGCAGTGGCGGCGGATCTTCAAGTACCGCAGTTCTGAATTACCTTTTAGATGCAACAAATTATCCCGGTGTTGAAATTGAATGGGATAATGACTGGCAGGCTATAAATTCTGCTGACTCTGCATATCTTGATGTCAGTGTGGATGGCGGAACCACCTGGATGAACGTTGTAACATTCGATGAAACAGACGTAAGAAATACACACGAATATCATAATATTCACTATATGGTAGGTAACCAGACATTCATTCTGCGTCTTGTTACAGTTCAGCCTTCATGGGACTGGTGGTGGGCAATTGATAACCTCCAGGTAAGAGCCTGGATTTATATTCCGGTCGAACTAACATCATTTACTGCTAATGCTTTAAATGGAAATGTTGCCCTTAACTGGACAACAGCTACAGAAACCAATAATAAAGGTTTTGAAGTTCAGAGAAGCAATGGTGGCAAATACCAGACAATAGGATTCGTACAGGGCAGCGGAACTTCAACACAGCAGCATTCATATACCTACTCAGATCAGAACCTTGTAAATGGAAATTACAGCTACAGACTGAGACAGGTTGACTTTGACGGCACCGGTGAATATTCACAGGTAGTTGAAGTAAGCGTTAACAGTCCGGTTGAATTCAGTCTGGCCCAGAATTATCCTAACCCCTTCAACCCGGGCACAAAAATAAATTATGCTCTGAAGGTTGATTCAAAAGTAACATTGAAGGTATTCGATGTACTCGGTCAGGAAGTAGTAACTTTACTGAATGAGAATATCGCAGCAGGTCCTCATAATGTTACGTTTGATGCTTCCAAACTTAACAGTGGCGTATATCTGTATAAGATAGAAGCTAATGGAGTAGACGGAAGCAGCTTTACCTCAGTTAAGAAGATGATCTTGACCAAGTAAAATTTCTTTACTTACAAAAAGCCGGCCTGGAAACAAGCCGGCTTTTTTTATACCCAATCACCCAATCACTCAATCAGCCAATCAGCCAATCAGCCAATCAATCTTGTAATCTTGCAATCTGTAATCTTGTAATCTGTAATCCAATGCTTCCCAGCCCAACAACTCCAATTCTCCATCATTCCATCTTTTTTGGTTCTTAACGAAAAATTAATATTAAACCCTTCATACTAAATGCAGATAGATTTAAATTGATTTAGTGCTGAATAGATATTTTTTTGTGTGTTTATTGATAATTGAAATCATGTTTTGTAGATTGAAATGAGTTCTGAAAATTTTTAATAAGAGGATTTTTTTTACTTCCTTTAAAATATTCTCCAATGACTTTTAAAATCAGAATCGAAACCGGTACCATTCTTAATAAACTATCACTGTTCCATATTATTCACTCATTCCTATATCAGGAGGTATAAAATGACGAGAAAGCTTCTATTTACATTTTTTGCTCTTGTATTTGGTTTAACATTTGTTCTGTCTGCAGCTGCAAATGCTCAAACCAATTCAGCTGAAATAACACCCAATATTGGCAACGGCAGCAATGCACCCCACGGAATAAATGCTATGTGGGATCTCCAGCTGACCTTTAATATCAACACAGCTACGGGTGCTGCAGGTAATGCGGGCGCTGAATTTGACGGCACATATTTATATACTACCCGCTGGGCATCAAATCTTATTCATAAGTATGATATGTCCGGCAACCTTGTTGAAGAATTTTCAATCCCTGGTGTTTCCGGGTTGAGGGATCTGGCATTCGACGGCACTTATTTTTATGGCGGTGCGGCATCTAACACAATCTACCAGATGGATTTTACTTCAAAAACTCTCATAGGAACAATACCAAGCCCTGTAGCAGTAAGGTTCATTGCTTATGATGAAGACAATGATGCTTTCTGGTGCGGGACCTGGTCAGACAATCCGACCCTGGTTAGCCGTACAGGATCTAATCTCGGTTCAATTACTACCGGTTTATCAGGTCAGTACGGAGCCGCTTATGATAATGTAAGTTCGGGCGGACCATATCTCTGGATGTTCGACCAGGGTACTACCGGTGCATGCCCCGGAAGCTTAATGATGATTCAGTACGATATCGCAACGGGTACTGCTACAGGCGTTTCTCATGATGCCTGTGCAGATCTTACAGATGGCATCGCCGGAGGTTTATTTTCAACGGTCGATTATGTATCCGGAAAGTTTTCCATTGGCGGTGTTGAGCAGAGTAATTCAGGACTGGACGACACTTTCTTTATTTATGAAGTAGGTGACGTAAATACTACCTCAACTCCTATTTCCACTGTCCGCGAAGACCTTAATAATGATTTCATCCCTGATCATTTAGGTGAAACTTTCACAATTCAGGCAGTTGTGATTTCTCCTAATTTTCAAACAACCAACATCTCATATTTTGTTGATGATGGTACAGGCGGAATTGATGTCTTCCACGCAGGCTCAACTTCTCCTGTATTAAACCTTGGCGACGAAGTAATGGTTACAGGTGAAGTTCAGCAGTTTAGCGGAATGACTGAAATTGTTCCTGCAGATGTTGCAGATATCGTTGTTGTAAGTACAGGAAATCCGGTACCGGATCCGATCGTACTTACTCTTGCTCAGTATTTTGCATCTCCGGAGATGTATGAAGGCAGGCTGGTTGGTTTCATGAACCTTTCCAAGGCAGGAGGTACCTGGCCCGCAACCGGTTCTAACGCTACAATACAAATGACAGATGGTTCTGATACTATAGATGTATTCCTTGATAAAGATACAGATATAGATGGTACTACCGAACCGACATGGCCGAGAGATATAGTTGCGATAGGAAGTCAGTACTCAACTTCAACTCCTCCGAATGACGGATATGAAGTTGATCCGAGATACTATGACACAGATTTTCTGCCCCCGGGAACTTTGCCTGTCGAATTGACTTCATTCACAGCTGCTGCTAACCTGAATTCTGTTGTAATGAACTGGAATACCGAATCAGAAATCAATAATCATGGTTTCGAAATCCAGAGAGATAATGGCAGCGGATTTATTACAGTTGGGTTTGTACAGGGTCAGGGTACTTCTACTCAGCCCCATTCCTATTCATATATAGATCAGAATCTGCCGGTAGGCCATTATACTTACAGATTAAAACAAATGGATTTCCAGGGTACATTTATGTTTAGCTCTGAAGTATCTGTTGATGTATTCCCCGCAAGTTATTCTCTTGCACAGAATTACCCCAATCCATTTAATCCATCAACTATCATCAATTTTAACCTGAAAGTTGATTCAAAAGTGACTCTTAAAGTATTTAATATCCTTGGTCAGGAAGTTGCAAAGCTGGTTAGCGGAGCAATGACAGCTGGTTATCATCAGGTCGATTTTAATGCTTCTAAACTGAATAGCGGCGTCTATCTGTATCGCCTGGAAACAGCAGGAATTGACGGTTCTACATTCTCAGCAGTTAAGAAAATGATGCTTACCAAGTAAAGAAGTCCTTTTCCCCCAAAAAGCCGGTATTTTATGCCGGCTTTTTTTATTTACTCCCGTATCCATTAATTATTACTCCATTGCTACTTCTGTTCTATTTTAATAATTTTACTCCGGTTTTTATTAACTATGAGTGAAAAAATGAAATATTTTATTCTATCTGTGTTGTTTTCCGGGGTAATGTTGTTAAACGGGTGCAGCAGTAAATCTGCGGATGATTATATGAAAGAGGCTAAGCAAAATGTTATGAGCAAGAATATGACAGAAGCTGTCAATAGTTATCGATCTGTGGTGAATGAATTTCCTGAAAGTCCGCAGGCACCTGAGGCATTATTTCAGATTGCAACCTTATATCAGAATAAAATGGTAACCAACCTCTCCGACAAGGAATCTTTCAAAAAAGCGGAGGAAACTTTCCGCGAGGTGTATAATAAATATCCCGATGATCCCAAAGCACCGATGGCATTGTTTCTTTCAGGGTTTATTCTGGCAAACGACCTTAAAAATTTCGAGAGTGCAACTTCAACCTATAATCTTTTCCTTGAGAAATATCCGAAGCATGAACTGGCTACATCCGCAAAAGAAGAGCTCGAAAATATGGGCTTAAGCCCTGATCAGATCCTGCAGAACAAATCTCAGAAAAATATATAGATGGCTAAGACCGCGCAGGATTATAAGAATTATCTTAATCCCTCAGTTGTCTCTAAATTAAATTCACTGGAATTGAAAGCCAGGCTTGTGGTAGAAGGTTTTATGGTTGGACTCCACAAAAGTCCCTACCATGGTTTTAGCGTTGAATTTACAGAACACCGGCCCTACATGCAGGGGGATAGTCTGAAAGATATTGACTGGAAGGTATACGGCAAATCGGATAAGTTTTTCATCAAACAATACGAAGAAGAGACAAATCTGAAGAGCTATATTCTCCTCGATTCAAGTAAATCAATGCAGTATAGTTCCGGCAAAAATGTTTCTAAACTTGATTATGGCGTAATGCTTGTTGCTGCACTCAGTTACCTGATGATCAAACAGAAGGATGCGGTGGGGCTGACGGTCTACGCTGATGAGATTAAAAGTTATTTTCCTCCCAAAGCTGCAAAAGCATACTTGCAGGAGATCCTGAAAAAACTTAGCTCGCTGGAAGCTTCAAGCAGGACAAATACTGCATCATGCCTTAATTCAATTGCTGAAAAAATTAAAAGGAGGGGACTGGTTATTATTGTATCGGATTTGTTCGATGATGTGAAGTCTATCTTGTCCGCATTAAAACATTTCAGGTACCAGAAGAATGAGGTGATTGTTTTCCAGCTGCTGGATCCGGCTGAACGAAGTTTTTCTTTCGGTACTGATGCAGTTTTTAAAGACCTTGAGACAGATGAGGAAATGACTACACGTCCTTACCAGATACAAAAAGCCTACCAGCAGGCAATGAGAGACTTTGTTGAAACTATAAAGAAGGAATGTCTTAATTCAAATATAGAATATAACCTGATTGACACTTCGATGCCCTTCGATAAGGCTCTCTTCAGCTACATACAGAAAAGAAGTATGCTCTATTAACATCACTCCGGCGGATCGTGATCCCGCAAGGAGAGCTGCTTACTTATACAACGCCAGTTTTTTTATCACTTCAACATATTTATCCGACAAACTAAGTGACGCATCTTTATCCCTGGCTTCTGTAATGATCCTGATAATCGGTTCGGTATTTGATTTTCTGAAATGAACCCAGTGATCCGGGAAATCAATTCTGAGTCCGTCGTCAGCATTAATTTTTTCTGCCTTATATTTTTCTATCAACGAAGAGATTATTGCATCAGGATTATTTTCTCCCGTCATTATTTTTTTCTTGGTAATAAAGTAGGACGGAAGTGATTTTTTAAGCTTGTCCATAGTCCCGCCTGATTCAAGCAGATGCTGAAGGGTGATTGCAATGCCTGCAAGTGCGTCCCTTCCGTAGTGAAGTGCCGGATAGATAACTCCGCCGCTTCCTTCACCCCCTATTACTGCATTAACCTCTTTCATTTTTTTAACAACATTTGCTTCACCAACCGGAGAACGGAAAACTTTGCAGCCTTCAGCTTCTGCAACATCGTCAACCCCGCGGGTAGTTGAAAGGTTCACTACCGCATTCCCTTTTTCTTTCGATAATATAAATTTGACGGCCTGTGTGATTGTATTTTCCTCACCAAAAGGTTCGCCTGTATTAGTTATTAGGACTAATCTGTCGACATCGGGATCTACGACTATCCCAATGTCCGCCCTCTGCTTCTTGACTTCCTTCATAGTTTCAGTAAGGTTCTCCGGGATTGGTTCAGGAAGCCTGGGAAAAATGCCCGTTTTCTCACAATTATATTCAATTACTTCGCTTCCCAGTTCTCTGAGCAGTTCAGGAATAACATAAACACCGGCTCCGTTTACACAATCAGCGAGCACTCTGAATTTCCTTTTCCTGATGGCCTGTTTGTCAATGTACTTCATCTCAAGTACGTCATGCATATGTTTCTTTATTCCGTCTGCGTATAAAGTTGTCTTGCCTATCTCGTTCCAGATTTTGTATTTATTCTGATTGCGGTTAAGTATTTCCAGCAGCTCAGTATTTTCCTCCGGTGTCATAAATTGACCCGTAGAATTCAAAAGTTTAAGGGCATTCCATTCATTCGGGTTATGGCTGGCAGAAATTGCAATTCCTCCACTGGCGTGCACAGTTTTTACAGTGTACTGAACTGTCGGGGTGGGGCAGATCCCTATATCGATAACATCGATTCCCTTAGCATTTAAAGTAGCGGTTACAATTCTATTGACCATATCTCCTGTAATCCGGGCGTCACGTCCCACAACAACTTTTCCTTTACCCGTAAAATCGGCATAAGCTGAAGTAAAATTAACTAATACATTGGGGTCTAATCCATCGCCTACTATACCACGGATTCCCGAAATACTAACCATCAAAGTGGACATCTATCCTCCGCACATTTTTAAAATTCAAAAAACAAAAATAAGATTATTTCAGCTTATTGTTACCGCTGAATTTTAACAAAAATAAACTGCCTGGCTCTCCCCATCCTCCACTCATAAGTTCTAAAAGACAAACAGAGGGAAACCAGCCTGCGCGTCCTGCCGTCGGTTGTTCTCCATCTGCATAAGATTAGGTATCCGCCATCTGTAATCTTGAGTCCTCGGAAACACTATCTCGCCTCGAAAAAGTGTAGAAATAATTTACAGGACTGACAAAATGTCAGTGGCCGTAGGAATGCCGTATTTATCTCGGGGAAGTCCCGTATTAGTCCCGTATTTGGACTCAAAATGAGACAATGCGAAAACAGGGAAAAAACGCAATTTTTAGATAGTGAAAATTTTTACATATGACAAAATGTCAGTGTCTCAAATTAAGAGATAATATTCGCAGTCTGATGTACTGCGGATTATATTTTCCCGTAAGAATTCAATAATTCCGCTTTACACGATTGCCTGTGTTGGATTTCTTCATAAATAATTCCTGGAATTGCGAAGACTATTAGAGATGATACAGCATAGCGTAGGTTTAGCCCATAATCTTTCGATCTGCGGGCATTTTTTTGTCCGGTCGAATAATCTATGCCGATTCGTAAACTCTCGCTGCTCATCGAAGCCTGGTTAAGAATAATTCAGGCAATTCTTTTATTTTGGTCAGGCTTATTTTATTGTACTTTAACTATACTTAATAATTATTTCATCGCATTAACAATTACATCAAAATCATAAATGGATAAACAGCCTCTTCCTTCAAAAATCAGAAAGATAAACCGCCTGCTTGTAAAGAAATTCGGCATTCCTCAAAAGAACCGTATAACTCCCGATCCTGTTGATCTCCTTATTGCTACTATATTATCTCAGAATACGAATGACAGGAATTCATACAAAGCATTTATAAATCTGAAAGAAAAATTCAAAGACTGGGATGAACTTGAGAAACTTCCTGCTTCAAAAATAGAAAAGTATATAAAAGTTGCCGGACTGGGAAAACAGAAATCGAAGGCTATTAAAGGCTTTCTCAGTCAATTAAAAAAAGACGAAGGGAAAATCTCACTGAATTACCTGCATAAAAACAGCAGCTTTGATATTATTGAGGACCTTACTGGCTACAGCGG
The DNA here is from genome assembly GCA_963811905.1 of uncultured Ignavibacteria bacterium. GTDB lineage: Bacteria > Bacteroidota > Ignavibacteria > Ignavibacteriales > Ignavibacteriaceae > DATFVA01. The sequence goes on from CAWETK010000018.1 coordinate 114,037, forward strand.
CATTGGGGTTAAGACTGCAAGCTGTGTTCTGCTGTTTTCCCTCGGGAGAAACATCTGCCCTGTGGATACTCATGTTCACAGAACCACCAACAGGATAGGACTTGTAGAAACCAAATCTCCCGACAAGACTTTTTTTGTACTAAACGAAAACTTCCCTGAAGGGATTGCTCATCAGTTTCATACTAACCTTATAAGATTGGGAAGGGAAATATGCAGACCAGCAAAGCCGTTATGTTCTGTTTGTCCACTTGTAAAAATATGTCAGCACCCTCATAAAAATCTTAATCCGGTAATCAAACAGGGAGCAAATAATTTTATGCTGCTGGATAACTTATCATGACCCCTGGCTGCAATAACTGCTAAGTAATTGTGACACAGAAGATTATAAGTCCTTATTAAATCCGCATTTCTTTTATTTTTGTCTAAATTCACTTAAATTAGATCACTTTAATAATCCATCAAAAAAATCACAGGAGAAGTTTAATGTCAGGACAATTAGGCATTATTGGTTACGATTATCTGGAATTTTATGTAGGTTCTGCCAAAATGTGGGCTTACTGGCACGCAAAAGCTATGGGCTTTCAGTTAAAAGGTTACCTCGGCCCTGAAACAGGTGTAAGGGACAGAGTTTCATATTACCTTGTTAAAAACAACCTTCAATTCGTTGTAACATCATTTGTTAAACCTACTAATTTTGAGGTTGCCAATTTTATACACCAGCATGGTGATGGAGTAAAACGCTGGTCATTAAAGGTGAAAGATGTTAAGAAAGCTTTCGATACCGCGGTAGAAAATGGTGGTATACCGGTCAGACCTCTAAAAAAACTTAGCGATGATAACGGGTATGTTGAGGAAGCGGCAATAAAATTATATGATGATGCCGAGATTGTTTTTATAAACAGGGATAATTATAAAGGAATTTTCAAGCCGGGATTCAGTGAGCCAAGAATGAAAATTGAAGTTGAAGCTAAAGAAACCGGACTGAATGAAGTTGATCATATTGTGGGTAATGTAAGAACAAATGAAATGAACCTATGGGAAAATTACATGAATAAAACCCTGAACTTCGAAACTTTTATTGAATTCGGAGCCGGGGATATATCAACCCAATATTCGGCTCTTCTCTCCAAGGTTGTACGTTCAAAAGACGGTGCACCTGTTAAGAACCCGCTGAATGAACCATATGAAGGACTCAAAAAATCTCAGATAGAGGAATATATTGATGAGTATGTCGGTTCCGGTATACAGCATATTGCAATTTCAACAGATAATATTCTCACGACGATCGACAATATGAGGAAGAATGGCGTGGAATTCCTGACTGTGCCGGGCTCCTATTACGATATCCTGAAGGAAAAGAAATTAAGTTATATTGAAGAGGATATAGAAGACTTAAGGAAATACGGTATCCTATGTGATACTGAAGGAAAAGGCTACCTTTTGCAGCTGTTTACCAAGCCAATCGGCGACCGTCCAACATTCTTTTATGAAATTATTCAGAGAAAACAGGGCGCCGAAGGATTCGGACAGGGAAACTTCCAGGCATTGTTTGAATCAATCGAAAGAGATCAGCAGGACAGAGGAAACTTTGACCGGGAGTAATCAGATTTAGTTTAAAAAATTTTTTAATAAAGACTGGAGGTTTGAAATGCCGTACTATGTTAGAGTAGGAAAGGTTCCTCCTAAAAGACATATTACTTTTTATAAACCCGATGGTAAATCACTTTACCGTGAAGAGCTTTTCAGTACTAAAGGCTTTTCCGGAATTTATTCGAATAAGTATCATCTTTATATGCCGCCCCAGGTGGAATCTATAAGAGAAGTAGAAAAAGATACATCTAATAATTGGGATGATGCTCCGCTGCAGTACTACCATTTCTTCACTGATGCAAAACAAAATGAGGGAAATTTCCTGAGTGCAAGGAATGTATTCCTTCAGAATGATCACTGTATCATTTCAACCGCTAACATTTCTGAGGATACCGGTTTATTCTATCGTAACAGCTATAAGCATGAACTCTTGTTTGTCCATCATGGCGAAGGTGAATTCCTTTCGGAATACGGAAGATTAGAATTCGGGCAGTGGGATTATATTGTTGTCCCGAAAGGCACTACTTACCAGATGAACTTTAAGAGTTTTGACAATGTCAAACTCTTTATAGTTGAATCTGATACCCCATTCGATATTCCTGTTCATTTCAGGAATGAGTATGGCCAGTTAAAAGAAGATGCCCCGTATTATGAACGCGACTTCCGGCCCCCGGAATTTATGGAACCTGTTGACAGTCAGGGAAAGTTTCCACTGATGCTAAAGGTTTCTAACAGGACATTTGAGTATCATCTCCCGCATCATCCGTTTGATGTTGTAGGCTGGGACGGTTATTTATACCCGTATGCATTTAATATAAAGGAATACGCTCCCAAAGTTGGAAAAATACATCTGCCTCCTCCTATACACCTGATGTTTACTACAGAACATTTCGTAGTTTGTAATTTTGTCCCCCGCTTATTCGACTTTCATCCCCAGTCGATACCGGCTCCCTATTATCACTCAAATGTCGATAGTGATGAAGTGCTGTATTATGTATACGGCGACTTTATGTCGCGGACCGGGGTGAAAGAAGGTTCTATTACTCTCCACCCGATGGGAATTCCTCATGGACCTCAGCCAGGTAAAACGGAAGCATCGATCGGCAAGAAAGAAACTGATGAATATGCTGTTATGATCGATACGTTTACGCCTTTGAAAGTTACTAAAAATGTCAGGGAGACAATGGTGGAGGATTATCATCATTCCTGGCTTGAAAAATAATTGTTTAAATTAGTTATGCCGGATTTCAGGAATCTGGCATAACTATTTAACCACAAAGACCAAAAAATGTCATGATAAAAATACCCGAACACATCCGGAATCTTCAGCCGTACAAGGCCGGCAAACCAATTGAAGAATTAGCACGTGAGAAGGGGATTAAGAAGATCGTAAAACTCGCATCAAATGAGAACCCCCTTGGACCTTCACCAAAAGCTATTGAAGAGATAAAAAAATACTTAAATGAACTGCATCGTTATACAAACCCGTCGGCTTATAAACTGGTTAATGCAATAGCAGCCAGGTACGGTAAACAATCCGGGCAAATTGTTACCGGCAGCGGTTCAGATTCATTACTTCAGTATCTGATAACTGCCTTCAGCGATGAGCATGATGAGATTATTACGTCAGAGGGGACTTTCATTGGCTGGTATGTTAATGCAAACAAGTACGGAAGAAAATCGAAGCTGGTTCCTCTTAAAGAGTATCATTTGAACCTTGAGGCCATAGCTGAAAGTGTAAATGAAAAAACAAAGATTATTTACCTGGCCAACCCCAACAATCCTACGGGCACCATGTTCACCCGGAAAGAATTTGAAAGTTTTATGAACCGCATCCCCGATAGAGTTCTTGTGGTACTTGATGAGGCCTACACTGTTTATGCCGAATCAAATCCGGATTATCCCAACGGGCTTAGTTATGACCTCGATAATCTCCTCGTTCTGCGGACTTTATCCAAGGCTTACGGACTGGCCGGAATTAGAATTGGTTTCGCCTTTGGTAAAGAATATCTTATCAGGGAAATGTATAAGGTAAAGCTTCCATTTGAACCTAACCTGTTAGCACAACAAGCAGCGATCGCAGCGCTTCACGACGATGAATTCCTTAATAGGACAGTTCAGTTGAATAAGGAATCTTTAAATATAATGCGGAAGAGATTTGATGACCTGGGTATTGATTATGTGCCAACCTCGGCTAACTTTTTCCTTTTACTGTTTCCGGATGAGAAATTTACATCAGAATTCAATGCTGAATGTCTTAACAGGGGATTGATTCTCAGACATGTTAATACTTTCGGTATACCCAACGGCATCAGGATAAATTCAGGAACACTTGAAGAAACTGATTTTGCATTGAATGTCCTTGCGGAAGTTTATAATCTGATGACGGAAAAGCATAACCGTTAGATGCAGAATAATTAAGGGAGATATTTATAAGTTACCATTCACATATAAGGAGTTAAAAAGATTACTCAATGAAATTTGTAAGCTACCTTCAGAATAAAGGTGAGAAATTAGGGATATTTCATAATGATAAAATTTACGACCTGAAAAACAGTGCGCTGAAATTAAATATTACTTTGCCGGATAATATGCTGGAATTCCTCTGGGGCGGTGAGAGAAATATGGATCTCGCCCGCAAGGTCGATGAAAATGTGAAAAGCGGAAATATCGAACCGTCATATAATAAAAAGGATCTGAGATTGCTGGCGCCTGTACCTCATCCTACATCCTGCCGCGATGCATATGCATTCCGTCAGCATGTAGCTACGGCAAGAAGAAACCGGGGAGTTGAAATGATCCCTGAGTTTGATCAGTTCCCCGTCTTTTACTTTACTAATCATAATGCTATATATGGAGAGGGTCCCGTCGCAGTAGAAAAGGATCACCTTGAAAAGCTGGATTTTGAACTTGAAGCTGCAGTTGTGCTTAACAGGGAAGGGATAAATATTGATGTAAAGGATGCCGACTCTTATATTGCGGGTTATATGGTGATGAATGATCTTTCGGCAAGAAGGCTGCAGATGGAGGAGATGAAACTGAACCTTGGTCCAATGAAGGGAAAGGATTTTGCAACCGTTATTGGTCCCTGGCTTGTTACTCCGGATGAACTTGAAAAGTACAAAAGTCAGAGCACAAGCGGATTAAGGTTCGACCTGAAAATGAAAGCTTCCCATAATGGTAAACAGGTTTCTGAAGGTACAATGAAAGATATGAATTGGACCTTTGCAGAAATTATTGAACGTGCATCTTATGGGGTGAAATTATTTCCAGGTGATGTTATTGGTTCAGGTACCGTGGGTACCGGCTGCTACCTTGAATTAAATGGAACATGGGCAATTGAAGCAAAAGAGAAGGGCGAAGAATTTACTCCTGTATGGCTGAAAGAGGGAGATACGATAACCTGTGAAATTGAAGGTTTGGGAAAACTGGAGAATACAATTGTAAAAAAGCCGGATTATTCTATACTTGCTAAAAAGAAAAAAGTATAATGTTTCATATCGAACCTAAAGATGTAACTGTTCCTGAAGTCCACAGGCTGCTGCTGGGAGGGGTCGGTCCCAGGCCGATAGCATTAGTCTCAACCATTTCAAAAGAGGGGATACCGAATCTAACCCCATTCTCATTTTTTAATGTATTCGGAGCAAATCCGCCCGTCATTGCTTTTTCTCCTTCACGCAGAGGCAGGAATGCAACGCTGAAAGACACATACTTTAACCTGATGGACAATGGCGAGTGCGTAGTTCAATCTGTTACATATCCTATGGTAGAACAAATAAGCCTCGCATCTACAGAATATGATCCTGAGGTAGACGAGTTCAAAAAAAGCGGATTAACCCCGTTAGATTCTGATCTGGTTAAGCCTAAAAGAGTAAAGGAATCTCCTTTCCAGATGGAGTGCAGGCTCCTTGAGATGAAAAGTTTCGGAGAAGGGGGCGCTTCGGCTAATATAGCTATATGTGAAGTTATAAAGTTTCATATTGCTGAGGATATTTTCAGGGATGGTATCATTCATCCCGATTTGATAGATCTGGCTGCAAGGATGTCCGCAAACTTCTACTGCAGGGCAAGCGGTGATGCAGTATTTGAGGTAGAGAAGCCTGTTCTTAAAAAGGGTATAGGTTATGATATGCTTCCCGATTTCATCAGGGATTCCGATATTTATACGGGCAGCAGCCTGGGGAAACTTGGAAACATTGAACAGATTCCATCTGATGAAGAAGTTAGTGAATTTATATCCGGATATGAGAATAAAGAAATTAAATCTTTCGAACCATCCCTGGAAGGTTTTTACAGGTACCTGCGGCACCGTGATCTGGAGAAGATGCTTAAATCAGCTATCGAATTAAAAAAACAAAAATATAAAAAGAGTAAAATGCTGTTTGAGCTGACGGCTAAATGTGCCCTTGAAAAGAATGATATAGAGTTTGCATGGAAAACTGCATTGTTCGCAGGCAGAAAAGATTAATACCGGGAGTTAAAATTGACAAAACCCTTATGGATACCATCCGAAGAAAGAGTTTCTCAATCTAATCTCACAGCATTTACAAGGTATGTAGAAGAACTGCTGAATAAAAAGATTTCTTCATATGGTGAACTTCATCATTGGTCAGTGACAGATATTGAGGAATTTTGGAAATCGATCTGGATTATATCCGGTCTTATACACTCAAAACCTTATAAACGCATAGTAAACAGTACAGGAATGTTCGGTACTAAATGGTTCGAGGGTGCTGAACTGAATTTTGCCGAGAACCTTTTGCGGTACCGGGATGACCACACGGCATTGATCAGTTCCAGGGAGAATTCACCTACGGTCAGGCTTACTTATTCGGAACTTTATAACATAGTTTCCTCACTTGCCGGGTCTTTAAGAGAAATGGGTATTAAAAAAGGGGATAGGATAGCAGGATTTGTCAATAACATTCCTGAATCCATAATAGGGATGCTGGCCTCTGCCAGTACGGGAGCAGTATGGTCATCGTGCTCCCCTGATTTCGGACACAAAGGTGTGCTGGATAGATTCGGACAAATTCAGCCAAAAATATTGTTCGCCATTGAAAGCTACTATTACAACGGCAAACTTATAGACTGTTCAGAAAAAATTGAGGCAATAAGAAAAAGTATCCCCTCCATTGAAAAAGTAATACTCATTCAAAGATTCAATGATTTTAAGGGTGCTTTATCGTCAGATACAACTTCTGCTAATATCAATAACTCTATTTATTTTAATGAATTAATATCAAATACCTCAAATGGATTGGAGTTTGAACAGGTACCCTTCGCTCATCCTGTTTATATTATGTATTCTTCCGGTACCACCGGGATTCCCAAGTGTATAGTTCATGGAGGAGGGGGTACGCTGCTCCAGCATTTTAAAGAGCTGTCTTTGCATACAAATCTCAAACGAGGGGATGTAATAACATATTATACCACCTGCGGCTGGATGATGTGGAACTGGCTGGTGAGTTCATTGAGCGTGGGAGCAAGTATCTTTTTATATGATGGGAGCCCGGTATTCCCGAACAGGAATTCACTCTGGAAAAAGATTGAAGAGGAGAAAATTTCAATCTTCGGCACAAGTCCTAAATATTTAACGATGATACAGAAATCAGGTCTTATCCCTGAGGAAAGCTTCGACTTATCCTCTCTTAAGACAATACTCTCTACCGGGTCGCCTCTTTCGGTAGAGAATTTTAAGTGGGTCTATAAAAATGTTAAAAACGATCTCCAGCTTTCCTCCATTTCAGGCGGTACGGATATAGTTTCCTGTTTTATGCTCGGCAATCCGAATCTTCCTGTTTATGCCGGCGAGATACAAAGTAAAGGGCTCGGGATGAAAGTTGAAGCATTCAATGAAAAAGGCGAATCGGTGATAGGAGAGAAAGGCGAGCTTGTCTGTACAAAACCATTCCCTTCAATGCCGGTTTATTTCTGGAATGATCCTGAAGGAAATAAATATAAGGCAGCCTACTTCAATCATTATCCTGATGTGTGGCGGCATGGCGACTATATCCAGATAACAGAACATGCTGGAATTATTGTGTACGGCAGATCTGACGCTACCTTAAATCCGGGGGGAGTAAGGATTGGCACTGCCGAAATTTACCGTGTTGTCGAAGCAATGGAGGAAATAACTGACAGCCTGGTAATTGGGCAAAACTGGAGGAATGATGTTAGAATTATCCTGTTTGTCGTCCTTCAGCCGAACCATGTATTGAAGGATAAACTTGTTGAAAAGATAAAAGATACGATCCGCCAAAATGCTACACCAAGGCATGTACCCGCGAGGATTGTTCAGGTTAGCGATATTCCAAGGACTATAAGCGGAAAAAAAGTAGAGCTTGCTGTCACCAGAATAATACACAATGAAAAAGTAGAGAACCGCGATGCACTTGCTAATCCTGACTCCCTCGACCAGTTCAAAAAGGTAATCCCTTATTTATCTGAATAGGTCAGATATAAAGTGCACTTCCAAAATCCCTTCTGTGTCTGAGAGTTATTTCATTTTCCTCACCGAGGTATTTGAAGATTGCGATGCAGGCTTTTCTTGCTCCGTCATCATCGAGACTTCTGTCTGTCTTAATAACATCAATGAATTTATCCAGGGCAGCATCAAAATTCTTAGTTTTGAGTTCATCTATTGCAGCCTTGTATTCCCCGGCTGCGATACTTCCATTTATTCCATCCAAAGAAAATAAATGCGAGATGGTCTTTATTGAGTCGGTAAGTTCAGAATGTTCAACATCAGTTTCGGACTCTGATGCGAGCTTTTCTGCAGTATCGGGTTCCTTAAATAATACTGATTTTGCCAGCAGGATCTTTACCTCAGAATTTTCCGGTTCAGCAATTACTAATATTTTCAGTAGGTCGGCAGCTTTTTCATCCTGACCGGAATTCAGCATCTCCTTTGCTCTTGCTATTTCACCGGCATTTTTTCCAGGTATAGCTTTTTTAAGCCACTGCTCAACAGCAGGTTCGGGAAGAGCTCCGGTGAATTCATCGGCTGGTTCGCCATCAATAAATAATTTAACATTTGGAATTCCCCGTATTCCATAGCTGGCAGCTATTTCCTGGTTTTCATCTGTATTGATCTTTACAAGTTTAAACATACTGCTGTATTTTGCAGCAAGTTTTTCAAGTACAGGTCCCAGTGTTCTGCATGGTCCGCACCACTCAGCCCAGAAATCGACAAGTACCGGAATAGATTTACTTTGTTCTATTACATCTTTATTAAAATCTTTTACTTCAATATCCATTTACATACTCCGGGGTATATTTATATAAATTATCTATTTAAAGATAAAAATGAGTCTGCTTAATTAAAATATTAATGCTAATCCTTTTGACAGGAAGAACAAAAGTTAAAAAATTAAGATCAGCAGACTCACAATATTTATTGCCTAATCTTCTACTACTGCCAGGATGTCGGAACGCTGAATAAGCTTTAATTCTCTGCCGTCCATCTCGACTTCGTCTCCGCCGTATTTGGCAAATAACACTTTGTTTCCTTCTTTAATTTTTTCTCTGAGGTCTTCATCAGTTCCAACTGCTATTACAATTCCCATTCTCGGTTTTTCTTTTGCTGTGTCAGGAATGATAATTCCTGAAGCAGTTCTTTCTTCAGCCTGCAATGGTTCAAGCAGAATGCGGTCGTCAATAGGTTTAATAGTCATTTTTATCCTCAATTTTTTAGGTTTAACAATTGCATAATCCTGGGTTTATCGAATCCCACGATTGGTTTATTATTTATAAGTATTACTGGAACCCCCATCTGTCCGGTTCTTTTCTGCATATCCCTGGCCGCACTTTCATCCCGGGAAACATCAACATCGGTAAACCTGATATTTTTTTCCCTGAAATATCTCTTGGCAGCGGTGCAGAAACTGCAGGTAGGAGTAGAAAATATAATTACTTTTGGCTGTTGCATTACGTTATTACCAGATTTTTATCATTAACCTGAAATATGATTCATTTCTGTCTGATTAGATTCAAAAATGAAATTGTTTCCTATTTTGGATCTTAAAATTTTATCAATACGTCTATGCATATAATAAAATTTTAGAGTCTTAACTTACTCTCCTTCTGCTTATCCCCCAGCTCTAAAAACTCTGATAAAAAATGAGGATTGCTAATGCATTTAGACGATATTGTTTCGAAATAATTTATGGATAAGAGTAAATGGTCTCAGCGGGCGGGAAAAACTAAGGATGGACTTTTCAATAAAAAAGGGAATTGAATTTGTTTATTCAATTCCCTCGTGAAATATTATCGGGCAGGAAATGCTCTAACAGCCTCCCAGTACCCTTTTAGTCTTTTTTACAGGAACGACAACATTTTTATTTTTCTCGATAAGCACCGGTATAATCTTACTTGCTTGTTGACGAAACCGGTCTGTGTCAATCGCTTCTCTTGAATTAAGTTGAGAAGTTTTTTTATAATTTATTATTTCCTGCCGGAATTCCTTCAGTCCGCCGCGGAGATATGAAATATTATCATACCCGAGACGGTCGGCTATAATAGCAGCCTTCCTGGATGAGATTCCGTCATCCCCCACAAAGACATATTTTTTATGCTTTATTGCCAGGATAGCTCTTGCATCCTTCACAAATAAATTTTTCAAAGTGAATGAAAGTGAATGAGGGAGACTTAGTTCCTTAAATTCCTTCAGCGGTCTTACATCAATAATCTGTAATGTATTGTCATCATCGATTAATCGAAAAGCAAGTTCGTCAGAAGTCATTTCTTTGATATTATAATTATTCACATAATTTATATTTTCGATGTCATTCAAATATGCGTCTTTTATATCAGGCATAACAAACGCAGACAGACCGATTAGGAATGCAAGTCCTGAGAGTCCGATATAAAGCCTTGCCGGTTTAAATTCCGGATTAGGTTTGCCGTTTACTTTATTCTCAATTATGGTCGTAAACCAGAAGGCGCCTACTGCAATCAGCGTGAGCAGGAAGGCAAATAAACCCTGTGACATTCCGAGAGTTTCGAATATTCTCACGTTTCCCCAGTATTCAGCTTTATAGAAATTTTCAAACATCGGGTAGCCTTCAGCAAATATGAAGACACCAATTCCTGAACCCAGTACGAAGATCATAGCATCTATCTTCCCAATGGCTGCAGCAGTGATGCTTGTACCGGGACAAAATCCGCCTATCACGAAACCGAGTCCCATTATAAGTCCGCCTGCTATTGCCGACCAGAGGAAAGTAGGATTAATATAAATCAGGCTTAAGTCCAGTAACCCGAAATGTCCGAGTACAATAACCCCGATCATAGCTGTTACTCCGCCGGTAAAGAAAACCCGTAGTACGGTGAAATCATAGCCGTAGAATAACCCGACTAATTTTTTTGAGGTGGAAAACCCCGCTTGCTCAAGTATAAACCCGAAGGCTATACCGATAAAGATGGCAATGATAAAGTTTAATTCATTGCCGATAACGTCTGGTACTAATGGTCCCAATTTTATATCCTTTCAAAATTTATTGCAGGAATTTGATAAATCAAATTTCCGCCTATATCCAAAGTTTTCTGAAAAAGTAAGCGAACATATATGCCCCGCCGAAAATTGCCATCATTGTAATGATGCCGCCGGTTGACAGTACTGCCATTCCGCTTAGTGCAGCGCCGCTTGTGCATCCTCTTCCGAACTGCGCACCGAGACCAAAGAGAAGTCCTCCTATTAAGGCCCCGGCAATTCTCGTCCCTGATTTTATTTTGGGAGAACGTTCCAGAGTAAATTTCAGTCTGTTTGAGATTAAACCTGAGATAAATGCCCCGAGGATTACTCCCATTACTTCAAAGACGAGCCAGTTCTTCAATGGCATATTCTGATGTTCAGTCAGGTATTCTTCGTAAAATTTCTGATTTTTAATATGATCAGGTGCTACGGACTGCATAGTGGAAATTACTGCGCTTTTAACTGATCCGCTTGCGCCTAATCCTCGTCCGGTTATATAAATTGTTGCTAATAAAATCAGGCCAAGGAAAAATCCGGCCAGGTATGGGTTCATAAATTTTTTTGGTTCCATGGTTTCCTCACTCACTTAAAGTTAATTCTTTTTCTGACTCAGCCGGTTTTTCCGATCCGGCAGAAACGGGTTCTTCTTCTAACTCTTCGTAGCCGGTGATCATGGCTTTAAGATTTGAAGTCAGAGTTGAACCGGTCGTAATCAGGTAAATATGAGCAATTATAAATGCTGCAAGGAGAAAAGCACCTGCAGTATGGAGGAGTGCTATTCCCTCAATCGAATGTATATTTAATGGTTCTACAGTATTACCCTGTGGATACCTGTAGAACATGTATAATAATCCCGATATGACCATCACAGGAATAACGAGGATTTTAAGCCCGAGATAAATCAGTCTCTGCAATGGATTTAATTTACTTAGCACTGTTTTCCTTGTCGGATGAGGAGCATTCTGAAAAATTCCCAGCAGGTAAAACCTGAGCTGTGCTTTCAGATTATTAAGAGTAGGAAGGTACTGTCTCCATTCCCCGGTTGTAAAATGCCAGAAGATTGCAAAGACGATCAGTATTATAAAAGAATAAGCTGCTATATTATGATAGGCGACTGCATTCTGATATCCGAAAAAATTAATTGATCCGTGGATCTCAAATCCTGTTAGCGCCAGGAATAAGATCAGGAAAGATTGCATCCAGTGCCAGAATCTTTCGAATGATTTATATATATATACCTGTGTTTTCATTATTTACCTCCTGTCCTGGCTTTTCTTGATGAAAGAAAACGGAGAACTCCGTGAGCAAGTATTCCGATTAAGGTTAGAAATATTATTAAAGTTCCGCCGGTTTCTATAAATGAAGAATAATCCCTCGCCGGCATATAGAAATCCGTTAAAGCTGCAAGGCGGCTGTTTTCCCGCGTATGGCATTCATTACACTGAACGGCAAGATCTTTTGTAGAAACCATATGGTTCAGCGGCCAGTACATTTCAGTGTTGATGAAGGATACCTCTCCGCTGAAGGGGACATGTATTTCTTCCATTCCCACTTCTGATGCTCTTCTCCAGTTAAAATCCTGCCAGAAAGCTCCCTCACCTTTTTTATCGGCAAAAAGCTTGGGCTGTATCAGCATTTTCAGTACTGGATCATAAGGCTGTCTTGATCTGTGTATTTTAACCGGGATAATTTTTGCTTCAGGATCAGTATATGAACCGAACAGTGTATTTATCTGCAGCGGTTTTGTAGTATCGGAAATTGTATCCCCGATCAGGTAGTGATCTGCAGTCCCGTTAAACCATACATATTCTGGTTTAACATTTTTTCCCCATTTAAAACTTCCTTTTATAGACATATATGTATGATTGCCGTCGGCGTCATCTATTTCAAAAGGTTTTCCGTCTTTTAATTTGCCTGCCGTCGACCAGTCCCAGAATAATTTGGTTGCATTGACTTTCGCATATACAGGAATGTGGCAGGTCTGACATGCGACCTTAATTGAATGCTCATTCAGAATCTCTGCTGTATGGGGACTCGAAGTATGGCACTCTTCGCACGTTGCCCGGTTCCTGTTCATTGAAGAGAGGGAATACATTTTGCCTGAAATATTGTGTTTTTTGGTTATATGGCAGTCAACACATTGTAGGTTATCTCCCTCAACCGCCATATGAACATCAATATCGGCAGTAGGCTGGAACATTGACTCTTCAAGGTCGCCATGTTTTACATTATTTCCTCCTCCGCCAAAAAAGTGACATACGCCGCAGTTGGACCTTGTCGGCTTTCCAACATGCTGGGAAATGTTGTTTAAATTCAGGGAGGGATCGGGAAGTCCTGCTTCATCCTGAGCCTTAATATAAGATTCTGTCTGGTCATGACAGATAAGACAGTCAATGTTCTTTGCATCGGTAAAGCTGAACATTGAACTCGTCATTCCATAACCTATATGGCATTTTGCGCAGCTCTGTTCATTTCCTTCAACACCGATACAAAAATTATTTATCGCATTCTTTTTGCCTAAATAAACAATCCCTCTTCCTTCAACATACTCGGCGCTTTCCCAGTTCCAGTGATTAGATCTCATTACCTCAGAGTCCCTGCCATTGTGGCAGGAAATGCATGCTTCGGTGACTTCCTGGGGATTATTGAACTTCTTTTTAAGTTCAGCGAATTGAGTATGGTCCACAGAAGATGAATCTTTATGAGAGTATTTCTCTTTTAGTATAGTCAGACTGGTAGCTTCCTGGTTTTTATCCTGCAGAATTGTCACTGCAGAAATAATCACCAGTCCGGCCATTACAAGTGTTATAACGATTTTTTTCATAGAGAATTTATTTTTGAGTTAAGATTACCTTATTTATAGATTTTATGTAGTCAGCTTTGCTATGTTTTCCTTAATTGATTTGCAATCCGAGAAATTTTTATAAATCATGCAGTCCCGGCAATCCGATTCTGCACAAATATTTTTATCGTGTCTGAAAGACCAGCAGGGGTTGGAATGACTTACAAATGCCTGACAATTCATCCGGTCGTCTTCTTTACAGTTTTTAATGTTCCAGCAGGGAATAAGTGAGTAAATTGTTTTTATCCCTTCAATGCTGATTTTCTTCTCATTAATGGATTGTCTGATGCACTTTATCCGTTCAATATCGTCAATTGAATAAAGCCTGTGCCCGGTATCTTTTCTGAATGGTATTATCAATCCCTCTCTCTCATATAGCCTTAAGGAATGCACAGATATGTTGAGCATTCTTGCAGCTGCACTTATTGGGAAGAGAGGCGTGTCACTTTTATTCATTTCCATAATTATTAAATACCTTTAGAATATTTAATAGTTATAAATATCAACTTTTCTGCCAGTTAAAAATCTATATATTCTGTTGAATATTTATACATTTCTGCTGCTTGTTTTATCACGCAAAAGAAAAAGAATAAATCTCTTTCCTTGTTATGAGAAAAAGATGCCATTGACAATAGTTCTTTTTATTAATAAAAAAGCCTTAAAATGAGGTGTGATGCTAATTACTTACGAATATTAAATCTTAATAAAGACAGTAAGAATTAAGATTCTTTTTCCTCCAAAACTTTTATATTATGCATTGGTCTAAATATTTCTTTAATAATTCATTTTGTGGAGACTACTATGAAAAATTATTTACTGCTTGTATTATTTTTCATTACCTGCCTGCCTGCGATACAATTTGCACAGGAAAGTATTGAGAAAGGTTCTGTTTACTGCAGCCAGAAGAAAATGAATTCAAATTCAGTTTTCGGTCCAAATGAGATAACTGCTGATATCCGGCATACTTACGATGTGCTGAATTACGAACTAAACCTTGATATATACAGCTGTTTTATCAGTCCGTACCCAAAATCATTCACCGGGTTCGAAATTATGACCTTCCAAGTCGATTCTACTCTGAATTCTATCCCGATGAATGCGGTTAATTCATCCTTAACTATAGATTCGGTGTCGATGGCAGGAGTATCTTTTACGCATTCCAACGATATATTAACAGTAAACCTTGACAGGACTTACAATGTCGGCGAAACAGCAGCGATAAAGATTTATTACAGGCACAATAATGTCAGTGATAACGCATTATATGTCAGCAACGGATTTTTATTTACCGACTGTGAACCTGAAGGTGCAAGGAAATGGTTCCCATGCTGGGATAAGCCTTCCGATAAGGCAACGACCGACCTTACAGTAAAAGTTCCGACAAATGTTAAATTCGGTTCAAACGGAGTGCTTGTTGACTCTATTCAGACTGCCGATACTATCTATTATCACTGGGTTAGTTCACATAATGTTGCAACATATCTTACCGTGATGACCAGTAAGGTTAACTATAACCTTGATATAGTTTACTGGCATAAATTATCAAATCCGAACGACAGTATTCCTATAAGATTTTACTGGAATTCAGGAGAAAACCAGAACAACCTCCACTCCATGGAAACGAAAATAATTGATATGACTACAACCTACTCGGAATTATTCGGTGAACATCCGTTTGAAAAAAATGGATTCGCAACTTTGAATAATCAATTCGTGTGGGGGGGCATGGAGAACCAGACGCTTACAAGTCTTTGTCCAAACTGCTGGTCCGAAAGCTTGATTGCCCATGAATTTGCACATCAGTGGTTTGGTGACATGATAACCTGTGCTACCTGGGCTGATGTATGGCTAAACGAAGGGTTTGCCACCTATTGTGAAGCTCTGTGGAAAGAACATACTTCAGGGTATGCATCTTATAAAAGTGAAATAAATTCTGATGCCAGCTATTATTTAAGCGCTAATCCCGGCTGGCCGATTTATAACCCTGAATGGATTAATATTACTCCGCCGGTAGGCGAATTGTTCAACACAGCTATAACTTACGATAAAGGTGCCTGCGTTCATCATATGCTTAGATATGTAATGGGGGATTCCCTCTATTTTGCGGGACTATATCACTATGCAAATGATCCTGCACTCAAATATCATAGTGCAGTCACAACAGATTTTCGCGATGATATGAGTCAAATTTATGGTCAGGATCTTACGTGGTTCTTTAATGAATGGATACTTCAGCCGAATCATCCGGTTTATGCAAATAAATACTGGATAGCCGATATGGGTTCAGGAAACTGGCAGGTTGGTTTTGTTGCTGATCAGACTCAAACAAACACACCTTTCCACCAGATGCCCATCCAGATTAAAGTTCACTTCACAACCGGTTCCGATACCACAATGAGAGTGATGAACGATTCTGATAACCAGATTTTCACTTTCGGTTTTAATCGTCAGCCTTCAAATGTTTATTTTGATCCCGATAATAATATCGTTCTGAAAGTTGCAACTCTTACCCAGATACCTCCGATCCCTGTTGAATTGACCAGCTTTACTGCTTCAGCAAGAGGGAGTTTTGTTGTTCTTGACTGGTCAACAGCAACTGAAAAGAATAACAGAGGCTTCGAGATTGAAAGGAAAAATTCAGATGAGATTGAGAACTGGCAGAGAATCGGCTATGTTGAAGGAAACGGCACGACTACTATTCCTCATTCATACTCATATACTGATCATTTAAATAATTTTGGAAATTTCACTTACAGGTTGAAACAGATAGATTTTGATGGTAGTTTTGAATATAGTAATGAAATCGAAGTTAAGGGCGGCGATATTCCTTATGATTATAATCTTAGTCAGAATTATCCGAATCCATTTAATCCGTCTACGGTAATAAATTTTGATCTTCCCGAAGCTGCAAAGGTAAGATTGGTTGTATACAACGTGCTCGGACAGGTGGTTAGAACTTTAGCAGATGGTAATTATGAAGCAGGCTCTTATAAGAAGAATTTTGACGGTTCTGATTTAAGCAGCGGCATTTATATATATGAATTGAGAGCAAATAATATTGTATTAAAACACAAAATGATTTTGATGAAGTAAAAAACAGGGGGGGATCAATGCGCTCACAGGAGTAGGGACAGGGAGAGAAATTTCCCTATCCCTTTCCTGGGTTTTAATATTTATACCTGAGCCATTTTGCTACTTCGGACCACTTTGGTTTTTTTCCGCTCATAAGAATTCCAACTCTGTATACCTTGCCTGCAAGAGGGAATAAAAGCAGCATCGTAGCAATATTAACGATTAATGAAACTGCAAACTGCCATACCGGGATTTCAGAAAGAACCATCCTGGCAGGCATTACAATAATAGATGCGAAAGGCAGCATAGAAGCAATCCTTGCAATGCTGTTGTTTGAGTTTTCAAGCATTGCCATAGCGATGAAGAAGGGGATCATTATTAACATCATAATGGGCCACATACCTGATTGTGTATCCTGTTCATTATCGAAAATTGCGCCCACAGAGGTAAAGAGTCCCATAAAAGTTATTAAACCAATAAAGTAGTTTAAGAGAAAATAACCTATCTGAAACATATTCAGTTTGAGAGTGAATTCGGGCGGAAGTGTGAACCAGGCGGTAGTAATTAAAAGAATAACCGGGAGAAGCCAGATTGCCATCTGTATCAGTCCGGTAACACTTGTACCCATAATCTTTCCAGTCATTAATTCTCTGCTGTTTGCCGATGATAAAAGAATTTCCACTATCCTGTTTGACTTTTCAGCTACTACCGAACGCATCATCATCTGTCCAATAAAAATCAAACTGAAGTAAAGCAGAAAAGTAAACAGAAAAGCCACGATGACTGTTCCGGCTCCTTCTTCTTCAACTGCTTTGTCGCTGCTGATCCTGAAATTATTAAAACCTACATTTTGTCTTGCATAGGAAATATCCTCTTCAGATATATCTTTTCCGCGAAAATAATTTGTGACAAGAACATTATTGATAGTCGGGCGTACTTTGTCAAATAAAGTCTTGTTTGTAGGATTCTTAGAAAAATATTCCACCTGTTTGGTATACTTTGCGGAATCAGGAACAAATATAAGGCCTGTAAGTTTTTCGCTGAGGAGTTCAGACTTATGAGTATCGATATATTTATCTATCGCCGTTCTGCTCATGTTTTCGAAATTGATTTTATAGTACCCGCTCTTTACAAAAGGCAGCTGATCAAATTCCTTCTGCATTTCAGTTTTCAGTGAAGCCGATTCCGTTACGATTATAAGATTTGTATTGCTGTCGCCTTCATAGGAATAGAGGAAAGTCTGGAAAGCGAGTATACCTATCATAAAGAGAGGGAGGAGAATAGTCATTATGATAAAAGTCTTTGACATGAGCTTTTCCCGCAGTTCTCTTTTTATAATTGCAATGGTTCTCCTGTTAAACATTTCCCACCTCCATTCTGTACTTATCAGCCGATTTCCGTCCGGCAGCTTCAACAAATATCTGATGAAGTGAAATATCTTCGGCATCAAATTTTTTGATTACGGCATTTTTTTCAACAAGGATTTTAAGAAGTTCCTGTATTTGCGGGGGATTTTTCACCCGGATACTGGTAACATTTCCGAAGGTTTCGAATTTTTCAATGAATGGGCAGCTCTTTACGAAAGAGATATCCCCGGCATGAGAGATGATGACATTTCTTTGTCCGAAGGACTTTTTAATATCCTCAAGGTTGCCATGAAGAATTATTTTGCCTTCATCAATCATTGCAATATGATCACACATCCGTTCAGCAAAATCCATAAGATGTGTAGATAAAATTATTACTTTTTCCTTTTTCTTCAGCTCAAGAATAATTTCTTTGAGCAGATTTGTATTAATAGGATCAAGTCCGGCGAATGGCTCATCAAGAATGATGAATTCCGGATCGTGAAGTATTGTAGTAATAAACTGGACCTTCTGCTGATTACCTTTTGACAGGTCTTCAAGTTTGGAATTTTTCCGATCGGTCAGCTCAAACCTTTCGAGATATTCATCAGCTTTTTCCTGTACATCCCGGCCGATTTTCCCTTTCAGTTCGGAGAAGAAGAGCAGGGTCTCCATAACCTTCATCTTTTTGTAGAGACCGCGTTCCTCGGGGAGGTAACCGACTTTATCTTTAAATTCCTGCCCGATTTTAGATCCCCGGAGAATAACATCTCCTGAATCAGGAAGATAAATGTTCATCATCATACGAATGGTTGTAGTTTTCCCTGCCCCGTTTCTTCCGATTAACCCGAATACGGATCCCTCCGGTACTGAAAATGAGACATCATCAACAGCTTTCAACGTATCAAATGACTTTGAAAGATGCTGAACCTCTAATGCATGCATTTGAGTCCTCAGAAAAATTGTTATAAAAAATCAAAATTAAGGAAACTGACATCAGAATAAAAATTGATTTAGATTATTTTGAAGTTATCGTAATATGCTGATAATATTAGAAGAGGGCTTATTTATTACTTAAGACGGTTCAGGATAATAATTCCTTCACCTCGACCGCCTGGTTATAGTGCCTTTGCTCGTGAGTAACGATTATATCGAAAGCTGTCGCTAATTTATAGACAATATTCCTGTTTGCAGGAGATGAAATAATGGTCCCTTTTTCAATTAAGTCAGCTGAATCTTTTATCAGTGCCTTGAGTTCTGTCTGATTTTTTTTAAACCTGCCGATAATTCCGTCTGGTATATTGCTGCCTTCAGGCTCCCAGATTGGAAACGTTTTCACTTTCCTTTTTCTATCAGGCTGAACACCTTTTAAGACCAGTTTTCCAAAGAAGGAAACAATCGGACCTACCCTGGATATTAGTGGAAGTTTATATGTTCCTTCTCTTACCGATTTCAAAACCGGGTAATATGATTCATTAACCGTGATTATATGATCAATGATTTGCGCAATACTCCAGGTTTGCAGGCCAGGTTTCCTGTTAAGCTGTTCGCGGGTTAACGAACTAAAGGATTCAGTAAAATCTTCTGTGACTTTATCGATTTCAGATAGAAGCTGTTCAATTGTTTTCATAACTAACTTCCAGAAATGAATTTGCGGTTTATCAAAATTACTAACTGAGCTAACTAATTTAAAGCGGGTTATGATTCACCCACTAATCAGTTTAATTCCATATTCAAATCGAGGGATTAAAATAGTTAAGAAAACATATTTTCCGAACGCACTAACGTTTTGCGGAATACGACAAATATGTAAAGCGGCTTGCCGAATAAAATCTGTTGACAAATTAAACAGTTTGACAAAAATGTCAATCGCCGTACTTTCACCGTATTAGGAGGCCTGTTAGAGGCCTTTTAAAGGCCGGGAGGACTCAAAATGAAACAGTGCGAAAATAGGCTAAAAATGCATTTTTTGATTGTTGGATAAATTTACATATGACAAAATGTCAGTGTCACAATCTGAGATAGTTAATTATTAAAAATTAAAAAATGATCATTGAGAATACTTCCGGTTTATGTAATGAATGACCTGTTATAATATTACGCATTAATTTTGGATGAATGCCGATTTGTAAACTACCGGGGCCGGAAGAAGTCGCCGGCAAAGGTAGAAAACAAACAGTTTGAATTTTAGTCTGGCAGACTTTCTTGCAAGAATCTCTTCAATTCTCTATATTTACACGCTAAAATTGAATATTTTAGTCCTGCAGCTTAAAAACTTCCACAGTTTAATAAGTTGAGATTTAACATTAGTTCATATATATGATTGAATGACAATTATTTGCCGGGGTGGCGGAATTGGTAGACGCACAGGACTTAAAATCCTGTGGGTATTTATACCCGTGCCGGTTCGAGTCCGGCCCTCGGTACTTTAAGTAATGACTAATTACTAATCCCGGGGCTCTTAGCTCAGTTGGTTAGAGCGTCTGCTTGACGTGCAGAAGGTCAGAGGTTCGACTCCTCTAGAGCCCACCAGACAATTAAAAATTTACAATTAACAATTATTAATTGTTAACTGTTCTTTGCCTATCGGAGTATTCTCCGATTTTTTATTAGAAAAGAAAAATGGAAAAAATTCAAATTACATTTCCTGACGGCAATTCCCGGGAATATGACAAAGGTGTTTCCGGGTATCAGGTTGCTGAATCAATATCTCCCAGACTGGCCCAGGATACTCTCGCCGTTGAAGAAAACGGAATCGTTAAAGATCTGAGAGCTCCGATTGAGCATAATGCCGTAGTTAAATTCCTTACATTCGAAGATGAAAAGGGAAAGGAAGTATACTGGCATTCCACTTCTCATTTAATGGCTCACGCTATTCTGTCCTTATATCCCGAAGCAAAATTCGGAGTTGGTCCGGCTATTGAGAACGGCTTCTATTATGATTTTGATATTGACAAAAAGCTTGGTGAAGATGACCTCCGTGTAATTGAAGAGAGAATGAATAAGATATCTAAAGAGGATAATTCTTTTGAACGTGTTGAATTATCAAAAGATAAAGCTCTCGAATTTTTCCGTGGTAAAGGCGATGAATACAAAATAGAAATTATCAGCGAGATAAATGAGAACGATGAAATTATAAGTATTTATAACGAAGGTAATTTCACAGATTTATGTACCGGTCCCCACCTTCCATCAGCCGGAAAGATAAAGTACGTTAAACTTTTAAGTGTATCCGGATCTTACTGGCGGGGAGACGAACATAATAAGCAGCTTCAGAGGATTTACGGCATCTCTTTCCCGAAGAAAAAAATGCTCGATGAATACCTTGAGAGACTTGAAGAAGCTAAGAAAAGGGATCACCGGAGACTTGGTAAAGACCTCGAGTTATTCCTCATATCTAATAGTGTAGGCAGCGGGCTTCCCATATGGCTTCCGAAAGGTGCTGTATTAAGAGAAACTCTTGAAAATTATCTACGCGGCGAGCAGAGGAAGCGCGGGTATGACCCGGTCATTACTCCGCATATCGGAAATATTAATTTATACAAGACGAGCGGACATTATCCTTATTACAAAGAAAGCCAGTTTCCTCCAATACAGCTTGAAGATGGTAAAGAGGAATATTTGCTTAAGCCGATGAATTGTCCCCACCATTTTATGATTTATGCAAGTAAGCCGAGAAGCTACAGGGACCTTCCTATAAGATATGCAGAGTTCGGAACAGTTTACCGTTATGAGCAGTCGGGCGAACTTAACGGCTTAACACGTGTGCGTTCATTCGCCGTAGATGATTCTCATATATTTGTCCGTGAAGATCAGCTCAAAGATGAAGTCTGCAACGTAATTGAACTTATCCAGGTTGTCTTTGAACAGATGGGCTTCAAGGATTTCAAAACTCAGCTGTCGTTCAGAGACGAAAATGTGGGGAAATACGGCGGCGATATAAAAATGTGGGACAGGGCCCAGAAAGAGATTCAGGAAGCTGCAGATCAGATGGGACTGAAATATCATATTGAAGAGGGCGAAGCTGCGTTCTATGGTCCCAAAATAGATTTCATGGTAAAGGATGCCCTTGGAAGACAGTGGCAGCTTGGAACCGTACAGGTTGATTATGTTATGCCGGAAAGATTCGACCTTGAGTATACCGGAAGTGACGGACAAAAACACAGACCGGTTGTTATTCACCGTGCTCCGTTCGGCTCGCTCGAGAGATTTATAGGAGTGCTTATTGAACATTATGCCGGCGAGTTTCCTTTATGGCTGGCCCCTGTTCAGATTGCTGTTCTTCCTGTCTCCCAGAATTTCTTCGAATTTGCTCAGTCAATAATTTCAAAATTGAAGGAAGAAGGAATACGGGTTGAATTTGATGAAAGAAATGAAAAGCTCGGCTATAAAATAAGGGACTGGGAGACAAAGAAAGTTCCTTATATGCTTGTAATCGGAGAAAAAGAACAGGAATCAGGCAATGTTTCAGTCAGGAAGCATAAAAAAGGTGACATCGGAACATTTTCTTTATCCGATTTTATTTATAATATTAAAGAAGAAATTTTAAAAAAGAATCAATAACAAAAAGAGAGGTTAATAATCGCTCAAAAAGATAGTGTCAGGGTAAACGAGGAAATTAAAGCCCCCAAAGTAAGGGTTATAGACGTTGATGGTTCCCAGGCAGGTATATACACAGCTCGAGATGCAATGAAGATTGCACAGGAAAGAGGTCTCGACTTAGTTGAGATTGCTCCCCAGGCAAAGCCACCCGTCTGTAAAGTAATTGATTTCGGTAAATTCAAATACGAACAGCAGAAGCGGGAAAAAATACAAAGGAAAAATCAACAGATTACTTTGTTGAAAGAGATAAGGCTTCACCCGAATACCGACATACATGATTTTGATTTCAAAGTAAAACACGCTATAAACTTCCTTGAAGAAGGAAATAAAGTTAAAGCTGTGGTAATGTTCAAAGGAAGGGAGATGGCATACACCGAACAAGGCGAAGAACTGTTAACACGGTTCATAGAACAAACTGAAGACCTTGCCAAGGTTGAATCTCCCATTAAAATGGAAGGAAGGAACATGAGCGTGATCCTTGTTCCCACAGCAAAACCAAAAACCAAAAAAACCAAATAGGAAAGCTATGCCAAAAATGAAAAGCAACCGCGGAGCTTCTAAAACTTTTAAGAAGACCGCTTCGGGAAGGTTTAAAAGGAAAAACGCTTATAAAAGCCATATCCTTACTTCCAAATCCACAAAACGCAAAAGAAATCTTCGCCACTCATCCATGGTTTCCGTTGCAGATTCTAAACATGTTAAAACAATGCTTCAATAGAGAGGAGTGACTTAAAATGCCAAGATCAAAAAACAAAGTAGCTTCTCATCTGAGAAGAAAGAAGGTGCTGAAACAGGCCAAAGGATACTGGGGTGCCAGAAGCAAAGTTTATACTATTGCAAAGAACCATGTTGAAAAAGGCCTCGTCCATGCATACAGGGACAGAAGACTTAAAAAGAGAACTTTCAGGAGTCTCTGGATCACCAGGATTAATGCTGCTGCCAGGGAAAACGGAACAACTTACTCCAGGCTTATCCACGCACTTGATACAAAGGGCGTTGAGGTAAACAGAAAAGTTCTTGCAAACCTTGCTGTTGAGCATCCATCAGCGTTCGCAGAGCTCGTTAAGTTTTCTGTTAATTTAATATTTACCCTTCCATATCGTTATATTTGTATATGGAAGGGTATTTCTTTAAATAATCGGAATGAAATGTTGAATGAAAAAATCGGTTCCCTGAGGGAAGAATTTAATAATGAAATTAACCTGGCTGATTCTCCGGAGAAGCTGGAGGATGTCAGAATTAAATATTTAAGCCGTAACGGGTTACTTTCCAGGCTTTTTGATGAACTCAAAGAAGTTTCTAAAGATCAAAAACCGCTTATGGGGAAGGAACTAAATCTTCTTCGGAATGAACTTTCGGAAAAATTTAATTCGCTTAAAGAGCAGATCGAATCATCAGCTGCTTCCCGCGAAAGCAAGATCGACCTGACATTGCCCGGGAAATATAAGACGGTAGGCAGCAAGCATATACTTACACAAACAGTTGATGAAATAAAAAATATTTTCAAGGGACTTGGATTTGCAGTTGCTCTCGGACCTGAAATAGAATCAGATTATTACAACTTTGAAGCATTGAATTTCCCGCCCGATCATCCGGCCAGGGATATGCAGGATACTTATTTTGTCAGCAGCAGTTTCCTGCTCCGCACTCATACCACTCCTGTTCAGATACGTATAATGGAAAAACATCAGCCCCCCGTCAGGGCTATTATGCCGGGAAGGGTATACAGGAACGAAGCTGTGAGTGCAAGAAGCTATTGTATGTTCCACCAGGTTGACGGAATTTATGTCGATACAGATGTAACATTTGCCGAATTAAAAGGCACCCTTGTTTCTTTTGCAAAGCAGTTTTACGGTGAGGATATCAGGTATCGGTTCCGGCCAAGTTATTTTCCTTTTACGGAACCCAGCGCAGAAATGGATATTACATGTTTCCTTTGTCATGGCAAAGGCTGCCGCGTATGTAAGTATTCCGGCTGGCTGGAAGTTCTGGGATGCGGGATGGTTGATCCGAATGTATTTAAGAAAGTAGGGTATGACTCTGAAAAATATACTGGTTATGCCTTTGGTATGGGTATAGAAAGGACAGCTATGCTGAAGTATGGAATAGATGATATAAGGATCTTTTTTGAGAACGATGTCAGATTTCTTAAACAGTTTTGATCCGGAGAAATTAAGTTGAAACTCTCTTTAAATTGGTTAAAAGAATTAGTCGATCTATCGGATGTGTCCACTTCGGAGATAGTCCACCAGCTTACGATGAGCGGACTTGAAGTCGAGGAGGTCATAGATCAGAATTCACTATATAAGAATTTCATTGTCGGATTCGTAAAGGAAAAGAAAAAACATCCCAATGCCGATAAACTTTCTTTATGTACCGTCAGCACAGGAGAAAATGATTACCAGGTTATCTGCGGCGCTCCGAATGTTGAAGCAGGGCAGAAAGTTGTATTTGCTCAGATCGGTGCTGTTGTCCCTAAAGGAAATTTTAAGATTTCAAAAGCGAAGATCCGCGGTATTGAATCGAACGGGATGATTTGTTCTGGGGCAGAGCTTCAGATCAGCGATAACCATGACGGTATTATGGTCCTTGAAAACGGGGTAAAGGAAGGTACACCGGTTTCAGAAGCATTACATTTAAATGATGTTATTTTTGAAATAGCTATAACTCCAAACAGACCTGATGCCCTGTCGCATATTGGTGTAGCAAGAGATCTTGCGGCGATTTTTAAGAGCAAAGTTAAACTTCCTGAGATCGATTTTGAAGAAACAGATGAAAAAGCTTCTGATGCTGCTGTGATTGAAGTAATTGATGCCGAAAATTGTCCAAGATATTCTTCACGGATAGTTAAAGGAGTTACAATACAGGAATCTCCTGACTGGCTGAAAAGACGCTTAAAGAATATCGGTCTAAGACCTATTAATAATATTGTTGATGTGTCAAACTATGTAATGTATGAAACCGGTCAGCCGCTGCATGCATTCGACCTTGAAAATCTTTCGGGACATAAGATCATCGTCAGGAGTACTGAAAAGGAAACAGCCTTTACAACGCTGGATTCAAAAACCCGGAAACTTCCTGCAGGAACTTTGATGATATGCGATGGGGAAAAGCCTGTAGCTGTAGCCGGAGTAATGGGGGGAGAGAATTCAGAGGTAACGTCAGCAACCAGGAATATACTTATCGAAAGTGCATATTTCAATCCTTCAAGTGTCCGTTATGCCTCAAAGGTACTGGGCTTAAGCACTGATGCTTCTTACAGGTTTGAAAGAGGAACTGACCCTAATGGAACTGTGTTTGCTGCAGAAAGAGCGGCACAGCTTATCACGCAGCTTGCGGGCGGAGAAATACTTAAAGGAGCGCTTGATATTTATCCCGACAAAATCGAACCAAAGGAAATAAGGCTCCGGTTTGAAAGGGTGGATAAAATATTAGGCTACAGAATAGAGAAAGATGTTATCGCTGATATTATGGTGAAGTTAGGGATGCGGATATTAGTTGAGACAAACGAAGAGCTGCACATTTCTGTGCCTTCATTTCGTCCCGATATAGAACGTGAAATAGACCTTATTGAGGAAATAGCAAGAATTCATGGTTACGACAATATTCCCACCGTGGCAAAAATATCAATCACGCTTGGCGAAAAGAAGGATGAATCTGATTTCACAGCTAAAGTAAAAGAAACGGCAGTGGAGCTTGGCTTTTATGAGATGATAAATAACCCGCTTCAGAGTGAAAGAACAGCTTCTCTGACCGGGAATCCCATTAAAATTCTGAATCCGCAGAGTTCCGATATGGCTTATCTCAGGACATCACTTCTTACCGGAGCATTGCAGACAGTCTCAGCTAATATAAATGTCGGCGAGAAAGATCTTCAGCTTTTCGAGGTTGGGAACATTTTTCAACTAAAAACGGAAAAAGAAATAACAGCCTTTGAGGATTTTAATGAAAATGAAAGTCTGATCTTTGCAATTACAGGTAAATCCAGGAAGAAATCGTGGAATTCGCAGGAGGAAACAGAAGACCTGTATGACTTAAAGGGATTTATTAAGTCATTTATCTCAAAATTTTCGCTTGACAATGTTTTAGACTATTCATATAATCACGAAAGGAATCCGTTTTATAATGCAGCTTTTACCCTGAATGGTGAAAATTCTGAAATCGGATCAGGCGGCTCTGTTGATACTGAGCTCCTGAAATTGTTTGATATTGAACAAGAAGTTTATTGTTTCGAGATAAATCTTGATAAATTAAGCAAATTACCTGCTGCTTACAGACAGTATGAAGAGCTTTTAAGGTTCCCGAAAGTTCTCAGAGATTTTGCTTTTATATTTGATAAATCAGTAACTTATAAGCAGGTTTCTGATTTTATACTTGAACAGAGCAGCGGATTATTGAAATCTGTAAACCTGTTCGATTTGTTTGAAAGTGATTCTCTCGGAGAGAACAAAAAGAGTATGGCTTTCACACTGGAGTTTTTTGATAGAGAAAGAACCCTGACAGATGAAGAAGTTGAAAAAGAATTTCTTCACCTGATATCCTCAGTAACTGATAAGTTTAATGCTAAATTAAGAGGAAATTAATTGCCGGATTTAACTAAGCACGAAGTTCTCTTAAATGAACTATCAGAAATTCAGACCCTGGTTTCTGAATTGATAAATAGTAAAAAAACGCTGCTTGAGGAGAAGACCAGGCTTGAAAGATCATTTTCCGGCTTAAGGGAAGAAAACAAAATGCTGCTTCAGAGAATAGAAGCACTTGAAAAACAACTTGAAGAGAACGGAAATAGTTCGTTAGATTCAATATTTGGTTCACTTGATAATAATGAAAAAGAGGAATTAAAAAATAAAATTCAGAACCTGGTTAACAGGATAGATTTACATTTGAGTTCTTAAGTATATTGATGGTTGGATGGTAAAACCATGACAGATAAAAAGAAGCTGAAAATTAAAATATTTGATAAAGAATATTCTTTATTGGTCGAGAATGAAGAAATAGCCAAAGAACTGGCTGTTTATGTTAATAAAGTAATGGAAGAAACAAAAGACGAACTTCCCGACCAGCCAGCTCAAACAATAGCAATCATAGCTTGTCTGAATATCGCTTACGATCTTTTTCTCGAGAAAAATAAAAACAGAGAATTATTGATTCAAGCTGCAGATAAAGTGAAAAAATTAAAGCTTCTTCTTAGCGATCCTAGTCTGGCCGAACCATCCTAAAAAAAGTTTCCGCCCTGTCAGTCCCTTAATAAATGAAAAACTAACTTTCATAACATAGGGAGTTTGACTCAAAGCGCGTATTACAGGCCTCATCCGGCAGCTGCCGGATCCCGGGTGCAAATCCGGGACTGGAGGAAGCAAAAAGCGTTTTGGCAGGTTCCCACATTGTCATATTAAAGTTTTTCTGATTAAGGCGCACTGACAGGAGCGGATTAATTAAAATACCGCATTGGAGGAAAAATGGACATATTATTTCTCATTCCTATGGTGATTGTCCTCGTTGTGATATTTTTTTACTTCGGATGGTGGTTTAATTCCCGTATAGGCAAAAAGAGCCTTGTTTCAGCTGAAGAGAGAGCAAAACACTTAATTGCAGATGCACAAAAAGAAGCTACTAATCTAAAACGGGAAAAACTCTTAGAAGTAAAAGATGAATGGTATAAGAAGAAAGTTGAATTTGATGGAGAAATTAATCAAAAGAGACAGAAGCTTTCACATCTCGAGAAACAATTAATTACCAGGGAAGAAAATATTGAGAAAAAATTTGATATTGTTATTAAAAAGGAGAAGGAGAACAAGCAATTTGAGAAAGAGCTACTTGACTTAAGGAAGAACGTGGAGACACGTCTGGCAGAAGTTTCGAAATTAGAGCAGGAACAGAACTTAAGGCTTGAAAAAATCTCGGGATTAACTTCTGAAGAAGCTAAGAATATGCTCGTTCAGAATATGACCAACCAGGCAAGGGCCGATGCTTCCCACATAACAAGGGAACTGATCGAAAAGGCTAAATCTGATGCAAAGAAAGAAGCTCAGAAGATAATTGTTCAATCAATCCAGAGGACTGCAGCCGACCACTCCATAGAAACCACTCTTTCAGTTGTTCAGATCCAGAATGATGATATGAAGGGCAGGATCATTGGTAAAGAAGGACGTAATATACGTTCCTTTGAAGCGGCTACCGGTGTCGATGTTATTGTTGATGATACTCCCGAAGCAGTTATTCTTTCTTCTTTTGATCAGTTCAGAAGGGAAGTAGCCAGGGTTTCCCTCGAGAAGCTTATTGCCGACGGCAGGATTCATCCCGCCAGGATTGAAGAAGTTGTTGAAAAAGTAAAGCTGGAGCTTGAAGAGGAGATGATCAAGGATGGTGAGAATACTATCCTTCAGCTTGGTCTTCATAATATGCATTCCGAACTTATTAAGCATATAGGCAGAATGAAATACCGTTCAAGTTACGGACAGAATCTGCTTCAGCATAGTATCGAAGTTGCCTACCTGACCGGGATTATGGCCGCAGAACTTGGTCTGGATACCCAGCTTGCTAAAAGAGCCGGACTCCTCCACGATATCGGAAAAACAATCGATAAATCCGTTGAAGGTCCTCACGCTCTCCTTGGCTATGACCTTACCAAAAAGTATAAAGAAAATCCGATTGTTGTTAATGCTGTAGGGTCTCACCATGAGGATATTGAGATGGAAAGTCCTATCGCAGCACTTGTGCAGGCTGCTGATGCTATAAGCGGTGCAAGACCCGGTGCACGCAGAGAACCGCTTGAAGGATATGTTAAGAGACTTGAAACTCTTGAAGCGCTCGCTAAATCATTTGAAGGCGTTGCTAAAACATACGCGATACAGGCCGGCAGGGAAATAAGAGTTGTTGTAGAACAGGATAAAGTTGACGATGTCGTTGCAGATAAACTGGCACACGATATCGCTCAGAAAATAGAAGGCGAAATGGAATACCCGGGACAGATTAAAGTGACGGTTATTCGTGAAGTAAGAAAAATTGGCTACGCCAGGTAATCAGTTTAATATATTTTTAGTTGAAGCCCATCTCTTTTGATGGGCTTTTTTTTTAATTTTGTAAAGCGAAATGCTGGTGCAATGCGAATGGCTGATTCGCTATATGAACGAATCGCTGATACGCTTCACTAAAGTAAAACAGTTTTACTTTAGTACAATAAAAATAGCATGGTGTTTCGTTTCAAGGAGATCGTATCAAACGTCAGGCTCAGCTTTTTTCAATTATTAAATCCCTGCAGGAATTATGTCCGGTAAAAAATTAAAAATAGCAATCACAGGCAGCATAGGTTCCGGAAAATCGGCCTTTGCTGATTTTATTAAAAAAGCCGGATATACAATTATAAAAGCTGATGATATTTCAAAGGAAATACTCGCCGGGAATAATGGCGTTAAGGAGAAAGTGATAAATGCCTTCGGGAAAGAATCGTTTACCGGCAGTGAAATAAACAGGAAATATCTTGCAGAGAAAGTCTTTTCGGATCCCGGAAACGTCATGATTATCAATTCGATACTTCATCCCCTGGTTATTAAAAAAACAAATGAATTAATGATGGAAGTACTGAAAAAAAGCGACAGAGTTTTTGTAGAAGCAGCATTGATATACGAGGCTGATATGGAGGAAATGTTCGATTATGTCGTCCTGATTACTGCCGGAAAAGAAATACGTTATAAACGAAAATCAGGTAATCTTACCCCCGAAGATTTTGAAAAAAGAGACTTCAACCAGATACCTGATGAAGAAAAGAAAAAAAGAGCAGATTTCATCTTCGAAAATAATGGCACTTTGGATGATCTCCGGGTTAAAGCTAATCTTCTACTGTCATTGATTTGATAAACTGCGGAATGCCTTCTTCTGCCCGGGAAATTTACTTCAACAGCTCTATCCACCACTAATCTATGTAACAATAATTCAGGTTTCCTTGTATAGTAAAACATTCAAAAGTTGCTTAAGTTTCATACCGCATTATTTAATATTATGGTCATCAACCAGGGAGAATAAAATTGTCGTTCATAAATAAACTTATTGTTGCTGTAGTACAATTGATGCCCAAATCAGTTGTTGGCTTTTTTTCAAAAAAATATATTGCAGGGGATACTATAGAGAAAGCAGTTAAATGTGTTAAAGATCTGAATTCCAGGGGTATTTTTGCAACTATGGATGTTCTGGGAGAATCAATAACCCGTAAAGAAGAAGCGGTTGAAGCTAAGAAGAAATGTATTGAGGTACTTGATACAATAGTTAAATACAAGTTAATGGCAAACCTTTCACTGAAACCCACCCAGATGGGATTAAGCATAGATGAAGATTTTGCCTACCAGCAGATTAAAGAATTAGTCGAAAAGGCTAAGGGCATAGATAATTTTGTAAGAATTGACATGGAGGATTCTCCTTATACCGACAAAACTATCAGCCTGTTCAGGAAGTTAAGAAGCGATTTTAACAATGTCGGTATAGTCCTTCAGGCTTATCTTAAGCGCACCACTAGTGATGTAATTACTCTGAATAAACTGGGAACAAACTACAGGCTGTGTAAAGGAATTTATATTGAGCCTGCCACAATAGCTTATAAAGACCGCCAGGAAATCCGTAATAATTATCTTAAATCACTTGAACTTATGCTGAAAAATGGTAATTATGTCGGAATTGCCACACACGATGAGTACCTTATTAAAGAAGCATACCGACTGGTAAAGGAAATGAACATTCCTAAAGATAAATTTGAGTTCCAGATGCTTCTTGGTGTTAGAGAGGATTTAAGAGAAAAAATTAATAACGACGGGTATAAAATAAGAATCTATGTGCCGTTCGGAGAGGACTGGTACCCGTACTCTATCAGACGTTTGAAGGAAAATCCTCAGGTCGCCGGACAGATTTTTAAGAATATATTTTCTTTTGAGAAATGAATGTATTAGGAATTGAAACATCCTGTGATGAAACCTCTGTCGCTGTTATTTCCAATGGTGAACTGAAAGCAAACTTAATTTCCTCACAGGATTTTCATTCCGAATACGGCGGTGTTGTTCCGGAGCTTTCAAGCCGCGCCCACCTTCAGATCATTATTCCTCTTTTAAGAGATGCATTAAATAAAAGCACCATTGAATTAAAAGATGTTGATCTTATATGTGCAACTGCAGGCCCGGGCCTGATCGGAGCTTTACTGGTAGGATTAACCTTTGCGAAAGGACTGGCATATTCTGCTGATAAATTCTTCATTCCTGTTAACCATATCGAAGGGCATATTTTCTCCGGTTTTCTGATGAAAGATAAACCAGAATTTCCATACCTTGCTCTTGTCGTATCAGGAGGTCATTCACTTCTCCTCCTTGTGGAGAGTTTTACCTCAATTAAGAAGCTGGGAACAACTGTTGATGATGCTGCCGGTGAGGCTTTCGACAAGGTTGCGAAGATGATGGGACTTGGATACCCCGGAGGGCCAAAAATTCAAAAGGCAGCTTCTGCAGGGGATAAAAATAAGATTAGCTTTCCGGTTGCCGACTTATCAGGCAGGTACGATTTTTCTTTCAGCGGACTTAAGACTTCTGTTTTGAGATATATCCAGAAAAAATATGGGATTGATGAGAAGGTACATGAGAAAGATCTGCCTGATATTGCCGCTTCTTTCCAGGAAGCAGTGATCAAGGCTTTATTGAGGAGCACAGAAAGAGCATTAAATGATTTTGAAGTGAATTCAATTTCGCTTGTGGGCGGCGTCGCGGCAAACAGTGAGCTAAGAAACCGCATCTCCCGGCTTGCTGAAAAATATCAGAAGAAAATTGTCATTCCCGATATGGAATTCTGCGGGGATAATGCCGCTATGATTGCATACAGGGGGCTTAAGATATACGAATCGGGACAAAAATTTGATTTAAGCTTCAGTCCTTTTCCCGGATTAGATGAAGAACATTTCACTCATATCAACTCGTAAGTAACTTTTGATTTGACAAAAAATCATTCAAATATTTTAAAAGAAATCGGAAAACTGAATTCCTCAGAAAAGGATGAATTACTTATGAAGCTGAGAAATGAAGTTGACCGGACGGATGAAGCAATAATCGATTTATTAATGAAGCGCATAGATCTTTCTCTTGAAATCGGAAGGATAAAAAGTACGGTGGGACTCAACACTTATGACGCCAGGCGTGAGAAAGAGATTGATAATAATATAGACAAACTTGCTGAAAATCCTGATCTTCAAAAGCATCTGAAAAGAATATATGAACGAATCATTGATGAATGCCGTGCAATACAGAGAGAGAGGGAAAAATAGACGGAAATAATTCGCCCCAAAAAAGGTCACGGGTTTCATTGAAGAGTCTTCTTTCAAAAAAAGAATTCTTTCTGATATCCTTTTTTTTTATTGCGATACTTGTCCTTCTCTTTTATACTTTCTTCACTCCTAATTATTATGAAGGCGCATCACCCCGAAGATTTGAAATTAAGCCGGGGGAGACACTCAGCTCAATATCAGATAGTCTTGAAAGCAAGGGCATAATTCCCGGTTCAGCTAATTTTAATATTGCCGCTTTTCTTTATGGAGCAGAGACGAATATCAGGGCAGGGAGGTATTATATACCTAACGGATTATCGTATCTTGACCTTGTTGAATATTTTCTTCATGCTAAAGCTGATTACGCTCATATTGTTACTATTCCGCCCGGCTCTACAATCAAATTCATCGCTGCAAAAGTTAAATACGATCTTTTCATGGATTCAGCCGCAGTTGTGAAGAAGACTAAAGATAAATCTTTTATCGATTCACTTGGACTAAATGTTTCATCGCTTGAAGGGTACCTGCTCCCTGATAAATACGACCTGTATGAAAGAAGCACTCCAACCGAAATTATTGGTATATTTTATAATAACTTTAAAAAGTTTATGACTGATTCGCTCAGGAGGAGAGCTGATTCGCTCGGGTACTCAGTTCATCAGATCCTGACGCTGGCATCGATAGTTGAAGGTGAAACAAATAAGAAAGAAGAGATGCCGTTAATTGCCTCAGTATACTGGAACAGGTTAAAAATAGGAATGCCGCTTGAAGCCGATCCGACTATCCAGTATTTACTGCAGCCTGATGGATGGAAAAGGCTATTATATAAAGACCTTAAAGTTAAATCACCTTACAATACTTATATTAACGCGGGGCTTCCTCCGGGACCTATAAATAATCCCGGCAGGGAAGCGATACTTGCATCGCTGTACCCCGCAGATACAGATTACCTGTATTTTGTAGCTGACGGTAAAGGCGGACACCAGTTTGCCGAGAAATATTCCCAACACCTAAAAAATGTTAATGAATACCGAAGATGGTTAAGACAACAGCAGAAAAAATAAAATACTTCGTACTCTTTTCGATCGTATTACTCCTCTCCGGCTGTGCGAACCAGCTTCCGCCGGGTGGGGGAGAGATCGACAAAATTCCTCCTGCCATAGCAGAAACTTATCCTGAAAACGGCACAACGGAATTTCATGATGAGTACATCGAATTTACATTCTCTGAATATGTTGATAAACGGACTGTAAAAGATGCCCTGTTCATTTCTCCTGCAGTTGATGGTGACCTGGAACTTGACTGGAGCGGTAAATCGGTTAGAGTTTATTTCCCTAATCCGCTTAAAGACAGTGTTACATATGTCGTGACGCTCGGAACGGATGTTGTTGATTACAATAACAAGAACCGGATGGCGGAATCATATACGCTGACCTTTTCAACTGGACGTGAGATCGACAGACGAGTCATATCCGGCCGGGTTTATGACGAGAAGCCAAGCGGTACAATGATCTTTGCATACAAGCTCGCTGCCGATACTGTTAATCCTTCTACAACAAAACCCGACTATATTTCGCAGGCAGGGGATAATGGAAATTTTATGCTTGCAGGGCTTGCCGCAGGAACCTACAGAGTCTTTGCAGTTGCAGATCAGTTCAGAGACCTCTTATACCAGGTTGAACAGGATAAAATCGGTGTGCCTTTTGAAGACATAACACTTGCCCCGGACGACACATTATTCTCGGGTCTCCACTTCTTCCTTACTCAGGATGATACAACCTCCCCGCGTTTGATTAAGACTATAATGACTGACAGTCTCCATATATTAGCAGAATTCAGTGAAGAAATCGATTCAACGCTAATAACTACAGATAATTTTATGATAGTAGACTCCACTGATAAATCGATGTTTAAGCCGCTTTACACTTTTATTAAAATTGCAGATCCAAAACAAATTGTACTGGTTGCAGATACAACCTTCAACAGCTCAAATGATTATTTCCTGAAAGCCATTCTCCTTAAGGATAAAAAAGGCAACACATATAAAAATGATCTTTCTCAGATCACTTTGAGTAACAGACCGGATACAACCAAACCTCAGGTACTAAAATCAATACCTGCTGAAGGCGGTCAGATTGATTTCCTTAATACATCTCTCTCATTTTATTTCGACGATGCATTCGATACAACCCTTGCTAAAACCGGAATTATTTTATCTGATACAACGAACAGGAAGGTTGGATACACACTATCATTCCCGGATGATGCGTCGATTATCATCAAACCCTCCGGCAGATTAAAGAGCGGAGAACATTACCTGGTAAAATTTGATCAATCGAAATTCCGGGATGCTGCCGGCAATAGGGGGGATACAATATATACCTATCGTTTTAATACTATAAATGAGATGGATTTTACCGGCGCCAGCGGTACCATTACAAATTTACAGCTTACTGATAATCCGTTTGTTCTGCTTCAGAGTACTGATAAAACAAACGGTAAAGTATACTCTCAATATCTTCAGAAGGGAAGCAAGTTCGAATTCAACAGGGTTTTCCCCGGTGCATATATGTTATGGTGTTTTCTTGACAGGGACAGCAGCCGTACTTATGACAGAGGTAACCCTTATCCATTCAAACCCTCAGAAGATTTCTCCTTCTACCCTGATACTCTGAACCTCAGGGCACGCTGGGGTCAGATGGATATTAAATTTAATTTTAAATAGAAGTATCAGACGGGATACTCTATTGTACTCTGTGGCAATCTATTTAATCTGCTAAATCTGTGTGCCAATTACTTATGCAGCTTCCTCTTTATTTCAGAACTGATAAACTGACTAAGCTGTTTAACTTCGTTCAGGATTATATCATTCTTCTTTAATATTTCACCTGCAACTGTCTGATTGGCCAGTGAAGAACAATTTATCAGCACATTCAGATAAGCGCCTTCTGCGGCTGTCGAGATTAGTGCGGCAGCAACCCCTGCATCTGATACCGAATTCTGGTTGCCTTTTTCGGCGAGACTCTGGAATAAAGGAATAATCTTTCCACTGTAATGCAAAACCTCAGAGGGAGCCTCAGCGGCTTCAAGTGTGGCAGCTTCAATACTCTCACTCCTTGCTTTCTTCTGTTCCTCAGTATCTTTTGGAAGCTTAAATGAATTCATTACTTTTTCAAAAGCCTGGTTGTCTTTTTCGGCAAGTGAAAGGAATTCCTCTTTAGCAACAGACAGCTCAAATTTTATATCCTTCATCTCTTCTTCAACCTCAGCGTACTTTTTCTTTCCGATGGTAAGATTGCATACCATAATGCCCAGACTGCAGGCCATTGCACCGCTGAATGCTGAAACATTCCCTCCTCCCGGGGTTGGATTACTGGATGAAATATCATCTAAATAGTTACGGATTGAATCATCTATGTTCATTTCTGTTCCTGTGTTATTAATTGACGAATTACGGATTACCGGATTAATGAATTATTTCCCTATCATATAATCTATTATTTTTTCGTCCTTATCGAATCGGTTCAGTGTGCTGAGGCCGAGCCTATCTATTGCAAGGTCAACCAGTTCATTTTCCTTCAGATCTTTTCCATCAGCATAAAAGCGGCCTGCCATAAGTAGTGCTTCAAGCGGAACAAGACCTACAATTTCACTGCCGTCTGTTTCAGCTCCAAGGCGCTTTGCTTCTTTCTTTACTTCTTCAAAAGCCACATGAAGAGGTGTGACCTCATAATTTGTAAGGTTAATAGAAACCTGCGTTATATTATATTTCTCCAGAGCTACTCCCATCCCCTTAAAGTCTTTTAATCTTCCGGGTATACGCACAGCCTTTCCATTTTCTTTTACGATATTTCCCTGGTCGTCTCTTTTTGGTCTTCCTGATTCACGAAGTATTTCCGCGATTTCTTTGGAATAACTAACATCCTTTGATTTAATGTTTACATTATAAGCGATCAGGAAAAACCTCGCGCCTGTTACAAGAGCTCCCAGTTTAGGATTAAATTCTGCCTTCCCAAAATCAGGTTTCCACTCAGGATCTTTAAGCTTTTCTTCAAGTCCTTCATATTCTCCTTTCCGGATATTTGAAAGGTTGCTCCTTTCAGGTTTCCTCGCTGCATTTTCATACAGGTATACAGGCAGATTTAATTCTTTTGAAATTCTTTCTCCAAACTTTTCTGATATTTTCACACAATCATCCATCGTTGCATTCTTAACGGGTACGAATGGAACTACATCAATGGCCCCGAGTCTCGGATGCTCCCCCTTATGATTACGCATATCTATATGGCTGGCTGCAGCTTTGCAGGCTTTCACAGCAGCCTCTATTATTCCATTTTCATCTCCTGCCATCGTTACAACTACACGGTTATAATCGGCATCCGGTTCAAGATTCAGAAGCTTAGCTCCCGGTGTTGAGTTTATAGATTCCTTAATTTCATCAAATGTTTCCTTATTTTTTCCTTCACTGAAATTTGGTACGCACTCAATTATCTTCAATTTTTACCTCCGTTTACATCAAATATTATTTTTCCGTTTTTGATTGTCATATAATTGATATTCTTTCCAACCTGGTATATTATATCAGCATATTCTTTAGTATTGAATACAGCAAAGTCGGCTTTCTTCCCGATCTCGATGCTGCCTGCCTCGTGATTCCTGTTTAATGCTTTGGCTGAATTTATAGTCACTGCAGAAATGCTTTGTTCAATTGTCATATTCATTTTCAGGCAGGCCAGACTCATAATTAAATTCAGATTTGCAATATGGGAAGATCCGGGATTATAATCAGTTGCAAGCGCAACAATTGCATCTGCTTCGATAAGTTTTTCTGCCGGAGCATAACCATAGTTAAGAAAAAATGAAACACCCGGAAGCAGGGTGGCAACAGTATCAGACTCTGCAGTTTTAGCAATATCCTTTTCCGCCATTACTTCAAGGTGGTCCACACTTGCAGCATGATGTTTAAGCGCTGTCCCGAGTCCGCCTATATTATTAAACTGTTCTGTGTGAAGCTTTAATCCCATCCCTGAATCAGATGCCCTGGTAAAGATTGCATCTACTTCCTCAGAACTGAAAGCTGTTTTCTCACAGAAAGCATCGCAGAAAACGGCAAGTTTGTTTTTAGCAATATGCGGGATCATTTTATTAATTATTAAATCAATATATCCCTGATGGTTTTCCTTAAATTCTGAAGGGAAGGTATGTGCTCCAAGAAAAGTGGGAATAATATCAATTGAATAAATCTCGTTCAAATACTTAATTAAATGAAGCAGCTTCATCTCATTATCAAAATCAAGACCGTAGCCGCTCTTGATTTCCAGGGTCGTAATTCCCTGTGAAATAAAATAACCTATCCTTGGAGAAACTATCTGTACCAGCTCTTCAAAAGATGATTCCCTGACGGCTTTAACAGTGGAGAGTATGCCGCCTCCCTTTGAAGCTATCTCCTCATAATGAACTCCTGCAATTTTCATCCTGAATTCATCAGCCCGGGAACCTGCGAATGCGGTATGAGTATGGCACTCAACCAGCCCCGGGAGAACCGTTTTATCTGTCACATCAATAATTTGATAAGTGCTGAAATTTTTGAGGGAGGAATCGGGTACAATATCCTTTATGATATCATTCTCTATTACAATTGAATGATCAGCAATAGGGTGTATCTGATCAAGTTCGGATCCTCTTTTATAATTTTTACCTGCGGTATCGACAGTAACTATAATTGCGGGGTTTAAAAGTACTTTCAGCATTATTCAAAAATATTTACAGTTGAAGCGATAACCCTGGATTCAGTATATCCCATCTGGCTCAATTTAAAATTAAGGTCCTTTGCATCGCTCATACTTATAAAGTCCCCGACTTCAACTTTATAAAATGGGGGATCAAAGATTACGTAAATTTCTTTCTGAGTCACCTTTAACGAAAGCTCGGATTTCAGAGAATCGGCTTCTTCCAGTTTATCAGTCGCAAGTACCTGTACCCTGAAACCATTAGTCGTTCCCACAATAGCCTTTTCCTGGACTGAGCTGGTGTCTTTTTCCTTATATCCGTACCATGGGTTTATATCCGGTGCGCCAGTTGTACTTTCCGGTTTCTCCTTAATATCGATGATCGTTCGGAAAGGAATAATATCAAAATCCTCTTTATATTTCTTCGTTTCATTCTCGCTGCCCGTTTCTTTTTTCTCTTTTTCCCGATCATACCTCGTAGTGCTGGATGCGCTGCAGGAATAAAACAGGAATGGAAGGAGTAGAATAGCTGCTAAGTATATATATCTTGACAATTTATACATCTGCTTTTTGATTCTTAATAAGAAAAATATCACATTTTAAATTTAATAATCTTTTTACAAAAATTACGATTTTATTAAAATATAAGGGTTTATAGTGATTAATAAGAATTAACGCTGGAATTAAGTAATATCTTATCCTGCTTTTAATTAACTATCGCTCTCTAAATTAAACTCAGATCAGGGAAATAATTTAAGTTTTAGAAAAAGCTAAAGGAGTTTCAGTTCAATTATATCGAATTCCTTTAACCGAACGAAAGTTGCTTCCTTCTGAAAATACAGATGCTTAGTCCCCCGCTTCTTAGATCCTATTGGTTAGATATATCGTAGGCCGGCAGCCGATTTCTAACCGCAAATCCAAAAGGTAAATAAAGACCTTACAACTCCGATTTGAATACGTCTTGAATACGTCCTGAATACGTCCTGAATACATCCTGAATACATCCTGAATACATCCTGAATACGTCTTAAATAAATGCATACATCAGGTCCGACAGGAAAATCAGGACAGAGCAGAATTGTGATGAAATTTGTGTGGAATAATTCTACAAGTCTGACAAAATGTCAAACTCTCTCTTGATATAGTGTTAATGCTGTAGTTATGCAGTATTAGTGCAGTATTTGAACTCAAAATGAGACAATCTCAAAACAGCTAAAAAACGTTAATTTCGGCTGTTGAAATATTTTACATATGACAAAATGTCAAAAACCCAGGGAAGGTTTATTTGCACCAGATTGAAAGACAATTTCATTTTAATTTTTACAGATGAGATTCAAATTCGAAGACTCGCGGAAAGGTTAAAGATTCCTGTATTGATACTATTTTTGTCAGATTTGTAATTGACCTTTAATTCAAGGGGATTGTATAAACTTTTTTTTGAGAAACATACTGAAATTTCGTAAATTACGGTATTCATTTAAAATAAACTTACAAAATGCCCGCAAAAAAATTAAAAATCCTTTTCGTCTCATCGGAAGTAGTTCCGTTTGTAAAAACAGGTGGTTTAGCGGATGTCTCCGCTGCATTACCGCAGATGCTTTCGGAAATGGGACATGAAGTCCGAATAGTCGTACCAAAATATGGTGCTGTTGACGACAGAAAATTCAAGATACATGAAGTCGTGAGGTTAAAAGATCTTTCTGTAAAAATTGGTGATAAGGATGTTATCTTCTCACTGAAATCATGTTTTTTACCCGGGCAGAAGGTAAGGGTGCAGATTTATTTTCTGGACAACCAGGAATATTTCGGAAGCCGGAACAGCCTTTACGTGGATCCAATGACCGGTGAAGATTATCCTGATAATGACGAAAGATTCATATTACTGAGCCGGTCCGTATTCGAGCTGATATGTAAACTCGGCTGGATACCTGATATCATACACTGTAATGATTGGCAGTGTGGTCTTATCCCTGCTTACCTGAAAACTATCTACAAGGAAGAGGAACAGTTTAAGAGTTTTAAAACCTTATTTACCATTCACAACCTTGCATACCAGGGAACATTCCCTAAATCTGTATTTAAGAAAACCGGTTTACCTGAAGAATTTAATTCTGAAAAGGGAATTGAAATATATGGCAAAATCAATTTTATGAAGAGCGGACTCCTCTTTGCTGATGCAATTAACACGGTAAGCGAAACCTATGCTAATGAAATCAGAACTGATGAGGAATTGGGTGCCGGGTTGAAGCAGGTATTAGCTAAGAGGAAGAACGACCTGTACGGAATAGTTAATGGTATCGATCCAAAAGTCTGGTCGCCTGAAAAGGATAAGCATCTTCCAAAGAAATACTCCATAAAAAGTATTGAATATAAGGAAGAAAACAAGAAGGAACTCGCCGAGAAGTTCAGGATTGACTATAGTCCCGAAACACCTATAGTGGGGGTAATAGCGCGTCTTTTTGACTCCAAGGGAATGGATCTTATAAAAGATGCCTTTGCCGATATCATGAAACTAAACCTTCAGATGATACTCCTGGGTACAGGTGATAAAAAATATCATAAATTCTTTGATAGTATGGCCTCAAAACATAAGGGTAAATTTGCGGCATACCTCGGATTTAATGATGACCTTGCACATTTAATTGAAGGCGGATCGGACATCTTCCTTATGCCTTCGCGTTATGAACCCTGCGGTCTGAATCAGATGTATAGCCTTATGTACGGTACAGTACCGCTTGTAAGGGAAACCGGCGGACTTGCAGATACGGTTATTAAATACGACGAGAAAACCGGTGAGGGTAACGGCTTTATGTTCAAGCAGTATGAGGCAGCCGCCATGGTCAAAGAATTGAAAAGAGCTCTGAAAATATTTGAAGATAAAAAGGCATGGCTGAAAATTATGAAGAATGGTATGAAATCTGATTTCAGCTGGAACTCATCTGCCAAAAAGTATATTGATTTATATAAAACGATTTTATCGAACGATAATTGATGCCCCAGTACGCCGTGTTTCTTGATAGAGACGGGACCATAAATGAGGATCCCGGGTATCTGG
The DNA here is from genome assembly GCA_963811905.1 of uncultured Ignavibacteria bacterium. GTDB lineage: Bacteria > Bacteroidota > Ignavibacteria > Ignavibacteriales > Ignavibacteriaceae > DATFVA01. The sequence goes on from CAWETK010000018.1 coordinate 156,039, forward strand.
GTGATCCTGAGAAGGTCAGATTATTTCCCGGTACTGGTCAGGCACTCTCTATATTAAAAAATAAACTTAATTTTAAACTGATTGTCATTTCAAATCAATCCGGTATTGCCAGAGGATTGATTACAGATAAGGATGTTATTGCAGTAAATGACCGGATCAATGAATTGTTAAAATGTGATAATGTCTCAATCGATGCCTTCTATTATTGTCCTTACCATCCGGAATTCAGCAGCAGTGAAGAAGTCAAATGCCGGAAACCATCTCCATCAATGATATATCGAGCTTCAGGTGAATTAAACCTGGAGCTAAAAGGTTCTTACTTTATTGGAGATTCTCCTGCGGATATTTTATGCGGAAATAATGCAGGGTTAAAGACTGTGCTTGTCAAAACAGGTTATGGTATGGAAAGTATTTCTATATTGCAAAAGCAAAATATATTTCCAAGCTTTGTAGCCGAAAATATCACAGATGCGTGTTACTTTATTTTTGAAGATTTTACAGGTGAAATAATTGATAAATAAAAGGATTTTTTTAATTCCTGCTTTGTTTTTACTGACTTTGTTTTATTCCTGCAGCGATTCTCCATCCTCAATCGGCAATAATTTACTATCCCCTGATTATGTGAACGTAAATAAAATTGATTCTTACCAGGATTCAATAGGGCAAACATCCTCGGATTACAAAACCAAGGTCCAATTAAGCGATTCACCAAGACTGCTTGTAGGTAGATTTAATAATGTTGAGGCTTCAACTTTAATGAGGTTTGCTATCTTTCTGCCGGATAGTCTGAAACAGGCGGTTCTTGGTTCTTCACTGAGTATTCTAAGCGCCAGGGTTGATCTTACGAAGGAATATAATATAGGCGAAAGTACCGGTTCATTAAACTACACTGTACATTTTGTTCATAATACATGGTCCGCTCTATATAATGCCGACAGCCTTTCCTTACTCGTTTATGATCCGGCAGATATCAGTTCAAACAAATCATCCACGGATTCACTATATACATTTGAGCTTGATAACCAGACAATCTTATCATGGTTGAATGCTGCCTCGGATACTTCAGTTAAAACCAACAACGGAATTTATATCAAACCTGATCCGGCAGCTGACAGGATAGTTGGTTTTGATGCTTACAACGTGAATGCTACAGGCCTTCCCACTCTGACAATTGTTGTGTCTGAATCCGGTAACGTTGATACGTTGAAGTATATAAGTCTGCCGGATGTCAGTATTTTAACCGGAGATAAACCTGTTGTTCCCGCCGGTGATATTGCAGTGCAGGCCGGGTTAGCTGTTGATGCAAGGGTGAAGTTTGATCTTTCTTTTCTACAAAAAGGAGCAATAGTAAATAAGGCTCAGTTTACTGTTTACCTGGACAGCAGCGCAACAAAAACCGGTGACCCTTCCACTAATTCAATCGTTGCATATTTTGCTAAAGATTCTTCCGATGCCTCATATGATACAACTTCGGGTATAGTTTTAAACCGGGACGGCAACACTTTCACCGGAAATATCTCCCGGTTTGTTCAGAGCATTGCCAGCGGATTTCACGAAAATAACGGATTTATATTGGCCGCAGGCGGACAGAATATCGCTGTTGATCTATTCGCATTAAAAGGAAGCGATGCATCGGAGACTTCATTAAGACCTCGTTTGGTAATTATTTATACAGGCAAATGATGAAATTAAACTATAAAAATATTCTTCTGATTTTAATTTTCATAACCTTTCTGGTTCCGGAGATATACTCCCAATCTTCTTCTCCTTATTCCCGTTTGGGTATTGGGGATATCAACTTTGCTTATTCTGCCAGGAAACTTGGAATGGGACAGCTCGGGGTTGCTGAAGCTCCCGAAAACTTTATTAGTTTTTATAACCCCGCAGCTTTATTTCATCTTAAAAGAACCAGGATAGAATTTAACCTGAATTATCATGGATCATTTTTATCGGATAATAACACATCTAATTATTATGCGAAAGCCGAGTTCGGCGGTTTCACTTTAGCTTTCCCTGTCAGCAGCCGGTACGGTATCGGCGTTGCTGCCGGGATAGCTCCTTTCTCTAATGTGAGCTATGATGTTGAGAATTCCGTTCAGTCTTCTTATGGAAATTATAAGACTGCCTACAAAGGCAGAGGCGGTTTATCAAAATTATTCGTGGGCTCATCTTATAAACTCCCTTTTGATTTGAGTATCGGTGCTACCTTCGATTATTATTTCGGTAATATCGATTATGTATCGACTATAACTTTCCTGGATCAATCTAACGCTAATGCACAGTATACAAAGGAGTACCGTCCAAAAGGGATTGGAACGACATTAGGACTAATAACCCCTGATTTAGCCGGACTGTTTAACCTTGACGGGCTTACTGAAATGCGGCTGGGTTTATCATATAACTATATCTCAGAATTGCGGACAGATACAATTCTGACCTCTAATACTACGCTTGGAACAGATACCGTTACCACGGGAATTGTCAATATGAAGGTACCCGGCAGAATCAGTGCGGGTTTAAGTTTTACGTTAAATAAGAAATATTTATTAAGTTTAGATTATGTTTTTCAGGCCTGGAAGAATTTCTCTTTTAATGACAGAACTTTCGGAAATCTGAGGGATGCTTCAAAAATCAGTGCAGGTTTTGAGTATACCCCGCAGCAGGCTTTAGGGTCGACTTTCTGGGAACAAATAATCTGGCGGGCAGGTTTAAGTTTTGAACAGACACAGTATTTAGTAAATAGTCAAGGTGTCAACCAATATTCAATTTCGGGAGGTTTTTCACTGCCGTTAAGCCCGGCAAACACATTAGATCTGGGTCTCCAGTATGCGATGCGAGGCACAGCTGATCCGGGTCTCTTTAAGGAAAACATATTAAAGTTATATTTCACAGTCAGCCTCGGCGACATTTGGTTTATTCGAGAGGAAAAATAAAATGAAAGAATCTAAACAAAGTAAATCCGGTAAATGCTCTAAAATTTCTGCTTTCACCTTTCTCTTTCTGATGCTAAGTGTATTCTCAGCCTTTCCCAAAGGCAATACATTAGTTGTTGTCCCTGACGATTCAACAAAGATTCTTGAACTGTATAGTCTTTTTTCAGAGTACTATAAAAATAAAGATTATCAGAGCGCAGTACCCTATGGATGGCAGGTTCTGCAGATGAATCCCGAAAAGTTTTCAAAGTATATATATTATAAGATGGAAGATGCTCTATGGTATTTACATGATTCCTCTGACATTGCTCCCGAAACGAAAGAAGCTATAGCTGATACAATGAACTATCTGTATAACCTTGCAGAAAAATACAATCCTGATTCAAAAGGATATTTCCAGGTAAGGAAAGCATTTGTTGAACAAGAATGGCTCAAAGTACCTGCGGATAGCGTCATTGCTGATTATGAGCTTGCATTTAAATATAACCCGGGCCTCGATTCTTATTATTACAATATGCTGGGTCAATTATATAAAGCGAACGCCTCTGACTCAAATGATTATAAAACAAAAGCGATAGATTTATATACTAAATTGAGCGACAAAGAACCGAATAATCCTCAATGGCCTCAGGAACTTGAAGGCCTGGTTGAGAACATCGATGAGCTTGTGGCTTTAACTAAAAAGAACTGGGAGAATGATAAAGAAAATCCCGAAAAAGCCTGGAAATATGCCTCCACCGCGATGAAAGCCAATAATTTTCAGGAGGCGGTAGTTCCGCTTGAATTTCTTGTTAATCAATCGCCTGAATCTGTAAATTACTGGACTCAGCTTGCACAGGCTTACCAGAAAACCGATCAGCTGAATAAGGCGGAAGATGCCTATAAGAAATTAATCCAGATTGATCCGCAGAATAAAAACCACTACCTGAACCTCGGTCTTGTATATAAAGATAAAGGACAATTATCTGCAGCACGTACACAATTCCAAAAAGCAAACGATGTAGGAAACGGCTGGGCACAGGCAGTTTATTATGAAGGATTATTATATGAACAGGCAGCAAGGAACTGTACTTTTGATTTTGATGCCAAAGTTGCTTACCAGATCGCCGTTGATACTTACAGGAAGGCACTGTCTATAGATCCAAATTTTTCTCAGGCGCGTGAACGAATAAATGCTTTGTCCGATTCCGTCCCGACACAGGAAGATTATTTCTTCAGAAAATATAAATCCGGTCAAACAGTGAGTCCATCAGGTGATTGCTACTCATGGATTGGAAAAAGCGTTACAGTTCCTTAAAATCAAGTAATTAATGCGTTAAAAAGAAAAGGTTCCGTGGAATACACCCGGAACCTTTTCTTTTTATTTGTTATATTTTCAGACTGAAAATTATTCAATTTTTTACAAATCAGTGAATCAAAGATGACATACTCAAATATTCAAAAAGATAAAGAAATTTTTGAAGTTTTAACTCTTGAAACCCGGAGGCAGCAGGAAAAACTCGAACTTATTGCTTCCGAAAATTTTGTTAGTCCTGCAGTTCTGGAGGCGGCAGGTTCAGTTCTCACCAATAAATATGCTGAGGGTTATCCCGGTAAACGTTACTACGGCGGCTGTGAATACGTTGATATGGCAGAAAATATAGCCCGAGACAGACTGAAAGAATTATTTGACGCTGAATATGTAAATGTACAGCCTCATAGCGGTTCGCAGGCTAATATGGCCGTTTATATGGCGTTACTGAATCCAGGGGATAAAATATTGGGTTTGAGCCTTGCTCATGGCGGGCACCTTACACATGGATCACCTGTTAATTTTTCCGGTAAATTATATGAAGCCGTCGGATATACTCTTAACAAGGAAACCAAAACCCTGGATTATGATCTGATAGCCGATCTCGCAAAGAAGGAGAAGCCGAAAATTATAGTTGCCGGCGCTAGTGCTTATCCCCGTGAATGGGATTATAAAAAGTTCAGGGAGATCGCTGACTCAGTCGGTGCATTCTTTATGTGCGATATGGCCCATCCCGCAGGACTTATTGCCAAAGGTTTCCTTGATAACCCCCTTAAATATTGTGATGTTGTTACTTCTACAACTCATAAAACGCTCCGCGGACCAAGAGGAGGCATTATCCTGATTGGTAAAGATTATGAGAACCCTATGGGTATTAAAACGCCAAAAGGCGACCGTGTAAAAATGATGTCTGAAATTCTCGACAGCACGGTTATGCCGGGAATCCAGGGCGGTCCCCTGATGCATATTATTATGGCAAAGGCTGTTGCCTTTGGGGAGGCGCTTCAGGACTCTTTTAAGGAATATGCAGGACAGATTATCAATAATGCAAAGACTCTTTCTTCAAAATTAACAGAGTATAATTTTAATCTCATTTCGGGCGGAACTGATAACCATCTAATGTTAATAGATTTGACCAATAAAAATATTACCGGCAAGCAGGCAGAAAATTCACTTGAAAAAGCCGGTATCACAGTTAATAAGAATATGGTTCCTTTCGATCAGCGGAGTCCTTTTGTAACAAGCGGAATAAGGGTAGGAACTCCTGCTGTTACCACAAGAGGTATGAAAGAAAAGGAAATGACGCTTATTGCGGGATTCATAAATAATGCAGTCAATAACTTTGATAATGATTCCAAACTTGAAGAGATCAGAAATGAAGTGAAAGATCTCTGTTTAAAATTTCCTCTTTATGCCGGTTTAAATTGATTTGAATATTGTGGCTACTAAAGAACTTAATAGTACTGATTATTTAGAAGAAGAATCAAATGAAGTAGAGATGACATTTCTTGATCATCTCGAAGAGTTAAGGTGGAGACTCATTTACTCAATTATCGGCGTCGTTGCAGGAACCATAATCAGCTGGATTTTTGTCGATTTCCTGGTAACAGATGTTCTTTTAAAACCTGCACAGGACAACGGTCTTCAGCTGCAGAATCTTAAACCCTTTGGACAGCTCTTCCTGTATTTTCAGGTTGCTCTGATCGGCGGCGTAATACTAAGCCTGCCTAATCTTTTTTACCAGTTGTGGAAATTTCTTTCACCGGCACTCAGAAAAAAAGAAAGGAAATACATTCTTCTTATTGTCTTCTATAGTACAATAAGTTTTTTGATAGGAATTGCTTTCGCATACTTCGTGATGATTCCGCTGGCATTTAAATTTATTCATCAGTTCGGTACTGAGCTGATCAAAAATGAGTTTGCAATTGATGAGTACGTTTCAATAATCGTCAGTGTGGTTCTTGCTGCCGGTGTAGTATTTGAACTTCCGATGATCTCATTCTTCCTTACAAAACTGCACATCTTAACTCCTGCCTTTATGAAGAAGTACAGGAAGCATGCAATTGTAATCATTATGGTACTTGCAGCGTTTCTTACTCCTGGTACAGATCCTGTCTCTCAGGTCGTGTTGGCCGTTCCATTGGTTTTATTATATGAAATAAGTATTTTCATTTCAAAATTAGCCGCAAAAAAACATTGATAAAAAAAGCTTTAAGTGAAATAAGCCAGCCTATTAAAACTGAGCTTGAGGAATTTGACCAGCTGTTTAAAAAATCAATGAAGAGCAACGTCGGACTCGTGGACCTTATTGCAAAATATCTTATAAGGCAGAAAGGGAAAAAGATAAGGCCTCTGCTTGTTCTCCTTTCGGCAAAACTATCAGGCAAAGTTACTCAGAGAAGCTACAGGGGTGCTGTTCTTGTAGAACTGCTTCATACCGCTACACTTATTCATGATGATGTCGTTGACAATGCCGATAAAAGGAGGGGGTTCTGGTCTATCAACGCTGTATTTAAAAATAAAGCAGCTGTTCTTATGGGGGATTATCTTCTTTCCAGAGGATTGATGATAGCTGTGGAAGGTAATGATTTTGATTTCCTCGGTGTAATTACCAGTGCCGTAAAAAGAATGTCGGAGGGCGAACTTCTGCAGATTCAGAAAACACGCAAACTTGATATCGATGAAGAAACATATTTTAAAGTAATTTCCGATAAAACCGCATCATTACTTGAGACCTGCTGTATGATCGGATCAATGAGCACATCGGAAAATAAAGAGTATCATGAAGCAATGAAAAGTTTTGGGGAATCCATTGGAATGGCATTTCAGATAAGAGATGATATCCTCGATTATGAAGGAAGCTCAAAAATTATCGGGAAACCGGTCGGAGGCGATATAAAGGAAAAGAAAATAACCCTGCCCCTTATCTATTCCTTGAAAAAGGTTCCAAAAAATGAAGCTGATAAAATCAGACGATTACTAAAAAATAATGATGGTAAAGAGAACACGAGACAAATTATAGAGTTTGTCAGAAGTAATCAGGGGATTGACTACGCATTAAAAACTGCTCACGAATACTCCGAGAGAGCTAAAAATTCATTGAAGATATTCCCGGACTCACCTGCAAAAATTGCGCTTGAAGGTCTGGTTGATTTCGTGATAGATAGAAAAAATTAATCAGAGTCTGTGTTTTCTTTTTTCAACTCATCTTTAAATAGGAATCCTTTAATCGGTTCTCGCAATGTCAGTACAGGGCAGGGAGCCTTTCTTACCACTTTCTCCGCCGTACTTCCAAACAAGATATGTTCCATACCTGTATGACCATGAGTTGCAATGATGATTAGGTCAATGTTTTCTTCCTCAGCAATCTCAATAATTTCAATAAAAGGTTTTCCGGTTTTAACTATCGATTTAACTTTTATATCTGCCGGAATTTCCAGTTCGGCAAGTTTATCAAGCTCATCGATCGCTCTTTTGTCCATTTCAAGATCGACGGATGGGATTGCTATTTGTCCCATACTGAAATCCGGCGGATAAATTACCGGTTCAACTACATATACAAGGAATAATTGAGCATGAAAGTGTTTAACAAAGTTTACGGCGTATTTTAAAGCATTTTTGGAATAATCAGAAAAATCAATCGGAACGAGCACTTTGGAAATATCAGGTTCCATAAGTTGCCTCCATTTTAACTTCTAATTTATTTTGAAGATTGAAATTATCCTCATTCAATTTTCTCAGCCTTGTGGCTATAATCTCTGAAATTCCTCTGAGTATTTTTATTCCGCTTTTCGGGTAGTTTTCAATAAATTCATCAAGGTCCGGTTTAAATATAACTGCAAGGCGGGTATCTGAATTACTAATTGCCGAAGCCGAGCGCTTCTCTCCGTCAATCAAAGCGAGTTCACCAAAGAAATCGCCTTTTGTGAACGAAGCAAGTGATACAATTTCCTCTTCCTCTTTTTTTCGTTGAATAATAACTTCACCGTCCCGGATTAAATAAAGTCCAAGTCCGGGGTCGCCCTGGTAAAAAATATATTCGCCTGAAACATAATTCCTGTTATGAATAATATTCATCAGCATACTCAGCTCTCTTCGCCGGAGTCTGCTGAAAATTGGAATTGAAAGCAGTGATTTCTGAAGATCGACTTTTTCTGTCGGTGATTTGAAAAAATTAGACCAGAAACTGCTGTGAACTACTCTTTGATTGTTTTCCATTATTACTCCATTAGTTGAATAGTCCGGCTTCAGCTACCCGCCATAACTTCTGGCAGGGAAAACGGTTTTCATAAAGCGCCCGGCCTACGATTACTGAATCGATTCCAAGGGGAATTAAAGCCTGAACATCCATCAATTCATCTTTATTTCTAACACCGCCGGAGACCGTTACTTTCTGATTAGTTGCTTTTGCTATTCTTTTAGAAAGTTCAAGATTTGGTCCCGACATTGTTCCGTTTCTGTCTACATCAGTTACAATAAATCTTTCGACCCCCATATCTGAAAGCTTCTTAGAATAATCCAGATAATTCAGACCTGTTTTTTTCCTTCTTCCCCGTACTATCATCTCATCGTTCAGTACATCAAGAGACATCACGATTTTTGCGGGACCGAATTTCTCAAAAACCCTTGTAAATTCATCCGGATTTTCATAAGCCATAGTATTTATTGCCAGACGGCTGACACCTAAATCAAACATTCTTTCAGCATCATCCATTGACCGTATTCCGCCAGTATACTCAACAGGAATTATCACAGAAGAACAAATCTCACGAATAATCTCAACATTTCTTTTGGAATGTTCGAAAGCTCCGTCAAAATCTACTACGTGAAGCAATTTAGCATTTTCTGCACGCCAGATCCTTGCCATTTCTACGGGATCGCTGCCGTATTCCTTACAATCAAGTTCAGGAATTCCCTGTACTACTCGGACGGTTTTGCCGTTTTTAATATCAATTGAGGGAATTACCAGCAGGTATCTCAAGCTTTGCTCCTATATTTTACATTCTCTTCAGAGAAAATACTTAAATGAAAAACAAAAAGAAATAATGGCGATATCACATAAATCTAAAAAGTTTGATTTATGCCCTGTTTTCTTGACTTTTCTTACTTTAATGACCATATTTGACACAATGAGCAAAGATTTTATACTTACCACTGAAAAGCACGACAGTCTTAGGATCACTGCTTACGGGGTGGAAAATCTGCGCTTATCTCCGTGCCTGATTTTTGTCCATGGTTTCAAAGGTTTTAAAGATTGGGGGTTTGGACCATATATTGGAAATTATTTTTCCTCTAAAGGATTTTTTGTTCTTAGTTTTAATTTTTCGCATAATGGTATAGGTGAAAGCCTTACTGAATTTGATGAATTGGATAGGTTTGCTGCTAATACCTTTTCACTTGAATTGGAAGAGCTTTCACAATTAATTAGTGCGTATTTTAACGGATTCTTCGGCGGTGCTTCCAATAACAGACTTGGTTTGCTTGGTCACAGCCGCGGCGGCGGAATATCGCTTCTAACGGCAATTCAAAAACCGGAGGTGAATGCGGTTGCAGCCTGGTCATCCGTTTCAACTTTTGACAGGTATTCAAAAAGACAGAAAGAAGTGTGGAGAAAAAGAGGGGTTTTTGAAGTTGTGAATACAAGGACCAAACAGGTGATGAAGCTGAACGTTTCATTGCTGGATGACCTTGAAAAGAATAAGGATGATAAACTAAATATCGAAAAGGCTGTACGGGAATTGAAAAAACCTTTACTTATCGTTCATGGCGAGCAGGACCTGGCTGTACCTCTCAAAGAGGCCGAAAAGCTGTATTCTCTTGCTGACGGTGACTTAACTGAACTTTATGTGGTTCCGGCCGCGGGACATACATTTGATATTAAACATCCCTTTGAAGGAACTAACGAAAAATTTGAAGTGATCCTTGAAAAAACTTATCAATTTTTTAACCAAAACCTTAACTGAGGAATTTATGATCTCAAAGAATCATGCTGTCGTATACCCAAAAATTTTAACACGAGTGACATCTTCTGATATATTCTGGATTTTCTCATTCACACTCCTTACTGCAGTAGCTGCACAAATAAGTATTCCTGTAAAACCGGTTCCCTTCACATTACAGACCTTAATGGTAGGATTGTCAGGCGCATTTCTTGGAGCTAAAAAGGGAGCCTATAGCCAGCTTTTTTATCTATCCCTCGGCGTTATCGGACTACCGGTATTTGCACCCACTGCTGATGGCTTTTTTGGATTTGCAAGCTTATTCGGACCGACGGGAGGCTACCTTCTTGCTTTCCCCCTGGCAGCATTTGCAGCAGGATATATTGTTGAAAAAAACAAGAACTACTTTTCTGCTGTATTATCTATGATTGCAGCAGAGGCGATTATCATATTAAGCGGTATGGTCTTTCTTAATACATTTTATCTCCACAACTGGGTAGACGCTTTAAAAGCAGGCGCAATTATTTTTTCTGTCTGGACAGTTATTAAAATTTTTACCGGTGCAGCGATTTATTCAGGTATCTACAAAAATCGCGGCAGAAAATGATTCTTTTTCATAATGTTCAAATGCTGCTGTTAATATGGAATTAAAAAATATAATATTTATTGTTTTCCTGATATTTGCATTGGGTTTATTTACCTGGAGCTGCAGGAAACTTATTGTCTACATGTTCTTGGCGAAGAAGAAAGACGACAGGAGCGGCAGGGTTGGAGATCGGATTAAAAGGGTCTGGACAATAGCATTTGCTCAAACTAAATTATTACGGGATCCCAAAGCCGGATTGCTCCACCTTACTATATTCTGGGGTTTTGTCCTCTTCCTCTTTGCTGTAGCTGAAGCCTTTATACAGGGGTTTTATACCCCTTTCAGCTGGCACTTTGCAGGACCGTTCTATTCTGCTGTAACGATTATTCAGGATGTGTTTTCTGTTCTTGTAATAATTGCCTGTCTGTATGCTTTGTACAGAAGATTTGTAATCCATGTTCCACGGCTTGAAGTTGAGAAATCAGGCAAACTTGATGCAGCGTTTATCCTCGTACTTATTATGCTGGTTTGTATCTCCATGCTTGGTGAAAATTCAGCCCTGGTAGCCATGCATAATTTTAAGCTTAGTACTTATGAGATAAGACCTGTCTCTGCTGCGTTGAGCAAATGGTTCTATTCAGGAGGAACACAGAATGCACATATTTATTTCGGGTTATTCTGGTGGATGCATATTGTTGTGATTCTGGGATTTCTGAATTTTCTTCCTTATTCAAAGCATCTTCATGTTCTCACATCAATTCCTAATACCTACCTGGCAAATGTTGATGAAATCAGGAATACAATAAAACCTCTTAACCTTGAGGATGAGAATGTTGAAGTATTCGGAGCCTCAGATTTTGAACATCTTTCCTGGAAGCAGATCCTCGACGGTTACTCTTGCACCGAATGCGGAAGATGCACTGCGTCGTGCCCCGCAGCAACTGTTGGTAAATCACTCTCACCCAGAAAGATCATCGTTGATATAAGGCGGAGAACAAAAGATAAAGCTCCCCTGATGGAGCAGGGGATTACTGAGGGTGAAGTGTTTGAGAAAACTTTAGTACACGATTATATTTCTGATATCGAGTTGTGGCAATGTACTACCTGTATGGCTTGTGTACAGGAATGTCCTGTTATGATCGAACATCTTGATTCAATTGTAGATATGAGAAGGGACCTGGTTCTGACCGAATCACAGTTCCCGTCTAACCTTAACCCGGTATTTAAGAGCCTGGAGACTAACTTTACACCATGGGCTTTCAACCAGGCAGACCGTGCAAACTGGGCGGAAGGCCTGGATATCAAAACAATGGCAGAAGACTCGGAATGTGAGGTTCTATTCTGGGTCGGCTGTGCAGGGTCATTTGACGAAAGATATAAGAAAGTTTCCCGGGCCTTTGCACAAATTATGCAGAAAGCGGGTATTAACTTCAGGATCCTTGGAACTGAAGAAAAATGCAATGGTGATACTGCAAGAAGACTTGGAAATGAATATCTTGCACAGATGCTGATTATGGAGAATATAGAAACTCTGAATAACTATAAAGTTAAAAAGATCGTTACAGCCTGTCCGCATTGCTTCCATTCCCTTGGCAGAGAATACAAACAATTCGGTGGTGACTATGAAGTCATGCATCACTCCCAATTCATAGATCAGCTCCTGAATGAGAATAAGATTCAAGTGAGTAATAACCAGGAAAATCATAAGGTAACTTATCATGATTCCTGTTATCTTGGCCGGTACAATAATGTTTATGAGTCGCCAAGAAATACTTTAAAAAGCATTAGCGGGTTGGAGTTTGTTGAGATGGAACGAATTAAATCCCGCGGGTTCTGCTGCGGCGCCGGAGGCGGAAGGATGTTTATGGAAGATGAGGAGGGCGGAAGAATAAACGTTGAACGAACATCAGAAGCCCTCAGAACCAATTCCGATACAATAGCTTCTGCCTGCCCATTCTGCATGACGATGCTGACAGACGGAGTTAAACATTTTGAGAAGACTGAAGAAGTAGCAGTAAAGGATATTGCTGAGATAGTACTAGAACATTCTAAATAACTTATTTCAAATTATTTCTTAGGAGGTTTCAATGAACAAATACGAAGACTTAATTCAAGCTGTACAAAATCTTCACACTGATTTTGAAAAGTTTTACGAGAAAGGTCAGGCAGCTGCCGGCACCCGTCTTCGCAAAGGATTAAGCGAACTCAGAAAAATGGCTCAGGATGTTCGTAAGGATGTCCAGGAAGTAAAAGTCCAGAGAAAAACTGAGAAACAAGGATAATAAAGTTTAATATAACTTAAAGAAGGCTGACTATTTAACAAATAGTTCAGCCTTTTATTTTTTTATATGCGGTATATTCTTTATCCTCTTATAATAATTGGCTTACTTAACACAACTGATAGAAATATTTCTCGGGATCAGTATATTTACGCTGATTCGCTGATAACTGTTTCTTTCAGTGTTGTCGGTGATGTAATGTGTCATTCTGTTCAATATAATTACGCCAGGGTATCAGCTGACAGTTTTGATTTCAATCCTGTCTTCTCAGAGATAAAAAAATATTTAGATCAGTCTGACTTTCTGTTCGGTAATCTTGAAACAGTTACCGCTGGAGAAAAGGCAGGGTATTCAGGGTACCCGTTTTTTAATACACCTGATGCATTTATCAGAAGCCTTCAGTATGCAGGGTTTGATTTGCTAAGTACTGCGAATAATCATGCCATTGACAGGGGAGAAGCAGGTATCAGAAGAACAATTCAACAGCTTAATCTTAACCATCTAAACTATAACGGTACATTTCTTTCTGAAAGAGACAGGGACTCAATAAGGATCTTTAATGTTAAGGGAATAAAAACAGCATTCCTTGCCTATACATACGGCACGAACGGCAACCCGGTCCCTAAGGGGAAAGAATATCTTGTTAATATAATTGATACAACACAAATCAGAAATGATATCAAAGCCGCAAGGAGAAAAGGAGCAGATATTGTCGTCGTCCACTTTCATTTCGGAGAAGAATATCAACGGCTTCCGGATAGTTACCAGAAGGCAATAGTTAACCAGACGGTTAAAGACGGCGCTGATATTATCATAGGCGGTCATACTCACGTTCTGCAGCCTATAAGTTTCTTTAAGACCAATAATGCCGGGATCGATTCAGGGTTTGTAATTTATTCAATGGGGAATTTCATTTCCAACCAGAGATGGCGTTATTCTGACGGAGGCGCGATCCTCAACTTCTCCATTACTAAGAATACAGAAAACGATTCGATCTGGCTGGGAGGAGTTAAGTATCTGCCGATCTGGGTCTTTAAAGGAAATACTGATTCAGGAAGAAGATACATTATTATTCCTTCACAGGCGGCCTTTTCAGATACTTTGTTTTCATTTATGGGATCTGCAGACAGGAAACTGGCAGCACAATCATTTCACGATACACGTGAAACCCTTACTAAGTTTTCCAGTAAACCGGAACTAAAGAGCATTCTGCCTGATATACTTTCCGGGACGAAACACTTATCATTTCATTAAATCTTTATATATTTGTAACTCTAATTTTAATCCAATACAGAAATTACCGGAACAAATTTGGCACATCATCTTACATTAATTCCCGGAGATGGTATCGGCCCTGAGATTACTGTCGCCGCAACTAAGATTATTGAAAATGCAGGTGTTGAGATTGAATGGGAAGTTGTGGAAGCAGGAATGACTGCCCTGGAAAAATACCGCGACCCGCTGCCGCAGGAAGTTATTGACTCGATTGATAAAAATTGTGTAGTCTTGAAAGGTCCTTTAACTACGCCTGTAGGTAAAGGTTTCAGAAGTATTAATGTAGCCCTGCGTAAAGAATTTGAACTTTATGTTAATCAAAGGCCGGCCAAGACATTCAAAGGGATCAAAACTCTCTACTTCGATCATATCGACCTGATCATCTTCCGCGAAAACCTCGAAGAGTTTTACTCGGGAATTGAACATTATATCGACAGCAGTAAATCAGCTGCCGAATCAATAGGTATAATTACACGCAAAGGCTCGGAGAGAATAATCAGGTATGCTTTTGAATATGCAAAAAAGCATGGCCGAAAGAAAATGACTGTTGTTCATAAAGCGAATATTTTGAAATTCACAGGGGGATTGTTTCTCGATATAGCTGAGGAAATTGCCCCTGAATACCCTGAAATTCAGTTCGAAAACAAAATAGTCGATAATATGGCGATGCAGATGGTAATGAATCCTTACCAGTTCGACTGTATCGTTACAACAAACCTTTTCGGCGATATCCTTTCTGATCTGGCTTCGGGACTTGTCGGAGGACTGGGGATGGCGCCGGGAGCAAATATCGGCGATGATGTTGCTATTTTTGAAGCAGTGCATGGCTCTGCTCCGGATATCGCTGGACAAAACATAGCTAACCCTTCAGCATTGATTCTTGGTGCTGTCATGATGCTTGAATATATAGGAGAGCAGGAAGCGGCAAAGAAAATAGAGGGGGCTCTGGCAAGGGTAATTGAGAGAGGGGAGAAGGTTACAAAAGATATAAATCCTCATAATTTTGTCGGTACAGCTGAATTTGCTGATGCCGTAATAAAAGAATTGTAGTTAAGTGAAAAACAGGTCTGCTCTTACTTTAATTTTTACAGCAGTATTCATTGACCTTCTTGGATTCGGAATACTGATTCCAATTCTTCCTACCTTTGCCACAAAGCAACTCCATGTTGATGAAACTGCCATTGGCATCGCTATTGCCATTTATTCGTTTGTTCAGTTTTTCTTCAATTCATTCCTGGGAGAGTTATCGGATAAACATGGAAGAAAACCGATTATTGTTTTATGCCTGCTGATTAATGCCATAGGATATATAATCTTTGCTTTTACTAATACATATTTTGTTCTGATTGTTTCAAGGATAGTCGGAGGTATCGGCGGAAGCAGTATCGGTGTGGCCCAGGCATATATCTCAGACATTACAACAAAGGAAGACCGTTCCAAGGGAATGGGAATGATAGGGGCGGCTTTCGGATTGGGTTTTGTTTTTGGTCCTTTAATCGGAGGCCTTCTTTCAAAATTCGGTTATGAAGTTACAGGATTTGCAAGTGCAGGATTTTCTTTCCTTGCATTCATAGTTACAATTTTTCTCCTGCCTGAATCAAATATCCACCGGGAAGAAGCTCAGAAAAGAAAAAGAAAGCTTTTCGATGTATCTGCAGTAAAGAATATTTTTAGAAAGAAAGACCTGGGTCTGCTTGTCGTTCTTTTCTTCATATTAACTTTTTCTGTTGCTAATATTTATGGAACCTTTGCCTTGCTGGGGTATGAAGTTTATCATTTTACTGATCTGCAGAACGGATATATGCTGGGGATAGTTGGTATTGCCTCTGCCATAGTTCAGGGCGGGTTGATCCGTGTCGCTTCAAAATATATAAAAGAAACCAGGCTCGTGGCTTCAGGTTCGTTCCTGATGATGATAGGACTTGGATTGCTTCCATATGGGGGGAACTTTGCAGGACTTACAATAATTGTAATTATAATGGCTCTCGGGATGGGTTTACTTCAGCCTACATTGCTGAGTCTGATTTCTGAGATTATATCAGATAAGGAGCAGGGTGTAGTACTCGGCATTAACCAGTCGTTTTCAGCATTTGCCCGTGTATTGGGTCCTCTCTGGGGCGGATTTGCTTTCGAATTTCTGGGATATCCTTTCCCGTTTCTCACCGGAGCATTTTTTACGCTTATTATTGTGCTGCTTGCTGTTTTCTACCTTCCAAAGGCCCTGAAAGCGGATATTGGTGAAGAACTGTAGGCGCATATTTTTTAACAATTACTTTTTGCGTCATTATTCTTATTTTAATTATAAAGAAGTTTAGGAATGTATGTTTACAGTAGATAAGATAAATATAAATAAAGCAATCCTCCTTGCCCCGATGGAGGATGTTACTGATATTTCATTCCGCCTTGTCTGCAGGGAACTGGGAGCAGATGTAGTTTACACCGAATTTGTGAACTCTGAGGGACTTGTCCGTAAAAGTGAAAGAACACATAAAAAGCTGGAGATTATAGAAGAGGAAAGACCGGTAGGAATACAGATATACGGATCAGGAATAGAATCTATGGTCGGTGCTGCGAGAATTGCTGAGAAAGAGAATCCCGATTTAATTGATATAAATGCAGGATGCTGGGTAAAAAATATAGTCGGACATGGCGCCGGTTCTGCTTTGCTGAAGGATCCTCCGTTTATGCAGAAAATGGTAAAGGATATTGTCGATGCAGTATCATTACCTGTTACAGTTAAGACACGCCTCGGCTGGGATCATGAAAGCATTCAGATTATCGATGTTGCAAAAAGGATAGAAGATGCCGGGGCAAGAGCACTGACTATTCACTGCAGAACAAGGGCAATGGGACATAAAGGTGAGGCGGAATGGTCCTGGATTCCTAAAATAAAGGAGGCTGTTACTATTCCGGTTGTTTTAAATGGAAATGTACTTACTGCTGAGGATGTAAAAAAAGCTTTCGATGAAACTAATGCAGACGGAGTAATGATAGCCAGGGGGGCGATAGGGAACCCATGGATCTTTACCGAAGCTAAGGAATTGTTGAATGATGGTTTTATAAGTACTAAAATGGATGTAGATAAAAAAGTTAAAATCGGATTGAGACATCTCCATCTTGCAATAAAAGTGAAGGGTGAACGCCGTGCCGTGCTTGAACACAGAAAGTTCTACAGCGGCTACCTGAAAGGAGAATATAATGCTTCACAGATAAGACAATCCCTGATGAGTGTTGTTGACTATAATGCTGTGGAGGATATCCTTCTTAATTATCTTGAGTGGCTTAAAAATTATGGAGTAGCTGTTTAGACCGGGAGCACACTAATTATTTAACATCGAATTGAAAGACCAGGTATCAATAAAAACTGCCAGAATAATATCCACTCTTTTTGTCCCGCCTTCTTTTACAATAACTATTTTCACTCTCTTTGCATTCGCTCTTGAACAGAATCATGTAAAAAGGTTTATTCTGATTTCAACAGCAGTAGTTTTCGGTTTCATCCTGCCGGTGATTATGTTTGCGGCTTTTAGACGAAAGGGGTTAATAGCCGATATAGATGCTAAAATAAAGGAAGAGAGGACCTTTCCATTTACACTTTCTGCCGTCTTTTACATTTTTGGATTATTAATATTAATTTATTACGGAATAAATATTATTTCGATAGCATTCTGGTTTTGTTATATTTCGAATACATTATTAGTTGTTGTTATAAATAAAACCTGGAAAATAAGTGCTCATATGATGGGAGCCTCCGGCCCTTTTGCCGCCCTGGTTTATGTATTTGGATTGGCTGCTATTACTTTCGTGATATTGCTTGTCCTTATCGGCTGGTCACGGATAAAACTTGAATGCCATAACCTGAGCCAGGTTATGGCAGGTGCATTCCTTGGATTTATATCCACTTATATACAGATATACTTAATTATAAAATATTTCGGATATGCCTGATAAAAAAGATACAATTGCAATGCTTGAAAGCATTGCGGATATAATGGACTTCAAAGGAGAGAATAAATTTAAGGTGGGAGCCTACCGGAACGGGGCAATATCTATACGGCGATTTGAAGGAGATTTTGGTGAAGCAGTTGCCAAAAAGGAACTCGATAAGATTAAGGGTATAGGTAAAGGACTCCAGGCAGTTATTTATGAATACTTCGTGGAAGGTGAATCTTCGCTCTACAAACAGCTGAGAGAGGATGTGCCGGATGGAATTGAAGAGCTGCTTCGGATAAAAGGTATGGGAGCAAGAAAAATAAACCAGCTGTATAATGAACTGGGCATTTCAAATATGGGAGAACTTGAATACGCCTGCAAGGAAAACAGGCTTGCCCTGTTGAAAGGGTTCGGTGAAGTCACACAGAACAAGATCCTTAATGAGATAGAAAAACAGAAGTATCATAGTAAGTTTGTCCTGTTGAACACAGCAGAGGAGTTTGCTGCAGAGATCCTGTCAAAGTTAGACTCTTTTAAAGAGATACAGAAATCAGAACTTACAGGTGAATTAAGAAGAGGGAAAGAAATAATCTCTTCAATCAATATTGTTCTGCTGTTGAGCGATAAAATAAAATTCCTTAAGGAAATTAAAAAGAAATTTGAATATGAAATTGAAGCTGAAGTAATCTCGGTCAAAGAATATTTCTCTATCCCGGTTAACCTGCATCTTACATATACCAATGATGAGTTTAACAGAACTCTGTTCTTAACAACCGGCTCCGATGCTTTCCTTACCCGGCTCAATATTATCTCCGGTAAAGTAAAAGGGAAAAACGAGGAGGATATATTCAAGTCTCTGAAGGTTCCATATATAATTCCTGAAATGAGGGAGGCAGAATATTTTGACGTTAAAAAACGATCCCTGACAGCCAATTCAGACCTTAATACAGCTGCATTCAGGGGACTTCTACACTTCCATACCATATTTTCTGACGGCAGAAATACTCTCGATGAAATGATTACTGCTGCCGGAGAGCGGGGGTTCAGATATGCTGCGGTGTGCGATCATAGCAAAGCCGCCTTTTATGCCAATGGTCTTTCTGAAGAGAGGATACTTAAGCAGAAAGAGGAATTAGAGAAATTAAACCCCGGTAAGCAGGTTCATATTTTCCAGGGAATTGAGTCCGATATCCTGTCGGATGGCAGTCTGGATTATTCAGATCAATTTCTTTCTACACTTCATTTTGTGGTTGCATCAATTCATTCAAGGTTTAGTATGGATGAGGAACAGATGACAGCCAGGATCCTGAAGGCTGTCGAAAACCCTTTTACAGATCTTTTAGCTCATCCATCAGGCAGACTATTATTATCCCGCGATCCTTATAAGTTTAATGTTAAAAAAATCATTGATGCCTGTGCCGCAAATGATGTGGCAATCGAAATTAACTCAAACCCTAGAAGACTTGATCTCGACTGGAGATGGATATACTATGCACGTGAAAAAGGCTGCAGGTTTTCAATAAACCCGGATGCTCATTCTATTAAGGAAATAGATTTGATTAAGTATGGGGTAATTATGGGAAGAAAGGCAGGGCTAATGAATTCCGAGGTTATAAACTGTTATGAACTTCCTGAGTTTAAGAAATTTCTTACCAGGAAAGTAAAACGCAAAATTTAGAGGGAAAAATAATGATTACATATGCCGTGAACAATAAAATTGCCCTGATAAAACTGAACCGCCCTGAAAAACGTAATGCTCTGCATCCCGATCTCGTGAAGGCATTCAGGGAAAAGCTTGCGGAAGCAGAAAATGATGCTGAGGTAAGTGTGCTTATAATTTCTGGTGAGGGGAAAAGCTTCTGCGCAGGGGCAGATTTGTCGTATTTAAATGATCTTAAAGATTATTCCTCACTGGATAATGAGGAGGATTCAAAGGCTCTTGCTGATTTATTCCTTGGTGTCTATAATTTCCCGAAACCTACTATTGCAGCGGTTAACGGCGCTGCCATTGCGGGGGGGTGCGGACTTGCAAGCGTGTGTGATATAATTATTGCGGACAGCCGGCATGCCAGATTCGGCTACTCTGAAGTGAAGATCGGATTTATTCCTGCAATAGTTTCAGTATTTCTTATCCGGAAAATAGGAGAGGGAAGAGCGAAGCATCTTCTGCTGACAGGAGAAATTATTGATGCTGAAAGGGCTTATCAATTGGGTCTTGTTAATTATCTTTCCGATAATGTGCAGGCTTTTTCATTTGAGCTTGCGAATGAATTATTAAAAAATTCAGACTTTAGTATGCAGTTTACAAAAAAAATGGTTAATGATATATCGATGCTGCCAATTAATGAAGCAGTAAAATACTGTATAGGGTTAAATGCGATCAGCAGAACTTCTGAGGACTTTAAAAACGGGCTATCATCATTCCTAAACAAAAAATAAAGTGATATGAATACGGATATAAAAAAATATATAAGAACGGTTAAGGACTTTCCAAAACCGGGGATTATGTTCAGGGACATTACAACTCTCCTGAAAGAACCTGAAGGATTAAAATCATCTTTTAACGCCCTGCTTGAATTCACAAAGGGTCTGAAGATTGATAAGGTAGTTGGAATAGAGTCGCGCGGCTTTATGCTCGGGGCTATGATTGCCGAAGGTCTGAATGCCGGATTTATACCTATACGTAAACCGGGAAAGCTGCCGGCAGAAACGGTGAAAGAGGAATACTCACTTGAGTACGGAACGGATGCAATTGAAATACATAGGGATGCAATCAAACCGGGTGAATCGATATTGCTTCACGATGACCTCCTCGCAACGGGGGGGACAGCAAAGGCCGCTGTAAACCTGATTGAAAAGCTTGGAGGTAACGTTATCCAGGTTTCATTTATTATTGAATTAAGTTTTCTGAATGGAAGGAATAAACTTAAGGGTTATGATGTTCGCTCGCTTGTTAAATATGACTGTGAGTAAGTAGGACTAGCTACGCTCTACCCAGTCAAGCGGAGCTATAACTAATGCAAATTCGCCTTTAAGAGTTTTTTCATTTAGTGACTCGAGTATATTTTCCGGGTATCCCCTCCAGGTTTCCTCGAACTTTTTGGTGATTTCCCTGCAGACGACAATCAGCCTTCCAGGCATATACTCATTTAATTCATTCAGCAGCTTTTCAATTCTGTAGGTAGACTCATACAGTACTATCGTCCTGGATTCTTCAGAAAGTTCCTTCAGCTTCTTTTGCCGCCCCTTTTTCTGCGGCAGAAATCCCTCAAATACAAATGAATTTGTTGGCAGTCCGCTAAGTGTTAAAGCAGCTGTTACCGCTGAAGGCCCCGGTATAGCGACGATATTTATACCTCTTTTAATTGCTGCTGAGATCAGTCTTATCCCCGGATCTGAAATTGCAGGGGTGCCTGCATCAGATACTAAGGCACAGCTCTCCCCATCGGTAATTCTATTGAGAATATATTCAGATTTCTCAGATTCATTATTTGCATTGAGCGAGACGAGGTCCTTTTTCATTTCGTAGTGATTCAGTAAAAAGCCGGTGACCCTGGTATCCTCACAGGAGATAAAATCAACATCCTTAAGGATTTCCAGCGCCCGCAGAGTGATATCCTTCAGGTTGCCTATGGGGGTGCTTACTATATAAAGGGCTGTCTCCATTTAATCCTTGTTTTTTCTGCTGTGAAAATAGGGAAAAGTGACAAAATGTCATACTCTGTGAATATTAATTGGGAAGGCCGGGAGGCAACAAGCAGTTCCTGTACCATCAGGCTGCATTTCTTAAATAATACGGTATATCCCAAATAGATCATTTCATTGGCTATAGCACAAAGTAAGTGAGTCTTTCCACTGCCAGGATTTCCAAATGCGAGTATGTTTTCCCGTCTGTTTACAAATCCGCCATCAAGGATTGAACTTAGCTGTCCTTCTACTTTCTTAGGCAATCGTTTTTTATCAAAGTTTGCCATCGTTTTCTCAAGTGGAAGTCTGGAGTCCTTCATCCACCGGTCTATTCTTTTATTTTCTCTGCGCTGTTCTTCTTCAGAAAGAAGGTTGTAAAGGTATTCTTCATAACTTAAAGATTCCTTCCTTGCCTTCTCTGAGATTCCCTGGTAAGCTGATGACATTGAAGGCAGCCGGAGTATTTTGAAGACTGCTTTTATATCGGCGTGAAGTTGTTTCTCGTTCATGCTGCCACCTGATCTAAGTTTAAGAGTTCATCATAAACTGATACCTCAACAGGCATTATTTCAATCTCTCTTATCCCTTCGGGTTTTATTTCCTGAGTTAGAATGTCTTTTATAGTTTCAAATCGTATATCCCTTTCCTCAATGATAAGCTTCTGGATTGCCTCATCAACCAGTGATTCATTCACCCTGGCTGCAAGCTCCAGTATACGGATATATTCCTTGTTGGCTTTCTCTGGTATTAATGCTTTCAGAAAATCATAGGCTACCCGGAACCGGTGTGTAGGGAACAGATCTTCCTTATAAATATAATTTTCAAATGCTCCGGGTTTTCTTACTAAATAATCAATTATGTGCCGATATTGTATAAAGTGTTTCTTTCTTCCTTTTAGTCGTGGAAGGGTATCAATACATCTTTGTGCATACCACAACTCTATTTTATCTGTGAATACTTTTGCGGTTAATTTCTCCCCGATCAATCTGCTGTGTACTGAGTAAACATTGTGGCAGATTGTAACAGTGCTCCAGGTTTTTACTTTAACTATTTCCCTTTTCTGACAGTCCAGCTTTTGGGATGGAAGCGCGCGAAGATGTTTTATCTCTTCGTCAAATCTTATCTTTGTTCCATTATTTAATTTGGCAAATAGCTTCTTAAGATAATCCCTGTATGCCTCCAGGCTTTCAAAATCCCTGCTGCCCCTGAGCATCATCTGCTGATCTACTAATTTCTTAAATCTGTTATGGCTCTGTTCGGTGTCTCCATTTTGATTTGCTTTTCCAGGCTCTATCTTTGCAGGCTGCATCCGATAATGCCGGATCAAGGCTGAGTATCTTTCCGTAAATATTTCGGGGTCTCCGGTATTCCTTACCGCAGCCGATAAGCTGTCTGTCTGATGTATTTTTACTGTTCCGCCTAATTCCCACAATGCTGCCTGAAAACCATCGCTTAGGCTCTCAAAACTCTCTGAATAACAAATAATACCGGTCTGCCAGTTTGAATAAGTTAAAATGAAATGATATATCAAATGATCAAACCTCTCCCCGTTTATGGTTATATTCAGCTCGTTCATACTTGTAAAATCACTTTCACATTTCTCTCCCGGATGATGAACCTGAGGGAAAATTACTTCCTTTGCCTCTCCCTCCAGTGCCCGCCACTGACGGAACTTTCTCTGAAGTGTTCTCAATTGCCCGCTGGTATATCTATCCGGATTTTCTTCCTGCAGGTACTCAAATACTGTTTTAGCTTCCAATCCGGAATTAAGCCTTAGCATTTCGTTAATTTTTTCATTATCCTCTTTGAATGGATCTTCCCTTGTTCGCCAGGTGTGGTCTTTCTTTAGTTCCTCCGGCAGTTTTTCGGATTTTATGTATTTGCGGGCTGTTTTTTCATTTATTCCCACTTTCTCTGCTGCATCCTCGATGCTTATACCTTTGTTGATTAGCATTCTTAACCTTTTTATTTGTCCGTTTGTTGTCATCCTGCACCCTAATTATTTAGTGCATGAATGTTAATTATTTTTACCTGAAACCGGTAATTTTAATTGTCGTCAAACGGTACTTTAAAAGGCTTGTTAGAGGCTCGCGGAAGAGTATCAGAAAATGGCTGATTTCTATGAGCAAATGAAAGAATTGCAGTTCCGGAATATTAAACTGATTTAAAATGATAATCCCGCCACAGCGGCGGGATATCATGCAAGTAGTTAAATTAATATTTTAGTTATTGGTCGTAAGCAAAAATAGAACTTTTTTAATAATTTTCAAGCCCTCAGTTAAGTCCTCTTTTTTAACATTCAGAGGCGGACGAAACCGGATAGATCTTTCACCGCAGCCAAGAATCAGCAGTTTGTGTTTATAACATTCTTCACGGAATTTATTTCTGATCTCTGCATTAGGGAGATCAAAAGAGCACATCAGTCCCAGTCCGCGTACACTGCTGACAACTGAAGGATATTCATTCTGGATATCTTGCAGGCCCTCCAGGAGGAACTTCCCGGTAATTTCAGCATTCCCGACCAGGTTTTCTTCATCCATTATTCTCATTATATGCTTTGATCTAACCATGTCGGTGAGGTTTGCACCCCAGGTAGAATTGATTCTGCTTGATTTGTGAAAGCAGTTCTCTTCAACTTCATCAACTCTGTCGGTAACCATTATTCCGCAAACCTGCGCTTTCTTCCCGAATGAAATAATATCGGGTTTAACATAATAGTCCGATGCCCAGAATTTGCCTGTGAGTCCGAACCCTGTTTGCACTTCATCGAAGATCAGAAGAATATCATTTTCATCGGAAATTTCCCTGAGTTTTTCAAAGAACTCTTTTCTGAAGAAATTATCTCCGCCTTCGCCCTGTATCGGCTCAAGGATTATAGCAGCAATGTCGTCAGGATTATTCTTTATGGCGGCATATATTTCATCAACAGCCTGGTTCTCTATCTGAATGATTTGCTGAAGATTATCCTCAAGAGGGAACTTTATCTTAGGATTAATTATCCTCGGCCAGTTAAACTTCGGGAAATATCTGATCTTGTTCGGTTCGGTATTTGTGAGAGAAAGAGTATACCCGCTTCTTCCATGAAAAGCCTGGCGGAAATGGATAACCTGCTGGCCTTTTTCCTCTTTGATACCTTTCATAAAGTTTTTCTGTACTTTCCAGTCGAATGCCACTTTTAATCCGTTTTCAACGGCAAGTGCGCCTCCGGCTATAAAGAACAGGTATTTCATATAATCTGGTTTAGCTATTTTCGAAAAAGTATCGACGAATTCTGCCATAAGCACTGTGTAAATATCTGAGTTGGATGGCTTATTTACCGATGCGAATGCAAGCTCTTCCATGACCGCTTTTGAATGAAGCTTTGGATGGTTTAACCCGAGCGGGGAAGAAGCAAAAAATGTAAATAAATCCAGGTAAACATCCCCGGTTCTTTCATCAACCAGGCGCATACCTTTACTATTTTTCAAATCAAGAACTAAACCGAACCCATCAGCCAGCATATTCCTGGCAATAGTTTCATGTACTTTATCTGCTGTTATTTTATTTGAATCTTCCAATACCAAACCTTCAGTTTTTTCTGTATTATTCATAAATCCTCCTGAATAAAGAGTAGTAGTAAATTGAGAGTTATTTAATAACTGAGAACGGGGAGGAGGTATTAGAATACGTTTTCGAAACGGGATATGAAATAGCTTCTGAGATCGTTGAAGCCTGTTATTTCGCGGTATGTTAAATAAGTGAGCATAATGTTACCAACCTTATACTGTAAATTATGTAAAAAGTATGCGATTAGCAATAATCGGGGTTACACTAATTAAATAAAAATCCCGGCTTTTCTTACGAAAAACCGGGATTAGAGAAGGTATTATGATGATGTTTACTTAACCAGCATCATCTTCTTAACGGAATTGAAATCTTTCTTTCCATCAACAGATTTTGCCTGGATTGTATAGATATACATTCCTGATGACATATTCAGACCATTGAACTGTATGTCATGATAACCGGTTGTTCTGACTTCATCAAGTATAACATCCACTAACTCACCGAGGATATTATAAACTGAAATCTTCACACGGCTGTCAAAAGGTAGCGCAAATTTTATCTTTGTTGCGGGATTGAAAGGATTAGGATAGTTCTGATAGAGAGTATATTCTTTCGGGGTGAAGTCAACATCAACATTCAGCAGATTTGAATAATTGAATGTTCCGTTGAAATCTACCTGTTTCAGTCTGTATACGATTATACCGGATACTGATTGATACCTGAAATCATCTGTATAAGAATAGTCAGATTTCTCTGTTGTGGTACCCTTACCCTTAATGAAAGTAACTTTCTCCCAGTTATCCTTGATCTTTCGTTGTACTTCGAATCCGCTGTTGTTTGTTTCTGTAGCAGTACTCCAGTTTATGGTGACTGTTTTCTCTCCCACTTTAGCGATAAAGGAGGTCAATTCAACAGGTACAGGTGTTGTTGCCTGAGCAATGTTGCTGTATGCAGATACACTTTCGCTGTTATATGCATATAACCTATAGGTGTAAGTAGTCAGAGGTTCAACGTTTGTATCGAAATAATAAACCTCGTTCGCAAGGGTAGTATCTATTACTTCGAAAGGATTAACGCTGGTTGTGTCTCCGAGTCTTCTTTCAATAACAAACCCGAGTTCATTATTGGAATTATCGGTCCACTGCAGATAAACCATATTCGTGTCGCCTTCTGCGGTTAAGCCGGTCGGTGCTGCCAGAACAGAGACAACGCCGTTTTCATATGCGCCTATTGTAGGAGGTTCATTTCGTAAATCGCCAAGTATATCGGTCGTAATTCCGGCAATGGTAAGTCCCGCTCCGATTAACGGTGAAGTATTCAGAGGTCTTAAATCAGTTGCAGAGACAAGCTGCGGATCAGCATTCAATGAGTTTGCGTCCTGTCCTGTTGCTGTCTGCCAGTCGGCAAGTGTGGTATATGTTGATCCTCCGTAATATCCAAGCGCTCCGCCTGTACCGCTTGTGTAATAATCATTATTGTTCAATTCAAATGTAGTTGCGGTGGTAGTCGACATATAAACACCGTAATGAGTACCGGTTCCTGTGCCGTTCGATCTGGTATTGAAAATATTGTTATCATATATCTTATAGGTATCGTTACCGGCACGCTTGGTTAATCCGTAGGAAGAACCGCCGGTTACGTCAGTGCCGCCGATATATACAGTATTAAAATACATTTCGACAGAGTTTGGTGTATAACCATAATAATCGAGACCTCTCATCGTACCGGCAGAAGTCATATCACCAAGAGAAACTACGTTATTCCTGATAATTATATTCATCGCACCGCTTATACCATAATAGTATATTCCATAAATGGATGGTGATGATGCGGTACCGTTGAGATTCAGAATGTAATTGCCCTCAACTATGGTACCCTCAGGGCCGTCCAAACGGATACCAGCGATCGTGGTAGCACTTGAGGGAACCTGCAGATCAATTGTATTGCCTTGTACTATATGACTGTGAGACGGAGCTCCACGCAGGTATATTCCATAGCTGGCAAATCCTGTTACATTACAGTTCAGTATCTGGTTGCCGGTGCTTGAATTAGTGGAGAACATATAGATTCCATTAGCATGCCTTGCTGTAGAGGTATCGTTGGCTTTGATATCGCAATTTTCTATGATATTAAAATCTCCTGAATTTGTTGAACCGAAGAGAAAAGTACCTGAGCCGGTACTCGTGTTCATACTGCTGAAGTTTGTATTCATTACCACATTGTTATCGGATGCTCCAAAAAAATGGAATGCAGGAGAACTATTCAATGCCTCTATTGTCAGATCTTTTGAAGATCCGCCTGCAGTGTTTGAACCATCAATGGTAACATAATCAGCGCCTCCCAACTGGAACGTTGACGTAGACTGATCAACTGCTCCTGGGATCAGAGTGACAACTCCGGGGGCCGGTTTAAATATTACTGTATTGGTTGAGCTGACACCTGTAAGGTCACCAACTACAATGGGATAGGTCTCGTTGGGGTAATTAGTATCTACTAACAAGAAAGTAACCGCACCGGAAACTCCTCTGAGATTAAGATCATTAACTGCTTCTGTGATTGTCGGATAATCACCGGTGAAGTCTTTGGATTTATAGAAATCATTGTTAAACGGTTTGCCGTTTTCCATAAGCACTTTAGATACTCTTGTTACTTCCACGATATTACTGATTTTTGCGGTTTTGATCCCTTTATCATTTTTATCCTGCGGAGGATTAAGATCTAAATACGAATCCGGTTTAGATAGATCTACTTTTACTTTATGAGTACGGGTTTCGAAATAGACATCCTTACCGGTAGATTGTTTGAAAGCACTTAATCCGATTGTGTAGACACCTGCGGCAAGCGGCATATAAACTGCTTCCTCATATGCTCCTATAGTTGGTGTTGCTGCATTTCTGGTTACACCCAGTATGTCAGTGGTGATCCCGGCGATTGGTGCTCCCGCGCTAACCAATGGTGTATTTTCTGCGGGACGCAAATCCGTGTTAGCAACATACAGAGGGTCAGAAGAAATTGAATTTGCATCCTGTCCTATGTCTGCCTGCCATTGAGCTAAAGTAGTGTCTTCAGTACTGAAGAATCCTAAGAATGAAGGGTTTGCAGAATTTACATAATAATCATTGTTATTGATCTCAATAAATGGATTTACTGTCGCTTTGATATAAATTCCGTAAGCTTTATATGCTCCCGTTCCGGTCATTTCATTTTTGATAACATTATCTATGAAATTAATACCGGAGCAGTTTACATCTATGATGATTCCTGCTGAACCCGTTGGTGCTGAATATGTTGGTCCTTCACCATACAGGTTTATTGAATTGTAATAAATATTAACACCGGATGAGAGATTTGTAACTACAATTCCGAACGGATTATATATCCAGGAAGTAGTCCCAATGTTGTCGCCTGTGCCGACAATACGGTAAATAACATTGTTAGAAATAATATCGTTTGCAGCTCCGCCGGTTGATACGGTTATACCATAAGCACCATATCCTCCGGTGTTCGTATTGATGATATCATGAACTATATTACCTGTCACGGTGCCGTTAACCGCACCGCCTCCTGAGGTTGAATTATAACCCAGAAGAATACCATAATTAGGACCGGAAGTGCTGGTTATTATGCCAAACACCGTATTGTTCGAAATTGTAAATCCGTTAGTTCCAATCAAAACGATTCCGTACCTGCCAAGCTGATCTGCGGTAACATCCGATCCCAGGTCATTATCTGAGATGATAATGTTAGCGGACGCTGCCTGTGACTGAATAGCAAGGCTTGCTTTATATACCAGGTTATTTACAGCTGTGCCGTTCGTTATACCGCTGAAAATAAATCCGTATGGAGATGTACTTGTATTAGCAAAGCCGATAGTATTCTTGATAGTGATATCTGTACCACCTGAAAAGAAAGTAACACCGCCGGCGCCCGTATTCTTAAGCGTCAGATCACGTGAAGTACCGCCTGCGGTATTTGATCCATCAATAGTGATATAACTGTTGTAGGTAATGAACACAGGATTAGCGCTGGCAACAGTGATTGCTGAAGTAACACCTGTATTAGGTTTGAACGTCACGGTATTTGTAGAAGTCGGTAGATTACTGCTCGTAATGTTAATTATAATAGGAGCTGATTCATCGTATTCAGCATCATTAAGGAGAAATCTAACCGGACCGCTTACACCCCGCAAGTTCAAATCTGAAGCCGCTGCGAGTACTGTGGGATATACACCCCTGGTTCCATCCAGTCCTGCCATCCTGCTTTCTTCAGGCGTAAAGTATACATACAATGGTCCATTATAAATCTGATTTCCATCCATCAGAGCATTATACTCCTCGGTAACTTCCATCTTAACGGTTTTTATTCCTGCTTTTCCCCAGATAGACATTTCGTCTGCCTGAAGTTCTTCGCCTTTTTTAACCGTCGGTTTATTTTCGGAAGACTGAATAGGAATTTCCTTAACAACCTTTCTCGTCATCTTTTGAATTGTCAGGTTTTTCCCAATAACGCGGTTGAAAAGGGTAAGGCCTACAGTATAATCACCTGACAAAGGCTGATCCACAATAATATAACTGCTTGGATTCGTTGGAGGTACTGAAGCTGCCGGCGGATTAGAAGTAAAACCGCCTGCACCATTTGACGGATAAGCTCCGACATTAGGTGTGCCGGCAAGATCCTGGGCAACTACATAGTAATAAACTACATCATTAGTAAGAACTCCATCACCGAAAGTAAATGTATATTGATTTCCGCTTACATATACTCCCTGCACGTCGGTGTAAGTTCCGCTATTAATTTTCCAGTACAGCTCCGGGAGTCCTATTCCTGCTGTTGGTACTCCGCTTAAGTCCGAAATATCTGCAGTTAAAGTGCGTGCCGTAAGAGATGTTGTGTTCGGCAGGGGAGTATAAGAAATTACAGGAGGGGTGAGATCAATAGGAAGACCGGCGAACTCATCAGCTCCGATATCAGGAGTAGAACCATTTCTTATATCGCCGTCAAAATCTTCTGTAATATTTGCAAGAGCAACACCGCCTGATTCCAGCTGAGTTGAAGTACCATTAGGAATATGGAGATCTGTTGCTGATGTAAAAGGCGGCAATTCGGCAAAACTGGCATTGTCTCCGCCGCTTGCGGTTCTCCAGTCAGCGATGGAGGCATAATCTGTGCTGACTATCCTTCCGGTAAATCGTGTTGTACCGATAGTGCCTGCATAAAGATCATTATTATCCGAAGTCATTGTCGTCTGGGCAGCAGTGCCGCTTTTAAGAATTGCCCAGGCAAATCCGGTTGAGTACAAACTCTGGTTGCTAAGGATATTATTTTTAAGGAATAATTTATGTCCGGTGGTCGTTGAAGTAAAAGCTATAGCCGCAGAATTCCTTACACCATCGCCTGTTCCGGTTAAACTTACGCTATTATATGCAATGGTATCCGGAGAAGTATTAGGGCTGGCAGCAGAGAACCAGATCCCGTACACCGGAGCTGTTCCAGTAGCAGCTGTATAGCTTATGTCGTATATAAAATTATTGAATACAGCTCCCGCACGTGGAGGAGTTCCTCCTGTGGATGTGGAGGTTGAATATATGCCTGCGATTCCTGCGGTTGTGGAAGTTGATGTACTGTTTGATTTTATGTTGTGTATAATATTATCATAAACCCGAAAGTTGCCCTGGATCGATGAACCTAGTTGAATACCATATGTGGTTGTCCCGGTTCCCTCCGGTACCTGTACTTCATTATGCGAAATAATAGTGTTTGAAGCATATAGGGCATAGATACCAACCAGCCCTACATTATCAACAACATTATTCGAGATAACATTATTTAATATTAATGAATTTCCTTCCATCCTGATGCCGATTCCGGCATTAGTTACATGGTTGTTAATAATCTTTGTTTCATTTGATTCAGAACCGCTGTAGTGTACACGAATTCCGATACTCGAAGTGCTGTTCCGGTTTGCTGTAGAACCGGCCCCTGCATCAACTATCAGATTTGTAAACAGACAGTTTGGATTGTTGCCCAATGCAGTTAATCCATAAGTAGCACCGGCAACTGTGTTGATAATTGTAAGATCCCTCGTTGATCCACCTACAGTATTGGATCCGTCAATAGTAAGATACTTTACGCCCGCTGCCAGCTGCCAGACGATCCCCGCCGTACCCGTGCGTTCTACTACTACTGTCGCACCTGCGTCAGGTTTGAAAATAATAGGAGCTGTTGCAGTCCCTGTTGTCGTTGTAATATTAAGTGTATTTGCACTGCTGTAAGTGCCGCTGCCAATAAGAAAAGTAACTCCAGGATCAACTACACCCTGTGTATTAAGATCTGTGATGGCTAACTCAATTGTAGCATAATCAGGGGTTGCACCCCCGATATACTTGGTCCCTGAAAGTTGTGCAACGGCTGAACTCCCCAAAAGAAGGAATAAGACCGGAATCAACAAAAGAAAGAGACACGGAACTTGCCGCGTCGGTAGATGATTCTTCATAGGTTTATCCTATATATAATTGGATGTGAAAGTGATTTAGATTTTGTTACGCACTGAATACTGGCAAATGCCACTACCTGACTTTTATTTACGTAACCAGCTCATCGATGTGTAGTTAAAAATTTCCCCAGCTGATTTAAGGAATAGCTGCTGCATTTATAATTTCAAAAGTCATTCTTAATTTATCCAGCCGTTACGTGGAAGTCAAGCTAAATCTTTCATTTACAGCATTTGGTTTTTTACAGTTTATTTGTTACACTTACTGTAACAAATAAAATAATTATGTCAGCATCAACAAAACTTTCTGCCGCGGTTAAAGCTCTGGCCTTTCTTGCAAAGGAGTATCCAGCACCTAAAAATAGTATTGAGATTTCTGAATTTACCGGACTCAACGCGTCAAAGCTGAGGAAAATACTCTCAATGCTCGCTAAAAACGGAATAGTTGAAAGTGCTTCAGGCGCAGTAGGTGGTTTTAGTCTCAGGAAGAAACCCGCTGATATACATCTGCAGGAAATTTATTGTGCCATAGAGGATCGAAAGGCATTCCATATGGATGTATCGAAAGCTAATGGGAAGTCTTCAGAGGCCTCAAAGGTTAATGTTTATTTCCTTGACCTGTTCAGCAACATACAGATAGACATTGAGGACAGGATGAAGAAAATTTCATTGCAGTCAGTAATTGATCAAATTAATTTAAAACTCTAAAGGAGTATTTATGGACTTTCTTAAAGAATTAGGAATTAAAGAAAAAAATTATGCCGCGTCAACCGGTACAGAGTGGAATAATACCACAGACCAGGGAGAACTTAAAATTTATTCGCCGACTAACGGAAAACTCATTGCGTCAGTTTACCAGGCATCGGAAAATGATTATGAAAATATTATTGCCAAAGCGTCAGAAGCTTTCAAAACCTGGAGAAAAATGCCTGCACCTAAAAGAGGAGAAATTGTAAGGCAGATTGGATTAAAACTCCGCGAGTATAAAGAACCCCTTGGTACCCTTGTTTCTTATGAAATGGGAAAGTCGCTGCAGGAGGGGCTCGGCGAAGTTCAGGAAATGATTGACATATGCGACTTTGCAGTCGGGCAGTCGCGCCAGTTGTATGGCTTTACAATGCAGTCCGAACGTCCCGATCATAGAATGTACGATCAGTATCATCCTCTTGGAATTGTCGCAACAATATCAGCATTTAATTTCCCGGTTGCAGTGTATTCATGGAATGCAATGCTTGCAGCAGTCTGCGGTGATGTAAATTTATGGAAACCCTCCTCGAAAGTACCTTTGTCGGCTATAGCAACACAGAATATTGTCGCCAGGGTGCTTAAAGAAAATAATCTTCCCGAAGGAATATTTTCCCTGATCATCGGTAAAGGTTCAACGATAGGGGAGAGGTTATTGAACGACAAGAGGATTCCTCTTATTTCTGTTACCGGGTCGACCAAAGTCGGTAAGCACGCAGGCGAGGTCATCCAGGGAAGGTTTGGAAGATCAATTCTTGAACTGGGCGGTAACAACGGAATAATTATTACTCCTGATGCCGACCTTAAACTTGCAATTCCTGCAGTAGTATTCGGAGCAGTTGGTACTTGCGGACAAAGATGTACTTCAACCAGGAGATTGATAATACACGAATCAATATATGATAGGGTAAAACAATCGCTTCTTAAGGCGTATAAATCGTTGAAGATAGGTGATCCGCTCGATCAGAATAATCATGTGGGTCCGCTCATCGATAAAGGAGCCGTCAAAATGTTCGTTGACGCACTGGAGGAAGTTAGGAAAGAAGGTGGAAAAGTAATTTATGGTGGAGACGTTCTATCCGGAAAAGGCTATGAATCAGAAACATACATTGTCCCTGCTCTTGTAGAAGCTGAAAACAAATACAAAATTGTTCAGGAAGAGACCTTTGCACCGATACTCTATCTTATTAAATACTCAGGCGAAATTGAGAATGCTATAGATCTGCATAACGGTGTCGTACAGGGATTGTCCTCAGCAATATTTACAAATAACCTGAAGGAAGCGGAAGCATTTTTGTCGGCTGAAGGTTCTGACTGCGGTATCGCAAATGTGAATATAGGAACATCCGGTGCTGAAATAGGCGGGGCTTTCGGTGGTGAGAAGGAAACCGGCGGCGGACGGGAGTCGGGTTCAGATGCCTGGAAAGCATATATGAGGAGACAGACAAATACAATTAATTATGGATCAACTCTTCCGCTTGCACAGGGAATAAAGTTCGATATATAGTAATTCAGCAGACTGTAAAGCGATTCGCTGAATCGCTCAAAAATATTAGCGGCCTGTCTGTCCGGCAGGTCGCGCTAAATAATATCAGCCTATTGAAAGCAGGATATAATCGGCCAGGACGTGTCCCGTTTCATCAAGCAGTGCATCATAATTTTTAGTTTTTACTGCAGGTGTTTCGCCTTTCTGTATCAGCTTTAATCCCTGCTCTTTTCGGATCTTGTTTTCCTCTTCGAACTTCTTATCTTCAGCAGCTTCCTTTTCCTTATCTCTCTTTTCATAATTCAGAGAAACATATTTCTTATCGTGAGACTCTTCAGCCTCATTAACCGATTCAACATAATTCTGGAATTCAGGATCATTTTTAACTCTTTCATTATGCATACTTATCAGCTGCGGAATATATTTTGAGAAATCACCATATTTCTGGTATTCAGTAGGCGCTATCTGATCCCATGGCAGAGCACTTGGTTCTGAACTTTCGCCATACTCTTTAGAATCACCGAATGGCGTGGGGTATTTGATATCCGGAATTACACCTTTATGCTGTGTGCTTCCGCCGTCAATCCTGTAATATTTAGCTATAGTCAGCTTCACCTGACCGAATTTATTATCCGAACCCGGCATAAGCCTGTTGAGGTCAATTAAATTCTGGACAGTTCCTTTTCCGTAAGTCTGCTCGCCTATAATTAATCCTCTGCCGTAATCCTGGATGGCTGCCGAAAAGATTTCTGACGCTGAAGCGCTGAAACGGTTTACCAGTACTGCCAGCGGCCCGTCATACTCAATCGAAGGATCCTGATCTTTATCGACATCAATAGAACCATCGGCATCGCGAACTTGCACCACCGGCCCCTGCTTAATAAATAAACCTGTCATCTGCACTGCTTCCTGCAGCGATCCTCCCCCGTTATTCCTGAGATCAATTATAACTCCGTCAACCTTTTCTTTTTTAAGCTGTTCGAGGAGCTTCCTGACGTCCCTCGTAGTACTTTTGTAATCCTTTTCTCCGCGCTGCTGTGCTTCATAGTCGCTGTAAAATGCAGGAACGTTAATTATACCAATCTTAAATTCTTTTTTCTGCTCGTTAAGATTAAGCACCGAATCTTTTGCAGCCTGCTCTTCAAGTTTAACTTTATCTCTTTCAAGAGTTATTTCGTGTGGAGTAGCATTAGGCCCTCCGTCGGCAGGAATAATATTTAATCTGACGATTGTTCCTTTTTTGCCGCGTATAAGCTGAACCACATCAGTAATTCTCCAGCCAATTACATCTTCCATTTCACCTGTCTCCCCCTGGGCTACACCGACAATTTTATCTTCAGCGTGGAGTAAACCACTCTTGTATGCAGGACCCCCCGGTATTATCTCAACCACCTTAGTATAATCATCCTCGGTTCTTAACTGTGCTCCAATCCCCTCCAGCGAAAGGCTCATATTAATTTTGAAATTATCCGATGTAATCGGTGAGAAGTAATTTGTGTGAGGATCGATCGATTCTGTATAGGCATTCATAAATTGCTGGAAAACGTCTTCACCATTATACTGATCAACCGCCTTCCGGTAATTTTCATATCTTTTGGTTAATGTTTTGGCTATCTCATCCCATTTCTTGCCTGTCAGCTTCAGGTTTAATGCATCCCCTTTAACTCTCTTATGCCATATCTCTTCAGCCTCTTTATCGGTTTTCGGCCACGGATCATCCTCTCGGTTTATTTCAAGGCTGTCGTTTTTCGTAAAATCAAATTCTTTCTTTAGTAAACTCTCAGCGTAATCAAGACGCTGATGCATCCTGTCCTTGAATGTATTAAAGATTTCAAAAGCCGGATCAATATCCCCGTCCTTTATCATATCATCAAGGTCGGTTTTGAATGCGTTGAATTTATCGATATCCGAGGCGAGGAAATAGCTATGACTGAAATCGAGAGTATTTATATACTTTTTAAAAATTTCAGCAGAAAGAGAATCATTCAGATCCACTTTTTTATAATGATATCTTGAAATTATTGCATTTACAAGTTTATCAACTTTTGACTGATAGGGGGCAGGTTCAATAACCCCTGTACTGTCTTTATCCTGGGTAAATGAAGTACCGGTTTCCCCCGTGTAAGCAAAATATACATTTGCGGCTAGAAGGATAATAATAACTGCAAGTAGTTTTTTCATCTTTTTAGATAATTTTATTGACATATAATTCTTTGTTAACACTACAATTTAAGAATAGTTCCTTCCCGAACAAACTGAAAAAATGGTGGAGAACGGACAAATATAGGGGGATAAAGCCAAATAATTTGATGCAGATATCATATTTTGGAGTACGCCGGCCGATCTTTGTGTTGGAACTCATTTAAATAGAAGAGTTAATACTTTATTATCAATACAGATTTATACTATGCAGAGCTATAAAAAGAAAATATTAATTGTTGAAGATCAAAAAATAATTGCTCTTGATCTCAAAAAGGGTCTTAAAAACCGGGGGTATGAAATTGTCGGAATTTGCGATAATGCAGGGGATGCAATAAGACTTACGGAAGAAAATCACCCTGATCTTATCCTGATGGATATAATGCTTAACGGGGAATTGAACGGTATTGAAACAGCTGAACGTATAAATAAAGAAAATAAAATTCCTATTATTTATCTTACAGCTCTTACGGATGTTGATACATACCTGAAAGCATTAAAAACAGAACCACAAAAATATCTGATGAAGCCCGTTGATTTTGAATCTCTTAAGCGCGCAGTGGAAGAGACCCTTGAAGTAAATGGAGCTGATAATTTATAGTTTTGTAATTAATTTCTTTTCGTTATATATAATCAATATCTTTTAATTTATTTGTAAAGATGATATAAACTATCCGGAGAACCGGCATGAAAAAAAGCGACGAGATTTTAAAGAAAAAGGCAAAAGAAGTTGATACCCTGAGAGAAAGCATTGAGGAAGGGGGAACTCCGCCCGGGGAAGTAATCCAGAAGACAATAATTGATGAGGACGGAAAAAAGATAAGGGTTTTTGAAGATCCTCTTTATTCACGTGAAAAAAGAAGCACTGTCAATTATTCTGTCTTCCGGGGGAAGTGGGAATTCGAAAATATAGATGAAATAGACGGCCTTGAAGATCATTGTGCGGTAAAGTTCTACCCGGTGAAAGACGAATCCAATTTTATAATTGCCTTTAAATCTGTGAAAGACAGGGTGGAGTTTTTCGATTCGATATACAGCGATAAGGAAATGAAACAGCGGGGCGGAGGAATGAACCTGGAAAAACTTGCGAATTCGAGAGTCTTGCAGACAACCGGCGGATTAATAAGTTTGTCGGTGCTGGGATACGGTTTGTATAAAGCTTTTAAGAAGAAATAAATTAAATCCATGGAAGATTACCAGGATTACAAGCATGTCAGTTGTATCAGTTTTGCGATCCATATTTAAGTGGCTGGAACTAATTATCCTGTATCCTGATCTTGTCAATCCTTCTCTACCGAACGTGAAAAGATGTAATCTACATTCTTCAGCATCTTATCATTATTAAATATTTCTTCTATTTCTTCGGGGGATATATACTTCTTTATATCCTCAGATTTCAGCAATTCATCTTTAAGATTTTTTGACTCATCGGCCCAGACTTCCATAGCAGGAGTCTGAACCAGCTTGTATGCATCTTCCCGCGATACACCTTTATTTACAAGCTTCAGCATAACTGTCTGTGAAAAAATAAGTCCCCGTGTTATCCCCATATTCTTCAGCATATGTTCCGGATATACAAGAAGGTTTGAGATTAGTTTTACCATCAGGTCCAACATATAATCGAGAGCAATACAGCTGTCGGGAATGATTATTCTTTCAACGGATGAATGAGATATATCGCGTTCATGCCACAGGGCAACATCTTCTATAGCGGCCATTGCATTTCCCCTTAGCACTCTGGAAAGACCTGTAATCCGCTCGCTTACAATCGGGTTCCTTTTATGAGGCATCGCAGATGAACCTTTTTGCCCCTTTGAGAAATATTCTTCAGCCTCCAGTACTTCAGTTCGCTGCAGATGCCTGATTTCTACAGCAATTTTTTCAAGTGTAGCACCTATTATGGCAATGGTTGTTAAAAACTGCGCATGCCTGTCGCGTTGAATAACCTGGGTTGTTACAGCCGCAGGTTTTAATCCCATTTTTTCACATACGTATTCTTCAACCTGGGGAGAGAGATGTTCAAAGGTTCCAACGGCCCCTGATATCTGTCCAACGCTGATCTCGTCTATCGCACTTTCCAGTCTTTTAATATTTCGCCTGGTTTCTTCGTACCAGAGAGCAAATTTCAGTCCCATAGTTGTAGGCTCAGCATGGATACCATGAGACCTGCCGACACAAATTGTATTCTTATGCTCAATGGCTCTTTTCTTCAATGCTGCTTTAAGATCCATCAGTCTGTTAAGAAGGATTTCACCGGCACTTTTCATTTGGTACGAAAGTGTGGTATCAAGGATATCCGATGATGTCATTCCATAGTGGATATGCCTCGATTCAGGTCCAACATATTCAGCAACATTAGTAAGGAACGCTATAACATCATGTTTTGTGGTCTCTTCAATTTCAAGGATTCTCTTAATCTCAAAGTCTGCTTTCTTTTTTATCACCTCAACATCCGCCGCGGGAATTTCTCCCATTTTACTTCTTGCTTCACAGGCAAGTATTTCAATTTTCAGCCAGGTATCGAACTTGAATTTATCCTCCCAGATCTTACCCATCCCGGGAAGAGTATAGCGTTCTATCATTTTTTGTTCTCCAGTTTCATTTGAACCGTCATTGGTTTATTATCCCTTAAAATATGCAGAGTTACTGTTTGACCCTTCCTGAATTCCTGGAACACTCCGATAATCGTCTGATCATCGTTTATGCGGTAATTCTCAACCTGAACAATGATATCTCCTACTTTTAATCCTGCATGCTTTGCAGGAGAATCCGGAAGTATCTGGGTGATAATAACTCCGCGGGTTTCATCAAGGTTGTAATACTTTGCAATCTGTTCATCTATTGTCTGAATTCTCATACCGGGATCGAAATCACGGTCGATCTTTCCATTCTCTTTCAACTCTGAGATAATTCTTTTTATTTTATCAATCGGGATAGCAAAACCCAGTCCTATACTTCCCTGGGAACCATTTCCGCCTGTAAAGATGAGTGTATTCATACCTATTACTTCACCCTCACTATTAACCAGGGGGCCTCCGCTGTTGCCTCCATTAATAGCAGCATCGGTCTGAAGCATATTTATATAGTACCTGTTATTTATCGGTTCAAGGTTCATTCCGGTTGAGCTTATCACTCCGACTGTAACTGTGGGTTTGTCGTTTATTTCAAATAATCCAAAAGGATTGCCCAGTGCGATTACCCATTCACCGATCATCACGTCACCTGAATTTCCGAGAATTTCATAGGGAAGATCGGAAGCATCAACCTTAAGCAGGCAGATATCTGTGATTGGGTCGCTTCCCACTACCTTCGCTTTATAATGTTTCCCGTTGGTCATAGTAACCGTGATTTCAGTTGCGTTGCCGGCTACGTGATCATTGGTTACAATGTAACCATCGGGTGAAATTATAAAGCCCGATCCAAGTCCTTTCACTTTCTCACTATATGACCTGTTATTAAAGAACTGCTTAAAAAAAGGATCGTCGAAAAATGACCCGAATGGATCACGGTACTGGCGTATCTCAGTTACATTTATCCCTACAACTGCAGGGCTTACTTTCTTCACCGTTTCTGTAATGATATTATTTCTGGAATTGGAAATGACTGAATTATCCTTATCTTTATTCTGATAGGCTGAAAGAGAGTAACTGCTGTCGGATGTCCTGAATAAAGGCTCAGGCTTATCCGGCCTGATGATCATGAAAGCAGCTGCCAGTATAATAATCACAGTCCCGGCGGTTATTATTCTTTTTTTCAACTTAGGGGTCATCGTTTCACCTTCCTGATGAAGTTTTTATTTTTAATAATTTCTTTAAATGGATCAATATGTCTTACAAATATAAGAACGAGCAGGGCTATACTGAAAAGGATTAACTCACCCTGTGTAGAAGCACGGGGGAAGGAATATTTCACTGCTATACCGGGAGAAGTCAGAATTATAATCAGTGCCATAATAGTTGCCCAGACATTAGCCCATAAAATATCTTTCTGATAAATATAGATTGCAAACCAGAGAACTACCCATAAAATGAGGGCAAAAGGAAAGAGAAGGGAAGAGCCTCCTGCAGCAGTTGCCAGTCCGCGCCCGCCCTTAAATCCCAGCCAGGGATTGTAACAATGCGCGAATACTGCACAAAACAAGGCTATCGCAGGAAAAATAAAGTTTAATGGAAAAATAAGGAGAGTGATGTAAACGCTGAACAGTCCTTTCAGAGCATCAATAACCATAACAATAAGTCCGATAAACTTTGAATTTGTAAGCTCATAAGAATTCATTGCCCCTACATTCCCGGAACCTTCCTCGGTTATATTGATCCCTCTGCTTTTCTTAAGGATGATATAACCTGCAGGGAATGATCCTAGAAGGTACCCAATAATAAAACTTAAGAGATATTCCATTTATTATGTTTTTTTTCTGATAATCCTCAAATTTAATAAAATATAGAATAAATTAACTGTTGAATGATTGAGATAAAGAATTCAGGGAAGACCATCCTGGAATAAAAAAACCTGATTCTGAGAATAGAATCAGGTTATTAGAGGCGCCGGTCGGATTCGAACCGACGAATAAAGGTTTTGCAGACCTTCGCCTTAGACCGCTTGGCTACAGCGCCGTTTGCTGATAACAAATATACTTAAACTACCATAAAAAAATAAATCCACTGAAAGTGGATTTTCTTGAGCGGGAAACGGGACTCGAACCCGCGACATCAACCTTGGCAAGGTTGCGCTCTACCAACTGAGCTATTCCCGCAATTAAAACTTATGATAATCGCTAAATTTTTAGCGTGACAAATATAAAAGGATTACACCTATCTTGCAATAATTTTTCAAATATGCCTGTTATTTTTATAAATTAAAGTTGGTTGGTTGAACTTCAGATTAAAAAATAATAAAATACACTCATTGTTATCGAATATTTGATTCTTAATTATTAATTCACCCATTCATTAAATTAATTCGTTGAGTTCGCTAAATTCGCCCAATTCGCCAATCAAAAAGCATTGTTTAATAATTCATCAATTTACCCCCCGAAATTAGTGATGAACCGTCCTTGAACCGTCTTAACTCCCGTCATAATACCACTATAATCCGCTCCTCTTCCCGGTTAAAATTCCTCGCCCCCTTGATAATGGTAGGACGTGCATTGACGGATTCATAGTTAACCTTATTCTATCCTGGTTTATCCGCCGAAGTCCTCTAAGGTGGGTTTACCCGCAAAGTCCCCGAAGGCAGGTTATTCCAATATTGCAGCATTCGGTTACTTCCAAATTTCAAGTCGTCTCAAATTTTCGGTCCTCTAAAAATCGTAGCGATGCAAAGATGTCGATTTTAGCGGACAAAAATTTGACTTAGTATACTATAAATAATTAGAAATATGTTCTAGTTTGAAACACCCAAAATTTCAAATATTTAGTTTTTCTTCAATATTCCATCTGGCACCTGAATTGAATTAGGGGATACGGATTCAGAGAGGGCAGTAGTTCAGGATCACTTAAATAATTTCGGTATAATTTAACCAGAGAGAGGAAAGTGATGTTAGATTTCGAAAAAGAGTACAGTAGTGATATAGTAATAATTACTGTAAATATTTCTCGTGCGACTGTCAAAGAAGCACACGAATTCAAAAAGTTCATAGATGATGAGATGAAAAAGAAAAAACTTAAGATCGTCATCGACCTCAGTCCTTGCGATTTCCTTGATTCAACTTTCATCGGTGTACTTGTGGTTACATTGAAAAAACTGGCTGACATAGGTGGTGAATTGAGACTCGTCGAACCCCCCTCAATAGCCCACACAATTCTTACTGTAACCGGCACTTTAAATATTTTCAATACGCATAAAACTAAATCGGAAGCGATAATGAGTCTGATGGATCCTGCTCAGATCTACGATTCAATGGCTTCATAACATAATTCTATTTTCTGTTAACCATCCATTTGAGGGCTGCTCCCTTTTACAAAGGAGGCTGTGATGGGTTCACAACAAATGCTGCTGATTGCTATTGGAGTAATCATCGTTGGTATAGCAATCGCCCTGGCTAATGGTACAATGAATGGTCAGGCAGAGCAGAGAACCAAAGATAATATAATTCTTGAATGTACAAATCTTGCAGCGGACGCTTTAAAGTACTACAGAACTAATACTGCTATGGGCGGCGGCGGGAATTCTTTTTCAGGATGGGAAATAAATTCCAGACTGGATACCACACTTAACGGTACATACTCAAAAGTTCTTGCAGATCACGCTTTAATTATTACCGGCAGACCGCTGGAATCGAGCGGATATAACTGGTGTATAACCACCCGCGTTGAGGATTCTGAAGTTGTATCTTCGGAAACAAGGGAATAACCAGACGGTTTTATTTTCTCGATCCGTGCCTGTAACCCCTGTAGGGGAGTGAGTGATTAATCGTAATGAATGAATTCGGATCAACTTTTTCAATAAGCGAAACAATTCTTTTTTGAAATTTTCTCGGAGCCACAAGAACAATTATTGAGACTCCACCTGCTCCGCCTTCACCAGGCAATATAGTTACACCAAACTTTGATTTCCTTAATTCATTTGCAATCAGATCAGTATGATGACGCGAGATGATATTAAGCTGAATGAACCCTAATCCGATCTTCTGTTCAATCGATATGCCTATTATGTTCCCCAGTGCAAACCCTGCTGCATAACCAAAAAGATTAGGTATCTGGTCAAGATGCTGCATTATGTATCGCATTGCAAAGATCCAGATAAGCACTTCAAAAAAACCGGTTATACCTGCGAAATATTTTTTACCCTGCACAACGAAAATTGTCCTCATTGTGCCTATGCTTACATCACAGATTCTCATCATCATTATCAGAACTGCTCCGCCAAGAGAATTCAGAATTATATCAATCATTGGATCCCGAAATTATTATTTGCAGTGCAAAATTAAAGAATTATAAATAATTATTTATCTTTGTGTGACTTAACTTTTCCCGGAAAATAATGTACGAAAATGAAAGAAGCGATCTTGTAGATAAATTAAAAAAGAGGGGCATTACTGATGAAGCTGTACTCGGTGCGGTTTCAGCAGTGGAAAGGGATAAATTTATTCCTGATGCACTGAAAATACATGCATATAAAGATATTGCACTCCCGATCGGTTACGGTCAGACTATCTCACAACCATATACCGTTGCTTATATGACCCAGGCGCTGCAGTTGAATCCTGGTGAAAATGTTCTGGAAATAGGAACAGGTTCCGGTTACCAGGCTGCGCTGCTTGAAATAATGGGTATGAAAGTCTACAGCATCGAAAGACAGTTCGAGATTTATATAAAAACGCAGAAATTATTTGATAACCTTGGTATCAGGGTGCATACTAAGTACGGTGATGGAACTATCGGCTGGGAGGAATACGCTCCCTATAATGGAATAATCGTTACAGCCGGTTCGCCTTCTGTACCCGTCTCATTGAAAAAACAGTTGGCAGTGGGGGGGCGTCTTGTAATTCCAGTTGGTAATAAACAGAGTCAGATCCTTAAAATCATCCGGAAGATTGATGAGGATGTTTTTGATGTCCGT
The DNA here is from genome assembly GCA_963811905.1 of uncultured Ignavibacteria bacterium. Lineage (GTDB taxonomy): Bacteria > Bacteroidota > Ignavibacteria > Ignavibacteriales > Ignavibacteriaceae > DATFVA01. The sequence goes on from CAWETK010000018.1 coordinate 199,987, forward strand.
GATATTCCTGAATTTGCATTTGTCCCCCTGATCGGCAGAGAAGGATGGAACAGGTAATTGTTTTGGCCGTATAAGCTTTATGAAATATTGATGTATTTAGGAATCGTTAAAAGCCAGATTGATTGAGGAGGCAAAAAAAAGAGTTGGCTAAAGGATTCGGTAGAGGTCTTAATGCATTAAGCGTAAAAACAAACTTCCTTCAACGAGGATGAAATAACGCTTCACTAATGTGCCGTGGTCATAACAGAGATTTTACTTCTTTAATTACTCTTTCCGCAAGTAAAATGGAGCTTTTACAAATCTCTTTATCCGGATAAAATAAAGGAAGTGCACTGCCAATTGGATATTTCGTCGGCAAATATACACTATCCATAAAATCGCATTCATCTTCTGTTAACTCAAGCATTATCTCATTCTTTGCCAGTATAGTCTTTAGTTCTAGAATATTATGAGTTTTTTTAAATGGAATATATTTTTCAATAAAAAGGGATTTTAATGCTTTTTCTATAGACTGTTGAATATTCTGAAGACACGGATTATATAGATCGCTCTCAAGGAGAATTTTTGCAGCTTCAAGATTTTCTTCTGAAAATGTCAGCCAATTTTTAGTTTCCTCTTGCATAGATCACTTCTCCGGTGGCAACTTCATTAGCGAAAAAACTATTTTTATTTTCCATTAGAATAGGGAATATATCAATTGCTATTTCTTTTGAAATATCCCTGATAAGTTTTCTGTATTTTAATGCAAGGGTTAAATAATTATCCGAACTGTTTTGTACGACCGCGATGTCAATGTCGTTGGGGGAATCACTTCTATTGAATGACCCAAATATTATAATCCTTTCGATTTCTGCCTGTCCTCTTAATGAATTGACTATTCTTTTTTTTAGTTCAGTTTTATCCATATTGTTGCCTTTTTTAATTGATTAAATATAAAACAATGTGAACTTATTTGCCATTTAACGGCTGCGTCTGTTTTTGGAATATCTCTTATCCACTCATATTTGATGACCAAAAAAATAATACGATCGTAGATATCTGTATGCTCTTAAAAAAAAATCTTTCATTGACCAAATAATTTTTAATAAAAACTGTATAGTTATGCTCTCAGAGGCTTTTTGAACTTTACAACTTTGAACAGAAGATCACAGGCACGTAAAATGTTGTTAGTAAAGTAAGTACAGCACCCAAAAAGGAGCCCGGGATTTCGGGCTCTTTTTTTTAATCTAGTGAGACAATAAGGAGACAATTCCTCGACTTATCGGCGAAATCCCTTTTCATATAGCTTGCTTGAAAGTATCATTGGTTGGAACTTTGTTAAATAAAATAAATCTATTTTTTCAATTTACACTTAAACTAAAAGTTGATATATTGATCTTGAAATAAATAGGGATAGGGGAGGATTTATTTTTTAGCGGGAAAAATTATCAGACCTGATTTCTTATTTCCCTTTAATAATAATCCTGGTTGAATTTGATAGATGCGAGGTTACTATTAATTAACTAATTAATTATCAAATAAAACAGGGAGAGTAGTATGGTTGGAATAGTCGGATTTGGTTCTTATCTCCCAAGATATAGAGTTAAAGTCGAAAACATTTCTAAAGAGTGGGGAGCCGATCCAGAAGCAATTAAGCGAGGTTTGTTATTGTATGAGAAGACCGTTCCGGGTCTTGATGAAGATACTATAACTATCTCAGTTCAGGCAGCAAGATATGCCCTGCAGCGGTGCGGGATAAATCCTCAGGATATTGGTGCGGTTTATATTGGTTCTGAGTCGCATCCGTATGCAGTAAAACCGAGCGGTACGATAGTAATAGATGCACTCGGGATAGGACCCCATGTCCACGTTGCAAGTTATGAATTTGCCTGCAAAGCCGGTACAGAAGCAATGTATGTGGCCTATGGTTTGGTAAAAGCAGATGAAGTAAAGTATGCTTTGGCCATAGGTGCTGATACTTCACAGGGAGCCCCGGGCGATGCACTCGAATATTCTGCATCAGCCGGAGGATCTGCTTTTATAATCGGAAAAGAAAAAGTCGTAGCTGAATTTTTATTCACTCACTCATATACTTCAGATACTCCTGACTTCTGGAGAAGAGAAGGAGAATTCTATCCAAGGCATGCCGGTCGTTTTACCGGGGAGCCTGCATATTTCAGGCACGTGGTTAATGCAGGGAAGAGTCTTCTTGAAAAATCAGGAATGAAGCCTGAAGATTTTCAATATGCTGTATTCCACATGCCGAATGGAAAATTTCCACAGATGGCAGGTAAACAGCTTGGCTTTACAAAAGAACAGATTGAAACCGGGTGGATAGTTCCCTGGATGGGTAATACTTATTCGGGTTCGTCTCCTACGGGATTGTCGGCAGTACTTGATGTGGCAAAACCGGGAGACAAGATATTTATGGTTTCCTTTGGTTCCGGTGCTGGAAGTGATGGATTTATTTTCCAGGTTACTGATGAAATACTGAATGTTCAGGATAAAGCGCCGAAAGTAAGAGATATGCTTGATAATGATAAGATATACCTTGATTACGGTCAGTATGCAAAATTCCGTCGTAAAATAATCTTGAATGAATAGAGGGAGAAATAAAAATGAAAGAAGTTGCTGTAATTGGTGCCGGAATGACAAAGTTCGGAGAACTCTGGGGAAAATCCATTAAGGATATATTTGTTGAAGCTGCATTAAAAGCTATTAAAGATGCCGGTGTTGATCATATAGATTCAATGTATGTTGGAAGCATGTCGGGCGGTTTGTTTGTAGGACAGGAACACCTCGGAGCAGTAATGGCAGATTACCTGGGAGTTACTCCTATTCCGTCTACCCGTGTTGAATCAGCCTGCGCCTCAGGCGGTGTATCATTCAGACAGGCATATCTTGAGGTTGCTTCAGGCCAGAGCGAAATTGTTCTTGCCGGCGGTGTTGAGAAAATGACTGACGGAGCGGATGTGACTGATATACTCGCTACTGCAGCCGACCAGGAATATGAAGTGTACCAGGGTATAACTTTCCCCGGTCTCTATGCAATGATTGCAAATGCACATATGCATCAGTATAAAACTAAAAGAGAACAGCTTGCCGCTGTGTCGGTAAAGAATCACAGGAACGGCGCTAAAAATCCTAATGCCCAGTTCCGTTCTGAAATTTCGATCGATAATGTCTTAAACTCTACTTTAGTTGCCGATCCGCTCAGACTCCTTGACTGCTCACCTGTGAGTGACGGCGGGGCGGCTGTTATCCTCTGCTCAATGGATATCGCAAAGAAGTTTACAGATTCACCTGTAAGGGTAAGAGCTTCAGCTCAGGCTTCTGATACAATTGCTCTGCATAGCAGAAGAAGCTTGACCACCCTGGATGCTGTGGTTAGAGCCGCTGAAAAGGCGTATAAACAGACAGGTCTTAAGCCTTCGGATATAAACTTCGCTGAAGTTCACGATTGTTTCAGTATCGCTGAGATCGTTGTTACTGAGGACCTTGGATTTTTCGATAAAGGATGCGGAGGTCCTGGTGTTGAAGAAGGATTAACTTCACTCGAGACAGGTAAAATACCTATCAATACGAGCGGAGGATTAAAATCAAAAGGACATCCGGTTGGTGCAACCGGTGTGGCTCAGATCATTGAGTTGTATGAACAGCTCCAGGGAAAAGCAGGTGCACGTCAGATTAAAAATGCACATATAGGAATGGCTCAGAATATGGGCGGATCCGGTGCAAGCTGTGTAATACATATATTGGAGGCAATATGATAAGTCCAGGATATTTCCGTGAAATCCCTCAGCGCTACAGGCTTGAAGCCGGCCGATGCAAAAATTGCGGTAAGATATATTTTCCTCCCCGCACACATTGCGGCGAGTGTAATTCGAATGAGTTCGAAACTATAAAACTGTCAGATCTCGGGAAAATACTCACCTATACTGTTATTCGCGTGGGTCCTTCCAATTTCTCACAGGAAACACCTTATGCGGTCGGTATAGTCGAAGTGAATGATGGAGTAAGATTAACAATGCAGATTGCCGACGTTGATGTGAATAAAGTCGAAATTGGTCAGAAAGTTAAGATCATTTTCAGGAAGATACAGGATGAAGGTAAGTCCGGTCTTCATTGTTACGGCTATAAAGCGGTTGTAATTTAATTCCGCGTAATCTATATTTCTGAATCATATGAATGCTTTTTTATCATTTGATTTAGAATTTTGAAAGAGACAAAGTTTTAAGTCTTATAATACTGAAAATACTTTGTCTCTGTTTTATTTTAAACTCATCCCCTGGTTGCCCCGGAATTTGGTTAATCATAAAGGATAAATAAAAATAACATTATATTATAGGATAATAATACCGGAGAATTTAATTGAAAGATAAAATAAGAATAGCTTCAGGGCAGGGTTTCTGGGGAGACCTTATTGATGCTCCTTATAACCAGGTAACTAAAGGCGAAGTAGATTACCTCGTGATGGATTATCTTGCTGAAGTCACCATGTCGATACTGCAGAAACAGAAAATGAGAAATCCTAACCTTGGCTATGCGCGCGATCTCCCGGACCTGATGAAAAGGATTCTGCCGATCTGTATGGAGAAGGGGATTAAAGTTATTACTAATGGCGGCGGCGTAAATCCGGTTGCCTGTGCTGATGCAATTCTGGATATTGCAATGAACCTGCAGATAAAAAAACTTGACATTGCTGTTGTAATCGGTGATGATATACGCAGTAATATCGATGAAATAATTTTTTCAGGCTGCGAACTGAAGAATATGGATACCGGTGAATCGATAGTTCCATATAAGGCTAAACTGGTCAGTGCAAATGTTTATTTCGGCGCTTTCCCGATAGTGGAAGCTTTAAAAAGAGGAGCGGATATAGTAATTACCGGAAGAACTACGGATACAGGACTCACGTTGGCTCCAATGATCTATGAGTTCGGGTGGGATAAAAATAATTATGATTTGATGGCTGCAGGAACAGTTGCTGGTCATATCCTTGAATGCGGTGCACAATCGTCCGGCGGAAATTTTCTGGGCGACTGGAAATCAATTGATAATATGGCAGAGATTGGTTTTCCTATAGCTGAGGCCTATCCTAACGGCGATGTAATTATTACTAAACATAAAAACACCGGCGGAAGAGTTTCATTTGAAACAGTCGCCGAACAGCTGGTGTATGAGATCGGTGACCCGACATCATATATTACTCCTGATTGTGTTGCTGATTTTACGTCAATTAAACTTGAGGACCTCGGGAATGACAGGGTTCGGGTTTATGACGTTAAAGGAAAAGAAGCAACAGATTCGTATAAGGTATCCTGTTCCTATGCCGATGGCTATTCTGCTGTTGCATCGCTTACCTATTCCTGGCCAGATGCATTGACGAAGGCTAAAGCCGCAGATAAAATATTAAGGCAGAGACTGGCTAACCTTAACCTGAAATTTGATGAAATACGTACGGAGTTTGTCGGTTATAATTCAACGCACGGCCCATTATCAACAGAAATTGACGAAGATAAAATTAATGAGATAATGCTTAGAGTTGCTGTACGTTCTAAAGATCACGATTCGCTGAAAAGATTCGGAATGGAGATTGCACCTTTGATACTTACTGGTCCTCCCAGCGTTACCGGGTTTGCGGGAGGTAGACCGAGACCGAGCGAAGTGATTGCTTACTGGCCTGCTTTGATCCCTAAAAAATTAGTTGAACCTCAGGTTAAAATACTGGAGCTGAAATAATGAAAAAGAGATTACTTGACATTGCACACGGAAGAAGCGGAGATAAAGGCGACGCTGCTAATGTTGGTATTATTGCATACGATGACAAAGGGTATGAAATAATCAGGAAACTGTTGACAAAAGAGAGAGTGAAAGAACATTTTAAGGGAATATGCCTGGGTGAAGTTGAAAGATATGAAATGCCGAATATCCGGGCTCTGAATTTTATATTGAACAATACCTTGGGCGGCGGGGGAACAGTATCACTCAAGCACGATGCCCAGGGAAAAACACTTGCCGCAGCACTGCTGAGAATGGAAGTGGATGATTGAAAGATTAGCAGGTTACTGCAGTAGAATAGTTATGCGAAAATGTAAAGCGAAACGCCGTTTCGCTTCAGGAATCATTTAGGGGCTGACTAAAAAGCAAGACAATGTCATTTCGAGGGAGTCTTCGACCGAGAAATCTTTTCGAACTCTAAGATTTCTTCCCTCGATCGGAATGACAGGGTTACTTTTTAGTCAACCCCACCAGTAGCATAAAAAAATTATATTTTGAATTGCTTTATTGAGTCTGGTTTCAACGAAATTGTGTTCCAGTTTGAAGCAAGAACAATTGAATGACCAAATTTTAAATTAAGGATTAATTTTATGTATGATGAAGAATTAAAACAGCTTAAAGAATATCAGAAAAGGATCGGGACATTACGAGGTTATCTTTGACGTCGATACAAAAGACTCAAAAATAAAGGAACTGCAGAACCAGACTTCACAGCCTGACTTCTGGAATGATCAGATGGGTGCTCAAAAGATCCTGCAGGAAATAAAATCACTCGAAAGCTGGGTGAACCTGTGGAAAGAGCTTGATAAAAAAGCGATAGCATTGCAGGAATTTATCCAGCTTGCGGAAATGGAAGGTGATGAATCTTTTCGTGCTGATATTGAAAGTGAGCTGGCTTCTGTTCGTGATGCAATCGAAAAGGCTGAGTTTAAGAATATGCTCAGCGGGAAGGATGATGATAAGAACTGTATTCTCTCTATCCATTCGGGTGCAGGGGGAACTGAGGCGCAGGACTGGGCTGAAATGCTGATGCGTATGTACCTGCGTTGGGGTGAACAAAACGATTATAAAATGACCATCCTTGACATGCTGGAAGGTGATGGAGCAGGAATAAAAAGTGTATCGATTGAAGTGCAGGGGGAATTTTCATATGGATATTTAAAAGCCGAGAACGGTGTTCACAGGCTGGTCCGCATCTCTCCCTTTGATGCAAACAAGAGGAGACATACTTCATTTGCATCGGTATTTGTTATCCCTGAAGTTGATGATACTATTGAAATAGAAATCAATCCGGCTGATCTCCGGGTAGATACTTATAGATCGGGAGGTAAAGGGGGACAAAATGTAAATAAAGTCGAGACCGCAGTTCGTATTACCCATATCCCCACTAACACAGTCGCTGCCTGCCAGAGTGAAAGATCTCAGCTGCAGAATAGGACAAATGCAATGAAACTGCTGAAATCAAAACTTTACCAGATCGAAAAAGAAAAGCAGGAAGCAGAACTTGATGAAGTCGAAAAAAGCAAAATGAAAATTGAATGGGGCAGTCAGATCCGTTCGTATGTATTTCATCCCTATAATATGGTAAAAGATCATAGAACAGATGAGGAAACTTCAGACGTTCAATCAGTTATGGATGGAGATATAAACCGCTTCATTAAAGCTTTCCTGATGAAATATAGTCAGAATTAATGTCTTATATGTTCATACATTAACACCGGTGCTTTAGCCCGGTGGTTTATAAAGGAATATAATATACGATTAACCGTTTCAACGGTTTTCTCTGGTGAATGCCTTAAAATAATTCCATTTAAACAAAATTCCACTTCAACAATTCCATTATTCCTGGGCTCTCCACCAATCCGTTATTCCAGACATCAAAATCAACTAAGCCGCCCTTGCGAGGTTCTCGCATACAGTCATACGCCCTAACGCTGAATCCGACAACCAAATTTTCGCCGGTAAGATTATTCCATCCCAACTATTCCCTAATTCCAATACTCCAAATTCAAGTCTGTTTTATAGAGTTCCTTAAATATCTTGACCAAAAGAATCGTAGCAAAGTCGAAGACCACGGCGACAGACGGGTCGAAGACCACGACGACAGACGGGTCGAAGATCCCGTCGATAGACGGAGCGAAGATTCCGATTTTAGCGGACAAAAATATTACTGAGGATACCATACACTCACCAATTTGTAACCTTATAATTTGTAATCTTGCATTTTCCAGTCACCCAGTGCAAAATCAACTAAACCTCCATTGCGTGGTTCGCCCCATACAACCATCCACCCCTATCGCGGCATAGCCGGCAACCAATAACAACCTTAGATAGGCGGAGTAACGTATAGCGGTGGCTGAGTGTCCCGCCCATTGCTTGGTATCATTGAGGGGCGGGATGTTGAGTCTTCGAAATCCCGCGCATTTATTGACTTAGGATTTGCCTTGCGGGATATCGAAGCCACCGAAAATAAGTAAATTGTTCAATGATTTATAGAGCTTCTTAAAATATCTTGACCAAAAAAATCGCAGCGAAGTCGAAGATCCCGATTTTAGCGCGATTTTAGCGGGACAAAAATCTGACTGAGGATACCATACATTCATACTAATTTCCAATCCTGCAATTTGTAATCTCACGTTTCGCAATTAACATCCAATTCCCCTTGATATAAAATTATTAATTCCCCAAATTCAGACTGTTGTTTCAGGAAATTAGTACTGATCTCATTTGATATAAACAGAGGAAGTGGTGTCAAAGTTTACATTAAGATATGTTCTGATTGTCCTCATTTTACCATTCTGTTTATATACTGCTTCAGCTCAGAATTCCTCTTCTCTATACGTACCAAAAAATATTACGCTGGATTCCCCTTACCTGATAGAACCACCTTATAAAAATATTCTTGATGCGCGAAAGGATTCATTTTCTATCCCTGCGGTTGACTCAGTCCAGGTTTTAAACCAGCTGACGGATCCTGAATTTAAAATACATTATGCAAGACTCGCAATCGTAAGCGGAAGTTCTCTCGCTTTCTTCGGCGGATTTTACTACAGGATGAAGACAGCCTGGTGGAATAATGGTGAAACACAGTTTCATTTTTATTATGATGGTACCTATGTGAAAAATATTGATAAAGTCGGTCATATGTATGGTGCAGTTCTGTTTACTGAAGGATTTGGACTTGGGTTGAGGTGGGCAGGTCTCGATGAGGAATCCTCACTGCTGTATGGGGGACTGCTTAGTACTTTAGTCTATGCCGGTATTGAGATTAAAGATGGATTTGCCCCGGGATGGGGATTTGATCCGGTCGATATGGGCGCGGATCTTATAGGGTCTGCTTATCCATATCTGCAGAAGAAAATACCTTTCCTGCAGGACCTTACCTTTAAATGGAGCTACTGGCCGTCGGATAGTCCTTATTATACCAGGGTCGATGAAATCAATAAGAATGACCAGTTCTTCACAGATGATTATGAAGGTCAGACTTTCTGGTTGAGTGTTAATGTCAGAAATTATATGCCTGCAAGTATGAAATCATTCTGGCCTGATTTTCTTAACATTGCTGCAGGTATGTCCGTCAGACATCTGGACGGCAGCGGCGGGAGGAGACTATGTGTTTCTGATTTCTCCGGATATTAGTCTCCGAAAATTATTTAAACCTGATAGTGAATTCTTAAACAGACTGTTGTACTACCTGGATTACCTTCATATACCTCTGCCGGCAATTGAGATTTCACCGGGATTCAGAGGTTATGCGATTTATCTTAATCAGTAAATTAAAAAGAGTGAATTACAAAATTCCGGAATGAAAATTTTGATAGTTTAAGAGTTGATTGCTCAGATATTAAGAAAAAAATATATTTTCAATAATATTATTTTTTTGTTGACTCTTACTAACTTTATTTTGAAATTTATACCAGGTTCTTTCAAGAGGTTACCCCTGCCTCTTGATGATAATGAATCTGACCCGCCGAGGATCCCCCTTCGGTGGGTTTTTTATTTCAGCCTCCCCTTCAAATCCTGATTGCTTTATTATTAACCTAATATAATTTCTAAACCACTTCCGGCCTTTCGTGGCAAAACCTATCGCTAATAACCATTGTAAAATCAATAAAGTCTCTGCGTCGTTGTTCGCATCCGCTCAATTCGCCCAATCCGTAAAATCCGTAATTCCCTCTATTATACTAATTTACTCCCCATTCTTCTTCCTGACTTTCTGTATCAATGTAGTCAATAGAATCCCGACCGTCGCAAATGTAGATGTATAGCCCGCAATTTTTTTGATTTTTGCCAATCTCTTTTTGGTTTTTCTTGCTCGCATAAATTTCTTTCCTTATCATTTTATTTAAAGGTAAGTATTAATTGCCTGGTTTGCTGTAATCACCGTTTATGACTGGAATTATCATGATAATTGCCACAATAACAAAAATCTTTGTGTGAGTTTTGTTATATTTGTAATGTAATAATCAAAAAAAATAGTTTATTGTGACCTTTCTTAATCTGTCTAAAACAGATACCGGATTTTACCTCTATAGATCAATTGACCCTGTTTTTCACAGGCGTAGAAAAGTGATCGGGAAAATTACTTCTACTGCTTTCAGATATTCCTTCTTAAAACTTTTTTTATCATACAGATTTAACTGATACAAAAAACATATTCCTATTCGTTCTGTACTCCGGAATGGGTGAGGATTGCTATTTCATATTAATTCAGGAGAAAAGTAATGCTGAGATTTAAAGAAATAAACAACGAAAATGATTTTGATAAAAACCTTACAAGAGAAAAGTTTATTGATTTCTTGCACAGACATCTGGATAAGTTCGGTGATTCAAAAGAAGCTATCGGAAAATCTATAGACTACGCTTTTTCAACCGAAAAAGGATGCGGCGGATTCCTTCTGGCGGCGTATAACGATGATGAGCTCACCGGGGCCCTTGTAATGAATAAAACCGGGATGTCCGGATACATCCCTGAGAATATACTCGTTTATGTAGCTGTCGATTCCAGGTTCAGGGGAAAAGGATTTGGAAGGCAGATAGTGGATAAAGCTTTATCAATGGCTGAAGGTGATGTAAAACTCCATGTTGAATACGAGAATCCTGCCAAACGCCTTTATGAACGCATTGGCTTCACAACAAAGTATGCAGAAATGAGATATAAAAAAGAGAGTTAAAATGGCAACTTTAATTGTAAATACAAACCGCATCACGGAAAATATAATTAAACTCAGCTCCTTTCTCACAGAGAATAATATTGAATGGTCGCTGGTGGCAAAGATTCTCGGCGGAAACCGGCCTGTACTGGAAAAAATTATCTGTGATGAATCAATTAAAAAAGTACATTCAATAGGTGATTCAAGGATCTCAAATCTGAAAATTATAAAGGAAATAAATCCTGGCATTGTTACTATGTACATCAAACCTCCTGCACCTGTGCTTGCGAAAAAGATAATTCAGTATGCGGATATATCTCTTAATTCATCTTTTACTACTATTGAAGCACTCAACAGGGAAGCAGAGAAAGTTGGTAAAACTCACCGGGTTATAATAATGATCGAACTCGGCGAACTGAGGGAGGGAATTCTGCGTGACAATGTTTTATCGTTTTATGAGAAGATATTTGAACTAAAAAATATTAAAGTTGAAGGGCTGGGTACAAATCTCGGATGTATGTATGGTGTTGAACCCACCTATGATAAGATGGTTCAGCTGAGTCTTTACCGGATGCTCATCGAGGAAAAGTTTTCAAGAAAACTTAACCTGGTTTCTGCTGGTAGTTCTATAACTCTTCCCCTGGTTATGCGTGACCGCCTTCCTGACGGTATTAACCATTTCAGGATTGGTGAAACTGCATTCCTTGGCGTATCAATAATCGATAACAAAAGGTTTAAGAACCTTTCAACTAATGCTTTTGATTTTTCAGCAGAAATACTTGAGCTGGAAGAGAAAGAAATGGTGCCTGACGGAAACCTTACGGATGCAGGGATAGGGATTACTGCACATGATTTTCAGGGAGAGATAGATATGGAAATAAATAAAAAGTCCTTCAGAGCCATAGTAGATTTCGGTGAGATTGATGTTGACCCTTCACATATAACCCCGAAAGATAGAAATGTGAATTTTATAGGGACAACCTCCGACATGACTGTCTACGATATCGGCGATAAGAAAGGAAAATTTTCTGTCGGTAAGCAAATCCACTTTAAGCCTGATTATATGGCAGTTGCCCGTTTGATGAACACTAAGTATGTAACAAAGGAGATTGCCTGATTATGCACTGGATAGACATTACCATCTTTTCTGTCTATATGATCTCAATGCTGGGAATAGGTTTTTACTTCCTGCGTAAAAATAAGGATGCGGAGGATTATTATGTCGGCGGAAGAAGTATGGGAAGTTTCCACGTGGGTCTTTCAGTCGTGGCCACCGATGTGGGCGGAGGATTTTCTATAGGTCTCGGGGGTCTTGGATTCGTAATGGGTATATCGGGATCCTGGATGCTTTTTACTGGATTGATAGGAGCCTGGCTGAGTGCCGTTCTTCTTATCCCTAAAGTAAATAGGATGAAAAACTTCAAAGAGCTGTATACTTTTCCTCAGATTTTTGAAAGCTTTTATAACAGGAAAGTTGCAATTATAGCCGGATTTATATCTGCAATCGGTTATATCGGATTTACAAGTTCTCAGATACTTGCAGGAGCAAAACTTGCATCTGCATCATTTGTGTCACTTGATATGGAAACAGCACTCTTGATAATGGGAGCGATCGTTGTCATCTATACATTCCTCGGCGGCATCAAGGCTGTTATTTATACCGATACGGTTCAATGGATAATCCTGATGGTAGGACTTATTTTTATTGGGATACCAGTCGCTTATTATGCTGTCGGGGGATATTCGGAAATAACCAAAGCCCTGCCTCCGGAATTCTTCTCAATGAGCAATCTGAGCTGGCAGACTCTCGTTAACTGGTTTGTTACGATTGTTCCTATCTGGTTTGTCGGAATGACGTTATATCAAAGGATTTATGCATGCAAATCGGAAAAAGAAGCTAAGAAAGCATGGTTTATTGCCGGATTGTTCGAGTGGCCGGCAATGGCATTTATGGGAGTGCTTCTTGGTCTCTTTGCCCGGGTTGCGGCCAATGACGGGATGTTTCAGTATCTGGGATATGCATCCGTGGGAAGTATGGATTCGGAAATGGGACTCCCGATGTTATTAAGATCAATTCTTCCGGTGGGATTAATGGGATTGATGATGTCTGCTTACTTTTCTGCAATAATGTCCACGGCCGACAGTTGCCTGATGGCAGCCTCAGGTAATGTAATGACTGATATTCTTGACAGATTTTTTAATATCAGTTCCGATCAGAAAAAATTTCTCCGTTATTCCCAATTAATTACTCTTTTGATAGGAGCTCTTGCTTTATTCCTTGCATCCGGTATGCAGAATGTGCTTCAGCTGATGCTCTACTCGTATGCATTTATGGTCTCAGGGTTGTTTATTCCGGTAATAGGAGCTTTTTTCTGGAAAAGAAGTAATTCAACTGCAGCCTTATGGTCTATGCTTCTGGGCGGCGGGACTACAATTTCTTTGATTGCTTCCGGTATCAGTCTGCCTCTCGGTCTTGATGCAAATATTTATGGAATTTCAATCTCAGCCGTTACATTTGTGATAATAAGTTTTTTAACTTCTGCTGAAGAGATTCCATCAAATATTGAATTGAGTGAGGAACCCGATTGAATACCGAAACTGCAGCAAATCTGATTAACCTGAGGCAATCAATTCATTCCGAACCTGAACTTGCAGGCTGGGAAGAACGGACAGCCGGAAAGATTATAAGTTTTATATCCCGTTATTCTCCTGATGAAATTATTAAAAATATCGGCGGGCATGGAATTGCTTTTATCTTTAACGGAAAAGGAGAAGGTCCTGTTATTCTTTTCAGGAGTGAGCTTGATGCGCTTCCTATACGGGAGATCAATGAGTTCGCGTATAAATCAAAGTATGCGGATAAGGGACACAAATGCGGACACGATGGGCATATGACCGTTCTTGCTGGTTTTGCAGCAAAAATCTCATCCGGCAGAAATTTTAACGGAAAGATTGTTCTCCTTTACCAGCCGGCAGAAGAGACAGGAGAAGGTGCAGAAAAAGTTTTAAATGATCACAATTTTTCTGGTATAAAACCAGATTATGTTTTTGCATTCCACAATCTGCCGGGCTTTAAGCTGAATTCCGTAATAATCAAACCGGGAAGTTTTGCATCTGCCTCGATGGGAATGATAATAAAACTTACAGGTAAAACCTCTCATGCTGCTGAACCGGAAAATGGAATAAATCCTGCTATTGCTGTTGCTGAAATCATCAGAAAACTTACAGAACTTCCGCAAAAGCTGAAGGATGCTCAATCTTTCACTTTGGTCACCATTGTGCATGTTAGGATAGGGGAAAGGGCTTTCGGTACTTCTCCCGGTTATGCTGAACTGATGGCTACTCTGAGAGCATACAGGAATGATGATATGGAATTATTAATTGCTGAAGCGGAAAAAATAACCTTTGCAGTTGCTTCAGAACAAAGACTGAAAGCAGAAATTAATTATACTGAAGAGTTCCCGGCAACGATAAATGATGCCGGCTGCATCGGTATTGTTAACAGATCAGCAGAGAAGAATAATTATACCATTATTAAAATAGACGAGCCTTTCAGATGGTCAGAGGATTTCGGTCGCTTTACAGGAAAATATCCTGGTGCATTATTCGGCATAGGTTCGGGTGAAGATCATCCCCAGCTCCATAACCCAGATTATGATTTCCCGGATGAGATAATCCCTGCAGGTATAAATATGTTTTACTCAATTATGAATGAAATTATGAACAGGAAATAAGATGTTCCATACTTCTGTTTTAGAACTAAGCCAGGATTCACTTAATATCAATATTTCTTTTTTAAGAAAACTCTTCGGAAAAAAGGTGAGGATCTCTTCGGTTGTTAAGGGAAACGCATACGGACATGGCATTGAGGTGTTTGTGCCGATGGCTGAAAAAGCGGGTATAAATCATTTCTCTGTTTTCAGTACAGAGGAGGCATATCGCGTCGCCTCAACATTAACAAAAGATTCTGAAATAATGATTATGGGAATGATTGACGATCAGGATATTGAGTGGGCGGTCAATGAGAAAATTCAGTTCTGGGTTTTTGATCTGTCAAGACTTGAGAGTGCGTTGAAAACTGCGCAGAAATTGAATCTTCCCGCAAGGATACATATAGAACTTGAAACGGGTTTCAACAGAACCGGTTTCCAGGAGAAAGAATTCACGAAACTTATCCATCTCCTGAAAAAATATGAAGGGAATTTTGTAGTGGAAGGAATGTGTACCCATTATGCCGGCGCAGAAAGTATTGCTAATTACTACAGGATCCACCAGCAGATTAAAAAATTTAACCACTTCTATAAATGGTTCAATGAGCAGGGAATTCATCCCGCTGCACGGCATACAGCCTGTAGTGCTGCAGCAGTTTCCTATCCCCAGACAAGAATGGAAATGGTAAGGATCGGGATACTGCATTATGGCTTCTGGCCCAGCAGGGAAACATTGATTTCCTACCTGGGTAAACAAGAGGATAAGACTGATCCCTTGAAAAGAATTATCTCATGGAAGAGTAGAATAATGAGTGTGAAGCCCGTCAATACAGGGGAATTTGTCGGCTATGGCACATCCTACCTTGCCCAGCGGGATATGAAGATAGGTATCGTGCCCGTCGGATATTCACAGGGATTCAGCCGCTCGATGAGCAACCATGGCCGGGCCCTCGTTAATGGCTACCGTGTTGCGGTAATAGGAATCGTTAATATGAATCACCTTATCATTGACGTAACAGATGTACCCGGGATCAAAAGGAATGATGAAGTTGTCTTAATAGGCTGCCAGGGTGACCTTACAATCTCGGTATCCTCATTTAGTGAGCTGAGCGACCAGCTTAATTATGAATCTTTAAGCCGGCTTCCCCGAAATATTCCAAGGTATGTAATCTAGCTTCCTTACCTTCTTTGAAATAAATAACTTATCTTAAAAGCATGCTTCCCCTGTCACTTTTAACGTTTGAATATTTTTATAATTTTGAATGTCAGGTATTTATAATTTTACAGGAGGATCTGAATGATCAAAAGATACATTTTTCTTTTTCTTTTATTTTTCCTCACTGATATAATCAATGCCCAGAGCGGGTGGCTTTCACTTAGTTCAGGCACAGCTGCTACTCTGCATGGCGTGGATTTTATGACTTCCGATTACGTAATTGCTGTCGGTGATGCAGGCACAATTCTTATGACAACAGATGCTGGTGCAAATTGGGAAAGCATCACTTCAGGTACCTCGCAGAATCTAAACGGCATTAGTATAATTAATAATAGCATTGCCGTAATAGTCGGTGACGCGGGAACCATCCTCCGCACCACGGATGCAGGATCTTCATGGCAGACTGTTTCATCTGATGTTACTGATAATCTGCTTTCTGTCTCTTTTAATGGAGTAGCCGGAATTGCAGGTGGAACGTCCCAGACAATAATTTACTCTACAGATGCAGGTGCAAGCTGGACAACTTCCCAAACCGGATTTTTCGGCGGCGGGTTTTATGGTGTGCAGATGCTTGATGCCGATAATGCATTTACAGCCGGTGAGAATTCAATCTTCCAGCCGATGTTCGGTGCATCAGGCGATGGAGGTCAGAACTGGAATTATACTGCTTTCTATCTCAATAGTAATGAGGGGAAGCTGTATGGCATACATTTCTTCGATGTAAATAATGGTCTGGCTTCAGCTGCGGTATGGACAGGTGAAGGTGCTATCGCAAACACTACCGATGGCGGATTGAGCTGGTCAACTCTTCCTTTCTTCGATAATGCTCTTTATACGCTAAATTTCCCGGCGAATCAATCCGATATTGGTTATGCTGCAGGCGCTTCGGGATTAATCATCAAGACCACAGACGGAGGAAACAGCTGGGATGTTCAGACAAGCGGCACTTCAAATATTTTATACGGAATCGTTTTCGCAGATGAGCTGACAGGCTATGCTGTTGGTGAAAATGGCACTATCCTTAAAACTATCTCCGGAGGAGTAATCCCTGTTGAGTTTACATCCTTTACCGCAAATGTAGATGAAAGGAATGTCAGATTAATCTGGAAGACTTCTACCGAGACAAATAACAGCGGCTTCTTTTTACAAAGAAAAGCTGGAAATGTATGGCAGAACCTTAATTTTGTTCAGGGTTACGGAACTACATCGGAATCTCACACCTATGATTACATTGATAATTTGTCCGACTATAATTACCGCGGCAAAATTTACTACAGGTTGAAACAGGTGGATTATGACGGTTCAGTAAATTATTCGTCCACTGAATCTGTTATTTATGAACCGAAGCCGAACGATTTCGCACTCGATCAGAATTATCCAAATCCGTTTAACCCGGCTACCTCTATTAAATTTTCAATGCCTGAAGGTGCACACGTAAAGCTCACCGTTTATGACCTTCTGGGAAACGAAGTTGAAACCCTGGTCGATGAATATAAACCCGCCGGCACTTACTCAGTAAAGTTTAATGGTTCAGAACTTACCAGCGGAATTTACATCTACAGGCTGCAGGCAGGAGATTTTGTATCAACTAAGAGAATGGCACTTATTAAGTAAACTTTCACTTAAACTGACCTGCTTAAAACTGCCCCCGGGGAATCCTTTCCCCGGGGTTTTTTTATGCACCTTCCATTAGAATTCATACCAGATAAGTACCAGTCAACAAGCCGGTAAATACGTTATAAATACGTTATGAATACGCTGTGAATACGGTGTGAATACGCTGTGAATACGCTTTGAAAACGCTTTGAATACGCTGTGAATACGCTGTAAATACCTCTAAATAAGGTATTAAAGAGTAGAAAAAAAGGTGAAATGCCCTGGAATTTCAACTAATTTCGACTTTACCCGAAAATGAAACCTGAAAGCAGTGAAGGATCTGAATGAGTCCGTCAGGTCAGATTGCATAACTTGCAAAACCCGTAATTATTTTATATATAATGAATTACATCACCCGGAATAACCATAATATTTGCAAAATTAAATTCATTTAAATCGGATTTTCTTTATATGGCTGTAATTAAAAATAATGATGACCCGCTCTGGTATAAAGATGGAATAATGTACCAGGTTCATATAAAATCGTTTATGGATAGTAATGATGACGGTATAGGTGACATAAAGGGACTGACCCGCAAACTTGATTACATCCAGTCGCTCGGAATAAACATCCTTTGGGTGCTTCCGTTTTATCCCTCACCGATGAAAGACGACGGCTACGATATTTCCGACTATTTCAATATAAATCCAGATTACGGTACTCTCGATGATTTTAAGGCATTTCTCAGCGAAGCTCATAAAAGAAAAATAAGAGTGGTTACTGAACTTGTAATGAACCATACCTCCGATCAGCATGAATGGTTCAAAAGGGCCAGGAAAAGTTCACCCGGCAGTCCGGAAAGAGATTTCTATGTCTGGAGTGAAACAGGTGAGGAATATGAAGAAGCAAGGATCATCTTCAGTGATTTCGAAACATCAAACTGGACCTGGGACTCAGCTGCAAATGCCTATTACTGGCACCGTTTCTATTCACATCAGCCGGATCTGAACTTTGAGAATCCTGAAGTTCATAAAGCAATATTTAAGGCCGTGGATTTCTGGTTCGAGATGGGTGTAGACGGAATGCGTTTGGATGCAGTACCTTATTTATATGAACGGGAGGGAACCAGCTGCGAGAACCTGCCTGAGACGCACAGTTTTCTTAAAAAACTCAATGTGCATCTGAAGGAAAAATTTAAGAATAAAATGTTTCTTGCTGAAGCAAACCAGTGGCCTGAGGATGCAGTTGCATATTTCGGCGGCGGGGATGAATGTCATATGGCCTTCCACTTTCCTTTGATGCCGAGGATGTATATGGCTGTCCAGATGGAAACAAGATACCCTATAATCGATATCCTTGAACAGACGCCTGCAATTCCTCCGCACTGCCAGTGGGCAATGTTCCTGCGCAATCACGATGAGCTAACTCTCGAAATGGTAACTGATGAAGAGCGGGATTATATGTACAGGTATTACGCAAAAGATAAACATGCACGGCTTAATCTTGGCATCCGAAGAAGACTGGCTCCGCTCGTAGAAAATAACAGGCGCAAAATTAAGCTCCTCAACATTCTTCTGTTCTCATTCCCCGGAACACCTATAATTTATTACGGTGATGAAATCGGGATGGGGGATAATTTCTATCTGGGCGACAGGAATGGTGTAAGAACGCCTATGCAGTGGAGTCCCGACCGCAATGCCGGCTTCTCCCGGGTAAACCCCCAGCAGCTTTTACTGCCTGTCATCATAGATCCTGAATATCATTTTGAAAGTGTCAACGTCGAAGTGCAGGAGAGAACTTCTTCGTCGCTCCTTAACTGGATGAAGCGTGCAATTGCAGTAAGGAAAAAGTACCGCGCATTCGGCAGGGGGGAAATAGAGTTCCTGTCGCCGTCAAATTCAAAGGTACTTGCGTTCCTTCGTACATATGAAAAAGAAACTATTCTGGTTGTAGCTAATCTTTCCCGATTCAGCCAGGTAGTGGAACTTAACCTGTCGGAATTTTCAGGAAGCACACCTGTAGAATTATTCAGCCGCAACAAATTCCCTGACATCAAAGACTCCTATTATATGTTGACCATGAATGCATATGATTTTTATTGGTTCCAGTTAATACCAGTTGAAGAAACCGCGCACAGTGCTGATCTTTATGAACCGCCTGAACTGGAACCATTGCAGGGTGAGTTCTCCTTCTTCGGTTACGATGACGAGAGTATCCTCAATACAGTAGCCATTCCTGATTTCCTCAAACGCAACCGGTGGATCGATTCGGAAATAAAGAATATAGATGAAATAAATGTGTATGATGAAATCCCCCTTAGCAAAGGTGATGAATACCAGTCCCTTGTTCTGCTTCAGATAAATTATGTGGATGAATCTTCACAGGGACTTATTATCCCATGTTCAACTACTTATTTCAACAAGGAACAGCTAAAGGATCCCGGCAGCCTGGTCAATGTAATTGCATACCTGGATAAACAGGGAAAGGTTCTTTGCGAAAGCCAAAATGAATCTTTTTTCAGAGATACAATTATCAATACAGTTTTGAATTCAGCTGCTGTAAAAGGAAAGAGAGGAGACCTTATCATAGATAAAGAGATGGAGTTTGATGAACTTGCAGAACAATTCCTTGATACAAGGATCTGTGAAACCGATGAATCTAATCATAAATATATTGACCTGAACTATGGAGGAGGGTTCAAAGTAAGGCTTTACAGGAGGTTAGAAGAAGCAGGACATCCCGGGATTGAGATGTTCAGGGCTCTTTCACTGGAGTCTTCTTTTGAACATATCCCGAAGTACCTCGGAACAATAAATTATAAATCAGCGGAAGGCAATTTCTCCGTTTTCGGGTTTATAGAGAAAGATGTACCGAATGAAGGCAATTTCTGGAAATACATGACAGACGCTTCAATTAACCATTATGAAAAAAAAATCAACCTGGAAAAGGAAAATATTAAAGAATTTAGAATAGGACGCGAGGCTCTTATCAGTGAAAATCTGAAGGATTACGATTTTACAACAAGCTGCGATGAGCTGGACTCTCTTAACCTTGATTTAATGGAATTGCTTGGCACCAGAACCGGAGAACTTCATGCAACACTGGCCTCCTTACCTGTAGACGGTTTCGAACCTGAGAATTTTAATTCTTTCTACCAGAGATCTATTTACCAGTCAAACCGTTCGCTTGCCAGGAATACCTTCAGACTAATGAAGAGCTATACCGGGAATGAAAAAGATGAGATGGAGGAAATCTTTGACAGGGAGGTCCTGATCCTTGATTATCTGAAGTCCTTAATTGAAGTAAGAATTAATGCAAAAAAAATCCGGATACATGGTGACCTTAACCTTAAAAGAATATTGCTTACAGGAAAAGACTTTCTCTTTATAAACTTTGAAGGACAGCCTGCAATCGCATCGAGCGCTAAAAGGTTAAAGAGATCACCATTCAGGGATATTGCGGGAATAATCGGTTCTATTTATTTCGCAGCTCATACATCTCTGCAAAAATTCGGTCATACCTTTTCTGAGGACGTAACTGCGTATAATGCCTTTGCAAACCGCTGGTGGTTCTGCATGAGTAATAAATTTCTCAGAGGCTATCTCAAAGCCGCAGGAGATAGCGGGTTCCTGCCCGGCGATGAGAAGCAGATAAATTATATGGTGAATATTTATATGATTGAAAAGATGCTCGCAGAGATAGATAAGGGGATAACACGTAATGCAAACTGGCTTAAGATCCCGGTGGAAGGCCTTAGAGTCGTAACCAGCCTGATAACAAAATAATGCCTTTTGTGTTTCTGAATACAGCAAATTTTATTAAATAAATAAAAATTATAATTGTGACTAGTAGTATAAACCTGCAAGGATCATACTGATATAATTGGAAAACAATTTTAATTAAACAATAAGTTCAATGAGAAAAGTTGGTGCGGTTTATACTTCTGATGAATGTAGTTTTATTGTCTGGTCTCCTTTTTCAAAATCTATTGAATTGTATTTGAGTGAGGATAAAAAAATACCGATGAGGAAAGATAGTGAAGGCTACTGGAAGGTGTCTGTTAAGGATATTAAACCTGGAATGAATTACTTTTATCTTTTAAATGGCAGCAAACGGGGTGACCCGGCTTCTAACTATCAGCCTGAAGGAATTTCAGGACCCTCACAGATTGTTGAGCATTCTTTATTTGAATGGACTGACAGGGAATTTAGTTCTGCAGATCTGAAAGATTATATAATTTATGAACTTCACACGGGCACGTTCACAGGTGAAGGAACATTCCTTGCCGCAGTTGACAAACTGGATTACCTTAAAGAATTAGGGATTACAGCTTTAGAAATTATGCCTGTTGCACAGTTTCCGGGAGAAAGAAACTGGGGATATGACGGCGTATTCCCGTTTGCTCCGCAGAATAGCTACGGCGGCCCTGATGGGTTAAAGACCCTCGTAAATGAAGCCCACAAGAAAGGATTCTCTGTAATTCTTGATGTGGTTTATAATCACCTTGGACCTGAAGGAAATTATCTTCACGAATTCGGTCCATATTTTACAGATAAGTATAAATCGCTATGGGGTAACTCGGTAAACTTCGACCAGGCTTATTCTGATCAGGTCAGGAATTATTTTATATATAACGCTGTATACTGGTTATCAGAATACCACATAGATGCATTAAGGATCGATGCAGTGCATGCAATAAACGATCTGAGTGCTTATCCATTTGTTGCAGAGCTATCTGCTGAGGTCAATAAATACTCTGAAAAGGCCGGCAAGCCACATTACCTGATAGCAGAGAGTGATCTCAATGATGTTAAAGTAATAAGACTACGTGACGATTACGGATTTGGATGCGATGCACAGTGGAGTGACGATTTTCATCATTCAATTCATACTCTGCTGACAAAGGAATCCGATGGATATTATGGGGATTTCGGGAAAACAAGCGACCTGGCTGATGCCATAAAAGACAATTTTGTATATGCAGGCAAATATTCTGTTTTCAGGAAAAGGAAACATGGTAATTCGCCTTCGGAATATTCATACGATAGGTTCGTTCACTTTATTCAAAATCACGATCAGGTAGGAAACCGGGCATTCGGAGAAAGGCTATCGAAACTTGTCCCTTTTGAAGGATTAAAACTTGGCGCAGCAGCTTTGATTCTTTCCCCATCTTTGCCAATGCTTTTTATGGGTGAGGAATACGGTGAAGATAATCCTTTTTTATACTTCGTGAGTTTTTTGGATGAAAACCTCAATGCGGCTGTAAAGAAAGGGAGAAGTGATGAATTTTCAGAATTCAACTGGGAAGGTGAAATTCCTGACCCTCATTCGGTAAAAACTTTTAATGATTCAAAACTTGACTGGGAAAAAATAAAGGGAAATAATCATAAGTCGTTGCTGAGCTTTTATAAGGATATTATCAGGAAAAGAAAAACAATCCCCGCCTTAACTAATTATGATAAACGTGATACGCATACCGAATCCTATGAAGAACTGAAAATTGTCACCATGGAAAGGAATAAGAACAGCAGCAAAGTATTTGTATTGATGAGTTTCAACGATAAAAAAATGACAACTGAATTCCGTTTCCCATCGGGAGTATGGAAAAAGATAATCGATTCATCTGAAAAAACATGGGGCGGTCCCGGCAGCATTATGCCAGAAAGACTTGACGATACTGTGAATGAAATTACCATTCCTGAATATCATTTCTCTATGTATGAATCGGAGACAGGCTGATGGACCGCTTTATATGCATACACGGACATTTTTACCAGCCTCCGCGGGAAAATCCCTGGCTTGAAGAGATCGAAGTGCAGGATTCCGCTTACCCTTACCGTGACTGGAATGAGCGCATCAACGCCGAATGCTATAATCCCAATACAGCATCCAGGATACTCGGCGGGAACAAGAATATTATCGACATAATTAATAATTATTCAAAGATCAGTTTCAATTTCGGACCCACACTGCTTTCCTGGATTGAGGTACATGCACCTGATGTCTATTCTAAGATCCTCGAAGCAGATGAGAAAAGCATGGAATATTATTCGGGACATGGTTCTGCAATTGCACAGGTTTATAACCACATTATAATGCCGCTGGCAAATGAGCGTGACCGTAGAACCGAGGTGATCTGGGGAATAGAAGATTTTAAATCGAGGTTCGGTAGGGATCCAGAAGGAATGTGGCTTTCCGAAACTGCAGTCGATACACTGACGCTTGAGATACTTGCAGAGCACGGTATCAAATTTACAATACTTGCACCTTCTCAGGCCAAAGCTGTTAAAGAAATAAACGGCGAAGAATGGAAGGATGTATCGGACAGCAGCATTGATCCCAAAAGAACATATATCTGTAATCTTCCTTCCGGAAATTCAATAAATTTATTTTTCTACGACGGGCCGATCTCCCGGGAAATTGCATTTGGCGATCTGCTTGATAACGGGTCAAACCTTCTTAAACGGATGGAAGGGACTTACAGAGATGATGATGATGTTCAGCTGGCTCATATAGCCACAGATGGTGAAACTTACGGACACCATCAGAAGCATGGCGATATGGCACTGGCTTATTTTCTTCACCTGGTTGAAGAAAGAGACGATATAGGCTTAACTATATACGGTGAATTCCTTGAGAAAAATCCGCCGCAATGGGAAGTGCAGATAATTGATAATACATCCTGGAGCTGTGTTCACGGTGTTGAGAGATGGAAATCAGATTGCGGCTGCAATACTGGAATGCACCCCGGATGGAATCAGCAGTGGCGGGGTCCTCTGAGGGAATCACTCGACTGGCTCAGGGAAAAAATGATTGACTTATATGTAAAGGAAGCCGGTAAATATACCGATGATGTGTGGGGACTAAGGGACAACTATATCAGTATTGTTCTTGACAGAGACCCTGAGAACATAAAAAAAGTGCTGGCGTACAGCGGTATAAAAAATATATCCCAGAGTGATCTGATCAGGATTCTCAAGCTGCTTGAGATGCAACGACACGCTTTATTGATGTACACAAGCTGCGGATGGTTCTTCGATGAAATTTCAGGGCTTGAAACTGTTCAGGTTATTCAATATGCAGCAAGAGCAATGCAGATATTTAATGAGCTTACTGAGGTTGACCTGGAAGAGGAATTTCTAGAGAAATTAAAGAATGCTCCTGGCAATATTCCGGATGTTAAGGATGGAGCCGTTGTTTATCAAAAATATGTAAAACCGGCAGTCATTGACCTTTTAAGGGTTGCTGCACACTATGCTATTTCATCAATGTTCGAAGATTATAGTGAGAGCTCAGAAATATTTTGTTATGGAGTTATTAAGAATAACTACGACCTGATATCGGCAGGCAGGAATAGACTTGCACTTGGTCAACCTAATATGAGATCCAAAATTACGCTTGAAGAAAAGCAGATCAGCTTTGCTGTTCTTCATCTCGGTGACCACCATTTCTACGGCGGGGTAAGAGAGTGGCAAAACGGTGATGAGTATAATATTATGTGCAATGAAATTAAAAGCGCATTCGACAGGCTCGATATTGCAGAGATGATACTTCTGATGGATAAGCATTTCGGTATGCATAGTTACAATTTATGGTACCTGTTTAAGGATAAAAGCAGGGAGGTCTTTGATAAGATCATGCATCAGACTCTGGATTCAATAGAAATTTCTTTCAGGAATGTATATAAAAACCACTATGCTACTCTGCAGGCTATGAAGCGTACCGGAACTCCTCTTCCAAAAGCATTATCAACTGCTGTTGAATATGTAATTAATAGCGATCTGCAGCAGGTGTTCGAAGCGCCGGGTACTATTGATCAGGATAAACTCCAGAACCTGCTCCATGAGGTACAGTACTGGGATGTTGAACTGAATAAATCAACCTTAAGTTTCGTGGGAAGTAAAAGGCTTGTCGCCCTGATGGAGAAACTGTGCGAGAGCCCGGATGATATTGGGATAATCGATGAACTTAGTGATTCTCTCAGGATACTCAGGAAACTGAATATTGAGCTCAACCTTTGGAAGGCACAGAATATATTATTTGCATTAATTAATGAAAAATATGGCGGGAATTATGATGAGGCAAAAGCAGGGAATAAAAACTCCGCCCGATGGATAAATAAGATTAATGAATTACAGGAAAAACTGGAGGTGAACATTCGAATTGATAAACTTACCGGAATCAACCTACAGGCTGCAGTTTAATAAAGACTTCAACTTCAATTCTGCCAGGAAGATACTCCCATACCTTAAAGAACTGGGAATTTCGTTTATCTATGCATCCCCTATATTTAAAGCTTCAAAAGGAAGTACTCACGGGTATGATGTTGTAGACCCTACTCAGCTTAACCCGGAACTCGGTTCAGTGGACGATTTTGATAAGCTTATCTCAGAAGCAAAGGAAAATGGCCTTCACTGGCTTCAGGATATTGTTCCCAACCATATGGCTTTTGATTTTGAAAACAAGATGCTGGTCGATCTGCTTGAGAACGGACCTGACTCAAGGTTTTATAATTTCTTCGATGTGGAATGGAGTTACGGCCATTTTGGGGATAAGCCGAGAATGCTGGCTCCTTTCCTTGGTAAGTATTACCAGGAGTGCCTTGAGGGTAAAGAAATCTCGCTGCGGTATGACGAGGAAGGCTTCAGTATAAATTATTATAATAATAAATTCCCGGTAAGAGTTGGTACATATTCCGATATACTTTCATTGGGATTTGATAAACTACAGAACAAGGTCGGCCGGAATTATCCGGCAGTAATCAGGCTGCTCGGACTTCTTCACATAATCAAATTCCTTCCCACTTACGAAAATATCGATGAAAGATATAATCAGATCAAATTCATCAAAGCACTGCTATGGGAGCTGTATTCTGGTGATGAACAGGTAAAGATGTATATTGATGAAACATTGAAAATTTACAACGGAATAAAAGGTAAACCTGAAAGCTTTGATCTGCTTGATAAGCTTCTGTCCGACCAGTATTTCAGACTGGCTTTCTGGAAGGTGGCAAATGAAGAAATTAATTACCGGCGTTTCTTTAATATAAGCAGCCTGATCTCATTGAAAATTGAAAATGAAGAAGTCTTCAACCGAATTCACTCTCTGATATTTAAATTAATAAAAGAAGATAAAATAGATGGTCTCAGGATCGACCATATAGATGGTTTATATGATCCTGAAGAATATCTGAGAAGAGTTCGGGAAAGGATAGACGGCAGATATCTGGTTGTCGAGAAAATTCTTGAAAGGGACGAAAAACTTCCTGCGTCGTGGCCTGTAGAAGGGACAACAGGATATGAGTTCCTGAACTTCGTTAATGGGATTTTCTGCAAAACATCGAATGAGAATAAATTCAGCCGCATTTATACACATTTTACAAGGAGTGCTGTTTCTTTTGATGAAATGGTAGTTGATAAGAAACGACTGATCATAAATACAAGAATGGCCGGAGAACTGGAACGATTGAGCCTGATCGTGGAAGATATAGCCAAACAGGATCGGCATGGGGCTGATATAACTCTTAATGGGATTAAATCCGCACTTGAGGAAATCCTGGTGCATTTTCCTATTTACAGGACATATGTAAACGGTACGAAGATTTCAAAGAATGAAACCGACTATATAGAAAAGACCATCGGAGAATTAAAGTACAATAATCCAAGGATAGAATACGAGATCGGTTATATAGGCAGGATGCTTACGCTTCGGCATCAAAATATGTCAGAAGAGTTGTATCAGAAATCTGTCTATTTTATAATGAAATTTCAGCAGCTTTCCGGTCCTCTGATGGCAAAAGGATTCGAAGATACTGCATTATATGTTTATAACCGGCTCATTTCGTTAAATGAAGTTGGTGGAAACCCTTCATTCTTTGGTTTTGGTTTAAGAGAATTCCATAAAAAAATCAGGCAGAGAGGGATCAAATGGGCATACAGTCTTAATACTACATCAACACACGATACAAAGAGGGGTGAAGATGTGAGGGCAAGAATAAACGTATTATCTGAAATACCTGATGAATGGAATTCGCGGATCAGAAAGTGGCATAATATGAACCTGAAATACAAAAAAGAATACAACGGAAGATCTCTTCCGGATAAAAATGATGAATATTTTTTGTATCAGACTCTTGTGGGAGCCCTGCCTTTTGATGAAACTTTCAATGAATCGTTCAAAAAGAGGATTAAAGAATACGCAATAAAAGTAGTTCGGGAAGCCAAGGTGTATACGGCATGGGTCAAACCTGATGAAACTTATGAAAAAGCATTTCTCGCATTTATTGATAAAATATTAGCAAGATCAGAATCCAACCTTTTCCTGAATGATTTTATGGAATTTCAGGAATATGTATCGCATTTCGGAATTTTTAATTCACTTTCCCAGGTTCTTATTAAAATGACCTGTCCGGGTATTCCTGATTTCTACCAGGGAACTGAACTATGGGATTTAAATCTTGTTGACCCTGATAACAGGAGGCCTGTGGATTATCAGCTGAGAAGGCAGATCATCACCCGGATAAATAATACATCTGACAAAGAGGAATTATTCGAATATTTGTTTTCGAATATAAAAAACGGTGCCGTTAAGATGTTTTTAATAAAGAAAGTGCTGGAAGCAAGAAAAAAATACCGGGAACTTTTTAATGATGGTAAATATTCTTCTCTTAATGCTGCCGGGGAATACACTAAAAACATAATCTGTTATATGCGGAGAAATGAAAATATGGCTGCTGTTATAGCTGCCCCAAGGCTTTTAACAGGCCTTTTAGAGGCCGGAAATCTGCCCCTGGGGAGAGACATATGGAAGGATACAAACATCAGGCTTCCGTTTGAGTTTAAAAACCAGAAAAATGTGATTACGGACGAAATTTTTACAGCTGACTCTGACCTGGATATTGGCAGTCTTTTCAGCAGGTTTCCTGCGG
Source organism: uncultured Ignavibacteria bacterium (assembly GCA_963811905.1). Lineage (GTDB taxonomy): Bacteria > Bacteroidota > Ignavibacteria > Ignavibacteriales > Ignavibacteriaceae > DATFVA01. The sequence goes on from CAWETK010000018.1 coordinate 228,350, forward strand.
CATTGGTGGTAGGTGAGATAAAAGGGTAAAAAAGAGGGCACAGCTTCTATTATCGATGATAATAAAGATTTAACATTTAGTTAACACTTCACAACAGTTAATATTGTAATATTAGACACAGCAAAGTAATATAATTTTGTATATAATATTTACAAGTAAAAAATCAAAAACGAGTGGATGGCAACCATGAAAAGGGACGAAAAAAAAACTCAGAATACTGAGGAAAAGAAGGGTTTCAGTGAACAAGAATTTATGGAATATCTTGAAGAACGATTCCGAAAACTGAAACTGGATGAACAAAAATTCAGGGAAGAGGTACTTGCAAAGAATTCCTACCTCGAAAGGAATTCAGAATACATTAAACTAAACGGATAAAATCTGCTTTTCAACAGGCGCACTGTTGATAGCAATTATAGTTTTATTCATATTAAAATAACCTTTCCCGATCAAATCATATATGCCGAAAAGCATTTTTCCAAAATAAATGCTGTCGGCCATAAAATTATTTTTCATATAAAAGTCCTCGAGGAATGTAAGCAGGGTACTGTCTGATCTTGCATATCCGCCAAAATGATAATCCAGAAACATTTCATAATTCCAGGATTGTGAAGAGTTAAACTCTGATAGAAGCTCTTCGGTTTTTTTCTTAAGAAAGGAAGCACCTTTTAATACCGGAAATCCCAGTACTTTAGTCCCGGGTGATACCCCTGCAATCAGACCTGCAATTGTACCGCCGGTTCCGCAGGCAGTACAGATATACTCATAATCAATATTAATAGTGGAAGGGATCTCAGCACAGCCCTTAACTGCAAATTCATTTGTACCTCCTTCAGGCAGAAGATAAAAATTCCCGTATACCTTATGCAGCTTTGAAATGAAATCCTCGTCGGTCCTATTCCTGTAATCGGTCCTGCTGACATAATTAATCAGCATATTCCTTTTCTTTGCAAAATTCAATACCGGGTTAAAAGGGAGGTGTTCTTCTCCCCGGATAATGCCTATTGTTTTAAACCCGAATATTGAACCCGCTGCGGCGACTGCAAAAATATGATTTGAATATGCTCCTCCAAAAGTCAATAGAGTCTTTTTATTCTGTTTTTCGGCCTCGATGAGGTTGTATTTTAGTTTGTACCACTTGTTCCCGAAGATGTACGGGTGAATCAGATCTTCTCTCTTTATATAGAGTGAGAGTTTACTTTTTTCGAGGAGGGGATCACTGATTTTTACCAGGGGAGCCTGTTTCAGCGGAAATGACAGAACTTTTTCTTCTACGGTCATTTTATCAGAAGTCCCGGGAAATTATTTCTGTCTTATTCCCTCTGCCGATTATTACTTTATTTGCCAGTTTGAGGAACAAACCGGTTTCAACGACACCTGTTAAAAGTTTGATTTCCCTGTCCAGTTCTTCAGGGTTATGAATTACCTTGAGATTGAGGTCCACGATAAAATTTCCAGAATCTGTAACGTATGGTTTGCCTTCCTTAATTCTGAGAACCGGCTTATAATCTCTTTCCGTAAATTGCCGTAGAACCTGGTTCAACCCGTACTGTACTACTTCAACCGGCAGTGGGAACTTTCCGAGTTTAGCAACCTGTTTGGTTGAATCTACTACCCAGATTATTTTATCAGAGACTTCTGCAACGAGTTTCTCATATAATAGTGCACCGCCTCCTCCTTTTATACCATTAAGATCGGGATCGACTTCATCTGCACCATCTATGGTCAGATCTGTCCGGGTGATCTCATTAAAAGGCAGTATCTCTATTCCAAGAGATGCGGCCAGCTGTGAAGTTGCTGTAGAAGTAGAAACAGCAGAAAGATGCATTCCCTCTCGGACAAGCTCACCGATTTTTTTAATCGTGTAATACACGGTAGAGCCGGTTCCGAGTCCAAGAAGCATACCGTCTTTTATGAACTCAACTGCTTTCTCACCGGCATTTAGTTTTTCCAGGTTATGGTCAGTTGTCATATAACTTTTCTTCAAAAAGAATAATAGAATAAAATTACAAAAAAAATGAAAGAAAAGATGATAACGAAGGTAAGCTTCCATTTAAATCTAAACTAAAAAACATCAGAAATGACCAGGAATCAATTTCCGGTCACATACGGATAGTCTCTAATTTTTCCGGTTGTGAAAGCCTCATTCATTAATCCGTCGGCTCCAAGTACAGTATCATAAAACATATTATTTGCTCCGAATAAAACTGATTTTACATCGTATCCAAGTACCTTAAGGTATGCCGCGGCAAAAGCACTTAACTGACCATCGGTGGAATAAAATGCGATCTTCCTGCCTGAGGGCAGAGTCTGGAGATAGGTAGTACTGCTAAGATCAGATGAAGAGGGCGGGGGCGTATAAAGCACGGCACCCGGCGGGTGGGCAATGTGTAATATTAATTGCCGGTATAATAAGCCTTCATTGTAACAAACAATGAAGTAGTCATTGAAATTCAGCATAAGGTCCTGAAAATCTACTGTTGCATAACCGGATCCTCCTGTGAGATTATCTTCGTAATCCTCATGCATAACCTGCAGTATCCTTTTTTTAGCTGCGTCAGGCAGGGCTCCTCTTTCAAGCTCGACTGGCGGCAGCGGACTGTAATCCGGTTTTGGCACATACTCAAGATTAAATGTCGTTAGGAGATTCTCATTCTGACTGCGTGCTCCGAGCCATTGAGATGAAAACTCCATATTCCAGGCAGCCATACCGTAACTCATGGAGAAAACATTTTGAATGCCATACAAACGAAGCAGGCAGGTATAAAAAGCTGATGATTGTCCGTTCCGGCTGATTATAATGATCTTAGGATACGGAGTGGAATCAATACTATCGAGAAATGTGATTAAACCAGAATGGGATAGATTTATTGCGCCCTCAATATGACCAGCCGAAAATTCTTCCGAAGGCCTGATATCCAGCAGGAGATAGGATCCCAGGCTGGAATAAACTTCATCGACATCTGCAAGAGAAGGCATATTGTTTGAATTTATGTAGTCACCCTCATCTTCAAGATAGTACAATAATTCCGCATTATCGGCCAGGGCAGCACCTGAATCCGGATTGTTAACGGTATCCTTAAGGCAGCCGGTAAAAGATAGTGATAGTAAGAGAAGAAAGCAGAATATTTTCATGGATGTGCTAATGTCCCTTCTGTCATCCCGATAAAGAGACCGATAACATCTTCTCCGTAAACGTTCCATACAACAGGTCCGCCGCCGGCGGTAAAGGTATTATTAATCTGGTTGCTGTTGGTTTTCGTCAGGAAATAATCTTTATAAGCTTTATCAAAAGCGTAAACTTGTATAAAGAATCTGTCGCTATACGTGGTGGTATTGTAGGGAGGCGGAATATTCTGCGTTCTTACCAGTAAATCCGCAGGGTAATGATCTGATGTTTCCACTGCAAAAAAATCATCGGCTTTTTCTGCAGTCTGCCCTCCGCCGCCTGATATTATCCACGCAGCGCCATATGCCTCTCCCGGCTTTGCTGTAACTCGGGCAGAGAGGTAATTATTCTGAACATTCACAACGTCGACTATGTCAGGAACATCCGGAACAAGTGTTTTACTATAAATAGTTTTGTCATTTATATTGACAAAAAGTTCGTATTCAGTTGATGGCAGCAAGGCTACTGTCCTTATCGGTTTATATAAACCGTCAAAGGAGTAATGCAGAGGGATTACTCTTGTTCCTGCTTCAAGAACATATGCAATCGCATTTTTAATTTCAGCTTTTTTGATATCGTAAGGAACATCAAGCGGAAGCGTGTGAGTAATATAGACGCCATTAAAAACTTTATAAGCGGAAAGCTGGGCATTAATGACTGTATATTCTTTATACGGAACTCCGCCGTTTACATCCGTGCTCGTCTCGCAGGAAGTAAACAAAAGGGAAGTAATCAGCAATAGTATATAAGTTAATTCTCTCATTATAGTATCATTTCGAAAATATCTCTATAAATTTAATTCCCGGTTACATAGGGATAATCCCTGATTTTCGATTCGGAAAATGCTTCGGTATTTAATCCGGGAGCGGCAGCCAGGCGGTCATAAAATATATTATTGGCTCCGAACAAAATTGATTGGGCATCATACCCGAGCACACGAAGATAGGCAGCTGCAAAAGCACTGAGCTGCCCGTCAGTTGAATATATTGCAATTTTCTTCTGAGAAGGGATCGTCTGCAGATAAGACGCACTGCTTAAGTCGGTTCCCGAAGGCGGGGGAGTATAACGTACTGCACCTGCAGGGTGGCCTATTCCGGAAATAAAATCTTTGTAGAGCGGACCAAAGTTGTAACAAATAATGTAATACTGGAGTGAAATTTCAGCTGAAACAAGGTACGAAAAATCAATGGTGGCAATTCCGCGACTCCCTGTCAGGTTATCTTCATAGTCAGTATTCAGTATTTCCCTGATCCTGCTGTGCGCAGCATCAGATAGACTGCCTTCTCCTAGATCAACCTCGGGGAGAGGAGTATAGTCAGGTTTTGAAACAATGTCAGCTGTGAACCTGCTGAGATCCTTAGTATCTATTGCATCCAGCCATTGACCGGCAAAGAACATATTCCACGAGGCCATTCCATAATTCAGAGAAAATATATTCTCAAATCCATAAAGCTGAAGGAGGCAGACATAAAATGAAGACGACTGTCCGTTGCCGCTTATAATAACTACTTTTTGGAATTGGGAAGAATTGGTGCTTTCCAGATATGAAATTAATTCGGAATGCTGTTTATTTTGTGCACCGGCAATATGACCCGCCGCAAATTCCTCAGAAGACCTTATATCAAGTAGAAGATAATTCTGCAGGTTGGAATCTACCTCATCTGCATTGACTAATGAGGGCATTAAACTTGAGTTGAAGTAGTCCCTGCCATCTTCAAGAAAAAATAATAATTTAGCTGAATCATTCAGAGAAAATTCAGAGGGTGGAGTAATTTTGTCTTTAAGGCATCCTGAGAACATTGCGGAAAGCATCAGGGTTATGAATAACAATATTTCTGATACGCTTTTCATAAACGGACTGCGTTGCCTTCCGTGACTCCAATAAAAATTCCGATTGCATCTTCTCCATAGACATTCCAGGACACAGGTCCTCCGCCCGAAGTAAAAGTATTAGTTATCTTAGCACTGTTCTTTTTTGAAATAAAATAGTCTCTATAATCCTTATCAAAAGCATATACCTGAATGAAATATTTATCACTATAGGCAGTAGAATTAAAAGGCGGAGAAATATCCATGGTCCTGACTAATAGCGTAGAAGGAAAATGATCAGTTGATTCAACAGAATAAAAATCTGATGCAATTTCATCCGGCTGTCCGTTACCAATTGCAACACGCCAGACTGCAGCATAGGCTTCACCCGGTTCAGCATTTACAATGGCTGTAAGATAATTGTTCGCCGCATTATTGGTAACGACAATTTCAGGTGATTCAGGGACATAAGTTTTACTATATACTGACTTGCCGTCAATATTTATAAACAGTTCATAATGATTCCCTGGTTCCGGATACAGATCTTCAACAGGATAATATAGTCCCTCTGATGTGTAATGGAGAGTTATAACCCTTGTGCCGTCTTCAAGCAGATATGCGAGCGCATTCTTTATTTCAGTTTGTTGAATATCATATTGGACGCCGAGAGGCATTGTGTGAGTTATCCTGACACCTTCAAATATTTTATAAGCAGAAAGTTCAGCATTGACAACCGTATATTCTTTGTAAGGAACAGATGAATCTACATCTGTAATATTTTCGCACGAGGCGAATAGAAATGAAAAGAATATAATTACAGTACTGCTTATCCTGAGCATATTAAAATTCCAGTTTTATACCAGCCATCGGAATGACAGGAAAAAGGCTAATCTGTTTCAGCCTCGGAACATCATTTCCTTCAGCATCTTTTTCAAAAGTAATATACTGGGCAAAGGCATTATTCCTGTTATAAACATTATAGACGTTTAAGAATACTTCCCATTTTAAGTCGGCCCATAAAAACTTATAAGCGGCGTTCAGATCAAGTTTATGATATGCAGGAAGCCTGTAGCCGTTTCTTTCAGTATAATTATATTTTACGTCAGTAGTTTCATCGAGTCCTACACCGGTAAAAATAAATTGTCCGGTTGGGAAAGTATATCCCTGGCCGGTACCATAAACCCAGGTAGCACCGAAAGTCCAGCTTTTGTCGGCTTCGTAAGTAAGCACGACAGATACATCGTGTCTTCTGTCGTAACGCGGGTAAAAAATTCTTCCGGCATTGAGTTCGTTGAATTTGCTGCGTGTCCATGAAAGAGTATAGCCGAGCCAGCCAGCCAGATCACCGATTGTCCGGTTAATAAAAAATTCAACTCCATACGCTTCTCCTTCGCCCTCTGTGAACTGATTATCAATGTTCTTGTTGCGGGGATCGAGCGTAGGATTATTCTTAAATTCGTAAAGGTTTCTCATTCTTTTATAATAACTTTCCACTGAAAAGAAATATTCAGGAAGTGTATAGTCTAAACCGAATACATATTGGGTTGAATTACCGGGCTTAATATTTTCAGTCGATGGATACCAGAAATCAGTAGGAAGTGCTATATCATTCCTTACGATCAGGTGCAGGTACTGATGTGCAATTGCAAATGCTCCTTTAACCCTGAAACGTGAGAAGGGAGAGTATTCCGCTGAGACCCTTGGTTCAAAACTTAAGTGTTTCTGTTTATCGAAGTAATAAACCCTGCCGCCTATATTCATAAAGAGATCGTCTGTAATATGAGCTTCATCCTGCATATATAGTGAAGCTTCAATGGAATTCAGATCGAAACCGGCAAAAGGATCAGTTTCGATTACGGGATCATAAACATCGCTGTATAATAAATGGTAATTATGGACAGCCATATCAAAACCAATCTTGGATGTATTGCTCTGGTTCCAGTGCAGTTCAACATTCTGCCGGATATCGAAGTCTTTAAGATCAGAGGAAGAGTAATAATTTGAAAGGGATCCGGGAGTGAGACTGTCATTTATGATTGAATGGAATTTATAATCAACATAGCTCACGAGGCTGTTGAGGAATGCCGAACTGGCATTGATCTGAATCCAGTTCAGACCGAAAGCCATATTTTCCCATCCGATATCATAACTGGTATACTTTGCAGGAGGGCTGTAAATATTATCCTGATCATACATCCCGCTTATAAAAAGAATACTTTGTTCACTGAGGGTGCGTGTAACTTTAGCGTTCAAGTCATAGAAGTTGTACCGGGGGACAGATGAATTGCCGGAGAACTTTTTCTGAAAGAAATCATAATACATTTTTCTGCCGGAAATCATGTAAGTAGCATTATCGCCCATGGGTCCTTCAAGAGTTGCATGCGAGTTCACAGCACCGAGACTGATAATGCCCTTATTCTTTTCTTTGGTGCCAGAGCGTAATTTAATATCAAGTACACTGGACAGACGTCCTCCGTACTCTGCAGGAAATGCTCCTTTAATTAGTTTGACATCTTTCAGTGCATCAGAATTAAATGTGCTTGCAAAATTTCCCAGGTGTGCCGGGTTGTATAAAATGATTCCATCCACAAGCGTCAAGGTCTGATCAGGTGATCCTCCTCTTACATAAAGACCATTTGATAGTTCAGATGCTGTAGTAACTCCCGGCAGCATCTGCAGGGACTGGAACAAATCAACCTCTCCGCTCATAGACGGGAGTTTTTTAAGAAGCTCGGGAGAAACATCAATCGTACTGACGTCGGGATTTTTTTTCTTTTCCCCTTTAACCACTATTTCTTCAAGCTGCAGATTTTCAGGCTCCATTTCAATATTGAGCCTGAAAGACGACCGGCTGCTGTCCAGTTTGATTTCTCTGACGACGGTTTTATAGCCAATATATCTGGCAATGATGTAATAATCGGATACCGGTACGCCCGGCATAATATAAAACCCGAACTGGTTTGTAACAGTTCCGCGAAAGGGTGAAGATTTCAGGTTAAGGGTATCCTTATAGAGCAAAAGGTTAGTACTTATTAATACTTCCCCTGTTGAAGCATCTGTGACAAGACCTGAAATCTTAACTTCCTTATTTTGACACAAGCCTGATTGTGTAAGAAAAAAAATAAGGATACAGGTTACTGCGGTGCAAGTTTTCATCCTCTTCTTTCAAACTGATATTCTAAAATATAAAAGAAATATACTTTACTCAATCCATCGCTTCATAAAATAAATTTTAGCAGAAATATTGAGCCCTTTCTTATTTTATTTAATGGAAATGCATATATTAACTATGTGAATTCTGCGAAAGATGAGGACAGGGTTCTGATTTTTCGCAGACTGTTCTAATTATTCTAATGAAAAACCGAAGGGAAATCAGGGAGCTTCTTAGTCGATTAAAAATCTCAATTAAAAATGCTCTACTTATCATCTAATAAACAGAGGAGTAAAAAGGTGATGTTACGATTCAGTAAAGTCCATGTAATAATTATTCTTTCTTTTATCTTTATTGCAGGATGCAGGGATAAGGGCACAGAATATATCATTCCGCCCGCAGACGGCCGTGTAGTCGGCAGCGTACACGGAATTGTAACCGATAATTATTCTCAGGAACGGATCGCTGGTGCTACAATTCAATACCTTGTCGGAGGCCAGATAAAAACAGTAACTACAGACAGTCTTGGTTACTATTTTATAAACGGACTTGGAACAGGTGAATATGAATTAACTGTTTTCGCCGGCGGTAATTATTCAAAAACCAAGGCTATAGCTTCCATACCCTCAATTGAGGAAGTTGCAGGACCGAATCCTTCTTCCAAAGATTACAGTGTCAGCCTTGTGAGAGATATATACCTTTATAAATTAAATGCAGGCGCTAAAGGAAAATTATATGCGAAAGACGGGAGCGGAAATATGAAGCCCGTACCAGGTGCAACTATTATTTTCCATTTTTCTGAGAGCGGTATAGAACCTTCAGTTTATACTACACAGACGGATGAACAAGGGAACTATGTGTTTGATCAATGTCTTCCGGCGTATAACAGCTATTACACAGCTCTTTATTCATTGCCTTTCAATATGGAGGGCATAGATTACGGTACTGCATCCTCCGGCAATATAACTCTTATACCAGGAGTAAATATTAATGTTAATTATTTGTCTGCACAAGTATCCGGTTCTGAGGCGGCTCTTCTTACCAGTCCTTTAGGTCAGGATAATTATGATCCCGCAGCGAACCTGGATTTCGTTTTTTCAAAAGCAATAAATGTTTCCTCAGTTCATATCGAACTGAAAAGGAACGATTATTATGGAACCGATGTTTATTTTGAGGCAGCATGGAGTGCGGGGAATACTATGCTTACCATAAATCCTTACGCAATACTGAGAGATAATACGCAATACTATATAATAATAAGCGGGAAAACAGAAGATAACATTAACTTTGAATTTTACGGATATATAACTACAGCGGGAGAAGAACAATTTGATATGATACATACAAATCTCGAGGTAGTGGAAGGTACGTACACGAACAGTTTTCCTGTTGATGGTAATATAGAATTAGTATTTAATTCCCCGGTTGATGTTATTTCATCCGGCTTTACATTACAGGAATATGATTATCCGTATGCCTATGTACCCTGTCAGTATTCCCTTTCCCAGGATGGAAAAACTCTGACAATAAATCCGGATTCCACACTTAAATATGATTTCGATTATTACTTAGTTTACACAGTATATTCTCTATCAGGATATTATACTTCAGACAATATTTACTTCAGAACGGCCGCACAATAGAATTCAATATTCCGGTACAGGGAGCAGCTGCTGCCTGTGCCGGGATTTAATCAACCTATCTTTTCCTATCTATCGATCGGCGAAAATTAGCCAGGGCTGGTGAATCTCCGCCAGTATGGCTTCTCGTGAATATGTCATAATCAGGCAGATTAGGGATAATTGGAATGGCATATACTTTGGTTAAGAGTCCCGTGCATTTTACTCATACTTATAAAGGAACATAAAGCACAATAGTTGTTGATCGGGAAATAATTTTCGAGGGAGAATTTGAACAAGTCATTCCGGATAAAATATACAGATAAGCTGAACCCAAAAAACAGATTTTACAGAAAGATTACTGTGGAATCTTTTAAACAATCATATATAATAATGGAGGTCTTATGCCAGAATTAACAAATGTTGCGGAGACTAAATCAAAGGTAGATTTGCTCAACTCTTCAACACGAATTACTGATACAACAGCTAACCCTGCTCCTCTGGGACTGCTTGGATTCGGTATGACAACTATTCTCCTTAATATTCACAATGCCGGATTCATCGGTTTAAGCAGCATGATTTTAGCAATGGGAATCTTTTACGGCGGAATGGCTCAAATATTTGCAGGCTGGATGGAGTGGAAAAAAGGAAATACCTTCGGAACTACAGCCTTCACATCTTATGGTTTATTCTGGTTAACACTTGTTTACCTTATTGTTATGCCGAAGTGGGGAGGAGTTACCCCGGCTGAAGAAGGCGGAATGGTTGCTTATCTTTTTATGTGGGGACTTTTCACATTTGTGATGTGGATCGCAACCTTAAAACATAATAAAGCTCTGCAGGTTGTATTCTTTACACTGTTTATATTATTTTGGCTTTTAGCACTTGGTGATGCAACAGGAAGCGCAGCTATAAAGACTTTCGCAGGCTGGGAAGGAATTTTCTGCGGTTTATCAGCTGTATACCTTGCTCTTGCCCAGGTATTAAATGAAACATATGGTAAAGCAGTACTTCCCATTGGATAAGACAATTTAATCGAATAAAAAATACAGGAGTTAAAGAATGTCCATAACAAAAAATGATGAAGTATCTGAATCCCAGATTGCGGTTCACTGGAAAGAAGAGGCATATTTCCCGCCGCCGGAAGGTTTTTCAAAACAAGCCAATGTAAAGGATGAAAAAGTTCTTCAAAGATTTTCTATGGAAAATTTCCCTGATTGCTATAAAGAATATGCTGATATGCTCGACTGGTATAAACCATACACTCAGGTTCTTGATTCAAGTAATCCTCCTTTCTTTAAATGGTTCACCGGCGGCAAGATCAACGCCTCCTATAATTGTATAGACAGACACCTCGATAAGTATAAAAACAAAACGGCCATACATTTTGTACCTGAACCTGAAGATGAAGCGATACAGCATATAACCTTCCAGGAACTGTATATAAAGGTCAACGAATTCGCAGCTTTGCTTAAAGATTTCTGCGGCGTTAAACCCGGAGATACAGTTACACTGCATATGCCTATGATCCCCGAAATTGCCGTTGCTATGCTTGCCTGCGCACGTATAGGTGCAATTCACTCGCAGGTGTTCTCCGGTTTCTCAGGTAAGGCATGCGGTGAAAGAGTTGCAGATGCAAAGAGTAAAGTGCTCATCACTGCCGATTCTTATTACAGAGCCGGTACATTAATCGATCATAAAGAAAAAGCAGATATTGCATATGATGAGGCGTTAAAAGAAGGACAGAAAATAGAAAAGGTTCTTATTTTTGAACGCTATCCGGGTAAGTATTCTGCAAAGACACCGCTTGTAGAAGGACGCGACTTCCTGGTTAATAATGTAATAAAAAAATATTATCATCAGAAAGTTGAACCGGAACAGCTTGCTTCTGAAGATACCCTTTTTATCATGTACACCTCAGGCTCAACCGGTAAACCTAAAGGCGCCCAGCATTCAATCGGGGGTTACCTGGCCTATGTTACAGGAACTTCAAAATATATCCAGGATATCCATCCTGAAGATGTTTACTGGTGTATGGCTGATATCGGCTGGATTACAGGTCATTCATATATAATATACGGTCCTCTTGCACTTGCAGCTTCTTCTGTAATATTTGAAGGAGTGCCTACTCATCCGGATGCCGGCAGACCGTGGCGTGTAGCTGAAGAACTTGATGTTAATATTTTCCATACTTCACCGACCGCTATACGTGCATTACGCCGTGTTGGTCCTGATGAACCTGCCAAGTATAATTACCATTTTAAGCATATGACGACAGTAGGCGAGCCTATTGAACCTGAAGTTTGGAGATGGTATTACAATACAGTCGGCAAAAAAGAAGCTGCTATTGTAGATACATGGTGGCAGACTGAAACAGGAGGTTTCTTATGTTCAACCCTTCCGGGAGTTCATAGTATGAAACCCGGCAGTGCTGGTCCCGGTGTACCGGGAATTTACCCGATCATCTTTGATGAAGAAGGAAAACCACTTCCGGCAGGAAGCAACAAAGCCGGAAACATCTGCATACAAAATCCCTGGCCCGGCAGAATGCTGACAATCTGGGGAGACGATGACAGGTTCGTAAGGCAGTACTATCAGCGTTATAATAAGGATCCGGAAAGCAAGAAATGGCAGGATTGGCCATACTTTGCAGGTGACGGCGCTGTTGAAGGCCCTGACGGATATTTCAGGATCCTGGGAAGAATTGATGATGTAATAAATGTTGCGGGTCACCGTCTCGGTACAAAAGAACTTGAATCTGCTGCTCTTATGTGTCCGGAAGTCGGTGAGGCTGCAGTTGTACCGGTTGCTGATCCGATCAAAGGAAGAATTCCACACATATTCGTTTCCTTAAAGCCCGGGATTCAACCCAGTCCGGAAATAGAAAAGAAGGTCTCTGATACACTTGCAAGTGAAATCGGACCTATCGCAAAACCCGGCAAAGTCTGGATAGTTTCCGATATGCCTAAGACAAGATCGGGCAAGATAATGCGCCGTATTCTCTCGGCAATTGCAAACAAACAGGATACCGGCGATATTACAACGCTCGCTAATCCTCAGGTCGTTGAAGAAATAAAGAATATGGCCTGACAACTGATGTCCTTAATAAACGGAGGTTCACTTGGAACCTCCGTTTTTTTTATATATAATTCCCATGCTCAATAATGGGAAATAATGAACAATGTTCAGAATAATACCAGAAGGTCTCACCTATAAAGAACACGTCTTACTGAAAAACGGTCAAGGATTAATATTCAGACCTGCAGATCTTACCGATATTCCAAAAGTTGAATCTTTTATGACCCGGGTTTCCCGCGAAAGTCTAAGGATGCGGTTTATGGCTTCCATCTCCCAGGTTTCCTCTGATGTCATCAAACAGCTTTGCAGCGGAGATTTCAAAACCAGCGGCTGCCTGGTTGCTTTAACGGGAGATAACAAGGATTCAAAAATCGTTGGTCTGGGTAATTATATAGCTGGCGGGAACAGCCATACGGCCGAAGTTGCATTTCTTATCGAAGATGATTTCCAGGGGAAGGGAATAGGAACGCTGCTTCTCGAAAGACTTGCGGGACTGGCTGCTGCAAACGGCTTTATTGAGTTTGAGGCTGAAGTTCTTCCTGATAATCAGCCGATGATAAACGTCTTTAAAAGCTCTGGATTTGAAAGACACCAGGTATGGACTTCCGATACAGTGCACATAGAACTGCCTGTTGGGAGTGCTGCGGCACTTTGGGAAATCACAGGTTTGAGAGAAAGAATCGCTGTTGCTAATTCCCTTATTCCTCTACTGCGGCCAAAAGTTGCTGCAGTTATAGGTGCTTCAAGAGATACCTCATCAATCGGAAATATTATTTTTAAGAACATACTTTCTGCTCATTTTACAGGAACGATCTATCCCATAAATCCTCACACCAATTCTGTGAACGGCATTAAAACTTATGCGTCCATAAAAGATGTGCCTGAAAAAGTAGATCTCGCCGTAATAGCAGTGAATGCTGAAAAAGTATATGATGTAGCCCAGGAATCAATTCAGGCAGGAGCAAAGGGACTGGTAGTAGTATCTGCCGGGTTTGCTGATGCAGGTGAAGCCGGACTGGAGAGACAGAAAAAGCTTGCTGAATTAGTCCGTGCACATGGCGTAAGACTTTTAGGACCGAGCTGTCTCGGAGTAATGAATACTGATCCGAAAGTAAGGCTCAACGCAAGTATGGCTCCTGAAATTATGCCGCCGGGGCATACGGGATTCTTTTCACACTCTGCTGCATTAGGACTTGTAATCCTGGATTATGCTCTTGAAAAAGGTGTCAGCTTCACTACTTTCGTTTCTGCGGGAAACCGCGCGGATGTTTCCGGTAATGATCTTCTTCAATATTGGGAAGAAGATCCGAATACTAAGATGGCTATCCTTTATCTCGAAACCTTCGGTAATCCGCGCAGGTTTGTGAGAATTGCAAGGAGAATGACAAACAAAAAACCGATCCTTTGCATCAAAAGCGGCAAGAGTATTGCAGGCAGGAAAACCACTGAATTGAAAAGCGGAGCGATAAGGGCGGGTGAAAGGGAAGTTGAGGCTTTATTTCAGCAGACCGGGATTATTCTAGCGCCTACACTGGAAGATCTGTTCGATGTTGCTGTGGTGCTGGTGCATCAGCCTTTGCCGAAAGGAAACAGGGTCAGTATAATTGCCAACTCATCAGGCGTCGCTACATTATTTGCTGATGCCTGTGAGATAAATTATCTGGATATCAGTGGTCCCGGTGTAATAGATCTTGGTGCTTTTACCTCACCTGATAAATATGAAGAGGCTGTGAAGAGAGCTTTATCGAGCGAGGATGTTGATGCACTTCTCGTTGGATTTGCGTGTGTAGGAAAATGCTCAACCAAACCAATTGAAGCCGCTATCAGAAGAGGTGTTAAGTTTGCCGAAGAAAAAACAGGAATTCAAAAAACAGTTCTCTTATGTATAATGGGAGCAGCAGGAACTATATCTGTGGAGGATGAATCAGGCGATACAAACAAACCCATTCAATTCCCTGCATTCCGTTTCCCTGAGTCAGCGGTCAGTGCTCTCGGTCGTATCATAAAGTATGTGGAATACCGCAAAAAGCCGGCTGGCAAGCTTGTATGGTTTAAAGATGTTAATGCCGGTGAAGCCCGGGCTATTATTCAGAAGGAACTGGAGAAAATACCCGATCAGCAGGGTGTATTGAAGCTTGATAAGGAAATAATCTCAGTCTTAATGAAAAATTTCGGGATTGAATATGCTGCTACTCAACCCTGGGGAGCGAAGGTATTTGGTATCAGGATAAAACCTGATCCATTATTCGGACCCTTGATTGAAGTGAGTACTTCTGAAGAAAAATCAATCCTCAGGATAACGCCTCTCACAGATATTGATCTGGAAGAAACTCTCCTGGAAATGAATTTAACTGAAAAGAGAGGTATCAGTGAAGTTATCGGGAGGTTATCGCAGCTGATCGAGGAACTCCCCTGGCTCTGGGAACTGGAAGCAAAAGCAGCTGTTACTGATACTCCTCTGCTTGTTGGTGAAATAACCCTGAAAATTAAATCAGGCGGAGTTGACAGACCGACATATTAAAATTTAAATGAAGAGGGAATAAAAATGTTAATTCGTGAAGTTATGCATCCCGATCCGGTCACCATTCCACCGGACACACAGCTTAGGGAAGCATATAAAGTGATGGAAGAAAAAAACATCAGACATCTTCCGGTAGTTGATAAAGGAAAGATTGTCGGTATAATAACAGACAGGGATTTAAGATTAGCAACCAGTTTACTCTCAAAGTTTCCTTTTGATACCAGCTCTGCAGTTGCAAAAGTCATGAGTTACCCTGTACAGAGTGCTCATCCATCCGATCCAATTGAAATAGCAACCCGCACTATGCGTGAACTTAAGATCGGCTGTCTCCCTGTTGTTGAAGACGGCAATCTTGTTGGAATTGTAACCGGAATGGATATGCTTGATGCTCTCCTATTATTAACGGGAATTCATCAGCCATCAGGACGGCTGGATGTCAGACTTCCCGATAGATCGGGAGAGTTGGCGAGGCTCACTGCCCTGATCGCGGAGAGGAAAGTAAACATTCATTCGATATTAACATATCCCGATAAAAATCATAAAATAAGACTTGTACTCAGGGTGGGTACTATAGAAATGAAATTACTGGCAGAAGCAATCTGTAATGCCGGTTTTGAAGTAATCTGGCCAGTTCATATAGCATGTGCAAAATAATATATCATCCCGCCTACAGCAAATACAACCTTGGTGAAGGGCATCCATTTGATCCTCTCAGGATTGAACTGACACTTGATCTTCTGAAGGAATTAAACCTTTTAAAAGATGTGGTAAGACCGGAATATGTACCTGTTGAAATATTGTATGATATACATGCCCGGAATTATGTGGAGGATGTAGAGAGACTCAGTGCAGGAGATAATTCAGTTGATGCTGAAACGTACGGTCTTGGAACCCTCGACAATCCAATCGTACCCGGAATGGCTGAGGCTGCACGGCTGCAGGCAGGCGGGACTCTCCTTGGCGCAAAACTTCTCCTTCAGGAAAAAACGAAGAAGGTCCTTCAGATGGGAGGAGGATTTCATCATGCGCACACATCAATGGCATCAGGTTTCTGTATTTATAACGATATTGCACTTGCAATCAAGGAGATGACAAAAAAAGGCTGGCATGTAGCGTACCTTGATCTTGATG
This sequence comes from uncultured Ignavibacteria bacterium, assembly GCA_963811905.1. Lineage (GTDB taxonomy): Bacteria > Bacteroidota > Ignavibacteria > Ignavibacteriales > Ignavibacteriaceae > DATFVA01. The sequence goes on from CAWETK010000018.1 coordinate 244,825, forward strand.
TGCACCACGGTGACGGGGTTCAGGAAATATTTTATACAGATGAAAATGTAATGACGATCTCCTTTCATGAATCGGGAGAATATTTATTTCCCGGAACCGGGTGGCTGTACGAGCTGGGAAAGGGGATGGGACGTTCGCTTAAACTAAATATACCCCTGGAACCTTTTACCGAAGGAGAATCATATATTGAAGTAATGAACAGTATACTTGAACCTGCACTCGGCTGGTTTAAACCTGATGCGCTGATCGTTCAGGCGGGAGCAGATGCTCACTTTACTGATCCTCTTGCAGATCTTCTGTTGACGACTTACGATTACCGAAATATTTATAAGAGAGTAATTGAACTGGCTGATGAAAAATGTAAAGGAAGGGTTATGTTTACTCTTGGCGGAGGTTATTCAATTGCTGCCGCATTCAGGATATGGACTATCCTTTATTTAACTTTATTCAATATGGAATTTTCAGGAAGACTTCCGGAAGAATGGAGACTGAAATGGAGTGAAAGGACAGGTAAGGAAATTCCTGAAACTCTGGATGATATTCTCCCTGCATTTGATCCGATTCCGAGAAAAACTGAAATCGAAAAACATAATAAGGAAACTGCCAGACGGCTTCTTGATGCTGTTGCCGCTGACTGGATTTGACTGATTTAAATTTTAAAATCATGTGTATTTTCTGTTAAAATATTCAACACATCTGACAAAATGTCAGTCGCCGTATTTACACCGTATTTTGAGGCCGGAAGGAGGCCTTTTAAAGGCCTGGTGGACTCAGAATGAGACACTGCGAAAATAGGCGAAAAACGAGCTTTTGCGTTGTTGAAATAAATTACATATGACAAAATGTCAGTGTCTCACTTTCGAACTATAGGCATTGGTTAATTTCAAGTTTTGGCAGCAAATTAAGATTTCCCACCTGTTGCTGAAGTCGGGATTAAGTCTTTGATGAGGAAGTAAATCTATAAAATATTAAACTAACCATGGGAATTTTATTGAGAAAATATATTGCATTTCTAAGAGCAATAAATGTCGGGGGACATAATGTTAAGATGGAACATCTAAAATCCCTTTTTGAAAAAATGGGGTTTAAGAATGTTGAAACTTTTATAGCAAGCGGTAATGTAATCTTTGACTCCGCCAAGCGAGACAAATTGAAGCTCGAAGATGAGATAGAAAAAATCTTATTTACGGCATTAGGATATGAAACAGCGGCATTTATAAGAACCCCGGAAGAACTTGCGCATATCGTTGATTACAAAGCATTCACCGCTCAGATATATGAAAACGCCGCTGCCAATAATATCGGATTTATAAAAGAACCTCTAAGTAAAGAATTGTTCAAAACACTTAAATCGCTTGAGTCAGATTTAGATGATTTTAATACCATCAATACAGAAGTCTACTGGGTTTGTAAAACGAGACAAAGTCAGTCGACTTTTTCCGGCAACCTGTTTGAACGGAAACTTAAAATCAAGGTTACCTTCCGGGGCATCAAAACACTCCAGAAAATAACAGACAAATTTAGGGAGACTTGAATTTTGGGATGATTTTACCGCGAAGCCGCAGAGGCGCGAAGAGGAGGAAGAGAGAAGTTAAGAAGATGGGAGGGTAAGAAGGTAAGTAAGGAATTATATTTTCAAGCTTCACCAGGGGGAGTAGGGGAGTCGTGAATTTCGGGGGGATTTTACCGCAAAGCCACAGAGGCGCGAAGAGGAGGAGGAGAGAGGTTGAGAAGATGGGAGGGTAAGAAGGTAAGTAAGGAATTATAGTTTCAAGCTTCGCCAGGGGGAGTAGAGAAGTCTTGATTTTTGGGGTGATTTTACCGCGAAGCCGAAGAGGCGCGAAGAGGAGGAAGATAGAGGTTGAGAGTCGGGAGTTCGGAGTAGGATAAATCGGACACCACGTTATGACCCGCCGGTCACATTTCATTTGGAATTGACCTAAAAGTATCCCCTGATGTTTTTATTTAATTAGAGCCTTCTTTATATTTGAAAATCCACTAAACAAATTTAAGGCAGCCGGATTATGGCAAAAAACTATGAAATTGCAGTTCTTGGAGGGGGTCCCGGCGGTTATGTTGCGGCTATACGTGCCGGTCAGCTTGGGTTCAAAACAGTAGTTATTGACCCTCAGAAACTAGGTGGAATCTGCCTCAACTGGGGCTGTATTCCTACCAAATCCCTGCTCAAGAATGCTGAAATTTATGACCAGATAAAGAACCATAATGAAGACTTTGGGATAAAATATAAAGAACTCTCATTCGATTTTACAAGGATAATAAAGAGAAGCCGTGAGATTTCCGACCGGATAACGTCGAATGTCGAATTACTCGTTAAGAAATATAAAGTTGACAGGATACGTGGTTATGGGAAATTTGCAAACGAAAGGCAGATAGATATTTTCGATGCCGATGGAAAGCAGATGGACTCAATAACTGCCGATCGAATCATAATTGCTACAGGAGCAAGACCGCGTACTGTTCCCTCTATTCCAGTAGACCGTAAAATGATAATAACGAGTACTGAGGCTATGCTGCTTGAAAAGTTTCCTGAAGAATTCGTAGTTATTGGTGCAGGCGCAATCGGTATTGAGTTCGCATATTTCTATAATGCTCTTGGTTCGAAGGTTACTGTTATAGAAATGCTCGATGACATACTACCTATTGAGGATAAAGAAGTATCTAAGACGCTGCAGAGAAGTCTTAAGAAGAAAGGTATGAATATCTTCACCAAAGCCACTGTCGAAAAAGCAGAGATCAAAGGAAAAAAAGTTGAAGTCACATTTACGGTTAACGGCGAAAAGAAAACCGTAAAAGCGGATAAGGTATTGAACGCTATCGGGGTGACGGGGAATATTGAAGGATTCGGACTGGAAGAACTTGGTGTTGAGTTATTTAAGAACCATATAAAAGTCGATAAGTCGAATTACAGCACTAACATTCGCGGTATCTATGCTATCGGTGATGTTATTGGACCTCCCTGGCTCGCGCACGTTGCATCCGCTGAGGGAATTCACTGCGTTGAGACTATAAAAGGACTGAACCCGCCCGAGATAAACTATCAGAACATCCCCGGATGTACTTATTGTCAGCCCCAGGTAGCGAGCGTTGGACTCACCGAGGATAAAGCTAAAGAAGCTGGTTATGATATTAAGATCGGAAAATTTCCTTTTATGGCAAGCGGCAAGGCTTTCGCTATCGGTGAGCGTGAAGGATTTGTAAAGTTCATATTTGATGCAAAGTACGGCGAGATCCTCGGCGTTCATATCATTGGCTCAGAGGCTACTGAGATGATTGCTGAAGTAACTCTTGCCAAATCCCTTGAGGCCACGGCCGAATCGATTATTAAAACTGTACATGCGCACCCAACATTAAGCGAGTCGATCATGGAAGCGGCAGGACAGGCATATGGGGAATCGGTGCATATATAGGAGCAGGGATGGAGTTTTGGAATGGTGGAGTGGTTGGGATGGAATGATGAAGGGACGGAATTTTGGAATGGTGTGGTTTTTAGTTGTGGAGTTGAAAGATGGGGGATGGGTGACAGTTCAAAAAATGGAGGGATAAATGGAATATACTAAACGAAGAAATTTGAATCGTGGATATATGAAGCTCGAAGTCTGGAACCTGGGAATGAAATTATTTGAATTCTGTTACAGACTTATTATTAAAATCAACCTGGATTTTAAGCTAAAATCACAGATTCTCAATGCTTCATTGTCTATTCCCTCGAATATTGCTGAAGGTTACTGCAGAAAATCAATTAAAGAGTATCTGCAATTCCTGAATATTGCGCTTGGTTCCTCCGGTGAACTATTTACCAGGGTTGCGGGAATCAAAGATATGGAATTACTGAATGAAAGATTTTGAAGAGTTTGATAGTCTGCACTATGAATTAGAAAATAAATTGCTGGCACTTATCAGAGCTTTGCAGAATAAAAACCAGTCGGGAACCTTGGATAATTTAGTTCATGAACCCGAGGAAAATTATAAAGAACAAAAGAATGAAGAAATATATTTATAAATTAAGTAAGCCTGGATCCGGAGGAAGGCCGGGGTATGCATACATTACTCCGCAATTCCATTACTCCAAAACTCCATCATTTCAATCTTTAATTTTGGTGCCCCGAAACAACAGGAAATAAATGTTGGATGACAATAAGGTAAATATTAAAACTCTTTATTATTGCCCGCTGGGTTTAATTGATTACAAGGAAGCCTGGGATCTGCAGAAAGAGACCTTAGAGCTGAGAGCAAAGAATAAGATCCCTGACGTAATTTACCTTCTGGAACATCCGAATACTTACACGCTTGGAAAGATTGCCGATCATAATAACCTGGTTGGTTCAGAAGAATATCTTTCAAAAAATAAAATCTCTGTATATGATATAGACAGGGGAGGGGATATAACTTATCATGGGCCCGGTCAGATTGTCGGTTACCCGATTATAAGTCTAACCAACTGGAAACAGGATACGCATAAATACCTTCGGGCCCTGGAGGAGACAATTATTCAAACATGTTCTGGTTATGGAATAACCGGGGGGAGGGTGCCGGAGTACACGGGTGTTTGGGTGGAGGACAGGAAAATAGCAGCAATCGGTATTAAAGTAAGCCGCTGGATAACAATGCATGGTTTTGCATTTAATGTGAATACTGACCTGTCATTTTTCTCGGGGATCATCCCCTGCGGGATATCTGATAAGGATGTCACCTCCATAAAAAGAGAAATTAAAAGTGAAGTCCCGATGGATGAAGTAAAATCCAAAATCGTGAAGAATTTTGCCGGAATATTCGGCTATAATGATGTTGTACAGGTAACAAAAGAAGAAATATTTTCTGTTAATTTATTTACAGTTAAGTGAAAGGTTTGGTATGGCTAAGAGAACATCAAACAAAAATGACTCTGCAACCAAAAAAACAAAAACGAGTAACACCGATAAAGAAAACCACTCAAACGGTAAAGATAGGAATGGCGCGGATTCCAATTCCGCTAAAACTATGCAAATATCTAAAGAAGAAGCACTTAAGGCTCTTCGCTTAATGCAGCTTGGACGAACTATAGATAATAAAGCAATGAACCTTTTAAGGCAGGGCAGAACGTTCTTCCATATTGCGGGATCAGGACATGAGGCAATACAGGTTGCTGCAGGACTGGCTCTGAACCCAAAGAAGGACTGGTTTTTTCCTTATTACCGGGATCTTGCCCTGAGTTTATCGCTTGGAGTAAAACCTTATGACTTTTTCCTCCAAAGCTTTGCAAAGGATGATGACCCATCAAGCGGAGGGAGACAACTTCCGTGTCACTGGGGTCATCCGGATATTAATCTTCCCGGACAATCCAGTCCGACCGGCACTCAGTTTCTGCAGGCAGTAGGAGCAGCTTTAGCCCAGGTAAGGAAGGGTGAGAGAAACATAGCTTATGTCAGCAGCGGAGAAGGTACTTCAAGCCAGGGTGAATTTCACGAAGCCGTGAATTGGGCAAGCAGGGAAAAACTTCCTGTACTTTTCGTAATAGAAAATAATAAATACGCTATCTCAGTCCCGGTTTATCTTCAGAGCGGAGGCAGAGGCGCCTCAGTATCAGAAATGATGGCAGGGTATGCGAACCTGCATCGTGTTAAAGCAGACGGCACCGACTATTTTGAATGTGTGGAAAAAGTAGCTAAGGCAATTGAGTACATTAAAAGCGGCAAGGGTCCCGCACTTATTGAGGCTGAGGTGGTAAGGCTGCTTTCACACTCGTCTTCGGATGACCAGAAAAAATACAGGAGTCCCGAGGAACTGGAAAAGGACATGCAGAAAGATCCTATCCAGCAGTTTGTTAAAAAACTGATTTCAATGAAACTCATCAATGAAGATGAATATCAGAAACTTAAAAAGGATATCGAGAAAGAGGTTAATGATGCTGCTGATAAAGCAGTTAAAGCAGCTGATCCGAAACCTGAGACAGCTACCCGTTTTATCTTTGACGAAAGCGGATTAAAAGATGAGCTTGAATATGAGAAGAATCCTCCTTCCGGCAATAAGGTCGTTATGGTTGATGCACTCAATCATGCGCTGATGGAGGAGATGGAGAGGGACGACAGGATCTATATGTTCGGTGAAGATATAGCTGATAATAAGGGGGGAGTATTTACAGTAACTAAAGGTCTCTCAAACAAGTTCGGTTTCGACAGGGTTTTTAATTCTCCTCTTGCTGAGGCCAGTATTATGGGTGTCGCCGTCGGAATGGCACTGACAGGACTGAAACCTGTGGTCGAGATACAGTTCGGCGATTATATATGGCCTGCCTTTATGCAGATGAAAAATGAGCTGGCGACTTTTAGATATAGGACGCATAATATGTGGCCGGCGCCGGTAGTTATACGTGTTGCTGTAGGCGGATACATACACGGAGGATTATACCACAGTCAGAACATTGAATCCATATTTGCTCATATCCCCGGTATTTACATTGCGTTTCCTTCCAATGCAGCAGATGCAAAAGGTTTAATGAAAACAGCAATCAGGTTAAACGACCCGGTGCTTTTCTGCGAACATAAAGGATTGTACCGCCAGAGCTCTGCAATGTCGCCCGAGCCTGACGCAGATTATCTTGTTCCCTTCGGCAAAGCTAAAGTAGTAAGGGAAGGAACGGACGCCACCGTAATTTCATATGGAGTATCTTTGTGGGATTCCGTACTCGCCGCTAAAAAGCTGGAGGATGAAGGTTATTCTGTCGAAGTGATTGACCTGCGTACCATCATTCCCCTTGATGAGGAAACAATATATAATTCAGTTAAGAAAACTAATAAAGCTATTGTAATTCACGAGGATACCTTAACCGGGGGGTTCGGCGCTGAAATTGCCTCCCGGATAGCTGATAAATGTTTCCAGTATCTCGACGGACCGGTAAGGCGGGTAGCTGCAATGGATTCACATATTCCATATTCGCCGATACTTGAAAATGAAATCCTGCCTAACAGGAACAGAGTTTACATGGGTATTAAAGAATTATTAGAATTTTAACAAAGAAACCAGGAGTTTTAAAATGGAAATCGTAATGCCGAAGATGGGCGAAAGCGTAAGCGAAGGAACCATTATCAAATGGCATAAAAAGGAAGGCGATAAAGTAGAACGCGATGAAATAATTTTTGAAATAAGCACCGACAAAGTCGATACAGAAATTCCATCTCCTGCAGATGGTGTACTTCAGCAGATTAAAGTTCCTGAAGGCGACACAGTTGAGGTAGGAACAGTAGTGGCTATCATCAGTGAGGATGGGGAATCGGCCGAAACTCCTGCCGGAGCGCCGGAAGAAGCCTCCAGGGAAGTCAAGGTAACCGAAAACAAAACTGAAACCAAAGAAGAGGAAGAAGAGGAGATAAGGCAGGAAGCTGAGAAAAAAGAACCTGAAGTTGTTAAGGCTGAGGAGACTGCTTCACAAGGATCGGGTGAGATTATTGATATAGCGATGCCAAAGATGGGCGAATCTGTAATGGAGGGAACAATTCTTAAATGGCATAAGAAAGTCGGCGAAAAAGTTGAGAAAGATGAAACAATTTTTGAAATAAGCACAGATAAAGTTGACACAGAAGTTCCTTCACCAGCTGAAGGTACCATCGCTGAGATTTTAGTTGCAGAACAGGAAACTGTTGAAGTTGGGACAATAGTTGCTAAACTTTCAACCGGTGAAGGCGCACCAGCAGCTCAGCAGAAGAAAGAAGAAAAACCTGCTGTTACGAAAGCAGAAAAACCTGCACAGGGACAGACGGCCGTGAAAACTCCGCTTCAGCAGAAGCAGGAGGTTCCGCAGCAGATGCACGAAGCTTTTTCTGCCGGCACAACGCAGAGAGCAGAATCGATTGAAGGCGGGAACAGCGGATTTTATTCTCCTCTTGTTCTTAATATTGCCAGGAAAGAAAATGTAAGTTTTGATGAATTGTCGCATATTAATGGAACAGGACTTGAAGGACGACTGACAAAAAAAGATATCCTTACGTATATCGAATCGAGAGGTGAAGCTAAAGCTGCTCCTCCTCAACAAGAAGTACCCCAGGCTCCAAAAGCACAGCCTGCGGAGAAAGAGAAAGCTAAAGCGGCAGCACAGGCACAGCCGTCATTTACCGGACAGGTCTCAGGTGATATAGAACGTATACCAATGGATAATATCCGTCAGAAGATTATGCAGCATATGGTTAACAGCCGTGATACATCTGTTCATGTTACAACTATGCTTGAAGTTGATATGACACGGATTTATAACTTCATAAAGAAAAATAAGGGAGAATACCTGCAGAGCGAAGGAGTTAAACTTACTTATATGGCCTTCATTGCGAATGCTTCTGTAAAAGCTCTAAAAGAATTTCCTCTTGTCAATTCGACTATTGACGGAACAACAATACTTCAAAAAAGATTTATAAACCTCGGGATAGCGGTGGCTGTAGAGCCCACCGGATTAATCGTTCCAAATATTAAATCGGCTGGCGAAAGAAATATAACCGGACTTGCTAAAGCAATAAACGATGTGGCCACCAGGGCAAGGAACAAAAAACTTACTCCTGATGATATAACCGGCGGAACTTTTACAATTACGAATTATGGTGTATTCGGTGCTATATTTGGGACACCGATTATTAATCAGCCGGAAGTTGCTATACTCGGTGTCGGTACCGTGGCAAAGAAACCGGTAGTAATTGAGGTTGACGGTGCAGATACAATTGCTGTCAGACCGATTATGGCATTAACACTTGCACACGATCACAGGTTAATTGACGGAATGCTCGGAGGAAAATTCCTGAAGTATATAAAAGATACACTGGAAAATTTTGATCCCTCAGCAATGTAAAACAGAATAAGCAAAATGAGAACAATAAACGCATATCAGAGAGCAGCAAAAGAAAAACTTGAACAGGAAAAGCAGTCACCCGGCAAAAGGCCCGAATGGCTTAAGGTTAAACTGCCCACAGGGGAGAATTATGCTAACGTAAGAACCCTGATGAGAAAGCAGCACCTTCATACAGTATGTGAGGAGGCCCGCTGTCCCAATATGGCAGAATGCTGGAACAATAAGAGTGCAACCTTTATGATACTGGGAGATACCTGCACGAGAAGCTGCGGGTTTTGTAATATTAAAGTAGGCATGCCCAATGAACTTGATGTTAATGAACCAAGGAGGGTAGCAGATTCAGTTAAAGAACTGGATTTACGTCATGTGGTTATAACATCAGTGAACAGAGATGAACTGAAAGACGGCGGAGCTTCTATCTTTAAAGAATGTGTAAGGTTAATAAATGAATCAATGTATGATACAACCGTAGAGATACTGATACCTGATTTCCGCGGTGTTATAGAAGCATTTGAAATCATTATGCAGAACCCGCCTGATATACTGAACCACAATCTTGAGACTGTTCCGCGGCTTTATCCTGTTGTAAGGCCCCAGGCAAAATATGAAAGAAGCCTGAACCTCATAAGATGGTTTAAGGAAAAAGGACTAAAGACCAAGAGCGGGATTATGGTGGGAATAGGAGAAAGGCCTGAAGAAGTTCTGGATTTAATGAAGGATCTTGTTGAACATGGCTGCGACATTTTAACAATAGGGCAATATCTTCAGCCGACGAAGAACCATCTGCCGGTTGACCGGTTTGTAACTCCCGAAGAATTTCAGATGTATAAAAATGAGGGATTGAAAACAGGATTTAAGATTGTGGAATCGTCCCCACTTGTAAGAAGCTCATATCATGCGGATAAGCATGCGCGGGCTCTGTTTTAATGATTGATCATTTACATTTTAAATTACATAAGCTGTCCTCAGCCTTGAATTATAAGGGTTATAGCCTTATTTAAGCAGGGGGAAAATTTTTCCCGTCTGTTTTCCGCCATTTAACAATAAATTAATCTAAGAATCCGATTTAATATTTGTTCCTAACCTGAAACTGCTTATTTTTGACTCGTAATTTTGAAATAGATAGATCCGCAAGATTCTTCTTGTATTATATCCTTAAATAAAATTTTGTAGATGAAATATAAATTACTGCTTGTTTCTGCAATCCTGCTTTTCTGTGCCTTCAGTTACAACGGGGGAGACGATAAGAAGGTTAAAAAGAATTTAGAAGACGATGACTCGCACTATACTAATGTAGGGAATATAGGTCTCACCGTTACCAATTATGGAACTTATGGCAATGGGTTCATATACTGGCCTGATCAGCCATCCTGCGAATACCCTCTAGGCAGCGGCATTGAACACATTTTTGACGGAGGTCTCTGGGTCGGGGGCTTCATAGCCAATGATTCACTTGGGAATGGCAGGACAGGACCTTATGTAACTACAGGAGCTGTTGATGCTGCTTCTGTCTCAGCCAAGGGAGGAGGGTTTGAATATACCAACGCTCCAGAAAGTCATGTCGTTGAAAGATCCTCGTTAATCGAATCCAGATTTTATTCACCTGATGCTGTTTCTCACCAGGACTTTGTGATGGATTACGTGGATACTAATGTGGTTTATTCTAATGGTGAACCGATAGAAAACCATGATCCGATGGGACTCAGTATTCATGAAGAATCATATGCATGGAATTTTCCTTTTGCTAATTTCTTTGTAATCCTGAATTTCACAGTTAAAAATGTTACCAATAAATATATCGATAGTGTTTATGTTGGATTATGGACAGATGCTGTTGTCAGGAATACGAAAATTACAGGACGTCATTTTGATGGAGCATTTTTTAATAAAGGCGGTGACGGATATAATGATTCTCTGAAGATTGCCTATGAATTTGACGCGACAGGCGATATCGGATATACCGATAGTTATGTCGGAATACAGCAGCTGGGCTCGACACCGGCACTTCCAAAAAAGATACCAGCCGGTAACGATTCTTTACCGAGTGTTAATTATGTCAGCTGGCAGTTCAGGAACGCTGTTGACCCGAATTTTTTCTCTCCTATCGATGATATACAGAGATACAGAAAGATGCAGGGTTATTTTGGTGGAAATAACAGGTATGGAAGCGGGGTTAATCCCGCGGATCTGAAAACACCTTCCAACAGGTCAGAACTGATTACCAAAGGTCCTTTTCATAAGATCGCACCCGGTGATTCCCTTAATGTAGTTTTTGCCATTGTCTGTGCAAAGAAATACGGCAATGACCCGGCTGCATATGATACGGAGGGACAGAAAACCAATCTGTATTCCAATGCTGACTGGGCGCTCAGAGCTTACTTCGGTGAGGATAGAAACCGTAATGGTATTCTGGATTCAGGGGAGGACCTTAACGGCGACGGAAAAATTACCCGTTATGTTCTGCCTTCTCCACCAGTTTTACCGCATGTTAAAGTGGTACCCGGAAATCAAAAGGCGACAATTTATTGGGATAAAAGATCTGAAAGTTCTATAGATCCGATCTCTGCAAAAAAAGATTTTGAAGGCTACCGTATTTACAGGACAGAATCAGGATTTGATCTTTCACAGAAACAGGATATCCTTTCATCCCTCGTACTACTTGCAGAATTTGACAGTACCAACAATGATTTTAGTTACAATACAGGTTTTTCAGCTGTAGCATTAAATGATCCGGTGACTTTTCCTAATGATCCTACGCAGTATTATTATAAATATGAATTAAATAACCTATTGAATGGCTGGCAGTATTTATTTGCTGTAACAGCGTTTGATAAAGGTGACCCTTCAAACAACCTGCAGAGCCTGGAATCAAGTTCTCTTTCTACACTTAACAGGATAATCCCGGGTACGCCCCCTTCGGAGGAGCCTTCGGTTGAGGTCGGTGTTTATCCAAACCCCTATTACGCAAATGCTGTATGGGACGGAAGCTCAGAACGTCTCAGAAAAATTTATTTCTATAACCTTCCGGCAGAATGTGAAATAACAGTATACACTCTATCAGGTGATGTAGTCAAGAGGATAACTCATAATGAACAGAGCAACGGGTCGGATTTAAGATGGTTTGAGAATTACTCCAGCGGGGGGAATCAAAAAATGTCCGGAGGAGAACACGCCTGGGATTTGATCACAGACAATGATCAGGCAATAGCAACAGGTATGTATTTGTTTACGGTAAAAAATAACCGCAATGGTGATATTAAAACCGGCAAGTTTTTAGTTGTTAAATAATAAATAAAAGGAGAGAGTACTATGAAAAAAAGTTTACTAGCAGCATTGTTTTTACTTTGCAGCGGTCTGATCTTTGCGCAGCAATATCCGCTGGTTACAATCCAGGATATTCAATTTGTTGAAGATACAACCACCGATCCGCCATCACCATTAACGGGTGATACAGTTGAGGTCAGAGGAACTGTTATGGTTTCTCCCCTGGTAAATCCAAGCACCGACAGACGTCCTATTATTGCTGCAGGTGCACGCTGGGTGACTTATATTGAAGATAAGGATGGTCATGTTTGGGGAGGATTGAATTTACTTCAGGAAGATACCTCTGAAACAGGTCAGCAGACTTTCTTTGATATTATTGATACAGCACAGATTGTAAAATTCACAGGAGTTGTAACGGAATACTATACTTCAACTGAAGTGATACAGCTTGTTACACCTACCACACCCATCAGTATTGACAGTATAATGACAAAGAGACCGGATCCAATTGAACTTCAGGTTTCAGATTTCGATAATAACGGGCAGTACAATTTTGCTTCAGAAAAGTATGAAGATATGTACGTAATAATCAGGAATGTGATTACGAGTGATAGAAATGCCTCTTCCGGTGTTTTTAACTTTCACGATGCAGACGGCAATACTATGCATATGTATGATCAATCCGGTTATTTTACCCTTCGAGCTCACCGGCTTACAGGTTTAACGAACTATGATCCACCGCAGGATGGATCGATACTAACCTACATCCGCGGAATTATTAATACCAGATCAGATGGTTATTATATCGTGCCAGTTTATCCCGGAGATATTGGTCCTATTCAGCAGTCACCTCCATCAATCACGACAATTCGCAGAAATACAGATGAGATTGCTTCAAACCAGTCAGTTGAAATTTCCGCAAAGATAAAAGACCTTGACGGAACAGTACAGGAAAGCAGACTTTATTACAGAGTTGATGGCGGGCAGCGTATGATGCTTCCAATGACATTTAATGGAACGGATACTACATACAGGGCAACGATACCCGGTGTAAACAGCGATTCTTCAGTTGTAGATTTTTATCTATGGTCACAGGATAATGATGGATTGGTTAGTATAAATCCTGTTGATACTCTACACGACGATTACTTCTACCTGGTTCTGAACAGACCAGTAGGAATACGGGATGTGCAGTATAGTCCGTTCGGCGGAGGTTACAGCGGGTATACAAATTACAACGTAACACTTCAGGGAGTGGTTACGTCTGATACTTCTGATATAAAAGGTTACGGAACAACCTCATTCTTAAGAAGCTATATACAGGACGGAAGCGGACCGTGGAGCGGAATTGAATTCAGTTTCGGCGGATCACTTGGAACAGAACTGCTAAACCTTAAACGTGGTGATCTTGTTACACTCACCGGAACTGTCCAGGAATCATTCGGTGTAACTGTTATCAATAATATTACAGCTTATAATGTTGTTTCAGCGAATAACCCGCTGCCTGATCCCCAGGTAATTACCACAGGAGAAATGGGACTCCTCGGCGACGGCGTGGTTGAAAAAGAGAAATGGGAAAGTGTTCTGGTTGAGTATGATGGTGTAAATATCACAAATATCAATGCCGACGGCGGAAGCAACTTTGGTGAAATTCTTGTAAATGATGGAACGGGCGATACACGTGTGGAACTGGAAGACGGAAGCAATTCATATCACAACGGTTCAGGTGAACCCGGTACAATTGAAGTTCAGTTAGGTGCATATTTTCAGAAGCTGAAAGGTATAATGTACTACTCATACAGTAATTATAAGCTTGTTCCGAGAAAAGATGATGACTTCGTCGGATATTCAACTGCTGTGAAAGAAGAAAATGCAACACCGAAGACATTCAGTATTGAACAGAATTATCCTAATCCATTTAATCCATCAACAAAAATTATCTATTCAATACCGCGCAATAGTAATGTTACATTAAAAGTATTCAATGTACTTGGACAGCAGGTTAAAACTCTGGTTAATCAAACCCAGAGCCAGGGTACTTATACCGTAACCTTTAATGCATCTTCATTACCTTCAGGTATATATTTCTACAGCATAGAAGCAGGTGATTATACCCAGGTTAAGAAAATGATTCTCCTGAAGTAATGGAAAATTTATGGACTGATTCATCAATGATGAATCAGTCCTTTATCAATTAAGGAACTGAATTAATTATTTGTTACTGACTTTAATGAAAAAACTTTCTGTATTTATCCTGATATTATTTACTATATCAGGGTTCTATTCGTGCTACGATAACCCTACAAATAATCCGGCTGCCAATAAACCGCCTGAAACAGGGTTAACACTGATTCCTGATTCAACAATAACTCCACAGCCCACAAGGTTGAAAGTTTCATGGTGGGGTGATGATCCAGACGGAAATATAGTAGGATTCTATTTCACCTGGGATGGAAACAATTGGTCATTCACCGCTTCAAACGATAGTGTTTTTGCCCTTCAGATTGGCGCTGCAGATACAACTTACCTTTTCCAGGTGACATCTGTTGATAACGGGGGAAACGGAACTTACGATAACGAAATTAATCAGAATGGCATCGACTTTGGTCCGGAACCGTTCATTGATGCAAACAATAATGCCAGCTATGATCCGGGTGAAAAATTTTATGATATAGGATTAATCGATCCAACTCCTGCAAAGCTGAATTTCCCATTAAGGAATACTTCTCCCACAATCAGCTGGAACGCTCTCAGCACTCTGCCGGATAGCTCGTTCCCTGTAATGTCCTTCGGTTGGAATGCCAGTGATCTTGATGGTGATAATACGATTCAAAAAATAAATATTGTGCTGAATGATCCAACAGATACATCGAATGTCGTTTCTTTATATGGCAATATCAGGAACATAACTTTAAGGACGAATGATTTTCAGTCGGGTAATCCCGGGATGGATATATTGCTGGAGGGACAGGAAAATAATATTTTCCCTCAGAAGCTTTACGGCTTAAGATATAATGACAATAATAAAATATATATTGAGGCTGTTGATATTTCAGGAGCGAGCACAGGATTTATTTCACTCCCCGATTCAGGTAAGACCTGGTATGTAAAAAAGCCAAAGGGCAACCTATTAATTGTTGATGATTATGCGCTTCCCGACAATGCTCCTCAGTTCTACAATTCGATGATGGACAGTCTTGGTTTGAGCGGCAAATATGATGTTCTTGATCTTATTCAAAATCCTCTTCCTTACCGGAACGTAACATTCCTGCAGACAATGAGATTATTCAAGTATGCATACTGGTACGCGGATAATAATCCTTCCCTTGATCTTATGGCAGCAACTACACAAAAGTTTTTAGATGCAGGAGGTAAGATAGCATTCAGTATGCAATTCCTTCAGAATATTGACCTTGCTGTGGTGAGCAGTTTTTTACCAATTAATACGGATACGCTTTATTCAGCCGGTTCGATACTTGCAGGGACACAATTGTCAACTGACCTGACTGATCCTTCTTATCCAGGCCTTACTATAACATCAGCACTTTACCGCATTAAATCATTTTCATTGAGTTCTTTCGGCTCTGTACCTTTGTATTATTTCCCAAATAATGAACTGCCAGGGTATATTGGATTTTTTAATAATCCCAAAAGCCTGTTTTTCATAGGTCTTCCGCTTAACAAATGCAACGGCGGATCCGGGAATGTCAAAGGATTGCTGCAAAAAGTGTTGATTGAAGATTTCGGAGTTACGCCATGAGCAGAATTATAGCAGTCATATTACTAAGTCTTGCTTTGACAGCAGCTGCGGCAGCTCAATCGGGCACACTGATAGGGAATGTCCATGATGCAGGGACAGGTGAAGCGCTGCCCGGGGTAAATGTAATACTAAAAGGTACTTATTACGGAGCGGCGACAGATATTAATGGGAAATTCAAAATTACCGGAATTTCACCTGGAAATTACAATGTTGACATCTCGCTGATAGGTTATAAAACGGTACAGTTCACCGAAATTGAGATCAGTAAGGGCAAGACAAAGGAACTTGAGGTAAAACTTGAAGAAACCGTTCTTACTCTTGACCAGGACGTTGTTGTGGTGGGTGAGAAACCTTTGATGGATGTTGAAGAAACCCAGAGTAAAAAAGATATTTCAAAGGAAGATATTGAGAATTCAATTGTTGAAAATATTACTGATGTTGTAACGCAGCAGGCAGGAATTGTAAAGACTGATAATACAATCCATATCCGCGGAGGAAGATCGTATGAGAATGCATTTCTGCTTGATGGTGTAAACGTCCAGGATCCATTGTCCGGCACAGGTTTCGGATTGCAGTTAAGTGCTAACGCAATTGAGGAGGTAGAAGTAATTACAGGGGGATTCAATGCAGAGTACGGACAGGCTACTTCAGGTGTTGTAAACGTTAAAACACGCGAAGGAGGGGAAAACTACAGTGGTTATGTTTCATATAAAAGAGATAACCTCGGAAACATTTCTTCACCGCATGTTTTTAATGTTAACATTATGGAAGCCAACTTCAGCGGGCCTGAACCAATTACATCGAGGTTGCTTCCTGCAATAGGACTTCAGATCCCGGGAGAGCTGTCGTTTTTCGGAAGTTTTCATGCCGGATTCAGCGACGGAATCACACAGGGATATAATAAGTCTACTGCTAATCAGGTTTATTCATCAACATTCGGGGGAACCAGGTTTGCACCTGAGGCAGAGAACAGCTGGTTCTGGCTTGGAAAACTCACATACAAGTACTCGCCTACTTTGAAATTTGTCTATTCGTATAATCAATCGGTCGATATCAATCAGAATTCACAGTCGCTTCAGACTAACCTGGAGTACGTCGAACCGAGTCCTGGCTACCAGTACGAATTCCAGAATATCCTTGACCAGGCAAACACATTTACGCATAACAATGAATATCACTCATTTACTGTCACTCATACTTTAAATGCTAAAACTTATTACGAACTGAAGCTCAGTCATTTTTACACGAATTTGAGGGCAGACGCAAACGGCAGAAACTGGTATAATTATGCTGAACCAAAAGATATAGTCAACTTTCCTATAGAATATTACAATACAAACCATGATACTATAGGAGTGATCCCGGGTGATGGTTTCTGGGATGTTGGTAATCCAAGCACCTGGCGGGACCATTTTTTCAGCGAGTCATCAATCAAGGGAGATATCACGAGTTTCTTTGATGAAAAAAATAAATTCAAAGCAGGATTTAATCTCCAGTTCCAGGAAATGCAGGTAGTCGAGATCGTTAAGCCATGGGTAGGAACGTTAGGGCTAAACAACGATATCTATCATGTATTCCCGGCGCAGGGAGCTTTTTACGCACAGGATAATATAAACTTCAGCGGAATGATTCTGAATTTCGGCATGCGCATGGATTACTGGTTTCCCGGCAAATATGTTGACGAGGCCGTTAAGAACCCTGATGTTGTCACGATCCCTGATATAGTAAGAGAGCGCTACCAGGAAGATACATTTGGATGGTTCGGCGGAAGGAGATTTAAAGCCAGACTGAGTCCCAGGCTTGGTATATCACACCCTGTTTCCGACAACCAGACTCTATTCTTTTCATATGGTCATTTCAGCAAATGGCCGAATCCTCAGTTCGTTTATGCGAAGCTGAGTCCTCTGAATGCCCAGTCATCATTTCAAAAATTCGGAAATCCCGACCTGAATCCTGAAACTACTGTAGCCTATGAGCTCGGGCTGAAAACTCAGTTCTCAAATGATGATGTCCTTAAGGTTACTGCCTACTATAAAGATATTTTTGATTATGTAACGACCCGTTCTGCAAAAATAACTTCTGCAAGGTTTGCCACACAAAGTTTTATCACTTATGTAAATTCAGATTATGCAAGGTCACGCGGATTGGAACTGGAATATAAGAAAAGGATTAATAAATGGTTTACCGGTGATGCTTCCGTATCATACGCCATTATTACCACAAAAAGTTCATCTCCTGATGAAGGTGTTCTGGTTGCAAGAGGGGATCTTAATGAGACTATAACCGAAGATTATGCTAATTGGGACAGACCTCTGACAGTAAACCTCACCACCAATTTTTATGTTGAGAAGGACAACGCCCTGTTTGGTTTTGGAAACGGCATCCTTGATAATTACAATTTATATCTCAGGTTTTTCTTTGAATCAGGAAAAAGATATACCCCTGCTGTATTCACGGGAAGTTATACAGCTGACGGACGGGCCGAATATAATGCAATCCCTAATGAACGGAATACAAAACTAGGGGACAACTGGTTCTGGGTGGATCTGAACTTTGAGCGATATTTTGATATCAATAGTCTAAAGTTTTCTGTGTTTGTTGAAGTCAACAATCTGTTTGATACACAGAATTCAGCAATTATAAACCCCGTTACAGGGAAAGCATATGAAAGCGGCGATAATATTCCGATTACATGGAACGATCCGAGGTATCCTGATCTCCAGGCTCCTATCTCACCGTACCCATTTAATCCAGCCAGATATCTTACAAGACGTAATGTGAAACTGGGAGTTAGTTTAAGGTTTTAATGATGAAAAAAGTTATTCTCATAATATTCTTACTTACAGGTATTTTTGAAACCAGGGCTCAGCTTTTTCCGGTACTTGGCGGCCAAAGAGCCGGAATTTCAACTGCACAATTCCTTAAAATAGGTGTTGGCGGAAGAGCCAGTGCCCTTGGAGACGCTTTCGTAGCGATAGCCAATGATGCCTCTGCACTCTACTGGAACCCGGCAGGTCTTTCACAGTTTTCTACTAACGAGATTTTCTTCTCGCACAATAAATGGGTGGTAGACATCAACCATGATTTTCTTGGAGCAGTTTATCATATGGATGATAATAACTCGTTTGGTGTCGCCCTTACTTCTCTTTCTATGCCGGATATGCCTGTGACAACCGAATATGCTCCTTTTGGTACCGGAGCGTATTTCGGGTTCGGTGACCTGGCATTGGCGGTAACTTATTCGAGAAGGATGACAGACCAGTTCAGCTTCGGCGGGACGGTAAGGTATATTGAGGAAACTCTCGATAAACTTAAAATGCGGGGAGTGATGATCGATCTCGGAACATATTACTGGACAGGACTCGGATCTACCAGATTTGCAGTTACTGTGTCAAATTTCGGAAACCAGCTTGCCCCCGACGGAGACGTAGTACTTGTCGGCAAGAGAAAGGTTACCGAGTGGCAATCATTTTCACCCCCGACGGTTTTTCGTATTGGTTTTGCCTTTGAACCGTATGAGGATGATATAAATAAAATAACCGCCGCAATTCAGCTAAACCATCCTAATGATAATAGTGAGAATGTTTCAACCGGGATGGAGTATTCGTGGAAACAAATGTTTTTTGTAAGAGGCGGATATAAATTCAATGTAGAAGAACAGAACTATACATTCGGGGCAGGATTAAAAGTTCCTATATCTATTGCAGAATTTACTTTCGATTACGCGTATTCTAACTTTTCCAGGTTAGGATCAGCACACAGGTTTTCAATTATTCTTGGCTTATGACAATGAAAAGAATTTTACTTTTTTTAATATTAATATTTGTCCTTCTGCAGGGATGCGACCGGAAATTTAATACCGAGAATCTTGTAGCTCCGAATTCAGGATCAGGAAATATCGGAGGAGATACCGTTTATGTTCAGCTGAATCCGGTATGGGGAGGCTTTAATAATCCGCAGGATGTTTATATAGGTCATGATCAGTTTTTATATGTGGCTGACACAGATAATGACCGGGTGGTTATGATGAATGTTGCCGGGCAGGTACTAGGCTCTTTGGCAATTCAAAAACCAATTGCCATTGCTCAGGATTTCAGACTGAATTTGTTTGTATGTGCTGAATTTGATACACTTGGGCAGACTTTCAGCGCGGTTTATAGAATAGACCTGTTTGCTGTTGGAAACGTGATATCGGAAGCCGTTCCTGTTCGTCTACTGCCTCGTCCCA
Organism: uncultured Ignavibacteria bacterium; assembly: GCA_963811905.1. Lineage (GTDB taxonomy): Bacteria > Bacteroidota > Ignavibacteria > Ignavibacteriales > Ignavibacteriaceae > DATFVA01. The sequence continues at coordinate 264,904 of CAWETK010000018.1, forward strand.
CTGACCTTAATAAACCAAAAAGAAAATACACAGCGGTAACAACGTTTTATAATAATATGGTATATGTTGCGAGGACAGGACCTGACAACGTAAGCTTCGTTGATCCGGATAATTCAATCCTTATGTTTATTCCTAAATCCAGATATGGAGGAGGTGAAGGCGATACCCTTATTGGAAGAGTTCCAAATATCGAAGCTGTAAGCTCAGGATTTGTTACAGCTAACGGGATTAGCTCACTTGCCTCGTTCGATAAACGAAACATAAACCTCGTTGTAACAATGACTGGATCAACGAATTTCAAAGCTCAGCAATGGAATTATGTTGTAACCAATTTTGATGAAAAATATGAAACTAATTTTTCTCCCGAGGACAGTGTAGCTTTTGCTAAGCCAAACCGCTTTATTCAGCCAGAAGGATGTACCATTGACGCCTCCGGAAATATTTTTGTAGTGGATGCAGCTAAGGATAGTGTTTATAAATTTAATGCATTCGGAAACGAACTCCAGTCGTTCGGAGGTCCGGATATTTTTAATCAACCGCATGGAGTTGCTTTCTTTGACAGAACACTGTACATAGCAGATTCGGGGAATAACAGGATATTAAGATTCATATTATCAACGGATATACAATGATTAAAAATTCGATTACTTTATTCTTACTCTTTTTTACATCTTTTCTTTACTCCCAGGTTCCTATCTCAGATATCAGGGCAAACAATTCAAACGGAGTTCCTCTTGATACAGGACAGGTTGTGACTGTTTCGGGTGTTGTGACCTCTTCAACTCAGTTTGGAACGGCCGGGGCAGCGTCGATTCAGGATAACACTGCCGGAGTATGCGTGTATGGTGCTCCTTTCCCCACTTCGGTAAATATTGGTGATAGTGTTACTGTTACCGCTGTGCTTACTCAATACAATGGACTGGCTGAGCTGGATTTCCGAAGAGCGGGAGCTTCTTTTGACATAATTTCTTCCGGGAATGCGGCTGATCCTGAAGTTATAACGATCAACGATATCCTTACCCAGGAATGGAATGGTGTAGAAATATATGAAGGAAAGCTTATCCGTTTGAACAATGTAACAATTTCCGGAACCGGAAATTTTGCGAGCGGGACCAATTATCCTATTACTGATGCTACAGGTACTTCAGAAATACGGATAGATAATGATGTCACCTCGATAATAGGCACACCGGTACCATCCGGAGAGGTTGATATTATAGGTGTTCTTGAGCAGTATGATAATTCTCCGCCTTATAGCAGCGGCTATCAGCTGCTTCCCCGGTTCATCGGTGACATTGTTGATGACGGTGCGCCATTAATCCTGAACCCGATTTTTGCTTCTGATATTGACACATCTTCTTTTACTGTGTTTTTCAATACTGCAAGAAACGGAAACAGTCAGGTTAAATATGGATTGACGCCCGTCCTGGAGATGGATTCAGTCGTTATAAATGATGATACAACATTTCATGCTGTTCCGGTAACAGGATTACAGCCCTCGACACTCTATTATTTCAAGGCTGTTTCTGATAATGCCGTCGGCAGGAGTGAAAGTTCTCTTCAGAATGTAACCACTGCTTCTAATGATACAAGTATAGGAAGCCTGAACGTATATTTTAATTTTCCCGTTGACACAACGGTAGCGATTCCAGGTAATTCTGCACACGGGAATAGTGATTTTAAAGCTCACTTAATACACCGTATAAATGAAGCAAATTATTCGATAGATCTTGCTCTCTACAGTTTCTTCGGAATGCAGGATGTTGCTGATGCATTAATCCTTGCAAAGGACAGGGGAGTGAAAGTCCGTGTTGTTTATGACAGCAGGAATATTCAGAATAGTATGCAGGCATTGCTTAATGCGGGAATCCTGATGAGTCAGCGTCCCTCTAATCTTAGCGGGATTATGCATAATAAGTTTTTTATTTTTGATGCAAGAGATACTATCACTTCAAATGACTGGTTATGGACGGGGTCATGGAATGTTACATCAACGGAATTGAACTGGAAGAATAACGTTGTGGAAATAAATGATCCAACCATTACACAGGCTTACCAGACTGAATTTGAAGAAATGTGGGGCAGCGATAATGATATTCCCGATCCAGCCAATGCTAAATTCGGCAGCCAGAAAGCAGATAATACACCTCACTATTTTAACATTGGTGGGAGAGACGTTCAGCTCTATTTTAGTCCATCCGATGGAACAACCAGTAAAATCATTAATACTGTTAATACCGCCGATCAGAGCATTTATATGGGATTATATGTTTTTACAAGGAATGATATTGAAGCGGCAATACATGCGAGGTACAACAGCGGTGTCACTGATATTAAAGGTGTAATAGATCAGATAAATGCTTCAGGTTCTGAGTTTCAGAATCTATCCGCTTATGCAGATATGTGGGAAAATCCCTCTCCGACACTCCATCACAAATATGGAATAGTGGACCCCTCTGCCCCTGCAAGTCTGCCTTATGTCATTACCGGCTCGCATAACTGGTCATCTGCTGCAGAGAATGATAATGATGAGAATACGCTGATTATTCAGGACTTTAATATAGCCAACCAGTATATGCAGGAATTTAAACAGAGATATAATGATGCCGGAGGTACAGGGATTTTTATAGTACCAACTTCAGTTAAAGATCAAAATCTCAATACTGTTAATTATACGCTCTACCAGAATTATCCCAATCCATTCAATCCTGTTACGACTATAAGGTTCCAGGTGCCGGTAACAGAGAAGGTTGAGCTCAAGGTTTATGATATGCTGGGAAGGGAAGTAATGACTTTGTTCGATAGAGTGGCTCCAGCGGGTGTTGTAGATGTCGATTTTAATGCAGGGAACCTGGCCAGCGGCATTTATATCTACCGAATTAAGGCGGGCGACTTCCTCGCAGCGAAAAAACTGATGCTGCTGAAATAAGTCTGATTTTTGATTAAAAACCCCGGATTTGACCGGGGTTTTTAGTTAATAAGCTGATTTCTGTATACAGTTTTTATTTGTAAAATCTTAGTCAAATCCTTAACTTTGTAGACTAAATTTCTAAGAATAAGGAAAAATAATGAGTGAAGCTAAAGGGAAAATCATACAGGTTATTGGTCCTGTAATTGATATTGAATTTGAAAACGGTCATCTCCCAAGCATATACAATTCAGTAAGAATTCCACGTACCACAACCGAAGGTGAGAAAAATGATCTTATAGCTGAAGTACAGCAGCATCTCGGTGAAGACAGAGTTCGTGCTGTTGCAATGGATTCCACTGACGGATTGGTAAGAGGAATGGACGCTTTCGATACGGGTGAGCCGATTTCTGTACCTGTTGGGCCAGCAACACTGGGCAGACTGATAAATGTTATAGGTAAAGCAATTGATGCTGAAGGTGAGATTAAAGCTGAAATGAAATATCCTATCCATCGTCCTGCTCCTCTCTTTAAGAACCTTTCTACCCAGCAGGAGATATTTGAAACAGGCATCAAGGTAATTGACCTGATTGAACCTTATTCTAAAGGCGGTAAGACCGGGCTGTTCGGCGGCGCCGGTGTTGGAAAAACAGTTATTATCCAGGAGCTTATTCACAATATTGCCCAGGAGCATGGCGGATATTCCGTGTTTGCCGGTGTGGGTGAACGTACACGTGAAGGAAATGATCTTTGGCGTGAAATGAAGGATTCAGGTGTGCTTGAGAAAACTGCATTAGTGTTCGGACAGATGAACGAGCCACCGGGAGCAAGACTCAGAGTAGCACTTACAGCTTTAACAGTCTCTGAATATTTCAGGGACGAGGAGGGAAGAGACGTTCTCCTCTTTATCGATAATATATTCCGTTTTACTCAGGCCGGTTCTGAAGTATCTGCGCTTCTTGGACGTATGCCTTCTGCTGTAGGCTATCAGCCAAACCTTGCTACTGAGATGGGTGCACTCCAGGAAAGAATTACATCAACCAATAAAGGATCCATTACTTCCATCCAGGCTATTTACGTTCCTGCAGATGACTTAACCGATCCCGCGCCTGCAGCGGCCTTCGCTCACCTTGATGCTACAACAACATTAAGCCGTCAGATTTCTGAGCTTGGCATCTATCCAGCAGTAGATCCTCTTGATTCTACTTCGAGAATTATGGAACCAGGTATTCTCGGCCAGGAGCATTACGATGTTGCCCGTTTGTGTAAAGAAATTCTTCAGCAGTACAAAGATCTTCAGGATATCATTAATATTCTTGGAATGGATGAGCTTTCTGATGAAGATAAAATCACGGTCAGAAGAGCAAGAAGGATCCAGAGATTCTTCAGCCAGCCTTTCCATGTTGCAGAACAGTTTACAGGATTCAAAGGTAAGTATGTTAAGCTTGAAGATACTATCAGAAGTTTCCGTGAAATCATTGACGGGAAACATGATGATCTTCCTGAGTCAGCATTTATGTATGTAGGTACGATTGAAGAAGCAGTTGAAAAAGCAAAGAAGATGAGCTGATCATGGGTGGTTTAACTCTTGAAATAATTACACCGAACAAAATATCATTTAATGGTGAAGTCCAATCTGTTACGATACCCGGAACTGAAGGAAGCTTCCAGGTATTAAAGAATCACGCACCTTTGATGAGCACATTCGAGATTGGTGAAGTAAAAGTTGTCCTGCCTGACGGCAATGAAAAAAAATATGCAACAGGGGGCGGAACAGTTGAAGTGCTGCACAATCACGTTCTTGTGCTTGCAGATTCCCTGGAGGATGTTGTAGAGATTGATGTTGAAAGAGCAAAAAACGCAAGAGAAAGAGCGGAGAACAGGCTGACACAAAAGACTGACACGACTGATGTTGAAAGGGCAGAAAAGGCCCTTAAAAGGGCTATAAACAGGCTTAGACTGGTAGAAAAATACATAAGAGCCGAAGTATAAAAGGAATAAATAAAAAATTTTCAAGGGAAGGCATTCTGCTTTCCCTTTTTTTATTAATCATTCCGGGCTGCAGTTCTTAATTCAATTATCCTCATAAAACATCACTTAAAATAATATGACCAGATTTCTGTAAAGGTAACAAAACTTCCGTTCCCAGTTTTTCCAGCCGCAATTTAATTTCTGCTATTTTGGTAATATAAAAATATAACGGAAGCAAAAAGATATAATCATTTAACAGCAGACCCTGTCAGGAAAAATGATCAGAAGTCAGAACAATTGAATCAATTATTGGAAACTGGAGCAGGCAAAGATAGAGCACAGGTTTAATTATTAATATAACCGTCACTCATAACAATACTGCGTACGGTTGAGGATTCTGAGATCTGCTTCTCAAGATTTTCATAATGTTCTATCAGGTAATTTACCCGCTCTTTTTCGTCACGAAAGGTCAGCAATGACTGCTGCTGCTTCAGGGATAAGCCTGATTTTTCTGCAAGTTTGAAAGATTTTAATCCGGTTCCTTCATAGTTTCTCCAGAAAGCATCCTCAAGCTGAAAATTAGTTTTTTCAATTATCCTTTCAAATGAAGACTGAAGTTCCTGAAGCAGGGAGGGATTGACCTCCGATGTGAAGTCCTCGTATTCAGATACTTCCGCAATTAGATATTGATCGGGATGTGAATAAACATTATCGATAAAAAACCGTCCCTTACCTGCAACAGATATATCCATTTCACCATTATCGAATTTCTGGAGGATATCATCTATTTCAACATAGCTGCCTATTTTCGATAATTCATTATCTATCCTTGTGACAATACCAAATCCACTATGCTCGTGCAGGCATTTATTAATCATCTTTTTATATCTCTCTTCGAATATATGAAGAGGATACTTTGACGACGGAAATACTACAATGTTCAGCGGGAATATTGGAATTTTATTTAACATCTCTATTGCACCATAAAAAAAAGGCGGAATTTCTTCCGCCTAAATTTACTGATTATTTTGCATTTTTTAATCGCTTAGTAACTTCATCCCAGTTAATGACATTCCACCAGTTATCGATATACTCGGGACGCCGGTTCTGATATTTCAAATAGTAAGCATGTTCCCACACATCAAGACCTAAAACAGGCGTACCTTTTACCTCAGCTACATCCATTATCGGGTTATCCTGATTAGCTGTAGAAGTAATAGCCAGTTTGCCGTCTTTCACAACAAGCCAGGCCCAGCCTGAACCGAACCTTGCAGCTGCTGCATTTGCGAATTGCTTCTTGAACTCTTCAAATGAACCAAATGAAGAATTGATTGCGCTTTCCAGGTCTCCTTTAGGAAAGCCGCCGCCGCCATTCTTCATAACCGTCCAGAACAATGAATGGTTATAATGACCGCCGCCGTTATTCCTTACTCCGACAGGATGCTTTGAAGCATCCTTAAGAATCTCCTCAAGCGATTTATTTTCAAGATCTGTGCCTGCAACTGCATCATTCAGTTTAGTTACATAACCATTATGATGTTTTGTATAATGGATCTCCATAGTTGTTTTATCAATATAGGGCTCAAGTGCATCATAGCCATAAGGTAACTTAGGCAATTCAAATTTTCCCATGTATTTAACCTCCTAACAATTGTTAATGAAATAATAAATAAACTTCATATCAGACTCCGAATGATTCACCGCAGCCGCAGGTTTTTGCAGCATTCGGATTATTAAATATAAAACCCTTGCCGTTCAATCCGTCTGAAAAATCAAGCTGCGTTCCCATCAAGTAGAACAGGCTTTTACCGTCTACAAAAAGCTTTATACCGTTATCCTCAATTACTGTATCGCCTTCTTTTGCTTCACCATCGAAGCCAAGTGTATATGTTAATCCTGAACAGCCTCCGCCTTTAACTCCTACTCTTAATCCGAAGTTTTCAGGGATATTGTTTTCCGATTGTATCTGTCTTACTTCTTTAGCAGCTTTTTCTGTTATTGTAATGTCGTTATCTACTTTAATATCAGACATTGTTAAATCCTTCTCTTTTATTAGAATTTATCTTTAAGAGTTTAATTAGTCAAACTTATTATAGTTACAGGGGATCGCCTGGGACAGTCGTCACAAATTCAGGATAATTTACTGTCCATGCCTGGCTGCCCACCGGGATAAATATTTCCTTCTCCTCAAAGTACGCAGATAATTCCCTCGCAAGTTTATCTGCTTCAGCATACGAAATATCTATATCTTTCAGTTCAAGATATTTCCTTACTCCATATTGAAAGTCCCTGTAGAAAAAATTTGATTTGTGAAATAATGGGTATTTAGCTTTAAGAAAACTCAGAAACTGTTTGTCCTCATTCTTTAGCTGACTATAGTACTCAATCAATTTTCCCCGAAGCATTTTAAATCCTTTGATTTAGTGAATAATATTTTCTTTAATGTTGAATTGTAAATTCGTTCGTATTTTATTGACTTCCCTGGCAACTTCATCTATAACATAGTTAATTTCCTCATCATTATTAAACCGTCCGAGGCCGAATCTTATGGAAGATTTAGCAAGTTCATCGCTCAGGCCTATTGCTTTAAGTACATGACTTGGTTTCAATGAAGCAGAGGTACAGGCTGAACCCGTTGATACTGCGATGGTCCGTAAGTTCATAATTAAATTTTCTGAACGTACGCCCTCGAAGCATATATTTAAATTATTGGGCAGGTGGTTATCAGGGTCACCATTCAGCCTGATATATCCCGGAACTTCAGCAAAGGTTTTGAGCATTTTATTTCTATAGGATGCAAGCCTGGTATATTCGGTTTCAAAATTCTGTGAAGCAATTTCCAGTGCTTTACCGAAACCAGCAATCCCGGGAACATTCAGAGTTCCCGATCTAAGACCATTCTCATGTCCGCCGCCGAAAATCTGCGGAGTTATCTTAATTTTAGAACGGGTATTGATATACAGCGCCCCAACTCCTTTTGGACCATAAACCTTATGTGCGGAGAACGAAGCCAGGTCAACATTATCAACGCTAAATGGTATCTTACCGATTGCCTGTGCGGCATCGGTATGAAAAAAGACATTCTGTTGTTTGCATATGCTGCCAATTGTATTGATATCGTAAACATTTCCTATCTCGTTATTCGCTGTCATAATCGATACTAATATTGTATCCTTTCTTATGGACTTTTCAAGTTCATCTATAGAAATTCTACCGAAGTTATCGACAGGGAGTACTGTTATCTCAAATCCTTTATCGGCGAGTGCCTTCAATGAGTCAAGTACGGCATTATGTTCAACCGCTGATGTTATTATGTGTTTTCCTCTTGCACTGCAGCTTTCAGCCATACCGAAATGTGCCAGGTTAATAGATTCAGTCGTTCCGCTGGTAAAGATAATCTCTCCGGGGTCTGCACCGATTGATTCGGCTACCTTACGCCGGGATAATTTAACGATACTTTCAGCTTCCCAGCCATAAGAATGATCTTTACTGGCAGCATTCCCGAATTTATCCCTGAGCCAGGGAAGCATAGCATCAAATACTTCCGGATCAATTGGAGTAGTGGAATGATTATCGAACATAAATCAGGGAATTTCATATTATAATAATCTTTATATAATCTGTATAACTTTCATATTTTGAAATACTTTATCTATTTCTCTCTGAACCTTAATCAATGGATCTCTGATCATACAGCACTCGAAGTGACTGCAATCCTTCTGGGAACTATTTTCATTCATACAATTGGTTATCTGGTAATTATCTTCAATTGCGCTAATAATTTCCATCAGGGAAATCTGTTCCGGTGATCTGACAAGAGAATACCCGCCGCGTACACCCTGAAGAGATGAAACAAGGTTCTTTTTTACGAGCTGCTGCAGCACTTTCGCTACCAATTCAAACGGAATATCGTAATACTGTGAAATATCACGTGCGGTAGCATATTTCCCATTAGTACTCATGGCAAGGTATCTCATTGCCATCAAAGCATATTCACTTTTTTTGGATAATTTAAGCATTAATATATAAGACTAATTTGGTCGGGTATAAAGCTAAGCAAATTGGCAGGAAAAATCAAATATATTGATTTTAGAAACCTACCAATGAAATCGAATATTTAGCTAAATCTACTAATGGTGTGAAATATATTCCAAGGATAATAATCGGAGCAAGGAGAATAAGCAGCATAACAATATTCGCAAAAGATACATTTATTAAAGGTTTTTCTACTTCCACTTTAACCAGGTACATGTTCTTCAGAACTTTAATGTAGTAATAAAGCGACACAACCGAGTTAAGAAGTGCAATAACAGCTACAACTATCATCTTTGCATCTACAAGAGCGATAAAGAGGTAAAGTTTTCCTATAAATCCTGCTGTCGGGGGAAGTCCTGTAAGAGAAACAAGGAAGATGGCTATTGAAATCCCAAGCCATGGAGAAGAATATCCAAGACCTTTATAATCATCTAATTCCTCGGTCCCGAGTTTATTAGCAATCAGCATAACTACAAAGAATGCGCCGAGAGTCATAAATGCATATACACCGAAGTAAATCAGGATTGCAATCAAACCCTGGTCAGATAGGACGGCCAGGCCGAGGAGTAAGTATCCTGCATGGGCTATGCTGGAATAGGCAAGGAGCCGTTTCATATTGCTTTGCCATAGAGCAGCAAAGTTTCCAAGCGTCATAGTAAGAATAGAAATAACAACGAGAATTGATTTCCAGTCGATCAGGTTTATCATGTGCCAGTACCCGTTCTGATCCACCCCGGCAACAAAAGTAATTCTGATGAACCTTATAAGGAGTGCAAAGCCTGCAGCTTTACTTGCAATTGAAAGGTAAGCAGTAATAGTAACAGGTGCACCTTCATAGACGTCAGGCGTCCAGAAATGGAATGGTGCTGCGGAAATCTTAAATCCCATACCCGTAAAAATCAGAAGTCCGGCTATAAGCGTGGTAAGCGTATTATAAGTACCGCTTTGAAGAACCAGATTTATCTCATATATGTTGGTAGAGCCGGTCATTCCATAAAGAAGGGAAATACCAAAGAGCATTATTCCGCTTGAGACTGCACCATATATAATATATTTAAGAGAAGCCTCACTGTTCCTCATTGAATTTTGCGTAAACCCGGCGAGTACGTAAGAAGATAAGGATACGAGCTCGAGTGAAAGGTATATCAGAATCAGATCTGCAGCTGTTACCATAAAGAACATGCCGAGGATCATTCCGAATATCAGGGCGTAATATTCACCATGCCGGTCAATACTCTGCTGAACTTCATCAGAATTAACCGAGAAGTAAACAACAAAGAGGGAAGATACAATTACAAGCAGTTTGAAAAATGCACCGAAGGAATCTACAGCTACCATTCCGAGTCCGCCCTGCGGCTTACTTGCAAAGGTGCTTAATCCGAATTGATCTATTACAAAATAACCTGCAACCAGCAATCCGCCCAGAGCGATAAAAGGGAGAAGTTTTTTATTCTTATCCATTATCAGGTCGACTACTACAATCAAGACGAGTACAACTGAAATTGCAAGTTCAGGCTTAATCAGGGTAAGACTTTTAGTTATATAGCTGAGATCCATCATTTTTCAAATTCCATTATATATATCTTAAAATGATGCAAACTGACTGTAAATAGTCTGGGCGTGTGCCATAAACTTGACCATCGCATTTACAGATGCATTCATAAGGTTTAACATAGCAGACGGGTAAACTCCAAGGAAGATCACTATTACACTTAACGGTACAAGCATTGCATATTCCCTGAAGGTAAGGTCCTTAAGTGAAGACCATTTTTCTTTAATGTTGCCAAGGTAAACACGCTGGAATGTCCAGAGCATATATCCCGCACCGAGTAAAATTCCAAGAGTTGAAATTATTGTAAGCACCCTTATGCTTTCATTTCCGAAAGCACCGAGGAATACAAAAGCTTCAGAAACAAATCCGCTTAATCCCGGCAGGCCGATGGCAGCGAAAAATGCAAGAGTAGTAAAACCTGAATAAATAGGCATCTGGTTTGCAAGTCCTCCGAAATCATCCAGTCCTCTTGTATGAGCACGGTCATAAACAACACCAACAATTAAGAAGAGCATTGCTGTAATTGTACCGTGATTGAACATCTGCAGAATAGCGCCTGATATACCGAGGGTATTCAATGAAGCCAGCCCAAGCATCACAAATCCCATATGCGATACGGAGGAATATGCTATCAGCTTCTTGAAATCCTTTTGCGCCATTGCGCAGAGGGCGCCATAAATAATATTGATCATTCCAAACAGAGCAATATACCAGACAACCTGATGTGTTATATCAGGGAATATCGGGAAACAGATCCTTATAATTCCATATGTTCCCATTTTAAGGAGAACGCCTGCAAGAATCACGCTTATGGCTGTCGGGGCTTCTACGTGTGCATCTGGTAACCATGTATGAAACGGGAACATAGGAATTTTAATAGCAAAACCTATAAACAAAGCGATATAAGCTATAAAACGCAGGTTAGATGGATTCAGGGGGGAAAGTATTCCACCTGCAGTGAAATTTCCAGTATCCATCATTGACAGCATATTGAATGTGAAAACTTTAGTTCCGTCTGCCATTGTTTCCATTGTACTGAAATATAATCCGATCATTACGAGTAAAATGAAAACACTGCCAAGCAGAGTATACAGGAAGAACTTGATCGCTGCATATTCTCTTCTCGGACCTCCCCAGATACCAATCAGAAAATACATCGGGAGAAGCATAAGCTCCCAGAAAATGTAGAAAAGGAAGAAATCGAGTGCAACGAATACTCCCATCATACCTGTATCAAGAAGAAGGAAAAGCGCAAAGTACCCTTTCACCGATTTATCAATTTTCCAGGATGACAGTGTAGCTATGAATGTGATAATGGCCGTCAGCAGCACCATCGGAACACTTAATCCATCAATTCCAAGAAAATAATCTATTTTAATTTTTCCTATCCAGGAAAGCCCGCTTATATCAATCCACTTAAATTTTTCGATAAACTGGAATGATGAAGCATCGTTAATTCCTCCGGCTGCGTAGTTATAATTGGCAAGTATGAGTACCGCCAGTACTAACTGGATGCTGGTCACTAAAAGCGTGAGACTTTTTATGACCTGCGGCTGTGTCTTGGGAAGGAACATTATGATCAACATACCCAAAACGGGGAGGAAGGTTATTAGCGAAAGAATAGGGAAGTTTTCCATCATATTACCTGATAAATTTCTACCTTAAAATGACTTAAATAAAAACATTAAAATAACTAATGAGAATATCACCAATACAATATATGTCTGGACTTTACCCGTCTGGAAGCGCCGAAAAATCAATCCCACGAATCCTGAGAGATAAGCCATAAAGTTTACAAGACCATCAACTACAACACTGTCGAATTTACCGCTGAACCTTGACAAACCTTTCGTAACAGAAGCAGATCCGTTTACAATTCCGTCTATGAAAAATAAATCGAACCAGGCAAGGAACCTGCTGAGGCCGATTGTACCTGCTACAAAGGTTGCATCATAGAGTTCATCAAAGTACCATTTATTCAACGACAGAAGGTATAACGGCTTAAGCTTTTCCGCGAGTTTGTCTGCACTTATCTTTTGCCACTGGTACATACTAAATGCAAGCAGTATTCCAAATCCCGCAAGGAAAAGTGAAAGGAACATTGCCGGATAATGAACATGATGCATAGCTTCAGTATAAGCAGAAGAGAATATCACCTCAGGTTCTTCAACCCCGACTTCCTTTCCTATATCTGCTTTGACATCAGATTTCATAAAATCGTATCGAGCATTATCAGGAACAGACAGTTCGGGTACTTTAACCCACTTCGATAAAAATGCACCGGCTTCCGGGTTAAAAGGATTTGGGGTATACCATATGAAGATTGAAAGCATTGAAAGTACGACAAGCGGCATTGCCATCGCAAATTTCGATTCATGGGCGTGATCGTATTTCTCCTGGTTTCGCGGTTTGCCATGGAACGTAAGGATTAATAACCGGAACATATAGAATGCAGTTAAGGCAGCCACAAAGAAACCCACAGCAGGGAAGAACCAGTGTCCCGTTAGTGAAGCGAATGCATAAGATCCCGCAAGAATTCCATCTTTGCTCAGGAAACCTGAAGTTAAAGGAATACCTGAGATGGCCAGGGCTGAGATCAGGAATGAAGCGTAAGTAATTGGCATCTTTTTCCTTAGTCCTCCCATCTGGCTTATATCCTGTTCGTGATGCATGGCATGTATAACAGAACCGGAATCGAGGAAGAGACAGGCTTTAAAGAAAGCGTGTGTTATCAAATGGAAGAAAGCAAACTGGTATGCTCCCACTCCCAGAGCCATTACCATATACCCAAGCTGGCTTACAGTGGAGTATGCAAGAACTTTTTTAATATCTGTTTGTGTCAGGGCAATTGTGGCGGGAATAAGAGCACTAAGCGCACCGATGATAGCAATGAATAAGAGCGCGTCACCTGTCAGCATTGTAAATACCCTGGTTACAAAGAATACACCTGCAGCAACCATTGTTGCAGCGTGGATAAGTGCACTCACAGGGGTAGGGCCTTCCATTGCATCCGGCAGCCAGACGTGAAGAGGAAATTGTGCCGATTTGCCGATTGCTCCACAGAAGATCAGAATTCCGGTTACCGTCAGCCAGAATTCACTATTGAAAGGAAGCTGACCGTGAGAAATTGCGAGGAATATTTTATCAAAAGTAAATGTGTGGTAAGTAGTATATATAATCAGGATACCTGCCAGCATTCCAATGTCGCCTATTCTGTTTACAATAAAAGCTTTTTTAGCTGCATCCGATGCGGTCTTCTTTTCATACCAAAAGCCTATCAACAGGTAGGACGAAATACCTACAAGCTCCCAGAAGATATACATCATAAAGAAGTTGTGGGTAAGCACTATTCCGCTCATCGAGAAAGTAAATAGTCCAAGATATGCATAATACCGGCTGAATCTTTTATCTCCTTCCATATAGATAAGGGAGAAACTATGTACCAGAATGCTGATCAGAAAGACCACGGAGATCATAATCACGGAAATATTATCGAGCAGTAAGCCGAGATCGATCCTCAAGTCACCGATAAGAGGAAGGTTCCCAAGGTTAATCCATGTGAATTCAGCTGTAATGGGACCCCCGGATGATGATAACTTTACCGCCGCTATAATTATGGTGAATATGAACGCGAGCAATACAGTGGAGATTTCAAACCAGTACGCAGCTTTAATTTTCTTTCCGAAGAAAAGAGCAAATGTGAATCCCAGCAGCGGAAGAAAAAGAACTGCGGTTGCAAGCTGTATTAAAGTTGAGTCTGCCATGCTATTCAATCTTTCAGTCTGTCTATTTCATCAACGTTAACAGTTGAGAATGTTTTATAAATATTTAATACTATAGCCAGAGCAATTGCTGCTTCGGCAGCAGCGAGGACTATAACGAACAGTGCCATTAGCTGTCCGTTATACCCGAAATTGCCATACTTAGAAAAAGCGATGAAATTTATATTCGCTGCATTCAGTATGAGTTCAATACCCATTAAGACCATAACGGCATTTCTCCTGGTAATAATACCAAAGAGGCCCATCGAGAAAAGTAGAACACTTATTATTAAAAAATGACTAAGACCTATATTTTCCATAATTTACCTGCGAGCTATTGAAGCTGCTCCTAATAATGCTATTAAAAGAATAATTCCTAAAAGTTCGAATACAATTACATATTCAGATAGCAATAGAGTACCGATTGTTCCTGCGTCCGGAAGAGGGACTGTCCGGGGAATAACCTTCCAGTTTGTATTCACAACAGTCGAGAGCAGAAGGCCCGCAAATAGTCCTACCCCGATTGCTGCAGGAAGCATCTGCATTGTTCCTGTTTTAATCTGAACATTAGTGATCTTATTGGTGAGCATAACCCCAAAGATAAGGAGGATCAGAATACCGCCCACATAAACGATCAGCTGAACTATTGCTACAAAATCTGCTCCCAGCAGAACGTAAATTCCTGCGACACCGAAGAATGTGAACAACAAAAAGAAAGCAGAATGAACAATATTCCTTGTAGTCACAACGAAGAATGCAGAAATTACAGTTACTGCTGCGAACAGATAAAAAATTATGTCGTAAATATTCATCTTAAAATATCTTTATTTAATTAACGCTTCCGGTATTTTCCGGGGGTTTATTTTCTGTTTTAGTTTCTGTCTTTGGCGCTGGTTTAGCTGCGGCTTTCTCAGCTGCTGCCTTAGCAGCTGCTGCAGCTTTCTGAGCCGCCTTTTCCGCCTCTAACTTTGCAAAATTATCTTTCTTCTCTTCAATTTCCTGAGGAGTGAGAGTAACGAAATTATAAACAAGATTATTCCTGTTATATTCAGAAAATTCATATACATCTGTCATATAAATACACTCGGTAGGGCAGGGAAAAACACAAAGCTGACAATAGCAGCATTTGGCAATATCAATATTGAATTTGGTAACCCAGAGCGCCTTCTTTTTACCATTAGATGTTTTACCAAGGTCTTCTGCGGGCAGACTCTTTACTGTTTCAATCTCAATACAATCGACAGGACAGGCTCTAGCACATTGATCACAGCCGATACAGTCGTCCATATTAACGTAAAGGCGGTTGCGCTCTCTTTCGGGGAGTTCAGGTCTTACGTCTGGATACTGGATTGTAACTGCAGGAACAAATATGTGTTTAAACGTTACCTTCATTCCGATCAGAACAGTAACGAGTCCCATCCATATATTTTCAAAATATTGTTTCATAACTTTAGAGTACCGTTATTAAGCCGACAATTAAAAGATCAACAAAAGCTATAGGAATTAAATACTTCCAGCATAAAGCCATAAGCTGGTCAACACGAAGCCTCGGTAAGGTCCATCTAAGCCACATCTGAACAAAAACAAAGAATAATCCTTTTGCTGTAAACCAGAAGAACTGTTCGAAGGGTATCAGCCAGTGTATACCAAGGGTATTTCCGAGATATCCGAAAGGAGACTGAAATCCTCCGAAGAAGATTGCAGCTACGATTGCAGAGACTGCGAACATATTGGCGTACTCAGCCAGGAAGAACATTGCGAATTTCATACCCGAATACTCAGTGTGGTATCCCGCAACGAGTTCTGATTCCGCTTCCGGGATATCAAAAGGAGTTCTGTTAACCTCTGCAAGAGTTGAAATATATATTACCACAAATGCAACGATCATAAGGGGAATGAAGATGAATTTACTGATACCGAAGTCAGGTCCTCCAAATATCATCCAGTTCCAGAAGTAACCTGTCTGCATTTCGCTTAATGTGTATAGATTCAGTGTACCTGTTATCATTACAATTGTAAGGATAACCAGCATTGTTGGGATTTCATAGCTGATAATCTGAGCTGCTGACCTCATTGCACCAAGCAATGAGTATTTATTATTAGAAGCCCAGCCTGCCATAAGTATACCAGCCACTACCAGGCCCGAGATCGCTACTATGTAGAAAAGTCCCAGGTCTATATTTGCACCGACAAATGCACCTGAAAAGGGGATTGCGGCAAACACGGCGTAACTTCCAGCAAAGACCAGTGCCGGGGCGATATTAAACAACGGTTTATCGGTATCGGAAGGAACTATATCTTCTTTCTGTACCAGTTTTAATATATCTGCAACAGTCTGCAGAATTCCATGATAACCAACTCTCATAGGACCAAGCCTGTCCTGCATATGGGCAGAAACTTTTCTTTCCATAAGGACTGCAAACAATGCAAAAGGCAGAATGAATATGAAGAGCGGCAGAAGACTCTGAATAAATGCAGCCAAAGCTTCACTTCCGGTCCAGTTATAGAGGTAATCGTAAATCATCTGTCAACCTCTCCTAAAACAATGTCAATACTTCCAAGAATTGCAATTACATCAGCAATCATGTGACCTTTGCAGAGTTCATTCATTATTCCAAGGTGAACAAAGGAAGGACCTTTTACCTTAACTCTGAAAGGATTAACAGTACCATTGCTGATAATGAAATAACCTAATTCGCCGCGGGGATTCTCAACCCGTGAATACACCTGTCCTACCGGGGGTTTTATTCTTTTAGGGATTGCAGAAGAAACATCTCCCTCGGGGATCTGATCAAGAGCCTGTTCTATTATTCTCAGACTTTGTTCCATCTCAAGTACTCTCATATAATATCTGTCCCAGCAATCTCCTACAGTACCCATCTCGCCTGTACCAATAGGGATATCAAAATCAAACTTATCATAGATAGAATAAGGATCATCCCTTCTGAGGTCCCACTTAAGTCCGCTAGCTCTCAGGTTAGGACCGGAGATGCCGAAGTTAATTGCTGTATCGAGGGGTAGAACTCCTACATTGGCAGTTCTCTCAATAAAGATCCTGTTACCGGTAAGAAGATCATTCAGCTCTTTAATCTTGGGTCTAAAATAGGGGATAAATTCCTTTGCAAGTCTGACAAAATCAGGATGAAGGTCGTGGGATACACCGCCCACCCAAATGTAATTATAAAGAAGCCTTGCCCCGGAAACCAATTCGAAGAGGCTCAGAATTTTTTCACGATCCCTAAAGCAGAAAAGAAAGGGTGTCATTGCACCGATATCTGCACCGTAAGTTCCGAGGGCCACGAGGTGAGAAGCTATTCTTTGAAACTCGCCCATTATAACACGTATATATTCAACTCTTTCAGGAATTTCTATTCCAAGGAGTTTTTCGACTGCGACAGCATAGCCAAATTCATTGTACATCGAAGCAAGGTAATCCATTCTATCGGTATAAGGAACCACCTGGGGGTAAGTCATCGCTTCTGCATGCTTTTCAAAGCAGCGGTGAAGATAACCGATATGAGGACGGCATTCTTTTATTATTTCGCCCTGAAGCGTGAGTTCGAGTCTCAGAACCCCGTGGGTTGAGGGGTGCTGCGGTCCCATATTCAGAACCATTTCCTCAGTTCTCACATTGTCGGGTTTCGTTATTATTTTCTCTTCTGTTAGCATAATTTATTTAGTCCAATAATCAGGTTCGGGTAACAGCCAGATTTTACTTAGAAATTTTATTTCCGTTATCTACAAATTTCACTAATTTTATCAGTACGGAACTTTCATCCCCTGGTAAAACTCAGGGTTCTTATAGTCTTTTCTTAGAGGATGACCAGCTTCCCAGTCATACGGCATAAGGATCCTTCTCAAATCGGGATGATTAAGAAAAATGAATCCGACCAAATCATAAGCCTCTCTCTCATGCCAATCGGCACATCTCCATACATCTGCAACTGACTCAAGCTCGGGGTTTTCCCTGGGGACAGAAACCTTAAGTGTGACCTTATGCTTCACTGAAGTTGATTCAAGGTGATAGTAGACGCTTAACGTTCCGCCGACGGTTTTGAAAGAACCATCTTCAGATGTCTGCTTCTCACCATTATCATCATCCACACCGGAAAGGTTCATAAGGTTATCAAAGAGCAGCTCCTCTGTATCCCTTAGATAGAGACAAACGTTATTAATTTCTTTCCGTGATACGGAAAAATACGATTCGACAGGCTGTCCGGTTACAAGTTCACTTACGGCATCACCGAATCTGCCTTTAAGAATTTCGAAAACTTCTTCTGTAGATTTCATGCTGATTTCTTTACAATAGATTCATTACGGATTTTTTCCTGAAGCTTTAGCAAGCCCTCTAATAATGCTTCAGGGCGGGGAGGACATCCGGGCACATATACGTCAACCGGTATAACTCTGTCAACTCCTTTTAGTACATGATAGCCGTGCTCCCAGTAGGGACCACCGCAATTGGAGCAGCTTCCCATTGAAATAACGTACTTGGGATCGGGCATCTGTTCATATAATCTCTTAACACGCAGAGCCATCTTGAGTGTGACCGTACCGGAAATGATAATTACATCTGACTGACGGGGAGAAGGGCGGGGTATTACACCGAACCTGTCAAAATCATAATGAGAAGCTGAAGTTGCCATCATTTCGATTGCACAGCAAGCCAAACCAAAACCAACCTGCCATACTGAAGAAAGTCTGGCCCAGTTTAGTAAATCTTCAACTTTGGTTACAACTATATTTCCATCATTTAATTGTTTGTCGAGTAGTCCCATTTTCGTATTCTATAATATTGATTAAACAACTTCCTCAGTAAACGCTTCCTGTTTCACTTTCTTTGTCCTATCTATAACAGGAGGAACGGGTTTCGGGCGGGCCCATTCAAGGTCGCCTTTCCGCCATTCATAGGCCATTCCTAATCCAAGCAGGAGAAGGAAAATTGCACCGACTAAAAAACCAGGCATCCCAAAATTCTTATAAACAAGAGCCCAGGGTACAAGCAAAACAACTTCCACATCAAAAATGAGGAAGATTAACGCAACAACATAGAAGCGGATGTTAAACTTAACCCATGGAGAACCTTCAATGTTTTCACCGCACTCATAGGTCATTAATTTTTCTTTAGTCGGCCTTGCCGGTCGAATCAGCTTTGAAGCGAAGATTGCAACGATAACGAAAAGGATGGCTGTTAGAAGAAAAACGAATATTTTACCGAATTCTGTTATCATAAATTTTTGTTTTTGATCAAAATTAACACTACGGGTCAGTAATGTCAATAAATTCAACAGTTAGAAATTTGCTATCTGTGGGCAGCAAATATTTTTAATGCAACGGCATTTTCAATATATATGCCATTTCAAATTATGACTTAAAATGAGCAAAACCTTTCAAATTCAGGGAATATTATCAAAAATAAGATGTTATGAATTTTTTCTTTTCTCAATTGGGAGAAAAAACAAAGATGAGAAAAAAAATAAAAGAAGAAGTTAAGAGGGAAATGTTAAAGCCGAAAGATTAAGAGATAAGAAAAAAATAAAAATATTTTACGAACTTAAAAAAGCTGATTTCGTAGTTTCATCTTAAAATCCGCGCCCACCCGGTATCCAGTTATTCTTCTGCCGTTGAACCTCTCCAGTTGAATCTATGACCGCAAAACTTAATCTTTGACATCAGCCAATATGTGTACTTACGGGATTTGAATGTCTGGCAGGTAAGGAATATTGGAATCAGCGGATTGGAATAATGTTAAGACTGCCAGCCTTCGGCACCAGATTGTATCGGGCAAACCACAGATGCCGAATTGATGTATGATGATCGCGGATTCCGCCCGAGGCGGTTCTGCTTTGTCATTTGGCATACATTCTGTCTATTAATTGATTATAAATTCAATAACCGGTATATTTTCAATCTAAAATTTATTTAGTTTAAATATATAACCCGGTTTTATGAACAGTCATTTCGAACTGACAGGGATAAATGAATTTAATTAAACAGTATCTGGTTCAGTCGATTACTAATGCTGCGAACAGCCTTCGGCTAAGTACGCAGAAAATAGAGGTAGTGGGGCTACTTAAAGAGGTAATTTCCAGATCAAATGATATTGAAAACGATATCAAAAAGATGAAGAAGGTCACCCAGTTCTCTACACTTGCCATTCGTCTTAATGAAATTTTCAATTATCTTGATCAGCCCCAGGTCGAAATGAGTAAGCTTTCCGATAAATTCAGGGAACACAGTCAGTTTCTTGTCAAGGACCTTAATACTATGCTTGAGATGGTAAATCCTGTTTCGTTCAAAGAAGCGGTAAAGAATTTATATGATGAAAAGAAATCGGATGAAGAGGAAATAAAAATTGATCTTTCTAAAAGAAGTGCCGAAGATATTTCTTTTGAAAAAGAAGACCGCGAAACTATAAAAGAAAAAATCATAATGGATGAGGAGAAAGAGGATGACCAATTTTTCCAGAATTATGAATCGACCATACTGAAGCCAATTAAACCACTTGATGCGATGTTAAAAAACCTGGCCGAAGGTGAAACTGATAAAGAAGACCTGGTTAGTTTTGCCGATACGCTATCACACAATGCAGAGGTTTCAAACAGAGCAGGTTTTGAAATTATAGCCAATATGCATAAAATTGTAGCGAAGGCATTGAAATTAATTACTAATAATGTACTGACTGCCGACAAGGAATCAGTTGAATCGATGCGAGCCTGTCTGATAGTCATTGTGGCAGTGGTGAGGGGGAAAGAGGTGAATATAACAAACTATCTGAACAGAGCCGAAGAATTCGGTGAAAGAATCGACACTTTAACAATCAAGGAAAACACACAGAAATGACTTTATTTGCGGTGATTATGGCTGGCGGAATCGGCTCCAGATTCTGGCCAAGAAGCAAGAAGAAAACACCCAAACAGCTGCTGAATATATTTGGTCCGAATACTATGATACAGGAAACTGTAAAAAGATTAAACGGAATTGTTCCTGAAGAAAATATTTTTGTTATTACAAATAAGGTTCAGCGGGATGAGATAGTGAAACAGCTTCCTCAGGTTCCTGAAGAAAATATAATAGAAGAACCTTTCGGACGAAATACAGCAGCATGTGTAGGACTGGCTTCGGTGGTGGTGAAGGCTAAATGTGCGGATGCAGTTACTTTAATTTTGCCTGCCGATCATATAATAAAGGATATTGAAGATTATCATAAGACTTTAAGGGAAGCCGCTGACTTTGCCGACAAATCAAAGGGACTGGTTACCATTGGAATCAAACCAACCAGGCCGGAAACAGGTTACGGCTATATCCAGATGGAGGAAAAACAGGCTGCTAACAATGTCCACAAGGTTTATACTTTTGCAGAAAAGCCGAATTATGCAACGGCTGTAAGGTTCCTTGAGAGCGGCGATTTCTACTGGAACAGCGGTATGTTCATCTGGCACGTTGATGCGATCCTCAACGAAATCGAGAAATATATGCCTGATCTGCACGAAGGATTGAACGAATTGAAAACGGCAATTGATACTCCTGATTTTCATGATACTGTGGCAAATGTTTATGGTAAACTGAGAAATATTTCTATTGATTATGGTATAATGGAAAAATCTCAGAACGTATATCTGATTAAGGGGGAATTCTCCTGGAGCGACGTCGGCAGCTGGGAGGAAGTCTATCAGCTTACAGATAAGGACGAGAATGGTAATGCGCTTGTAGGGAACGTTTTTACAGAAATGACAGTTGACTCATATATTTATTCCCCGGATAAATTTACATCAGTAATCGGCGTTGATAACCTGATCATTATTAATACAGATGATGCTCTGCTGATATGCAGGAGAGACAAAAGCCAGGATGTTAAAAAAATAGTTGATCACCTAAAAATTAACAAGCTTACAGAGTACCTATAATTAGTGGAAACATTCCGTATAAAATTCTGCTGATATGAAAAAACTCTTCACCGAGAAAGATATATACAATGCAGCACAGGAGGATAAGATTATCCTTATCGGTAAAGATGACATTCTCACTCCTTCCGCCAAAGATAGAATCAAAGAGCTCGGCTTAACAATTGTGGATAAGGACGAAGCTGAAAAGCTTGGGGAAGGGGACCATAAACTTTCCCGTACAGTAAAACTTAACAAAATAGTAATAGGCAGCGATCATACAGGATTCAAATCTAAAAATATGTTAAGCAAGCTGTTAACAGAAAAAGGGTTCCAGCTGATTGATGTCGGAACGTATGATGAAAAATCCTGCGACTACCCCGATTTTGCATTTGCAGCGGCAAAGAAGGTTCAGGCCGGCGAGGCTGATTTCGGTATTCTGATCGACGCAACAGGCATTCCATCTGCAATCACGGCCAATAAGCTGAATGGAATAAGGGCAGCTACCTGTTACAATGAGTTTTCCGCCAGAAGTGCAAGAGAACATAACGATGCAAATATCCTGGTTGTCGGTGCGCGGTCATTGGGTGAAGAAACAATTAAGTCAATTCTGGAGGTCTGGCTGGATACAAAGTTCGGCGGCGGAAGACATCAAAAAAGACTGGATAAAATTACCGTGATAGAAAAGGATCACCGGTAATTACTTTAGTGATTATCGCTCTCGATTATTTACAGATATTTTCTTAATTTTTGATAGTAATTTATAAAAAGTAATTTGATTACGTTTAACACTAACCTTCCATATTCACCATCATTCACGAATACAGCTTTTAATTTGATGGAAATCCTTAAGGAATTATTTTGTTTGTAATAAACGCTCCCGTCGCTGAAACAATCGAGCTTGAAAATCAGATCTTCCTTTTAAAAATTTATTCTCCCGAAATTGCTTCAACAATTCAACCTGGTCAATTTCTGAATATCCGTGTTTCTCAATCATATTATCCTTTGCTGCGCCGTCCGTTCAGCGTCTGCGATGTGGAGAACGAACATTTTTACATAATGTTCAATGTGTACGGTGAAGGTACAAGGATACTTGCGCATAAACATCCTGGTGAGATGATCGATATACTGGGTCCTCTCGGCAATGGATTTAATCTTAATGATGATTATGAAACCGCAGTTATTGTTGCCGGGGGGCTGGGAGCTGCTCCATTCCCATATGTGACACGGAAAATTTCAGGGAGCAAGAATATTATAACATTTATAGGAGGGAAGAACACATTCTGATTTAATCAGACATGGAATGGTTAATATAAAATTGTCGACGGATGATGGATCTGAAGGCTTTAAAGGAACTGTTGTTCAGCTGCTCAGGAACAGTCTGAGTGAACTGAATAAAGATAAGGTCAAGGTATTCGGCTGCGGACCGAATGCAATGCTCGGGGCCCTAAAAGTATTATGTATTTCGGAAAATATAAACTGTGAGGTTTCAACAGAGTGTGCAATGGCATGCGGATTTGGAATATGCCAGGGGTGTCCTGTTGAATCGACACATCAGAAGGACAAATACCTGCTGGTCTGCAAACATGGTCCTGTATTTAATATAAAGGACATTGTTATATGAATAATGTAGATCTCAGTGTAAAAGTAGGGCCAATGACATTCAGGAATCCCATACTTCTTGCCTCAGGAACAGTTGGATACGGAAATGAAATATCCGAATTTATTGACCTGAATAAAATTGGCGGGATAGTTACAAAATCATTAAGTTTAAAGTCAAGAAAAGGAAATCCTCCGCAGCGTATTGTTGAAACGCCCTCCGGAATGTTAAATGCAATCGGTCTCGCTAATGTAGGTGTAGAAGAATACATAAAAGAAAAGATTCCTTTTATTGAGAAGTATGATGTGCCTTTAATCTGCAATATAGCTGCGAGCACAATTGAAGAATATGTTGAATGTACAAGGATACTGACTGAACAGGAAGCTGTTGATGCCTTCGAAATTAACGTTTCTTGTCCTAATGTTAAAGAGGGAGGACTTCAGTTCGGGAATAATGTAAAAGCTGTCTCAGAAATTACAGAGAGAGTTAAAGCAGTTACAAACAAGCCTGTAATAATTAAATTATCTCCTAATGTTTCATATATATCGGATTTTGCGAAAGCAGTGAAAGATTCAGGCGGGGATGCCGTATCTGCAATTAACACACTAGTTGGTACTGCATTCAACATTTTCACAAAAAAACCGAAAATAAAGAATGTGAACGGAGGGTTATCAGGTCCGGCCATTAAGCCTGTTGCCCTGGCCAAGGTTCTTGAAATAAGACAAAAGGTAGATATACCGGTAATCGGCATCGGCGGAATAATGAGCTGGAAAGATGTTGTCGAGTTTATGATTGTCGGCTCATCAGCAGTACAAATAGGCACACTGAATTTTATTGATCCAACAGCTCCTATGAAAATCATCAAAGAGCTGGAAGAGTACTGTCAGGATGCCGGGATCAGCAAACTTTCGGAACTCACCGGTTCGTATATTATTTGAGAGAAATGGAAATCAATTCTGCACTGGATAAGCTTTATTCACTTCACCAGTTTAACATTAAACTCGGGCTGGAGAATATATCTTCATTCCTTGCCAAAATCGGCGATCCTCAGAAAAGACTGAAAACATTTCACATTGCAGGCTCAAACGGAAAAGGAAGTACAGCTGCATTTACATCAAGCATTCTGCAGGAACTCGGTTATAAAACCGGGTTATATACCTCTCCTCATTTTGTACGATTTAATGAAAGAGTTAAAATCAACGGAATGGAGATTCCTGATATATTCATCGCCGGTTTTATATCGCACTTTGAAAAGCTGATCGATGAGCTTCAATTGACTTTTTTTGAAGTCACAACTGCTCTCGCCTTCCAGTATTTTGCTGAGAATAAAGTTGACTATGCGGTGATAGAGACAGGGCTGGGAGGAAGACTTGATGCAACGAATGTTTTAACTCCATGTGCGGTGATAATTACAACCGTAAGTCGGGAGCATACAGCAATACTTGGTGATACAATTGCTAAAATTGCCTATGAGAAAGCCGGGATTATAAAAAAGAATGCAAAAGTATTTACTGGCAGACTGCCGGAACAGGCAGAAGAGGTTGTCAGGCAGAAATGCACTGAACTGGGAAACGAACTCTTTATGATTGATGATTATACCCTTAATAAAGGGGAAATGCTTGAACTTTATACGGAAGAGCTGGAATTAGATGACTGGCGGATGCCCCTAAAGGGAACTTACCAGAAATACAACGCAGCCCTTTCAGCTCTTGCAGTAATAAAAACTCTGAACGTGACAAACTTACATCCTATTGAGCATGGAATAAAGCGTGTAATTTCTAACACAGGTATTCAGGGACGATATGAGTATTATAGGAAAGGACCTGATATCATTTTCGACTCTGCACACAATCCTGAAAGTTTTTCAAATTTTATATCCGAATTCAATAAAGATAATCGATACAGGAAAAAAGTATTATTATTTGGTGTAATGAAAGATAAAGATGTAGATGAAATGCTGGGACTTGCAGCGAAAAATTTTGATGAAATACACATTACCCGCGCCAGGTATGAAAGGGCACTTCCTGTTGAAGAATTATCAAACAAAGCTGAAAAATTAAATATTAAAACTATAATTGAGAATAATCCTTCTGAGTTTGTAAAAGAATTCGAAAGAAGGGAACAAAACGAATGTCTTGTGGTATCAGGCAGTATGTATCTCCTCGGGGATATAAAATCTGATCTACTTTTATGTAAAAGTGCTTGACATTTTTTTTAATTAGCGCTAAGTTTCATTAGAAACCTCTTGTTCCTTTCAAAAGCATTTAAAAAAGAGTAAAATATATAACCCCTAAACAATTCCATTAATTGTATTTACACAAACAAATAATAACTAAGATATTTATTTAACTAATCTTTTAAGGTCGAATTATGCCAATGGATATTTCCGAACTGAAATCCAAAAAAATCGTTGAATTGAACCAAATAGCGAAAGATCTGAATATTTCAGGCTATTCTGATTTAAGGAAACAGGAACTGATATTTAAAATTCTGGAAGGTCAGACTGCTAAAGACGGGCTTACGTTTTCGAGAGGTGTACTTGAAGTCCTTCCAGACGGGTATGGATTTCTTCGTTCTGCAGATTATAATTATTTACCATCGCCTGATGATATATATGTTTCACCCTCACAAATTAAAAAGTTTTCGCTGAGAACAGGAGATTTCGTAAGCGGACAGGTAAGGCCGCCGAAGGAAGGTGAAAGATTTTTTGCTCTGCTGAGAGTGGAGGCTGTTAATGGTCAGGATCCTGAAGCCATAAGAGAAAGAACACTTTTCGACAACCTGACGCCTGTCTACCCGACAAAACGAATTTCAATCGAATCAGCCCCGGGCGAATATTCAATGAGAATAATGGATCTTCTTTCACCCATCGGTAAAGGTCAAAGAGGTCTGATCGTTTCTCCACCTAAAAGCGGTAAAACAATCCTTCTTCAGAAAATAGCCAACTCAATAACAAGAAATCATCCGGAGATCAAATTACTCATACTTTTAATAGATGAACGTCCCGAGGAAGTTACAGATATGGAACGTTCCGTTAAGGGAGAAGTTATTTCATCCACTTTTGACGAACCTGCCGAAAGACACGTCCAGGTTGCAGATATGGTAATAGAAAAAGCCAAGAGACTTGTTGAGGCTAAAGAGGATGTAGTCATTCTGCTTGATAGCATTACAAGGCTGGCCCGTGCCCACAACATAGTCGTTCCTCACTCAGGCAGAATTCTTTCAGGAGGTGTTGACTCAAACGCTCTTCATAAACCGAAAAGATTTTTCGGTGCTGCAAGAAATACTGAAGACGGAGGAAGTCTGACCATTCTTGCTACTGCACTTATTGACACCGGCAGCAGGATGGACGACGTTATCTTTGAGGAATTCAAAGGTACCGGTAATATGGAAATTGTACTTAACAGAGACTTAAGCGACAGAAGAATCTTCCCCGCAATTGACGTAAACCGTTCCGGAACCAGGAGAGAAGATCTGCTTATGAAAGAAGATGAACTAGCCAAGATCTGGATCCTTAGAAAATTACTTAGTGATTTCAGTCCGATCGAAGCTATGGAGTTCCTGCTCGACAAGATGAGAGGGACTAAGACTAATAAAGATTTTCTTACTAATATGAATAGCTAACGGGGCCGTACCCTGCAGGATGCCGGGTAAAGTCGCTAGAAGCTGAAATCCCTGTAATTCCTTTGATGCAAAATTATAGTATTGAAAAGGTTTACGGAGGATAGTAGGTTTCAGAAAAAAAAGAAATCCATTGACTAAAAAAATCCCCTTCTTTCTATTATTGATAATATTCTCCGGGCTGGGTTATGCGCAGCCCGAGATTCCTCAGTTATTATATTCTGATTTTATTCAAATACCCTCAGACTCATCAAGCAATGTATTCTACACTTACAAAATACCGCTGAACCGTCTTGTATTTGAAAAAGAAGCCGACCTTTTTCTTGCTCAGTACCGTATGTCCATTGAAGTCTATGATTCTGCCGATACTAAATTTATTACCCGCGGGATCAGGGAGAAGAACATACAGGTTCCTGATTATGATCAGACCAGATCCCCCTTAATCTTTTCGGAGGGAGTACTTGCACTCAGCTTAAAGCCGGGTATATATTCAGTGATGGAGATCCTCTATGATTATAAATCGAACAGGGAAATGAAATTACCTTCGTACAAGGTGAAAGTAGATTCAATTGATAAATTTATTTCCCCTTTAGTTACAGATGAGCAAACTATTGAATGTAATGATCGGATTTCACCAATACTGGCGAACTATTCAGGGAAGCTGCCGTTTGATGAAAGCAAATACACATTTATGCTGCCGGTAAAAGATGAACGTATTGATACACTTTACGTTAGTGTTATACAAAACAAGGATACTTTATACAAGGGTGTGTTGAGCGGGCCAATAAAAGAAAAACTATCACTGAGGGAGTGTGCCGGCAAGATACTGGTAGATGAAGGTCAGGATGACCAGGTATATAATATTTTCAGGATAGAAGGCCTAAGCAATAAAATAGAAGAGGGCAGTTTCCTGATAGCTGTTTCAGATAATGCCGAACGAACCAAACAGACGAAATTCCCCATTGAATGCAAATGGATTAATAAGCCCCGATCTTTGAAAGACCCTGAAATGGCCATCAAGGCATTAAAGTTTATTGAACAGGACTCTGTAATAAGTTCACTTCTCAAAGGCGATGATGAAGATTATAACAGAAACCTTTCAGCCTACTGGAAAAGTATTGACCCTACACCGGGTACAGAATTCAACCCTCTGATGCAGGAATTTTACACGCGTATTGATTACGCGGTTAAGAACTTTGCAGCAATCGGCGGTACTAACGGTGCAAATACTGACCGGGGCAAGGTATATATTAAATTCGGGAAACCTGTTGATATAAACCGGACCTCGGACGATCATGGGAATATTATAGAAACATGGACTTACGGCAATCCACAGCGTAAATTTGTATTCGTCGATAAAAAAGGAACCGGAGATTTTTCACTTATAAGCGGATGAGAAACAGATATATATTCAGCTGCGGAGATATTAACGGCATAGGTCCCGAAATTGTTATCAAAGCGCTCAACCATATTGCCGGCAAAAGGAAGGCACAATTCATCTTTATCTGCCCGGAAAATGTTTTTAATGCAACCTCCTCATTTATTACTCCCAAATTCAATTATAAAACCGTAACTAAAATTAATGAAATGCAGGATGACACTGTCATTCTTTTTAATACGGGTAAATTCGCACAATCTTCAGGAAGACCTACCAAAACATCAGGTAAGGCCGCCTATGGATCACTTGAAGCAGCTGTTGAAATTCTGAAGCAAGGAAAAGCAGATGCACTAATTACTGCTCCGCTGTCCAAAGAAGCTTTACACTCAGCCGGATACAAGTATCCGGGTCACACCGAAATGCTGGCTGAATGGTTTGAGATCAAGAATTTTGTAATGATGTTCCTTTCGAAGAAGCTAAAAGCAGCACTTGCGACTATACATATACCGCTGGCTGCTGTACCGGGATTAATAACCAGGGACAGACTTGAGTCGGTGTCCAATGTTGTTATCAATAGTCTGAAAAAAGATTTTAATTTAACTACCCCGGCTATCGGAGTTCTCGGTCTGAATCCTCACGCCGGAGAATCAGGTTTGATCGGCCTGGAGGAAGAAGAGGTGATCAAACCTTTCCTCAAAGACTACAGTCAAAGGAAATATCTAGAGGGACCTTTTTCACCTGATGCATACTGGGGGAATAAAACTTATGAGAAATATGACCTTACAATGGGAATGTACCATGACCAGCTGCTGATCCCATTTAAGCTTCTGAATTTTTCAAAAGGAGTTAACTATACAGCGGGACTGCCGATTGTAAGAACCTCACCTGATCATGGTGTTGCATATGATATTGCGGGTACAAATACTGCTAATGAAAGCAGCATTCTGGAAGCTTTTTATTTCGCTGAAATCATTTTACATAACAGGAAAAAATGAACAATTCCTCAGATGCCAAACTATATAACAAAGTGGCAGACATATATCCCTACCTGATGAGGACGATCCGGTACGATAAATGGGCGAAGTATATTTATGAAGTAGTGAAATCATCTGCGAAACCA
Organism: uncultured Ignavibacteria bacterium; assembly: GCA_963811905.1. GTDB lineage: Bacteria > Bacteroidota > Ignavibacteria > Ignavibacteriales > Ignavibacteriaceae > DATFVA01. The sequence continues at coordinate 294,733 of CAWETK010000018.1, forward strand.
ACAGATACGATATTAGAGCTTGGTGCAGGGAACGGCAAACTTGCTTACAATTTTAAGAAGTATTATCCTCACATTATAATTACTGATCTCTCGTTCAATATGCTGAACCAGGGCGGGGTCAGCAGCTTATCAAGGATATGCTGCGATATGTCAAATACACCTTTCAATACTAAATTTAACCTTATTTATTCTGCATTCGATAGCGTCAATTACCTGACCAGCAGTAAAAAATTGCTTTCTTTCTTCAAAGAGATTAAACGGATCTTAAATAAAGATGGTATATTTACATTTGATGTGAGTCTTGAAAGGAATAGTCTGAAGCATATTAAAGAGCCTTTCAGAAAAGGAAAGTATAAGGGAATGTATTTTGTGCAAAAAAGTAAATACAGTCCAAGGAGCAGGATTCACAGCAATGTATTTAAGATAGAAACAGAGACCGAAAAGTATTGTGAGACCCACAGGCAGAAGATATATCCTTTTGAAGAATACTTTAGATTTATTGAAAAGGCTGGTCTCTATGTATCCGAATGCTTTGAAGCTTTTACTTTCAATAACGGTAATGCAGAATGTGAAAGAGTACAATTTGTGGTGAGGAACTGATGCTGTCGTTCAGTAATGTAATTTATCATTATCCGTCGCAGCCGGTTTTTGAAGACCTTAACCTGGAACTAAATCCTGGGGAATTTATTTTCCTGATAGGGAAGAGCGGTTCAGGAAAGAGTACGCTGCTGCAGATGATTTATATGAATATTCTCCCACAGGCCGGTACAGTAAGGGTAGCAGAATACGACAGCAAATCCATAAAGCCGCGGGAACTTCCTTATCTCCGGAGGAAAGTCGGAGTTGTTTTCCAGGATTTTAAGCTGTTAAAAGACCGCAATATTTATGAGAACCTGTCATTCGTACTGGCTGTAACAGGAACTTCAGGAAAAGAGATAAAAAAGAGAGTTAACAATGTTCTGTCCGATGTAGGACTTCTTCACCGCCGGTACAGTATGCCCGATGAATTATCGGGAGGAGAAAAGCAAAGGGTAGCGATAGCTCGTGCAGTAATCAACGAGCCTTTGCTGATCCTTGCTGATGAGCCGACAGGCAATCTTGATCCTGAGACATCGTCAGAGATCCTGGAAATTTTTGAAAAGATAAACTCAAGGGGAACAGCAATTATCTTTGCAACGCACAACTATGAAATTGTGAAAAAATTTAATCACAGGATCATAAAACTTGAAAACGGAAAAGCTTACAAAGCTATTATAAAGCAGAAAGTATAATTTTCCTGCCTGCTTTTTCTTCAAGGCCTTTTAAGATTTCGGCAGTTACGTCCTCCACCTTACCTATTCCATCTGCATTTATAACAGAACCCTTCTTTTCATAAAAGTCTAATACCGGCTTTGTATTATCTTCGTAAACACTAAGTCTCTTTCTTATGACTTCCTCTTTATCATCATTCCTCTGAAAGAAACTGTTTTCGGCACCGCATTTTGGACATTCAAGAAGACCCTTTACTTCCTGGTATGTAAAGATATTATTGCATGATTTACAGGCACGACGGTTAGTCAGCCTGCTGACTATCTCCTCGTTATTAGCAGAAATATTTACCAGAAAAGTATTTTTTATGTTAAGTTCATTAAGCAGTCCGTCAAAGGCTTCAGCCTGCGCAACGGTACGCGGAAAACCGTCCAGTATGAAACCCTGCTTACATCTCTGCTGTTCCAGCGTGTCCCTGATTATACCTATCATTATATCATCTGATACCAATTCTCCGGCATTCATTATTTCCCGGGCTTTCATTCCGAGTGGAGTTTTATCGTGGACTGACTGCCGCAAAATATCGCCAGTAGAGATATGCGGAATATTTAGTTTAGCTGCCAGAATTTTTGCCTGTGTTCCTTTCCCAACCCCTGGTGCACCAAATAGTATTAAACGCATGATAGTCTCCCTAATTTTTTGAATAGCAATTTAATTTTATTGAACTTTTTAAGCAAGCTCTCCATTATTGTTCTTTGATCTTATTTTGTTGAAGAACTGTGTCATTAGTCCCAGGCTCTCATCTGAATAGACTCCGGAGACTACTTCCAGCTTGTGATTATACAAGCCTTCCTCCGCAAGGTTATAAACCGATCCACAGGCACCGAATTTGGGGTCAAACGCGGAGAAATACAGTCTTTTTATTCTTGCAGCCAATAAAGCTCCAGTGCACATAATACAAGGTTCGAGGGTAACATATATCTGACATTCATTAAGGCGCCAGTTATCGACATAAGTTGAAGCAGCTGTCAGAGCAATCATTTCTGCGTGTGCTGTAGCATCGCGTAATTTCTCAACCTGGTTGCAGCCTTTACCGATGATTCTGTTATCTTTAACAACGACTGCTCCTACAGGGACCTCATTATCTTCAAGAGCCTTTTCGGCTTCCTGGAGGGCGGCAAACATAAATTTATATACTTCTTCAGAAAACATAATTTAAAATACTAATTATTAGATCTGTATAGCTATTTATTTGGGGGATACTTAACAACTATTTAATTGTTGTATCCGGTTTGTTTGTAATTTGTGTGGTATCGGGAAGTTTATTCCCAACTTTTACTGAATCCTGAAACTTCTCTCCAGTCTGTTCCGGTGCAGTATTGGTCAATATCAACAGGAAGATTATAAGGGGGATAATTATGATCAAAGCGATCACAAGCACCGGGCTGGTTCTTTTCCTGGGTTCTTTAGTCTGCATTTTAACTCCGAATTATTCGAAAAAGTATACTGTAAAATAAATATTCAGAGCAAGTTTTGAGGTAATTTAATGCACATTAAAAGAAGGAGCGTTTTGAAAAGGGGCTGTCCAAAAAGTAAGGAATGATAATTGAAAATAATAGAGAATAAACCAAAAAATCAGAGCTAATAAAATGAATGATTCTCTATTTAAAAGAAGATGCGCCCGGGGATTCTCAAAAGAGAAAAAGGAAAAAAAAGAGACCAAGCAAGCCAAAGTTTATCGAATACAATCAGAACCAGGTAATGCTGCTTCCTCCATCGATAGAGGAAATCATACCGGGGCAACATATAGTCCGGACAGTAAATAGGGTAATAGATACAATGGACATAGAAGCATTGATAAACACATATAAGGGGGGAGGAAGAAGCTCATATGATCCTCTGATGTTATTAAAGGTATTGATATATGCATATGTAATGAGGACATATAGTTCAAGAAGAATAGCAAAAGCACTGAGAGAAGACATAAACTTTATGTGGATAAGCGGGATGCAGAGACCCGATTTCAGAACAATAAATAATTTCAGGTCAGGGAGGCTAAAGGGAGTAATAGATCAGGTATTTTCATCGATGGTAATTTTCTTAACAGATAATAAATATATAAAGCTGGAAAACTATTTCGTAGACGGGACAAAGATAGAGGCAGATGCCAACAGACACAGCCACGTGTGGTCAAAAAATACCCGGAGATATAAAGCAATGACTATAAAGAAAGTAAAAGACCTGCTGAAGGAAATTGAAAGGATAAACCAGGAAGAAGATAAAAAATATGGAGAAAAAGATCTGGAAGAACTTGGTGAGGATACAGAGATAAACTCAGAGAAAATAGAAGAGCAGGTTAAAAAATTAAACAAGATTATCAGACAAATAGGAGAAAAGACCAAAGAGAATAAGAAGGATAAAAACATTGGAAAGAAAAACAGAAAGCTAAAGAGTGCTGTAAATAAGCTGAATAATAAATATCTGCCAAAACTCAGAAAGTATGAAGGACAGGAGAAGATAGAAGGCCCACGAAGCAGCTATTCAAAAACAGACAAAGATGCGACATTTATGCGGAATAAGACAAAACAATTACTTCCTGGTTATAATGTAATAATAGGAACAGAAGAACAGATAATAGTAAACTACAGCCTTCATCAAAAGTCATCTGAGACAGATAAGTTTATCCCTCATATGAATAAATTAAAGAAAACAACAAATGGAAAGAATCCAGGCAAAGCAATAGGAGACGGCACATTTGGTTGAGATGAGAACTATAATTTTCTAAGGCGGGAAAAAATAGGAAGTTACCTGAAATATCCTGGTTTTTACCAGGAGGTAACCGGGAAAGCACAAAAGAAGCGTTTTGGCAGAATAAACTTTATATACAGGAAAGAAGAGGATAAGGTATATTGCCCTGAAGGAAGAGGAATGGATCTTAACCGTGTAGAAGAACAGGTAACTGAGAATGGATATAAACAAATAAAGAGAATATATAAGGGGGATTGCAGAGGATGCAAATATATTTCTTTCTGCAGCAAATCACCCGGGGGAAGAACCGTACAGATTAACCAAAAATTAGAAAAACATAAGCTGCAAGCTAAGAAAAATCTATGCTCGTCAACAGGGATAGAGTTAAGGAAAAAACGAAATGTGGACGTGGAGACAGTCTTCGGGGATATTAAACAAAACCAAGGGTTCAGGAGATTTAATTTAAGGGGATTAGAAAAAGTGAATGCAGAATTTGGATTAGTAGCAATGGCCCACAACATTAAGAAAGTTAGAGCAATGATCAACTGAAAGGTTGATCACTACTCTAATGGAAAAATAATTACTTATTAGTCAGCCCCATTAAAAATGCGGGATCAATTTATTCAGGATGATTTTCATAAGAAGTTTATAAACAGAAAAAAGATTTATTTAAAACTTATGCAGAACGTTCTGATATTGAATTTAAAAAGCAGTATTTCCGCTGATAATTCATTATTTAGTTTGATTTAAATTATTAAGGGTGCTTTCTGCGAGCTGCAGATGCTGCTTTAATATCGGCAATGTATTTTTTGCCCACTGCTGAATTTCAGGGATTCGGGCATTTCGGGAGGCTTCTTCGAATAGTTTAATGGTTGTTTTATGATCAGCAACCATTTTATCCATATAATGTTTGTCAAATTCACTTCCGCTGTAATGACTTAATTCATTATAGGTATCCCTGCTGTCATCAAGCATACTGTCGGGAAGAGAAATATTATTTTTCTGAGCGATATCCTTGAGTTGTTTATTCGCTTTTGAATGATCGTTAATCATCCTTTCACCAAATTCTTTTACTTTGTATGATGACGCTTTCTGCTGGGCAATCTTACCCAGTTGTACCTCCATCATTCCTCCGCTGTAGGCTTTCTGAGGGAAATCAACAATCATTGTTTTCACTTTTCATAGTGCCGGAATTCTGAGGAAATACCGCAAATGAAGTCAGCAAAACGGAAACTAAAGTAATCGAAGCAATCTTCAGTAAATTTTTCATCGTTTCTCCTTTTATAATTAATGAGGGTTGAAAAATAAAAACTACTATTGGCGGGAAGTGTTCGGTTGAGCACATTTATTAAAGACAGGGTGATTCCGCACAGAGGCAGATTTGAGAAGACCTGAATTTTGAAATTTATTTCCTTCAGCCGCAGAGCGATTCCCGCTTTTATATTATTTACAAATATGCTAAATTTGTACTGAAATTAAATCTTTTATCCTCAAATTACTTAAACTCTTTCGGCCTTCTCTCGGCCATCATTCGGCCTTCTCTTGGCCTTCTTCCACGGTATAACTCCGGTGAAACGCCGGCAAAGATAGGGGATTATCAAAAAGCTTCTTGCTTTTCGGGTGATCGGTCTAACGATTCCTGTGGGTAGACATATGAGTCTGTAGCGGTATTTCCTCTTGTTATCGAGCGATTCGACCTGGTTATTTCAGGGTGTCAGTAATCTCCGGGCTGAAGCCGCTATGTGAAAATGTAAAGCAGCTTGTCCGCCGGTTACTAATCAGTAGCCTAAAGTCAAAAAGTTGATAGGTGGAAAACGCCGTTTCTCTTTCCCTAAGTTGTAAAAAAGTTCATAAAATACGTTGGATAGTCTCACAGGCTGAATTTTCACACAGCCTCTAAAGCCGCGGGGTTAACCTTTGAGGATATTTAGTCATTTGTAATTGGTCATTGGTTATTTGCAAGCAGTGGCATCGTTACCTACGGCGGATAAACCCGCCTACGAGGACTTTGGCGGGTAAATTGAGATGGAGTGATGTAATGGGTGCAGCAGCGCGGGGACCGGAAAGATTAAATCGGGGCTTTGAGGAATGAAATTTTCACAGTGGTTGATGACTCACCTGCGTATGGTGAAACCTTTATAGTTGCTTTAAGCTTTTTGCCGGGAAAATCATAATAGAACCATTCTGCCGTCCAATCGTCCGGTTTGTATAAATCAGGATCTCCATAGTCTACACTAAGTGTATGAACAACTTCATAAAAGATCGCGCCGACCGGCCGGTCATTGCTTTTTACCACAAGGTCCACCTCCTGCAGAGAATCATTATTAAAGAAATAGACCCAGAGGAAAAGATCTTCCTTAAAATATTTCCCTCCCTGATATCCTATTGCGTCTTCTTTTTCGTAACCGGGAGAAAGATCGTACCGGCTTTTCATCAGAGCTTTAACCTGTTCTTTTGAACTGTTCCAATCAAGGTCGCCGAATCCGAATAATTGTTTTTCCTGGGGAAAAAGATTACAAGATATAACCACAAAAAAGAACGAAATAAAAAATATTATTGTTTTCATATAAATGCTTAAATAACAGGCAAATATAAAGAATATAAGAGTCTGTTTATCTCAAGGTGTAAATATTTTATGAGATAAAACACACCATTTAATGAATTATATAGATTAGTTTACATCGATTTAATATTAAACCTTTATGATGAAAATATTGCTGGTTGAGGACGAAGGGCTTGTAGCTCTTTATCTTAAGAAAATGTTAATAGCGCATGGTTTTAATGACGTACTTGTAGCAAGAAACGGGGAAGAAGCTATTAGTAAAGTCGATGAATCCTCACCTGATTTATTACTTATGGATATACGACTTGGTAGAGGAATTAATGGAATTGAAGCTGTTAAACAAATTAACTCCAATAAAAATATTCCCGTAATATATATTACTGCGTCGACTGACGAGCATACCCACAGAGAAGCCCTGGATACAAATCCTCTGGCTATATTATCCAAGCCAATAGAACCGGATGAGCTTAAAGCTATGATCGATGATTATTTTGATGGATATAAGATAAATTAAAGGAAGTTTTTCCTACTTTCTTCAGCTCCTGATTATCGTTCTTTTTCTGATTTTGAATGCTTTACCCTTATAACCCCAATTTTGTATTTAATAAAAGAAGATTATAATTTATAGCACATTAAAACGGTTATATGATCATCACAAATGCAGAAAGGAGTTTAAACGCTTTTTTAAAATATTCTTAGTTGGAGACACAAATAATAATTCTTCAAATGCGGAGGTAAATATGAAGTCCTGGTTACAATCTGGTTTCTTTTTTTTACTGGCTATTTTTGTTTTAATTCTTAATATTGTGTCCTACGGGCAGCAAAAAAGCTATGTCGGAACAAAAATTATTAAAGAGGGGAATAAGACAGCCATTCAAACTTTTCCTGAAAAAAACACATCAGAGAACAACTATATTGATAAACAGCAGATAAAAAGTCCTAATGCTAACGGTCAAAGCTATGTACTTGGCGGAAGCATTTTATGGACTGCACAGGATCCCCTTGCTATTGCCTATTTTACCGAAGTAAATTCAGACGGCACCATTCCATTAGTCGGCTGGGGTTTAAACAATATGAGGGTGTCGCGTTATACTGAAGCCAACAATACACCTCAGTGGGAATTTGCAACCGCGCCTAATGATCCATCTGTTGATGTAGCAGATGCTGTCACGGCAGTATCAAGAGGTACGGAGTTTGATATCCTTGATAACAGTACCGGGGATGTTTTGTTTCAGTATACAATGCCGGATACCCTGTATGCTTCATATGCATCATTGTCGCGTGACGGAAGCCAGGCCATTTTTCTTGCACAGGCCTCCGGCAACGGCACGACGTCAATCGTATATTCAGTTGATCTTTCGGGGGGAACTCCCGCGGTTAACTGGACTATGGAGGTTCCAGCTGCTGATATAACAAACTGGACAGGAGCTAATTTCTCAGCACAGGGAGCAACTATTGTAGTAAACGGGCGTTATCATTTATACGTATTAAACAGTTCCGACGGCTCCCTGATATGGGATCATTTTTTAAGTAATACGGAAGCACCTGCCGCTATAAGCGGTGACGGGTCCGTGATAGCCACAGCTGATAACAGCGGGTTCGTGCAGACCTGGGTATGGGATAGTGCGAACAGCGAATATTATCTTCTATGGCAGTACCGTGTCCCTGCAGGGATATACACCAACTGGGCATCATCGGTTGCCGTATCTGCCGATGGAAGCACAATAGCTGCAGGCACGCTTATGTTTTTAACCTCAAGTACATATGACGGCACTGTAGTAACCTTTGATACATACGGCGATGGAACTCCAAAATGGCTTTACAGCGGATTGGGAGATATGGTAGATGATATCTCTCTTTCTGATGACGGCAGAGTAGTAGCGGCTGCTACCTGGGGAGATTTAGCCAGCCCCAACAGAACCAACCTTCTTGTATTTGATGTAGAGACCGGCATGCTGACATTCAGCGTTGTGACGACAGGCTCTTTCGTATCCGTAGACCTTTCACCAGACGGGAGCAGGGTTATTGCAGGCGGGAAAGCTGTTCACTCCCGTGAATTCGGGAACGGCGGCCGTGTAACCTATGATGAAATAAATCTCGGCGGAGGAAACGTAAGCGGAACTGTTGATCTCATAGGCACAAGTGATGACAGCGGAGTTACTGTGAAGGCTGCAGGCAGCGGGAGAAGTGCTGTTACGGATGCAAGCGGAAATTATCTCATCCAGAACATTCCTGCAGGTACTTACACCGTCCGTGCTGAAAAGCCCGGGTATGATTTCGGAGAAGTCGGTAGTGTTTCTGTGACTGAAGGGAATACGACATCCGGAATTAATTTCTCATTAAACCCATCAGTTCTACTGGCCCCTGTATTGAGCGCAACTACCGGTGAAATAGGAAATATAACGTTAAGCTGGATATTACCGCCGGAATTTGCCAATCCCCTGAAACAACAGGAAATGGCCAAAGCAGTCGGTGACGACTATTCCCCGGAAAATTTAAGTACTTCAACACAAAGCGTCCGGGGAGGTGAAAATAAACAAGAAAAATTCGATTCATTTAAAATGAAGATGCTTCTTGCTGACAGCGTGTTCATATACAGGAGCCCTGTTTCAGGAGGTCCTTACATGAAAATTGCAAGTGTAGATGCTGCACAATCCAATTACACAGATACAACGGTATTTCCACTGAAAGATTATTACTATGTAGCAAATTTGGTAACATCTACAACTCAGAGTGCCTATTCAAATGAAGCATTCGGGCAGGTAAACGATTCATTATTCACTTTTAGTTTTCAGACTCCCCAGGGTGCAGACCCCGTAGTTGATGGAGTTTTATCCCCGGGCGAGTGGGATGATGCCTTTAAAGTAGATGTATCTGACGTACTGGGATATTCAGGAAGCCCGGCAATACCCCAAGGATCTGCTTTTATGTATTTCAAGTTTGATGACCAGAACGATATGCTTTATGTAGCAGGAGAAGACTTCCTAAATACTACTCTGGATGATAATGAAGGATTTGGACTCTACTTTGATGACAATCATAATAAAACCTTTGAGCCGAACGGTGCTCTCCCTATATATCAGGAGGGAAATTTCTGGGCATACTGGCATCCATCCGGATCCGACCTGAGATTTCGTCAGTTATTTACCGGCGGCGGTGTTGGTACGGTGGAGACTTTAACTGATGGGCAGGTAGCATTCAGCGACGGTTCCGGACACTTAACAGGAGAAGTTGCAATACCTATGGGCTTTATGGAAGGTTATCAGCTTCAGGTTTATGGTCCTGATAATACTGTTGGTTTAGGAGGTTTTTTAATTGAGAGAGATATGGCGGGTGCAGCGATTTTCCATGGATGGTGGCCTCAAACAATGAATTCTGTTTTTGATCCGCATTATTTTGGCGACGTAAATATAAATGTCACCCTTGAGGCTCCGCCGCAAATACCCGGAAATATCTCTGTTACCAAACAAGGGGGGAGTTTATTGGTTACCTGGAATGATCCCACTCTGGGATTAAATAATTATCCTCTTTCAGGACCACCTCAGATAAAAGTATTCAGAAACGGAGAATTCTTTGCTAATATCGGGCCCGGAATTCAGAGTCTTACAGATGATAATGTTGGATGCGGTCAATGGTATGAATATTCACTGCAGGCTTCTGTTATAGCAGGAAACGATACTTTAACCGGTCCGATCAGCCAGCCGGTAGGGACATTTGCCTGCGGAGACCCTGCCCTTAGTGAAATAAAATATGATGATGGTTCATGGGAAGCATTTTATGTGGTTAGTTTTAGTTATGATAACGATAAATTTGCACTTAGATTTACTCCCACATACTATCCAGCTAAAGTGATGAGACTTCAGACGACAGTCAACGGTAACGCTGCTTTTGATTTCACACTCATGCAGGACAGCTCAGGGTTTCCGGGCGGTCATAGACTTGGCGGACCTTACAGGGTAGCTGCGACCGGTACAGGAACTGTTAAAACGATCACTTTCACTTTACCTGGCAGTGACCCTCCTTTAATCCCGAACGGAGATTTCTGGGTTCTTATTAATTACCTGCCTGAAACCCCCGGTTATCCCGGAATCGGGGTAGATGCGGATCCTCCGAATTCCGGAAGAGGAAAATTCTACCAAACCAGTACCGGCTGGCAGGATTTCACACCTGGAAATCTTATGATAACGGCCTTCACAACGGATACGACGACCATTACTGGTAATGAACAGACGATTGCTTCAATTCCGAAATCATATGAATTAAGCCAGAATTATCCGAACCCGTTTAACCCCACAACGGCGATCAAATACCAACTGCCGGAATCGCAGAATGTTACCCTGGAAATATATAATTCATTGGGTGAGAAGATACGAACACTTGTAAATTATTATCAGAATGCCGGATACCATACAGCTCAATGGGACGGCTTAAACAGTGCAGGACATTCAGTTGCAAGCGGTATGTACCTGTACAGGATTACGGCAGGCAAATTTACTTCAGTAAAGAAAATGTTATTATTGAAGTAATCGTTTTCCTGGCAGAGAAATAAATTAGCGGTGCATTTTATATGCACCGCTTTTTTTTGTATAAAAAAGAGATTGATCTCTAACTTTTTAACAGATTTTACTCTGTTATTTTTGTTAACGACCAATCTCCGCATGAAAGATTACATTATCAGTTGGATGCTGCATCTCTTTCACTAGTCAATATAAAATACTCTCTTTCATAGGCAATACCTTTTCAGGTATACTATCATAACTGTAATTTAAAACATAATTTATCCAGAGGGGCAGGTGTATAATGTTCAATATCACAATAAATTTTAATCTTTTAAATTGTCATTTAAAGCACAGCCCATTTAAAATATAAAATTAAATTGCCACCAAAGAAAAATTTCAATAATCTATTGTTCTATTTCGGATGACTGATTCAAGAATCATCTTAAAATATGTGCCTATTTTTTCAGAGCTTGATGACAGTATCCTCTCAAGAATAGAGGAACTTGGTGTTCTGAGGAATTATAAAAAAGATATGGTCATTATGGATGAAGCCGATCTGAACAATGCCGGTCTGTTTGTTATCACGAAAGGAGCGGTTAAGGTTACAAGGAACGATACTGAAGGAAGAGAGATCATTATTACCATTCTTGGTGAATACGACTATTTTGGTGAAATGTCACTACTTGACGGTGAAAACCCTTCGGCAAATGTTGTTGCAATGGAAGACACAGAATTGTTTTACCTTGGCAGAGACCAGTTTATGCAATTGATCCAGTTTAACCCGAAGATAACATATGCACTTCTTGAAGGACTTATAAAAAGATTGAGAGCAGCAGATGATAAGATAAAATCGCTTTCGCTGTTAAAAGCGGAAGGGAAGATTATAACGGCTATTATTCAGCTTGCAGAAATTTCAGGAATTATGAAACAGGGACTTGTGGAAGTTGATCTCCCTTTTCAACATGATATTGCAAACATTGCAGGTACCTCAAGAGAAACAGTCTCACGTGTGCTTCACTCATTAGAGAAAAAAGGACTGGTTCAGCTTGACGGCTCCAAGATAAGGATTCCTGATTACAATACATTCAAAAAATCATTCGGCTAGACCAATCATTTTGATTCACCATACAAGGCATTTATCTCTCAAAATCTCAGAATACAATAGATAAGAAACAAAGGGGATTGAGATGTAACAATCATTATAAAAGACAAAAGGCCACTTTTTTTCTTAAATGTCTCTACAGTAAATGTCAAAGGAATTAATTTCGGATGAAGAATATTTTCTCAGGTATACTCGCAGGAGTTTTAATTTTATTTTGTGTAATCTTATTTGCTGCCACAGCGGGATCACTTTATTTTATTTTACGAGAACCGCTGCCGGTTGTAGATTTTAATTATGCAGGACTGGCTGTATATCTTCAGATATTTTCATTTCCACTCATTACCTCGGCAGCATTCCTTTATGTAGTTACCTTATTGTTCACTGAGCTGCGTATTCAGCAGGTCAATGATTCATTAAGGTTGATTAAGGAGGATGTATATTCAGCTGAAAAACCGAGGATGTTTATTAAACCCCTCAACCTTTCTTTCGATACAAATGCAGCCTCAGGTAAATTAAACATCAAGTACAACGGAGGTAAATCTCCCATAATCAATATAGTCAATGCAGGCAAAGAACCTGCACTTGAAGTGAGATGCAGGTTTTTTTTCGACTACCAGGGAGCAATAAAATTAATTAAAGCAAATGATTTATTTCATTTATTTTCGATCGAAGAACAAAGTGAACTGGTTAATATTAAGTCCGAAAAACTTGGCTATGCATCATCAAGAAAACTTTCACCACTGGACAACTGGCAAAAGAATGATTTTATTCTGCCGTACTTTATTAATTCGATTCCCTCCAGGATAATCCTTCCCGAAATTTACCTGGAATTATTTTATTGGTATAACGAGATTACCAACAGCGACAAGGTAAATGAATTTCCTGACCTGAAGTGCACAGTGGAATATAAAAGAGTAAACAATACAATCATTAAACAGACTTTCAGTATACAGCTTGCAGAAGTTAATTATTCGCCGGGTTTAAGAGGGGATAAATTATATGACTCCACATCGTATTTTATTACAGGTATTCAGTTAGTTTAATGAAGCAGAAGAACTCAAAGTGGTGACTTGATTAGGAGGGGAGAAGATGCTGTTCACTACAGCCAATACCTCGTCAAGATTGACAGGTTTTATAAAAATTGCCCGCGGATTAAGCTTCACAGCTGCTTTATAATGTGCCGGATTTGAAAGCGCTGAAATAAAAATGAACGGTACCGACAAGCGGTTAAGCTCTTCTGCTATTGCGATGCCAGTAACTTTTCCGTGAAGTATTACATCGAGTAATGCCAGATCAGGTTTGGCTATTTGTATTGCTTTCATGGCGGCATCGCCATTAAGATAGTAACAAGTGTTTTTGAACCCCTTGCTTACCAAGAATCTCATGATGTCGAGAGCTATAATTGCTTTATCCTCTACTACCATTATTTTCGGGGCGTGCATTCAACGTTTCCTTCTCATTTTTTGATAAAAATCATTAAAAATGGTTAATAATGATGTGCCCAGGTTCAACCCTGTAACCTGTATAACAACCTTCGCCGTTAATCACTGTTTTATCAATAGTAAACCTTATAGAACACCCGAACCCCACAACACATACTCCTCATACAGCAAGTTAATGCTTCAACAGCCAAGCTTCTCCGGGGTTTTTTTTCGAATGAAACAATAGAGTGATGACTATCTCACATTACCTTCCGGTTAGAAATAATATCTTACATATTAATATGTTTACTTTCATTAAAAGGCAGATATTATGTGGCAAGCCTGGGTTAATCTTGTCATCGGGTTATGGCTGATATTAAGCGGTTTTATTCCTGAACTGGATACTCCTTCTTTGATGCTTATATCAGGTTTTATAGTCTTTCTATCAGGGTTTTCGGCTGCTATCAGCTCAAAAAGCTGGGAGGGAATATTGAACAGTCTGATAGGAGTCTGGTTAATACTTTGCAGTATATGGTTCAACTTTTTTATGCCATGGAATTTTTTCGTAACCGGCGGGGTGATATTTGTATTTGCGGTTTGGAATATAAATGAACATCCGCGTTCAAAAGTTTCCCCAGGTTCTTTACCGTAATTAAAGATTTCAAAAGATGACTATCGGACCAGGGATCACCACTGATTCCAAAAAGATAGATTTAATCGGTATGGGAAAGTCTGTGAATAAGTACGCCCGGAAGGATTCGAACCCTCAACCTTTTGATCCGTAGTCAAACGCTCTATCCAGTTGAGCTACGGGCGCATAAATCAATTTTGAGTAGGCAAATATAATTATTAACGATTTTATTTACAATCATTAACCTTTTCGTACAAAAATCACAGTTTAGGACAACAATGACTTTTTAATTGACTCCCCAATGATTATTGACACAGCAAAGAAATATTTTTCTTATAATTTGCATGCCAGGTTGTAGTGGGCCTGTTTAAATTATATATGAGGAGCTGTCATTATGGAAGAGATCTATTTGATTGCAGGCGTAATTTTGGTTTATCTGCTTTATAATCTTTTTGTACCCCCCCAATTCAGGAGATCCCATTTCCTTGATAAAACTGATTTAAGGTCGTTATTCAGGAATTAACCGGCCAACATTTTCCCAGAAATGAAAGTATTTTAAAAGGGAATTCCCATTTCTTCAAAAAGGAGTTATAAAATTCCGTTTTTTTAACCTGGCAGACATTCCTAAGAACTCTGGTATATACTTTGTTTGCATATAAGTAGATATATTTATCTTTTATTTTCAGGGAGGTATAAAAATGAGTTGGCTTAAAGTGAAAACCTGGTTTATTGAATATAATACGCTCCTATTTATTTTATTTATTGCACTCGGCTGGTTAATCTCCTGGGTCGGAGTGATCATATTTATGGCTATTTTTCTTAAATAATTCTTAGAAACAGAGAACCGTGACATTGTTTTCTTAAAAACTATTTATCCTACTATTCTTTCATATTACCTGCCCACCGGTTATTTTTGGACAATTATATTTCCACTTTTTAATTATACAGGATTAACTGATGTTTAAAGGAACAGGAACTGCGCTTATTACTCCTTTTAATGAGGACCTTAGTGTAGATTATGCTTCATTAAAAAAGATTGTAAATCAGCAGGCAGAGGGGGGGATCGATGCATTAATCGTACTCGGCACGACGGGAGAATCTCCGGTCATCAATGACGATGAAAGAAAACGTATAATCAGCACAGTTCAGGAAGAGGTCAACGGAAAGATCCCGATAATAGTGGGAACAGGAACTAACAATACAACTCATGTAGTCGAACTCAACAAGATGGCTGAGGAACTTTCTGTTGACGGTCTGCTTATAGTTAACCCTTATTATAATAAGGGAACTCAGCAAAGTTTGATTGAACATTACGGGTATATAGCAGAGCGAACCACTCTGCCGATCATCTTATATAATGTACCTTCGCGGACCGGGATGAATATCCTGCCCGATACGGCAATCCGTATCTTCCAAAACTGTAAAAATGTGGTTGGGATCAAAGAGGCAAGCGGGAATATATCCCAGATAGCAGAACTGATTGCATCAAAGCCGGATGCATTCCAGGTCTTTTCCGGTAATGATGACCAGACGCTTCCGATTATTGCACTGGGGGGTGTGGGTGTCATCTCCGTATTTTCAAATCCCTACCCACACCTCATGAAAAAACTTACTAATGCCCTACTCGAAACAGATTACGTTAAAGCACAGATGCTCAATAATTCCTTTAATGATATGATGAATAAGCTTTTTGTTGAAGCCAGTCCTGCGCCTGTTAAATACGTTATGAATAAACTCGGTTATTGCAGCAACGTACTCCGTTTACCTCTGAGCAAATTGACGGAGAAGAATATGCCCGTGCTGGATGAAGCAATGAAGAAACTGGATTAACAACTATGCAGAAAAATATAGAATACGGAATAGTCGGCTACAAAGGACGACTGGGAAGGGAGGTAAACAATTTATTTTCTGAAAATGGACACCAACTTGTTTTCAGTTCCGATGTAGACGGAGAGAATGAAACAGATAAACCTCAGGTACTAATAGACTGTTCTTTACCCGATGCATTTGAAAATAATATCAAATTAGTTAAGAGATTTAATTGTCCATTAATAGTTGCCGTTACAGGATTAAGTGAAAGCAGGTTAAGTGAACTGAAACAATTATCAGAGTCGGTTCCTGTAGTACAGAGTTTTAACTTTTCAATTGGTATACAGGTATTGCTCAACCTGACAGAAAGAGCATCATCACTGCTTAAAGACTGGGATGTAGAGATTACGGAAACGCATCACCGGATGAAAAAAGATAAACCATCTGGTACAGCCAAAATGATTAAAAATGTATTCACGGATAAAGATGTGAATATTTCATCATTACGTCTGGGCGGAGTTCCAGGTGACCACTCTGTTGAATTCGGAGGAATGGGAGAGACACTTAAGATTACCCATCATGCTATATCAAGAAGAACTTTTGCGGAAGGCATACTTAAGTCGGCCGTATTTATTCTAAACAAAGAGAATGGTTTTTACAGTTTTACTGATGTAGTGTTCAGTAAAGAGAACCGGGCCTAAAAATACAGAGGTTAAAATTGGATTCATATGAAGTAATAAATTATATCTCAAACGCTCAGAAGAAAACGCCCGCAAAGATTTATCTGCAGGGTGACCTTGATGCAGTCAATTTTGGTGAGATGGATTTTTATGGCGGTGGAAAATCAGGGATTTTATTTTGTGAATACAAAGAATTCAATGATTTCTATGAAAAAAACAAGCAGCATATTACTAAGTACAGGATAGAAACAGACAGACGAAATTCTGCTATTCCGCTTGCCGACCTGACCAAATACAACTGCAGAATAGAACCGGGAGCTTTAATAAGGGACCTTGTTGAAATAGGCGATAACTGTGTAATAATGATGGGTGCCGTTTTAAATATCGGTGCAGTTATCGGAAAAAAAACAATGATAGATATGAATGTGGTTGTAGGAGGCAGGGCGATCGTAGGAGACAATTGCCACATCGGTGCGGGAACCGTTCTAGCAGGAGTGATCGAGCCACCGAGTGCCGATCCTGTAGTAATTGAAGATGACGTATTAATCGGAGCAAATGCAGTAGTTCTGGAAGGAGTCAGGGTTGGGAAAGGTGCTGTTGTTGCCGCGGGTTCCGTCGTTGTTAAAGATGTTGAACCTCTGACAGTAGTTGCCGGGGTGCCTGCAAGAGTAATTAAAAAGGTGGATGATAAAACCAAAAGCAAAACTCAGCTTATGGAAACTTTAAGGAATCTTTAATGCCAGTAATTGTCCAGAAATACGGCGGGAGCAGCGTAGCAGACGTTGATAAGATAAAAAAGATAGCCTCACTGATTGCTGCGGTAAAAAGGGAAGGAAATGATGTGGTTGCTGTTGTTTCCGCTATGGGAAAAACTACCAATCAATTAATCGAAATGGCTAAGTCATTATCCTCCGACCCTGAAAAAAGAGAGCTCGATATGCTTCTCAGTACAGGTGAACGAATTACTATGGCCCTGTTGTGTATCGCTTTAAATGATCTTGGTATCAAGGCTATTTCGCTGACAGGTTCGCAGTCGGGTGTGATAACAAATGACCGCTATAATGATGCAAGGGTGATAGAAGTACGGCCCTTCCGGGTCCAGGACGAATTAGCAAAAGGCCAGGTTGTTGTTATCGGCGGTTTCCAGGGAGTAAGCTACAAGCGGGATATTACAACGCTGGGACGCGGCGGCTCGGATACCTCTGCTGTAGCAATGGCAGCCGCACTGAACGCCGAACGTTGTGAAATTTATTCTGATGTTGACGGTGTTTATACAGCAGACCCGAACCTTATAAAAGACGCAAAACATCTGCCGGAGATGTCATTCCAGCAGCTCCAGGAAATGTCTGAAGCAGGTGCGAAGGTATTAAATGCTCAGGCGGTGCAGTTTGCAAAAGAATCTAAAATTGCAATTTATGCAAGGAGTACTTTCAACCCGGGAAGAGAGACCATCACAAGGGAAGCACAGCCATTGGAAAAAACTTCGGTGATTGCTGTGGTGCACGAGACCGAGGTAATAAGAATCATTTACAATGGTAAGGATATTAAGCAGCTGTTAGATTTTCTGGAGAAGAAAAACATTTATGTTAAAGAATTTAATTATGTCCGGGAGTACAGAGAAGATGCTTCCAGAGTATCATTCGTAATTTCCAGGAAGAATATTCATTCCTGGAATAAGACAGAAAAAGAATTCGATGAAATATTTAAAGATAAAATTTCAATAGATGATTCTGCCGGAGCTGTATCGCTTATCGGCGAGGGGTTCAGCAGGAACAATAAAATCATTAACGAAACCTTTGCCGTGCTTATGCAAAATGGAATTCAACCCAGCGGTCTGACAACAACTTCCTTCAGATTATCTTTATTGGTCAGAAAAGAAAATGTTGAATCTGCTGTAGCTATACTACATAAATACTGGATTGAAGAAGCAAGGTAATCACATCCACAAATTATTTTACTGTAATATCATTAATTTTAAACTTCATAAAAGTTTACAATGTTAAGCTAAAACAGTGTTGAAAGGTTTAAATTTCTAAATCATGAATAAAATATATAGTGTATTACTGCTATTTTTATTTTTATCAGTCTGCCTGATAAACCTTCAGGCTCAAGACAGACAAAGAGGGTTCGGGCAGAATCCCGGAGGGGGAGTTGTATCAGGTGCTGTAATCGATTCAGCATCAAAGACTCCAATAGAATATGCAAATATTGTTGTCCTTTCAATAAAAGATACAAGTGTTGTTACAGGAACAGTCACCGATTCAAAAGGGAATTTTACAATTCAAAAAGTTCCTTTCGGAAAGTACTTCCTCGATATCAGGTTCATTGGATTCAAAGATCAGCGTCATAGTATAACAATCAGTCCTCAAAAACAGCATATAGAAATAGGAGTAATAAAGCTCAGCCCGGGAGCAGTCAACCTTGAAAATGTCGTTGTACACGGAGCCAGGAACCCGGTTACTTACCAGATTGATAAAAAGGTAATAGATGTCAGCCAGATGGAGACTACCATTTCCGGCAATGCAGCAGAGGTTCTCGAAAATGTTCCCTCGGTAACCGTCGATATCGAAGGGAATGTAAGTCTGAGAGGAAGCACAAATTTTACCGTTCTAATTGATGGCAAACCATCTGTAATGGATGCCCAGGATATCCTCCAGCAGATACCGGCAACCTCAATTCAATCAATAGAAATCATTACAAATCCTTCAGCCAAATATGATCCTGAAGGAACCGCAGGTATTATCAATATAATAATGAAAAAAAGGCAGAACCTTGGTCTGAGCGGTGTGGTTAATGCTAACGCAGGTTTTCATGATAAATACGGCGGCGATTTCCTATTTGAATATAAAACCCCATCAGTAAATTATAATTTCGGACTCGATTACAACCGGAGGATTTTCCCTGGTACAAGGAAACAGGAAAATATATACAGGCTTCCTTCTAATTCTACTTATTTAAATTATGACGGTACTATGGAGTGGGGAAGGATATCATATGGTTTAAGGGGCGGAATGGATTTTAGTTTAAGTGAAAATGACCTGCTAAGTATAGGCGGAAGATTCGGACACGGTGAACATCAGAGAAATTCGAATTTAACCTATTCTCAATGGTCTGATAATTTTCCACAGAAGGAAACATACCTGAGTCTGATCGACAGTAAAAGACAGGGACAATACTTCGCTCTGAATTCGAATTATCAGCATAAATTTGAAAATGAGGGACACCAGGTATCGGGAGAATTTTTCTATAGCCATCATAATTCCGATGAAAGCTCCCTCACAACTCAGGTAAATTCCGGGCTTCCGACTGACGGAACGAAAGCCACAGAATCAGGTCCGGAGAATGAATACCGCGGCAAACTTGACTATGTGATTCCCCTGGGAGAAAAAAATAAAATTGAGGCAGGGTACCAGGGTGAGGCCGAACTGTCAACTGATATTAATGGACTATATACCTTTGATTCAAGCTCAACAAGTTTTACTTTCCAGCCTCAATTCAGCAACTCCATAGATTACAACAGAACCGAACAGGCATTTTATTCGCTTTACTCTGATGAATGGGACAACCTTGGGATTCAGGGAGGTTTACGTACGGAGTATACCTACCAGACGACAAATGTGAAAGATAAAAATGAATATTTCAAAATAGACAGGTGGGATTTATTCCCGACGCTCCATAGTTCATATAAATTCGGCGGAGGCTCACAACTGATGGCCAGCTATACCAGGAGAATCGACAGACCCCACGGATGGTTTCTTGAGCCTTTTATTACATGGGTTGATGCCAATAATGTGAGAAAAGGCAATCCCGCTCTCGAGCCTGAATTTATAGATTCATATGATGCTGGTATTCAAACATTCGTCGGTAAAGTAAATTTTTCAACGGACTTTTATTACAGGATTACACAGAATAAAATTGAACATATCAGCTCGGTATATTCGGATGCGGAGAATGTCACTCTTACTACATTCGAAAATATAGGAAAGGATTATTCCCTCGGTACGGAATTTATGCTGATATATGACCCTGTTGAATTCTGGGATATGAACCTTATGGGAAATTTGTATGACTATCGGGTGAGGGGAGTGCTTTACAATGAATCTTTTGACAGGCAGAGCTTTAACTGGAATTTAAGGATGAATAATGTATTCAGTATTTCTAAGTCCACCTCATTCCAGTTAAACGGAAGGTATAATAGTCCCACTGTTTCCTCCCAGGGAAAGGAAGAAGGGTTCTTCTCAGCTGATGTGGCTGTAAAACAGGAATTTATGGACAAGAAATTATCCCTTACTTTACAGGTACGGGACCTCCTGGGTACTGCAAAACATGAATTTACTTCCACCACTCCCGACCTCTACTCATACCAGTATTTTAACAGAGAATCGCCTGTTATTATGCTTAATATTAAATTTAATTTCAATAATTATAAACAACAGGACAGGAATGATCAGCCCGATAACGGGATGGACCAAGGACCTGAAGAATTTTAGTAATTCAGGAAATAACACAGAAAAGGAACCGGGAATGTAATATGAGTATACTTACGCCAATTGAACTCAGGCATAAACTCCATATGAATCCTGAGATTGCATACAAGGAGTTCAGAACCACGGAAACCATTATAAATTCAGTAAATGGCCTTGATGGTTCTGAGGCATTAAAGGTTCATACTCCTTACCAAACAGGCGTATTATTCGAATATAAAGTGAACGATAGTCCCTGGATTTTATTCCGGGGTGATATTGACGCACTTCCTATAAAGGAGGCAAATGACATCGATTTTAAATCAACAAATGATTATATGCACGCCTGCGGACATGATATTCATACTTCAATAATATATGCGTTGATAGGTGATGTTTTGAAGGAGAAACCCTCCCAAAATATCCTTTTTCTTTTTCAGCCGGCTGAGGAGAGCGGCGGGGGAGCGATGAAGTTCTATGATACAGGAATTTTTAAGAAGTACAATATAAGAAATGCATTTGCTCTGCATGTAACCGATGAGTATCCGTTAGGGACTGTTGCTTCAACGCCGGGGGTCCTATTTGCCTCTGCGCTTGAAATGGATATTGAATTTATCGGCGAAAGTTCTCATGTCGCCTTTCCATATGAAGGAAGAAATGCTTTTAATGCTCTCAGAACTTTCCTTGATTCAGTTGATAAGATGCCGCGTAATGTAACTGAACCCTTTATATTCGGAGTTGGTAAAATTGAATCGGGATTTGTAAGAAATATTGCTCCCGGCAGAGCGAGGCTGGAAGGTTCGATAAGGGGATTAAAAAAGGAACTTGTTCTGGATTTTGCTGACTCGCTCAGGAAAATACTTGAGGGGATAAAAACTGTAACCGGAGTAAACTACATTATTACAAACGGTGCACATTATCCCGAAGTAATGGTAAACGAAAAGTTATACCTGGAAATGGAAAAGGTTCTGGCAGATAAATTCAGATTTATCAACTGCGGATATAAGATGACAGGTGAAGATTTCGGATTTTTTTCCGGCAAATACCCTTCTTTTATGTTCTGGCTTGGTACTTCAGAAGGGGAACGCTACGGGCTGCACAACCCGAGGTTCCTACCTCCTGATACTACCATAGAACTCGGCAGATCAGTCTTCAAAGAAATTCTTAATAATACCATAGCGAGGCAAGCCGGTAATTAAAAACAACCATATTCTTGATTTTCGGTGACTTCGATACGTCCCGCCTAAAAATTGAAGGCGAGGCGGGCCATCAGCCACTCTACGGTATCACAATCTTAACTTTTACCGGTTTGCCGGCAATAATTCCAGGTGTGAACCTTGTTTTCCGGAGGGCAGCAACAGCCGCATCATCCAGAAGATCTCCAGCGCTCTTTATCACAGAAGCTTTGACTACCTTTCCGGTTTCATCTATGTATACCTGCAGAAATACTTTTCCTTCGGTCCCATTCTGTTTTGCCTTTTCCGGATACACTATATTTTTTGACAGAGCCTGCATACCGCCGACTGGCTGAGGCATAGAATCCGCCACCATCTTATATTGGCTTTCATCAATACTGATCTTACCAGGTATACTCAGAGCCCATGCATATTGTGATTTAACAGCTTTATTATCGTTCTGGCCGGGTTCAAATTTCCAGCTGCTTACTTCATTTGCCACAAGATTTGAGTATTCGGGTCCCGGGGTCACTACGGGCAGTATCTTTTCGACTTTGCCGTTTTGATCAAGAAGGAACCTGTATTCCAGGCTGATTTCATCCTGTGAATTTTTAATCATTTCTCTGTGGATATCTTCCTGCAGCTTATTCTCATCTCCATCTATCAGCCGGGGCGGCTGATCGATATTCTCTGATGTGTAATAAATTGAGTTGTAATCAGGGATAATTTCAACACCATTCTTTTTTTCGCAACCAGTAAACAACAGGATGCCAAGAAATAATAATACCAGGTATTTCATTTTAGTACCTCATATGTTAGATTTTACAATAATTTCATTTGAAAACTGAGCATGAACCTCTGCAGCAGGATAGCTGTAGTACAATGCTTCGATCATAGAATTCTGCTTCTGCACCTGATTCAGCGCAGATTTGATTTCATCCCTGTAGTCAGAAATCCGGGTTAAAAGCAACAAGGAAATAATTATTAGAATTATGGATATCCCTGCAGAAATATATCCTGTAAGCCCGGCGATATGGTGAACCCGGGGAGTAAACTTTCTGCTAATCCTGTTAAGGATATTTCTTTCAAGCTTTGAAGGGAATTCAACCGCGGACAGATGCATCTGATTATTTACAAGGTTCAGTTTTCTCAGGTAATCCCGCGCCTCAGGATTTACAGCCAGATGCTCAAATAATTTATCTTCATCATTCCGGTCGAGCTCACCATCGACATAAGAATCAATCATTAAATATATTTCACTATCCATAAACTTCACTTTCAATTTAAAAGTTTGGAAATTCTGTCTATCATTTTTTTTCGTACCTTGTGCAGCCTGCTTTTCACAAGCTCAATATCAATATCCATCATCTGTGCGATTTCTTTATAAGTGAAACCTCCGTATTCCTTCAGAAGAAAGACTTCCTTCTGTTCGGCAGGTATAAATATCAGTTGTCCATTTATATGATTCCTGATATCTTCTATTTCCAGGTCATATTCCAGTGATTCCTCTGAAGTCAGTTCAACTTTATCAATATCTGACGGATTATATTTATCAACATGGATCTTTTTCTTCCTGTAATACTGATAGATCTCATTCCTTGCAGTTGTAAACAGCCAGACTTCGGCAACCTGGACTGTTTTAAGATTTTCAATTGATTCAAAAAACTTCATATAGACATCCTGGATTATGTCTTCGGTCATAAGCCTGTCGTATGTCATCTTCAGAATGAAATTGAAAAGTTTTTTCCTGGTTCTTTGAAAAATATTCAGAAAATAATCAGTTTTTTGATCCAATTTTTATCCTCTCTAAAGGTAAAGATGCTTTAAAGGGTAAAATGTTTCCGCAATTATAAACTTTTATTTATTTCTTCTAAAGTGGAGTGAAGTTTAATTTGATATGAGCGGGGAAGGGCCAAGAATTTGGAAAGAACTTCATAAACCCCGCCGAAGCGTCGGGGCAGGTGAAGTTGCTACGTGATGTTTGGAAAGGGGTTGACTAAAAAGTAACCCTGTCATTTTGATCGAGGGAAGAAATTTTAGAATTCGAAAAGATTTCTAGGTCGAAGACTCCCCAACCTATTGGTTGGTAAACTCGAAATGACATTGTCTTACTTTTTCAGCTACCTACATGATGGTAGTTTCAGCTCTTCTTTGAGGCGAATTTCTTTTTCTTTTCCTGAATGGTCTGAATGCATAGAAAAACTGGCTTATATAATGAGCGGGAAAACGGGAAATAAGACCATATTCTTCGGCTTTTTCATTTTCAGGAAAGTATGCCGTATTAAATATCCAGTCCCAGATTGCAAGCTTAGTGGAAAAGTTTCTGTTCCTCCCTTTGCCCAGTGTATGATGCCAGCGGTGCATTTCCGGTCCGTTAAATATTTTCTGAAGTCTGCCAGTATGGACATTCAGGTTTGAATGGATATACATGCCCCAGACTGCACTTATCACTCCCTTGTAAGCAACAACCTCCGGCGGCGAGCCAAGAAGAACAATAGGAAGGAATTCAACTGTCTGGTTGATGAGAATCTCAAGAGCATGTGATCTTGAGCCCGAAAGCCAGTCGACTTTTTCAGGTGAATGATGAGCTTCGTGGATACGCCAGAGCCATTTATTTTTATGCTGCCAGCGATGCATCCAATAAATATACAAGTCGTGTATTATTGTAAAAAAAACGAGCTGTGCCCAGACCGGCACATCGGCAAAAATATTAAGCCTGGAAACACCTGTTGTAGAATCGATATAATAAATCACATAATTAAATATCAGGATTCCGAGGATATAACTCTGAGCAATTGTATAAAGCGCAAGGTCATCAAAGAAACCACGACGGAGGATTTTCTGTCCTTTATTGTATGGAAAAATTCTTTCCAGGAGGATAAACAGGAGGGCAGCAGAAGCAATTATTATCATAGATACTGCTTCAGCGGGGGAAAGATTATTCAGATAACTCAACACTGAATCATATATATATTTTAGTACCTGCATAGCGTTTAATTAAAATCTTTTCAACGAATTTCAATTCTGCAGGCTGGATTTTGCTTTACGCAACTTCCTCAGGTTTTTCATTTCACTTTCATACACTCTTTTTATTCCGTCCCCGAGGGCAAGTTCTATATCCCTTATATTTGAAATAAGTCTTTCTAATCCAATAATTTCCACCGAAGCGGCCTGATCAGTCCCCCACATAGCTCTGTCGAGCGTTATATGTCTCTCAACAAAACAGGCACCGAGTGCAACAGCCGCCCAACTTGGTGACAGACCAACCTCGTGTCCTGAATAACCAATAGGCACATCCGGATACTTATTCCGGAGAACGGGAATCATTTTAAGGTTTAATTCTTCATTCTTACATGGATAAGCTGAAGTTGAATGAGCCAGCAGAAGATTTTCTGTTCCGAACAATTCAACCGCATTTTCGATTTCCTCAAGCGTTGACATTCCTGTTGACATGATAAGAGGTTTATTCAGAATTTTGTGTCTCAGCAGAAGATCGTCGTCTGTTAATGAAGCTGATGCAAATTTATAAACAGGAGGGTTGAAGGTTTCGATGAACTCAACAGCTTCTTCATCCCAGCATGACGCAAACCAGGTTATTTTCTTATTTCTGCAGTAATCTACGATTTCTTCGAACTGATCATGATTAAATTCAATTTTATGACGGTATTCAATATACGTCATCCTTCCCCAGGGAGTATCCCGTTCAATATCCCACTGATCTTTTGGTACGCATATTTCCGGGTGTACGTTTCTGAAATTTTACTGCATCGCAACCCGCCTTAACTGCTCCATCGATCATTTTCTTTGCAATTTCTACAGAACCGTTATGATTTATACCGATTTCAGCAATTACAAAGACAGGAGCGCCGTCCCCGATTATTCTATCACCAATAGTTCTGAACCTGGATGAATTCATTAGGTGCCCTCATTTTGTTTTAGAATTCTTCTTCATCTCTAAGTGAGATAATCAATTCAGCAAATTCTCTGAATGCGCCGTGCCCTCCTTTATTTTCACAGACATAATGAACAATATTTTTAACGAAAATGGTTCCGTCAGAAGGAGCTGCACTTAAACCTACTTCTTTTAATAATTCCAAATCGTTAACATCATCACCAATGAACGCTATATTCTCTTTATTCAGGTTTAATCCTGATAATATTTCAGAAAGGAGGGATTTTTTATCTTTAACTCCGCGGTAAAGATATATTATATTCAATTTTTCAGCCCTTTTCAGAACGGAGCCGGATTGTTCGCCCGTAATTATTCCTGTTTCAATTCCAAGGATATCTCTTAATCTCTCAACACCCATACCGTCTCTTATTGAAAATCTTTTCATCACTTCGCCATCGGCTGAGTAATAAACTCCTGTATCCGTCAGAACTCCATCGCTATCTGTAAGAACAAGTTTTATTTTTTTTGCTTTGTCTGCCAGGGACAGATTATCTTCCCTGAGTTTTTTATCTGTTACCAAGCTGTCCATCCTCCATCAACAATTAAATTAGCCCCTGTCATATATAAAGAGGCATCACTGGAAAGAAATATTATCGCTCCTTTATAATCAGAAGGTGCAGCCATTCTGCCAAGCGGAGTTCTCCGGGAATAATTATTTATGAAATATTCATCCTGGTTGTTCTCTACACCACCGGGAGAAAGGCAGTTAACCCTTACACCTTTATTTCCCCAGTACGCTGCAAGAAACCGGGTAAACGATATTATTGCCCCTTTGGCTACGGGATAGGCAGGGGATTTATAGAATGTTTGTGATCCGTCATCTTTTTGATAGATAGATTGATCCGGGGCAACAATCCCATAAGTGGAAGCAATATTGATAATACTTCCATTGCCCTGATCTGCCATTTGCGAACCAATTATCTGCGAGCAGAGGAAAGTTCCCGTTATATTGACGCCAAGGGATTTATTCCACAATTCAAGAGGATAGTTTTCAAACTTTGAAAGCTCGGCAGCAGCAGAGGGATTCTCGAACATATCATTTACTGCTGCATTGTTGACAAGAATATCAATTTTTTTATACTTATTCAGGATATTTGCTTTCAGTTCCTTTATAGACACCGGTGAAGTAATATCAACGCCGGCTCCCATACTTTCTCCCTCAAGGCTGAAGGCGAAATCATTGCAGGCATTTCCATCCAGGTCGCAGACAACTATCGCTGCTCCTGCTTCAGAGAGGGCAAAGCAATGCTGTCTCCCTAATAAGCCAAGGGCTCCGGTGACTACTGCCACCTTGTTTTTTAAAGAAAAAAGTGAAAGGGATTCCATTAAACCTTTTCTTCTTTCGCTTTTGGTTTTGTGTTAAAATTGCTGGTTTTCCTGAATACCGGCTCGACCGGTTCTCCTTTCAGGTAACCAGGAACATTTTTCTCTTCAACCGCTTTCCTGAGGATAGGGAGGACCTCTTTATATACTCTGAGTGTATATTCAACGTCATTATCGCTATGGGAAAAACTCATATTATGAAAACCGCCCCAAAGGATACCTCTCTTAATCATCTCCTGCTGAACAAGGGATTTCATTTCAAGAGGATTTCCTGCAGCAGCATCAAAGGAAATTATAGTTCTGCAGTCATAGCCAAAGCATTTTGTATAATTCATACCAAGGTCTGATGCTATCTTATTATAGCCTTCCCTGAGTTTTCGTCCCTGATTAGCCAGATATTCAGGCACTTTCTTATCCCGCAGTTCCTCTATAGTAGCTTTTGCAGCGGCAAGGGAAAGTGCTTCGCCGCCGAA
The DNA here is from genome assembly GCA_963811905.1 of uncultured Ignavibacteria bacterium. Classification (GTDB taxonomy): domain Bacteria; phylum Bacteroidota; class Ignavibacteria; order Ignavibacteriales; family Ignavibacteriaceae; genus DATFVA01. Next base: position 322,820 of record CAWETK010000018.1, read on the forward strand.
AGTAGTATAAAAGAAAACATCTTTATCCAGTACCTGCATTATTTCCTTCTTGCCTGTAAGTATAGATAAGGGCATTCCGTTAGCTACAGCTTTACTGAAACAGGCCAGGTCGGCATTTACACCAAAGTATTCCTGAGCTCCTCCAAGAGAAACCCTGAAGCCTGTCCACATCTCATCGAATATCAGCACTGTACCAGTTTCGGTGCAAACCCTCCTCAATTCCTGAAGAAAATTATTTTCAGGCGCCTGGAAAACAAAAGGCTCAAGAATGACACAGGCAGTTTCGTTATCTATTGAATCAATAACGGAATCAATATCATTATAATTAAATGTGCTGGTCATATCCTGGATAACGCCGGGGATGCCCTTATTTCTATCGGTGACAGAAATATACCAGTCGTGCCACCCATGATAACCGCAGCAGAGAATCTTTTCTCTGCCCGTATACGCACGTGCAACTCTAATTGCCGCCGAGGTGACATCAGCTCCCGTTTTGCTATAACGCACCGATTCAGCATTAGGAACAATGGTATTAATCAATTCAGCAACCTCCACTTCAAGCGGATGCATCAAAGAGAAAGTGATCCCCTTTTCGAGCTGTGCTTTTATTGCATTATCCACTTTATCATAGGAATAACCAAGAGAGAGAGGACCAATACCCATCAGGAAATCAATATACTCATTCCCGTCAACATCCCAGACATGGGATCCTTTACCTTTCTCAAGATACTTTGGAGCCACTCCTTTGATATTTTGTGAAGGACCTTTTGCAAGAGTCTGAGTTGCAGAAGGGATTAAGTTAAGGGCTTTCCTATAATATTCATCGGAACGGGTGATTTTGGGATAATCGTCATTAAAATCAACTTTATTCGGCATTATAATTCCCTCATAATTTTAGATTGAATATTCTTCTCTTTTTGATAATTTAATAAGTTCATTGTTTATTCTGCCCGCAATCTGTTCAGCAGTAAACCCTTCATACTCAAGTACATCCGGGAGCAGTGCCGGTTTGAACCATTTATTTTCAAGGGCGATAGGCAGAACACTGCAGCGGATTTTTTCTTTGACCAGGCATTCAGACAAAATGGAAAACAAACCGCCGGTGATGAAGTGGTCTTCGAGGGTAACTGCAAGGACGTCACTTAAACAGATACTTTTCAGCAACTCCTCGTCGATCGGTTTTAAAGTCCGGAGGTTAATCACTCCAACCGATTTTCCTTCAGACCGTAATATACCTGCAGCTTCAACGGCTTGTTTAAGTAATATTCCGTATGTAAGGATAACAATATCCCTTCCTTCACTAATAACTTCAGCCTTACCAATTCTAAAGTCTGTATTATGTTCAACCGCAGGTCTCATATTATTGAACCGAATATAAAAAGGGGAGGGGTGGAGTATTACTTCCCTCAATCCGAGCAGCATATCCTCTTCATCAGAAGGACAGAATATATTTACGGGGGGTATGCCCCGCATCAGTGAGATATCTTCAATAGCCTGGTGGGTCGGTCCATTGCCATCGCTTAAAAATCCGGGGACGGCACCGACAAGTTTTACCGGCAGGTTCCCGATCCCTACATCCGTCCTGATGAATTCAAAGGCACGCATAGTAAGGAAAGTTGCCAGTGAGTGAACAATAGGTATTCTTCCCCTCAGTGCAAAACCTGCTGCCATCCCGATCATGGTCTGCTCAGCTATTCCAACATCAATAAACCTGTCCTTTATAATGTCCGGCAGATTTCTTATTGCTGCACGGTTTTCAGCGGTCATTACGATTATTCTCTCGTCTTCTTTTACGAGTTGTATAAGGAGTTCTTCGTAGTTCATAAACTATCTTACTGTTAAAGTTTCTGATTTCAAATCTGTTTTTACTTTGCTATAAAGTTCCTGAAGGAGCTGATCTATTTCATCGTGAGTAAAATTACAGAACCATCTATCGGCCCGGGATTCAATACTCGGCAGGCCTTTTCCCCGGGTGGTTTCTGCTATTATAACTGACGGCCGATCCTCCCTGAAAGGAAGCTTGTTAAAGGCCTTTTCAAGGTCATCAAAATCATGTCCATTGCACCTGTAAGGAGTCCATCCGAAAGCTTCAAATTTTTTCTCAAGGGGTTCTAATGGTATCAGTTCTTCTGTTCTGATATTAGCCTGAAATTGATTTCTGTCGACGACGGCGATCATATTTTTTAATTTATGTGCAGAAGCAACAAGGAGTCCCTCCCAGACTGAACCCTCATTGAGTTCACCATCGCCTAAAATCACAACCACTTTATTGGTCTGGTTCTTCAGCAAGCAGTCTTTTGCAACTCCCATAGAGACGGAAAGCAGATGTCCGAGTGAACCCGAATGGTATTCAATTCCGGGAATTCTGGTATTAGGATGCCAGTATATAAAGTCATTCGTCTTGAGGTGATTCCTTAATCTTTCTTTCTCTATTATACCAAGTTCAGCAAGCGTTCCGTAAAGTGCAGGAACATCGTGCCCTTTAGAAAGAAAGAGATAATCGCGCTCGGGGTGATTCAGATTGTCCTTATTGAGATTCAGAAAATTGTTGTATAGATAAACAATAAGGTCGGCGCAGGAAAGTGAAGCACCTAAAAAACAACCTCCATCTGTAGCCAGCCTTATGATATGCTCACGCACACTGAATGCGATTTCTTCCAGTTCTTTTTTACTTTTCTTTGTTATCATTTAAATTGTCCTGGTTTGCTCAGGTTTAATAGTTTTTAATTCCCGCAGATGATTTCTATACCAATTCACACCATTATATTTTTCATTTATAGCTTTTACTGCAGGATGACTACTTACGAACTCCAGTATATCATTTAAATCAAACCGCGGGTTTGCAGCATACAATGCATTATATATCTCACTGATAAACAGATAATCCTCCATATAATCGATTGTCCACCGACAGGACATTGAATAATCCAGGCCTGTTTCCCACACCAGATTTCCTATTCTAAATTTATCAGGATTTTCCCAGATATAGGGTGTGGTATGTTCTCTTTCAATATCTCTGGATGCTTCCCGCCATGATTGCTCCAGCGCTTCCATAGTCATAATTTCCACATCATTTCCATCGGGATAAGTTGCAGGGTGAAGGTTGCTGACATAATCATATTTACCGGGATTTGAGATAAAATAACTCAGCACTTTAGTTATCACCGACGGGTCAATTAAGGGACAATCAGACGGTATTTTGACTACTGCGTCGGCGTTATACTTAAGTCCTGTTTTATAATGCCTGTCCAGCAGATCCGAAGTACTTCCGCGGTATACAGCGTAGCCGCCGGCTTCACATGTTTCCGCTAGTTTGTTATCCCGGTCTTCTTCCGTCACAGCTACAACTACTTTCCCGATAAGATCAGACAAACAAACACGCTCAAGCATTCTTAAAATCAGCGGTTTTCCGACAAGCGGCATCATAACTTTGCCAGGCATTCTTGATGATCCTGTTCTTGCCTGGACTACGGTGACGATATTCATATAATTATTTTATTATAGATTAGATAATCGTAAATTTAATCACTTCTCCGCATTAAGCAATTTGGAACGATATCTCTGAAGAATTCTTCTCTTGAGTCTTGTCCTCAGCAATTCCGGTTTAATTTCCAATGAATGTGAAACTGCCATAAGGTTCCTGCCGACCTCCGCTATTGCCTCCGAGGATGTTCCGCCATTCTGTATCGGTGTTAGTTTCTGAAGTTCAGGCAATTCAAATTCCGAATATACCTGTTTACCCAGAGCAAGGCCGACATACACTACGCTTGAGTACCTTGTAACAAGTGTTTCACAATTCGCAATCATATGTGAAGTATTTCCTGTTGAATATACCAAAGCACCCGGTGCGTACCGATTGATCTCCGCGGTAGCTCTTTCAACATTTTCATTAGGATGGAGCTTAAAAATAAGCTGTCTTCCATCCGCGATTGATTTAGCGTATTCTATGAATTTTTTCCTGTTTTCATATTTATAAGTTTCTCTTGTATCAGAGGTTGCGACAAGTACATAATTCTTATGCGGAAAATCATTATTAAGATATTCCTTACAATTATCAAAATTAGGTATTCCCGTAACCTCTATTTTATCCGGGTCGACACCTTTTTTAATAAATAAATCTTTGTAACCTTCCGAAGCAACGCAGAATTTATCATAAGCATGCGATAAACCAGTTACCGAAGTACTCGCGATCCAGCGGGGGAGTTTTAAGTTCTTAACAAGGTAGTAAAGCAGGTTTTCGGGATCAGTCATTCCCTCCTGTACTAATATCAGTTTATTATCCCTAACATTCTTCGGCACAATCAAATCAGAACAGGTATAGACCAGGTCATAATCATGATCAGTGCCCTCATAATCAATTTTCAGGTTATGTTTGTTCAGATAGCCGAAAGTTCTAGCTTTAAATTGTCCGCCGAGAATAGTGAAATCGAGGATGCTCGTTCGTCCAGCCAGTTTCAGGAATCCATCTGAATAAAAAGGGGTGAAATAGCATTGTTCGGGGGGGAAATGCATTGAAATTTTACGCATCATAGTAGTCTGATTAAGTGAACCGCAGATGAATAGAATTTTTCTATCGTTCATAAAATCTCTGATGATATAAAAATTAAAATTATTAAATAACAAATTCCCCGGCTGTTAAATTATTGTTAAGATTATACCTCTAAGTATTATTTATTCAATGGCTTAGCTGTTAATATATTTTATAATCTACTAAAACTCAAACCAAGGTGCCATGCCTCATATCGATGAACTTTTTAAGTGCTATATTCTATAATGTTCTAAAATATAAAGACTTAATTGCTGTAAATATTTGATTACGAGCATTTCTATTCTTAAATTCATCCCTCAAAACTCCCACTACAACAAAAAACGGTAAAATGAAAGTCATAAAACCCAAAAAACTTCAAAAAGGGGATTTAATCGGAATTATTTCGCCAGCATCATCGGTTGACGATCCTGCAAAATTAGAGAAAAGCGTCCGCTATCTGGAGACTCTTGGTTATATGGTACGAGTAGGAAAAAACGTTGGAAAGTACAACGGATACCTGGCGGGAACTGATAAAGAAAGAATAGATGATCTACATACAATGTTTTCAGACAAAAAAGTCAATGCTGTTTTCTGTTTAAGAGGCGGGTACGGGGCTGCCAGGCTGCTTGATAAAATTGATTATAAAATAATAAAGAATCATCCGAAAATTTTTGTGGGTTACAGTGATATATCAGCTTTACAACTGGCGATATTCTATAAATCAGGATTGATAACATTTGCAGGTCCAATGCCCGGCGTAGATTTTTATGAAGATGTGAGTCCTTTTACCGAAGAAATGTTCTGGAGACTTCTTACCTCTTCCAAAAAATTCGGAAGAATCAATAATCCTGACGATGAAAATATCCTTAGTCTGAATTCAGGTACAGCAAGCGGCAGAATTGTAGGAGGAAATCTTTCAGTCGTTTCAGGATTGATAGGTACGGAGTACTTTCCTGATCTGAAAGATAAGATACTTCTGATTGAAGAAATGGGTGAGATGCCATACCGGATCGACAGGATGCTGAACCAGTTCAGATTAGCTAAAATGTTCCAGGGAATTAAGGGAGTACTACTCGGATCATTCCGGGACTGTAATGAACCTGATCCTAATAAAAAGACTTTAACCCTGGGGGAGGTCATAACAGATTATCTTACCCCTATTAAAAAGCCGGTAATTTATAATTTCAAGCATGGTCACCTGAAGAATAATATTACCGTCCCGATAGGTGCAAACATCAGAATGAATGCGACCAGAAAGTCGATTGAAATTTCAGAAACGGTGGTTTCGTAGCTATGCAGAATTATTCTGATTCATTCTGTATAAATACAAAATAACCCTGCTCTCTCATAATTTTTGCTGCTGATTCTGCACTCTCAATATCCGGATAGATCCCGAATACACTTGAACCACTTCCACTCATCAGTGAGAATACAGCTCCAAGTTTGTAATGAAGAAATTTTATCTCTTTAATGGCCGGATAGGCCTCAAACACAGGAGGCTCGAAAACATTCAATATCTGCTCACCGTATAATTTAAGATGATACAAATCCAGTGAGTCTACCTTTCTGAGATCAAAACCTGGCGATTGAGGTTTAATGTGTTCGTAGGCCCATTTAGTCGATATATTAATTCCTGGATTGACAATTAAGAGAGGCAGATCGAGGTGAAGCATCTGAGGAGAAAGTATCTCACCTTTTCCACATGCATAAGATGGCCGGGGATTCAGAAAAAAAGGGACGTCAGAACCTAACCTTAAACTGATATCAAATATTTCGTTTGGAGAAAGATTAAGTCCTGCAAATTCATTAAGCAAATTCAACACTGCCGCCGCATCGGAACTGCCGCCGCCGAGTCCTGCTCCAATAGGTATATTCTTTCTCAGATGAATTTTCACATTTAGTTTTTCACCAGAATATTCCTCGAGGAGATTTTTAGTACGAATAACCAGGTTTGTACTATCGCCGGGGAGTGATTCAAGATTGGATGAATAATAAAATGCATCAGAGTCCTCTACGATTAATTTATCATAGAGATTAACAGGGTAAAAAATAGTTTCTATATTATGGAAGCTATCCTGTCTTTTTTCAGTGACATACAGGCCGATATTTATTTTTGCGGGTGTATTAACTTCGTTTTTTGCCATCCAGATATTCTTTTATTTTTTTGATATGGGCAGGATTTGATCCGCAGCAGGCTCCGATAAAAGAGGGGGAGAATTTAAACGAATTCTTTACAGTCTCAAAGTAGTCCTCCGGGGAGAAGCCGCACTGAATAATAGTTTCTTCCGGATTTCCGCTTCCGCAATTAAGATAGTATCCCCAGTTTTTATGAAAATGTTTATCAATGGCATTAAATTGGGCTGGAGAGATACAGTTAATACCTACGGCTAACGGGTCGTGCTCCCATATAAATGACATAACCTGCTCCGGAGTTTCACCCGATAACAATGTCATATTTTCATCGAGGTAAATGCTAAGAACATAGGGGATGGAATTTCTTGAGCAATACTTGCAGATTATCCTGATTTCATCAAAATGACCTTGCGTTTCATTTAAGATGAAATCAACATCATTATCCATTAGTATTTTAATATGTTTATGATGATTAAGCTCAAGCTCTTTATTGCTGATAGTCCGCTCCTTTTGATAGCAATCTTCGGCAGGTGCATTTGATCCGGCAATATATACAGGCAGATCATTTTTTGCATCTTTTGCGATTGTAACTGCTGCCTTAATTAATTCAAGCTGCTTTTTATCAGAAAATTCAGAAAGAGAGACGGGATTGGTTCTGAATGTATTTGTAGTGATTATGTCTGCTCCCGCTTCTATATATTCTTTGTGGATTTTAAGAAGAGTTTCAGGGTAATCAGTGTTAGCAAGAGTCATCCAGACCTTTTTTGAAGAAGGAACGCCATACTGCTGAAGCAGACTTCCCATTGCTCCGTCGAGAATAAGCGGGCGATGGATACGTTTTGAAAGAGAGAAAGGATTTATATTATTTATCCCGGTCCGCATCTGCTTCTTTCAGATAATTTGTACGGTAATACTTTTCAGTCTCCCGGATAATTCTATCCAGGTCAATGTTTTGTATGCATTCCAGGTTATAAGGGCAGACTCTTTTCCAGCAAGGGGAGCAGAAAAGATCATCCTGGTAAAGCTTTACTCCGCGGTCATACAAGTCAATTTCTGTCCAGCAGCTTACACCAAACCAGACAATAATATATTTTTTCAGAGCAATACCAAGGTGCATTCCGAATGAATCGCCCGTAACAATAATATCCGCAAGTTCCTCAAAGCAGGCACCGCGGCGCACGCCCATCGTTGTCGGTGTGTTTATAATTTTACCATCAAAGTGAGAATATATAATATTATTTCGTTCTGTATCCTCGGAACCACCGAGGAGAATAATCCTGCCTATGTTTTTTTCAAGAAGCTTTTCTATAAGGTAGACATGCTGTTCAATAGTCATTTTTTTATTCGGATAAAGTTCGGAGCAACCTGTATTAAAACCTATTACAAAATCATTATCGTGGATTCCCACGCTCTTTTTATAATCCGAAATAAAGGTCTGTTCTTCTCCAGTGAGGCTGAAGACATAGTCATCTCTCCGGTAATCAACTTCAAAAGTTTCTGCCAGGTAATCCTGTCCAGTCCTTTTATTCACCTTAAATTTAAAATGATCATCCATCCCGAGATTATAATTATAATATGCTCCTTCATTTACTGGTATGATTTTACCATCTTTATTTAAACCGAAGCCGAGCTTATGCTCCGCTTTAACTGAATTAAGCAATGCACACGAACGCTGTGACTTATCAACGTTCATAATATAATCGAATTCCATTTCATTAAGTACGGATATTGACTCAGCATCATAGATAAAAACTTTATCTATAAATTCATTCCCGATGAGAAGGGGCGCTGCTATCTTAAGGGTAACCCAGCAGATGGTCGATTCGGGGAACTTCCTTTTGATGGAAGGAAGCTGTGCTGTTGTCATAAGGACATCCCCCATAGCATCAAAATTAATGATCAGAATCTTCGTCCCGATCGGGAGGTTGTCTTTGCATCCATCCTCCCAGCAGTTATGATCCGGGAAGCAGGGTTTATACCCGGTAAATCTTTTACATGAAGGAACTTCTCTGGCTGCCAAAAAAAACCTGACTAATTGTAAATAATAATTATATTTAGAATTCAAATTTGTTGATCAAATATAAAAAAACATTGGCTGCATTTGAAGGAGAATATTTACATATGTTATTCCAGGTAAGTTTCGGGGATGGTTATGCAGGGAGTGCCAAAATTGCAATAATGTGCTCCGAGCAATTAATGAAGAAGGGTTATGATCTAAGATTGTTTGCTTCAGAGAATTCGCTGACTGAAAGAAGAGCAAAGGAGAGAGGAATAAATGTAATTACTCTGAATACATCTGAGGATTTTAAAAATATATATGATGTCTTCAGAAAGAATTATACAGAATTGAACCCCCGCCATATAATTTCCTATCATTCACTGGACAGGAAACTGGGATTGAATCTTAAAAAGGAATATAGAGACAAATTTTACAACATAGCTTACCGGCAGAACATAACGAAGAGTGTCCCTATTATAGGCCCTCTTATTTACAACAGGTATTTTGATTTCCAGGTTGCCTGCAGCAGGGGAGTTGCTGAAAGTCTTATCAGATCAGGTATCAGGAAGAAAAAGGTTAAAGTTATCCACAACGGAATAGAATATCCGGATAATATAGATAATATATCCGGTGCAGAGGTAAAGGATAAATACAGCCTCAATGGCAAGATAGTACTTGGCCTTTCTACCTGGTTCCATAAAGAAAGGAAAGGATTTGATATCCTGTTCAAAGCGTTTTCCAGGCTGGACGATAAGTTCGTTCTGCTGATAATCGGGATACCTGAGAACCAGCAGAATGAGGTACTAAGTTATGCCGGTACCTTCGGGATCAGCAGAGAGAAAATAGTTATGCCCGGATACGTAGATGATATCTGGAAATATTATAAAGCAATGGATGTATTTCTTCTGACTTCGAGGTCAGAAGGTTTTTCCCTTGCACTTCTCGAAGCAGGGGTTTCTTCAGTACCATTGATTGCTTCCGATATACCCGGGAATAATGAATTTATCAGGAATGCAGAGAACGGATTTCTTTTTGATCTCAATGATACCTCCGGGCTTGTAAGGATTATAACTCAACTTGGTGAGCATGCGGATCTGAGGAGGAGTCTGGGTATGAATGCCAGCGAGGACGTGAAACAAAATCATACTATAAAAAATCTTGCTGATAAGATGGATGAATTCCTGAAGACACTAAACTAAGATTTTTTCTCGAGCAGGTTTCCGGCGATTCTTTCGAAAACTTCCAGAACTTTTTGATTTGACAACTGCAGCATACATTCGTGATTATAGGGGCAATCAAGATAATTACAGACGATGCAGAACAGATCGTCCTTCAGAACATAACCGGAGTTTTGAGAATAAGGGCCGTGTTTAGCGGGATCTGTCGGACCAAAGATGCCAAGAGTAGGAATGCCAAGGGCAGCAGCCATATGCATAGGTCCCGAATCATTCGCCATAATAAAGCCGCAGTTTTTAATTAAGCCGGACATTTGTTCAAGGGAGGTCCTTGGCGCCAGCACCGCCCGGTCGGGGAAATGATTTTTAATATAGTCGGCATCGTATTCATCTCCCGGTCCCCATAGTATCAGATACTGCACTTTATATTTCTTATTTATTGTTGAACAGATCTCTATCCACTTTACTGCATCGCACCGTTTGGAAGGCCAGCCTCCGGCAGGGATAATACCGACTACCAGCGATCCGTTCCTGCAGTATTTTGAAATGAAGTTTCTGCCGAATTCATCATTTTCCTCAGATACATAAAAATGCAAATTCCTCGTTTTAACAGGTACATTCAGGGCTTTAAGCAGTTCAAGATTATGCTCTGCAGAATGATGCTCACCGCGTTCGCCTGTTGCAAGGATATTATACGCATATTTCCTTCCACGGTAGGCAAATCCCACGCGGTATTTTACACCCGAAAGAAATGTGACCTGGGCTGATCTCGGGTTAGACCAGAGATCAAGTATTATATCGTACTTTTCTTTTTTTACCCGCAAAGCTACAAGCAAGGGAAACTCAGTTTCATTCATCGTGAGTACCTTATTCACGAACGGATTATTTTCAACCGAGGCTTTTGCAAACCTTTCAGTCAGGTAGTCGATCTGCGCATAAGGGAAATAAGAAGCAAGGTTTTCAAGTATCAGTGTAGACAGAATAATATCCCCTATGCCGCGGGGTTTAATGCACAGTATCTTCCGTATTTTATCTTTATCGATCTGCATCAGGTTTTAATTTAATTTTAATGAGCATCCAGCCAGTTTTTACCTGTACCGGTTTCCACCTCTATCGGGACATTCATCGGAATAGCATTTTCCATTTTCTCCTTTACCATAGCACTGATTTCCCCGACTTCATCCTTATGAACATCAAAGAGCAATTCATCGTGAACCTGGAGAACCATCTTAGAACGGGCCTTCATTCTATTCAGTTCATTATATATATTAATCATTGCCAGCTTTATCATATCTGCCGCGGTTCCCTGGATAGGCATATTTATGGCGACACGCTCTTCGAACTGGCGTACAACACGGTTACTACTGTTAATATTCCGTAAATATCTCCTTCTTCCGAATAATGTTTCTGCATACCCCTTTTCCCGTGCCTTTAATACTGACTCATCCATAAAATGCTTTACGCGTTTGAAAGTATTAAAATAAGTTTCAATTATTTCCTTAGCATGTGATTGGGTTATGCCCAGTCTGGTCTTCAATCCGAAAGGTCCTATTCCATACAGTACACCGAAATTAACTTCCTTAGCCCGGCGTCTCATTTCAGGAGTAACATCCTGAGGGGAAACCATAAATACGAGTGCTGCAGTACTTCTGTGTATATCCTCCCCACTTTTAAACGCTTTTGTTAATCCTTCATCGCCTGTAATACTAGCAAGTATTCTAAGTTCAATCTGACTATAATCTGCACTGAGGATCAGATAGTCTTTATCCCGAGGTACGAAGGCTTTTCTTATCTCTTTTCCCATTTCAGTTCTGATCGGGATATTCTGAAGGTTAGGATCATTGCTTGAGAGTCTGCCTGTTGATGCCACAGTCTGATTAAAACAAGTATGCACCCTGCCTGTTTTGGGGTGAATAAGCGAGGGAAGTGAATCGGCATAAGTAGATTTAAGTTTAGCAGCCTGTCGGAAATTGAGAATCAGTTCAATTATTTCGTGTTCCCCGCGGAGGTTCTCAAGAGAACGGGCATCAGTTGAAAACCCGGTCTTAGTTTTTTTACCTGTCCTGAGCTTCAACTTATCGAATAATATCACCTGGAGCTGCTGGGGGGAATTGATATTAAATTCTTGACCGCAGCAGTTATATATTTTCGTGGTATATTCATCCAGCAGAACCTGGAGATCCTTGCTGAAAGAAACAAGGGCTTCCATATCAATCCTGATTCCTTCTCTTTCCATATCTTCAAGAACCGGCACCAGAGGGAACTCGATATCGTATGCAATTTTTGTGAGTCTTTCTTTTTCGAGCACTACCTCGAGCTTTTTATAAAGCTGATAAGTTATGTCAGAATCTTCACAGGAATAATCCGAGACTGCATTCAGGTCGGCCTCAAATATTTTTGAAGGATCCTTTTTGTTTCCGATAAGGTTTGAAAGCGGGATAGGCTTATAGTTGAGGTATTTCACAGAGAGCTCATCCATTCCGTGTTTTTGATCGGGATCGATAACATAGCTGGCGAGCATTGTATCGAAATAAAAGTTCTCTACTTCAATACCGCGGCTCCTTAGAACAGATATATCGAACTTGCCGTTCTGACAGACCTTTTTGATCTTTTTGTTTTCAAATACCGGTTTAAATATTTTTATGAATTCATTTAACGGAAGCCTGTCTTTTACGGCTTCAGGAGTATCCATCTCATTATCAAAAGAATTAAGAGCGACGTAGTAAGCTTCTTTTTCCCTGGTAGAAAAAGAGACGCCGGCAAGCTTAAGCATAAAATGATCGAGACTGTCTGTCTCAGTATCGAATACAAACAGGTCAGACTTTTTCAATTTATCGGCAAGTTTCTTTGCTTCAGATGCGTTAGTAATTAAAGTATAATCAGAATTATTTGAATCGAAAGTTTCTGCTTCAGGCGAGATAGTCTCTATTTCCCCGCCTTCACTTCCGCCGTTCCTGTCATAAAAATTAAGGAGACGGCTGTAAAGGTTTTTAAATTCTACCTGGAGGAATATCTCCCTGAGTGCATCAAAATCAGGTTTTCTGAACATCGCCTTATCGAAATCAAAATCAAGAGGGACTTCACAGTGAATAGTAGCAAGTTCTTTTGAAAGGAAAGCGTTTGCTTCACCCTCAAGCAGTTTTTTCTTAAGAGCCGGCTTATCTATTTCGTCAATATGCTCATAAATACCTTCAATTGTGCCGTATTTCTGTATGAGAGGAATTGCAGTTTTAGGACCTATCCCCGTTATTCCCGGGATATCATCCGACGAGTCTCCTATGAGCGCCAGGTAATCTATCATCTGCCTCGGTTCAAATCCAAATTCAGCTTTAACTTTTTGAACATCGTAGAAAACTATTTCATCAGTTGATTTTCCGGGGCGGACTATTCTGACCTTATCTGTAACAAGCTGATTAAAATCTTTATCCGGCGTAATGACAAATGACTCAAATCCTTTCTCTTCCGCCTTACAGACAGCGGTGCCTATAATATCATCTGCTTCATACCGCGGAAGGATATATATAGGGATGTTCATTGCTTCAATGATCTCTTTTATCCTGGCAATCTGCGGGATCATATCTTCAGGCATAGCAGCCTTGAGGCTTTATAGCCTTCATACCTTTCGTGGCGAAAAGTTTTTTCTTTAGAATCGAAGGCAACTGAGATATAATCCGGTTTTGTATCCTCAAGTATTTTAAGCAGCTGATTCAGGAACCCGAATACTGCCGAAGTTGGTTCTCCTTTTGTGGAAACAAGAGGTCTATTTATAAAAACGAAATAGGCTTTATAAGCTAAAGCCATAGCATCTATAATTACGAATTTTTTACTCATATTTTCTCATCGGTTAAATTCTGAGGTGCCGCTAAGGGAGAATATCTCTGAAAAAACAAAAATAAAAATAAGTACTCTTACTTCAAATTCAATAAAAAAGGGAGGCTTGGTTAATAAATCCGGCATGATGGAAAGAATACATACAAGATAAGTTTTTCACATAAATAACTCTTCAGTATAGCCTTAATGACGTATTCACAACATATTCAGGACGTATTCAAGACGTTTTCAGGACGTTTTCAGATGCCTGAAGGAAGGTAGAAGAAAGATATCATAAAGGGGTAAGAAGGTCAGAAGATAAGAAGAGAGGAGGATAAGAAGGTTATAAGAAATCCGAGATGAGATAAGGAAAAAAGATAAAAGTAATAAGAAACAAGTGGAAGTTGGAAGGTTAGGGGAGGTAAGAAGGTAAGAGGGTATAAAATTATTTCGAGGTGGGTTTAAATGTTTGGGTTCAGGTTAGAAAATTTTAACAGCAGAGCGTTTACAGCATTCCCATTCAGAATGTTGGTTCTCCGGAAAAAGTATTTCTCAAGTATTATGAATTTGCCCAGGATTTAAATCTTTGGAAACAGTGGATAAGCCGAAATGAAATCATTTCAGAGAGGATTATAGTTCGACAAAGAGACAAGTTTCCTGGTGAAAAACAGGTGGTCTCTAATGCTGAAAAATTCAACAGGAATGACAAAATGTCAGTCCTCTTATTTATACCGTATTTCGAGGCCTGAAGGAGGCCTTTTAAAGGCCTGGAGGACTCAAAATGAGACACCGCTAAAACAGCCCAAAAATGCAGTTTTGAACTGTTGAAAAAATTTATATATGACAAAATGTCAGTGTCTCAAATCAGGATATGATGAAAGAGAAGACTTCTGAGTTCACAAAAGATTTGATGAATTGAATTACGTCCGGATCAAATCATTATTTTTATAATCAAAGTTAATTTATTCAGTAAATGCGGCATTTCATAAAATGGATAAAACTAATAGCTACCGGCACATTATAAGTAAGGATGCCAAGAGGAAATTTAAAATCCGGAACAGGTAGTTCTTATATTATTTTTCTAATTAAAATCATCTTCTTCCAATGTTATTTTTCAATAAAAATTAGAAAATGATAGAAAACATTAATAACTTCGCAAAGATAATTTATTATTTTGTTTTTATTTCTGAACATCCGGCGATATTTATTTGATGGCAAAAAGCAACTTTAAATTTTCTTCTTTCAAAGATATAGTTAAAGCAATGGGACTTGTATTCGGTGACATCGGCACCAGTCCCATTTATACTTTAACAGTCATATTTACACTCACTGCACCTACTTACCGCAATCTTATGGGGGCACTCTCTCTTATTTTCTGGACACTCATTATTCTTGTCACGGTTGAGTACGCGTGGCTTGCGATGAGCTTAAGTATTAAAGGTGAAGGCGGGATAATAGTACTGAAAGAAATACTGGCAAAAAGTGTTAAAACAGGGAGGAGAGCTGCTTTTGCTTCATTTCTGGGATTTATAGGTGTATCGCTTTTAATGGGTGACGGTGCTATTACACCGGCGATTAGTATACTTTCTGCAGTAGAAGGACTGCAGCTGATTCCTTCAATCGGGCATATAAGCGTATCCACTATAATTTTAATAACCTGTGTAATTACAGTGCTGTTGTTTGCTTTTCAGTCGCGAGGAACCGACAAAGTTTCATCTTCTTTCGGGCCCATTATGATCATATGGTTTTCAGCTCTTCTGATTTCAGGGATATATTCACTGATCCAGGTGCCGGAAGTACTGATGGCAGTCAGTCCTCACTATGCGGTAGAGTTTATGCTTCATAACGGCTGGACGGGATTTTTTGTTTTGAGCGAAGTAATTCTATGTGCAACAGGAGGGGAGGCACTTTACGCTGATATGGGGCATCTTGGAAGTCAGCCTATAAGGCATGCCTGGTATTTTGTTTTCTTCGCACTGGTTATAAATTACTTCGGGCAGGGAGCCTATCTTCTTCGTTCACAAGATACAAACTTTGTTCTTTTCGGAATGATTAAATCAATCTCAGACGTCTTTTACGTCCCATTCCTGATACTAACCCTGCTTGCTACCATCATTGCCTCACAGGCTATGATAAGTGCAGTCATGAGCCTGGTATACCAGGGAATCACAACGAGAATATTCCCGCTTATGAGGGTGAAGTATACGTCTACACATCTGAAATCGCAGATATATATAGGGGTGGTAAACTGGGTACTATTAATAGCTGTGCTGTTTATGATATTCTTCTTCCAGAAGTCGGATAATCTGGCGGCGGCATACGGCCTTGCTGTAACGGCCACAATGACCATAAGCGCAATGTTTATGATCTGGATATTTAAGATTGAGAGCAAGAAAGCCAAAATGGCGCTGGCCGGGGTGGTTTTTATTGTAGATCTTCTATACCTCGTTGCTGTAATGAATAAGGTGCCTCACGGAGGTTACTGGTCGATTGTAGTTGCGCTTATTCCTTTCATTGTAATACAATTATGGTCCTCGGGACATAAAGCAATGTACCGTTCTTTCAGGCCTTTGCCATTTGATGTATTCAAGGAAAGCTATGAACAGATATACAGGCTGGGAAATAATATCAATGGGACAGCATTATTTTTTACTAAAGACCTCAATAACGTTCCGCCCTATATAGTACACTGTATCATAAGGGGGAACATCATATATGAAAAGAATGTACTTGTCTCAATTCAGACGACAGACTCTCCCTACGGGACTACTTTCAGGAAAGTTGATAATCTTGCTCACGGTCTCTCGGGTATTATCATAGAAACCGGCTATATGGAATTTGTAGATATACCTCATCTGCTGAAAGCCAACAGCGTAACAGAAAAGGTAATTTTCTACGGTTCTGAAGATATTGTAACTAATAAATTATGGCTTAAGATATTTGCTACTCTAAAGAAACTGGCACCGAACTTTGTAGCATTTTATAAACTCCAGTATAACAAGCTGCATGGTGTTACTACAAGACTGGAATTATAAACTCTTATCATCAGAATAAAATGAAAACAATAGCAATCCTCTTCTTCATGGTTCTAATCTCCTTACCCTGTTCGGCGCAGGAAAGCAAAAATGATACTCTGTTTACAGCCTCGTGGAATCTTGAAAATCTATTTGACACTGTTAATGACTCCTTAAAAGAAGATGAAGAATTCCTTCCGGGGAGCATTAAAAACTGGACAGCAGAAAGACTCGATAAAAAGCTGAACAATCTTGCAAGAGTTATCCGTTCTATGAATAACGGAAGAGGTCCTGATATACTTGGTGTGGTAGAAACCGAACACCAGTCACTCCTTGACAGTATGGATGAAAAATTTTTAGCAGATATGAATTACAAATCTGCATACATTGAGTCGCCCGACAACAGGGGAATAGATAACGGAATTATATACAGAGGTGATAAGTTCCGCCTGCTTTCTGTGACAGGGGACACCATAAACCTCGCTGATGGATATCCTACCCGGCTGATACTCAATGCAGAGTTGTTAACCTCAACGGACGATACGATTTATGTTTTTGAAAATCACTGGCCGAGCAGAAGAGGAGGGGAGAGCGAATCGGAAATCAACAGGATTGCAGCGGCGAAAGTTCTGAAGAAAAATACAGATGAAATTCTGGCTCACAATGCGCAATCATTAATATTGATAATGGGTGACTTCAATGATGAACCGACAAATAACTCAATACTCAATACTTTAAAGGCTAAGCCGGTGCTTTGCGACAGTATCTCGGGAAAACTCCCTGAGAGTAAACCAGATGAACTATACAACCTGGCATACGGCGACTATAACGAAGGATCAGGAACATACAAATACAAAAACGACTGGAACATGCTGGACCAGATCATTGTATCAAATGAATTATTAACCGGAGAAAACATTCATTATATATGCGGATCATTCAGCATTTATAAACCTGATTTCCTGGTAACTCACTCGGGAAAATACGAAGGAACACCGTTCCCAACCTACGGCGGAAATAAGTACCTGGGCGGCTACAGCGATCACTTTCCGGTTACCGCTGAATTTGTAATTATACCGAAAAAAGGAGAATAGTGAAAAAAGAATTATTAATCTTCGGCGCCAACGGAGCCCTTGGCAGAGGGGTTACGGAAACCATGCTGAAGAAAGATTATGACAGGATATATCTTTTCGACTTCAATATTGAAAAGGAAAATATCAAAGAGGGACAGGTACTAAAAATAAATTCCAAAGATTTATCGGTCGAAAAAAATGTGGAAGAGATATTTACGAAAATCCATCCCTCTAAAGGTACAGTTTTCTTTTTGTACAGCACAGTCGGAGGATTTGCCGGCGGGAAGAACATAAAAGAGACCGATGAAGAAGAGTGGAATAAAATGATGGATATGAACCTAAAATCCAATTTCTTCCTTGCAAAACATTTTTCAAAGCTGGTGGAAAAATCAGCAGGCGGATCAATTTGCTTCACTGCTGCTGAAACCGGAATAACTCCTGAAGCAGGCAAAAGTTCATACGGAACTTCAAAAAGCGCACTTATACATCTTGTAAAAACGCTGGCTCTCGAGGGAAACGAAATCAAACTCAGTGCTAATGCAATTGCCCCTTTTATAATCGATACCCCTGCGAACAGGCAATGGATGAAAAAGAACGACTACGAGAAATGGATAAAAGCAGAAGAAATCGGGGAACTTGTACATGAGATTTTCCGGAATTTCTTCTTCATTTCAGGCAACATAATCCGGCTGACTTCAAGATTTATAGTTACAGAATAGGCTTTAATGTATATTTTTACTTAAATTTAACACTCAAATATTTATTGACTTTGTTTTTCGAAATAGTTATTGTAACGAGGTCTTTTTAAGAAATTTATTGGAGCCTTTTCTCTCCTCAAAAGATCATTTTTTAATTTATTAGGAGGTTACTTTTTATGGACTTTATTGGGATTATCTCGGCAATGATTAATGTGATTGCGCAGGCTAATCAAAATCAGAGTGCATTAAACTGGCTGGCTGAGAAATATGAAGCCGGCGGTATTTTTATGCATCCCATCCTCGCATGCCTTGTTCTTGGGCTAGCTTTCTCTATCGAAAGGTTCTGGACTCTTTCCAGAGCGAGGGTTAACACAAAAGATTTCATCGTAAAAGTCAGAAGAGCACTAGCTGAAGGCGGTGTAGAACAGGCTAAGGAAGTCTGCGGCAACACCAGAGGCCCTGTAGCTTCAGTATTCCATGCCGGTTTATTAAGAGCAGACGAGGGACTAGAAGCAGCTGAAAAAGCAATCATCGCTTACGGCGGAATCGAAATGAGTTTCCTCGAAAGAGGTATGATCTGGATATCCACTTTTATTACAATTGCACCTATGCTCGGATTCACCGGTACAGTACAGGGAATGATCCAGGCATTTGATGCTATTAAAGAAGCAGCACAGATTTCTCCGGCAATTGTTGCTGAAGGTATTTCAGTTGCTCTTTTAACGACACTTTTTGGTCTTGTTGTAGCAATGCTGCTTCAAATATTTTACAATTATTTTATTTCAAGAATAGACCGATTGGTCGGCGATATGGAAGAAAGTTCTGTTGAGCTGATTGATGCACTCTATGAACTGAAAGCAAAAGGTAAAGTATAAGGAACTTTCATGTTCCTTTGAAGTATTATTAACAAGATTAAAGTAATCAACAATGTTAAAAAAACGTAAAATAGCTGAAGCTTCAATACCGACAAGTTCGATGGCAGATATTGCGTTCCTGCTTCTGCTGTTCTTCCTTGTTGCAACAGTTATCGATGTTGACACCGGTATTGGTCTCACTCTACCGGATTATGTCCCGCCAGATGAACAGGTCAATATAAAAGTTGACAAAGACAGAATGGCTGCGATACTGATAAATGAGAATGGCGATGTATTGGTAGATGGAAACCCGGTTCCGGTTTTTCAGATAAAAAATAATTTAAAGCCGAGAATAATATCAAAGATTGATCTCCCTTCCAATAAAAAACTTATTGTTTCAGTAAAAACCGATAGAAAGACTAATTATAATACTTATATACAGGCTTTGGATCAGGTGAAACAAGCTTATTTTGAGGTAAGAGACGAATACTCCAATCAGCAATACGGTAAAAAATTCGATGACCTTGTCCCGGAGCAACAGGATGTTGTGAAGGATAAGATACCTATTATTATTTCTCTTGCGGAACCTGAATCAGTAAAAAAATAATAGCTTAAGGTTTGAATAATGAAATTTGAAAAAAGAAGAGCTAATACAAAACAGGAAATTCCAACCGCTTCAATGCCTGATATTGTATTTATGCTTCTGCTTTTCTTTATGGTTACAACAACACTTAGAGAAGTAGATGTTCTGGTTGATTTTAAATTACCAGAAGCGAAAGCAATTGAAAAGATTGAGAACAAACGTCTCATCTCTTATATCTGGGTCGGCAAGAGCGGAAGAATTCAGATAAATGACAGTATTGTAAAGCTGGATGATGTTGAACCGATTATGTACGCCAAGAGACAGGAACTTCCAAACGTTATCGTTTCCCTGAGGATTGATAAAGGAACAGATATGGGACTGGTTACAGATATTCAGCAAGAACTTCGAAAGGCATTCTGTTTGCGAATAAACTATTCAGCAAACATCAGGATCTGATTTATCTGATTATAATTATTTGATTTGAGGCAGGCTGGTTTTATTACTACCTGCCTTTTTTTAATTTAAGAGGCGGACATGAATTTAACTGAAAGAATTAACCAGGATCTTAAAAATTCGATGAAAGCGGGAGATAAGCTAAGAACTGAGACGATCCGCTCAATCAGAGCATTAATCCTTGAATTTGAGAAAAGCGGTTCGGGCAAGGAACTAAATGCTGAAGAAGAAATTAAACTCCTTACCGGAGCTGCAAAAAAGAGAAAAGATTCTATTGAGCAGTTCAGAAATGCCGGGAGAGAAGACCTTGCCGGAAAAGAGGAAAAGGAACTGGATATACTCCAGTCATACCTGCCCCGACAGTTTTCACACGACGAAATAAAGAGTGAGGTAGAAAGAATTGCAAAAGAAATTAATGCAGTTTCAAAGGAAGACTTTCCAAAGCTGATGCCTGCTGCGATGAAAGAACTTAAAGGAAAGGCAGACGGGAAGGAAGTCCGGGCAGTGGTTGAAGATTACCTGGGGAAGTAATTGAATCTTGTTGACCTAATAATTTTTATTATTGTACTAATCGGTTTTATCCTTGGATACAAGGATGGATTCGTAAGGAAAATAATCGGCTTTGCCGGCTTTGTATTAGCCGTGATACTTTCGATTAATTTTGCTTCCGGGTTAGGGAAATATATGGAGAATGCACTTGGTATTGAATATTACCTGTCAGAAATAATAGCCGGTGCAGTTATTTTTATAGGCGTAATAATACTGTTTGCCGTTCTGAAAAGGTTAGTCCATCCATTTGATAAGGTCAACAGTCTTGTGAACCAGGTTATAGGCGGAGTTGTGGGGATGATACAAATCCTGTTTTTTTTAAGTGCCGCTCTTTATATATTAAATGTATTCAATGTTCCGTCAAAGACTGCAAAAAAGGATTCACTGGTATATAACCCGGTTTATAACATTATCCCGGCGACAATAACTTTGCTAAGTAATTATACTCCGGATGCTAAAAAAAGAATTAAGGATTATATTAATGATAAAGATACTCTAAATGATTGATCAGCTGGTTCTTGACAAATTAGAATTTCAGAAAATACTTCAGTTTATTGTACGATATTCAGTAACTGAAAAGGGGAAACAAAAGGTAAACGAACTTAAACCTCTATCAAATATCAACCTTGTGAGAATGGAAGGGGAGTATGTAAGCGAGGCAAAGAAAATACTAATTTTACAGAATACGCCCCCGTTTGAATATATCCCGGATCTCACCGGAGCATTATCTCAGAGCAGGATTGAAGGTGCGGTGCTTGACAGTAAAAAAATACTTGAAATCCTCAGGCTTGCAACAACTTCAAGAAATATCTTCCAGTTCCTGAAAAATTATTCCGAGATTGCTCCTGACCTCTATAAGCTGTCAGGCTCATTATTTGTGGACAAAGTTTTTGAGCATCATATAACGAAAATAATTAATGAAAATGGTGAAGTTAAAGATAATGCCAGCGCAAAACTTTCTGAGATAAAGAGGGAAATAAACAATAAGAGAGACGAATTAATAAAATCAGTTAACAGGCTGGTAAAGACTTTATCTGAAAATGATATTGTCAGAGAGGATTACCTTACATTAAGGGACGGACGTATAGTTATACCGGTAAAAGCCGAACATAAGAGACACATAAAAGGATTTATTCATTCCGAATCCTCCACCGGCCAGACGGTTTATATAGAACCCGAAGAAACCCTGGAGCTCAATAACGATATTATTTCTCTCTCTTTTGCAGAGAAAAGAGAAATTGAAAGACTATTAAAAGAGCTCACAAAACTGATAGGAAAAGAGAGCGCCGGACTGAAGAGTGCCCTCGAGACAATTGGAGAAATTGATACTATTTTTGCCAGGGCGAATTATTCTATAGAGGTAATAGGGTCATTTCCGCAAATGGATAATAATAAACCCTTTACTATTTCCAGGGGGAAACATCCAATTCTTTTAAAGCGGCTGGGAAGAGAAGAAACGGTTCCGCTTAACCTGTCAATTGATGATCAAAAAGTAATAGTGATAACAGGACCCAATGCCGGCGGTAAGACTGTAGTATTGAAAACGATAGGCATATTAGCATTAATGGTACAGTCAGGAATACATATCCCTGTTGATCCCGATTCCAACTATCATTTCTTTGATAATATCCTTGTCGATATAGGCGACGAACAATCAATTGAAGATGATCTTTCAACGTTCAGCTCACACCTGTCCAATATTAAAAACATCCTTCAAAAAGCCACATCAGATTCTTTAATTCTTCTTGATGAAATCGGAACAGGTACTGATCCTTCTGAGGGGTCGGCCCTTGCATCAGCTGTGTTATTGAAGCTGATGGAAAAAGATTCAATTGTCCTTGCGTCAACTCATCATGGCAGCTTAAAACTGTTCGCTAATGATATAGTCGGATTCCAGAATGCTGCAATGGAATTTGATACCAGGAACCTGCGTCCCACATATTTCTTCAAGCAGGGGATACCGGGATCAAGCTACGCATTTGAGATTGCCAGGCGAATAGGTTTTGATGAAGATTTCCTTAAAGCAGCAGGTGAACACCTTGATTCAGGAAAGCATAACATTGAGAAATTTCTTGTCGATATAGAAAGTAAATCCCGGGAACTTGAAGAAAAACTTAAAAGTTCGGTAATAGAGAACACCAGGCTGACGGGATTATCCAACCTCTACAAAAAAAATATAGATCAGCTGAACAGTGAAAAAAGGGATATACTAAAAAAAGCAAAAGCGGAAGCTGAGAATTATCTTAAGGGAGTAAATAAAAAAATAGAAGAAGTGATAAAGTCACTAAAAGAAACAAACGCGAGGAAGGATATAATCAAATCGTCGCAGGAGATTGTAAAAGATCTGAAAGAAAGAAATAAGGAATTATTTTCAGAAACAGTTGATAAAAAACAAGAAATATTTGATTTTGTACCCGGTGATTTTGTTGCGGTGCGCAACACCAACACTACAGGAAAGATAATACAGCTTTCGCAGGATAAAAAGAAAGCAGTTGTGCTAAGCGGAAGTTTAAAGATGAAGATAAATGCCGAAGAGCTTATACCTGCAAAGAATGAGAAGAAATCTGAATCAAGTTATAGTTCATACGCATACGATACGTCATCCCAGCAGGTGAGGATAGATATACGCGGAGAAAGGGCCGACCAGGCCGAATTTGAAGTTATAAAATTTTTAGACGGAGCTTATTCTTCAGGCCTTAACAGAGTTGAAATCCTTCATGGAAAAGGTACTGGTGCTTTAAAAGAAATGGTACAACGGATCCTGAAAAATTATGATAAAATAAATTCGTTCTATTTTGCTCCAATAGAAAGCGGCGGTGATGGTATCACTATTGCGGAATTCAAATAGGTGCTGTTTTGATTAAAAAGATACTTATTGCGAACAGAGGGGAAATAGCAGTTCGTGTAATAAGAGCCTGTAAAGAATCAGGGATTAAATCAGCAGCGGTTTATTCAGAAGCTGATAAAACTTCACTTCATACACGTCTGGCTGATGAAGCCTACTTAATAGGTCCTGCTCAATCTTCCGAATCCTATCTCAATAAAGAAAAGATCATAAAAACAGCACTGGAAGCAGGTGCAGATGCAATACATCCCGGTTACGGATTCTTTTCAGAGAATGCTGATTTTATCAGAATGGTTGAGGATTCAGGTTTAATCTTTATAGGTCCTTCGTCCTCATCGGTAGGATTGATGGGGAGTAAAACAGCTGCCAGGCAGCTGATGTCGAAAGAACAATGTCCCAATTGTGCCGGGAACAACCAAAGCTATCTACTTCTGTAAAGGAAGGGATAGCCGCTGCAGAAAAAATTAAATTCCCTGTTCTTCTCAAAGCATCCGCCGGCGGGGGAGGGAAAGGAATGCGGAGAATAAATAATCCCGGCGAATTTGAGTCGGCTTTCGCATCAACACAGAGGGAAGCCTTAAAAGCCTTCGGGGATGATTCAATCTACATAGAAAAATTCATAGAGAATCCCAAGCATATTGAAGTCCAGATAATAGCCGATAAGCATGGTAATTATGCCCATCTGTTTGAAAGAGAATGTTCAATACAAAGAAGGCATCAGAAGATAATTGAGGAGGCTCCATCCGCTTTTGTTGATCCTGAAACAAGGGAAAAGATAACGACCGCTGCGATAAATGCGGCAAAAGCATGCAATTATTATAATGCAGGTACTGTTGAGTTTTTAATGGACAGGAATAAATCTTTTTATTTCCTTGAGATGAACACAAGGCTCCAGGTAGAACATCCGGTAACAGAATTAATAACAGGGATAGACCTTGTTAAAGAACAGATTTCAATTGCTGAAGGAAATCGTTTATCGTTTAAGCAGGAAGACCTGAAGATAAGCGGTCACGCAATGGAAAGCAGAATTTACGCTGAAGATCCGGACAACAACTTTCTTCCCTCAACAGGCAGATTAAACGAATACCTTTCGCCGTCGGGTCCCGGTATAAGGGTAGACGAAGGGTTTGGCAGAGGGTCAGAGATTTCAATCTATTATGATCCCCTTATAGCGAAACTTGTATGCTGGGCAAAAGACAGGAACAATGCTATTGAAAGGATGAAAAGAGCACTTGGCGAATATAAGATATTCGGGGTAATATCGAATATTTCTTTTTAAAGGAGATATTCAGCCATCCTAAATTTATAAATGGTGAGTTTGATATTAATTTTCTTGAAAAAGATTTCCGATTTTCTTCAGAGCTGGACCCTGATGTAATTGAAGCAGTTTCAATATTTACTGCCTACCTGAAGAACAGGAACCTTAATTCAAAAAACGGAAGCAATCAGAAAAATACTTCGGGCAACAACTGGATAAAGCAGCTCAATGAATGAATATGTAATAACTATCAATGATAGAAAAAGAAATGTAACGATCAGCGATAATTCTGAAGTTATAATTGATGATAAAAAACATCATTATGAAGTAATGGAGCTTGGCAGGAATGATTACGTTCTGCGGATTGATAACCGTATATACGAGATCTCTGCTCAAAAGAAAGGCGCGGACGAGTATTCATTATTTATTAACGGGAAAGCAGTAGATGTAATTGTCAGAACGGGACTCCAGGAAAAAGCCTCCAGCCTGATTGAACAATCCCCGGAGTTCAGACATAAAATGGAAGTTAAAGCCCCGATGCCGGGGATGATCCTGAAAATTAAAAAAAGTGAAGGGGAGACCGTAGAAAAAGGAGATTCTATAATTATTTTAGAGGCGATGAAAATGGAAAATGATATCAAATCGCCATTTTCCGGGATTATAAAAGAAGTTAAAGTGTCGGAAAACAATCCTGTGGATAAGGGAGCAATCCTTTTTACAATAGAATAACCAAAGGCTTACCAGAATAACACACAAACTAATAATAGGTGGAACCTTGAAAAAAATAATCAGCTTTATATTTATGATCTTCCTGTGCTTCAGCCAGGCATTTGCGGGAGGATTCCAGTTAAATGAGCATGGAGCCAGAGCGATGGGCCTGGGCGGGGCTTTTACTGCCGTAGCCGATGATCCTTCTGCTATCTACTGGAATGGTGCGGGTTTAACACAATTATGGGGGGTAAACTTTTTACTCGGGGGAACACTAATTTCACCTGCAGCATCGTTCCGCGGGATTACTCCTCAAATAACTGAATACAAAACACAGGATCAAAGCTTTTATCCTCCTCACTTCTTTGGTTCCTACAGGATAAGCAAAGATTTTGCAGCAGGACTCGGGTTTACCGTTCCTTTCGGTCTTGGTACGCAATGGGATGATGACTGGGCTGGCAGGTACCTTGCTTTAAAAACAGAACTGATGGTTTTTACAATTTCACCGGTAGTAGCATACCAGATTACCGATGGATTATCGATAAGTGCTGCACTGGTTTACAGTTTTGCAAATGTTGAAATAACCAGGAAGAATTCCCAGGCGCCGTTCACCGGTGATGCTTTTATACAATTAAAGGGGGATGACAATGCGGCTTTCGGATACAACCTTGGACTGATGTACAAACCAATTGAATCCCTTTCGTTCGGACTTTCGTTCCACAGCCAGATAAAATATGATTTTAAGGGAACGGCCAATTCTACAGGTTCTGAACAATTAATAGAGGCAGGACAACTTCCGGTAGACCAGGAAATTACAGCAAAATTAACAACCCCGGTCAACTTAGCATTCGGTGTTGCATATAACGTACTCCCTGAATTAAAATTCAGCGCTGATTTTCAATATGTGGGATGGTCAAGTTATGATACTCTTAACGTTGATTTCACAAGTCCTGACTTTGCAGACCTTGCCAGTCCAAGATTATACGACAACTCCTACATTGTCAGATTCGGCAGTGAATATACAGTCAGCAGACAATTCGGAGTAATGGCAGGAATTTACTTTGATAAAAACCCGGTTAAACCTGAATACCTGAACCCCTCACTTCCCGATGCAAACAGGATAGGATTAAGTGTTGGTTTCAATGTCAACATACTTGATAACCTGGGGCTAACGGCTTCATACCTCCATATCTTTGCGAGCCAGGTAACAGTAAAGAATTCAACCGAGTACTTCAACGGCACATATAATTCAAGTGCAAATATTGCAGCTGTAAGTTTATCATATGGATTTTAAAAGAGAAGGATATAAAATGAAAAATAATATAAAACTACTGCTTATTGTCCTTTTACCGTTAATGATGTTCTTCGGCTGTAAAGAGAGAACGGATTTAACCGGTCCCAAGCCTGAAAGCGGTCAGGCTGATTTCAGTACATTTGCGGCCATTGGGAACAGCTTAACGGCCGGGTATGAGTCGAGTGCTTTATTTGAATCAGCACAGATGTACTCCTTCGGAAATTTAATCTCACAGCAGGTGAATACGCCCTTTGTTCAACCGATAATCTCCGACCCCGGAATAGGCGGACAGATCCAGATTGTTTCTCTTGATCCTTTTGTTACTACACAGGTTCAGAGCCAGGGAACACTTACAAACCCGGGATATGCACATCCTTATAATAACCTCGGTATACCGGGAATAGTACTGGCAGATGTAATGGGGGCTACCTCCACAGAAAATTCTTATTCCCACAGTCCTTTTATCGATATAGTTCTAAGAGGACAGGGTTCTGTGTTTACCCAGGTGCAGGCATTAAACCCTACAATGGTAACATTATGGATCGGAAATAATGATGTCCTGGGGTTTGCCACCAGCGGCGGCTACAGTCCTAAAGCTCCCACACCCAGCCAGACATTCGGTTATCTGTATAATCAGTTAGCGGATGGATTAGCTGCTACCGGAGCGAAAGTTGTGGCTGCAAACATTCCTGATGTTACGACCATTCCATTTTTTACAACAGTTGGTCCTCAGTTTGCTCAAAAGGTTCAGGGAGCTGTCCCGGGATTTTATTACCAGAAGCATGATGAATTCACCGGTACAGCCGCACCGCTTTCACAGTTAACCGATTACTCCATTTTATTCACATTGGTGGCTCAGCCTTATTTAGCTTATTTTGGACATGCATCAGGCAAATTCTATAAAGATCACAACGCAGATATTTCAATATTAATAGCTTTAGGTATCCTCGATACAAATCAGGCTTTCGGGAGTGAAAAAAATCCGATCCCTGATGCACTTGTTCTTAGACAATAGTGAAATTCAGACTGCTATACAGTCTACGGCTGCTTTTAACGCAGCTATATCTGCAGCCGTTAATAAATATCCTTCACAATTTGCGTTGGTTGATATAAATGCTCTTCTGAACAGGATCAGAGCGTCTGATGCATCAGGCGGAACTGAGTTTGGCGGTATAAAATTTTCAACCATGTTTGTAACCGGCGGTTTGTTTAGTTTAGACGGAGTTCATCCTACTGCACAAGGTTATGCTATAATAGCGAATGAATTTTTGAAAGCAATCAATAGTAAATTTAATGCTGATTATTCTCTTGTTGATATCAGTACGATACCCGGGACTTTATCATTCGCCAAAGCTGCACATTTCAATCTATTCAGCGACGGTGTATACCTTGATCCGGCGGCATACGAAAATGTTTTATTTTAACTAAGAAACAGAGAAGGCGAGGAGAGGAAAATATGAAATATTCAGTGTTATTTGCTGCAGTTATTTTTGTAGTATACATGACCGGTTGTTCATCTTCTCAGCAGACTCAAACAACAGATACCGGGAAAGATAGCGTATACGTTTTTGATTCCATACCGGATTCTGACCAGGAGGATATCCCAGCTATCGAATACCCGGATATGGGGATGACATATTACGTTCTTCAGATCGGTGCATTTACTACAAAGGAAAGAGCTAAAAAATTTGCTGAGGACAGCAAGCAGCTATTACCTTTTGATGTGAAGACATCTTTCAGTAAACAGAACAATCTGTATGTTGTTCAGCTTTCAAAGTATTATACCTCCAGATCAGAGGCTGAAACTGTCCGGAATGATCTCTGGAAGAACGAAAAATTCAAAGATGCGTGGATATTAACAATATATAAATGAGATCAGGGCTGCCGCAAGGCAGCCTTTTTTTTCTAAAAATAGCATTATTTAAAAAGTATTATTATTTTCGAATTCACATTCAAATACAAAAAAAACGGGAGTAATTAAATGGCATTTTCACTAAATAAAGTAATGCTAATCGGCAATCTTGGAAAAGATTGTGAGACCAGATTTACTACGAATAATGTATCGGTAACCAGTTTCACAATGGCTACTACAAACAGCTACAAAGGAAAAGACGGGAACTGGATAGATGAAACAACATGGCATAATGTTACTTGCTTTAACCTCTCAGATTATTTTAAAGAGAATCTGAAAAAGGGCAAAAAGTTTTACGTTGAAGGAAGAATTTCAAAAAGAGACTATACGGACAAAGACGGAATCAAAAGATATAGTACAAATGTTATTTCTGAAAAACTGATTCCTCTCGATTCGAGCGGCGCTCCGGTCAGCAGAGAGGAACAATCTTCGGACGCAGAACCGCCGCAGGTTGAAACCGATGAGAATAACGATTTACCATTTTAATTAGATTGTATAACATTGCAGGGATAAATTAATTATTGGACGTTGGCTGGCAGACTAAGATTATTTTTCTCTTATTTCTATTTATCCTCTCAGCTTTTTTTTCGGGGTCTGAAGTTGCGCTTTTTTCATTAGACAGGAGAAAGTTAAAAAACAATTTAGCAGGCAAACCTGTCACCGGCAGGTACCTGCTTCTGCTGCTCGATCACCCGAGACGGCTGCTTGTAACTATTCTTATTGGTAATACAGTAGTAAATGTGGCAGCATCCATAATTGCTGTCACACTTGCTATTGAGGCTTCAGAACAATTTAATTTTTCACGCGATCTCGCATTAACACTTCAGATCATTCTCCTGACAGGACTGGTTGTACTTTTCGGAGAACTGACACCTAAAGTCTGGGCAAACAAAAACCCTCTTAAATTTGCCAGGATTGTATGCATCCCGCTCTACTGGGTTAATGTTTTGTTTTATCCTATCGCAGAAACCATAACGGAAATAATTAAATCTGCGGTTTCAAAGCTGCATTTCGATAAATCGAAATCGGCAATATTACCCGAGGAGCTTGCTGAACTTGCGAACCTGAGTCACGAAAGAGGAACAATAATCGAAGAGGAACACGGACTAATCAGCAGCATTGTCAGTTTCAGAACTGTAGCGGTGCATGAAGTAATGACTCCGCGCGTGGATATGATAACTGTATCAACAGATACCGCATTTGAAGAACTGCTCCAGATCATTGCAGTGTCCGGACACAGCAGGCTTCCTTTATACAGGAACGGACTGGATGATATTATAGGAATTGTATATGCGAAGGACCTTCTGCCTTACATTCAAAACAAAGAATTGCGTGAACAATTTTCACTGGAAAAGATAGCAAGGAAAGCTCTGTTCATTCCAAGGACAAAGTTAATCAGCACACTGATGCAGGAACTCCAGGAAAAGAAAATGCATATATCTATTGTGGTCGACGAATACGGAGGAACTGCGGGACTAATCACACTTGAAGATATAATTGAAGAAATTATCGGTGAAATCCGTGATGAATATGATAAAGAGGAAAATCCTGTCAATAAGATTGATTCCAGGAGTTTTATGGTTTTAGGCAAGTTATCTATTGATGACTTAAATGAATTGCTTAACACAAATATTAAACCGGAAAATGAAGACTTTGAGACAGTTGCCGGACTGGTCTTAAATTATGCAGGGCACATACCAAAAGAGGGCTATTCATTTGAACTGGAAAATCATAAGTTTACAGTAAAAGAAGTTTTAAAAAAGCGAATAATGAAAGTCCTGATAGAAAAACAGACTTCCGAATAGTAATTATGAAACCGGGATGTTTTCTTAAATCTATAATACTACTTACTATAATAGTCGCAGCGATTCTGTATATTATTCAGCATAAATCAGAATTATTTTTCGAACCGGGCAAGAAAATAATCGCGGGGGCTTTCACGGAAGACTGGGATAAACAGTTCAATTTCGTTAAAGATACTCCTGAAAAATCAGAATTAAGGAAGACCTTAAAAGCCTATATAGACAGTCTTAAGATAAACGATATACCGGATGATAATGCGGTTGACAGAATTGCAGGCATGGTAAAAACAGCAGCTTCAGACAGCATTTTCTCTGCTGATGAAATAAAAGAAATATCTCAAAAACTGAAAATGATAAAAAATGAAAGACCAGAGTAAAACAGAAATTAAAGTTGGGATAATGGTCGTTGCCGGCGTGCTGGTATTTTTATGGGTACTTGGCTGGGCAAAAAATTTTTCTTTTACTGCAAATGATATTTACCTCCAGGTCAGGTTTCCGACCGTTGCAGGGCTGGCGATAGGAGACCCTGTTACCATAAACGGTGTCAGGAAAGGGAACGTTGATGACTTCAAGATAGAATCTGACGATGTTATTGTCAGGGTAAAGCTTGAATCAGATGTTAAGCTTAAAGAAGATGCTTCATTCGAAATTTCAATGCTGGATCTTATGGGAGGCAAAAAGATTAATATTTCACCAGGTGAATCCACTCAGCCGATAGATTTTAATAAAATTCAACAGGGAGAATTTCAGGCGGACATCCCGATGGTTATGTCAATGCTGGGTAAAATGCAGGGCGATCTTAACGGAACAATTAAGGATGTCAGGGTAACGCTAAGCTCTCTGAACAATTATCTTACCGATCAGAAACTGAATGAAAACATCAAGGTTACTGCTGCAAACCTGAAAGACCTGACAATTAAGATGAACACACTGATTGACAGAAACCAGGAAGACCTTAAGAAGATAACATCAAACACAGCAGAGATTACAAGTGACGCAAAAGATTTAATACGGAATAATAAAGAGTCGATACAAAGTTCAATCAGCGACCTCAAAAGCATATTAGGGAAATCAGATTCTCTTCTGACCAAATTAAATTCACTTGCCGATGAAACCACCGCCAGGAAAAACAACATCGGGAAATTGTTATATGATGAGGATCTTTATAATAATCTCAATGGCACATTAAAGGATGTAAAAGAACTTACCAAAATTATACTTGAGCAGTTAAAGGGAGATGGATTAAATGTTGATGCAAATGTTGATCTCTTTTAAGGCAGGAGCGGTTTGAATAATGATAATAGGTATTGGAATAGACATTATTGAAATTGACAGGATAAAGAAAAGTGTTGATGATTATGGAGATCACTTTCTGAGGAAGGTCTTTACAGAAGGGGAACTTGAATACTGTCTAAGTAAGAGCAACAAATATCAGCACCTCGCAGCACGATTTGCCGCTAAGGAAGCGGTATACAAAGCTATGGCTTCCGGGTGGCACGAAAATATGACATGGCAGAGTATTGAGATTACAAATGAACCGAACGGACTGCCTATTGTTACACTTCACGGTGAGTTGACGAAGTTTCTGTCTGAGAAAGAAAGTCTGAAAATATCAATGAGCCATTCAAGAGATTATGTTGCCTGCGTAGCAATTATCTACAAAAACCTTTAAGCACCTGTGAATTCATACAGGATGAATTCAGAGACAGAACAGGGAGCGGGTTGGAATTATAAATTTTATACCTATGATTATCTGGGCCGGGTTTCCTCATTCTGGATAAAGTACGGTAATTCCAGCTTCAAAAGGATAAATTATACATACGACCACCAGGGTAATCTACTGTATGAATCGGTTGTTGATGGCAGTAATTCTATATACTACTGGTATGATTATGACAACCAGGGAAGAATGAAAGAAGCAAGAAGCAGTCTAAGGAATATTAAAACAACAGCAAGGGTTGATGCAACATTCAATTATTATAATGATTCTCAAATTCAATTTCAGAACCTCCCGCAGTTGACCTCTTTAGGGAACAGTTAGTTATGCCTATGATAACAGAGGAAGAGTGCAATCACAATTAAAAATTCTGTTAGCAACCAACAGCAAGGGATGCTGGACTATGACAGGTTCATCGAAGAGTTATACATATAAAGATAATGGTAATATTTACCAGCAGGATTTGAATTATGCCAATATATCCAAACTTTACTAATGGGATTCTGCAATATCACTACTCGACAAATAACCAAGTCTCAGCAGCGTAACTTATGCGCAGGAAATACTGATTATACTCAGATTTATCATTATGACGCAGACGGGAATTTTACATACAAGAGGGAGGGACCATCGATATTTAATTATATTTATAAGGCAAATACAAATATCCTGGACACCCTAATTACAGGTTCAAACCATTACGCATTTACCTACGACACAGAAGGAAGATTGCATTCAGATCCCGTGACAGAAGTTTATAATATTCTCTATAACTATCAGAACCTTCCTATTTTATACGGAAATGTTTTAGACAGGAGCTATTATTATTATGATGAAGCAGGAAACAGGATCGGCAAAAAGATATTTGCGGGCGCAAATGAATTCTGTTTACGTGATCATATGGGCAAGGAATTGCTGTATATGATAAGAATACTGATAGATTGAAATACTTTAATTTATTCGGAAATGGTTCACTGGGACGAGTTGAAGCTAACTGGGATTCAGTTTGGGTTGAGGATCCGAATCACGAGAGCAGCGGCTACTGGAGATATTCAAGGAATGATTACAGGTATTACTACATTAAGGATCATCTTGGAAGCATCAGAATAACAATTGACGAGACAGGAAATGTTGTAAATGCGCAGGATTATTATTCGTTTGGAGGGATTCTCAGGAGCTATATAACAGGCGGATTGAATGATGAAAGATATAAGTTCACGGGCAAGGAACGTGACACATCAACAACTTATGATTATTTCTGGGTGCTTCGCCAGGTGCCCGCTATTACGACAGTAACCTTGGAAGATGGTTAACCCCTGATCCGCTGGCGGATAAATATCCGGGATGGAGCCCGTATAATTATTGCTTTGATAATCCACTCAAGTTGGTTGATCCAGATGGTAATGGACCCGAATTGGCTGCTGCGGCTTTTGCTATTCTGGAAACTGCTGGTATTACCCTTCTTGCCACTGCTGCGGTTTTTGATGTGATGGGATCTAATAATACAGCTGAGGCAATTAAATATGTTGGTAATAATTTAATTGATGGTGCAGAAACCTTGGTATCGTCAAATGGACCAATTTTAACTCCATTCCCAATAACTCAAGGTGAAGGGATTAATAAAACGACAATTGCTCCACAGGATCACACGGTTGTTACTAATGATAATTATGTTGGCAAAAATGTCGAGGATACAGGGAAACGAGCTAATTCTGATCTTCCTGGTGGTAAAGCTACTGCCAAGAGCATTTTTAAAAATAAAACGAAAGGCCAGCAAGTTGAACAATCCAAAATGAAAGATGGAGGGGTAAGGAGAAGCACCAAGGATGGGACAAACATTAGATTTCATCCTAATGGTAATATTAGATTGGATTTACCCAAAGGCGATAATCCAAAACCAGAAACAATTCATTTTAACGATTAAGGACAAATTATGACAGTAAACCAATTAGGGAAAATCATATTCGGAATTAGCATCAGTGAGGAGCAAACTCTAAATTCATTTTATTCCTTGAAATTTCAAAAAATACTGGCTCCCGGAGGCAAAAAAGCTTTCAGCAACTTTCATTCTGAAGGATATTTTTCTTTGCCATCTATAGGTTTCAAAGGCGAGAAATTTATCAAAATCGAAGGTGCATTTTTAGATGTATCGCGAAAAGAAGAGATTTTTAGAATCGCTATTGGCAATGAGAAGTCCACAATAGAAGATTTAAATTCTAAATATGATCGACCGCCTATAGAATATGTCGATGAAATACCTGAAATGCTTGATTTGGAACCTATTCTTCTTAATGATTTTAAGATGGCTATTATCAGAAACAAAGAAAAAGTAAAAATGTACGATCATATTTTCGAATGTGTGGTTGATGAGGGGCTATATTTTATCGATAAAAAATCAGAGAAGGGATTGGTCATACTTGCAGATTATGAAATACCGTTAAATATTGCTATAAGTTCGTCTCCTATATATATAGAGGATGTTCTTATGAAATCCGTAGAAATTGAGTTTATATAATAAAAGATGATTTGTGCAAATAAATGTTTCACAATAATTGAAACCCTTGTAGCAATTATTTTACTAGCTGAGTGCTATGAGTATAGTGGTATTTAACCGGCTATGAGGAAAAGGCAATAATCTTGAAAAGGAAGCATTTGTTTATCCAAGCCAGGAAATAATCATTGAAAGCAAATGAATTTCAGCTATGGGATAAAACAGGCAGAGAACTGGTGTTTATGATATGAACACCGGCAGGATGAAATATTTCAACCTGTATGGAATAGGCGGATTAGGACGTGCAGAAGCCGAATGGGATTCAACGTGGATCGAGGATCCAAAATCCCAGAACCCCGGATACTGGTCTTATTCAAGGACAGATTCAAGGTATTACTACATTAAGGATCATCTTGGAAGCATCAGAATAACAATTGACGAGACAGGAAATGTTGTAAATGCCCAGGATTATTATTCGTTTGGAGGGATTCTCAGGAGCTATATAACAGGCGGATTGAATGATGAAAGGTATAAGTTCACTGGCAAGGAACGTGACACATCAACAACTTATGACTATTTTTCCGGAGGGATGGCTTCGCCAGGTGCCAGATATTACGACAGCGATCTCGGAAGATGGTTAACACCTGATCCGCTGGCGGATAAATATCCGGGGTGGAGCCCGTATAATTATGTGATGAATAATCCACTAAGATTAATAGACCCGAATGGGATGGGCATTAAAGACTCTGTATCAGCCGCTAATCAGCAAGAAAATGGACGACAGCTTCAAAAGGATAAACAGGAATTGGCTGAATCTTGGGATAATGGGGATGTATTAGTAGTGGTTAGCAATTTCTTCGAAGTACTCTGGGATGGTGTCAAAACGCAAGCGCCAACTTTCTCGATGCTCCCAGAGATTGGTGTAATTGAAATTGGTAATCCAGCACTGATCAATTCAGTGGTGAAAAGTTTGGGAAAACAATATGGAAATACTCAAACAACAATAGGAGCAAGAGCACTTGATAAAAAAATAGGACAGGCGTTAAGTGGAGGATATAAATCATCATTTGGAGGCATTGAAGCAACTACAGAGAATGCTCAAGTTCTGACAAGAAATATTTTAGAAAATCCAAGTAGGGTTGCATCGGGGAAAGTAACCACGGATATTTATAATGTTACAGGGCAAGGGATAAGGTTAAATAATGCAACACAAAAATTTGTTGGTTTTCGTGAAGCAAGCAAGGCATCACGATGATATTAAAAATAATTCAGGATTCTATTACTTATCCGTATTTGTTTAATTGGTTTTATAACGTCAGTGAAGAGAAACTAAAAAAATGGTTGGGAATGAATAAAATGAATATTCCCAATGATTACTTTGAATTTCTTTGCCTAACGGGCGGAGGGGATATTTTTGAATCTGAGACTTTGCTTGGCCCATTTGTAAATGAAAATTCTGGAGATGAAATAATTAGTAATAATAATTACTTTTATGAGAAGGGGATGTCAAAGGATTATTTAGTTTTTCACACAGGGATGAGTATTTCCGTAATCGACTTAAATCATTTCCAATATAATGTCCTAGATGAAAATTTTTTCATCCGCGAGCATTTTAGAAGTTTTGACAGTTGGTATATGCAATATATTCGAAAGGAATTCAGAGACAGATATAATTTAAAATGAAACAAGAATAAATAAGTTGAGAGATATTTTTAAGGTTGGCCACTCTGGTTTCACAAGAAACCCTAGTAGCAATTACTTTGCTCGGACTGGTTAGTACGATGTGTATAATGGTATTTAACCAGCTCCCAGGAAATAAAGGACTTATGCTGAAGAAAGATGCATTTGGTTATGCAAGTCAGGAATAATCATTGAAAGCAAATGAATTTCGACTACGGGATAATACAGGCAGAGAATTAGCAGTATATGATATGAATACCGGCGGGGCGAAATATTACAACCTATTCGGAAATGGTTCTCTGAGACGGGCTGAAGCTAACTGGGATTCAATCTGGGTTGTGGATCCGAGGTCCCAGAACCCCGGATACTGGTCTTATTCAAGAACAGATTCAAGGTATTACTACATTAAGGATCATCTTGGAAGCATCAGAATAACAATTGACGAGACAGGAAATGTTGTAAATGCCCAGGATTATTATTCGTTTGGAGGGATTCTCAGGAGCTATATAACAGGCGGATTGAATGATGAAAGGTATAAGTTCACTGGCAAGGAACGTGACACATCAACAACTTATGACTATTTCGGTGCCCGCTATTACGACAGTAACCTTGGAAGATGGTTAACACCCGATCCGCTGGCGGATAAATATCCGGGTTGGAGTCCGTATAATTATACTCTCAATAATCCGATGAAGTATATAGATCCGGATGGTAAAGCAATTAAGGACAAGAATACTGGACAATATATTAGCGGAACAACCGCAGCCACATTGCTTACCCGGGAATTGTCAAAAACACTTGATCGCAATACAACAGCAAATCTACCAATTATCCAGTCTTCAGGAAGCCTTCGAGATCAATGGGAAGATCTGAAAGATAATGTTAGAGGCAGTACTTATGAACACCATGGGATGTATAATACTTCTGCTATTGGTGAAAAAATAAATGGCATAAAATTAAAGAACGGAGGTGAAATAAGATCTTGCCGGCAATGGGCTGTTAAATTAAATGACAATAATGAAGATATTACTCTTCAAAAATTTAGTCAAATGGGTAATCTTAAAGATGGTAAAGCAATTTTCGAATTAACTTTTGGGAATGAAAATAATACAGTTGCTAGTATTAGATTAACCTTAGAGCAGTTAAAAGAGTTTGCCAAGGAAGGTGGATATAATGTAAATATAAATGGCTCTTCAATATCATTTTCAAATGAAGAAAAGGAAAAGGAGGAAAACAAATAAATGAAAGGAAAGGGAAATGTTAACTGATCAATGGTATTTAGACTTTAATTTTATTTTTCTCTTAATAAGTGTTTCGATAATATTAGCTTTAATATTAATTCACAAAGCTAAAATCAAGCATATGGTTATAATATGTTTGGTTAGTAATACTTTGTTTTTGTACTGGAGTATATCCCCATTATTATATTTAAGGGGAAGACTTGAGTACTTACTTAATTATTTAAGCTTCGATGATGTAATGGTTAATGGAATAAACCAAACCTGTGATGAACTCATTTATTATATTATTCCATTGTTAATATTTTTCTTTTGCTCAGCCCTATCAATATATTATATAAGTAGAATTATTAAAAAACAAAATTAGTTTGGGCCTCTATGGTCAGATTTAGTTCGGCATTCATTACAACAAAAGCTTCATCAGCGGCTGAATTTAATTTATTCGGAAATGGTTACCTGGGACGGGTTGAAGCTAACTGGGATTCAGTTTGGGTTGAGGATCCGAACCACGAGAGCAGCGGATATTGGAGATATTCAAGGAATGATTACAGGTATTACTATATTAAGGATCATTTAGGAAGCATAAGGATTACAATTGACGAGACAGGAAATGTTGTAAATGCGCAGGATTATTATTCGTTTGGAGGGATTCTCAGGAGCTATATAACAGGCGGATTGAATGATGAAAGGTATAAGTTCACTGGCAAGGAACGTGACACATCAACAACTTATGACTATTTTCCGAGGGATGCGCCAGTGCTATTACGACAGTAACCTTGGGAGATGGTTAACACCCGATCCGCTGGCAGATAAATACCCGGGGTGGAGCCCGTATAATTATACTCTCAATAATCCGATGAAGTATATTGATCCGGATGGTAATGATCGATTTTAAACCTAGCGATTCGAGGATTGTTTATGCAGTACGCAAAGCGTATAGAACATCCAGTACATTTAGAAATTCATATACCATAAAGTATTAAATAATTCTAAGCGAAGATGGACGTTTCAAGGAGGCCATAATTTTAATGCAAAAGCTTTCACAACCTCCGAATATCCCAAATTTGGGCAGTATAATAGTTGGAACAAATACCGTTTAGATCTGATGAAAAAGGTGTTTTCCAAGCTACTAGGAAGAAAATAAAACATGACAAATGAAGCACAACGTCATGCGGGAAATGAATACATGGCTGGTCAAGGAATCACGGTAAGCTAGATAATACGGAAAAAGATCAACAATAAAGAATTTATCAAAAGATGAGCATGAAAGCAAAAATTTAAAAAAGAACCGAAATAAAATGAAATCTTTTTTTCTTTTAATTTACTTTTTGTTTTTCCGCAGCTACATTGGAATGAAATAAAAACTTTGTGGAAAGACAATAAAAAATTATTCGTTCAACACGAATATAAAAAAGTGTTTAATCAATCAAATAATTGGATTCTCGATGAAAGTACTATAACTGAAGTGACTTTTGATTCTGTTAATATTTTTGTTCGTTCGTTTGATCTCTCCAACCTTGATGAGAAAATCTGGAAGTTGGATAATATTTTGAATAAAGCAGATGACTATTTTGGAAGCCCATTTACATTGCTCAACCTTATTAACCGGCCTGACTTCTATACCGTATATATTTATGTGAATGATTCAAAAAATGCTGGTGTATACGAATTGAGGCTGAAGGGCAATCCACAATTAAGGTTGGTATACAGGACTCATCCTTCGGCTGGCAAATTTTGGGTCACGAGAGATTATTTTTATGAACTCGATGGTTGGGGTCGTCTTTTTGTGTTAAATAAAGCTGATCTCACTGAAAAGAAATTATTTAAGGATGTTATGGACTATCGTTTGTTAAAGGATGATATCATTTTTATAACAAAAAAAGATACCAGCTATGTTTATTCAGCAAGCACTAATAATCTCCTAAAAATTGATAAGCAGATTCACTTCCCCGATCAACACAATATCAACAAAATAGATAGTAAATATTTATGTTATTCTTTCTGGAGAGTGATGATAGTTTTATCGGCTTAAAGTTCTATTATTACGATTTAACCAGCAATTCATTAAAAAATATAACAGATGAAAATTTAAGAAAAAAAAATCAATTGGATTAGATCTGAAAGCAGTCCAGTAAGAATGATAATCAAATAATAATCATATTAAATGTTATAGAACAATCCATATGGATTAATGAATATTTGTATCAATATGATTGCTTTTCAAGAGATATTGATTTTTAACGCAAAAATTTACTTCTATTGTTATGAAGCTACCGATATTATTTAGGATTTATTGATTCTTATGGTATACACCAATGGCATATTAAGGTAAATGAAGGTTTCACAATAATAGAAACCCTGGTAGCAATTATCTTACTCGGGCTGGTTAGTACTATGAGTATAATGGTATTTAACCAGGTCTGGGGTAATAAGGCAATTATGCTGAAGAAGGAAGCATTTGTTTATGCAAGCCAGGAAATAGACCGGAGTATTACTGAAAGGTTATTTGCAGATACGGTATATAATAACTCAACTGGAACTCTGTCTATATATCGAAGGGTTGAACCTGATGGCAAATTAAATAAAATTACTGCTAAGATTAGACTCAGATTTTGATATTTTATGATAATTATTCCGGATATCTTTGATTTTAAGATGGTATTATTCCCTTAAAAATTTGTTATTTCTGGATTGAATAATTATCCGGGTAAGTATAATTTTACACGATAAATATTTTGATATATAGTGCGGATACTCTTTTGAGAAGAAAAAAATTTGAAATATTCAGTTATGCGGCAATAGGACTCGTTTTTATACTGCTGATCCTGATGCTCACAAAAACAATTCCCGGTAGAATGGTATTATTATGTACTCGGGTTCAGTATAATACTTTTATTGATAAGGTTAGTATTCCGTATTTATTTTGCTATGCAGGATCGTAAAAATAAGTAGGAGGATGTCTTCGAATCTGGTAAACACACTAATGGGAAACTTAACGCAAAGGTTCTTATCCTGAACCAAAGTTATGAACCAATCACAATCTGCAATATTAAAAAAGCCATCATTCTCATTTATATGGGAAAAGCCGAACTGGTGCTGGATGACAAACGCAAAAACCTGCATTCTGTAAGAGAGATCTTCCCCTGGCCAAGTGTAATCAGGCTAAGCCGTTATATAAACGTCCCATATAAAAAAGTGGTGCTCACACGAAAGAATATTCTAAGAAGGGACGCTTATAAATGCTCATACTGCGGCAGAGGGGATTTACCATTAACCATTGATCACGTTATTCCCCGGGCAAGGGGTGGTTCTGATTCGTGGGAAAACCTGGTATGTGCCTGTACGATCTGCAATAACAGAAAAGGGGACCGGACGCCTGAAGAAGCAAATATGAGTCTTTCGGGCAGACCTTTCAAGCCAAGTCATATAATGTTTATCAAGCATGTTGTGGGAAAACTTGATGAAAACTGGAAACCCTACCTCTATCTCTCATAAACGCCGAAATCGATAGGTTTATTTCATTCAATATTGTTATTTTTAGCGGCATAAATCCAAAATAATATCCTTTAATAATGCAGAAAAAAAGAATTCTAAGCGGAATGCGCCCTACAGGGAAACTTCACATAGGTCATTATGTAGGAGCGCTGGAAAACTGGGTAAAACTTCAGGAAGAATACCAGAACTTTCACCTTATAGCTGATTATCACGTACTGACTACAAACCTTGATACGAGAGATATTTACGAGAACTCAACCGAAATGTTAATCGACTGGCTTGCCTCAGGGTTGAATCCTGAAAAAAGCCCTATGTTCAGGCAGTCGCAGATCAAAGAACACACCGAATTAAACCTGCTTTTAGGCATGCTTATCACTGTGAACCGGCTTGAAAGAAATCCAACTGTAAAAGAGCAGGCAAGAGATCTGAAAATAGAGACAGTAATATATGGTCACCTCGGTTATCCTGTTCTCCAGGCAGCAGATATATTGCTCTACAAAGGAAATTATGTTCCGGTAGGGGAGGATCAGGTTCCCCATGTTGAAATATCGAGGGAAATAGCCAGAAAATTTAATAACCAGTATGGGGAAGTTTTTCCTGAACCGGAGCCGCTTTTAACAAGATTTGCAAGACTTCCCGGAATTGACGGCAATGCTAAAATGAGCAAATCGATGGGGAACACGATTTTATTATCGGACGATCCGGAAACTATTAAAGCTAAAATGAAAAAAGCTGTTACCGATCCCCAGAAAATAAGGAAGGGCGATCCGGGAAATCCTGAAATTTGTCTCGTTTTTGCTTATCATAAGAAATTTAATCCTGAAGAAGTACCTGAAATAGAAGCAGGCTGCCGATCGGGTGCATTAGGGTGTTTTGACTGTAAAATGAACTGCAGTTCAAAAATATCAGAATTCTTTGAGCCGTTAAGAGAAAAAAGAAAATATTATGAGCAGCATCCTGATGAAGTTAAGGAGTATTTTAGAAGACGGTGAGAAGAGAGCAAAGATAATTGCCCGGGAAACGATGGATGAAGTTCACGATAAAATGAAGCTGGGATAATGCGTGTATAAGATTAAACTTGATCATTTCGAAGGTCCGCTCGATCTGCTTCTCTTTTTTATAAAAAGAGACGAGCTGAATATCTATGATATTCCTATCTCGATGATTACAAAAGAGTTTCTTGATTATGTGAACCTGATAAAGATGCTCGACCTGGAGGTTGCAGGCGACTTTATCCTTATGGCATCCACATTAATGCACATAAAGGTAAGGATGCTGTTACCCCGCGAGATAGATGAAAAGGGTGAAGAGATTGATCCGCGTGCAGAACTAGTTCAGGCGCTGCTTGAATATAAACGTTATAAGGAAATGGCAGATGAATTTTCACTGCTTGAATCCGAACAGCGCAAACTGAATTTCCGCGGTAATTTTACAGCGGATGAAAAAGAGGCTCCGCCGGAATTTGATATACTTCTTAAGAATGTAACTATTTACGATCTCACCCGCGCATTCAAAAAAGTAATTGACGGGCTGAAAGAAGTTCCTGTTCACAATATTGTGAAAGTTAATGTCACTATAGATCAGCAGATTCAGTACATACTTGATAAACTTGAAGAGTTTGGTGAACTTCATTTTCTCTCGCTGGTAGAAGGAATGAAGGATAAGATCAGAGTAGTAGTTACTTTTGTTGCTCTGCTTGAAATGACAAAATCAGGTACGATAGGGATTAAAGAGTCCCCTGAATTTAACGACTTTGTTGTAGTGAAGGCATAATATGGAACAAATTTATAATTCAGTAATAGAGGCACTGATATTTTCGTCTGATGAGCCCATTAGTGCAGCTGAAATAATAAGGGCAGTAAAAGGAATAGACGGAGACGAGATCCAGATATCCCAAAACGATATTGATAAATGTGTTGATGAGTTAAATAAAAGGTATGAAGAATCCAGCCTTGCATTCAGAATAGTAAGTATTGCAAACGGCTATCTGTTTGCAAGCAGGAAGGAATAT
The DNA here is from genome assembly GCA_963811905.1 of uncultured Ignavibacteria bacterium. Taxonomy (GTDB): domain Bacteria; phylum Bacteroidota; class Ignavibacteria; order Ignavibacteriales; family Ignavibacteriaceae; genus DATFVA01. Next base: position 366,140 of record CAWETK010000018.1, read on the forward strand.
TCAAAATACGTTGGATTTCTTTCTTCCGAAAAAAGTAAAAGGCGTCTAAGCCAGGCTGCACTTGAAACCCTGGCCATAATAGCCTATAAACAGCCTATTACCAAACCTGAGCTTGAGACTATCAGAGGCGTAAATTCGGATTATATACTGAACACTCTCCTTGAGAAACAATTGATTACAATTACAGGCAGGGCGGAAAGTATAGGACGTCCTTTGCTCTATGGAACTACTGATGAGTTCCTTAAATATTTTGCGCTGAATAAAATAAGTGATCTTCCTAAACCCAGAGAGATAGATGAAATTATGCAGGATGAAGACTTCATTGAGCAAAAAAGAAGGATTATGATGAATGTGCTTGAAGAATCAGTCGAGAAAGAGACTGAAGAAAATAAAGAAGATGATGAGACTGAATAAATTTATTGCAGAAAGCGGAATTACTTCGCGACGAAAAGCGGAAGAATTGATCCTGCAGGGGAGGGTAACAGTAAACACTGCAACCATAACAGATCTTGCGTTCAGGGTTAATCCTGAAAATGATGTAATAGCATTGGATGGTGAGAAAATAACTGCCCGCCGGCATCTTTATTATCTTCTCAACAAACCCACGGGTGTAGTAACGACTGTAAGCGACGATAAAAACCGCCGGACTGTTGTTGATCTGATAAAGACAAACGAAAGAATATATCCCGTCGGACGTCTGGATTATAATACCACAGGTGTTTTAATCCTGACCAATGACGGTGATTTTTCCCAGCTTCTTACTCACCCTGGTAATAAAATTCCCCGGGAGTATGAAGCAAAGCTTGACAGACCTCTTTCACCTGAAGACCGGGAAAAACTTCTGAAGGGCATATATCTTACCGGTACCAAGGGTAAGTTTTCAAAAATAACCGCTGCAGGGAAGAATAATTTTTCACAGCTAAGAGTAACTGCTGTTGAAGGAAGGAATCATTTTGTGAAAAATATGTTCGGCGCCCTGGGTTATACAGTTTTAACTCTGAACAGGATCAGTTTTGCCGGTATCAAAGCTGATATAGATCAGGGGAAATACCGGAAATTAACAAATGAAGAAATAAAGGTTATAACAGATAAATATGCGCGCTAAAATCATTCTGGCTGCCGGGTTAATGATACTCATTTCAACCGGCTTACATGCTCAGGAAATAAAACATGATACGATTCCAAAATACTCCTTTTCCACCATACCTGAATTCTGGAGCGATATGGATGACCTGTTCAACGATCCGAATTTCAGCAATGCTCAGTGGGGCGTGGTTATTCAGTCACTTGAGACCGGAGAATACTTTTATAAAAGGAATGAAAATAAATTATTTATTCCGGCATCCGACTTAAAACTTTTTACAACTGCTGCCGGACTCATATTACTCGGGCAAGATTACCGTTTCTCAACAAATGTATACCTGAATGGAAATGTTGATGGTTCTATCCTGGACGGCGACCTGGTAATAGAAGGAAGAGGCGATCCTACCATTTCAGGACGGTTCTACGATAACAATATGTTCAAGGTATACGAAGATTGGGCGGATTCACTTGCTGCCATCGGCATTGATGAAATTACGGGTAATATTATCGGCTATGATGATAATTTTGATGATAAACCTTTCGGTAAAGGCTGGCCATGGGACCTTGAAAGCTACTGGTTCGAAGCTCCTTCGGGGCCGATTTCTTTCAATGATAATGTTGTTAATATTAATGTCACGACAGATTCGAATAAAGCAGTTATTTCGATGATGCCGGATATAAAGTATATAGTAGTGAATAACAATATTCAGGTGGTTGACGGAGATTCAGCGAGTAATATAGACGTATACAGGGAAAGAGGCACTAATCTCGTTACTGTTTTCGGAACGATTCATATCGGAGATTCAGTCCAGACTTTCGTTACTGTAAACAACCCCACACAGTATTCAATGGTTGTTCTAAAAAAAATACTTAAAGAAAAAGGTATAGAAGTAAAAGGTTATCCTATTGACATCGATGCCTCAGCGGGACCAATTTCACTTAATCAGATAAGGAAAATATTCACCTATTATTCTCCGCCTTTTAAAGAAATCATTAAGGTAATAAACAAAAACAGTGAGAACTTTTTTGCCGAACAGCTAATAAAAACAATCGGGTTCGAGGAAAAAGATTTCGGAAGCATCGATATGGGCGTTGAAGCCATGCATGATATGCTGCAGGAAATGGGAATAAATCCTGACAATATGATTATTGCGGACGGAAGCGGGCTTTCAAGACTAAGCCTTGTAACTCCAAGACAGATTGTAACATTATTAAGTTTTATGTATAAGAGTAAATATTTTATTCCCTTTTTCAATTCATTGCCGATAGCCGGGGTGGACGGAACACTCGGAAAGAGGATGAAGAATACCAAGGCTGCAAATAAAGTGCGGGCCAAAACGGGTTATCTTGATGAAGTGAGGAGTCTTTCCGGTTATGCATTTACCGGTGATGATGAACCGGTGGCCTTTTCAATTATTGCTAATAATTTCCTTGTACCGTATAAACTTGTAGATAATCTGCAGGACCTTGTGTGCATAAGACTGGCGAATTTCAGAAGGAAATAAATATTTCCGGTTCATAAATAAATCAAACAAAAATTACTATATAATTATTGGTTCAGGAGGAAAAGTGGATAATAATCAGCAGGATTTAAACGTCTTAATTCAAAGACGCTATGAAGAACTTGAGCAATTAAAATCCAAAGGGATAGAACCATTTGCGTATTCTTTCGATGTTGATTCTGATTCACAATCCATCAAAGACAATTATAAAGAAGATGAACAAAAAGATGTAAGTATTGCGGGCAGGATTATGGCGATCAGGAGGATGGGAAAAGCCTCGTTTGCTCATATACAGGATTCCACCGGCCGGATTCAATTCTACATGAAGAAAGACGATGTGGGCGACGATTATGATGCCTTTAAACTCCTTGATATCGGAGACATTGTAGGAATAAAGGGCTATGTGTTTAAAACAAAAACAGGTGAAATTTCTATACATACAAAATCCCTAAAAGTTCTCTCCAAGACATTACGGCCCCTGCCGGTTGCAAAGGAAACAACCGATGAGCAGGGTAATAAAGTAGTTCATGACCAGTTTGCTGATAAAGAATTAAGATACCGTCAGCGTTACGTTGATCTTATTGTCAACCCGCATATTAAAGACGTTTTTCTGAAAAGAAGCAGGATTATAAGCGCACTGAGAAGATACCTCGATACAAATGGATTCCTCGAGGTAGAAACTCCGGTTCTGCAGCCTTTATACGGAGGCGCCGCTGCCAGACCATTTACAACTCATCACAACACTCTTGACGTTCCTTTCTATCTCAGGATAGCAGATGAATTATACCTTAAAAGACTTATTGTAGGGGGATTCAACGGAGTATATGAAATTTCAAAGGATTTCAGAAATGAGGGGATGGACCGCACACACAATCCTGAATTTACGATGATGGAACTTTATGTTCCGTACAAAGATTATAACTGGATGATGGACTTTGTTGAGAAAATGATACAATTTATCTGCAACGAAGTTTTCGGCTCATACGAGTTCACTTATGAAGGAAATAAGATTGATTTTTCGGGAAGGTGGAACAGGGTTTCTATGGTAGATTCCATCAAGGATAAAACCGGGACGGATGTGCTTTCCGCTTCTGTTGACGAATTAAAGGAAACTGCAAAGAAACTCGGTATAGATATTAAGGCGATAGAAGGCAGGGCAAAGCTGATAGATGAAATCTTCAGTGAAGCTGTACAGCCTGAACTTATTCAGCCAACATTTGTAATGGACTATCCCATTGAACTTTCCCCGCTGGCAAAAATTCACAGAACGAAACCCGGATTAGTTGAGCGGTTTGAAGGTTATGTGGCCGGCAGGGAAATATCTAATGCGTTCTCCGAGCTGAACGATCCTATTGATCAAAGAAACCGGTTTGAAGGACAGAAGAAAATGATGGAAGAGGGGGATGAAGAAGCGCACAGAATAGATGAAGATTTTATACGTGCCCTCGAATACGGAATGCCCCCAACGGCAGGACTGGGAGTCGGGATTGACAGACTTGTAATGCTTTTAACTGATCAGTCTTCTATAAGGGATGTTATCTTCTTCCCTCAGATGAGGCCGGAAGTTAAAGGTTAAAGATGACAAAAGCCGAGCTTTATTAATGGGAAAAATTATTTGAAGTATAGCATTATAATTCCGACTTTAAATGAAGAGAAATTCCTTCCCGAACTTTTAAAGCAGCTTACCGGTCCTGAACTGACTAAATTATTTCAGACTGAAATAATAATTTCAGACGGCGGCAGTAAAGACGATACGATAAAAGCAGCTCTGGATTATGCTGATGTCATCACGGTCCATACCGATGAAAAGATACAGACAATTGCAGAAGGAAGAAATAAAGGTGCTGAACTTGCCGCTGGAGATATACTTATATTTTTGAACGGGGATGTTCGTGTAGAAGATCCCATAAATTTCTTCCGTTTCATTGAGGATAATTTTACCAAACATAATTATCTTGCCATAACAGGTTACGTTTCTATATATCCGGAAGAGGCAGTTTTACTCGATACAATCTTCCATTACTGCTACAACCATTATTTTCAGTTATTGAACAATGCCGGTGTTGGGATGGGACGAGGTGAATGTCATATTATAAGGAAAAATATTTTCAATAAACTCGGCGGTTATAATGAGCAGTTTGCAGCCGGCGAGGATTTTGATTTATACAGAAGAATAAGAAATGAAGGCGGGATATTGTTTACAAATAAAATCAGAGTCTACGAATCACCCAGAAGGTTCCGGAAAACCGGGTATTTTACAGTCACATGGATGTGGATAAAGAACGGTATTTCAGTCTGGTTTAAAAACAAATCAGTTTCAAAAATCTGGGAGCAGGTCCGCTAAATGCGATATTTTATTGCTGTTTCTATAGTCTTTATTTTGTGCGGAGTTTTATCCGCGCAGACAGAATATGTTCCCTCCGACAATACCGTTTACCAATTCCTTGAAAGAATGGAAACACTGCAGATTATTCCGGGATACAATTCTTTTGAAATACCCAAGACGAGAAAAGAAATTGCCGGCTACCTAAAAAAAGTTATAGACTCAGAAAGCAGACTTGATAATGCAGATAAGAAGCTTGTTGAAGATCTGAAAATTGAGTTTGAATACGAGTTATACGGAACGCTCGAACATTCCGGAAAAATTATAGGCGGGGATAACTATAACTTCCTCTCGCAGGAACAAAAATACTTATTCTTCTATAATGAGCCTGATAAAATAAATCTGTTCATCAACCTGACAGGAGAAGGAAACCTTTTATTTAAGAATGATATTCAGATGGACTCACGGTCTTCAGCTTTCCTTGGAATAATCGGAGGTGAAATACGGGGGACGGTTATAAATAAATTCGGTCTATTCCTTAAGGGTACAGATGGAAATATTTTCGGCGAGCGGGATGCTGCATATCTTAAGAATGACCTCCGGTATAACTACAAGTTAAATGAGAACCCAAAAGAGACATTTTTTGATGAGACCCAGGGGTATATGACTGCAGACTTTGACCTGGTCAGGTTCAAATACGGACGAGACAGGATGAATATCGGCTACGGTATGGATAAGATTATATTGGGGAACGGGGTACCTATATTCGATTATATCGGGATGAATATTAATTATAAGTTTTTCAGTTATTCTTTTTTTCATGGTCAGCTTCTTGGAAATAGTTATTACGCTAATGATACTGTTACGGGCGGTGTGCATGTGGTTGAATCCAAATATATGGCTTACCACAGGATAGGGTTTAACCTTTCTAAAGGTTTTAACTTCGGTGCAGGAGAAGTTGTGATATACGGAGAGAGACCAATAGATTTAAGTTACCTTAATCCTTTTACTTTTTATAAGTCGGTTGAACATTCAAACCGCGACAGGGATAATGCAATGCTCTTTTTCGATGTGAATAATAAAAGTATTGAAGGACTAAAGCTATACGCTACTCTTCTTATAGATGATATTACATTTGAAAAGCTCGGAACAGGGTGGTGGGGCAATCAGACGATCCTTGATGCCGGTATTAATTCAGAACTTCTATATGGAATTATACCAATGTCAATAAAACTGCAGTATACAAAGATAGATCCATATGTTTACACCCACCGGCTTATAAGAAACAATTTCACCAGTTACGGGTACAACCTGAGCTCCTTTACCGATCCAAACAGTGAATTGTTTTTAACTGAAATAAATTATAGGTTTAATAACAGACTGCAGTTATCCCTCTCTTACGATTATAAGATTCACGGAGCGAATCCGCTGAATCGTGACGGATCGGTCAAAGCGAATGTAGGCGGAAATCTGAACCTGGGACACCGTCTACTTGATTCTGAAGCAGTAAAGTTCCTTGACGGATACAAAGAGTATTCCAGGCTGTATTCTTTCAGACTGGTTTATGAACCAATAAACGAATATTATATAACGGCAGACATCAACTATTTAAATGAATCATTACAGACAGTTAAGAATGAGCAGCTGGGAACAATACTTACAGTAAGCATTAAATTTTAGCGGAGAAGTGATGAATATAGGTAATATAAAAATCCCATACCTTGTGATAATTCTGACCCTGGGCATTGTCTTAGGAACCCAGATAGAAAAAGTATTTTCTGATGATAAGATGAGGGACAACATCATTAAATTTAATGATGTACTTACCTACACAGAAAAATACTATGTTGAAGAAGTTGATACACCCAAACTTGTTGAAGCCGCAATTAACGGAATGCTGACGAAGCTCGATCCGCATTCTGTCTATATTCCTGCAGACCAGGTAGAGAATATTGAAGAATCCTTCAGGGGCGATTTTGAAGGCATCGGGATAGAATTCCAGGTAGTTGACGATACCATTACAGTAGTTTCACCCATTACCGGGGGTCCCAGTGAGGCCCTTGGAATAATGTCAGGAGACAGGATCGTAAAAATAAATGGTAATGATGCCATTGGTCTTACGAATGACGAAGTTAGAGATAAATTGAGAGGCGATGCCGGCACGAAGGTTAATGTGACAATATACAGGCCGGAAACTAATAAGAGCATCGAGTATAAAATAACGCGTGATAAGATTCCGCTTTACTCGGTAGACTCGCACCTGATGTTTGATGATAAAACAGGATATGTAAGTGTTTCAAGGTTTTCAGAAACTACTTTTGATGAATTAAAAGATGCCCTGGAAGATTTAAAAAAACAAGGAATGCAGCAGCTGGTTCTTGACCTAAGAGGAAATCCGGGCGGATATTTAAGCCAGGCAGTTAAAGTATCTGATTTATTCATATCAGGTGAAAAGAAGATAGTTTACACCAAAGGAAGACGCAGTGACTTTGACGAAGTTTACCATGCCTCTGAATCCTCAGAGTTTGAAAAAACACCTCTGATAATTCTTGTCAATAACGGCAGTGCTTCAGCGAGCGAGATTGTTTCAGGTGCAGTGCAGGACTGGGACAGGGGACTAATAGTCGGGGAAACTACATTCGGAAAAGGACTTGTGCAAAGGCAGTTTGAACTGCCCGATAATTCAGCCTTAAGACTGACCATTTCGAGATATTATACCCCTTCAGGAAGACTAATCCAGAGGGATTATAAAGACCTTAAAAACAAAGAGGAATATTATTCCGAAGCCGGCGGGAAAAACGAAGAGGAGGGGGATAATCTCAATCATACTGCAGAAAAAGATACAAGCAAACCGGTGTATAAAACAAATGCCGGCAGGGTTGTATACGGTGGCGGAGGGATAACACCTGATTATATAGTTAAATCGGAAGATGCAACCGGGTACACCACAGAATTATTAAAGAATAATGTCTTTTACGAATTCGTATTAAAATATCTTGATAACCATGCCAAAACGATCCAGGCGAAATACAATGACAGTCTTTATTCATTTTTAAATGGTTTCAGTTTTTCAAAAAGCGATATTAATAACTTCATTAAGTTTGCCGAATCGAAGGATGTAAAATTTAGCGAGGATGATTTTAAAAAAGATCATAATTATATTGAGACCAGGCTTACAGCAGAGATCGCAAGAAATTTCTGGAAGAACAAAGGCTGGTATTCAGCATTATTAAAATCCGACAGTCAGATGCTCAAAGCTGTAAGTTTATTCGATGAGGCTAAAGACCTGGCCAAGTTAAAATGAAACTCCGGATATTTCTCTGTCTCCTGGTATATGTAATTAGTATCCAGGCTCAGCAAAAAACAGAAAAGGAAATTATTAAATCAGGATTCTTCTCCGACAAAGAATTTAAAGTGGGGGAGGAACTTACTTACGTTGTAAAATACTCTGTAATGAATCTTGGTGAAGTCAGAATAAAAGTGAAGGACAGAAAAATTGTTAAAGGGAAAACTTTTTACGTTACTTACGCATACATAGATTCATACTCTGGTATCCCTTTCGTAGACCTTCACCAGGTTTATGAAAGTTATGTTGATCAAAACCTATATTCAGATTATTTCAAAGCTTTAATAATGGGGGATGAATATGCATCCTACACTGAATATAATTTTGATTATAAAAATTCTTTGATCTATGTAAAAAAGGGTAAAGTAAACCCGCCTGAGGTCTGGACAGATTCAACAACAAGTGCGGATATAAAATACCAGGATGGTCTTTCTATTTTCTACTATGCACGTATGAATACGGGGCAGAAAAAGAGTGAGAATGTTCCATGTTTTGTTACGGAAGACAAAGTGTTTACAAAATTAAATTTTTATAGAAAATCAGAAGGGGTTTCTATTGATGCAGTAGATTATGATATTGATTGTGTGCGATTGGACGGAGAGACAGATTTCGTAAGTATTTTTGGTCTCACAGGCTCTTTTGAAGGGTGGTTTACGAACGACAAGGCTGCAGTTCCTGTAATTGCAAAGATGAAAGTAATCATCGGGAATATTACACTCGAATTAAAATCATGGAAAAGAGAAGGATGGAAACCCCCAAAATACAAAGAATAGTACCCGAGAATAAACTTTTTCCCTATAAGGATTTCTACCCTGAAATTCACACAAGTGTGTTTTTAGCCTCCGGGGTAAAGATTATCGGTAATGTGAGAATTGATGAAGATTCAAGTGTTTGGTATAACACAGTTATCAGGGGGGACGTTCATTATATTTCTATTGGAAAAATGACAAACATTCAGGATTGCTCTATGCTCCATGTAACAAACGGCAGATTTCCTCTGAATATCGGAAATCAGGTAACTATAGGACATTCGGTAACTTTGCACGGGTGTACTATAAATGATTTATCATTAATCGGCATAGGAGCCATAGTTCTGGATGGCGCAGTAATTGAAGAAAACGCTATGGTTGCTGCGGGAGCAGTCGTTACACCAGGTTTTGTAGTGCCTTCAGGTCAACTGGCTGCCGGCGTTCCTGCAAAAATTCTGAGAGCTCTTTCAGACGCAGAAATAAGAGATTTTGAAGAATCAGCGAAAAGATATAAAAAATACACTGAGGTCACTCTGAATTCATTAACAAAGGCTGAGTAATTTTATGTATGTCAAGTTCTGGGGCACACGCGGGTCTGTACCCGTTCCCGGAGAGTCAACGCTGAAGTACGGAGGGAATACGCCGTGTGTGGAATTACGTACGAGTGATGATAAGCTGATTATCCTTGATGCAGGTACCGGGATCAGAGCGCTCGGAAATTTTATTATTAAGAATAACATTGATCAGCCTCTGGATATACTACTAAGCCACTACCATTGGGACCATATCCAGGGTATTCCATTCTTTGTTCCCATATACCAGAAGGGAAGACAAATAACCTTTTACGGCGTTCCCGGGAGCGAAAAGAGTATAGAGAAGCTTTTGAGCAATCAAATGGAAAGAGATTACTTCCCGATAAAAATAGATGAAGTTCCTGCACAAATCAGATATGAACATCTCAGATCAAATGAAACAATCAGACTGGACGGAGCAGACATTAAAACCTTTAACGTTTACCATCCCTCCCCACATTGACTTTCAAAGTTACGAAAAGGATAAAACTATAGTCTATATGACGGATAATGAGCTTGATGTTGAGGGAGAGAATAAAAATAATCTCGATGAGAAACTAAAAGATAAAAATAAAGAATTGATAGAATTTTGTTCCGGTTGTGACTATCTTATACATGATATGATGTATGATTCATTACTAAAAGATAAACTTGGATGGGGGCACTCAAGTAATAAAGCTCTTGCTCAATTTGCTATGATGGCTGAAGTAAAGAACCTTGTTTTTTTTCATTATAATCCGGAATATACGGATGAAAAAATCGATGCAATACTGGAAGAGACCAAGCTCTGTTTAAAGCAGAACGGATCCGATATAAACTGTATTGCTGCCCGGGAAGGTTTAAAAATTTCTCTTTAGCGGGAAGCATAAATTGGTAAAAAATCTGAAAGTTAATTCTGTAGATAAAACTTTAGATAAAAAACTATTTCATCGGTTAGTTTTATTCCTGAAAAAAGAATTTAATTTTGATATTCACTCATTTCTCATAAATTTTGTAACATCAGAATACCTTCTCCAAATCAACAAAGAATTCCTTCAGCATGATTATCTGACAGATATTATTACCTTTGACTACAGTAAAAAAAAGATGTTTTTTGATGCGGAATTATACATATCTTTACAGGATGCCCGTAGAAATGCAAAAAAATACGGTGTTTCTTTGGAACAAGAATTGATAAGATTAGTAATACATGGTGTTCTTCATCTCCTCGGATATGATGATAAAAGCCCGAATAAACGGGTTGTGATGAAGAAAATGGAAAATGCTCTCATAAATAGGTATATGTTTTTAACAAGATAAATCAGGCATGTTTATGGTAACCGAAATAGTAAATTTATTAACAGATATATTCGAAAACCTTGATAAGACAAGTTCTTTAGACAAGGCAATGGATGATGTTTCTATAAAGAAAAGATATAATAAAAATATACTTGCTACAGCTTTCAGCTGGATTTATGAGAAGACAATCAGGGATCTGGGTGAAGCTGCTGAACATGAAGAATTAATTACTAAAGGCAAGAGGATATTTGCCGAAGAAGAGAAAAATTTAATCGATACAGAGAATTTTAATTATCTGCTCCATCTTAATAATATCGGACTACTGACTAATTATGATTTGGAAATAATCATTGAAGAGCTTAAGTTATTTCCCCGTGAATTAATAAATACTGAATCGATAAATGTAATTATTATATCTTTGTTTCTTGAGGTAAATACTCTTACACTTCCGGGAAGCAGATTATTGTTATATTCGTCCGATACAATCAATTGAGGAAAAACTGGTAAGTTATGAGTAAGAATTTAGTGCTGGTTGAGTCACCCGCCAAGGCAAAAACTATTAATAAATATTTAGGTAAAGACTTTCATGTTGAGGCAACAGTAGGACATATTCGCAATCTTCCTAAGACCAAACTTGGAGTTGAAATAGAAAATGATTACAAACCACAGTTTGTAACGATAAGGGGAAAGGGCGACACTGTAAAGAAAATAAAATCACTGGCTTCAAAAAGCCAAAATATCTACATAGCTACTGACCCTGACCGGGAAGGTGAAGCTATTGCACAGGATATTGCAGATATCCTGAACGGGAAAGGCGACTCAAAAGTTTTCCGTGTCCTGTTTAATGAGATTACTAAAACAGGCGTGCAAAAGGCCATGAAATCCCCTCGCGCAATCGACTATAACCTGGTAAGTTCACAACGGGCAAGAAGAGTGATGGACAGGATTATAGGGTATCAGATCAGCCCGTTCCTCTGGAAGGCAATTATTGAAATGTCCGGCAGCGGATCGTTATCTGCCGGCAGGGTACAGTCCGTTGCTTTAAAAATTATCTGCGACAGAGAAGCAGAGATTGATAAGTTTATTGTTACTGAATACTGGTCGATCTGGGCAATTTTCAGAACTGATAAGGATGAGACTTTCAAAGCCAAGCTTTTCAGTGTGGAAAATAAAGATATAAAGATTCCTCCAAAACCGGACATGAATGAAAAAGAGCTGGAGGAATTTCTAAGCCAGTATATTCCTCTAGGAGATGAAAAAACTACTTTAGATTATTTTAACAAAATTAAAAGTAAAAATAATTTTAAGATTACAAACATCACGAGGCGGAATACAAAACGTAATGCTCCTGCTCCGTTCATTACGAGCACATTACAGCAGGAAGCATCCAGGCGGCTTAGAATGCGTCCCAAGCAGACGATGATGATTGCACAACGGTTATATGAGGGTGTGGATCTCGGGAAAGCAGGCACACAGGGTTTAATTACATATATGCGTACTGATTCAACAAGGATCAGCAGCGAAGTTCTCCCTGCAGTAAGGGATTTCATAAAAGATAATTACGGCTCTGAATACATTCCTGAAACAGCAAATATTTACGGGAATAAAAAAGAAAACGTGCAGGATGCTCATGAAGCCATAAGACCAACCACATTGGAATTTCCGCCTGAGAAAGTAAAAAGCAGTCTGGATAAAAAATCCTACCAGGTCTATGAACTGATATGGAACCGGTTTATTGCTTCACAAATGAAACCTGCAATATTCGAAACCACAGTTATCGAAATAACAGCTGACGAGTTTTTATTCAAAGCTTTCGGCAATGCTGTGAAATTCAGCGGCTACCAGAAGGTATACGAAGAAATGGTAGAGAAGAAGGACGGAGCTGAAGAGAAAGAAGAATACCGGAATGAAAAAATCCCGCTTGGTCTTGAAAAAGGTGAAGACCTGGGACTGGACGAACTTTATAAGACACAGCATTTCACACGTCCGCCTGCACGATTTACTGAAAGCTCACTTATCAAAGAACTTGAGAGCAAAGGTATCGGACGGCCAAGTACCTATTCATTAATTGTCAGTACAATACAAGACAGAAAATATGTGGACCAGAAAGAAAGAAAACTGATCCCGACGAATTTAGGAAAAACAGTAAGCGAAATTCTTGTAAAGAATTTCCCCAATATTATTAATGAGGATTTCACTGCTGAGATGGAAAGGGAACTTGACCAGATAGCCCAGGGTGATAACCAATATGTTAAGGTATTAAATGATTTTTATCTGCCATTCTCCAAAGCATTGAAATCGGTTGAAGATAAAGTTGAGAAAATTATTTGCGACCAATGCGGCCATGAGATGGTGATAAAGGTTGGAAGATTTGGTAAATTTCTGGCATGCAGCAATTATCCTGAGTGTAAGAATATAAAGTCACTAAAAGAAATGGCGGCACAGAACCAGGAACCTGAATATACCGGAGAGACATGTGAAAAGTGCGGAGCCAGGACATTATACCGGGAAGGTAAATTCGGGAGGTTTATAGGCTGCGAAAGATACCCCGATTGTGACTTCGTAAAAAATATTACGCTGGGAGTCGGTTGTCCTAAATGTAAAGAAGGAGAAATAGTCGAGAGGAAGTCGAGACGCGGCAAATTATTCTACGGGTGTTCGAGATATCCGGATTGTGACTTTGTAAGCTGGTATAAACCTATTCCTGAAGAATGTCCTAATAAAGATTCTGCTTACATGGAAAAAAGGTATTCAGTTAAAAAAGGTAATTACCTCAAATGTCCGCAATGCGGGGAAGAGGTAATTCCGGAAGAAATTGAAAAGGATTAAATGGAAGTTCGCAAGGTTTCAGAAAAATTTCTTAGCGACCTTCAAAATATTAAACGCTACTCAGATAACACGATTAAATCTTACAGGACTGATCTGGAAGATTTTACTTCATACTGCATAACTTATAACCGCGGCAGTCTGGATACTGTTTCGGAAAAGTTTATTAAGTCATATCTTGCCGTATTAAGCGGAAAAAATCTTAATAAGAAATCCATCTCAAGGAAGCTCGCCGTAATCCGGTCACTCTTTAAATATTCTTTTCAGCATGATATCATAAAAAATAACACCGCTGCAAATATTCATAATCCCAAAGTCATTAGAGATCTGCCTGAGATCATATCCTCTGATGTAATTCTTTCAACATATGATGAAGCGGAAAAATATGAAAAAAATCCTGCCCTGGTGAAGATAATTTTTGAACTTCTATACGGATGTGCAATAAGGGTTTCCGAATTATGCGGATTGAACAGAGAAGATATTGATCTTCCAAACAGAACTTTAAAAGTATTTGGCAAAGGAAACAAAAGCAGGATTGTACCTATCGGTAACAAATCTGTGCAGTTAGTAAAAGATTATCTCAAGATGAGAGGAAATATAACCGGAAAGGAGCCGTTAATAATAACAGGAACAGGGATAAGAATATATCCCCGTTTTGTATACAGTAAAATTCACAGGTATCTGTCAATCGTTTCTGACGTAAAAAAGAAAAGTCCGCATATTCTCAGACACAGTGCAGCTACCCATATGCTCGACAATGGTGCAGATCTTCAAGCTGTGAAGGAAATACTGGGGCATGAGAATCTATCTACTACTCAAATCTATACACACGTCAGTATAGAACGATTGAAAAGTACATATAAAAAATCACACCCTAAATCTTAAACAAATTTGGAGGAAGAAATGAACATCTCTATAACAGCCCGCAGGTTTAAAGCTCACGATACACTTAAAGAGTTTATTAGAGACGAACTTTCCTCTTTGAATAAATACAGCGAGGACATCCTGAACGCTGAAGTTATTCTAAGTTACTTGAATAATAAAGATAGTATTAAGACAGCAGAAATAAATTTGTTAATCCCGGGACATATTATAACAGCTAAAGAAAACAGTGATGATTTTAAAAAATCAGTAAGTGTTGCTTCTGAAAAAATCACCAGGCAGCTGAAAAAAATTAAAACAAGGAAAATAGTCAGAGTAAAATGATAAAAATTGATCAGAAATCAATTTCGAGAAAAGAGTTCATTACAGTTGAATTTTTATATAAAAATTGCAAAGAACTCTTTAAACTTAAGTTGTTTTCAGATAAGTCCGGGTTCAGCAGGAAGGTATATGATCAGAACCTGCACAGACCCGGACTTGCTTTAGCTGGTTTTGTTGATCTTTTTTCTTATTCAAGAGTGCAGGTTTTCGGTAATACAGAGATTCAATACCTTGCACAGTTGACCGATAAAAAGAAATCCGAAACACTGGAAAGAATTTTTAATTTCGATATTCCGTGTATTATCCTCACGGATAACAATCATCCATCACCATTGCTGCTGGAAATTGCAAACAGGCATCACATTCCGGTATTCGTTTCCATCCAGCCTACTACTAAATTAATCTACCTGGTTAGTGATTTTCTTGATGACCAGTTTAGTCACAGGGTGTCAATGCATGGTTCCTTTGCGGATGTATACGGAGTTGGAATTTTATTTGTCGGTAAATCGGGCATCGGCAAAAGTGAGGTTGCCCTTGATCTGATAGAAAGGGGTCACCGCCTGGTAGGGGACGATGTAATAATTCTCACCAAAAAAGGTGAGGGCATTCTAATGGGTGCTGGCACGAATATTTCTAAACATTTTATGGAGATCAGGGGTTTAGGAATTCTGGATATTGAAAGAATGTTTGGAATTCGGGCAATAAGGTACCAAAAAAGACTTGAAGTCATTGTAGAACTGGAAATCTGGGATGAAAAAGCGGAATACACGAGAACAGGACTTGACGAAAGTTTTGTCCAGATTCTCGATAGTGACATTCCCTACGTCAAACTGCCTATCATCCCTGGTAAAAACATCACAGTGATTTCCGAGGTGATTGCCCTGCATTATCTGCTTAAACATTACGGGCATGATGCTGCCAAGGTATTTCAGAAAAGACTGAATAAAATACTCAATGGTGAAATTGACGAAGATCATCGTGGTATAGACTATTTTGAGCACGATTTCGAATAATTTACCTATTCAAAAGCCTTGACAAAGATGGCTTATTTTTTTAGATTCCGCAACCTAATATGAAGAAACTATACTACTTCTCGAGCTCAAAACTTCAGTTTGTTGAAGTTAAAAACTTTAAGAAAAAGTTAATTATTTACTTTTCTGCCGCAATTTTCACATTATCAGCCACTGTGTACGGTACCCTTAATTTTATTTCATCTGTAACCGGATCCGGAAAGAGCTTATCAACATTAAAGCAGGAAAATGCATTCCTTCAGAATAAGCTGGAAGAAACTGCGAATTTATACAAAAAACTCGATTCCGAGCTTGACAGTCTTGCCAATGAGAATAATACACTGCGAGTAGCTGCAAACCTTTCCCCTGTATCAAATGATGAAAAAATGGTTGGTGTAGGCGGCGGTTATTTTGATAATGACGTCGATTTTATAAGCAATGGAATTGCTGACGATCTAAAACAGGCCCTGGCGTATGTTGATGAAGTAAACAGAAAAGTAAGGTTTGAAAAATCTCAGTACCTTGAAATATCTACAAAACTTAAACAAAACGAAAAATTATTTGAATGTTTACCTGCTATCAAACCGTGTACAGGTGAGATTGGTACAGAATTCGGGATGAGGATGCACCCGATCCTGAATATCAGGAGGATGCATGAAGGTATAGATATTGTCACAGATATTGGTACTGGCGTTCATGCATCGGGAGACGGCAGAGTTGAATTTGTAGGCAGAAAAGGCGGTTATGGTCTCTGTATAGAAGTTGACCATGGTTTTGGTTATAAAACTATATACGGCCATCTATCTAATATAGAAGTAAAAGAAGGACAGAAGGTTAAGCGAGGATTCGAAATTGCTAAATCGGGTACTTCCGGTCTGTCAACGGGACCGCATCTCCATTACGAGGTCGAGCATAACGGTGTAAAATTAAATCCAGAAGATTTTTTCTTTGATGATATAAATTTCTTTGCAGTTGCGAGCAAAGACTAACTTAACGGAGATTTAATATATGATATGGACAGTAGAGCTGGCAGCGTATCTTGATGATGCCCCCTGGCCTGCTACAAAGGATGAGTTAATCGAATATGCTGAACGGATCGGAGCCCCATATGAAGTAATTGAGAACCTTGAGGAACTTGAAGAGTCGGATGAACCATATGAAACCATAGAAGACATTTGGCCCGATTATCCTTCCGATGAGGATTTCTTTTATAACGAAGATGATTACTAAGCGCGTCACAGCGCTTTTTTATTATGCAAAAGAATGATGGTACCTGGCAGGGAATATACGGACAGGATTCTGTTAAAAATCTATTAAATTTATTAATTGATTCCGGAAAGATTCCGCATGCATTTCTGTTTAAGGGGAACGATGGTGTCGGGAAGGAGTACACAGCCGTAAGGTTTGCCCAGGCACTAAACATACACCACTCGAATACAGGTTCGGCCCGGCACATAAACCAACTAATTCAAAACCTTAATGAACCTTACATTAAATATATATTTCCTCTTCCCCGGGGTAAGAATGAAACTGAATCAAGCGGTCCGATGGAAAAGCTCAGCCAGGAAGATAATGAGCTGGTTAAGGAGGAACTGAAAGAGAAGGTAAGGAATCCATATCACCGGATCAAAATTCCGAAAGCGAATCAGATTAAGATCAGCAGTATTCGCGACATCAGGAAATTCCTTTCTATGGACTACAGTGATGTGAAATTCCGGTTTGTGCTGATATCGGAGGCACACTTGATGAATGAGGAGGCACAGAACGCCCTGCTTAAGAACCTGGAGGAGCCTCCGGAAGGAATAATCTTTATTCTCACAACGCCGTTTCCTGAACAGTTAAGAGAAACCATCAGATCACGATGCTGGATAATAAATTTCCAGCCGCTGAAAACAGAAGAAATTGAAGATATACTGATATCTAATTTTAAGGTCGACAGAGAACTGGCAAAGTCCGTGGCACCTTTTTCAAATGGTTCAATAACCAATGCGATGAATCTTCTTCAGCTGGATATGGGGATGCTTAAGGAAAAAACTATCCTGATCCTGCGTTATTCATTCGGGAGAAGATATCATTCAGCACTTGAAGAATTTAATTTAGTTACGTCAGAGCAGGGGAGTGACTCTTATAAAATTCTGGTACTGATGATTATTTCGTGGCTGAATGATCTGCAGAAATACAGATCGGGGTTAGGCAATTATTTTTTTGAAGATTATGTTGAAACACTGCAGAAATTCAACCTGAAGTTTTCGGATATAAAGCTGAACGAAATGGTTTACAAGCTCGATAAATTTGCTTCACTTATCAAAAATAATATCAATCTGAGTACTCTTTCTTTAAATATAATTACTGAACTTTCCACCCTGACCCAGAGATAGACCGGCAAACCCGGAACACATTTTCCAACCGGTAGTTGACGTCTGACTTCCTACGTTAAGCTCATTTTCTCTGTTTGACAATTTTGTCAAATGTAAATATTTTCATCAGCGTAAAATTGCGTTTTTAGGCCGTTTTCGCAGTGTCTCATTTTGAGTCCTTCCGGCCTTTAAAAGGCCTCTTACCGGCCTCAAAATACGGTATAAATCAGGCAACTGACATTTTGTCAGTCTGTTGAATTATTCTATACTAAATAAAGCAAAAATAAAGGCTGATTATTTTTGTCCGATAACCTTAAAGTACAACTATTCGAATTGCGCCCGCATCCGAATTTATTTTTACCGGCAATATAATAACAATCGAATATGCACAAGTATTAATAAATACTGCATCTATTATACCTGATTAATTAGCGATTTTTGATTATTTTTATTTTTCTTTTAATGAAATAAAAATCAAGAGGAGATTATGCGAAAAGT
The DNA here is from genome assembly GCA_963811905.1 of uncultured Ignavibacteria bacterium. GTDB lineage: Bacteria > Bacteroidota > Ignavibacteria > Ignavibacteriales > Ignavibacteriaceae > DATFVA01. The sequence continues at coordinate 384,887 of CAWETK010000018.1, forward strand.
AGTTATAACCGCAGCAAAAAGAACTCCTGTAGGCTCCTTCAGTGGTTCTCTGTCGTCTTTTAGTGCTGCCCAACTCGGGAGTATCGCCATTAGGGGTATAATTGAAGATACAAAAATTGATGTAAATGTTATAGATGAAGTAATAATGGGAAACGTGCTGACCGGAGGGCAGGGACAGGCACCCGGAAGGCAGGCGGCTATATTTGCCGGTTTGCCTGAAAAGACCGAATGCCTTACTATAAATAAAATGTGCGGAAGCGGTCTTAAAGCAGTAATGCTTGCCCAGCAGGCAATTGCACTTGGTGATGCAGATGTAATTATAGCAGGCGGTCAGGAGAGTATGACAAATGCTCCTTATGTTCTTCCGAAAGCCCGTTCTGGGTACAGGCTTGGGAACGGAGAAATTGTCGATTCAATGGTAAAGGACGGGTTATGGGATGTTTACAATGATATTCACATGGGGAATTGTGCTGAGTCGTGTGCGAGGGATTTTTCCTTTAAACGGGAAGAACTGGATGAATTTGCTACCAACTCTTACCGCAAAGCCCTTGATGCGCAAAAAGCCGGCAAATTTAAAGATGAGATTATAAAAGTCGGTGTTAAAACAAAAAAAGGCGAATCATTTGTTGAAGAAGATGAAGAACCCGGACGTGTAATCTTTGATAAAATATCTACACTTAAGCCAGTATTCGATAAGAACGGTGTAGTGACAGCAGCTAACGCCTCGAGTATTAATGATGGTGCTGCCGCACTGCTGGTTATGAGTGAAGAAAGAGCAAAAGAACTGGGTTTAGTTCCGCTGGTTGAAATCGTTGCCCAAAGTTCAGCAGCTAAAGCTCCCATAGAATTTACGACAGCACCGGCGGATGCTATAGCTAAGGTATTGAAGAAAGCCGGTCTTACAAAAGATGATATTGATCTTTATGAAATAAATGAAGCCTTTGCTGTAGTATCCCTGGCAGTAAACAAAATACTCGGGCTTGATAATTCAAAGATAAATGTGAACGGCGGTGCGATTGCAATAGGACATCCGATCGGTGCAAGCGGCGCACGAATTCTGGTAACACTTATACACGAAATGAAGAGGCGCAATTCAGAATACGGGTTAGCCTCTCTCTGTATCGGAGGGGGAGAAGCCTCCGCTTTAATAGTCAAAAATCTTAAAAACGGAAGGTAAAAATGGAAATTAAAAAGGTAGCTGTAGTCGGCGGCGGGACAATGGGAAACGGCATTACTCACGTCTTTGCTCTGAAAGGATTCAATGTCAGCCTGATTGAAATGAATGATGAACTGGCCGAAAAGGCCCTGTCTACAATCGGCAAAAATATGGACAGGCAGGTGAAGAAAGAGGTAATTTCCGAACAGGAAAAAACAACAGCACTCTCTAACATTAATAAGATTATCGGTGTTGAAAATACACCTCAGGATTGTGATCTTGTTATCGAAGCGATATATGAGAATAAAGATGCTAAGTTAAGTATTTTTAATAAATTAGAATCTATAGTTAAAAAGGATTCTATATTTGCTTCCAATACTTCATCTATTTCAATAACCGAACTTTCTTCAGCAACAAGACCCGATAAATTTATCGGAATGCATTTTATGAATCCAGTTCCGATGATGAAACTTGTTGAGATCATCAGGGGATACTCGACAAGTGATGAGACATTTCAGACTATTAAGTCTCTTTCAGAAAATCTGGATAAAGTCCCTGTCGAAGTCTTTGATTACCCCGGATTTATATCAAACAGAATATTAATGCCTATGATAAACGAGGCAATATTCTCTTTAATGGAGGGTGTTGCATCAGCGGAGGATATAGATACGGTTATGAAACTGGGAATGAATCATCCTATGGGACCGTTGACCCTGGCAGATTTCATAGGTCTGGATGTCTGCCTGGCAATCATGGAAGTTCTGTATAACGGGTTTAACGATCCAAAATACAGACCCTGTCCGCTTCTTAAAAAGATGGTTGCAGCCCGGAAATTAGGGCGAAAGTCAGGCGAAGGTTTTTTTAAGTACAAATAAGGTATTATTTACTTGCGGCTTCTTACGAATGTAAAGCGGACGACACGATTTTATAGATATAAGATAAATCATTTCTTTTCTTCATTCGCTATAACCCAGGATACTTACTTACTTATCCTGGGCGGAATAATAGGTGTTCTATGCGGATATGGCGCAGTTATTTTTCATGAAGCGATAAAGTTAATAAAAGATATTTCTTTTGATGAGCCCGGAAAATTTTTCGGGCTTCCTTCCTTACTGAATTCCGGTGAATGGTATATAAAAGGTCTGATCATTCTTGTCCCCGCTGCAGGAGGCCTGCTGGTAGGTATCTTAGCGCATTACTTCGAAGGAGGCAAAAAAGGGGAAGGGATCCCTAATGTAATTGATGCTATTGCCTCGCGGGGCGGAATTATAAAAGGGAGTGTTGCTGTTATTAAAACCGTCGGTTCAGCATTAAGCATCGGAACGGGAGGAGCAGGAGGTAAGGAAGGGCCGATTGTGCAGATTGGTGCCGCGCTTGGTTCTGTATTTGGTCAATATCTCTCTATGTCATCCGACAGACTTAAAATTCTGGTAGGCTGCGGAGCTGCCGCAGGACTTTCTGCTGCATTTAATGCGCCGATAGGCGGAGCTTTATTTGCTATGGAGATTATTCTGCATACATTTAATGCGAAGTCCTTTAGTCCTATAATTATAGCTTCTGTTTTCGGGACTGTGATTTCACGCGGCTACCTTGGCAATCAGCCTGCATTTCAGATACCGAGTTATGAACTGGTAACCAATACGGAATTTGTTTTTTACATTGTACTCGGGATACTTGCCGCATTAACTGCTGTTTATTTTGTAAAGATATTCTTAAGAATAGATTCATACTTTGACAAGATAAAAAAGATACCACGGATCTTAAAGCCTGCGGTAGGCGGACTTGGCGTTGGGATCATTGGGTTATACTTACCGGGAGTCTACGGATTCAGCTATGATGCCATAGCAAATTCACTTCAGCATCCCACAGCATTCTGGATACTGCTGGCGCTGGTATTTTTCAAACCAATAGCAACAGGACTTACAATCGGCTCAGGCGGAAACGGCGGAACCTTTGCTCCCAGCTTATTTACGGGAGCAATGCTCGGCGGATGCTTCGGACAAATAGTTAATTATTTCTTCCCCGCTATAAGTGCTCCTCCCGGAGCATATGCACTTGTAGGTATGGGTGCTGTAGTAGCCGGAACAACACATGCATCATTAACCGCTTTAATCATGGTATTTGAGATGACCGGGAATTATCAGATTATACTTCCGCTGATGTTAGCTATCATCATTTCGACCACACTCTCGAAGTTATTCCTTAAAGGATCTTTATACACAATCAAATTTGACCGTGAAGGTAAAGGAATTGATATATACGGACGTAAGGTATCAATATTAAAGAACTTACCGGTTTTCAATATGATTGAACATAATGCGGATATTGTGGGTGAGGACTTTACGTTCAAAGAACTCCTGAATATTATCAAAGACTCACGATTTACTAATATTATGGTGAGGAACAACAGCGACAGGATTGTAGGTCAGATTGAATTCCAGGATATCCGTAACGCTGTATTGGATGAGGAAACAAGGCACATTCTGAATTTTCTTGTAGCCGGTGATTTAATGACGAGGACAATACCGACCATAAGTGCCAATAAAAATAGTGAAGATGCTCTGATGCTGATGGAAAAAGAAGATCTGGATTTTTTGCCTGTTCTTGATCAGGAAACAAAAAAATATATCGGGATTGTTACGAAAGAGAATATATTAAAGAAATATCAAAATGAATTGTTTCTGATGCAGAATCAGAATGAATTATCACTGTAGTTATACACAAGTTATACACCGATAATATATATTATGTAAACTTATATATCCCTTAAAAGCAGCTCCTATCGTGTTATCTTAATCTTTTATTCCCTATCGAATGAAATATAATATCAGAAGAATTTCTGAAGTTTTATGAGGATGAAAATTATTATCATTATAAGTAATATCCAGAGTACGGGACTTTTTCTTCTTGAGATATGTTTTCTCTGCGTTCTGAATCCGAGCTGACGTTTTTTCCTTTCCACAGGATCAATATCAGGGTCATAAAACCTGGGAGTATAATCAAAGATTCTATGTCGGGGGCTTTTCATAAACATTGTGCTTAAACCTGGTAGTTAATTCTCAAATATAGCAGATACAAACAGATCGGGATCAAAGGTTTGGAGATCATCTATAGCTTCTCCGATGCCTATATATTTTACGGGAATTTTCTGCCGGGAACATATCTGGAATACGACTCCGCCTTTGGCTGTTCCATCAAGCTTCGTAATAATAAGACCTGAAATATTAGTGACTTTTGCAAATTCTTCAGCCTGTATCACTGCATTCTGTCCTGTTGTACCATCCAGAACGAGAAGAGTTTCATTGGGAGCATATTCAACAACTTTGCCGGAAACCCTCTTGATTTTATTCAATTCTTCCATTAGGTGGGCTTTATTATGTAAACGGCCTGCCGTATCAATGAGAACTATGTCATATTTCTCTCTTACAGCCCTCTGGATGGTCTCAAATACCACAGAGGAAGGATCAGCGCCTTTGCCTTTTTGAACGATTTCTACGCCCGCTCTGTCGGCCCAGATATCAAGCTGTTCATTGGCAGCGGCTCTGAATGTGTCGGCAGCTCCGACTATCACCCGTAATCCGGCCCGTTTAAAGTTATGGGCGAGTTTTCCGATTGTGGTTGTCTTCCCTGCTCCGTTTACGCCAACAATCAGGATGACATAAGGCTTATACTTTTGAATCTTCACTGCCCATGTCGCCATTATTATTCTCAGCCTTTCAATACTTCAACAAGTTCCTTTCTTCACCGTTTCGAGGATATTTATTTTTGTTCTGTCCTTTTCCCTGTGAAGTCTCTCGCGTGCACTTTCAATTATTTTTCCGGAAGTTTCAAAACCGATATCTGAAGTTATCAGAATCTCTTCAATCTCATCGAGAGTTTTATCATCCAGTACAGCTTTCCGGGTTATTGTTTCATTGATCGTATTTACAATTTTAGTCCGGGTTTTGAAAAGCCCTTCTTTGAGTTTCGAAAAATTTATATTTTCAAACAGATTCATATTTCTTTCGCTTTAAGAATTCCATTGCACGTATAATATAGCCGATGAAGGATACGAAGATTAAGATTATGCTCAAACCGTACAGGGATAAATATATCAACGAATCTTTTGAGATACCAAGCACTATAAGGAGGATTACGAGTCCTATTACGATTACGGTCAACTTTCCTAGTACATTTGAAGGCAGAACTTTTCCAATTTTCTGTGCGACGAATATTCCTCCCAGGAATATGAGAATATCCCGGGCTATAATCATGACAAAATAATAAGGCGGAATTACGCCTATAACAAATAATTTTATAATTATAGCGCTCATTGCCACTTTATCAGCCAGAGGATCGATTATCTTACCGAATTCTGTGACCTGGTCAAATTTTCTTGCAAGATACCCGTCAAGAATATCGGTAAGAGCCGCAATTACGACGACAGAAAAAATGATTACCCTCATCCCCGGATCTCCCAGGTAATCAAATAAATACCAGAGAGGAACCGCCATCACTAACCGGAACATTGACAGTAAGTTTGAAGGTGTTGATATTTCTTCTATGCTATATCTCATCTTATGACAGCAAATTTACCAATCTTTTCTTCAACTTCATTATTTGAATCATCCAGGCGGACTACACGGAATATATATATTCCGCTGCCAAGTTCTTTACCTGAATCATCTTTCATATTGTAATCCACTCCGCCATTGCCGTCTGTTTCTTCCAATTCATTGATTCGTGTGCCGTCCAGTTTCCAGATAATGATTTTAGCTCTTTTGGGTAGATTAGCAAAAGTCATTTTACCCAGAACAACTCTGGCAGGGTTGGGATACACATAGACATCGGATAGGTCTTTAGCAAAACCGGTAAGGACAATATAACTCCCTGCCCCTGAGTTAATAGTTATTCCATCTGAAGAGGTAAGGTTAAGAATCCTGAGCTTGTACTCCTTCCCTATCGAACCAACCGGTTTATTACCTTTAAGGTTGAGATAAATAACTTTTTTATCGGCTGCATCCACATCCACAGAAGTTACTTTATTTGCAGGTTCAAAGCTGTAATTAGCAGGATTACCAGCCTGTGTCTCATTTACATTTTTGTTGAATACAATTTTAACTCTGTAAGGGTCAATGATCTCGAATGAGCTGATAAAGAATTCTTCGACGGAATTAACTGAATCAACTATAAAGGACATAGTATCAATAACTATAGGTGACCCGTAATAATCTTTAAGCTGACTGGTAATGAGCGTATTTGTCCCGACAGGCAGATTAGCAGTATAAGAAAGGACATAGGAATACTGGTTAGCCGGCGAAACGGAATTTGGGGTACCGACACCGACAACCTGAAATGATTGAAGATTCTCTATGGTATTGTTAACTCTTTCAGAGAAAGTTACCTGGATGTTATTACGTGTTTTACTTATCACCGTATCCACTTTCCCCGGGGTATGGGAATAAACTTTAGTTACCGGGCTCAGATTAGAAAAATGATCCTCTTTGTTTATATCATATCCCTGGATAGCATAATAGTAATTTGTAGTAGTAATGACTGGAGAATCGGTATAATCAGTTGTCGCGGAAGAATCAACCAGAGTCAGTGAGTCGGGTGATAAGCCGCGGTATAAATAGTAAAACTGTCCGGTACCGCTCCAGGATAAGGCAATTGTTGATGAATCAAGACTGTAACCGGTTACATTGTATGGAGTGCTCGCCTTGTTTGAAACGGCAAATTCAATGAATTTAATCCCATTGCCGGTTGGAAAAGCTACTTCCGGTACATTGTTTTTATTAAGATCACCAACAAAGATTGAATTAGAATTAATGTTTTCTTTATAGGAGATAATTTTTACATCGCCTCCTTCATCCTTGAAGATATATGAATAAGGGAATACGAAAAGGATAAGCTCATCTTTATTGTCATTATCAATATCCGCAAAACGAATACTGTTGTCGATAGTTCTGAATGTGCCTCCCCCGCTGAATTCAGTTGAGGCATCGACAAAACCTTCCTGGTATATAACATTCAATGAGCCGGCGGAATATTTATATACATTCAAAATATAAAAAGGTGCAATATCATATGATTCAAGTGAATGGAGCAATACGGCTATTTCATCCTGTCCGTCTCCATCAAAATCTCCTGCGGTTATATATTCAGCAGAGGACATAAAGAAGGTTGAATCCTGGAGAAAAGGCGTATATCCCCCGCTGCCATTTGCTTCATAACTAAAAATATCGCCATCTTCATCAATCAGCCAGAATTCCTTATGACCGTCATTGTCGAGATCGGTAATAACGGAGTGCGGCACCCCGAGAAGATTTTCATTAAACCTGTTCGGAGTAAAATTGCTTAGTTTCTTAGTACCGGCAGGAGAAAAATTATTATCAAATTTCCAGACTGAAAGTGAAGTATCAGTATTCTGATTGAATGCGATTACCTCTGTTTTGCCATCGCCATCAATATCACTTGCTAACGCAGGCCAGAATGTATTGGAGGAATCCGTGAATTTATTCTGCAGAGTGAAAGAGGAATTATTTACCTGTTCATCTATATAGCCGGTACCGACGTTTGAGCTTAACAAATCATATTTTCCGTTATTATTGAAGTCACCCGCATCTCTGGGCAGTTTGTTTTTAACCGAATCAACGGGAACAAGCGTATTATTATTTAACTTATACAATGTATAATAAACGTCCTCGGAATTATAAAACTGGCTTGCCAGTACTTCGTTAGAATCATCAGATAAAAAATTTGTCGGCTTCTCAAAGATGCTGCCCTGGGGCAGGCTGAATGGCTGTACGTATTCAGCAGCTATATCTGCATTGTATTCTGTGGGTATGGTGAAAAAAGAATCCTGTGCAGAAGGATTTATAATAGTTGCGGTTTTGCCGACAAGGTTTTCTGCCTGAAGGTAGACTTCATAGACTGAGTTCTGATCAACAAGCTGTTTTGGTATGAAGCCGTAATGAACATTCTTAACGAACTGATTATTTGTATTAAATCCATCAAGTGTTATAAAGTTAAAATTCCCGCCAGTGCCCTGTTTCCTGTAATACATTTTTGTAACACAAGGCTGATTGGTATAAACAGAAGCAAGGATGGTTGTTTTTTCTCCATAGAATGCGGGACCTAAGGTCACTAACGTTGCTTCAGGTGAAGTCCTTATTATATTGAAGTTGACCCTCTCCTCAAGCGTCCTTCCATTATTAAGATTTACGAGAATACGTAAGCCATAAACAGAATCTGGAAGCTGTGAAATATCAAGAGTGTAGATGAGTTTATTTGCGAACTGGTTCTGCCCATCCGAAATCAGAGGATGCCATGAATCCGGATTTAAGCCAAAGCCATAATCGAGCTGATAGTTAACGAAGTAAGGTGATAGAACCGTTGCTGTAATCTGAATGGAATCTGAGAAAGTTGAGAAATCCTGGGTCGGATGTTCAAATTTTATTATAGAAGGAGCTCCGACATTGAGGGCGTTATACAAATTGAGCCTCCCCGCCCCGGTATATATATCCCAGCCGGGAGTACCAATATCATCCGATGTACTTTTCAGAATTTGTTTAACTTCTTCATTAGTGAAAGAATTCTGCGAAAGAATAAGTGCAGCTGCCCCCGAAACGAACGGAGATGAAGCGGATGTTCCCGATACATATGCATAACCGTTATTCATTGCAGTTGTAAAGATCTGCGTTCCGGGAGCCATCAAATCAAGTGTGGAACCGTAGTTGGAATTAGATGAACGGTAATCGTCCTGTGTGGAATTACCTACACAAAGCACTTCAGAATAACCAGAAGGATAGTGCGGTTCATCGGAGCCTGAATTCCCGGCTGAGCCAACAAGTACAACGTTCTTTGAATATGCATACCTTATTACATCTCTAAGGACAAATGAAAATGAATTGTCACCGAAACTCATATTGATAACCTTAGCTCCCATTTGCACGGCATAAAGTATAGCGGCAGCAACATCATCCTCTTCACCGTATCCTCCCGGATCAAATGCGCGGCAGTTCAATATTTTAATGTTTGGAGCGGTGCCGGCAATACCGGTCAGGTTGTTAGTCTCGGCTGCCGCAATGCCTGCAATATAAGTGCCATGCCCATATTCATCCATGGGATTATTATCCCACGTAAGGTAGTCCCCGCCGGTAGAATCAAACGGAAAACCAACACGGTCGGTAAAATCCCATCCCTGGTAATCATCAATGAAGCCGTTATTGTCATCATCGATGCCGTTGGATTTTTTATCGTGGCCATTTACATCAGTACCAATTTCACCCGGATTAAGTTTTATTTTATTCTTCAAATCAGGATGAAGATAGTCAATTCCGGTATCGATTATGGCAAGCAAAACTGAATCAGAACCTTGTGTAATATTCCAGGCGCTGAATGCCTGTATTTTTGATAGTCCCCATTGGTTAGATACCAGGCTATCATTCGGCACATACTCAGACTGATAACTATTCGCCGGCTGAATATATTCTATTGATGGATCTTCATTCTGAAGAGAAAGGAATGAAGATTCATCAACAGTTTTATTAAAAGTAACTTTTATGATTCTTCCAAGTACTTCATCCTGCTTTGCAATTCCCTTAGCAAGATAATTAACTTTAGATGGAAGGTTTGAGAAACTGAAAGTTCTGCCTGCAGGAAGAAATTGCTGTGATTGAACTTTGCTTTCTATTTCCTGTTTGGAAACGTAGTCTTTGTATTTTATAAAATAGGTCGATTGAGGAAACAGAAGAGAACTGAACATAAGAGAAAGGATAAATATCAGCCCCGTTTTATAATTCATATATCTCCTTTTTAAAGTTTGTGTCAACATGAGTTGGATATTCGCCTGAGAAACAGGCGGTACAAAAGTTATCTGAATCTGCTTCTGATACTGCTTCGAGCATTTCATCAATTGTCATATACTCAAGACTATCGACATCTAAATATTTTTCGATCTCTTTTATATTGCCATGCATCTGGTTTGCTATGAGCTCCTCCCTGCTGGGGAAATCCATTCCATAAAAGCAGGGATGTTTTATCGGAGATGAAGAAATTCTTATATGTATCTCCTTTGGATTCGCTTCTTTGATCAGGTTTACAAGCTGCTTTGAAGTTGTTCCCCTGACGATGGAATCGTCGACCATCACTACTGTACGGCCCTCAAGGACTCCTTTTACCGTATTGAATTTAAATCTTACGCCCAGCTCACGCTTTTCCTGTCCCGGCTGAATAAATGTTCTGCCGATATAATGACTTCTTATTAGTCCGATCTCGAGTTTCGAATTTATTCCCTGTTTCTCAAGCTGACTCTGGTAACCGAGAGCTGTAGTGTTCGAGGAATCAGGAACGCTGATTACGATTACCTTATCTCCGTCCTTATCTACTACGGGATATTTTTTGGCAAGGATCTTACCGAGTCTTCTTCTCATCTTATCTACATTATGTCCGAATATAAAACTATCGGGACGTGAAAAATATATGTATTCAAAAATGCAATGTTTTTTTGGATAATGCTCTTGTTTGATCCTATATGATTTAATTTTATTATTCTGGTATACTTCCTCATCAATTACAATAAGTTCGCCAGGTTCAACCTCACGCCGGAATTCTGCAGTGAGCAGGTCAAAGGCGCAGGTTTCAGATGCTACCACAAATGCATTATTCAATTTAGCTATAGCCAGCGGCCGGAATCCATAAGGATCTCTTGCTGCTATTACTTTATCGTCTGTTAATATGGTAAGACAATAAGCGCCTTCAAGCCGCTGAAGTGCTTCCCTTATCTGTTCTACCTGGTCATTTAATTTACTTCTTGCAATAAGATGGAGTATAACTTCGGTGTCGCTCGTTGTCTGGAATATGGCTCCCTCATTAACAAGTTCCTCCCTTAGCTCCTTTGCATTAGTAAGATTTCCATTATGTGCAACGGCCAGGTTTCCCAGACGGTAATTGACCACGAAAGGCTGGATGTTTTTTAATGATTTGGATGATCCGGTAGTTGAATAACGATTATGTCCGATAGCTTTATTGCCGGGAAGAACATTTTTAAAAATCGTTGAGTCGGCGAATACTTCAGAAACAAGTCCCTCGCCTTTATGAGTATTGAATATCGAATGGCCTTTATCATTTATCGATTGAGTTACTATCCCGCAGGCTTCCTGTCCCCTATGCTGCAGGGCGTGAAGACCGTAATAAGTATTAAGCGAAGCATTTTCAGTTCCATAGATGCCAACAACACCGCAAAAACACTTCGGTTTTTCCGATTGAATTTTCATTAGTTTCTTGACCTATTTATTAAAGGGAAGTGCAAATTTAAGCAATTATTCAAACTTTTATAAGAAAAATAGATGGATATTGAAAAATAAAAAAGGTACTATTTGAAGTACCTGTAAATATTTACACTTTTAGATGGCATAAGTATCCTGGTACATCGGTTTTGGAGCGTAGTTGGAGGCCTTTTAAAGGCCGAATGAAGGCCGAGAGATGGCCGAATACAAAATAGGAATTATGGATGGTTCAAGATTAAGCCTGTCTAAGTGCAGACAGGTTAAAGTTCATTATTAGTCGGAACGGTGGGATTTGAACCCACGACCACCTGAACCCCATTCAGGTACGCTACCGGGCTGCGCCACGTTCCGATATTCTAAATAATTTATAATTTCTGTAATACAAATTCTAAAATACTTTTGATTTCTTCAAGGTCTTTTTTCAAAGACGGCTTTTCTTTTTTTGTTTCCGGGAAATTTTCCTCTTTAGCGGAAGTTTCCTGTTCAGTAATCAGTACTCCCTGATCAGGCGAATAATCTTCAAGTATTTTCTTTGCGCCTTCAATAGTATACTTCTTTTCTCTTAAAAGTGTTTTAATGTGCAGAATAAGCTGAATATCTTTATTTGTGTATATCCTGTTCCCGGCGCGGTTTTTTTGCGGCTTTAGCTGATCAAACTCAGTTTCCCAATACCTCAGAACATACTGCTCTATTTCGGTTATTTTACTTACTTCGCTGATTGAGTAATATAATTTTTTTATAGCAAGGTTTTTCATATTATTTACTTCCTCAGTTTAAAGAAAAATAAATAATCCTGTAGATATTAGCAAGATCAGAGTGATTAAATAATTATTAACTTTAGGCAAAATCTATAATCCATTCTCTTTTATGACGATATCTATTAATTCATTTATATCATTCAACTCATAATCGGCATCATGTGATTTTGTGTCGAATGTATCTCCGTACTTTGCAAAAGCCGTTTTCATTCCTACATTTGCGGCACCTATAATATCCCGTTCCACCCAATCGCCAACCATTAATGCTTCTTCCGGTTTAACTTCAAGCTTTTCCAGAATGCTTAAAAAGGGTGCCGAATGAGGTTTCCGCTGCCCGGTATCCTCAAAAGTAACCACGGCATCTACTATATGGTGAAAATTGAGGTAGGCAAGCCTGAGCCATGCTTCTTTAACAGGAGCATCCGAAACGATTCCCATTTTAATGCCGTATTTGAGAAGCTTATTTAAGGTGGAATAGACGTGGGGATATGGTATCAGGGCAGCTTCCCTGGCTCTTCTGTAAGCAACGATTCCTGCCGAAAGTATCTTGTAATCAACCTTTTTCAGCACTCTCTGAAGAAATGCATCGAATACCTGCTGGTATTCTATTCCCTGTTCTTTATATATTTCATCAATAACTTTGTTAGAGTCTGCTACAGACAGTTCAAGTCCTGCATCGATCATTGCAGGTACAGCTTCTTCAATTGCCCTTCTTTTCATTTTCATAAAATCTACAAGAGTATTATCAAGATCGAAAATTACAGCACGAATCAAATTTCGCCTCCTTTTTTTTCAACAATTTCTTTCAGCAATTCCACGGCCGCATAGTAACCATTTTCTTTAAAACCGCTTATGTAACCATTGCATACAGAAGCAGTTAAGAGAACCTGTCTATAGTCCTCCCGGGCAGCTAAATTAGAGAGATGAACTTCTACAATTGGTATTTTCAATTCAGACAGAGCGTCTTTCAGAGCAACGGAAGTATGGGCATAACCGCCGGGATTGATGATTACAGCATCCGATATTCCGGAAGCCTCCTGGACTTTGTCAATTAGTTCTCCTTCCAGGCTGCTCTGGAAGAAATCGAATTCGATTTCAGGGAATCGTTGTTTAATAGCAGTCTCAATTTCCGCAAGGGACAAAGATCCGTAAACGTTTTTATCCCGTTTTCCGAGGAGATTTAGGTTAGGACCATTAATAACTGAGATCTTCATTTCATCTCAGCCATTTCGTCAATGATCTCACGCATCCTTGGATTAAGGTATATCTGGTCGATGCCGAGTTCCTTAAGAGCGGCAGAAAGAATCATCACCTTTCTCTGGAGGTTCATCATTTTATTTATAACGATCACCTTGTTTTCCTTAAGCAGACAATACCCGCCTTTGAAATCTCCCTTTTCAAACCTGACTTCTGCCCCAAGCTGCAGAGCAAGTGCTTTAAGGTCCTGTATTATATCTTCAAATTCTTTTTCTTTGATTTTCATTTATGAATCTTCCCGTGTCAGGGGTTTAAATAATGCAAGAAAAATAACCGCACAATAACTTAGCAATTCGATTAATGGAAAGCTGCTGATTTCTTTTAATCTCCGTATAACTAGCGGAATTACATCAGCTGACTTAAATGCTGCTTCATTAACTTTTGAAAAAATCCGGTAGTCAATTGTCATGAGATAAATTTCAAAAGGAGCTGTCACCAGTATAAGTATAGTAATTATAAACAGCCAGCCATTCTTTCTTAAATTAAGTCCGGAAGAGAAAAGAAAAAGGAAATAAAAAACAAAAAAGACTATGAACAGCACAAAGGTTAAAATGACAGCCGGGTTAAGAGTTATTAATATACTGTTTATGTTCTGCTCGTTGATGTATGCTTTATATGAAGTAATGGTTTCATCAAATAACTGATAAGTCAAAGTCATCCTAAGGAAATAGCTTCCCATCCAGAATATACACGCAATGGAGGCAACGGTAAGAAAAGATGCTGAAATTTTGCTTATCTTTTTCATCAAAATCTGAAATTATAAGGAATAAAAATACTAAAATTATTTGAATTATGATTACCGCATCAATCGATATAGGCTCAAATACGGTTCTGCTGCTTATCGCTAAGACGGACGGGACAACAGGGACAATCATTCCATTGCGGGATGAGCAAAGGATTCCCAGGATTTCAGAAGGTTTAATTCCGAGCGGAATTATAAATGAAAAAGCTGAGGACAGGTTGATGTCTGTGCTCACCGAATATTTTAATATGATTAAAGCATATAGATGTGAGAAAATAATAATCTCAGCAACGAGTGCATTCAGAAAAGCAGGAAACAGTATCAGCATCAGGCAGAAAATAGAAAATGAATTCCATACAGATGTTAAAATCCTTTCAGGTGAGGAGGAGGCGGAACTTGCCTTTGCGGGGACAACAGGTTACGGTGAGCAAGGGAGTAACCGGCTGGTGATAGATATCGGCGGAGGCAGCACCGAAATTATATTCGGTGAAGGAAATGATATCCGGTTCAAAAAAAGCATCGATACGGGAGTTGTCGCTCTTTCTGAAAAATATTTGGCTTATGATAAACCTTTAAAATATAAGATTGATTTAATGAAGAGGGAAATTAAAGAAAGGGTCGGTGTGCTCCCGGAATTCGTAAAAGCTCCAACGATGACTATAGCATTGGCAGGAACACCGGTTACACTTGCATGTATAGATAAAGGATTGACCAGATACCAGGAAAGTAAAGTTGAAGGGTTAAAACTTACGAGAGAAAAGATAGCTTACTTGCAGAAATTTCTTTCGGGGTTTACGCCTTCAGAACTTCTCAATAAATTTCCTGAGATCGTTAGAAGCAGAGAAGATTTGATATTAAGTGGTACGACTATATTGTTGTTTATTATGGAGTTGTTAAATATAACGGAAGTTATAGTTAGCACTCAGGGAATCAGATATGGCGCCATATTGAACGATATTGAAATAGTTCAGATATTCTTATTCTGGATATAAGTATTAGCCGGTTTCTTTGATTCATCAGGTTCAGGGAAATTGAGTGTATAGTGCAGTCCCCTGCTCTCTTTCCTCATGCCGGCAGATTTAATAATTATATGGGAGCACGTTATAACATTTCTTAATTCAAGAATTTCCTCGAATACTTTTGTTTTCTTATAGAAAGATTCAGTTTCCTCAAACAATGTATGGATTCTTTTTCTTGCTCTTTCAAGACGAAGGTCCGACCGGACGATTCCGACATAATTCCACATTATTTCTTTAACTTCTTTCATTGAATGAGTTATAAGTATCTGCTCATCTGCAGATAATGTTCCGGAATCATCCCAGCCAGGTATATCAGGAATTAAAATATCATAATTCTTAATAAACCCTTTCAGATCATTTGCTGCGCGGTATGCAAACACAACTGCTTCAAGAAGCGAATTACTTGCAAGTCTGTTTGCACCATGAAGACCTGTCATTGAAACTTCCCCGCAGGCATACAGACCATTCAATGAAGTCCTGGAAAATTCATCAACCACTATACCTCCGCAGGCATAATGTGCAGCGGGAACAACAGGAATAAAATCCTTTGTAATATCAATCCCGTAATTAAGACAGGTTTTATAAATATGGGGAAAATGATCAATTACTTCGCTCCCCTTCTTGTGAGTTATATCGAGGAAAACAAAATCGTCACCGCTCTTTTTAAGTTCATTATCGATAGCTCTTGCCACAATATCTCTTGGGGCAAGTTCTTTACGGGAATCATAATTCTCCATAAAAGTCTCTCCTGACTTTAGCCGGAGTTTAGCTCCAAAACCTCTAACCGCTTCAGAAATCAAAAATGAAGGCTGATTTTTTTCAGTGGATAATTCTTCTCTATACAAAGAAGTCGGATGGAACTGAACAAATTCCATATTTCCCATTTTCGCCCCTGCTCTATAGGCCATTGCAAATCCATCTCCCGTGGCGATCAAAGGGTTCGTAGTATGAAGATAAACCTGTCCGAGTCCGCCCGTAGCAATAATAGTTGCTTTTGAGGCAACCCTGAAAACCTCGTTAGTCTCACAATCGAGGATGTAAGCCCCCCAGCAGTTTCGGTTTGAGAGGGTTTTATTTTTAAGCTGAAGAACATTATGCTCGGTTATTAGATCTATAGCCACGGCATTTTCCAGCACCCTGATATTGCTTTTTTCATTCACCGCATCGATCAGAGCACGCTCAATTTCCTGGCCTGTAAGATCCTTGGCATGGAGTATCCTTGCCATTGAATGACCGCCTTCTTTAGCAAGATCAAACTTACCGTGTTTTTTTGTAAATCTGGTACCAATATCCACCAGATCGTATATCCTGTCAGGTCCTTCAGTCACCGTTATTTCGACTGTTTTTATATTGCATAAACCGGCGCCTGCAATGAGAGTATCCTCTATATGTTTTTCGAAAGTATCATGGGTATCCATCACACTTGCAATACCGCCCTGGGCGTAATTCGTATTCGATTCGGATTTATTCTTCTTGGTAGCGACTATAACATCTGCAAATTCAGATATCTGCAATGCTGCAAATAGTCCAGCAATACCGCTTCCGATTATCAGTACATCTGTCCGCATTACTTTGTTTTTAAAACCTCGTGTAAATTATAAAGGAAAAAATCGATATCATTTTTAGTTGTAATAAGAGGAGGAAGAAGCCGGAGCACAGTATTATTGGTGCAGTTGGTAAGAACTTTCCTTTGTCTCATCAAGGAGACAATTTCAGTGCAGGGATAATTCATTTCTATTCCCTGCATAAATCCTTTTCCCCGTATTTCTTTTATGTCTTCAGGAAACATAAGTTTTAATTCTTCAAGCTGCCCTGTTAAATAATTTCCCAGTTCATCTACTTTCTCCATTAAACCATTCTCAAAAACTTCCTGGAGCACTACTTTGCCGGCAGCGCAGCAGACAGGGCTGCCCCCGAAAGTTGTACCATGTATGCCGGGTGTAAACACATTCTCAAACTTTTGAGAGACAAGTATTGCACCCAGCGGCAGTCCTCCGCCGATAGCTTTTGCAGCAACAATTATATCGGGATCAATATCATATAAATTACAGGCAAACGGCCGTCCTGTTCTTCCAATTCCGGTCTGAATCTCATCAGAGACAATGGCAAAACCAAATTCATTTCTAAGGTTAAGAAGTGTCCGGGCAAATTCTTCTGAAACGACATTGATACCTCCCTCACCCTGAATAAATTCTATAAATACTGCGGCCGTATCTTTTCCGACCTTCTTTTGAAGGTCTTCGTCATCATTAAAAATAATATGGTCTATTCCCGGAAGCAAAGGCTCGAAACCTTTAGTATATTTTTCTTTACCGGTAAGAGTAACTGCCCCGTAGGTTCTTCCATGAAATGAACCCGTAAGTGAAAAAATCTTTTTATCAGGTCCGTAGTGTTTCCTGATTAGTTTTATTGTTCCTTCAACCGACTCGGTTCCGCTGTTAGTTAAAAAGGCTTTTGACATACCGGAATACTTTAAAAGCAGTGCGGTAAAATCTATCTGAATGCCGGTAATATAATTATTTGAAAGATGGGCAAACTTCTGCATTTGTGAACAGACGGCCTGCACAATTCCGGGATGAGCATAACCAAGGGCATTAACTGCGAGTCCCGAGAAGAAGTCCAGGTACCTGTTCCCTTCAGTATCAAAAAGGTGCACACCGCTTCCATGTGAAATTTCTATAGGAAGTCTGTTGTAAGTGTGAAGGAAAAGGTTCTTCTCTGAATCTATAATCGAATCCGCCATTTAATTCTCACTCAAATGAATAATATAATTGAGAGCAAAAACATAAAACCGAACAAAAAGAAATTATAAACTATTCCCGAAATAATCCCGTAAAATATATTCCGTGTTAAAGCAAAAATACCAGACGCCGATAAAAATATTCCCCATAAAAGAAGCAGTCCTTCAAATGCCAGAAGTGTGTATGCAATTGCGGGTTTTAAAATAAAAGGTGAAGGATTATCAGAGAAAAGATACTGACCAAAAGTGATCAGTTCAATAGGGAACAAAATTAGGAGTGCGAAAGCATAAGGAAGCAGAGAATAAATCAGGACGGCGTTATTGTCCCTGATACGCGATTTAAGTCCGGAAAATTTATTTGATAAAAATAATATAAAAGTAAAGATCCAGATAGCCAGGAAACCAGCGGCAGCACTTACCAGTATTGCAGTAGCAAGGCTGATTCTCAGTGAAGTTTCTCCCGATAAAAGAATCGAGATGAACCTTGAATCGATAAATGCTTTTACGGTAAACAGAAGACCGATAAGGATGATGAAGTTCTTATGTTCGGATTGAATAATCCTGCTGAAGGCCTTTACAGGACTTTCAATCAGCAGCCCGATCAAATTCCAGAGATCCAGGTTGAATATCCGCTCCCTCAGGTAGCTCTTACAGCCGGAGCAGGTATATTTATAAAAAGGATTTTCGGTACCGCAGTTGGGACAAATGACAACGTTTTTCATTTAAAAATTCACCCTCAGGTTCAACATCGGTGTTTTTGTGTAAGTATTTTCAGAAACATCGAAGTCAAAAAGGTTGGCGTCAACATAAGCGTCTATAAGATTAGCAACATAAGTTATTACCATATAAATAGTGAACAGATCTCTCTGATCTCGGTAAAATGTGCGATTTAGTTTATCCAGATTATTTCCTGTATTTACATACCTGTTCCTGTAATAAACATATAAATCATTATTTTGCTGCCATTCGTATCCGAACCAGACTGCAAGGCCCCATATTACAGGGATTTTAAGATAAGATTCATTATAAAACTGACCCCATCCGGGAATTATTGCACTCCTGAGGACAGCACCCCATGGTGATTTTGTCATAACAAAAACGGAATCGTTATTTTGTGCTGTAGTATCAGATGCGGGAATCTGCTGTGCATAGCTGCTGCTTAATGAGAGAACCGCGAGAAAAGCAAAAATCTTAACTGTATGACTTATCGATGGCATCAAACAGTTCAAACAATCTTTCAAGTTCATCGTTAGAATAAAATTCAATTGTAATTTCACCTGAACCATCCTGTTTTTGCCTGCAGATAACTTTAGTAGCAAAAAGTTTTCTTAAACGGTCTTCAACATCATTAAGGTTAGCGGAACGAGGTGCCGGATGTGTTGTTTGTCTTGATTTAGATGTACTTCCTGTCCCGGTCAGATATTTTTTAACAAGCTGTTCAACCTTTCTGACCGATAAATTTCCATCTTTTATTTTAGCAAGCATCTCACGCTGAAGGGATTCTGTAGGAAGATTTATCAGCGCCCTGGCGTGTCCTGAACTAATATCCTCTTTAACGAGAGCCTCTTTAACCTCATCAGGAAGCTTAAGCAGCCGTATCGAATTAGCTATTGTTGAACGGTCCTTACCAACCTGGTCTGCAATCTGTTCCTGTGTCAGGTCACATTCTTCCATGAGCCTTTTATAGGCCAACCCAACCTCAATAGGATTAAGTTTTTCGCGCTGGATATTCTCAATCAGCGCCAAAGCAAGCATAGTTTCTTCTTTATCAACACGGATGATATAGGCAGGAATTTCCCTGTAGCCTATATCTATGCAGGCTTTCAATCTTCGTTCGCCGGAAATAAGCTGATATGTTCCGCCGGTCATACGGCGGACGGTAATCGGCTGGATTAGTCCGTTTGATAAGATGGACCTTTTTAACTCATCAAGAGCCTCAGGCTCAAAATTCATACGAGGCTGATAAGGATTCGAGCTTATAACATGAATGGGAATTTTTGCAAGGATGTCATTTTCTGTTCCGTCATCTTTTTTAACCTCTGTATAATCGGGTGCTTCCTCTTTACCTGAGGGAAGGCTCTGTGGTCTTATGAGAGCATCAAGTCCTCTGCCTAAACCTGGTTTTAACTTTGTCATAATTTATAATGAAATATTTTCGCCTGAATTTCTTTTAATTACCTCAGCTGCCAGCGCCATATAATTTTTAGCACCCGAGGAAATGGCATCATACAGGATAACAGGTTTACCATAACTCGGGGCTTCGGATATCCTCACGTTCCTGTGAATAATAGTTTCAAAAACCTTATCGCCGAAATACTTTCGCACCTCTTCCGCCACCTGGTGAGATAACCGCAAACGCGTGTCGAACATAGTAAGCAACACGCCTTCAATAGTCAAGTCCTTATTGAAATGTTTTTTTACAATATTTATCGTATTTAGCAATTGACCCAGGCCTTCAAGTGCAAAGTATTCACACTGTACCGGTATTAAAACCGAGTTCGATGAAGTAAGTGCATTTAAGGTCAACAGTCCTAACGAAGGCGGACAATCAATAAGAACAAAATCATAGCTATCCAAAACTTTCCTCAGCGCTCCTCTGAGCAGTTGTTCCCTGTCTTCCATATCAACCATTTCGATCTCAGCACCCACCAGGTTAATATTAGAAGGGAGAAGGTCCAGGAAAGGCATGTAAGTATTTATAACAACTTCATCAACCTGTTTAGTGCCAATCAGTACTTCGTACACAGAAGGTGTATGATCATTAACGCTTAACCCGGAAGAGGAATTAGCCTGAGGATCAATATCTATAAGAAGCGTACGTTTTTCTGCAGCTGCCAGAAGAGAGGAAAGATTTATTGCAGTAGTGGTTTTACCCACTCCGCCCTTCTGGTTAGCTATAGCTATTACTTTTGCCATTCAATATATACAATACGATAAAGCGTAATTTAATTAATAGTTTCGTCTAAAATAGCTTTACATCGTATTTTTTCCAAATCGGCTACAGCTTAATTTCCTCGCCGTAATCCAGCACGCGGGAATTAATTCCCACTGCCTCAACTTTTTGTTTGAATTCCTGCGG
Source organism: uncultured Ignavibacteria bacterium (assembly GCA_963811905.1). Classification (GTDB taxonomy): domain Bacteria; phylum Bacteroidota; class Ignavibacteria; order Ignavibacteriales; family Ignavibacteriaceae; genus DATFVA01. Next base: position 405,906 of record CAWETK010000018.1, read on the forward strand.
ATCAGCCTTTATTACATCGAAAGTATTATAGTGCATAGGAATTGCAGTCTTCGGCTGTACCAATTCTGCTGCTCTTACAGCATCCGTTATATTCATTGTAAAATTATCACCGATGGGGAGCAGCATATAGTCAACAGGACCATTCATTTCGCTGATCAGTTTCATATCAAGGAACAAACCGGTATCGCCGGTATAATAAACGGTTTTCCCGTCTATGTGGAGAATTATCCCTGCGGGTTCACCGGCATAGTTTCCATCCGGAGTTTGTGAACCATGATGTGCAATAGTAAACTTCACTCTTCCGAAATCAAAATCATAACCCCCGCCGATATGCATATTATGGGTCTCAAATCCTTTAGACTTCAGATAATTGCCAAGCTCATTTACACATATAAAAGTCAATTTCTTTCGTTTAGCAATCTTCATTGCATCACCGAGATGGTCGCTGTGTGCGTGAGATAATATTATATAATCTGCATCAACATTATCAGATTTCACAGGTGAAGTTGGATTATCATCAAGGAAAGGATCCAGAAGAATTTTTGTCCCTTTATCTGTAGTAACCTGGAATGCTGAATGAGAAAAATATTTCAGCTTCATTATATTCCTCCTTTAATGTTTTCAATAAAATCAGTCGAGAAGTCCCTCAAAGTTTTTAACTGCTTTGCTATGAATAAACCTCATCAGCTCAAGTTTTAGTTTAACCTGGAATTCACTCCTGATATCATGCACTTTGTTAATAACATTTTTAGTTATTTTTACTTTTTCTTTTTCAAGCAGGTTATTCATATTCTCAGACATAACGTCAAAATCGCGAACCTGACCGGAAAGATCCTGCAGTTCAGTAACCCGTCCATACAATATCATAAATTTTTTCTTATCATAGCATGATATAAATAACTCCATAGAATACCTGAGTCTTCTCAATGATATTCTGATTTTATGGAGACCCTCAACCGATTCAATAGCAAAGTAGGTATTAATATCTTCAAGCACCTGGTTCAGGCGGTTTTTAAGTACGGTATCGGCTGCTTTGCAGTAAGTGAGGCTATTCTCAAGATTGTCTATCTGCCATTTTTTCTTATTCATAGTGTTTTAAGTAAATAGTACTCTTAAAAATCCTTTGATTGTTTTGAAAGATCTCATCCTGCTTTTCCTGTCGGTGTAGATAGTCGGAATTTCCGCAAACCCGATCCTGTAATTTTTTCTTTTAGCATTTATAAGGATTTCTGTTTCAGCTTCATAGCCCTTAGAAAGAGGTAATATATCGTGCAGTATGCCCGTTTTGTATGCCCTGAAACCGCATTGACTGTCGGAAATAACCTGTTTTAATTTAACACTCAGGAGCAATGAAGATAGTTTATTGCTGATGATCCGCGGCCAGGGCATTCCCTTAAAGTTCCTGAGTCTGTTTCCGATTACAATGTCATAATCTTTGAGAGTTTCTATCAACAGCGGTATATACTCAGGGGGGTGCTGCAGATCAGCATCAATGGTAATAGTAACATCGGAATTTAATTCTATACTTTTTTTCATTCCCCTGTTTAATGAATATCCTTTACCTTCATTTTTTTTGCTTGATATCAGAACTATTCTTTCATTAATTCTTATATGCTTAAGAAAATCGTCTGTGGAACCGTCATTAACAGCAATTATTAAATCTGCAAAAGGAAGTGTTTGTTTAATTACTCCGGGCAGAGTTTCCTGCTCATTGAAGAAAGGGATAACAGCAGCAACTTTAAGTTTTTTTTGCATAATGTTCAAGAATTCCTCTCCAGCCTTTTGTTGCGGGAGATTTAAATGCTTTTACCAGACGTTTTCTTAAAGCATCTTTTGACAATCCGCGCGTCATTTGCCCATCCTCGGCTAAAGAAATTCCCCCGGTTTCCTCGGAAACTATTACGCTTAATACATCGGCCTGTTCGGTAATTCCAAGTCCGGCCCTATGTCTCATTCCCAGTGATTCTCCATTAACCTGGGTAGTTGTAGAAAGCGGAAGTGTACACCTGGCAGCTTCAATCCCATTATTATTTATGATCACCGCACCGTCATGCAGAGCAGAACGCGGAAAAAATATTGACCGGAGCAGCGAGCTGCTCAGTTTTGCATTGAGAAGTTCACCGGTCTCAGCGTAACCTCTTATTCCTGTAGATTTAATAATCACGATAAGAGCGCCATGCTGATGCTGTGATAGTTCAAAAGCAGCATCGGCAATTATTTCAGCTGCTTCGGGCGATTCCTCTTTTACAAACATTCTAAAGAACGGATTCCTTGCAACTATAACGAGCAGCCGTCTGATTTCAGGCTGAAACAGTATTAGAAAAGCAATAACCCAGATATCAGTAATTAATTTCAGCAGCCAGCTCAGGGCTCTGAAATTAGCTGCCTGTGAAGCAAATGATAGGAGCAGTACAATCATTAATCCCATAAAGATCTGAGCCGCTATAGTTCCCTTCAGCAGAGTATAGAGTTTATAAATTATGAACGATACTATCGCTATATCGATAAGATCTGCAAACGATACGGTAAGGAAGCCTATTTTGAATAGTTCGAACATTTATTCCGAAAGCTTGTTTAGAATTCTGCTCACCTGCAGACCATAAGGTACGTTATGAGTCCGCAGAAATGTTGCACCATTTTGAACGGCCAGGGCGTTAATCACTGCTGTAGCGATATCCCGGTCCTCTGATAAATCCCCGATAATATTTTTAATAAATGATTTCCTTGAAACTCCGATCATCACAGGATATCCCGCTTCTTTAAATCTACTTAATTCTCTGATGATTGTTAAATTATGTTCAAACGTTTTTCCAAAGCCGATTCCAGGATCAATAATTATTTTACTAATTCCCTGTCTTTCCGCCTTATCAGCCTGTTTCCGAAGAAATTCCAGGATATCTTCTATTAAATTTTCATAGACGGGTTTTGACTGCATATCTTTCGGAGTACCCTTTATATGCATTATTATTATAGCTGCATCATATCCCTTTACCGTCTCCATCACTTCGGGATCAAAAGTTCCCCCGCTGATATCATTTATTATAGAAGCTCCGCGCTTTAATGCTTCAGCTGCTACCCTGCTTTTAGTTGTATCTACCGAAATAACGGCCCCGGGATTCTTACTTAATATACCTTCCAATACGGGTATAATCCTGTTCATTTCTTCAAATGCGGAAACGGATTCGGAACCTGGCCGGGTTGATTCTCCCCCTATGTCAACAATATCAGCTCCTGCATCAAGCATTTCGATTCCATATTTTACTGCATCCTCTCTGTTAAAATATAAACCCCCGTCGGAGAAGGAATCAGGTGTTACGTTAAGAATACCCATCACATAGGAACGGTTGAAAAGAAAATTTTTTCCGCCGATAGTATAAGATTTGTGCTTCATTGAAGGTTTACCAGGGGATTTCAGTTCTTCACGGTTGTCTGCTCGCATCAGGAATCCGTTTTCCGGTTAAAGTTAATAAGGAATTTGTCTGAAAATTATCACTAAATATAATCTCTCTTTACAGTCTTTGCAAAGTTCAGAGGGTATTTAAAATAAAAAAGGCGATGCTTGAAGTTACGGGTGGTTACTTTAGCCGGAAGATAATCATTTAACCAGGTTTTTCAGTTCAGCTGCTGCAGCGGTAATGTTATCGGATTTAAAGATTGCCGACCCGGATACAAAAACATCAACGCCTGCTTTAAGAGCCGGGGTGATTGTGTCTTTATCAATGCCTCCGTCTATCTCAATTTTGAAGTCAGCGTTAAACTTTTCCCGCAGTTCCACGGCTTCCTTTATCTTACGGATTGAATTAGGAATGAACGATTGACCGCCGAAACCGGGGTTTACCGACATAATAAGCAGGATATCAATATATTCTGCAATATCCCTGAGAGTATGAACAGGAGTCGCAGGATTTATCACCACACCCGCCTTCATTCCCAGTTCTTTTATTTTATTTATCGTCCTGTTAAGATGTATTACCTCCTCCTGATGAACAAGGAGATGATCCGCACCGGCATTTTTAAAATCTTCAAGATATTTATCGGGGTCTTCAATCATGAGGTGAACATCCACCGGCAGTTTAGTTACTTTCCTGACAGCTTTAACCATTACAGGTCCGAAAGTAATGTTCGGTACAAAATGGCCGTCCATTATATCGCAATGGATCCAGTCGGCCCCTCCCATCTCGACGAGCCGAATCTGTTGTTCAAGACGCGAAAGATCCGCAGACAATATAGAAGGAGCAATCAGAGCCATTTATTCTTCCTTTACTTCGTTTTCATTTGCCGTCTTTGTTACAAAGAGATCAACTGCATCGCCCGGATTAACTTTATTGCCTTTACTGGGATACTGATCGAGAATAGTATTTGGAAGCAGAGAAAATGACGGCTGGTAATTTATCTTCCCGACTTTTAAAGAACTATCTGCAAGAACCTTTTCAGCTTCCGTAAGGGATTTACCAATCAGGTCAGGCACTTCGATACTCCCGGTCTGAACCTTTCCCAGACTCACGGTTACGTTTACACTTTCTCCTTTTTTAACCGGGGTACCATCGGCATACTGCTGGTCGTATATCATATCCTTAGGATAGCTTGATGGTTCCTGGTCAACATCGCCAAGTTTTAATCCGAGTCGTTCGAGCGAAAATTTAGCATCTCTCACGGACTTTCCTGTTAAAGGCGGCACATGCACTACAGGCTCCCCGCCGCTTACAAATAGGTAAACCCTTCTTCCCTCTTTCACGGTTTCGCCGGCTCTTGGACGCTGAAATATAATTGAACCCTCAGGAAATTTCTCATCAAATGTGGTATCGCCTATAATGGGATCAAGATCCTGTGATTCAAGGAGTTTGACAGCATCGATTTCAGTCTTACCTACAACATCGGGTACTTTTTCAATGGGCGAACTTACATACCAGGGCAAAATAATATTATCGAGCAGCAAAATAAATGCAACTAAAGCAAACAGAATCCACAGTATTTTTTTTACGACGGGTTTTCGGAGATAATTTTTCATCGTGCCAAATATATTAAATGGGCATATTTTAAACAAACTATATGTAGAGCCTCAAATTATATTTAGTGATGTAATGGAACGCAGACCGAACAGATTAAACAGATCGCCACTGGTAATAACATGTTCGAAATATTGCCTGTCTATATAATTTTACGGGATTGTAAGAGGTAAATCGCTAAAGCAGTTGCGGAATTGGCATCCTTCATTATTAAACACTCAATGTGATCCGGTTTTATCCTTGTACCGGGATCGGAATACTCATAATGAAACCTGGTTTTTAACTATGAATAAAAATAATTTTACCATATATTTGGCCGTTATTAAGAATCAACAGAAAAGTTCTGTTTTTATGTGGTAATAACTTGCCAATAAGATTATTCTGTTTTTTTTATTCATTTTACTTATGAGGTACTAATGTTTAAACAGCACCCCAAAGGTTTGTACGTACTTTTCTTTACCGAGATGTGGGAGAGGTTCAGCTACTACGGTATGAGGGCTATTCTGTCTCTTTATATGATTAATGCCCTGATGTACGATAAGGCTTTCACTTCCTCAATCTACGGTTATTATACAGGCCTTGTTTATTTGACTCCGCTTTTAGGCGGGTATGTTGCGGACAAATATTGGGGAAACAGAAGATCCATAATCTGGGGCGGAATAGTAATGGCTCTTGGTCAGTTTGCACTTTCATTCAGCGGATTCTTATATCATCCTCCCGTCGATCCGAATATAACTTATTCAGCTCTTACATTTAACCTCCAGCAGATCATATTTGTTTTAGGTTTAACTCTTCTGATAATCGGAAACGGTTTCTTTAAGCCGAATATTTCAACTATGGTAGGTCAGCTTTATCCTGCTGATTCTGTCAGGATGAGAGATTCTGCATTTACGATCTTTTATATGGGTATCAACCTTGGAGCGTTGTTTTCACCCCTAGTTGCCGGAGGGCTCGGAGATACCGGGAATCCAGCCGATTTTAAGTGGGGATTTTTATCTGCGGGTGTCGGGATGGTTATAGGATTGGTTACTTTCTACTGGGGAAAAAACAAATTCCTTGTAACTCCTGACGGTGAACAGATTGGGCTTCCTCCCGCAAAGAAAACGAAAGAAGAGAAAGCGGCGCAAGCTCCTGATTTCACCAGGGGTCAGCTTATATTTGCCGTCGGACTTTTTCTTGCACTATTCTTCATAATTCTTTTCGGGTTCAATGCGGACATAATTAGTGCATTTATTTTTTCGTCAATGATCGCCGTACCGACTCTCATAATAATAGACAAATCCTTAACGAAAGTGGAAAAGCAGAGAATCGCAGTTATTTATATCCTTTCATTCTTTGTTATTTTTTTCTGGTCCGCTTTTGAACAGGCGGGTGTTTCGTTGACATTCTTTGCAGAGGAACAGACAAACAGGGTGATCACCTGGCTGAATGACTTTGTTATCCCTGCAAGTTTCTTCCAATCGGTTAATCCCCTTGCTATAATGATCTTCGCCCCAATTTTTGCCGGAATATGGACTAAACTGGGAGATAAAGGAAAAGAACCTTCATCACCTCTTAAAATGGCCATAGGTTTGATGCTGCTTGCTCTTGGTTTCGTTCTCCTTGTTATAGGTGCAAGAATAGCTGATACTGGAGTAAAGGTAAGTCCTCTCTGGCTGGTAGGTGCTTATACTCTGCATACATTCGGGGAATTGAGCCTCTCCCCTATCGGGTTGTCGATGGTAACAAAACTATCCCCGATCAAATTTTCATCCCTGCTTATGGGCGTTTGGTTTCTTGCAAATGCTGCTGCTAATCTTCTTGCAGGTAAGCTGAGTACTTTGTATCCTGAAGCAGGACAAACAACAAACTTGTTCGGCTTCGCAATTCACAACCTGGCCGATTTCTTTTTGATATTCGTTATCATGGCAGCTGCTGCTTCACTTATCTTATTTCTGATTTATAAGCTTCTGCTGAAAATGATGCATGGCGTAACCTGATAGAACAATATATGTTATTTAATTATCCCCCGTTTTCTTTTTTGAATCCGGGGGATTATTTTTTTAGATATGCATAAAAATTATTTCATATTAAACCGTATCATTATTGAATTGAACGCTGCTCTTAAGGGCTCAGTCATCAGGGAAATATTTTCGCAGGAGAAGGATACTCTTGTGCTGAAATGTGAAAATGATATGGAAAGATATATGGAGCTTTCTGTAAACCCGGGTGAACCTCATATAACCCTGCGGAAGGATTTCCATCGTGCCAGGAAAAACAGCATCGACTTCTTCGGAGAATATCTTCCCCTTACAATTATTGAATCCGGAATCTCGGATCACGACAGGCTTATCAGGATAACCTGTGACAGAGTGAAGATATATTTTGCTGTAAGAGGTAAGCATACCAATATCTTCCTTGAAGATACACAAGGAAAAATAATTCCATTCAAAAATGAGGATAGTGGCTACCTGGATGAATTCAGCAGTGAATTGAAGTCGCATCATTTCATTTCCGGAGAAAAGGAAATGGTATTTGAGAATACCGGTCTCGAATTCGATGAGTACCGGAAGGAATATCCTTTCATTGGGAAGGAAATAACTGCTGAAGCGAAATACCGATGGGAAGAAACTGCCGGGAAAATCAGGGCGGATTATCTTCATGAGATTACGGGTGAACTGCTCCATGGCACTCCTGCAGTATTTATATCCCACAGCTCAAACGACATCAACCTCGCGGTTGAAAGCTTTCACATTTTTGCGTCAGATGAAGTCAGATTATTCTCTAATATGGTTGAGGCGCTCAATTTCTATATGGGGAAAAAGTTCTACCTGGATGCATATTCAGTCAAAAGAAAAATTATCTCCAGACACATTGATAGAGAATTATCTAAACTTTCTTCAAAATTAAATGATCTGAAAGGAAGAATTGACAAAGGCAGCCGTGAGGAAGAATATAACAAAACAGGCAACCTGCTTCTCATAAATCTTAACCGGATCACTCCTCAAAGCAATAGTGTAGAGCTTGAAGATATTTATGAGAATAACACGAAGATTCAGATTAAGCTCGATCCTAAATTATCTCCTCAAAAAAATGCAGGGTACTATTTCACAAAAGCGGGGAATGAAAGAAAAGCATATAAAAAATCGCAAGATTTGTTTAAAGAGATTTCTGAAAACTATAGCAGGCTGCTTCAGCTAAAAGGCAGATTTGAGAAATCTGAAACAATTGAGGAATTGGATAAATTTATGAAGGAACTTCATATTAAACAGAACGAGAAGAAAAATACCCCGGACGATATAGCATCAAGATTTAAGCATTATATTATAGCGAATAAGTATGATCTATACGTAGGCAAGGACAGTACAAATAATGATCTGCTCACAATGAAATTTGCAAAACAAAATGATTACTGGTTCCATGCAAGGAGTGTTCCCGGTTCTCACGTAGTACTCAGGGTTATAAATACGAAAGAACCTGTACCCAAAAACATATTGAAAAGTGCTGCGTCTATTGCAGCCTTTCACAGTAAAGCAAAAACCAGCGGACTTGCCCCTGTTTCATATACATTCAAAAAGTATGTCACCAAGAAAAAAGGAATGGAACCGGGGAAAGTTGCGCTCCTTAAAGAAGAGGTTCTGCTTGTGAGGCCGGAAGTCCCTTCTGATTGCGAATATGTTTCCGGTGAGTAATTATTCATTCAAACCTTCAGCTTCTTTATTATCCAAAATGTAGGAATTGTAAATTATATAATATTCCTGCATCCATTCATTTTCCTTTTCATCGTCTAATATGCTCCTGCGTCCGGGAATCCCTCCATCTCCGATTATACCGTCTCCGGGGAAAACAGCATTCAGTAATGCAAAAAATGGACGTCCGCCTCTTCTCATAATTTCCTCGTACATATCCCATCCCGAATTATTATAATTTATACTTTCAAAATTTAATTATGGAATGTTAATAAAACTTTAAGATGAGGTTAAGAAATTGTTAATAATATTCTGAAAATGAACCGAAGTTTATGGGTCTGTTACTTTTTATTAGCAACATATTTTATGATTTCGGCTTTTTCAATTGTAATCAGTCCACCGCTGTTTGCTTCTTCAAAAATCTTATCCAGACTTGGCAGGAATTCTTCTATTTTATCGATTGCATCAACGATTTCTATTACAAGAGGAAGGTCTTCTGAAAGACGCAGGATTTTTGTGGTGTGGATCCTGCTGGTTCCGCCGAATCCCATTATGCCTTTAAAGACTGTAGCCCCGGCCAAACCTGCTTTTCTTGCTTCAAGGACTATCTTTTCATATACAGGTAGATTTCCTGATTTGTCACTCTCTCCCACAAATATCCTGAGAAGTTTAGCATCGCCGTTTATATGCATTTCTAACTCCAGACTTTTGAAATGAAATAAGCCACTGCCGCCCCGCCCAAACATAGGAAAAGGTTCAATAAAATATTAAGCAGCCCTGGAATGAACTGGGAATCCTTAAGGAGGTTAATTGTTTCGAGCGAAAAGGTGGAAAATGTTGTGAACCCGCCGCAGAAGCCGATAGTAAGAAATAATCTCATACCCGGCGTTATAAGTTCCTTCTGATCAAAGACGAAAATTATAATTCCCAGGAGAAAACTTCCTATAAGATTAACTGCAAGAGTACCATAAGGGAACGTTGATGGAAGAAATTTATAAGCTGCATTGCTGACCCAGTAACGCAGCCCTCCTCCGAGAGCAGCACCGAGTGAAACAATTAGGTAATTTATCATACTTTTGTACCCAGCCATTCGCAGATGAGATCGATTGCTTCCAGGGTGCTCCCGCAGTAAGTTTCGAGAATTTCTCCATTAATATCCTTCCCTGATTTCAGCTGTTCTACAGCAGCCAGAGCGCTGGTCCCATCGAAATCTACATAAGCTATCCTTGCTGTAAGTTCTTCAGGAGGCCGTCCAAACGCAGAACCAGGAAGCATAGCCACACCCGTATCTTTCAGGATCTTCTCGCATAATTCCCTGCTTGTTTTTATTCCCTCAGTGGCTAGTTTTTCTTTATATACATAAAAGTCTGGAAACAAATAAAAAGCACCATCAGGTTCCGCAATTTGCAGCCCGGCATCACGCAGCTTTTTAATTATCCGGGTGCAGAGTTTTTCAAGTATCCACCGGCTGTTCCAGAGATATCGTTCAATCTTCAGCCCTCCCTGGAAAGCTCTGACAGCAGCATATTGAATAGGCGCGCTTGTAGCTGTGAAAGTTTCGCTGGCAACGGCAGCCATTGCATCAAGCAGCCATTTTAGGGAAGGAGGAAAAGTAAAGGTGCCTAAACGCCACCCCCCTGCTCCGCACCATTTACTTAGTCCGCCGCTTATAATTGTTCCTTCAGGATAATATTTGGCAATTGAAGTATGTTTTCCTTTAAAATGAAGTTCTCCGTATATCTCATCAGACAATAAGATTATTTTATGTTTTTCGGCAACCTTAGCAATTTCTTTAAGCTCATCCCTTGTGTATGAAACGCCGCTGGGGTTTGACGGATAATTAAGTATAACAATTCGTGGACGCAGCGGATCATCCTTGCACAATGAGTTCAATTCCTCCGGCATTAATTTCCAGCCGTTCTCTCTGCTCGTGGGTATCCACCTTACATGCCTGCCGATTATCTGCGCCTGAGGTGCGTATGATACCCAGCTTGGTGTAGGTATTACAAGATCACCGTAATATACGAACTGAAGCAGGAACATGAGTTCTTTAGAACCCGGACCTATAAGCACATCTTCGGCAGTATGGCAAATATTCTGCTTCCTGCAATAGTACTCAGCTACCGCTTCTCTTAACTGATACAAACCTTTCACTGCCAGGTAATCTTTCTGAAAGGCATTTGCTTTAAGCGCATCTACAACCGACTGAGGAACCGGGAACGGCGATTGCCCGAGGCCTAATTTATATATCCTTCTGCCGCTGGTCCTGAGGTTGTTGCTTTCTTCGTTAATTGCCAGAGTTGCTGACTGAGGAATACCGCGGACGTTTAAATTTAAGTTTACTTCAGGTGAGTGGTTTTTGTTGTTTCGCATCACGCCTATATAGTTTCATATTATATCCCTGTTAAAATTAATTCTTTTGAAACAAATATCAATCAACTTGAGTCATATTTTTTACCGGAATTTTCGTATTAGTAATTGGTGGTTAAAAACATAAGCCATTTATTTAAGAATCCCATTCTTAACATTTAATTAATATTGGGGAACTGCTGATTTATCTATATTGAGCATTAAGTTTTCTATTGAATTCAAATAAAATTAAGTATGTGATATAAATCGATACTCACTTTATGAATTTCTATTAAAAAAGGTATTCTTCAGTATTAAAATTATTTTCCGCCTTGTTATTTAAATGAGGCGGATATAGATTGCATAAAAAATTATTTACCCAGCAGATTCACGTTTGTCTTAATATTATGAAGTACGATTATCAAAACATTTTGAACGAATTGAAGTCCCTGAAATCCGTTGAGGAAAAGAAAGTTTTTATTGATAAGACTGTAAAAGAGATTAGATCCTCTATGGCTGTCACCCTCTCCAAAAAACCAGCTAAAAGAGTCGATCATATTATTGAGAGAATTAACTACTTTGAAGAAATATTCGCTTTGAAAAGTATACTTGCAGAATCGATATTTTCTGAAAAACAATAATTATCCGGAGTGACGGTATGCTGATTCTCTGTCCGCTAAGGCTGTTCCGGCATCTTCATTAATTCAGATACTTCGAGAGTTCCACCGGTGTCAAGAAATGGACATTTTTTTGCCGCCGATATCGCAGTATCTATCGAATCGGTTTCAATCACAGTAAATCCGGACATTAATGTCCCGCTCCCTGCAGTAACAGTTCTATCAGACTTTACGGTATTTGTATCCTTAAACGGATTTGCAGGACTTACTGCAGAATCTCCTAATGAAATTAACCAGTTCCTGTATTCAGACATTTGTTTTTTACCCTCTTCAGGTGTAGCCGGTTTATTACCTCCAATGTACGTGATTATGAATTGAGGCATTTTCTTTCTCCTTTTAGATTATTGTTTTTAGCTGGCTGCCGTAAGAATGCGAAGCGCCTTTTTTTCACTTTACTAATGAGGTAGGACCTGATATAGGTCTAATTTTATCTGGTAGTTGTGTGAATGATTTTAATTAAAATATGAATTTAATTCCGGTTTGACAACCAGAATCCTGACTTTACTTCAGCAAAACCATCTTCACGGCTTTCATATATTTATTACCGGTAACTTGTGATTCCGCATATAGTTTATAAAAGTAAACACCACTCGATAAATCATGGGCATTAAATCTAATTTGGTAATTCCCGGGAGGCTTCACTCCGTTTTCAAGGATCCGGCACTGTTTCCCTGCAGCATCAAATAGTACTAACGATATAAAGGATTTTTCGGGGATCCGGTATTCAATAGTTGTGGCCGGATTAAACGGATTCGGATAATTCTGACTCAGATAAAACTGAGATGGTGCAGCTGCATCAACTACAATTTCATTTGAATAATGGAAGCTGCCGTTAAAATCGAGCTGTTTAAGTCTATAACTGAATTTTCCTGCCCTGCTATCATCATCTGACCATGAATAACTTTGGAGCTCCGTGGTAGTACCTGATCCCGGAATAAATCCGGCACTTTCCCAGCTGATCTCACCTGGTTTCTGTCCTGAGCATTCGGTTTTCTCAATTTCAAATCCTTTATTATTCGTTTCAGTGGCAGTCGACCAGGAAAGTTTAATCCCTCCGTCGATCACTTTCGCGGAAAATGAAATGAGTTCGACGGGGATACTATTATATATTTCGTACACGAAAAGTTTAGTAGGACTTCCCACTAACACACCACCAAGCGAGAAAGTATTTGTTATGAATTGTCCCATATAAAACAGACCGCCTGGTGCTGCACTCGTTTGCCCTATCCCGATATCACTTAAAACATCGTGCTTGACTCCGGTAATTGTTCCGTCAGTTAAACGAACCTGCCGAATAAATATAGAATCCGGTGTTCCTCCTGAAATCACCCATAGATACGGACCTCCCGAAGATTGTCCATCGTACGCGCTTCCTGTAATCTGAGAGATTTGAATATCCAGAGTATTCAATACTGTTCCGTTACGAGAGATCAGCATCATCGGATCATTCCAGTTCCCAATCCAGAATGCATCATTGTCGGAATCATAGGCAATATTTCTTACCGCAATAGGGACATTAATTGTTCCGATCAGTGTCTGTGTCTGAAAGTTCATCTGGTAAATTAGATTTGTTCCTGTTCCGCCGTATTCAAACGTTCCATCAAACGCCAAATCCTTAAGACCTGTAACTCCCGGAATAGCAAAAGTATATATCAGGTTACCGTTAATATCGTAACCCCTGATCAGGTTAGAGCTCTGGTCAGCAACATAAAAGAAGGTTCCGTGTTTAACAGCACTGCTGCCGGTAACATTTATGTTAAGCTGTATATCCCAGATTGATAACGTATTATCCTGAGTGAAGGAAGGATTATTGTGCGTGTCCTGCTGGGAATAAATTGAAACAGAGAGTGAAAAAAAAAGGAGCAGCTGGAAGAAAGAAAATGACAGTTTCATAACTTCCCCGATAATATTTAATATGATGTATAAGTTATTTCTTTTCTCTGTTTAACTCAACTATTAAAAGCTATTTTAATTCGATGCGGGATTCCCCGTTATTATCACCACATTTCCTTTCTTATGACCTCTATCTACATACCGATGAGCTTCTGCTATCTGCTCAAGGGTATATTTTCTGTCAATGATAGATTTTAATTTCCCCTTTTCGAGTAGTTCTTTAATGAAGCCCAGATCCTGCACTTTCGCTTCTGTTTTTCTTAAACCTGTAAAAGCAATAATTGCTTTTTTCTTTGATTTTGATGTAAACAGCATGCCGAAAAGTATGGGCAGACCCACAACAGTGGTCAGATAAATTCCGTTCTCATTTAGAGAGTTTTTACATTTTGTAAAGGAACTCCTCCCAACAGTATCGAAAATAATATCATATGTCTCACTGTTTTTCGTAAAATCTTCTTTTCTATAATCGATTACTTTATCGGCTCCGAGAGAATTAACGAGGTCTTTGTTTTCGGAACTGCAGACACCGGTTACCTCAGTTCCGTAATACTTTGCAAATTGTAAAGCATAGCTGCCTACCGAACCGGAAGCTCCGATAATTAGTACTTTCCTGCCTTCCTGTATTTTCCCATTATCTCTCAGAAATGGCAATGCCGTTAATGCTCCGTATGGTACAGATGCAGCTTCCTCGAAGGATAAATTAGCTGGTATTATGGCAAGTGGTTCTGTTTCTGCAAGGCAGATATATTCCGCATGCGAACCGCTTTTTACACTGCTGTCACCGAAAACTTTATCCCCGTGTTTAAATAGTTTCACTTCGCTCCCAACTGCTTCAACTTTACCGGCAAATTCTGTCCCGAGTATTTTATTTTTTGGTTTCGATATGCCCGTTGCCAGCCTTGCAAAAAAGACTTCTCCTTTTCTGAAAATTGAATCTACGGCTGTAACCGTGGTTGCGAATATTTTTACTAATACCTCATTATCCTGAGGCACGGGTTTATCAATTTTTTGAATCTTAATCACATCAGGTGAACCATATTGATAATAATGGGCTGCTTTCATCATTAACTAGTCCTTTAATTAATTTACATTACAAAAGGATACACTAAACCCCTGAAATTAAATCGGTGCAATAATCTTTCTTAAATTCTTCAGGATTGATTCAGAAGGTATACGCCAAACTTTCTCTCATACTACTCTGAACAAATATAATAATTTGATAATTAAAATCACGGGGACAGAAGGTGCTTTACAGAGTTTATATTTTTTAGGAATCTCATCATTTATGAGCTTTAATTTGATCTGGAACCAGGATCCAGTCAGATAGATAACTATTATCACTCAGTCTGACATTTTATGATTTCTCTTCAGGAAGATCCAGTTCTACCAGTTGTGAGGATACACCCGGAATTAAGGCAACCTTCCTGGCTATCTCTTTTTTATCCTCTGCCCTGCCGACAAGTTCCAGTATCAGCAGACCATGATCGGTGCAATTTTGAAGGACTCCGTCGTGTATACCGAGTCTTGTTTTAATATTGCATCCCCACGCGGTAAGAATTTTTTGTACTCTAACTGCTGATTGTTTCCTGCTGCCAATAAGAATTATAAGGATCGTTTTCATTTTATCCCCAATAAAATATTGCTGAATTACTGACGCAAAATTAGTAAAGATTTTATAATTATCCTGATTAAATGAAGCCGAGCGAAACGTCACTTTGCTTTAGATATTCACTAAAAAGAGCGAAACAGCGTTTCGCTTTACATATTCACGAAAATGAACGAAACGGCGTTTCGTTTTACATATTCATGGAAGAGATCGTGACGAGGTTTCGCTTTACATAGAATTGTATTAAACGAGTCCCCGCATTTGAGCAAATGAAGCTGCCTCAGTACGGGAATGCAGGTTTAATTTTGCGAGTATAGCCGAAATATGATGATCCACAGTTTTTGGAGAAATATAAAGCTGATTACCGATTTCAATATTGCTTAAACCTTTGCTTATAAGGTTCAGCACCTCCTGTTGTCTTTGAGTAAGACCGGCATCATTCTGCCTGGTGGTTGGTCTGGGACCCCTGGGAATACTTCTAATTCCCGATTCTCTCATTTTCTGTTTGATTAATTGTGATGCTGCAGAAGCAGTCAGGCTGTCCATAATTTCCACTGCTCTTTTCATCGCCTTCTCATCACCGTCAGCCAGAGCAAGTGCCTGTTCGTAAGGACAGTTTAATTCTTCCCACTCTTCGGCTGCTTCTTTCCATTTTCCGGTAATCTGAAGAAAGTAGGGCTTTGCAATGTTCTCCGGGATTTCATTTAGATTGCCTGCCTTCCAAAGCCAGAAAGCAATTTCACCTGCTGCCCATGCATTATTGGAGTTTTTTATTCTTTCATAAATTCCTGCGAGTTCATCAGCCATCATTCCCAGTTTGTTTTGAAGCCATAAACATTCAGCTCTTGCAGCTTCAACCGCTACGATCTTCTCATTCTCTCCCATTTCCATAGCGAAATCCATCAGTTCATCAAGCAGTTTCTTTGCACCCGGATCGTTTCTTCTTGACCTGATTGTCCCGATAACTGTCTGAGGTAATAACCTGTTCCCTGGAGGTACCTTACCATTACTAAAAACTTTTTTAGCTAATTCAACAGCTTCATCCCAATATCCTGAATGTAATTTTACTTTCGAATGATGACCTGCGAGACATAAGCTGAAGACGTACATATCTTTCTCTTCACTATAATTACTTCCTGCTGTTAAATAATAGTCAGCTTCTTCAAGATTTTTATGCTGCAGCAAAATAGCCCCCAAATTGCTCCATGCCCTTGCAGCATGTTCCACAAGATCATGCTTTAAAGAAATATCAAGGCTTTTTTTCAATTCATTTTTTCCCGATAAATCCCCGATCATCAGTTTAGCACTTCCGACGTTATTAAGTGCATGTGCTTCAATTTCATGATCGTTCAGCGTTCGAGCAATTTCCAGTGCTTTCCTGCCCCACTCAAGTGCCTTTTCAGTTTCTTCCCTGATCATGTAAGTTTGCGATTTATTGCTGTAGGCCATTGCAAGTTCCCTGCAAAGCGGAAGATTTTCAAAAATACTGATTGCTCTGTCAAGGTACTCCTCACCTTTTATATCCTGACAATTATACCACAGCATTCTTGACATTTTCCTGCAGATTTCAGCCTCCCGCGCCGGATCAGGAATGCTTCGCAGTATTTCAAGTGCTTTTTCACCTGCTTCGATACCTTCCTCTACCTGGCCGGTCAGGTAGCATTCATACGACCTACCTTCATATAGGGTCAGTTTTCTTTGAGGCGAAACATTTTCGGCTATCCGCAGAGCATTCAGATAATGTTCTGCAGCAAGGCTGTGTGCACCCAGTGATGAGGCCTGCTTTGCAGCGAGGGGAGCATATTTAATTACAGATTCAACATCAATCGACTGAACTGCATGATGCACAATCCGCGCAAGATTATTTTGAGGATTATCGGAATTGAGAAGAAGATTTAATACTTTCTTATTGAGGCTCATTCTTTTCATTTCCGGAATCGAATTTAATATTGCAAGCCTTGCCAGTTCATGACGAAATGAGACAAGGTTTCCATCTATATTTAAGATCCCCTTTTTAACACAAAGGTCGATTTGTTCACCTGCCCGAACTGTCAATTTCCTGAGGAAACTCACCTCAGCATTGGTTGGTATCACTGAAACCAGTTCAATAAAATTCCTTGTATCTTCATCCAATGTTAGTGTACGTGCAACAACTGCCTGCGTAACACTCGTCGGTATTTCATCATTATTATTTTCCAGTAATTCCGTTACATAGAATGGATTTCCGCCGGTGATGCTGTATAAATTCTTATTATGTTTCCCTGCTTTTTTCATCATTCTGCATACTGCCCCTTCCGATAATGGATAAAGTCTGATTCTTTTGATGTCCGTATAAGGAAGGTCTCCAAACAACAAACGAACCCGGTTATCCCGGCTTATATCTTCATCCCTGTAGCTTAAAAGCAAGACTGCCTTTGTTCTGTTCATTCTCCTGGCCAAAAATTTTATAAAGTCAAGGGTAGCTTCATCAGCCCAGTGTATATCTTCGATTACTATTATTTTCAACCCGGGCTTGCTTTGAAGATAATTAAGGAACACAGAAAAGATTGATACCCTGTTATCTTCCCTTAAGAGCATTTTAATGAATTCCGAATTTACCTGGTACCCAATGTCGTATAGCGGGCCCAGCGGCCTGGGAGTAAAAAGGTCATCGCATCCTCCCCAAAGTATTTCAGAACCGGAATTTAGATTCGAAGTAAAACGTTTAATAAGGGTTGTTTTTCCCACACCCGACTCACCTGAAATCAGAATAGTCTTTCCCTCGCCTGATTCAGCCTCTTGCGTTATTAAGGAAAGTTCATCCAGGTAATTTTGCCGTTCTAGTAATTCCATATAATACAGTACTTCCCATCTGCCGGCATAGGAATTCGAGCCTTCGCAGATTAAGTTAATTTGGTTTATTATTGTAATCCTGTCGGATTGAACATATAATAAATTTTGTAAATAGGCAATAAAATAAATTCGGGAGATGACAGAAGGAACAATAACCTGCATTAACTAGAAAATAATATATCCTTTTTACTTGCCACTCTCTGAAAATTACTCAATAGTTCTTCTATAACCCCTGGAGGTTATTCAATACCGCCAGGGATTTGCAGAAGTATTTTTAAAATTAAATGCCAGCATCTCTTGAATAAGTTAGCATCCATTCACAGAAATTAAACCCCCTCCCGGGACTGACATTTTGTCAAACGTAAAATTTTTCAACAGCCCAAAATTGCGTTTTTTCGCAGGTTTTGATGTGTCTCATTTTGAGTTCAAATACGGGACTAATACGGGACTTCCCCGAGATAAATACGGGATAGCCCTAGCGACTGACATTTTGTCAAACCTGTAGAACTATTCTACACAGGATTTAATTCTTTTTTACCAGGCGAACGTATTTAAGTAGGGTAAAATTGTGCTTAGTTTTTCCGGGGGACCTGGTGCCGTGGTATACCGCATCATTATTCGACTGTAAATTCCTGAAACATCCTTTTATCAACTGCGGTCTCAGAAACCCACGCATATCTTCCCGGATCAAGATCTACCGAAAAGTAGGATGTGGATCCGACCGGCATCTCCTGCGTCCCTCCGTAAAAAACTGCAGGTGCAGGAGTTCGAAGTCCGCGTATATTCATCCAGTTCATCCAGTTAATAACGCTGTCAATATTCGTATCTTCAAGCAGCCTGACTACTTGTATATCATTGCCAAGGCCATACTTAGGCTGTTCCTTAAAGTGGACAGCAATACTATTAAGCCCGGTAGTAATTTTCCCTTTTGTCCGGATATTATTGTTCGTCAGTGTTATTTCATAACCGGCATCAGCAGGTTCCTTCATTTTCGAAATCTCTGCAGTTACGTATATCGGTTTTAACATTCCTAAGGCACTATGAAACCTGCCGTCCTCCGTTTTAACATAACACTCCATAACATAATTTCCGGGTACAAGCTTTATGGTTGTTTCCTCAGATTTTCCCGGCGCAATAATTCCAGCCCCGCCCATTGTTTTTGCACCCGCATACCATTTCGGAAGAAGCCCTCCAAGTAATGCCCCTGCCCGGGGTTTATCCATCCCGGCCTGAAGAGAATCCCAGGTAACATCAAAAGCTGAACTTACATCACTTATATAATTCTGAAAATTAACGTTCTCAGGAAGCAGCGTCAGAAAAAAGAAATGATGAGCATGTCCTTCATTATTGAAACGGAAAGTTGTCCAACCCGATGGAATTGTGTCCATAGTATGGAATGAATAATCTTTAGCAGTAACATCGATAAGATTTGTTTCCGGTTTCTGGCCGCAGGAAATAATGTAAATTGATAAAATCAGAGATAGGCAAATCCTCTTCATTTTTTACTCCTTCTTTGTGATTATAATTTAAAGGGCTCAGGCAAGGCAAAGAATTGCCCGTATTAAAATAGTTTAGAGCTCGTTGATACTGAAAAAGTTAATAGATTCTCTGCCTAATATCAATTCGTTCAGAAATAAATATATTTCAGGGGCAAATAGTCTGTACATCTCTAAGATTAATATTATTACCTGCCTAAGGAATATTTGCTTGACTTATCAGGTAAAGATCATAACAGCAGCCGGATCAATTACCTGGAAGGTAAAGGATTCAGTAAAATAAAGCTGGACATTTTTTGTGTCGTGAGATTCATAACCAATCGAAAGATCCTGTCCAAGTGTCAGCCTGAAATCCCCTCCTCTTTCCGATACAAGAAAGGAATCCTTTGATGACGGATTTAAAATAATATTCCCTTCGAGAAGGTTTTTCACAACTTTCTTCAGCGGATAACCGCTTATAAAGCTGGAAAGTGCTTCCCATTTATCTGTGGACAATATCAGAGAGTAAGGACCTTCTACTGAAGATTTCACGAAGTGACTCATCATTTCAGCAATTACCTTCGGCAGATCTTCTATATTCTCCGGGTATTTAACGGCTTTATGTCCGCTCGATTCTTTTAAGCCCTTCACACCCGATTTATTAAATCCCTTATAGACAACATTCTCCTCAAACTCCGCAATTTTTTTAGCAGCATCCTCCATAGCATCAAGATCCAGATCCTCTGCACCGCGGGCTGCATTATCCAGTTCCCACATATCCAGTTCGAAAGAGGCACGTGTTTCAATCAGCGGCAGTACTTTATTGATACCGTATCTTACAGTTCCCTTCTTCTCTGGACCCACATCCAATCTGCCAAGGGATACCGCTTCGAAATTCCATCCCTTCGGGCCATCGATATCTACAAATTTTCTTGCTGAGAGAACCGAATTAAATACTTTTTTTGCCTGTTTATTTATTTCCTCCCATGCTTCAGCGGTAACGGGAGCCAGTGATTTTCTTAGTATATCCATTATTTCTCCTCTATTTTATTTTTCCAATCCCCAGATCTTCCTGTGCATCGGGGACTTCATCTTCTTCAAGTTCCACAATATCTTTTTCCTTAAATAGATACTGCCTCATTTTTTTATCCCATCCGGACATATTCCGGCGGAGCCATTCGAGTGCCATCATGGCATGTTCCATTTCCTCCAGCTTATTATGCTCTATTATTCTTTTAAGCTGATCATCTTTCGTTGAATCTATTCGCTGCTGATACCAGTCGATAGCTTCGATCTCCTCTTTTAATGAGTTTAAGGCACGCCTGAAATCCCTGGTTTCCGGACTCAGATCTTCTGGCGGCTCGTGGAATTCGGACATATTTAGTTCTCCTTTTTTATTTTGCGAAAGAATTGTGTTTATTATCAATTTATCTAACTCATTATCAGATATCTAAATCCAACTTAATTACTTAAATCCAATGCAATTAACATTTAATGTTTAAAGAAATTCCAGCTTATGTATTATGATAAGGAACATAATTGGAATACTTTCAGCATTTTGCGGTTAAGTTAGAATTTGGTCCAGGAGGTTAACGAACCGGGGAAACAATAAAACCGGGAAGGAAGGTACTCCGCTCTAATCAGTGCGGCCGGCTAAAATAAGGCTGGAGACGATTAAAATTCCACCCGCAATTAATTGCCAGGTGATTTGTTCCTTCAGAAAAATAACCCCGAGGATGACACCTCCAAGCGGGAAAATATATGTTACCATGCTTGTCCTTGTCGGACCGATTTCATGAATAAGATAAAAGGCCAGTATAAAAGCTACTCCGGATCCTATTACTCCAAGGAATAGTAAAGCCAGCCAGGTAATTTCAAGTTCAGGAACCGGAACAGAATTATTAGTCAGAAATACTGTGCCCCACATAATGACAGAAGCTGAAAGAAGAGGGCCGATGCTCCTGAGTATTGGCTGAATATTCTGCGTGGTTCTTCTTGCATATACCCCGCTGCCTGCATAAAACACAGAAGCGAGAATTACGGCCGCCTGCCCGGGAATTGTACTTGAAACCGCTCCGAGATTTTTACTTAACAGTACAACAACACCTGAGAAGCCTATAACCAGTCCAAGAATTTTCAGTAAAGTCAGTTTGTCATCCTTAAGTAAAAAATGAGCAAGGAATATTGTAAAAAGAGGAACTGTTGAATCCAGGATGGCAGCTACAGATGAATCTATAGAGCGTTCTCCCCAGGCAATCAGAAAAAAAGGAATGGCGAGATTGGTAATCCCGAGAATAAGTAAAGGTATCCAGGTGCTGAAGTTTTTAGGGATCCCGATCCTGTGTATAACTAATACTCCCGCACCGAAGAGCAAACCAAATAAAACACGGAATGCCACTAATGTAACCGGGTCAACCTCATACAGAGCAATCTTTATCCACATAAATGACGAACTCCATATTGCTCCCAGCAGGATAAATGCAAACCAGTGCTTTGATTTCAATGTCTGTTTCCGAATTTATATAAGGAGTAAAATTAAACAGAAATTAAAGCCCGGCAAAGAATATTGACTTAAAATTACTGAACCGTGATTGTTGCAGTCATATTCGTATGAATCGAGCAATAATATTTAAATACGCCGGTTTGATCGAACGTGTGGCTGAATGAAGCCGTGGGACTGATATTTCCGGAACTGAAGGCACCTGAGGGTGACCCGGGTATTCCGCTGGTAACAGTATGGGTTACCCCGTCTTTGTTCGTCCACGTAATTGTAGTTCCTTTAGAAATTGTTTTTGACCCTGAAGCAAAAGAAAATCCCTGAATGAATATTTCATTCGTCCCTGGCGTTCCGCCATCAGGATTCGAAGAAGCATCATTCTTTTTACAGCCGCTGATCAGCATAAAGGAAATAAGAACAGTTAAAATTACAAAGGAATAAGGAGCGTGTATTAACGGGAGGGAATTCATGTATCGCATAGTAGTCTTCCTTTAGAATATTAAAAATGATATTAGTATTTTAATTTTAATGTATAGTGACGGCAGAACGATTAAAGTGGACAATTGTTGAAAACGCCGCACAGAGCTACTGGTTTTCACACAGCAGCTTAATAAGATCATTACCGTTTTGATGATGGCTGATTAAAATACTGGGACTTTCTGGAAATATCCCTTTAGAAGTAATCCCCCTTCTTGTCTAATTCCATAATACCTATCATTTAAGATTTAAGGTGCGGCAGTATATGTCGGTCTGATAAATAATACTGCCGCAAATAAATAATGCTGCTATCCCTCTGAGGCTATGGTATAATGAACAAACCTTTCTGATCCTCACTGCTCGAAAGTAATGTCTGCACATCAGGGGCAATATCATCATCGGCGTAGATTTTCCATTGATAAACCTGCCCTTCCTCCAGCTGACTTATAGCTGAGCCGTCAAAATTAAAAATCACACTGTTAAATGATCTTAATATCTGGGCATGACGTATTATTCCGTTTTCATCGAAACCGCCCCACACAAGGTTTCCGTTAATATCTCTTACTTCAATAATGTATTCTTTTGCCTGAGGATATGGATCCCACCTGAAGGTAGGGATTGTAGAATCTGCAACCACCGGAATGATCAGGTCATCGGGATTGGTAGGAGAAATGATGGTTATAGCATCCGTTACGCTGAAGTTGAGTATTAGTGCGGTCTGCGAGTTGAATGTTACATCCAGTGCTCCGGGATTCTTGAATATCCAGTCAGGGTCCATTACATAACCATCATTTTCATACGAAGCCCATGCTGTATAATCACCGGAAGGAATGTAGTTGAGCACGTAATTTCTGTCTGCGTTTATTTGTGTTGTTAGTCCGCTTACCACAGAATGTGAATTTTTGTCAAGGATTGATATATCGACAATACCGTTTTCAGCGGCCAGAAAAGTAACCATCCCTGATAGAGTTGATCCCTGTACCTGGTACATTGTAAGCTGAATTACTGCATCAGGAGAACCAGGAGTAAGTGTAACTTCAGGTACAGCCGAACTATTGAAGCCGGACTTTACAGCATAAACGTGATAATCACCGAAGGGCACATTGAATAAAGCGAAGTAGCCGTCCGGACCTGAATATGAGTGAGACTCCGTGCCTTCAGGTACCGAAGCAGAAACAACCAGGAATCCCGGCAGAGCCGGATTTATATATCCATTTATCTGTCCGTATACTCCCTGTAGGGTATCCAGATAATATGACTGTTCGTAAGTCTGCCGGATAGCAACAGAAAATGGAATTGAACTGACGTTAGCTGAGGGCAGTTCGCGGAAGCCCTGCGCAGCAATTCTTACGTAATAACTTCCTTCATTCAAATCAGTGAATACTGCAGAACCGTCATTCCCGGAAGCTGTCCGCTGGACCGGTTCACCGCTATTTGCATTATACAGCACTACGTTCGCTCCGCTAATAATTGTCGAATCGACAGCGGACCGGACTGCTATTTTGATACTAGTGGGTGGAGGCGGTTCAACACTTTTATCGCCGCTGCAATTGAAAGCTGTAAACAATACAGCGGTAAACAGTAAATGAATTAGGAGCAGTTCTATTTTCTTTCTAAGCATTTTTATCCCTTCAAAATATTAAATGTCTAATGACAAATTGCGTACCATTAGCTACAGAATAAAAATATCTGAAATGGTGTAGATTTAAGGTTTTATCAACTGAACGAAACAAAATGCAGCCCGAAGTATCAATCTTTGTCGGTCAACTTTGCCGGATACCGTGCTTGCTCATTATATAAAAATAATTATTTGAATATAATTAGTGTTCAATATTTCTACACAATTAGGATTAAGGCGTTAATTTGATATTAATTTTCTTAATAATTCAGTAATTATACGGATGCGCAGGGGAATAATTTCATTTATGTTTATTACAAGTAGTTATGAGTTACTGTCGAGGGCGCTACACAAACCCCTGCATTTTTATATTTGCAGGGGTTTGTTATTTCCTGAGGATTCTACAGCGATTGGATACTAAGAATAAAACTTTCGATAAGAATTCCCATCCGAGTTAAATTTATTTAAGCAGTGTCATCTTGCCGTTTTTGATTCTGTCGCCTGCTTTCAGACTGTATATGTATATACCGCTTGGGGCTTTAAAACCTTTATCGTTTTTCCCATCCCAGCGTAAGGCATAATTCCCTGCCGAAAGCTCTTTACTGATCAGAGTTTTTACGAGGCTTCCCGTAATATCATAGATATTCAGTTCTACTAACTTACCGGTTAAATCGTAGGGAATTGTAAATGCAATTACAGTACTTGGATTAAAAGGATTCGGGTAGTTATTTATTACCATCTCGCTCTGCGGAATAATATCATCTTTATTCTTTTCTTTAACGGAAGTAATTAATGTTGCTCCGTTCCCCCTCGACTCACCGGTGGAGTCAGCAAGATAAATGTTAACCCAATCCGGTCTTAATGCTTCCTCAAGATAAGTGTTATCCCATTCATCATCTGTCAATCGAAGAAAGTTCGTAGTTGTATAATCAAAATAACTGATAACCGGCCCGGCAAAAGCTGTAAGCTGACCGTCGCTCTGCGGTGTTACTATAATGGCAAGATTAATAGGTCCGGTACCCACGTGCTTCACCCAACCCATCATTGTTCCATCACAGTCGGTTGGAATAGTATGAATATCAGCAACAATATGATTACTGTTCATCAATCCATCATAACCAGTTTCACCACTCATATAATCCTGGTAATACATCCTCGCATACCAGCCGTTAATATACTCGCCGCTGGTCTGTTCCTGGTACAGCATTGATTTGAGGAATGATATTTCGGCAGGATTAAACATTTCATTATTCAGTTCTTTTTCACAAACAGTCTGAAGTGTATCAGATGATGAATAAAAGTCATTAAAATATTCTATAACATTTGCTTTGATATTAGGATCAAGCTGGTTCAGATTCCCAAAATAGTCTATTGCTTTGGTTGATAATACCTTCAGTGCAGCATAAAATTCCGGGAACGGCTCAACGTAGCTGTAAGGAAATGAGCAGATACTTCCGCCTGTATAGGGCTGCTTTGCATACAAAAGGTTATCGTGCCGAAGTTCAGTCCAGGATGCCAGCTGGGTATTCATTTTTTCCTGCCAGAAAGCAGCAGTCTTCATAAAACCTGGCAGTCCGGTTCTGTCGCCCGGTGGATTCAATTGTCTGATTGCTTCCAGCCAGTTATTATAAATTGTACCTTCCCAGAAAGTATTATCGTATGAATTAATGAGATACCTTAAAGCTGCAAGGTTTGTGGAATAATGATAAGCGTCCAGTTCATCTGTCAGCAGCTGCGCAGAGGCATCATTACCTAATGCAAAAAGAACGTCGAGGGTTGACGGAAATAATCTGCATATTTTATTCCCAAGATATTTTATCCTGTCAAATACAACGCTGCCTGTTACATATGAATCAATTACGAACCGTTGTCCAAACAGCAAAAATGCTGAAGCGGGGACTATACTATCGGGTGAAAGAGGATCACTGTATAGAAGCTGTGAGAGTATCAGCTGATATGCGAATGTCTGGTTTTTCAGGGTATCCTGGAATTCAACTACTTTAAGACTATCCAGCAGCTGATCGGCACTCTGCAGTGAAATGGCATTCCGCATGAAGTCCATATTATCGAGAGTTACGTTATCCGGATCTCCTACAAAAAATTTCAATATCTGTTCAATCTCTTCATAACGTGTCTGTGAGGAGGACAGATCAGCAAGCTCTCTTATCAACACTGCGTCAATTATCTGGCGCTGAATATCGGTAAATGACTGAGGGGGACAGGTCTCCGGGAATGATTGAGGTTTGATCAGATAAATCTCAGTCCTTCCAAGCCACATCATTGCACGGAAATAGTTTCTAAGTTCAGGATGTTCATCGTCATCATAGTGTCCTCTCGGCTTCAACTGACTCCAGTCGAAAAAACGGCAGGCATCTGAGAAAAGCGACAGTGTATCCATTCCCTGTGCGTTAACAGCTTTATTAACAAGAAAAGTAACCAACGCGTTATTTTCCGGATAATAAGGCTGGGAGCTTTCATCGAAAAGTTTTAATGCAACCGTCAGGTAGACATCCACATCTTTCAGCATTGTCATCATTCCTGGTACACTGCCGTATGTAGAGTTCAGCTGTGCCTCTGCCGAATGGAGATCAGACAGCACCTGCTGTACACTTTCGTTAAGATAGCCAAGTTCTACCTGCTTCAGAATTCTGTCGTATGAGATGTGTAAAGCATGCAGGATGGCATCTGTTGATACAAAGACCGGGTAATCCTTCTGGAAAATTTCGAGGATAGCTTCCCCGAATGAAGTTTTTGAGAGCCGCTGACTTACCATAAAACCATTTTGCTGAATAAGAGATTTCTCGTATTCAGTCATTTGATAATAATTACTCAGAGAATCAAAATAAAGTGCATCCTCATAAGAAAGATTGAGATCGCCTGTAAACGACCCGGCAGGATGCATATCGAGGAGCTGCTGAGTGGTCATATCCTGATGTTCCTGCAGGAACTGTTTATATAAATCAATATTAAAGTTGGATTGTGCTTTGACTGAAGAAAAGAATAATGCAAGAAAAAATAACGCCAGACAAACTGACCTTTTCATGTCCCCGCCTCACTTTTTTTCGAAACGTACTTAATCTCCGGATAAGAATCAATTTTTTTTTCAGACGGGGAATTGAATGAGGCAGGTTATAGTAAGCTTAAACGGTATTAAAAAGAAAAAGCCCTGAAAAGATTTCAGAGCTTTAGTGACCCCAAGGGGATTTGAACCCCTGTTACCGCCGTGAAAGGGCGATGTCCTAACCACTAGACGATGGGGCCTGGAAAATCACAATAAAAAAACCAAGAACTGCTTCGGGTGAGCGATGGGAATTGAACCCACGACCCCCAGGGCCACAACCTGGTGCTCTAACCAACTGAGCTACGCTCACCATATGGATTGTACGCCCGAGTGGATTCGAACCACTAACCCTCAGCTTAGAAGGCTGATGCTCTATCCATTGAGCTACGGGCGCAGTTCAACAGTAATCAAAAACATCAATACTTAAAGAACTTCTCTTTGTCGGTGCAGTCCCGATGGAATCGGGAAACCTGCGACCTTCCCGACCAGGTCGGGACGCGATGAACCGGGTTAATTCCAATAATTAAAGAACTAGTATTGTCGGGGCGGCAGGATTCGAACCTGCGACCTCCTGCTCCCAAAGCAGGCGCGATGAACCGGGCTACGCTACGCCCCGAATTACCTATCAAATTTAATCCCGATGAATATCGGGACGTAAAAGAACTAATTTTATTATTTTAATAAAAAAGAGTATCAAATATATTCCATATCTTCTAAAAAAACAATGTATTTGCCTGATATTTTTAGTAAACCTTTCGGAAATTACTGCTAATGTAATAGATTAAGAAAGTCTGCCGCAACTCAATTTCCCTTAATTCTCCTATTTCTGCTCCAGTCTCCAATTAATCCCCAAATTTCTTGTGCCCGGCAGAAATGTCGAATTATTTTGAATTAACACTTAATGATCTCACTATTCGGTTCGGCTCAATTTTCAACTGTTCGCAATCTTGATTAAATTATCAAAGTAATATCGGAAAATGTTTGATGTCATTCCCTTTTTTTGTTTCGAAAAAATTTATCCTTTCTAAAAAAGGTTCTAAATTCATTACGTTTATTTCTTCAATCTCAATAATCGGGATTTCCCTGGGAGTTGCCACGCTCATCATTGCCTTGAGTATTTTAACCGGTTTTGCAAATACCCTTACCAATAAAATTATTGATTTTGACTCGCATATTACTGTATCCTCCTATACATCCATTGTTCCCAAATACCGGGAAATGCTTCCAAAGATAAGGCAGATGATCGCACCATATGGTAAAGAAGTGAACCCGTTTATTTCTAAATTAGCTATAATCAGCAGTAAAAAGATAAAGGATGGAGTAAATATTAAAGGTATAACTCCCGGAAATAAAGCTCTGAGAGTCAGAAATAATATTGTGGCGGGAAATTTTGATCTGCAGGATTCATCGGCAATCGTAATAGGTAGAAAACTTGCAGATAAGTTACTGGTTGGACTGGGAGATAAGGTAACTGTATTCGCCCTGAAGAATGATAAAATACCGGAAGCTGGAACTCTGCCGAATATTGAACAATTTAAGGTTACAGGTATCTTTGAGAGCGGTATGGCAGAGTACGACGATCTATTTGCCTATGTAAATCTTAAGGCTGCGCAAAATCTCTTCTCGCTGGGGGATAATGTCAACGGATACGACATCAAGCTTACGGCTATTTCTAAGATTGACAGTCTTACAAAATATCTTTCGGAAAACCTCCATTATCCTCATAAAGTCGCATCGATATACCAGACCCACAGGAATATTTTTACCTGGATTGATCTGCAGAAGAAACCAATACCAATAGTACTTGGATTAATAATAATCGTAGCCGTTTTTAATATTATCGGCACGCTTCTCATGATAGTGCTTGAAAAGACAAGAGACGTTGGTATGCTTAAATCACTTGGGGCAACGAAACGGCAGATAACTTCTGTATTTATCTACCAGGGTATATTCCTTGCAATTGCAGGGATAATCCTGGGGAATATTCTGGCTCTGCTATTAATGGGCATCCAGCTGGAATTTAATATTATATCACTCCCCTCTTCAGTCTACTTTGTTTCCACTGTACCTATCTTATTAAAATGGTATACGTTTGCAGGAGTATCATTGCTTACATTCCTGCTCTGCATAATTGCTTCAGTAATTCCGAGCTATGTTGCCTCACGAATACAGCCGGTTAATAGTCTGAGGTTCGGATGAAATTTGAAAATTTTATTGCACGCAGATACCTGGTTTCAAAACATAAGGTTAATTTTATAACTATAATTTCTATACTCTCCATCGGCGGTATCACAATCGGCGTAGCTGCTCTGATTGTTGTGCTCTCTGTATTTAATGGTTTCGGAAGTCTTGTCACATCCTTTCTTGTAAACTTTGATCCCCATATACGGGTAGAGATTTTGAATCCTGATAATGAAAAAGCAGCCGGGCGGCTTGATTCAGTCCTTAGCCGGAACACTGAGGTAGTGAGATATTCTCCCTATGTGAGTGGAAAAGTTCTTGCTTTCAGGGCAGGATTATTCCAGGTGGTAAACCTTAAAGGCATAGATGTCAGTTCGGGAGAAAGCATCTATGATATTGAACAGAGTATGCTGTACGGAAAATATTCTCTGAGTCAGAATGGAGTATATCCTGAAATGATCCTTGGTCTTCATCTGGCCGATAGGATGCAGACCTTGATTGGCGATACACTCACTCTCCTTTCCCCTGCCGGAATTGAAAAAGCTGTCACACAGTTCGCCTCGCCTAAAACTGAAAAATTTATTCTTTCGGGTATTTACAGCACTACAAATAATGAGTACGATGATTCTTATATATTCACGTCATTAAAGTTTGCGCAAAACCTCCTTGGTTATAAGGATCATATCCAGGGATACGATATCCGCCTGAATGATATCGATGAATCCTTTGATGTAAAAGCACAATTACAGAAGGTACTGCCTGCGAATGATTACAGGATTGAGACGTGGTATGATTTTCACAGGGATCTGTATTCAGTAATGCAGATCGAAAGATGGACCGCATATATAATTTTGTGCCTCATAATTGCAGTCGCATCATTCAATATATTAGGTTCATTGTCTATGTCGGTTATTGAAAAGAAACGCGATATCGGAGTACTCCATTCTATGGGAGCACAGCAGAAGTCAATTCTGAAGATATTTATGTATGAAGGGATCTTAATCGGGATTATAGGAACAATTGCCGGTCTCGCCCTGGGTTATTTTATCTGTTTCCTTCAGCTAAAGTTTAATATATATCCATTAGATCCAACTCAATATAAAATAGACTCTTTGCCTCTTCAGTTAAGGTTGAGCGACTTTTTCTTCGTAAGCGGGGCGTCTCTGCTGCTGACATTCCTGGCCTCCTTATTTCCGGCTAAAAGAGCAGCAAAAATAAATACTATCGAAGCAATAAAGTGGGAATAATATGATTTAATTATTGTTTATAAGTTATATTATTACAATAGGATATAATTGTTATTTAATTCATAAAATAGGCATCAATTGATTCTTAAAACGCAAAATATCATTAAAAGCTATCAGAACACTAAAAAGGTTAAACTTGAAGTCTTACGTTCTGTAGATCTTGAAATAGAAAGTAATAAAATTTCTGTAATTGTCGGAGCATCCGGGGCGGGCAAAAGCACCCTGCTGCATATAATGGGCGGACTGGACAGGCCTGACTCCGGTGAGGTATATTTCAATGATCAGAATCTTTTTCAACTGACTGACGAGAAACTAGCACGTTTCAGGAATAAAAATGTCGGGTTTGTATTCCAATTTCATCATCTTCTGCCTGAATTTACAGCACTTGAAAATGTATGTATTCCTCAGATGATCATGGGCAAATCGTTGAGTGCTGCGGCTGTAAAGGCCGGTGAACTTCTTGAAGCTGTGGGAATGAAAGAAAGGATCAATCACAAGCCTGCAGAATTATCGGGGGGTGAGCAGCAGCGGGTGGCTGTTGCAAGAGCTTTAGCGAATGATCCCGATATAATTCTGGCAGATGAACCTACAGGAAACCTTGATTCGGAAAATAGCGAGGCTGTGCATCAGATATTAATAAATTTAAGAGATCAGGTGGGAAAAACATTTGTAATTGTTACTCATAATACCGGACTGGTAAACCTTGCCGACAAAGTCTACGAAATGAAAGACGGGAAGATTATCTCAAAGCCCTGAGTCCATTCCCGCATTTAAAGTACAAACCGGAATTTACTTTTCAGGATTTGCCAGAAAATCAAACAGAAGCCGTACCCCAAACCCGGTCATATATTTCTTAGTGTAATTATTAAAATTGTTGGCCATAGCCGGACCAGCGATATCGAGATGGGCCCATGAAATATTCTTATCAACAAATTTCTCAAGAAATTTAGCAGCAGTGATTGCCCCGCCCCATCTTCCACCCACGTTTTTAACATCTGCCACATCGCTTTTAATCAGATCATTATAGTCATCCCACATCGGAAGTCTCCACAATCTATCATACGTATTTAACCCCTTTTTATATAATGTATCAGCCAGTTTATCATCTTTTGTGAAGAGTCCTGCTACAAATTCACCCAAAGCTACAACGCAGGCTCCGGTAAGAGTTGCAAGATCTATTATTACATCAGGCTGCTGTCTGCAGGTGTAATCAAGTGCATCTGAGAGGATCATTCGTCCTTCAGCATCGGTATTATCCACTTCAATGCTCTTCCCTGAGGCTGTAACAACGATATCACCCGGGCGCATCGATGAACCCGACGGCATATTTTCGGCAGAAGGTATAACACCGAGAATATTTACCGGCAGTTTGGCTTTTGCTGCAGCAAGGATTGTCCCTGCTACAACTGCCGCTCCCGACATATCCGCCTTCATCTCTCCCATATTGCCTGCAGGCTTTATCGATATACCGCCTGAATCAAAAGTCACTCCTTTGCCTACAAGAGCTACAGTTTTTGATTTTTTGTTTTTACCTGCTCCTTTATAATCCATTATAATGAATCGGGGAGTATTGATACTTCCGCTGCCAACTGCAAGCAGACCGCCCATCTTTCTCTTCTTAATTTCTTTTTCATTCAGTATTGTTACTTTTACACCGTAAGCAGGAAGCGTGCTGTCAATTCTCTTTGCAAGCACTGCAGGTGTAAGTACCGAACCCGGTTCATTCTGAAGTTCTTTGGCAAAATTAACTCCTTCCATCAGAATAACAGCTGTTGAGATTGCCTGGTTCAACTTTTTCTGATCGTCAGCATAGAAAAATATATTGAGATCGGCAGGTTTTTTCTTATCGGCTTTGTATTTATCAAATGAATAATTTCCTAATAAAATTCCCTCTGCGAAAGTCTGGTAATAATATTCTTCGCTGACAAAATATTTCTTGAATATTTCGTACTTAGGGATAAAAATATGCAGATTTTTTAGCTGCTCTGATCCAAGCCCCGGAAGAAATCCTGCAAGGTGATTCCTGAAGTAATCGGAGGAAAAAGATTCATCAGTTTTTACTTTAGAAATAATTACCGAATCAGGTTTACCATCTTTTTTAGACACCCTTATCTGGCCTCCTTCTTTAGAAAGGAAATTTTTCTTCTGCAGAAGCGAGAACCTTATATTAAAGATAGTCTCAAGGTTAATCAAACTTGATTCCAGTTTTTTCTCATCAACCAGGAACTTAAGACTGATCGACAAAGGTTTATAGGATATTTTCTTTCCGCCTGATTTTATATTGAGGTTAAACATTTTTCACCCATATTGTTTTACGTAATCCAGAGCACGTTCCAGAATTTTAGGAATATACTCTTCAATGTTCCCATTCCTTATTCTTAATCCGGAAGCATTTGTATGCCCGCCTCCTCCAAATTCAGCGGACAGTTTATTCACAGGGATTAAGCCTTTTGATCTGAAACTGACCTTAAATCCTTCCTTTAATTCAAGGAAAAGAAGCCCCAGCTTTACATTTTCAACAGATAGTGACACATTTACAAATCCATCCGTATCTGATTCAATGGCTTTGGTCTCTTCAAAATCATTTCTCGTAAGGTGCATATAACTAACTTCATGATTTCCCCCGAATAACGTCATAGAATTAACTGCTCTTCCAAGCAGTTTAATTTTGCTGAACTTACTCTGGTCAAAAATCTTATCATATATTTCACCCGGATTCACTCCCGCTTCAAGCAGCTCAGCACTTATTTTGTGTATTTCGGGAGTCGTTCTTTCGAACCTGAAGGATCCTGTATCAGTCATTATAGCTGCATATATCGGTACGGCAGTCTGATAAGTCAGGTTCACTATTCCGGTTTTCTTTATAAAATCGAATATGATCTGACCGGTTGCACTGTAATCCGTATCTATAAAAACGTAATCAAATATATTTTCATAATCCTGGTGGTGATCTATACAGATCTTTATCTTCGTGGATTTCAAAAATCCCCGTTCCATTCTTACAACCCTGTCGGAGCGGTTGAAGTCCAGAGCTACAAGCACATCAGCCTCTTCAAAAGCATCGTGGTGTTTCTCTTCAGAGAAATGTTCTATTACATTCTCCCTATCCAGGAAATGCAGGTTGTAAGGAGTTATACTATGATTGATTATCCTTACTTTCTTTCCCCTTTCCTTCAGAATATTATACAGTGCTATTTCAGAACCTATCGCATCTGCATCAGGATTTACATGTGTAGTCAGAAGAAATGAATCATTTTCAGTAAGGATATTTTTTAACTGATTAAAATCGATCATAAGCTCTCTAATAAAAATAAAAGGGCTCGATTTGCTCAAGCCCGTAAAGATTTAATCAGTAAAAATAGAAAATTTATAGGTTAATTCAACAATTCTTAATTTACATCCCACATATTTCCGCTGAATAAAAGTTTCTTCAGATCTCCTTCTCCTTTAGCTTTTCTGAGAGCATCCAGCTGATTGTGGAGAGCCTCATCATATGTCTCTTTTTCCTCCTGTCTGATTATACCAACAGGCAAAGGCATTCCTTCTCTTTCAGCCATCTGTGCAAGGATATGTGCACGCGTAGTCTCCTTATCAAACTCATCGTGTACCCAGACATCATTTATTGAATTACCGTCTTCATTAATATTTATTACTTCTGGCGTCAAACCATTCAGCTTAATTCCCTTATTACTTTCTTTTCCATATATCATTGGTTTCCCATGTTCAAGGAAAAGAACATTATCAGCTTTGGTTTCTTTTTCAGTATAGACTGCATAAGCTCCGTCGTTAAAAATATTACAGTTCTGGTAAACTTCAATGAATGCAGTTCCTTTGTGTCTGCCTGCCCTGGTCAACATTTCCTTCAGATGTTTAGGATCGCGGTCAAGGCTTCGGGCAATAAAAGTTGCTCCCGATCCCACGGCAAGGGTTAAAGGATTAAAAGGGTAATCGATGCTGCCGTAAGGAGAGCTCTTCGTCTTTTTCCCCTTCTCCGAGGTAGGTGAATACTGACCTTTAGTAAGACCATAGATCCTGTTGTTGAACAAAAGTATTTTGATATCGATATTTCTTCTGCAGGCGTGAATAAAATGGTTGCCGCCTATACTCAGCAGATCGCCATCGCCTGAAGCTACCCACACTGAGAGCTCAGGCCGATTAATCTTTATTCCGGATGCAATTGCTGAAGCTCTGCCGTGAATACCATGAATACCGTATGTATCCATATAGTAAGGAAAACGGGCGGCACAGCCAATGCCGGAAACCCAAACAAAGTTTTCTTTCTTGATATTCAGATCGGGAGAAATTCGCTGCATCTGAGCAAGTATTGAATAATCACCGCATCCCGGGCACCATCTTACATCCTGCGACGACGAAAAATCTTTTGCAGTATACTTTATATCCTGTTGCATCTCTTTATTTTCCATTTTCATTTCCTCCGATAATGGATTCAATCTTTGATTCTATTTCAAACGACTTGAAAGGAAGTCCCTGAATCTTATTAAATGACTCTACATCAACCAGGAAGTCCTGCCTCAGCAGCTTTGAAAGCTGTCCCATATTTATTTCAGGACAAACTACATATTTATACTTCCTGAGCACCTCAGCAGTATTTTTCGGAAAAGGATTGAGATAACGGAAATGAGCGTGGCCAACTTTAAGCCCTTTTCCTCTTGCGCGGCTGACCGCTTCCCGTATTGAACCATATGTACTGCCCCACCCTACCAGCAGGAGCTCAGCATCCTTATCTCCTTCAACTTTGAGATCGGGAATATCATTTTCAATATTCTTTACTTTCTGAGCCCTTAGTCTGACCATAAATTCATGGTTCTCGGGATCATAGCTTACATCACCAGTAACATTGGCCTTTTCAAGTCCACCTATTCTGTGCTCGAGTCCCGGAGTACCCGGAACTGCCCATGGCCTTGCCAGGTTCTCGTCGCGCTTATAGGGCTGAAAGTTTTCCGGATCCGTTTTAAATTTCACATGAATCTCAGGAATTTTGTCGGGATCAGGAATCTTCCACGGTTCCGATCCATTAGCGAGATAGCCATCGGACAAATACATAACCGGAACCATATAGGTTGTGGCAATACGAGCTGCTTCCAGGGCCATATAAAAACAATCTGCCGGAGTGGATGGAGCAATCACGACTACAGGAGCTTCACTGTTCCTTCCGTACATTGCCTGTAGAAGATCAGCCTGCTCAGTCTTTGTAGGTAATCCGGTGCTAGGTCCTCCTCTCTGGATATCTATTATTACCAGGGGAAGTTCCGTCATCACTGCAAGTCCGATTGCTTCTGTCTTAAGGGCAACACCTGGACCGCTTGTAGTTGTTATCCCCAGGGCACCTGAAAAGGATGCCCCGATAGCAGCACTAATAGCAGCAATCTCATCTTCCGCCTGGAATGTTCTCACCCCGAAATTCTTATGCTTACTTAACTCGTGAAGGATATCAGAAGCAGGTGTAATAGGATATGATCCGAGGAATAAAGGCAAGCCTGATTTAACAGAAGCAGTTACAAATCCTATTGCGAGCGCCTCATTGCCTGAGATATTTCTATACCTGCCGTGGATCAGTTTGGCCGGCTGTACACTATAGCGTGTTGTAAACAATTCAGTGTTCTCGCCAAAATAGTAACCCGATTTAAGGGCCTTTTCATTTGCAGCAGCTATATCCTCTCTCGATTTAAACTTTGAATGTATCCATTCAAGTGTGGGCTCTATCGGGCGGCTGTAAAGCCAGTACATCATCCCGAGCGCAAAAAAGTTTTTACATCTTTCAATCTCCTTGGCAGAGAGACCGCTGTCTTCCAGGGCAGTTTTTGTCAGCTGGCTTAAAGGAACCTGAACAACATTGTATCCGTCGATTGTTCCATCCTCAAGGGGATTAGACTCATATCCCGCGAGTTTGAAATTCCGGTTATCGAAGGAGTTAATGTTTATTATAATAGTTCCGCCGGGTTTCAGATCTTTTATATTGGTCTTTAATGCGGCGGGGTTCATTGCAACAAGAATATCAGGAGCATCTCCCGGGGTATGAATATCATCGCTGCTGAAATGAAGCTGAAATCCGCTGACCCCGTATGTGGTTCCGGCAGGGGCGCGTATTTCAGCCGGGTAATCCGGCAGTGTGCTTAAATCATTACCAACCAGAGCAGTAGTATTTGTGAACTGGCTTCCTGTTAACTGCATTCCATCCCCCGAATCTCCAGCGAATCTGACGGTAACGTCAGAGAGATCTAATACGCCTTTTTGCATTTTGCACTCAAGGTTTGTGAATAATATTTATTTAAACTCGATTAGTATCAATTCTAAAAAATAACAAATTCTTTTCTAATATCTAATCACTAAAAATCTACTTATAATCATTTAATACCAGGTGTTCTGATATCACACATTAAAATTCTGAATTATACATATAAGTCAGAAAAACTGTTTCTCGGTAAAAGGTTAATATACGGGAGTAATTCCGGGATGATTCTTCTGAGCAATGCCCGTTCAGGTATGTTGTCTTCAACAATAATTTTTACGTATGTATCAAATATTTGTTCCAACTTAAAAAAGCTCTTGTTGATTGTCAAATGTTCAATGTGGAATATTAGGAAGGTGGTAAAAAAAACGGACTCATTATAAAATGAGTCCGTTCTATAGGTAAGCAAGAGCTATATTTACAAAGTTAACGGAGGTTCTAAATCAATTAACTTCCCAGGTATTTCCATTAAAGAGGATTTTGTCGAGATCGCCTTCCCCTTTCATCTTTACTACACCTGAAATCTGCTCTTCTATACCGGAATCATACGTCTCTTTTTTGATCTGCCGGAATACACCCACCGGCGTTGGGAATCCATCGTAGTCTGTTAGATGAGCCAGGAAGATGGCCCTGAGAGGGCTTTCATCAAACTCATCGTGCACTAACACATCGTTTATACTATTTCCGTTTTGAGAAAGATCCACGATGGCAGGCTTGTAGCCGTCCATCTTGATTCCTTTATCTTTATTTTTTCCAAATATCATCGGTTTGCCGTGCTCAAGTACCAGGATATTATCATCTTTAGTATCTTTCTTTGTAAGAGTATCAAAAGCACCATCATTATATATAACACAGTTCTGGAAAATTTCGATGAATGCTAATCCCTTATGACCAGCGGCACGTTTAATCATTTCCTGCAGATGCTTTGCATCTCTGTCCATAGCACGTGCGACAAAAGTAGCATCAGAACCCACGGCAAGTGAAATGGGATTAAAAGGATAGTCAACGCTGCCGAAAGGTGTTGTCTTGGTGACTTTACCTTTTTCAGATGTTGGTGAATACTGACCTTTTGTTAATCCGTAGATCCTGTTATTGAATAAAAGAACTTTCAGATCAATATTCTTTCTGCAGGCGTGAATAAAATGATTTCCGCCTATACTTAAAAGATCGCCGTCACCTGTTGCAACCCATACTGAAAGATCAGGTCTTGCTATTTTGACTCCTGAAGCAATAGCAGGGGCTCTTCCGTGAATGCCGTGCATTCCATAAGTTTCCATATAATATGGGAAACGTGATGAGCATCCGATTCCTGAGATCCAGACAATATTTTCCTTTTTGTCTCCGACTATTTCAGGGAAAGTTCTCTGAACCTGTGCGAGGATTGAATAATCACCGCAGCCCGGACACCATCTTACATCCTGCCCGCTCGAGAAATCTTTTGCAGTTAATTTTATTTCTTTGGTTTCGATAATCTCAGCCATTATTCATTTCCTCCAAGTATCTCAATTATTTTTTCTTCAATATCTGAAGTCCTGAACGGCAATCCTCTGACCACGTTAAACTGAATTACCGGCAGCAGGAACTCGCTCCTGATAATCTTAGCAAGCTGTCCAAGGTTAATTTCAGGAATCAAAACATTCTTGAATTTATGTAATATTTCACCTGTATTTTTGGGGAACGGAAAGATATACTTCAGGTGCGCCTGTGAAACCTTATAACCTTTTTGTCTTGCTTTGATCACAGATTCAGTAATTGCACCATAAGTTCCGCCCCATCCAAGTACAAGTAATTCACCACTCTCGTCTCCATCCACAGTCAGATCAGGAATATCATTAACGATGTTTTTAATCTTTTGTTCACGAAGTTTAACCATCCTGTCGTGATTATCAGGATCATAACTAACGTTTCCTGAAATATTAGCTTTTTCCAATCCTCCTATACGGTGCTCGAGACCGGGAGTACCCGGCTTAACCCATGGTCTTGAAAGATTAGAATCCCTAAGGTATGGAGCAAAACCTTCTTTTTCAGTTCTGAACTTCACTTCAAATGAAGGAAGCTCACTCGATTTAGGGACTTTCCAGGGTTCAGTACCATTTGCAATGTATCCATCTGTAAGCAGAATAACAGGGGTCATATATTTTACCGCGATCCTTGAGGCTTCAATAGCCATAGTGAAACAGTCGCTTGGGCTCTGAGCTGCAAGGACTGCAACGGGAGCTTCACCGTTTCTTCCATAGACTGCCTGGAGAAGATCAGCCTGTTCGGTCTTTGTTGGAAGTCCGGTACTCGGGCCGCCGCGCTGAACATCAACTATAACCAGCGGAAGTTCAGTCATAATAGCAAGTCCTATTGCTTCTGTTTTTAATGCAAGTCCGGGACCGCTTGTCGTGGTAAGAGCAAGATGACCAGCGAAAGCAGCTCCTATAGCGGAAGTGATTCCTGCTATTTCATCTTCTGCCTGGAAGGTTTTTACACCAAAATTCTTATATGTACTAAGGTACTGAAGTATTTCCGAGGCAGGGGTAATGGGATAAGAGCCGAGAAACAGTGGTAATTTGCTTCTGACAGAAGCAGCAAGAAATCCAAGAGCGGTTGCTTCATTTCCCGAGATGCTTCTATATATTCCTTTAGGAAGTTTTGCGGGTTCAACAGAATATCTCGTGGTGAATATTTCAGTTATTTCACCGAGATTATAGCCTGCCTGAAGTGCTTTCTGGTTGGCTTCAATAAATTCGGGAGTCTTTTTGAATTTATTTTTAATCCATTCAATTGTCGGTTCTAAAGGTCTGTTATACAACCAGTACATAATACCCAATGCAAAGAAGTTCTTACAGCGTGAGATTTCTTTCTGCGTAAGTGAGGTGCCTTCAAGAGCTTTGGAGGTAAGTGAAGCAATTGGAACGGGGAATACCTGATAGCCTTTAAGGGTTCCATCCTCGAGCGGGTTGTTGTCATACTTAGCAAGCTGAAGGTTCTTTTTATCGAATGAATCAGTATTTACTATGATAATACCGCCCATTTTTAATTCATCTATATTTTTCTTGATAGCTGCCGGATTCATAGCTACGAGAATATCCGGTCTGTCACCGGGAGTATAAATATCAGTACTTCCAAAGTGGAGCTGGAAACCGCTCACGCCATAAACTGTACCGAGTGGTGCGCGGATCTCTGCAGGATAATCCGGAAGTGTGCTTAAATCGTTCCCCACAATAGCTGTAGTATCGCTGAACTGGCTGCCGGTTAACTGCATTCCGTCACCGGAATCACCTGCAAACCTTACAGTCACCTCAGTAAGACTCTGTACTTCTTTTTCTTTTAACATCTTCTCATCTTAAATTTTTTGATGATATGGAATTATTTTTAATGTATCTACTTATCCATAATCCGTGCCATTTGATCTTCAGGATGATGCATGGGTAATCCTTTATTTTTGATTAAATAGACTTTATATGAATAAAGGTTCACAAATCAATTCATATAAACTATATTTATAATTCTCAATAATGGAAAATATTTTTTAGTTATAAGAATGATTTTGAGGTCTTTTGAGGCATATTTAAGAAAAGCTGAGACTACCCCTTCAACCACAAAAATGGTCATTGCGGGATAGCCTCACACAAATCAAGGCAGCGTTAGTCTACATTCTGAATAATTTTAAGGAATTCATTCGAGTTCACAAAACCGGTAATCCTTTGAACTTCCTCTCCTCTGGAATTGATGATCAGTACTGTGGGTACACCTATAATATTATATTTAGTCCTTAATGAGGAGACTTCATCTGAAAGGGATTTCGTCATATCAGCCTTGAAAGCATTGAACTTTTTTGATTGCTGAATTACTTCAGGATCTGTGAAAGTCATTGCATCCAGTTCTTTACATGGGATACACCAATCGGCATAAAAATCAATTATCATCGCTTTCTGCGTTCCATTTACTGCTGTTTCCGTATAAGGATGCCATTCAATTGTCTGCTTTTCAGACGGGATCAGCCAGTAAACTGCAACAACAACCAGTACAACTGAGAAGACTACTTTAAATAT
This sequence comes from uncultured Ignavibacteria bacterium, assembly GCA_963811905.1. Lineage (GTDB taxonomy): Bacteria > Bacteroidota > Ignavibacteria > Ignavibacteriales > Ignavibacteriaceae > DATFVA01. Next base: position 446,783 of record CAWETK010000018.1, read on the forward strand.
CTTAAACCCTTTAACATTATTAGCATTCTTGTCAAAGAACAACAGATAAACAGCCGCAATTACCATGAATGCCGGCAGAAGATAAGGAGTAATGGTCTTCGGCAGCAGCGGCAGAAGAAAGTAAATAGCCATACCTATCAGGATGAGACCAAAGATATGCTTGACTGCCTCCATCCACTCCCCTGCACGGGGAAGCTGTTTAATCTTACCTGAGAAGATCGCAAGGAATAAATATGGTGTTCCTAATCCGACAGCGAGTACAAAGAATAAAAGGAACCCGAAGAAAGGATCTGCCTTGGCAGCTGTATAAGTAACGAGTCCTAACACAAATGGTCCTATGCAGGGAGCGGCAACTATTCCCATAGTTAATCCCATAAAGAATGCTCCATACATTCCTCCCTTTGCCCCGCCTGCTTTAGCAACCAGTGAATCGGGAAGTTTAAACTCGTAAACTCCGAACATACTTAATGAAAGAACGACGAAGATGAGAGCTATTAAAATTATAACGATCGGACTTTGAAGGAGAGCACCGAATACAGAGCCGGTTAATGCGGTAACAACACCGATTACAGAATAGGTTACTGCCATACCGACAACGAAAAGAAGTCCCATTCCCACAAGCCTGCTGGTTTTTCCTTCACTCTGACCCCCGAAGAAACCAATCGTGATTGGTATCAGGGGATAAACACAAGGGGTAAGGTTCAAAGCCAGTCCCCCCAGGAATACAAAGAGCAGCCCGATGATTAATCCATTGCTTTCAAGCAGGGACGAAACCGAATCATCTGTTTTGACAGGACTAATTTCCTGAGAGGATGACTTGAGATTTAATTTGTCGAAGATATCAGAATTGATCTGGTTAACTACTGCTTTTTTATCAGCAATTTCTATTTCAATAGTATCTTTTACAGTATTCGGAGGCATACAAGTCATATTGTTGCAGGCCTGGTAATCAAGGTATACAGGCAGAAGATATTTTCCCGGGGCCAGGTTTTCGGGAGCATTTACCAGAGCTCCCACATAGACTTCACTCTCCCAAACAGATAGTGGTGTCTCTGAAATTTCAAGTTTTAGATCGTGAGCCTTAGGATAAGCAACCTTGCCCATCTTAAATAGAGATGTGTCGATAGAGAACTGCGACGGAATAAGAAAATCCTCATTCGGTTTATCCGAATTTATATGCCACCCGCTATCTACCTTTACCTTTACAGCGATCTTGAATTCCGATCCGGGATAGACTTTATCAAAGGACTGATAAGTCTGAAGATGCACAGGTTTTACACCTCCGCCGATCTGTGCAGACGCTGAAGAATTGAGAGTTAAAATCGTGAAGAACAATATCGCCAGGAAACTGCTGATGCTTTTCATTGATGACTTCCTACTGGTTTAACAATAAATTATTTTCTCCACCCCTGGACAATCGGATATCTTCTGCCATAACCGAATGCTTTTTTTGAAACTCTTAATACCGGTGCAGCCTGCTTTCTCTTAAACTCATTCTGATCAACCATTCTTAAAACTTTTGCTACTGTTTCCTCACTTCCGATCACACTGCTAATTTCATTGAATTCTTTATTTTCTTCAAGGTACATTCTGAGAATTTTATCAAGCAGTTCATAAACAGGAAGTGTATCCTGATCTTTCTGTTCTTCTTTCAATTCTGCTGAAGGTGCTTTCTCAATAATCTCAGAAGGGATAATTTCCTCTTTCCTGTTTATAAAATGAGCAAGCTTATACACTTCGGTTTTGTATAAATCTCCGATTACTGCAAGTCCGCCAGCCATATCCCCATAAAGCGTTGAATATCCTACTGCAATTTCAGATTTATTCCCTGTGGTCAGCAATAAATTCCCGAATCTGTTCGAGTATGCCATAAGGTAAAGTCCTCTTATCCTTGCCTGGAGGTTTTCCTCAGTGACTCCCGAAATGTCTTTCTGAAAAGCATGCGTAAGTTTCTCTTCCATCTTACTGATTACCGAATGTATAGTAATCTTTGTCGATGAGATGCAGAGATTATCTGCAAGTTTCTTTGCATCATTCAGGCTGCCCGATGAGGAATATTTTGAAGGCATAAGAAGTACATGAACATTATCTTTACCAAGAGCCTTCACTGCAATATATGCAACTATAGCTGAATCAATACCCCCGCTAAGCCCCAACACAACTTTCTTAAAACCAAGTTTACTGCAGTACTCTCTTAATCCGAAAATCAAAGCATCGTGAATTTCCTCCACAAAGCTTCTCTCAACATTATGGATTGAGGCATATTCGTCGTTTGTTTCGTATATAAAATAGTCCTCGCTGAATGGTTCGCCTAGAAGAACAAGACTTCCCTTTCTGTCAAGGCACATACTTGCACCGTCAAAAATCAATTCTGTCTGGGCCCCGACAAAGCATGTATATACAAGGGGAATATTATTCTGCCGGGTTAATAGAGAAAGCATTTTTCTCCGGTCCTCTCTTTTTCCGTATGAGTAAGGACTGGCAGAAATGTTAAGAAGAATGGTTGCTCCTTCTTTTATCAGATTCTCTATTGGGTCATAATTATAGCGCCTTATATGCCAGTAATCAGCGTCGTTCCAGATATCTTCGCAGATTGAGATACCGAGCTTTTCTCCCTTGAATTCATAGATATGATTTTCCCTGGCTGCATCGAAATATCTCATCTCATCAAATACATCGTAATTCGGGATAAGAGACTTGTGCTGAACGAATTGGATCTTTCCTTCGCTGCAGAAAACGGCGGAATTATGGATATCAGTTCCAATATTATCATCATCTTCTGTAATCGATCCGAAAAGCAATCCTGTCTTTCCGGTCCGGGAGGCAATTTCAGCTGCTGCCGTAAAAACAGCCTGTCTGAATTCCTTCTTTTCAACAAGATCGAGAGGAGGATAGCCTGTTAGGGTCAGTTCCGGGAATATAACCAGATCTGCTCCGTCTTCCACTCCCCTTCCGTATCCGGCCAGTATCCTGGATTTATTACCCTGGATATCGCCGATGACATTATTTGACTGACAGACTGCTATCTTCATAATTTAAAATAAATAAACACAAAAATAAAAAAGCTGCGGTCATTAAACAATGATAATAAAAGGGTGCCCACGTACTTCTCCTCTGAGTGCAGGCTAAGGAGACCTTCAATTATTTAATATTATTACCGGCATTAATCAAATTGAACCGCTGGTAATATACTTTAACATATAGACTTTATTTTCTTTATTATTTCATTGGTTATTAATATAGATTTTCCCGGAGGTCTGAAATGAATAAAAAATTATATCGCTCAAATAAGGATAAAATGCTGGGAGGAGTAGCAGGCGGACTTGCAGAATACTTCGCAATCGATCCTACACTTGTAAGAATTATTTTTGTTGTCAGTTTGTTTGCAGGAGGCGCCGGCGTACTGGCATACATTATATTATGGATAGTAGTGCCGGAAGAACCGTATGCATTTGCCACACCGAACCCCCAGCCGCAGGATACAGTGAATGAAGAGGGCGGATCTTCCCCGGTCGACCCTGCTCAACCCGGTCAGTATCAGAAATATTACCAGGCGATGGCTGAACAGAAGCATAAAAGGTCATCGATTTTTGGTGTTGTACTGGTCATAATAGGACTCCTTTTTCTGCTTGATAATTTTATTCCAAGGATACACTTTGGTGATTTCTGGCCACTGCTTCTGGTTGCCCTGGGCATAGGTATGCTTCTTAATGCCAGGAAATAATTAAAAAGGAAATAAAATGAAACCAAAACATTTATTCTGGGGATTGTTATTTATTACGCTCGGCATACTGATCCTGGTCAATAATTTTTCAGGACTTTACTGGGACTGGATCGGTTTATGGAAGCTCTGGCCGGTGGTCTTCATCCTCTGGGGTATATCGATCATGGTTAAAAATAATGCTGCACGGGTTCTGATCGCCGGGGCAGCTGGAATTGTTCTTGCAGTCACACTCTTTTCTTCATTCAAATCTGTTGTGCAGTTAACTACTAATGATTTTAACGTAGTCTTTGATGATGATTCGGGTTCGGATTACAAATATGAATTTTCGGATTACTCAGAACCCTTTGCCGGCAGTATAAAAACAGCAGACTTCAGTTTTAAAGCAGGCGCCGGCACATTTACTTCCACGAAGGATTCTTCATCAAGATTGTTTTATGCTCATGCCGAGGGTGTCAAAAATAATTATGAGTTAAACAGTATGGTTTCTGATTCAAGTGCCGACCTGGTTATGGAGATGAAAAAAGCACGGTTCAGGATCGGGAAACATTCTATGCGCAACCGCGTGGAGATGTATTTTAATCCGGAACCGTTATGGAATCTCAATTTTGATATAGGAGCAGCATCTGTGAATCTCGATCTGTCCCCTGTCAAGGTCAGGAACCTTAGAGTTGGAATGGGTGCAGCTTCCTTTAAGGTTAAGTTGGGAAGTGCCGCAAAACGTACAGATGTTAATGTCGAAAGCGGCGCCTCGAAGGTTGAGATAGGAGTTCCGGAAAAATCGGGATGCGAAATAAGGACAGACGGTGCGCTGAATTCAACAGATTTCCAGGGATTCAAAAAAATCACTTCTGATCTCTACCGGACGGACAATTTTGATTCTGCCGCAAATAAAATATTCATAAATATCTCCTCCGGTGTGTCATCTCTTGATATTAACAGGTATGGGAAGGAATGGGAGGAATAGTCTGAGAATGGTATAGCATCCTCAGTCAGATTTTTGTTTTTTTTGGCCAAGATATTACAACTCACAATAGTTTGTAACGTATAGCGGTGGCTGAGTGGCCCGCCCTTGCTATATATCCTTATCGGCGGGCTGTTGAGTCCTCGAAATCCCGCAAAAATTCTAATAAGTTTTCAAGCGGGATATCGAAGCCACCGAAATCAAAAAATGTTCGATAATTCATAGAGTTCCTTACCTATTTAAGTTTGCTTTTGGTTGCCGGCTATGCCGCGCTAAGAAAAGGTGAGTAATATCTAATCGGACTTTTGGAGAGCCTCTCTGTCAGTTTCCCGCTGAAGGTGTATTTTGTGATAAGTTAAATGATTTGCCCGGCTGAACAAAATAAAGCCCGCAGACAGAAAGATTATGAGCTAAACCTACGCTATGCTGTAGGGTATTCTGAGTAGTGGCTACAGTTTTTTGTTTAAGGCATTTCAGGTTTTATAAAATAATTATCTGCGTTTAGGGGGTATCCATAAATACTTGTCCAGTTTAACGCAGCCATCCTCGTCAAATTCCACTCCTTCAGATTTGAGGAGATCTTCCATAATATCCGGATCCCCAAAGTGCATTTTACCTGTTAATGCTCCAAACCTGTTGACCACTCTGTGGCAAGGCAGCCCTGATTCCTTTGCTCCGTTTAAGGCCCATCCCACTGTCCTTGCAGCTGATTTTATACCGCATACCTCTGCAATGTGCCCGTAAGTTGTTACTTTTCCGTAAGGTATCCGTTTTACCACAGAGTAAACCCTGTCAAAAAAGTTTTCGTTTGATTTAACTCTCACCTGTTTTCTTTTTTTTAGCATATGCCAACTCTATCTCACTTCTCATAAAAATAAAAATACTTAAATTCTTAATAAAAATGAGGACTAAACTTGCCTGGTAGTATTATTTTAGTAAAGAAATGGATTGAAGAATTTTTCAATAAATGCAATCTGAAAAGAACTTACCAAAACAATGATGAATTGTTTCTTGTGACAGGCCACCGCGGTTCTCCTACATTTGAACCGGAAAATACTTTTTCTTCATTCGAACGGGCGTTGAATGACGGGGCAAATTCACTTGAGGTTGATATCTGCCTTACTAAAGACAATGAGGTTGTGTTATGGCACGACTGGAATCCCGATTCAACAAAAGCACTGCTGCGCGAGGGAGGATTTGAACCTTTTGTAAAATACAAACCTCATCCCCCCGCTTTAGGAAGCAAATACAGAAAGAAAATAAATGAACTGACTATGCAGGAATTCAGGGAACAGTTCACATATAAAGAAAGGCATGGTGAAGGTAACGTTGTTTATCCTGTAAAACCAAAACTCAGTGAATTCTTCGAATGGTGCATTGAACAAAATAAAGTAAAATATATATTCCTAGATATCAAAACCCCTGAAGAAGAAATGGAATTTGCTATCCCAATTGTTGATGAAATTAAAAGGCTTATTGATAAATTTGCTCCCCCTTTTGAAATAGTTATGGAAACCGACCAGAAGAAAGTTTTTCGGATGTTAAAAGAAAAATATCCGGGACTTTCATTCAGCTTTGATATAGAACCCAGGGCAGGACTTATACTTATACCCCAACAGTACAGTCCGGTAAGGAAAGCAATTAAATATAAAACAAAGGTAGCAGTGGGCTTGAGGCCCAGAAAAATAACTATAGCAAACTGGACCACCTACCGTAGGATTATGAAATATGATACACGGCTGAGGTCTCTATACAACAGGAAACATCCGGAACGGAAGATTGAAAAACTTATTGCTGCTACGGTTAATAAATATGAAGAACTTGAGTGCCTGGTGAAATTGGGAGTTGATGGAATTCAGTCAGACGTACCTCACCGGCTTAAGGAAATTGCTGATAGATACGGGAGGAAGACTGAAATGGAGAATGTGTTTGAGAAAAAAGTTTTGTGAGCCGGATGCCTGTATAAAAAGAAACTGACGCCCGATGATTGCCATACGCGGTAAAATCAAATGGTGCAGCTTCCGGGGGATATAATCTTAATAATATTTAACAGGTTTTTTGTTGACTGATAGCGTTAAACAAGCCTTAAAGGATTACAATCTCAGATATACTGAGGAAGATGATCTTTGTTTTAAAAGAAGGAGAAGGGGGAAAGGCTTTCAATACCTGGATGAAAAGAATAAAACTATAACTGATGAAAAACTGAAAGAAAGGTTTAAATCGCTTGTAATCCCTCCTGCATGGAATAACGTATTAATTTGTTCAGATAAAAAAGGGCATGTCCAGGCAACCGGATGGGATAAAAAAGGAAGGAAGCAGTATATATATCACGAAAAATGGGAGGAATTCAGGAGTGACACAAAATTCAACAGGTTAATCGAATTCGGGGAAGCCCTGCCGGAAATAAGGAAACATGTCAATAAGGATTTACGGAAGAAATCATTATTGAGAAATAAAGTACTTGCCGTTATTATAAGACTGCTTGAAGAGACATTGATCAGGGTAGGCAATGAAATATATGCTGAACAGAATAAATCATATGGTCTGACCACTTTGAAGGATAAGCATATACTTATAAAGGGAATAACCATCTACTTCCACTTCAACGGTAAAAGCGGTAAACCATTTGAGCTTGATTTGAAGGACAGGACTCTTGCCGGTATAGTGTCAAGCTGCCAGGAACTTCCAGGGCAGCATCTATTTCAGTATATCGACGAGGAAGGCAATCCCCGGCGTGTTGAATCCGCTGATGTCAATGAATATCTGAATAGTATAGTTGAAAAGGATTTTACAGCAAAAGATTTCAGAACATGGGGAGCAACGGTGACGGCTGCGGAGAACTTCAGTAAAGTGCACCCCGCTCAAAATGATAAGGAAAATAAAAAGCTGATCTCAGATGTGGTTAAACAAACTGCTGAAGAATTAAATAACACACCCGCAGTCTGCCGCGAATATTACATCCATCCTTACATAATAGATGCATGGCTGGATGGCTATCTTGCAAAAGCAATGTCGGCTGCTTATAAAACCGGAAGCGGTTCAGACAGAACTGAACAGGCAGTACTTGAGAATATTAAAGAAATATTCGAAGGAAGTCCGCGGCTAAGTTTAGCTTCAGGATAGGCTGTTACGAACTTGTAAAATCACCGCCATTAACATGAATAACCTGACTTGTTATATAGGAAGCATCTTCCGAAGCCAGGAAAACATAAGCCGGAGCCACTTCACTGGGCTGTCCCGCTCTGCCGAGCGGAGTATCAGAGCCGAATTCTCTTACATCATCGAACGTTGACGGGATCAATGGTGTCCAGATCGGACCGGGCGCCACAGCATTTACTCTGATATTCTGCGCGGCAAGATTTTTACCGAGCGATCTTGTAAAAGAGGTTATGGCTCCCTTCGTGGAAGAATAGTCGATTAAATGATCACTTCCCCGGTAGCTTGTAACACTTGTTGAGTTAATAATTGAATCCCCATCGCTGAGATATTTCAGAACGGCTTTGGACATATAGAACATTGCAAAAATATTTGTCCTGAAGGTTCTTACCATAAGTCTAAGATCAATTTCGGCCAGTCCGTTATGCGAATGCTGTTCCCCTGCATTATTGACCAGTACATTTATCCTGCCGAACTTCTTATAAATATTTTCAACAGTTTCATAGCAAAATTCCTGGTCGCCAACATCGCCTTTAATAAGCATACATTCTCTCCCCTCTTTTTCTACCATTGATTTTGTTTCCTCCGCATCTTTATCTTCACTGAGATATAATAAAGCAACATCGGCTCCTTCCCTTGCATAATGTACGGCCACCGACCTCCCGATTCCCGAATCTCCTCCTGTAATGATAGCGACTTTTCCTTTTAATTTTTCACTTCCTTTGTAGCCGGGTCTTATAACTTCAGGACGCGGGTGCATTTTGTGTTCTTTACCCGGCTGTTCCTGCTGCTGCTGTGGAAATTTATTTGGACGTGTCTTTGTTCCTGACATAATAATCCTCAGTTCTTAAATTCATTTATTCTTATGTCAAATTAACTTTATAGATTATGATTTTTTGTGTTTTATTCTCACGGAGGGTATGCATTTGATTTATCTCAATAAGAACCCTTAAAGCGGTTGAAATAATTCATTTTTTGAAATGCAGTTAAGAATTATTTACGATATGCAGCGGCTGTTTACCTTCAATGAATAGATTAATGTTTTCCACAGCCTTTCTTATTCCTTCCATAAGAGAACCGGGAACCAATGCTGAATTATGAGGAGATCCGATAACATTCGCTAAGGATGTGAAGGGATAATCCATTCTGAATCCACCTTCAGAGAATGGTTCTACCCACCAGGCATCAATTCCTGCAGAAAAACCGGGATGAGCTTTCAGATGATTATACAATGCTTCTTCGTTTATGATTTGTGCACGTGCAGCATTTATGAGAATTGCTTCAGGCTTCATCATTTCTAATTCGACTCTGCCGATAAGGTTTTCTGTCTTTTTAATTAATGGTAGAGAGATGATTAAGATATCGCATTTCCCGAGGATAAAGCTGAGGTCATCCAGTGTTCCTATGAAATCCACCATATCGGAAGTCATACCTGTCGAATTAATAGCGTAAATCTCAGAACCGAAAGGCCGGATAAGTTTTGCAGCGGCTTTGCCTATCCCTCCATAGCCGAGAATCCCGAATGCTGAAGACCGGATGGAAATATTTGTCTGCTGCTGATTAAATTCCCCCGCAGAAAGCTTTGCATGGTTGACAAATAACCTCTTTGCGAGTGCAAGTACCATTGCCATGATATGCTCAGCCATTGGATCGGCATAAGCACCTTTATTGCTCGCAATCTGGCAGCTTTGAGGATACCTGCTAAAATCGATATGATCGTAACCTGCGGAAAGCACCTGCATAAATTTTATATTCTGCAGAGAAGTAAGATCAAAAGAATTTAATTCTTTTGGGGGATTCCATGCGAAAATAATATCCGCATCCTTTAAGGCAGCAGGGATCTCTTCTTCCTTAATATCCTGGATAAAATTTACCGAAGCATCCCTGCTTATAACAGATTTTATAAACTTTTGCTGACTGTCTTTTACGGAAAAAGTAACCAGTGTGCTAATCATAATATAAATTACAAATTTTTATAATTACAAAAATTAAGGACCAAAATAACTAAAACAGAATTTCGAAATGATTTTATACTGAAAGTTCAGCGAGTTTTCCGGTTCGATTATCCATTGTTAATTCTTAAATGTTAATATTCGGGAATTTTCAACTGTTATTAACTTATTATTATCTTGATATTTTGACAAGTTAGTGTATATTAGCGAAAGTAGAAGGAATATTTTGTTTATGCAGCTATTTTCTATTTTCACCCCATAAATAAAACATTCCTTTGATTTCTGTAATTTTTTGAGTGGGTTAATTAATGCAGATGTATTCAATTTATCTGGCACTGAATGATTCAATGCTGGCTTCTGAGATTATTAGAATTCTTAAAGGAATTGGTATTGAGAAGATCCTGCTCTTTACCAGTCAGGAAGTACTGTTTAAACAGGCAATGGCTGACTTCCCTTCCCTGATCATAACCGATTTGTATGAAGATAACGCAGTAAATAATTTTGATCTTGCCGAGAAATTATGGAATCATAAAAATATTCCATTTGTCTTCTTATCCAACCTTAATCTGGAGCAGTTCAGAAAGGTTTATACCTCCTGTAAATATACATTCGTAAAAACACCTGTACGTGAGAACGAACTGATCCGGGACGTTAATGAATTGTTAAATGGTTCTAAAATGGGAATGCCCCAGGATGCCCGGACATCTGATTATTCTCCCTCTTAAGATTACACATCAGTCGGAATCCAAGCGGAAGTAACTAAAAAGTAATTTAGTTTGATAATACTTTTTAGCTAACTGCTAATACTGTACAATCGGTAAAAGCTTCTGTCCCAATCTCAATTTTCAACCTGCCGGACGGTTGCCTGTAACGCATAGATATTCAATTAAATAATTTATCTACAGTGTCTCTTAATTCCTCCGTATTGACCGGTTTATGAAGAATTGCTTTTGGTTGATATTCCTTCGCTTTCCTGAAAAATGAAGAATTCGTTGATGCTGTAACAAATACTATCGGAATATTTTTATCACGTGCAACTTTTGCAATCTTAAATCCCGTCGGACCGTCTTTAAGAATAATATCAAGGAGGATTAAATCAGGTTTAGTATCATTTATTTTCTTAATAGCCTGGCTGTAATTCGTTGCATTATTGATGGGAGAATATCCGAACGACTCAAGCTGATTCTCAAAATCAAGTGCAACCAGGAGCTGATCTTCAATCACTAATATACTTTTTGAATGTTCCATCATATTCCTTTTTAACAAAGGTATAAAAGCACCCGGGCCTTTACTATGATTCCTGACAACATTATACATTTCAGCCCTACGGGTAATGTGCGATGGGCAGGATACTTATATCTGCTGTGATTGTAATAATTTGTAATTGATTGGTTTAAGGATATTTTCAATTGCGTGACACTAATAAATATTAAATAATTTACAATTCCAGGAGATAATTTATGTTATGGACTATCTTTGTGATCCTTCTGGTCCTTTGGCTGGTAGGTTTAGTAACCTCCTATACACTGGGAGGCTTTATTCATATACTGTTAGTTGTAGCCGTGATAATATTACTGGTTAATTTATTCTCAGGACGACGAGCGGTGTAGGGGGAATTTAACGGATTACCGGATTAGGCGAATTTGGCGGATTAATTTTGTGAATTAGCTAATTAATCCGTTAATCCGTTATATCCCTAATTTTAATATTAAATCCGTGGCAGAAGTTAATTCCTTCAGAGACCACCATTGAGTTTTCAACACCATGTTTTATAAGATCATTAACGGAGAGAGGACCGGATTAATGCCGTATTTATACCGTAGTTAAGATGGTTCCAGGACGGTTCAATGCGTTATTTGAGGGTAAATTGTTGAATTATTAAACGCTGCGCTGAGGGGATATGAATTCCTTTTTTTTTGCCTGCAGCAATATTTTTTTGATTAATATTATACAATTTTTTAGTCTGAGGAACAACACCAGACACTTAAATTCTAATTTGGCAAATTAAGAAGCAGCGTATTTATTCCCTAACTATAACTTCTCTTAAAACTATTATAATCAGGAATTTTTATTTTCGAACCATCAAATTCAATAATTCCTTTTTTCTGGAGTGAATGAAGCACTCTGGAGACTGTTTCCCTGGATGTACCTGCCAAATTTGCAATATCGTGCTGATACGGAAGTGTTACCTGAACAGTACCCTGATGGATAATTCCGGAATTCTCGGCTATCTGCAGGATGGCAGCAGCAATTCTTCCTTCGGCATTAGAAATTGATAATGACTTAATTTTTGAGCCGGTCATCCTTAATCTTCTTGTCATTTCCTCGAGAAGTGCGATCGCAATATTAGGATTTTCTTTCAGGAGTTTAAGAAATTCTTCACGGCTCAGGAAGAACATCTCAGAATCTTCCATTGCCACAACATTTGCAGACGGATTTTTATTGTCGATCAGCGACATTTCGCCGAAATAATCGTGATCACCAAGCATTTCCAGAATTATCTCCCCCCCGCTGGTATCGTTTTCGGTTACTTTAACCTTCCCGCTGGTGATAATAAATAAACCTGTACCTTCATATGACTGGTTCAGAATGGTCATATCCTTTTTATAATCCCTTACGACTCCGGCCTCTTCAATCTTTGAGAGTATTTCGTCGTTAAGTTCAGAAAAAATGGGAACATACCGCAGAACTATTTTTGAATCAAACATAAATATTACCCGGAATTATTGTTGGGTCCTAAATTAAGAAATGTGAGGAGATTCAATGTGCCAATAATAACAGTGAGGAGGCAATGATTGCCGTGCAGCACAGAAAGGACATTCGGTTGTTCGATAAAGTTTATGGCGTATAAGAATGCCGGCTAACACCCACGGATTTATGAACCCAGATCTTAAATTCAGTTTTACCGTTTCGATTAATTTCCAGTTTTCCCTTGTGCTGATCAACTAAGGAATCCACAAGTTCCAGTCCTAATGAATTTGTTTTCTTAATATCAAAATCTTCGGGCAGTCCTACTCCGTTGTCAGCAACAATCAGCAGCAGTTCGCTATCATCTTCCCGAAGGCAAATATTGAGTTTACCCGGTTTGTTGCCCGGAAATGCATGTCTTAATGAATTTGTAACAAGTTCATTTAATATCAATCCGAGACTTATAGAGAGGTTAATATCAAGCTTCACTTCAGATAAATCAAGCTCCAGTCTCAGACTTCCGGTTTTATTTCTGTAAGTTTTGAAAAGATAAGTTGTCAAATCTTTAATATAATCCCCGAAGTTTATACTCGATAGTTCTTTTGTTTTATAGAGTTTCTCATGTATAAGGGCCATTGACCTTATCCGCGACTGGCTCGATTGAAGCATTCCTATAATCTCTTCATTATTCAGGTAATTAAGCTGCAGGTTAAGCAGACTGGAAATGATCTGCAGATTGTTCTTAATCCTGTGATGAATCTCTTTTAAAAGTACTTCTTTTTCTTTCAATGATCTTTCCAGCTGAATCCGGTAATTTTTGGCCTGCGAAATATCAATTTCTGAACCGATAAACCCGACAAATTCACCATTGGGTAGAATACGCGGAGCCGCAGATTTTAATGTCCATGCATATTCACCAAGAAGGTTCTTCACTCTTAATTCTGTTGAAAAATTCTTCCTTTCAGCGCCGGCTTTCTCACTCATCTGAATATATCTCTCCCTGTCATCCGGATGAATAAGCAGTATCCACTTCCTCTCATTAATTTCCTCAAACGATTTCCCGAAAAATTCAAGCATAGTTCTGTTTGCATAGGTGAGGTTCCCCTCATTATCACTCATCCAGATCATTACCGGTGCAGAATCTGCCATGGACCGGAACCGCTCTTCACTTTCTTTGATCTGGCTCTGGAATTTATATTTTTCAGTTACATCGGTAAGTGAAAGACGTATGTTTAATTCTTTTGTTCTGTAATTTTTATTGGGGAAAAATACTGCGTGAACAACAACAGGAGAGCCCTGTTTAGGGGTTATGGTAAATTCATTTGAAAATCCCTTTTCAGAGGATTTACATTTATGTAATTGGTTAAAAAACTTACTATAATCCTGTTTGTTGAGGAAGCTTATGAACGGGATATCAATAAGGAATTTTTTCTCAAATCCGAGCATCGCTGCGCCGGTGTAATTTATTTCATTTATCAGTCCGCTTTCGTCCAGTATAAGGTAGGCATTCGGTGCGTAATCGTAGAGATCTGCATACCTGTCGCGGGATTCTTCAAGGAGGCTCTGCTTTTCATTCAGTTCCTCTTGCTGCATTTCAATACGCAGCTGCTTCTCCCTGAGTTTCTCACTCAGCTCTCTTTCCCTGATTGTCATATTTTTCTTTGTATTAGCATTCATATCATTTCGGCTTTCATCGGTTTATGTCGTTATTTACGCTCAGTAATTGACAGTAATATATATTCTTCGGGCTTATTCGGGATACGGAACGTCTGGGTATTTATGACCATATCCCTGGTGCCGTCTGCCCGGGCTTTAAGTTTAAAATTGAAATCTTTGATCTCTTTCTTCTGAGGGATAATTTCTTCCATTGCTTTAATGAACCCTGAACTTTGAAGATCTCCCTCTCCGAGTTTGTTTAATTTTTTGCCTGAGACATCTTCAGGCTTGAGATCAAACATTTCATAAAAAGATTTGGTTGCATCAATCAATTTTAACTCATGGTTTAGTACTACTATCATACCTTCAACATTACTGAATACATCCTCAGCAAATTTTCTACCTTCAATTGCCCTGTCATGTTCACGTTTCATAACATCTACATCATACAAGGAAATAATAACACCATCTATTTTATTATCAGTAGTACGGTAAGGACGTATTTTCATGGAATACCAGTTGTTATCATTATCCTTAACCTGTACTTCTTTGGACTCAATATTTTCAAGCACTTCCAATACCATTTTTTTAAGACCGGGTATTTCCATATTCGGATTTATATTTCCTATGGGCCTGCCTAAATCGCCGGGAATTAGGTTCCACATCCTCTCCGCTTTTGGCGTATACCTTCTGATTTTAAGGTCGCTGTCAAGCATTATTATCGGAATATTAACGCTTGCAAGCAGGTTCTTAAGGTCGTTGTTAATTTCATTTAGTTCGCTGTTCCGGCTTTCAAGCTCATCATTAACTGTAATCAGCTCTTCATTTGTTGACTGAAGTTCTTCGCGGGTAGTCTCCATTTCTTCATTCGTGCTCTGTAATTCTTCATTACTCGACTGCAGTTCCTCGAGTGCAGATCGCAGTTCCTCATTTGTAGCTTCACGTTCCTCTATTATCGATTGTAGCTGCTCCTTGCTTATTATCAGTTCGGATTTTAGACGGTCTATCTCAGATTCTGTTGTTTTCCCGATTGCTTCTTTTGATAATACATTTTTCCCATTGCCCGCAGTTGTCCTATGCAATTTCAGACTCATCTTTCCCTGAATAATACAAGGTAGGAATATTCATTCGATTCGTGCAAAGCTTTTACAGGTATAACCTCGATATCAACTTTTCCCCCGTCTGAGGTCCTATTATATTTTATATTTTCAATCGTAAAAGACGAACCGGTTTTCTGAACCTCCCTGATGGCAGTGTGCAAATCGAGAGTCAGACCTTCTTTCAGCATCCTGAAAATATTCAGACTCGCATCACCGGCGCTCGGGTCAAGGTAGTTGTTCAATTTACCCCGGAATTGTATGATATCCATCGAAGAATTTACCAGAAGACCGGGAGGTGCATATTTGTCAATGATAATTTTGTCGGCTTCTTTCTGAATATCCATTTTTCCCGGTAATATCTCGGTGTACCTATTGACGGTATGAACTTCAGCGGGATAGGAGAAGTTAAAATCAATAGGGCTTATTCCTTTTTTCTTCTTATAAAGCTTATATTTTTTATCAGCAAGAAAGAAGAGATCTCCGAATCCGCCTACAGATTCCGAAGTTCCCAGCATAAGGTATCCCCCCGGTTTAAGCGCATAATGAAAAATGGGTATAATTTTTTTCTGCAGTTCAGCTGAAAAATATATGAGGAGGTTTCTGCAGCTTATCAGGTCTACCCTCGAGAACGGGGGATCTTTGGTTAAATCCTGCTTTGCAAAAACACATACATCCCTGACTGACTTATTTATCTTATAACTGCCATTAAAACTTGAAAAATATTTTCTTCTGATTTCAGGAGGAATTTCATTCATTTCAGCCTCGGGGTAAACAGCTGCTCTTGCTTTCTCTATCGCACCATCACTTACATCTGTGGCAAATATCTGAACCATCCCAGTATCACCTTTTCGCCCCAGGAATTCAAAAAGGGATATTGCTATTGAATAAACTTCTTCTCCGGATGAACACCCCGGGACCCAGATTCTAACCGGATCGTTCCTTGATTTGTCTTTGGTCAGTTCAGGAAATATTTTGTGTTCAAGTAATTCAAACACTTCAGAATCTCTGAAAAAATTAGTCACATTAATTAAGAGGTCTCTGTATAATTCGTGAATTTCATTTTTCGATTCTTTAATGATTTTAGCATACTCATCGATTTTATCGGTTTTATGGAGAACCATTCTCCGGGTAATTCTTCTTTTAATCGTGCTCGATTTGTAATTTGAAAAATCAACTCCGGTTTCAGACTTCAGTTTTCTGAATATCTGAGATAAATAGTCTTCCTCCTCCGGGTTGATTTTCACTTTTTCTTTTTTGGCAGAGATTGCAATATACGGATGACTCCCTATACGTATTAATTCTTCTGCTATTTTCCCAGGCGATAATATCATATCAACGTTACCTGAATTTACAGCGCTCACAGGCATACCCCCGTACTTTGCTGTCGTTTCATCCTGGGCAAATGTCAGTCCCCCTTCTGCTTTAATAGATTTTAATCCTTCCGTGCCGTCAGAAGCTGTACCAGATAAAATAATACCGATTGCTTTATTCTTTTTATCAACTGCAAGTGATTTGAAGAAGTGATCGACAGGGAGATAAATCCCGTCACTCTTTTCCCGCCGGGTTAAAAGCAAGGTTCCTTCTTTAATCGAAAGGTATTTATCAGGAGGGATGATGTAGAGATGATTTTTTTTAATCCTTGTTTCTTTTGACACCTGTTGAACCGGCATTGTGGTATGACGGGTTAAAATTTCAGCCAGACGGCTTTCATGTTTTGGTTCAAGATGGAGAATGAAGACAAATGCCATTCCAGTGCCGTCAGTAAGTCCATTGAGCAGTTGCGTGAATGCTTCAAGACCGCCCGCAGAGGCTCCTATACCGACAATAGCAACCGGCTCATCTGCTTTCTTATCAGATGCAACCGGAGATTTATTATTCTGATTTTTTCCGGGAGACATTTCATCCTCATTAATAGAAGCTTAACATAGTGTAAGATATAGAATATAATTCCATTTTGAGACAAAGTAAATCGAATAAACGAAAAAACATTCTTAAAATATAATACGTGTGAGTATGGGACAATGTTATAATTACTTAATGATAAATGGTTATGGTTATTGTGTTGGTCTGATTTCTGAATGGGCACAGGAGGCGGTTATTAATAAGTCGGCAGAATAAATTTTAATTTCTTAATAAGTAATCATTTGAACCGGTTATAGCGGGAATCCTTTGAGCTTTTAATAACTGTAGTCTTTAATTAATCGTATTCTTATCCTCAATAATGAAATCCATTACTCTTTTCCATCCACATACTTCTTCACCAATTCCAGTAACTCCCCTTTATCGAACGGTTTCTGCAGGTAAGAGCAGTTAGAAAGCGTCGCGGCAATTTTTTCGATTATAGGTCTGGCAGAGCCTGACACAATGATGATAGGTGTGCTATTATCACTTCGGATCTGCATTAGAATTTCCTCGTTTGAGACTTTATTCAGAAATAAGTCGGCAATAATAAGAGACGGATTATCTTTTCTGTAATGCTCAAGCAGTTCTTTTCCTGTTCGTGCTACAACCGATTTACAATTAATACTTTTAAGGATACTTTTTATATCGAGAGAAATGATCCCGTCATTTTCAGCTATCAGAACGGTTCTTTTTGACATAGATGTGATTCCTATACAACATTAAAAACCGAACTCAATACATTTAGTGCTCCGAAAATAATTGCCTGAAACTAAATAATCAATAGGATTAGGGGAGAAATAATAATTTATTAATGTCTATAAGTTCCCTTTTTATAATCATTTATGAGTTTGAAACGAACTCATTTACCAGAGAATGCAGGGCTTTGCTGAAACAGGATTACTCTTAAGACCTCTAATATTGTGATTCGCAAACTTGTATCTGAAATCTCAAAGGGTTACGTTCTCATAAAAATACAAGGCCGGGTATGCTTGGGATACTTATAGCAGAGGATGAAGGTATAGTTGCTTTTGACATAAAGCGGACCTTAAGAAGTTTCGGATTCGATAATATTATTGTTGCCCGAAACGGAAGGGAGGCTGTGGAAAAATCAAAATTAACTAATCCTGATCTGATAATTATGGATATTATGATGGAGCACGGGCTTGACGGAATAGAAGCGGCCAGAATGATAAATAATGCAGAAAACAAAAAACCCATCATTTTTGTTACTGCATCAACTGACGAACAGACGTTTAATGAAGCAAAGAAAATAAATCCGATCGATATTATACGAAAACCATTTTCTGAATTTCAGCTGAAAGATGCTATAATAAAGGCCGTCACAAAATTTTACAAAGGGAAACTTAAAAACAGTTGACAACTGGAATAGCGAGGAACAGGGGGATGGAGCGATGGAGGAATGGTATCCTCAGTAATTAATGGAATGATGCTGCAAGCATATTAAACCCCGCAATTAGAACGAAAGTGTCCAGGAGACCCCACTGCCATCAATTCATTAGCGGTCTTCCAGCTTGCCGACTAAATCCGGCTGACGGCAAGCCGAAGCAACTAAAAATCAACCATATTCTTGATTTTCGGTGGCTCGATACGTCCGTGGCTAGAAATAGAAGGTGAGGGCGGGCCACTCAGCCACCGCTATAACGTTAACGGAATAATCTGCTCTAAGTCCAAATATCTTGACCAAAAAAACAAAAATCTGACTGAGGATACTATTCCGTAACAACCATTACCACTCCTATTCGGCTCCTCTACTTATACTTCCAGTTCCGCGACTTCCCTTCCGACATCCACTCTATCGCAGTTTCTATTCTTTTTGTCCTGGTTAATTCTGTTTTTGCTTCAGTTATCCATTCAATGTATTCTTTCTTGTGTGAATAAGAAAAATTATTGAATGTTCTTTCTGCTGTTTTATTCTTCCTTAACGCTTTTATGAAGTATTCCGGAATATCAAGTTCTTTTTTTACGGGTGTTTTCTTTTTTGGCGGAAGCTTTTTGCCTGCTTCATTCAATTCTCTGGCCTGTTTTAAAAAGTCGATAATTATTTTATCCGGTGGCAGGTCTTTAATTCCGCTTATTCGTCCAAGGTTTCCCATTGCCTCTCCCCCTCTATTTGCGATATCCTTCAAGCATCCTTCAGGATCATTCATCATCTTATATTTCCAGAAGCCGAAAGCTGCGTGCTGTTTAAAGGCAGCGAGGTTGCAAATAGGTCCCTTATACTCAAAAAATGGCATCCCCCATTTTATTGTTTCTTCAACTTCGGGTATTGCTTTGTGGATCAGTTCACGGAGTTTATTTAATACCGGTTTAGCGAAAGGCTGTGCCTTTTCTATGTATGCATCAATGCGCTTATCTTTTTTTGTCATAATGGCAGCAAAAATAATTGGGAATGGTTTTTACAGAAATTAACAAATTTATAATACGGAGAAAAGAAAAAATGTATAGCGAATTACTATAAATTTCCAGCGAATAGAATCCTGTGACCGTGTATATTGATAACCGTCGCGTGTTCTCATTAACCAACAGGCTTTAGCCGTTGGTTCAGAGAACAGTGCGAAAGAGACATAACGGTTTCAACCGTTTACCAAGCCCCCAATCAGTCAACCAGTCAAACAAACAATCAATCAGTCAATCAAACAATCAATCAGTCAATCAAACAATCACTCAATCACTCAATCAGTCAAACGGTCACCCAATCAATCAATCAACCAATCTTCCAATCATTTCTTCTTCCCATTCCTTATTTAAACAAATAAGTCAGACTTCCATACCCTTCCTTATCCAGATCTTCTTTTGGAATGAATTTCATCGCGGCTGAGTCCATACAATAACGGAGATGCGTGGGTGCAGGACCATCATCGAAAACATGTCCCAGATGAGAACCGGCACCTTTGCTCAGTACTTCAACCCTTTCCATTCCGAGCGTTCCGTCAACTTTTTTATGAAGGAATCGCGGATCGATCGGTTTTACAAAACTCGGCCAGCCTGTACCCGATTTGAACTTGTCTTTGGAGCTGTATAGAGGCTCACCGGATACTATATCAACATAAATACCTTCTTTATGATTGTCCCAGTAGGGATTATTAAAAGGCTGTTCCGTCGCCGCATTCTGGGTTACGTTATACTGAAGTGGAGTTAACTCTTTTTTAAGTTTCTGATCCGATGGTTTTGAATACTTTGTTGTAAACACTTTCCCCCATGTCTTTTCAATATAGACATCTCTTCCGGATGCATCTCTGTAACTGTAATACCTGTCGGGATTCTTCTTATAGAAATGCTGTTCCGATTCCTTCACAGGTATAAACTGATCGAACTTTACAATTCTCGTAACGATAGGTTTATCAAAAATACCTGACTGCTCCATCAGAGTTTTTGATTTATCAGCAAGTTCTTTCTGTTTACCGCTCAGATAATAAATATATGATTCATACTCAGGACCTCTGTCGTGAAATGAACCGCCTGCATCTGTAGGGTTGAACTGTTTCCAATAGTACTCGAGCAGTTCTGAGTAACTGATAACCTCAGGATCAAATATCACCTTTATTGCTTCAACCTTACCGGTATTAAACGATCCGTCGGTACCTATAGCATGTCCTGATATTACGTCTTTCAGTCCGTCCAGTTTTTCAAATGCTGCATCCATACACCAGTAGCATCCTCCTGCAAACACAGCAGTATTATTGCTGTTGTTATCTTCTGAAACCGAAATATTCTTCATTCCCTTTGAATCAGCTTTCTCACATCCCGTCAACAGGAATAGGCCAGTTATTAAGATTAACATTATATTTTTCATTGTTTATGCTCTGAATTATTCTTTTTATTATTTGATACAATCTTAGCTGATAATTATCATAATACTATCACGAAAGAATAAAAAAGACAATACAGTTTAGCGGGGGTCACAAAGAGAAAATTGGAGTGCTTGAGGAATGGATTTATAAAAAGTAACCCAGTCCATTTCCATTGAAGGAAGAAATCTTAGAAATTCGAAAAGATTTCTCGGTCGAAGACTCCCTCGAAATGACATTGTCTTACTTTTTAGTCAGCCCCTTAATAATATTCACGCAGGCTCTCCATAATGCCACTCCTTTTCTTGCAGTTTACTGTTTCAGAAAAGTACCTGACTGAAGTTCTTCAAACGCCGTGCGAAGCTCGGCCTGGGTATTCATTACAATTGGGCCATACCAGGCGACAGGTTCTTTTAATGGTCTGCCGGAGATAAGAAGAAAACGTATACCGTTCTCCCCTGCCTGTAAGGTTACTTCATCACCGCTGTCGAAAAGTATCAAAGATCTGTTATCTGCTTCTACAGGAGGATTAGTATCAAGCCATCCTACACTTTCCGTCGGTACGGCGAGGGGTTCTGAAGCATTAGAAAATTTTCCTGATCCGTCAAATATATATGCAAAGGCATTATTCCTTGTATCAATCTCAAGCGATTTTCTTTTGCCGGCAGGTACTGTTACATCAATATATACCGGATCGGCTGCTATACCTTCTACGGGACCTCGCTTTCCCCAAAAGCTTCCGCATACCAGTCTTACACGTGTGCCGTCATCATCAATGATCTCAGGAATTTCAGGAGATTTTATTTCCTGGTAGCGGGGCGATGTCATTTTCAATGATGCAGGCAGATTAGCCCAAAGCTGAAAACCATGCATCCTTCCTTTCGTATCCCCTTTGGGCATCTCCTGGTGAATTATTCCGCTCCCGGCTGTCATCCATTGTATATCACCGGATGATATTACTCCTTTATTTCCCATACTGTCGCCATGCTCAACGCTTCCCGCAAGAACGTAAGTAATTGTTTCAATCCCTCTGTGGGGATGCCAGGGAAAGCCTTTAAGATAATCTTCTGGTCTTTCATTACGGAAATCGTCTAATAGAAGAAACGGATCAACTTCTGCAGGATCACCAAACCCTATTGCCCTGTCGCAGATTTACACCTGCCCCCTCAACCGTCGGCTGAGCTTTTAATATCTTTTTAACAGGACGGATTGACATACCGATATCCTTTCATTTTAAACATTTGGGGGATTACTAAGGAAAAAGATAGTGTATTTACTGTTAAGAATAAAGGAAGAGATCGGGTTTCAAAATTACACAACCGAATACACGAGGCGTCGGCTTGCCTGAAGCTTATTTATCCCGGCATTTCCCCGAAGTTATCCCGTAGTTCGAGGCCGGCAGATGGCCGAAAGAAGGCCGATAGATGGCCGAAAGAATTTGGGTAAATTAAGGATGAAAGACCCCTGAACCCATTTAATTTTCGTACAAATTTAGCATAATTGTGAGTAAAATAAAAACAGGAATCGCTCTGCGGATGAAGGGAAAGATCTAACCAAAGAATATCCTCGTTGGATCATTGTCAACTTCCTGGAGTAATTTCCCGAGATTAGCTGAAGGTTGAACAGTGTTATACTTATGCCATTTTAAATTACCATCCGGCCAGTAGAGAGTCCACTTCCCTTCCTTCATATTGAACCTGAATTTCGCAATAGGACTATGAATCCATTCCTCCGGGTTATCCCATCGGGGTCTGTCCTCAAACAAAATCGCATAATCTCCGTAAAATTCATGATGCATCCGAACGCGGTCTCGTACGTCCAGCGGCACCCGTCTTTCGCAGAAGTCGTTCAACATAGTGTCGGCCTGATGCCGCACAGTATCTGATAGAGGCATATTATATCCCATTAATTTAACTGCACTAATTTAAAACTATAAAGCCTCAAATTTCAACAGAAATATGAGGCTTTTCTTTGTGGGCCCAGATGGACTTGAACCACCGACCCTCTGATTATGAGTCAGATGCTCTAACCAACTGAGCTATGGGCCCGAAATTTTAGAGTGTAAAAATAATACTAATCGTTACTTTTTGCAATGATTTTTAAGTTTTAGCATCATTTTTATTTATTATTTATTTTTGCCGCAAAGACACGAAAGCGCGAAGGGATAATTCAGAAGAGCGAAACGCCCTCCCGCTGTGTCTACTTCCCGTAATATTTGTAGACGTACTGGATTACACCCGCACGGTCACCGTCCTCGTTATATTTTTCTTCCTCAATTACATTCCCTTTCCCGTCGTATTTATAATCGTAACGATACAGCATCTTCCCTTTGGTGTCGTACGTGGTAGCCGATTCTTTTCTTCCATCATCATTGTAAGCATATTCAAC
This sequence comes from uncultured Ignavibacteria bacterium, assembly GCA_963811905.1. GTDB lineage: Bacteria > Bacteroidota > Ignavibacteria > Ignavibacteriales > Ignavibacteriaceae > DATFVA01. The sequence continues at coordinate 470,119 of CAWETK010000018.1, forward strand.
TTTGTATTCCTGACTGCCGTTACTATCATACCAGTCTTCTTCAACCAGGTTCTGGTTATCATCGTACTTGTATAAGTAATACTTCTCCATATTGCCGTCGAGACCATAGCGTACCGACTTAATTTTATTTCCGTATTCGTTATACTCATATGTATACTTCTTATCGGCTTTCTGTTCGGGTGTATAACGTACTGTTTGTATGCGGCGTTTGTTTTTTGCGTAATCGTACTTGTAGATGTTATCTACTTTGCTATTTTTCCCATAAATGATTGTTTCACTCATGAGTCCGTCGGGTTCATACTTTATTGTCGATTGTTTTTCTCCATTGATCAGTTTCCCGTCTTCGTTATAATCGAAACTGATCTTTTCAATGGTCTTGATATTCTGATTTTTTATTAATTCTCGCTCAGCTTCATCATTGGGTTTTAATGCAGGCTTTCTGATCTCTTTTTCTGTCTCTTCTTTTTTCTCTTTCTCTGTTTCTTTAGATGAAGAGCATCCGTACCAGTATATACCTGCGAATAATAAAACAGCGGATAATATAATCGTTTTAAAATACATAGTACCTTTCCTGATCTTTATCGGAAATAAATAAAATTCTGCTTAAAATAAAAGTACAGAATACCGGATTAAAGTGGTGTATTTTGGCGTGTTGAGTCTGCGATTACAACAGAATCGATCAGTGAGCCTGTTGAATCGTATGACTTCCAGGTGCTGTCCCTTTGTCCGAAGTTAAAATAACCAGTCTGCCTTAAAGTTCCATCGGGGTAATACCACGACCACATCCCTTCCGGCTTATCATTTTCAAAATATCCCGAAGATTCCAGGTTCCCGTTATCATAGAAATATTTCCATTCACCTTCATTCCGGTTGTTTTTAAGATAGCCAGACATCAGCACCTGACCGCCGGGATAATATGATTCAAATTTACCTTCTTTTTTGCCGTTCACTACATCGAAAACGATTTTCATACTGTCCATATTCCCTTCCCACTTGCCGGTATACGGCTCTTTCGTCCCCGGTTTATATATTATTGTATCGATAGCAATGGTTTTTTTGTTTTTAAGGGGGGATTCTGAACAGGATGAAAAAAGTAATCCGGTACAAAAAATTACTGAGAAGAAAAGTATTTTTATGATCAAAGCGGGTTTTCCGATCTGTTTATTTGTTTTTAATATCTTTATATGCCCGGAGAAGCTTTTTCTTAGTTTCGATCAGGTCCTGTGAGATAACTTTAACTTCCCCAAGGACGGGCATAAAGTTAGTGTCACCGTTCCACCTGGGAACGATATGAAAATGTATATGCTCATGGATTCCTGCTCCCGCAACTTTCCCGAGATTCAGTCCCATATTAAATCCTTCCGGATGGAGTATCTCCCTCAATGCATCATATGCAATACGCATTTTATGCATGATCTCGAGGTTTTCATCATCGGTGAGCGAGATGAACTCAGAGGTGTGCCTGTAAGGTACAATCATCAGATGTCCGTTATTATAAGGAAAGAGATTAAGAACTGTGAAGGTCAGGAGCCCCTTATCAACAATCAGGTTTGATAGCTCTTCCGGACTTTCGTTCACCATATCGCAGAAAACGCACTGGTCCTCCTGAGTCTTGTTCTTAAAGGAATCGATATATTGAGACCGCCATGGGGACCAGAGTTTTTGCATTATAAAACCAGTAAATTCTGATGTTTAGTTATTTGTTGACCAAACGGAATAAGGATGTAAATTAATTGTCATATAGTAAGTAAGCGAAAGTACTTTTTCATTGCCGGATCGCTAAATTCTCATAGCGATACGGCGTTTCGCTTTACAATTAGAGCGGAACAGAATTCCGCTTTACATTAATTTCCTTCTTCTCTCGACTTATTATATTCTTCTATGATTTTCTGTTCAACTTCTCTCGGCATCTCTTCATAGTAAGCAAACTTACGGGTGTGTACGCCACGACCTGAGGTAAGGCTCCTTAACTGAGATGAATATTTATATAATTCAGCAAGCGGTATATAAGCTTTTATCTTCTGAAAATGACCGTCGGATTCCATACCAAGGATCTTACCGCGCCTGCTGGAGATATCACCCATAACATCACCCATAAATTCTTCGGGGACGGTTACTTCAATTTCATAGATTGGTTCGAGCAGCACCGGCTTAGCTTCCATAAATCCTTTCCTGAAACACTGGGAAGCAGCAAGCTTGAACGACATTTCATCAGAATCCACATTATGATAAGTTCCGTCAAACAGCGTTACTTTTACATCCACAACCTGGTTGCCGGAGACAACTCCCTTATTCATCGTATCCTGAATACCTTTTTCAACGGCGGGAATAAACCTTCCGGGAACTACACCGCCGACAATAGCATCAACAAACTCAAATCCTTTTCCTCTGGGCTGAGGTTCCATCTTGAAATGCACATGACCGTACTGGCCTCTACCCCCCGACTGTTTTTTGTGCTTATATTCCACATCGGTGACAGTTCCTTTGATCGTTTCCCTGTAAGGCACCCTTGGTTCAACCAGGTCAACTTCCACACCGTAACGTTCTTTAAGTCTTTTAACTGCCAGCGACAACTGCAGTTCGCCCTGACCTGAAATTATAGTCTGAGAGATTTCGGGATCAAATTTTACACTGAATGAAGGATCCTCTTCGTGAAGTGTGTGCAGACCGGAGGCAATTTTATCTTCATCTCCTTTTGCTTTCGGTACAATCGCCCCCCTGATGACGGCAGAGGGAAACTCAATCTGCTTCATAACTACCGGGAAAGATTTAGAGCTCAAAGTGTTATTCGTATGAGTATCTTTGAGTTTTACTACGGCACCAAGATCACCTGCTACGAGCTGACTGACATCTTTCCTGTTATGTCCGTTTAATATTGAAAGCTGACTAAGTCTTTCTGATTTGCCATTAGTTTCGTTCAGCAAATCAAGTCCTGTACTTACCGATCCCGAGTAAACCTTAAAGAGTGAAAGTTCACCAACGTGCTGTTCCGAAATTGTCTTAAAGATAAAAAGGACCGGTTCACCCGACGCATCAGGTAATACTTTTTGGGTTTTAGTATCTCCTTTTATAGGAGCTTCTTCTCCGCCGCGGTCGGCAGGCGAAGGTGAATAAGTCGATATAAAATCGAGGAAATTATTTACGCCGATTCCTTTGGATGCCGATACTGCAAATACCGGAGTCAGGCTCCTTTTCAGCAATGCCGCCTTAATTCCCGCTCTGCAGGTCTGATTCAGGCAATGTACCTTCCTCGAAATATTTATTCATTAACTCTTCTGTCGTCTCGGCAACTTTCTCAATAAACTCTGTCCGGTAGGATTCGGCCTCATCCTTTAATTCGGCCGGTATATCTTCTTCTGTAACTTTTTTACTGCCGGTTTCGCCATACCTGTACAGTTTCATCCTGATTATATCAATAACGCCGTCGAAGTTAATCCCTTCGGAAACCGGTAATGTGACGACAATAGCTCCGCTGGTTAATCTTTCCTTAGCCTGCTGCAGCGTCTTTTAAATGTGCTGTGTTCATTATCCACTTTATTTATTATGATAGCTGTCGGCAGATTAAATTCATCGACAAATTTTCCGCTGGATTCAGATCCAACCTCAACACCTTCTGCTGATTTCAATACCATGACTGCCGTATCGGCTACACGCATTGCAGATTTGACATCGCCTATAAAATCAGAATACCCGGGCGTATCAAGAATATTTATTTTTGTATTATTCCATTCGCAATGCATTAAAGATGTAGAGATGGATATCTGCTTATCAATTTCATTGGGGGTATAATCGGAAATAGTATTCCCTTCGGCTATACTTCCGATCCTGTTTATTTCATTAGCTGTATATAATATTATTTCAGATAGGGTGGTCTTGCCGCTGCCCTGGTGACCAATAAACGTAATATTCCGAATTGCTTCAGTACCGTACTCTTTCAAGGGATTTCCTCCTTAGATTCAAGGTGAGAAGGTTATGTTATTATTATCATTTTTTGTAGGTTTTCCAGAAGGTATTGATTCCATTAGAAACTGCGGAAAGATTTTTTAACAGCCCGTTTATAGGCTTCTCCAGACCTTCCCTCAATTGTTCTTCTAATGACAGAATCGTTTCAACCCTGTCTTTAACCTTTCCTATAATTTCTTTGACCGTTCCTACCTGCTCTTTCGCTTCGGCAGATAAGGAGCTTAATTTTTCGCTCAGTTCCGTCGCAGTATTTATCAGAGGTTTTACCTGTTCTGATAAATCCTTAATCTCCGACTCAATATCCTTGATTGAATTAGTGATTTTATTGATGTAAAAAATCAATGCAAGGCAAAGGATGGAAGCTGATGCCAAAAGAATTATATAAAAGACGCTAACGGTATCCATTAGTATCTTTTACTTAACTTCTTTTGGTTTCTTTATAAGCATCTACACCTGCTTTAATAGCTGTTTTCATCTTGGCGGATTCCTGGTCGACTGTTTCCTTTCCTTTGGCAACGTAGCCTTCGGCTTTGGCTTTTGCATCATTAAAAATTCTCTCAGCGTCTTTTAACAACTCTTCTGATTTCACCTTAGCATCGCTGATAAGTTTTTCTGATTTTTTCTTCCCGTCATTAATGAGATCTTTTGCTTTATCCCGCGCCTCTGAATAGTATTTTTCAACATCATCATAATACTCATCAGTCTTGCTGCGGATATCATCTCTTAACTCACGTCCGGATTTGGGAGCATATAATAAAGCCACAATAGCACCAACGGCGCTGCCGGCTAAAAATCCTATTAGTAAACCTTTTCCTGAATTTTCCTGAGACATATATAACTCCTTTTTTTATATATATTTGACTCTCAAAAATATAACATGCAACCTTCTGAAAATCAAGAAAACACTCTTGATCTGAGACATAATGAGCTCATTTTGGCCGAAACTACAGAAATATATATTTATTCTTCCTCTCATTCACTAATGTGAATACAATTACGGTTCCGCGATTGAATCAAGACTAACCTTACCAAATCTTCTCTGGTACAGCGTTACGCTTATTATACCAACAAGAACTGCAAACCACAATGTTACTACTCTGATAATAAACGTGGATGCAACGGCAATCTCTTTGGGAGCACCTTCACGGATCAGAAGAAATGTCAGCGAACCTTCCGTTACTCCTAAGCCCGCAGGCAGCATTGTAACTGCCCCGGCGATAGTTGCAAAACAGTAGCTGAAAGTTGCCCATAAAAGACTTACATCGATGCCAAAATTAATCAGAATTAAATAATATCCCAAACATTCAAAAAACCATGAACCGAAGCTTAGCAGGGTCATTTTTATTAAGGGCACAGGCCTCAGCAGCAGGTAGGAACTTTCATAAGCATTGTGAATACCGGCAAGATGTTTTTTAAGGAATGAACTTTTCTCAAGGAGCTTCAGAAGCGGAAGTGCAAGTCTCTTGCTGCTTATAATAACTACAACCAGGAAAAAGAAAACAGATACCGCAATGACTATGCTGCGGCCGTAGTTATATACGTAAGCTCCTATAAGTGCAAGGAAAAGAAGTGATATAAAGTCTGTTATCCTTTCAGCAAAGATCACCGGAATGGTCCTGCTGACGGGCGTCTGATTAAGCTCTTTTACAAGATAAGATTTCAGCAGTTCTCCCATCTTTCCCGGTGTTACGCTCATTACGAGGCCCGACATAAATATAGACAGCGAATCAATTTTGCTAACTTTAACTTTTATTACTGAGAGGTAATAATCCCATTTGAAGAATCTGCAGAAATAATTAAGAAGTGAAAGTACAAGCAGAAGCGGCAGCAGAAGCCAGTTGAATTCCTCAAAAGCTTTTAATACCTGGTCGAAATCAGCATAAATAGTAAATGCAAGATAGAGAAGACCGGCAGCAGCCAGAGATAATAATATTTTTTTTCTAAGTTTGTGCAGCAATTAAATTACTTTCAAAAGGTTGGTATATAAGCGGGCAACCGGTAGTCCCACCACGTTGTAGTAATCGCCGCTAATCCTTTTTACGAAAACTGCGCCGAAGTCATCCTGTATTCCGTAAGCCCCTGCCTTATCCATCGGACTGCCGGTTTTCACATAATCGTAAATTTCTTTTTCCCCCAGTTCCCTGAAAGTCACCTTGGTTTTTTCATAATCAACTATCGTTCTCTCCTTGTTCGTATTACAAACTGAAAATCCTGTGTAGACGGTATGTGTTTTTCCGCTAAGCATACTGAGCATTTTCCTTGCCTCTTTTTTATTAACCGGCTTTCCCAGTATCCCGCCGTTAAGAACGACTGTGGTATCTGCGGTGATAATAATTCCATTGCCCACAGATTTCCTCGCTTCTGCGAGTTTATCGGCTGCAAGGCGTTTCACCATCTTTAAAGGACTCTCATTCCCCTCTCTGCTTTCATCTATTTCAACTGAAATTACTTTAAATTCCAGGTTGAGCTGCCGCAGAAGTTTCTTCCTTCGGGGTGATCTGGATGCCAGATATATAGTGGGATATTTACTGATCATTATACTTTTCTATTTTTGTTCCGGGATAATAAAAAGATAAAATCTCTTCGTAATCTCTGCCTTCCTTCGACTGTTCCAGGGCGCCCCATTGACAGAGTCCTACACCATGACCATATCCGGTTCCATTAATAATAATCTCTTTCCCTTTCCTTACAGCTGTAAAATTATTACTCTCCAATAGTGAGTTTCCGGAGGTCTTGAGTATGTATCTTATATTATTCCCGTAAAGCTTAACTGATTTCGCTTTGTTATAATTATCGGTCAGATCGATTTCAAGCTCATTAATTTTTCCCGATCTGAATGTACTGTTAACATTGATATTTTTCACTGTATATCCGGAATTGTCAAGGTATCCTGCAGTTACAAGCCGTTGTATGAATGCATCTTCGGAAAAGGTTTCTGTCCATTTGAATTTCGGGGAGATAGAACAGTAGGGTTCATCACCGTCTTTTACTCCTTTCAGATATGGCAGATCGACGTTCTTAAAAACATTGGCTGCATCTTCGGTATGCCCCCCGCAGGTAGAAGAATAAAAAGTAACAGCGGGTTTATTATCATAAGTCAGGATCAAACCCCGGGTTTCATCAACCACGTTATTTATTATTCCTTTTTCTATATTGCTTCCGCCATAGACCTGATCGCGTGTGTCTGCAAAAACATCGAACAGCTTTTTATTTTCTTTTAGCTTCGTAATAGTGTACGTTCTTGCACAGATAGTAAAAGCTTTGAGGGCCTCGTAATATTCATTTCCCTTCCCGCTGGGCATTTCTTTAGGGATAACTCCTTTGAGATACTGCTCTAAAGATAGGTGATTAACAACGCTTATTCCGTTTCCTGCGGGTATAAGATTTATCGTTCCACGGTATGAACTCCCTTTGTACGATACCGGGTTCCCGGCCGATTCCGAAACAAGCTCAATATCTTTTCCACTGAAATCTTTCCCTTCGACCACCACTTTAATTTCATCGCCTGAATTAGAAACGGAAAGTTTATTCCCCGGATTGATAAGAGCAAGGTACGAATTCCCATTTTTCAGGTACAGAGGTGAATCGTTAATAAACTGATAATTATCAGGCTGTTCCTCAAGAAGTACTCTTATCAGGCCGCCTGTTTCACCACTGGTGTCGTTTTCACGGTCATATGTTTCCTTAGATCCGGAGCAGCCGGCGAAAGAAATTACCAGGAGGAGGATAATTGAAACGGGAATAAGTTTTTTCATCAAACTACTTTTTTTTCGAAAGACAAAGATAAGGGATTGGGAGGTAAAAATTAAAGGGAGATTGAGGGAATTAGAGGATTTTCGAATTTAGCGAATTAGGCGGATTGATTACCGAATTATGCGAATTTATCCAGACTACCGGAACATTGCCTTAATGCTTCCCCAGGTTCTTTTAACCCCGGAGATGTTTGGAGAAACGGAGACCTCTGATGAGTAAGCGTATGAGCCGTCCTTATCAACGATTTTTAGTCTGTATACAAAAATCGGGTTGGTCATTTTATATGCAGCCTGGTCTAAATAATCATATACAGAATTGTCCCCGGTTGGATTTACGGTAGCCAGATCTGCAAACTGACTGTCGGGCGTTCTTCTCTGAACAATAAAGTTTGCAAGGTTAGTCTCAGTAGTGGTCTTCCATTCAAGTTTTACGTTTTCTCCCTCTGTCTGAGCATGGAAATAATCCAGTAATGCCCCGGCAAAAGCAGTGGAAATAAGGATTAGAATTGAGAAAATAAGAGTAAATCTATTTTTCATAGTCAAAATATATTTTATGCCTGAGTGAATGTCAACACTTATGCCATTTATTTTGAATGAATTTATGGCCTTATTTTTACAAAAACAACATATTATTCTCTGCAAAGATCAGCATTATTCCCATTATTAACAAAATTTAATCTGTGTTTTTCCTTAAATGTGATCCTGTAAAGCGATTCGCTGAATCGCTCATCCTGTAAAGCGATTCGCCTGAATCGCTCATTATGTAAAGCGATTCGCCTGAATCGCTCATCTTGTAAAACGATTCACCTGAATCGCTCATCCTGTAAAGCGATTCGCCTGAATCGCTCATCTTGTAAAACGATTCACCTGAATCGCTGCTTGCTAATTGTATCACGCGGTTTGCCCCAAGCGATTCGCTGAATCGCTTTACATGGTATCTTCACCATCTATGCCTCATATGCTCTTTTTCTGCCATTCCCCTTTTTCATATTTCTTATAAATAACAGTGGTGTAGATTAATATGTATACAGGCAATGCTGTCCACGCCCAGGTTAATCCCCCGCCCAGAACAACACCGAATAAATAAGCGAGCGGTACGAAAATGAACAGGTTTGTTATTACCTCCGATTTCATTACAAAGAAAGTTTTGCCTGCTGCCTGCAGTCCGTTTGCCAGCACAACCCCTATTGCATAAAATATCTGCGCGAAACCTGCAATCCTTAGAGCGGGCTTAGCAACTTCTATAATTGACTGATTATTAGTGATTATAAGAAGCACATACTGCGGGATGGCTATAAAAATTATTCCCAGGATGAAGGTATAGTAAGTAGCGATTTTCGCAGTTTCAAATCCGTATATTTTAGCGATCCGGAACTTCCCGGAGCCGAGATTATTACCTACAAGTGTCTGTACTGCTATGCCGAATCCGAAACATGGAAGAAATGAAATGAACAGAGTACTTATTATTGCCTGCGAGGCAGCCTGCTGCTGTGTTCCGATCAAACCGGTGATAACTATAAATAGAAGGAATCCGATAAGTATAAATACATTTTGAAATGAAACCGGAAGAGAAATCTTATAGATCTTCATTATAAGTTCAAAGTTCAATCTGAAATTCCTGAAAGGATGAAACTTATGCCTGTATACCGGCATCATCAGTACTGAAGTATAGAAAACAAAATCGAAGGTTGTAGCAAGCGTTGATGCAAAGCCGGCTCCTGCCAGTCCCATTCTCGGCATACCAAAGTTGCCGTATATGAAAATATAATTGAAAAAAATATTAAGCAGGTTTGTTATCACCCCCGAGAACATGAATATTTTTGTTTTGCTGATCCCGAAATAAAATCCCCTGTAGGATACGCTGATCAGAAAGAACGGGATACCGAGGAATCGATAGAAGATATACTGTCCTGCATAATTTCCTACGACCTTATCTGCCGCAAAAAAGTCAGCTATCTGGTAGGCGGCGAGCACACCAATAGCTGCAACGACAATTCCTATTATAAAACCTATAATAAGAGAATTTGTCAGTGCGAGACTGCAGCCGTCAAAATCGTTCTCTCCGTATTTTCTTGCTACAATAACATGTGTTCCTGTAGCAAGACTTGAAAAAAAGCTGATTAAAGCCCAGGTAGCAAGTACCCCGATTCCCATAGCAGCAAGCGCATACGTTGCTTCGTCTAATCGACCTACCATAGCTGAATCGGTTAGTGAGACAACCATCTGTGTCGATAATCCTGCAATCGCGGGAAGTGCAAGTTTAAGAATAGCCTTATAATAGCTGTTAACAGGAAGTATTTTCATCGGAAGTAAAGATATGAAAAAATAGGGAATTTGCGGATTGAAGGGATGAGGAATTATCGGATTTGTGAATCGGAATTTCAGTGGAGCTAACCGGGATCGAACCGGCGACCTTCTCGTTGCGAACGAGACGCTCTCCCAGCTGAGCTATAGCCCCGGGTTATATAAATGTACAAATGAAATTTAGTTCAAGTTTGAATGGGGTTCAAGCCTGCCCGCATTGGGCGGGATCTTCGCGCCTCCGCGTCTTTGCGGTGAAACCTTTAATCTTCGCAAATCTATCTAATCTGTTAAATCCGTGTCCCTTCCCTCCCTCACTCCGCTGCTTCCCGCTTCATCTCTCCCGGAACCCGCCCGTCAGCCTTGTAATGCCGCGGATACACTTATGTCCGAAATCAACAGGTTCACAGAACATCATAGGGCAGCCTCCGGGGATAACTGCAATATTGTTATCATGGCACATTTGGACTGCTTTATCAGATATACTGCTTGATGGTTTACCACTCCCCCGGAATCCCGACATATTATGCATCCAGACTCTTTTAACTCCTGCTTCAATACAGTCGGATACAATTTTCTCAGTAATGGCCGGATTAGTAACTATCACAACACCATCAATACTGGCTCCGATGGTTTTAACGTCCGGATAACATTTCTCCCCTTCGTATTCATCAGAGTTTGGATTCACGGCGAAAACAGTGTGACCTGTTTCTTTAAGTTTTTTATATATACCGTTTGCGACGCCGGCTGTTTCTCTTTTTACACCTGCAACAGCAATATTTTTCTGTGAAAGGAACTCTGCGGCAAGCTGATCTATTTTACTCATCTTATTCTCCCCGAATAAAAAATTTAACCTACTCAAATATAAAATTTGAAAATAATAGTTCAATACCTGAGTATGAGGCTTCCTGGTAAGCGTTTATCAGGTATCTCGTGTTATAGTATCTGAGATCAATATGATCTGCAACAAAATTCATAGCGGCATTAGTTCTCTGGTCAGCCAAAAATGTAAACAGTCCTTTCAGTCTGAATCCCCACCCATCGGTTTTTTGCAAATCGAAAGGCCCGGAAATATGTCCCCGCATATATTCAGCCGACTCAAGTATTCCTATTTTTATTCCGGTATGAGAATAAACATTCTGATCCCCTTTAATACCTAAAATATTTTTACCAATACTTATATCTCCAAGGAAAGTCTGGTAAGGCAAAGTGCGTCCTGTAGAATCCCTTACGATCAGATAATCCTCGGCCTCTGATCCGAAATCCAGATGAAGCAATTCAATATCATATATTTCTTTAGGGAGACGTATTCCTGCTGAAATTCCATAACCTGCCCTGGCAATCCTCGGAAGAGGATCTGCCTGAGCACGATCAATGTAATATACTTTGCTTCCGATATTTGATTGCGAATATCCGATAGAAAAATCCAGTGATGGCACGATGCGGAGATTGCGGGAAATTTCATTTTGAATTTTGAGTCCGATCAGGTTAAATACGGGCACATTAATAAACAGTCCCAGATCCAATGCTCCTGCTCCTTTGCCCCCTTTATCATCTTTTATTGAATACCCGTACAAATCGGAAGTGATGCTCTTATATGTAATCCCTGCACTGAAACTGACTGGATAATTAAAACCGATTCCTAATGAATATGCATTATAACTGTCTTTCTGAGCAAACGATGAAAGTTCTATAAATTCATGAGAATTAAAAGTAGTGCTGACATAGCCAGCCCCTACGCTGAGTGGTATCTTAAGCAAATGCTCAAAGTTATATCCCAGGTTAAAGCCAAAGCTGTTGATGTTATCATGTAAAAACCCGTAGGAACTGCCTCCCAGTTCGGGGTTATGCAAATAAAACTGAAGACTGAAATTTGTTGATTGTCCCTGGTACCCTAATTTCGCAGGATTATAAAGAAACCCATAAGCATCATAGGCAGGAAGTGCCGTTCCGATTGAGCCCATAGCTGCATTGTCGGGAGAAACAGGGTAAGCAAGGAATGGTAATGCAGCCTGGAACTGTGCAGAAGCAGAATTAAATAATATAGCTATGAAAAATAAAATTGAACCCGCTGATCTTTTCATATTATCCCCGAAAAAATTTTTTATTTGAATAAAACATATCTAAAGCCGGTTTAATTTTCAATTGTAAAATAGAGATGGTTAGCGTGAAGGCTGTCATTTGAAAAAATAGCCCGCATTAGTAGATTCTTTCGGGTAAACCTGTATCAGTGTGAGAAGACGTCTTATTCTTTTAAGTCATTTCATAATAAAGAATTAAGAATTCTTTGCAAAAACAAACTGGTACATTGATTGTTGTTAAAATTACGAGGGTTCAATAAACTGAGTGTCATTTATGGAAAATTTCAGCCGGGAATTTCGTGATGACGTATTAATTATCCGCGTCACACTCGAAAAAACCACACTTAAGGATGCATTAGAATTTCAGGATTATCTGGAATCGGATATCATCCTGGAATATGAAAAGATCGTCGTCGATCTTTCCACCTGCGATGTTGTAGATGCAACATTCCTCGGTGTTCTTGTCATTGCATCCAAAAAGATCTCCGAATACGGCGGAAGAATGAAACTCGTTTTGCCCCCCCAGGTATTTATTTACAGCGGTGTGAAAAGAATTTTCCATACCTACCTTTCCAGCAGTGATGCAATTACAAGTTTTAATTTCGGAAGGAATTTGCCAGGCCCACGCAGATCCCCGTTTTAATAGAAGGATTGGTAGAAATTGATTGCCCTCAAACTGCACACATAGAGCGAGGATCCTATCCGCTGCACGATACTTTTAGACATGAATCCAAAAAATCTTTGTGAAATTATACGTTCAAACCTCGTGCTTCTCTGCTCAAATCCTCTGAACCTTAGAATCATTTCCGACCTTAACTGATCCAATGTAAAACCTTCGAAGTGTACAAAACGATGTCTGCCTACTCCACCACTCCATTCCACTGACTTACTTCGTGTACTTTTCAAACAGACGACGAAGTCGTCCTTTGTGTCCTCAAAAAACTTCGTGTGACTTTGTGCTTACCTTTGTGCTACTCTGTGCTACCCCTCCTCCCCGGCGTAGCCGTCTCTTACCCCCACCCCCGACCCCCCTCCGCGCCTCCGCGTCTTTGCGGTGAAATATTCCACGCACCCTCCACTCCGTCATTCGCCTTACTTCTTCCTCCCTTTTGTGTTTTATCTTGCCTCTCCTACTTCTTCCTTCTCCCTTTTGTCTTTTATCTTGCCTCCCCTACTTCTCCCTTCTTACTTTTATCTTTTATCTTGACACTATTCCACCGGTGCAAACAATGCTGCCACCGCCCCTTCAGGATCCTGAATAACACAATACCTCCCGTATTTTCCCATATCCCTGGGTTCTGCAATTACCTTTCCGCCATTCTTTCTGCATAGTTCTGCCGATTCATCAACATCTTTAACAGCAAAATAAATCAGCCACTGTGGAGGCAGATCGGCGTTAGCACCTCTTGCATGACATATGCCTGCAATTGTTCTGCCGGTATCCGGACTATTCATACTGAAATCATTATACTCTCCCATTGAAACCGGCTCCGGTTTCCAGCCGATCACGCTGCTGTAAAAGTCTTTCACTTTTTCCGCATTACCCACCGTCAGGTCAGTCCATATAATAGACCCGCTTTCCAGCTGTTCTTCTTCTTTTTTCATTTTTTTCCCGGTTTGATAAATTTATTTTATTCCAAATATAACTTTTATGACTATATTTTTCATTCCGCATTACTTCTTCCGCCTTTTATCTTCTTCCTTTTATCTTTTATCTTTTTATTTTTATATTTGTTTCATTGATTCGGGGCTATAGCTCAGATGGGAGAGCGCTTGAATGGCATTCAAGAGGTCAGGAGTTCGATCCTCCTTAGCTCCACTAAAGATTGAGACAAAATTTTAGTCCCGATCAGCTCAATAATTTTCAGGCTTAACTATGCCCTGGCTGCCTTATTTATTTCCCCTTTCCTCTTACCCTGCCTTTTAATTCACGAATTCCAATCACACTTGATAAGTATAATAATTGGTATCCTTCAATAAAAAGATCATGAACCGAAAACCGAGAGTTCTTGTAGCAGAAGATGAATCTATTATTGCCCTTGATATAAAGAAAAGTCTGGAAAAGTGGGGTTTTAATGTGGAAGCAACATTCAGAACAGGTGAAGAATTACTGGATTTTGCTCAGAAAGATGATCCTGAAATATTAATAATGGACATATTTCTGGACGGGGAAATGGATGGCATAGAAGCAGCCAGAAGAGTCCTGAAAGAAAATAAAATTCCTGTAATATTTATGACCGGCGAAACTGTACCGGGTAAAATCTCCGAATTCATAGGTGGCTCTTTTGAATTCTTAAAAAAGCCTTTTTCGAAGATCGAACTGAAGCGGGCGCTTCATAAGGTTTACCCGGATTATTCACTTGATTAATTTAATTTAAGGTGAAACTCCATCGGAGCATCAGATATAATTTGAATTGTGTTAGTATTTCTGTATAGATTATAATCTTCGATTACAGAAATTTTATTTTTTAATAAGAACATAAATGAAACAAATATTTTTCTCTCTCTTTATTACCATATTCTTTATTATCATCTTCTATCCCGGGTGTAAAGACCAGGTTACCGGCAGCGATATTGATAGCCGTGTTATTCCTGATTCCAATGTTAGTTATTCGCGCGACCTTCAGCCTGTATTAAATTTGAAATGCGCCTCGGCAGGCTGTCACGAAGATGCTGAGAGAGCCGGCGGATTGAGCGTTACTTCCTGTGTAAACACTAAAGAAGATCCCACAATAGTTGTCCCCGGGGAACCGGATAATAGTAGGCTTGTCTGGGCTGTAGAGGGAATCGGCAACTATCCAATGCCCCCCGCAGGTTATCCCCCTCTCACTCAAAATCAAATTAAAGGTATCTGGACGTGGATAAAGGAAGGTGCGGAGTGTAATTAAAAAAATAGTGTAATAAGTGGTTAAGAAGATAAGAAGATGAGAGGATAGGCAGATTTTTTTTTAGCTCTTTAGTCCCAAATTGTTACACTGACATTTTGTCATATATTGATTTTTTCAACACTACAAAATTGCGTTTTTGGCTCGTTTTAGCGCTGTCTCATTTTGAGTCCTCCAGGCCTTTAAAAGGCCTCTTCCCGGCCTCAAAATACGGTGTAAATAGGGAGCCTGACATTTTGTCAGAGGTGTTAAAATTATCAACACTTTTAGCTTGAAGATACAGGGGGTGAAATTAGAGCTTTTACCTCATTAACCAACCGTTTGATTAATCATATTGACACAGCCCTCCCGCTGCTCCGAAATTTCACAGCCATCCTTGTCCTCTGTACCAATCCACTGTTCTCTTAATACCTTCTTCGATGGAAATTTCCTGCCGGTATCCAATTTCATTTACGGCTTTCTGCGTTGAGCAGATCCAGGCGTGGCGGGTGATATCCCGCGCTTTTTCTATATTGAGCGTTGCCGGTTTGCTGCTGAACATCGCAAAGAACTGTGCTATGGAAGCGATGAAGTATACCATAAAATGCGGGACTTTAACATGCAGCGGTTTCTTCTTCATTATTTTTTTAGTGGTTTCCCCTACTTCCTCCCAGGTATAAAATTTTTCCGAGCTGATGAAGTATGTTTGTCCCGCAGCCTTCTCATTTTCTGCAGCAAGAACGAATCCTCTCACAAGGTCGTTAACATGGATCAGGCTTATCAGTTTTCTGTCAAACCCGATGGTAGTAAATAATCCCTTCGCAAAGGTCTGAAAGAAAATAAAAATTTCAGTATCTCTCTCTCCGTAGACTGCGGGCGCACGGCAGATAGTAACCGGGATCCGGTCCATATATTCTTCTGCAGTTTTTTCCTGAGCGAGTTTACTTCTGCCGTAAGTTGTAATGGGATGAGGTTCATCTCTCTCATCTACAGGTTTTTCATCGAATGAAGGGCCTGCTGCAGTCTGGCTGCTGACAATAAGAAACCTTTTAATATTACTCCGGAATTCGAGTGCTGTTTCAAGCAATGATTTCGTTGTCTCCACATTTCCCCTGAAATATCCTTCCGGTTTTTTGGATTTCACAACTCCTGCAACATGATAAATATACTGTGCATCAGTAAATGCTTTTCTTAAACTATCTTTATCGAATAATCCGCAGTCGAATATTTCAACCTGCTTCCCATCCAGCCATTTTAAATCGCTTGTCTTCCTTGTAATACATCTGACTTTATACCCTTTACTTAATAAATGATCTACAAGGTGACTGCCTACAAACCCATTCGCGCCGGTAACAACTGCAATTGGAGGATTTTTCATACTTAAGCTTATTTGTTTTTATTTCGATTAAATTTTACATTGAACCGCCAAAATTTAAGAAATTATTATTCTATTCTTAAATTCTTTTATCTACAGGTATTTCCAGGAGGTTTTTTGGATCTTTTTAAGAAATGTTACGACTTCACGAGGGCCGATGAAGTTAAAGCATTAGGTTTATATCCATATTTCAGACCCATTGAAGAAAATGAAGGCCCGGTTGTTCAGATTGAAGGCCGCAAAGTTATTATGGCCGGCTCAAATAATTATCTCGGATTAACTGCCCATCCCAGAGTAAAAGAGGCTGCAATAAAAGCAATTGAAAAATACGGCACTGGCTGTTCCGGTTCCCGTTATCTTACCGGCACTCTTGATTTACATATTGAACTGGAAGAAAAGCTCGCACAATTTTTTAATAAGGAAGCTGTCCTCCTTTTCAGCACCGGCTACCAGACCGGTCAGGGAATAATCCCGACTCTCGTTCAAAGAGGTGACTATGTAATCACCGATAAGGATAATCATGCCTGCCTGGTTGCCGGCACGCTTATGGCCAAAGGAGCTACAGCGGATTTCGTAAGGTACAAGCACAATGATATGGATGACCTGGAGAGGGTAGTTAAAAAACTACCTGCTGAGGCAGGAAAACTTATCGTAAGTGACGGTGTATTTTCAACGGGCGGCGAAATTGTAGATCTGCCGAAGTTAAACAAGATCGCAAAAGCATACGGCTGCAGGATATTGATAGATGATGCACATTCTGTAGGTGTAATCGGCAAGAACGGCAAAGGTACTGCGAGCGAGTTTGATCTTGAAGGTGAAATTGATATGACGATGGGAACCTTCAGTAAAACGTTTGCATCCCTCGGCGGATTTGTTTCGGGAGAGTCAAAGGTAATAAATTATATCAAACATCATTCCCCTGCCCTTATTTTCAGCGCCTCACCTACTCCGGCGTCCGTTGCTGCTGCTCTTGCAGCACTGGAAATTCTTAAGGAAGAGCCGGAAAGAGTTGACAAACTGATCCGCAATGCTGCTAAAATGAGGAACGGTTTAAAGGATATGGGCTTTAATGTTCTAGCCGGCAGGACTGCGATTGTTCCTGTAATTGTCGGCGATGACCAGATCGCTTTCCAGATGTGGAAAATGCTCTATGATGCCGGTGTATTTGTGAATGTTTTCATTTCACCGGGCGTTCCTCCCGGAAGACAGATGATGCGGACCAGCTATATGGCTACTCACGAGGATGAACATCTGGATAAGATACTTGACATTTTTGAAGATACAGGTAAAAAACTCGGTTTGATTAGTTGATCTGTTTTAATTCAAAAGTTTATTTGTCAAAATAATTCATAAGCATACCCCGCAAAGGTATGCTTTCATTTTTTAAATAAACAGGTGCAGATATGAGCGATATAAAAATCATCAGGGTTGAAAACCAAAAAGATATGATGAGATTTATAAAATTCCCATGGAAAATTTATAAAGGCGACAGTCATTGGGTGCCGCCGTTGATAATGGACCGGAAGAAACTGATGAATAAGGAGAAAAATCCTTTCTATCAACACGCTCAGGCTGATTTTTATCTTGCTGAAAAAAACGGAGAACTTGTCGGCAGGATCGGAGCAATCAAAAATGATCTGCACAATAAGTATCATAATGATAAGGTGGGATTTTTCGGATTCTTCGAATGCATAAATGACCAGGAGGTTGCTGATAAACTTTTTGATACTGCCAGAAAATGGCTGAAGGATCAAGGACTTACTGAAATGCGCGGACCTGCAAATCCTTCCAGTAATGATGAATACGGCATGCTTATAGAAGGATTCGATGATGAACCGCGTCTGCTGATGACTTACAATCCGCGATACTATCTTGATCTCTGTGAAAATTACGGATTGAAAAAAGCAAAGGATCTTTATGCATATAAACTTGAAACAGATAAAGTAACAAGTTCCGAAAAACTGAAACGCGTTGCCGATATTGCACGTAAGCGTTCGGGAATGGAAGTTAAACAGTTAAATATGAAGGAATTCGATAAGGAACTGGAAAAAGTCAAAGAGGTATATAATAAAGCCTGGGCTCCAAACTGGGGATTTATTCCTATGACCGACGAAGAAATTGATGCTATGGCCAAAGACCTTAAACCTCTTGTTGAACCCTCACTTGTACTCTTTGGAGAAATTGAAGGCAAAGTGATAGGGTTTGCCCTGGTTATGCTCGATTACAACCAGATATTTAAAAGTATGAACGGAAAATTATTTCCTTTCGGTTTTATAAAGCTCTATACACAAAAGAAAAAGATTACCTGGAGCAGGATTATTACTCTCGGCATAGTTCCGGAATATCAGAAAAAGGGTCTCGACGCAACTTTTTATTACGAGATAGTAACGCGTGCTGACAAAATAGGGATAAACCTCGGCGAGGCAAGCTGGATACTTGAAGACAACGAAATGATGAACAGAGGTGCTGATGTAATGAATGGGGAAATTTACAAGAAGTACAGGATTTACGAAATGCCTGTTTGAATTTCTCCGTATTAAAAAGGTGTTTACGATGAAATATATTCTGATTTTTATTTTTGTTTGCTCTGCAGCTATGCAGGCACAGTATACGACCGGGGATAAAAAACTAGCCGCTACCGCCTTCACCAGGAATTTCGATGAAGCAGCTGAAACAAAATATCTGGAGTCGGATAATCCTGAAAAAATTACCGCGGGACTGCTAAGCGTCAGTCAGTCGGAAGATACTGCTTTTGTTCCCTTTATTATTTCAATTCCTTCAGACAAATTCGCAAGGGAAATATGCTTCGCACTGGGACAGCTCGGCAGCTGTCAAAAATCTGTTGAATACCTCAAAAAACTTTTTCATAGAACAGATGAAGATCCCCTCACAAAATACTATGCTCTCACCGCACTCGGGAAGACCGCAGATACTGCATTTGCCTCTGAACTTGTAACGGACTATAGCAATGCAGAAAGTAAAAATGATTATAACGGGATATCCCTGGCACTCTATTATTTATATTCAAACGGGAAAATAACGGAAGATAATGTAAGACCGGTTCTTGAAAACGAACTTTATTTTTCATCCTCACGACAATATGAAGCTGCATTTTGTTTATATAGAACAGGCCCGGTAAAATCTGAAGAAGAATTAATCAGCCGTACAATAAATAAAATTACCGAAACCGGTAGTGACAATAGCGTTACAGGAAGATCGCTCCCATATTTGCTGGGCTGCCTGCGCAAGCTTGAATATTTCCCGGATGATTTCAGTCTCATTAATACGTTAAGAAAGACGGATGATTTTCAGACACTTGTTGAAGCGGTAAGAGCTTCATCATACTATAAATACAAATCAAAAGAGGAACTTGATGTTTTCCTCCATTACCTTGATAACGATAATGAGAATATAACCAGGGAGGCTGCTTCAGCCGTCAAAAACCTGAAGCTTAATTCTGAGTTGAGAGATTATTTGTATCTCAGGCTAAGTGAGAGACTTCATGATAATTCAGATATGGAGAAGTATACAAAGGGGGAACTTTTTCTCAGTTATCTGGAATTCTTCCCGGAAGGGTTTAACGATATACTTGTAAAAGCAATTAACGATAAAATCTCACCGGAATATATTTATAAAATCTGCGCAGCTTATCCCGGTTCGAAAGAAGTCGAAGACTTCCTCAGCGAAAAATATTTTAAGGAAGAGCTGAAGGAAAAAGTTTCGATTCTTGAGTCATTAGCAGGTTACTATCAGGATGATGATGCAGTCAGACCGGTTTTGTTTAATGCACTCAGTTCCGCACATCCATCTTTGATTTCAGTTGCGGCTGAAAGTATTGACTCTGCTTTTACGGAAGCACATAGGGATACTCTATCCGGGTTGATAATCAGTCAGACCCAAAAGCATTTGAACGATCCGGATTTTATCGAAAGTCTTATGTCTCTTGAAAATTTAGCCGGAAAAATCTCCGATTCATTGAAGCAGCAAATTACAGGACTACTTGAGACTTCCAGCCAGTACTCCGCTGTAAAATTTGCAGCAGGTCTTAAAGGTGAATCGCCTAAAAGAATCTCTAAAGACATCGACAATTTTGATACATACTGGGATTATGCATTTAAATACAGGGAGGCAGAGATTGTAACAGAAAAAGGTTCATTTACTATTTCATTTCTTCCCGGTTATGCGCCGGTAACCGTTGGCAGTTTCTGTTCTCTTGCGGACAAGGACTTCTTTAACAGAATACCGTTTCATCGTGTAGTTCCGGGTTTTGTGATACAGGGAGGCGATCCTACAGGTACAGGTTACGGCGGTCCCGGTTATGAGATAATATCGGAATTTTCACCTCTTGAATTTAATAAAGGTATGGTTGGAATGGCCAGTGCCGGAAAAGATACCGAAGGATCGCAGTGGTTTGTTACTACAGGGAATTATCCTCACCTCAATGGAAAGTACACCATTTTCGCTGAAGTATTAAAAGGAATGGAGACTGTCGATCATCTAACCCAGGATACCCGGATTTTAAGGATAAATCTTATCCGTTAGACATTGCCTCATCGTATTTTGCAAGGTGTGCGGGATCTATTTTTTTAAGTTTCTCAAATACTGTCTTATCAGGATAAGTTTTCAGTCTGTCAATAATTTCCCCATACTTTGCATCGAAAAACACCTTTACAAAAACCCCGTTCAGATCAACCTTCTTCTTCAGACTTGCAAGTGCATCAACCAGCTGAACAATATATTTTTGTCCTTTTGACGGATTTTGTTCATACAGGTCAATTCCATAATAATAAACGTAAATAGCTTCTCTGAAAGGACGGTATTTTTCATTCAGCAGGTCCTCTACCAGCGCTCTTCTGCTGTAAGAACTGCTGTTGCGTTCCCATCCCGTCTTATAATTACTGTTAGCGCCAAGGTTAACAATGTCATATGCCTTAGAAAAATAAGGGGTTCCGCCGAGCTCATCCCAGCTGTCACCATCAAAGCCGAGTATTATATAGGCATAATAATTAAGCAGACTCGTTACCGGTTCGAATACCGATTGCCGGCTGTATAGCGGCTGTCCTTTTACATACTCAAAGCTCCATGTATTATCATTAATACTTAGCATTAATGATCTTCTTTCAGATTTCAGAATTTCTCTCTGGCTCGTGACAACTATCTGCGCCTGGTAATGACTTTCGTCCGCTGCTGACGTAACAAAGATACTCAACGCACAGGATATTTTGGGGAACTGCCAGTTCTGATCAGTGAACCTTGTCTGGTTCATGTATGTTTCAATTGAATTAGAGAAATCTGACAGCAGATCTCTGCTCTCCACCGGGAGGCTCTCCATATTTACTGTAACAGTGCAGCTGAGTTCCTGGGAGTAGAGTAATGAAGTTAATCCGAAAAGAAGAACCAGTATTTTTTTCATATTGAACTAATTTTCTTTAAATAATTGTTGATTTAATATATAAAATTCGATATTATCAAACAATAAATCTTCTTTTTGTAGGGATTTTGACAGGGATGTTGCGTTTATTTACAGCGTTATTATTAGTAATAACATACAGTTCAATTTTTTATCCTCAGTATAACCCCGGGGCTAAGCAGATAGCTCTTGCTAATTCGGATGCGGGACTCGCTGATGATGTGTTCTGCATATTTTCAAATCCAGCCGGACTTTCACAAATGAACTGGAGAGAAATCGGGATTTATTACTCCCCCGCTCCCTTCGGTTTTTCAGAGCTTGCTAATGCTTTTGCTGCCTACAACGAACCGCTATCCTTTGGTTCTTTCGGGTTCGGTGCGATGACCTATGGTTTTGATCTATACAGGGAATCAAAATTAAATGCTGCTTTCTCTTATAATTTTCAGAATAAATTCTTTGCCGGCGTATCCCTTAACTACCATTCTGTTTCAATAAAAGGTTATGGAAGTACCGCTTCTTTCTATGCTGATGCAGGAGGACTGCTCTACCTCGCAGATTATATCCGATGGGGATTCTGTGTGCATAATCTAAATCATGCATCGTTCGGTGATTATGAAGATCAGATACCTGTTATTCTGAATTCAGGGGTGAGCATTGATATAATCGATAATTTTACCCTTAATGCTGCCTTAGAAAAGGATATCCGCTATAATGCAAGTGTTCTTTTCGGAGCTGAGTACCGGATCATAAAGTATCTCTCGCTAAGAACGGGTTTTTCGAATGAACCCTCCAGGTATACTGCCGGGATAGGGATTCATTATTCTTTCTTAAACCTTGACTATGCAGTCTTTACGCACACTGACCTGGGAATAACCCACCAGGCAGGATTAATAATTTCTTTTGGTACAGAGGAACCCCGAAGGGACAAAATCAGAAGGCACCTTGGAATAATTTAATACGAACATTGAAACCTGTAATTCTAATATTGCTTTTCCTGGGTACAGCAGGCTATGCTCAAACGGATTCACTAATTCTCAGCACAGATACGGCGGTTGAGGATCTGCTTGAAGAACCGGAAGATGAATCTGATAACTCAGACCTGTACGAATTAATTGAATATTACATTGATAATCCTCTCAATCTGAATAAAGCTTCAGCGGGTGAACTCAGTGACCTGCCATATATGGATATGTCATCAGCCAGCCTTATAGTAGAACATCGAAAAAAGTACGGCAAATATTTTTCTAAAAATGAACTGTATACAGTCTCTGCACTGCCGGCCGAAGTAATACATAAAATATTACCATTTGTAACAGCAGCTGAACGCCCCGCAGAACAGAAGCCGGCCACCAATAAAGCATCACTGGTTCTACGAAGCAGAGTATTATACGATATTCAGCAAAGCAAAGGATTTAAGGACGGAGTATTCAGAGGTTCTCCCTTAAAAGCATACAATCGTATAAGTGCAGGCTACACGGAGAATGTAAGCTTTGGCATCTTAACGGAAAAAGATCCGGGCGAAGCACTTTATGATGATTTTTACTCGGGATTTCTAAAGCTTTCAGATTTGTATAACTTCGACATAATATTAGGTGATTACCGGGTCGAATTCGGACAAGGGTTGGCATTGTGGAGTCCTTACGGAATATCAAAAGGATCGGACGCGGTATTCGGTGTAAAAAAGAAATCCCGTAATATCAGACCTTATACAAGTGCTTCTGAAAATAATTTCTTTCGGGGAGCATCCGCACAGTATAAATGGGAGCAGCTTAGAGTTACCGGTTTCTTATCAAAGAATTATACAGATGCCGTTATAGACACAACATCCGGATTTATAACTTCGGTTCCTTTAGACGGCTTGCACAGAACGGTAAACGAGATAGACAAAAGAAAATCCGCCAGGGAGGACACCCGGGGATTAAGCCTGGAATACATTTTCTCCGACCATTTCAATTGTGGTTTTCTCGTTTATAATTCACAATTTAATCATCTATTCAGACCTTCGAATATATTTGATATAAAAGGCAGTAACTTCAGATATTATTCAAGTTATATTGATTTATATATATCAAATATTAATATATTCGGGGAATATTCTTTTGATGGAAAATCATTGGCCTCAGTGAGCGGATGCCGTTTATCTCCGTCTCCTGAATTCAGCTATTCAGTGATAATAAGGAACTATCCCCGCAATTATATAAACCTGCATGGATATGGGTTCGGAGAAAGATCGGGAGCATGTCAGAATGAGTTCGGAATTTATAACGGAATCAGATGGAGAACTAGGCTGGGTACGTTAAATTTCTATTATGACCAGTTTAGGTTCCCCTATGCAACATTCGATAACCCGCTTCCTTCTGAAGGAAATGAGTTTATGCTCCATTTCTCATCCCGCCCGGCAAAGAAATTATCCGCAGACACAAGAATAAAACTCGAAAATAAAGAAGAGGCGCTGCTGCAGAACAACGAGAAACTATTAGTGAGAAGACTTAAGCAATCGTACCGGTTTGAATTTGCCTATATGTTGACTAAAATACTGCGTTTGAAAACGCGCCTTGAATATTCACACACGTTTTTCAAGTCTATCCAGCCTGCTGAAAAGGGCTTTCTTATTTTTGAGGATATGAGACTGCAGCCTGCAGATAATTTTATAATTTATAGCAGAGCTGTTTTCTTCCATACAGATTCTTTCAATTCTGCAATTTACAGTTATGAAAATGATCTGAATGGAATTCTAAGCAGTACGGCTTTTTATGGCGAAGGAATGAGGATTTACCTTGCAGTAAGATATGACATAATAGAAAAGCTCACAATTTCCATAAAGTATTCAGAAACTTACAAACCAAAAGAAAGTTCAATCGGATCAGGATACAGGGAAATAGAAGGGAGTCTTGATAACAAGATAGGGCTACAGCTCGACTTTATTTATTAGCTTCCACAAAATACATATCGATCTCCCCCTTTCCTTTAGCATTAAGCTTCCCCCGGTACTCACAATTAAACCTATCACTAACGAGTCTGTAAGTGACGCCGGAAATATTAATTTTCTGAGGCTCGCATCCGCTTGTCATTCTGCTGGCTATATTTACAGTATCGCCCCATACATCATATGTGAATTTCCTCATTCCTACAATACCGGCTACAACCGGACCTGTATGAATGCCGGTTTTCATTTCAAGCTTTATTTCTTTTTCAAGGTTCCGGTTCAATATATAGTCTCTCATTTCAATGGCTGCCTGAACTAGTTTTTCAGCATGCCTCTTTATACTATTAGGCAGTCCCGATGCTATCATATATGAATCTCCGATAGTTTTCATTTTCTCGAGATTATGCTTCTGGACTATTCCGTCAAAATTTTCGAAGACTTCATTCAATTCCCTGAGCAGAAGACCGGGTTCGATTTCTGAAGTTATCTGATCAAACCCGCAGAATTCTGTGAAAAGGATGGATACTTCATTGTAAAATCGCGGTTTCACGGTGCCTTGTGATTTGATCTCTTCGACTATTTCTTCCGGGAGAATATTTTTCAGAAGGCTATCTGTTCTTCGCTTTTCCTCCTCAAGTTCAAGAGTTTTTGCCTGAAGTTCCTCTTCAACCTTATGCTTGTATAAGCCCATCTCAATTGCAGAGTGGAGAGATTTTTCATCATAGGGTTTTAATATGTAGCCGAAAGGATTAGTAGTTTTAGCCTTCTGCAGAGTTTGCTGATCAGTCAGCGCAGTTAAAAATACCACCGGCAGGCTGTATTTTTGTGAGATGATATCCGCTGCTTCAATACCGGACATATCCCCATCCAGCATAATGTCCATCATAACCAGGTCGGGTACGGATTTTTCTAACTGCTGAAATATTTCAGTACCTGATGAAGCGATGCCTATAACATTATATCCAAGCCTTTGAAGGGTATTGGATATATCGAGAGCAATTATTGTTTCATCCTCAGCTATAAGGATATTTGTCATTTCCGGCATTTTCAGGGATGTACTTTAGCTTTACACACAAAATAAGAGTTTATGTTATTAGCACCTGTGCTGATTATATTACTCCCATCAAAAGAATAACCATTTTTAAGTAAATTTTTTACAGATTGAGAAACATTGATCTTACCCGGGGTACCGTACCTCTCAAGATATTTGGCAACTGATACACTTTGTCCCCAGACATCATACGTATATTTCAGTTTTCCCACAACACCGGCTATAACTTCACCTGAATGTATTCCTACCCTCATCTTCCATTTATTTGCTGAATATTTATTCCTGTTGGAAAGATAATTCAGCATATCAAAAGCAGCCGCAACGGATCTTTCAGCATGATCCTCCCTTTCCTGCGGAATTCCGCCTGCAATCATATATGAGTCCCCTATTGTTTTCAGCTTTTCAAGTTCGTATTTATCTATAATCATATCGAAGTTCATAAATATCTCATTCAGCTCAGAAACGAGTTCTACCGGTTTCATTCCGGCAGCAATCGCTGTAAAATTTTCAAAATCAGTAAATATAATTGATACGTTTTTATATAGCTTAGGAGAAACAGCACCTTTCCTTTTAAATTCATCAACTATTTCCGACGGAAGTATGTCGCGCAATAACTTATCTGTTTTAATTTTTTCTTCCTCAAGTTCGCGGGTACGTTCCCGTAGTTTCTGTCCGATATCAAACTTGTACAATCCCATTTCAATCGAAGTTCTGAGGGTGTCTTCATCAAATGGTTTAACGATATATCCGAACGGTTCAGTAAACTTGGCTTCCTGCAGGGTTCTGTTATCAGCAAGTGCAGTAAGGTATATAACAGGTATTTCTTTTCCTTTTTTAAGTTCCCTGGAGACGTCAATTCCAGACATTTCACCTTCCAGGTTAATGTCCATTAAAATCAGATCAGGTTTAGAAACAGTATATTCTTCAAGCAGCTGTTCGCCCGACCTTACAGAACCGACAACCTGGTAGCCAAGCTTCATCAGGATCTTTTCGATATCCTTGGCAATAATATTTTCGTCTTCTGCTATCAGAATCCTGGGAATTCGGCTCATCAATTCATTCCGGAATGAATATAAATAATTGATATAAAGTAACGAAATTTCATAACACTGACAATACTAATGAATTTAGAGAATTGAGCGGATTGAGCGAATTAATTAGAGGATTCTAGAATTAAGTTAAATTGAGGATGATCTGATGAATTAATGAATTACGAATTTGGCGGATCGAGCGAATGGAATGGTGGATTAGATTTAGCGGATCAGGTTAAAAATCAAAAATTATAATCAAAATATTGTATTAAAGATGTTAATTCTTATCTTTCAAGTAATAATGTTCTTTTTTATCTTTAAAGGTTATGAATTGGCGAATTTCGTACCTGCCTCTACCTCTCGTTAGACAGGCAGGTTCAGCGGATTCGGCAAAATGATAAACAACAAATAAAACATCTACTATTAATGCAAAATTTTATTGCCGCTGATCTTCTATCTCATTATACGGATCTTGTTAATACTGCCCTGACGAACCCAACGGAACTGCCTGCAAAAATATGCGATTATCTCAGATCGCAGATGGATTTTCAGGCTGTGGTTTTATTCGATATTGACGATCAAAACAATTTTATTGTCCTGGGAAAAGCCGGATCAGCAAGAGAAAATTTTACGAAAAACGCTGCATTTCAGTGCAGTGCATGCCGCGCTGTAACCAGCGAGAACGGGCCTGTAGTATTCAATAACATAGCAGAGTGTGAAATCCAGGCATCGGACAGCGTAATTTATGAAGGATGTTTATTCCTAAACATCAGGGATAATGGAAGGGTCCTTATAAAGATTGCCAAGCAGACCCCATTTTCAAAAACCGATAAAGAAACTATTGAAGGCTTCGGCAGAGCCTTAAGAGAACTGATGATATTATGGAAAGACAGGATAAGTGAAAGTGAGCTCAGCCTGGGCCAGGTTGTAACGGAAATTGCACACGAACTGAGGACGCCGACAAACAGTATCCTCGGATTTGCTTCCCTGCTGAATGAAGACAATCTCACAACATCTCAGGCAGAGTATGTCTCAACATTAAAGGAAAATGCATTCAGTCTTCTTACACTAATCAATGACCTTATTGACCTCGCAAAGGTCGAACAGAAGCTGGTCAAAAAAAATCTGAATAACATTGTCATCGCAGATTTCCTGGATGAAATAACCAAAATGTTTTCATCAAAAGTTGACAGCACCAGAATTGAATTCCTGATAAAGATAGACAACGGAGTTCCTTCAAAGGTCAAACTGGATACTCAGAAACTACGCTACATTCTTGTAAATATCCTGACTCAGTCGCTGCGTATGACAGAGAAAGGAAAAATATCACTTGCAGTCTGTATCACCTCTCAGAATGAACTGAATATCCAGGTATCCGATACAAGCTCAGGAATCCCGTCCGATAAGCTTAAACATTTGTTTAAACCTTTTACCGTAGAATCGATTGAAAGCTCTAAAGTAGGGAATGTATCGGGACTTGGTTTATCAATTGCAAAAAAATATATTGAAATCCTTGGCGGTAAAATCAGGGTTACCAGCACTGTGGGCAAAGGCACCAATTATGACATGGTGTTCCCTATGGAAACAGATGCTGCTGCTGCGCCGTCGAACATCGAGCAGCAAATCAGCTCTCTTCCGAAACCCGGGAAGAATCACCGTGTCCTTGTTGTGGAAGATGATTATGCAACGTCAAAGCTGTTAAGCAACTACCTCACAAAATGGGGATACGTCCCGGTTATTGTTAATTCGGCCGAGCAGACTCTTAAGATAATTGAGAAGGAGAATTTCCTCTCTATTCTTATGGACATTGAACTTCCGGATGCCAACGGTTTTGAATTACTTAAGACTTTAAGGGAAAATAAAGCTACACGAAACACCCCGGTTATTGTCTGTTCAGTTGAAGCCGAACAGCAGAAAGCATACCTTATGGGCGCCGTTGAGTATTTTGTGAAGCCCATAAATTACAAGTTCCTTGTGGAGGTTCTTCAGAGCTACAAATTAAAAAGAGATTCAAACATTCTTATTGTTGATGATGACGTTCCGACACTTAATTTATTAAAAGAGGCTGTCGAACAATTGGGATTTAACGCAATAGCTGAAGCCCATTCTTCGAAAGTAGCCTCGATGATCTCGAACCTTGACCTGGACCTTGCAATAGTGGACCTTGAAATGCCGGAGGTTAGCGGGTATGATTTAATTAAACAGATTAAGCTGAACCCTAAATTCAGCAGACTGCCGATTGTTATCTATACAGGCAAAGAGAACTACCAGGACGAACTGAAAAAGATCGACGGTATGTTTGAAGAACTTCTTCATAAGAGCAGTGTGAATATTGAGGAACTTTCGGGGACTATTTCTTCAATGATACACCGTTACGAGGAGCCTGCCAAACCGGAAGAAATCATTAATAAAAAAGATACGGTAAAAATTCTCCTGGTAGAAGACTACAAACATTCGCAGATCATTGTTACAAGGCTGCTTAAGAAAAACAATTTTGAATCTATTGTTGTGGTTGAGAATGGTGCCGAAGCATTAGAGCAGGTTAAGCTTCAGAAATTCCACCTTATATTGATGGATATGCAGATGCCGGTTATGAATGGGTTTGAAGCAACTGAAAAAATAAGGCAGCTTCCCGAATATAAGGATATCCCGATAATTGCATTAACTGCTTTTGCTATGAAGGGCGACAGAGAAAAATGTCTTGAAGCAGGTGCCACGGATTATATCCCTAAACCTATAGACAGCCAGGAATTCATCGAGAAGGTTAAGCATTATACAGAAGCAAACGTCCAGGTTCAATAAAATATATTTCTTTAAATTGATCACACCTTCAGAACTCCTTTTATATTTATTTAATCATTTTATCCGGAATTATATTCAATATGATTAGCGAAAACATCAGGGTACGATTTGCACCGAGTCCTACAGGTTATCTGCATATAGGAGGACTCCGTACTGCGCTCTATAATTATCTTCTTGCAAAGCATAACAACGGCACTTTTATTCTCAGGATTGAGGACACAGACAGGAATCGTTTCGTTGAAGGAGCTGTTGAAAACCTTATCGATACACTTGAATGGGCAGGTCTTGATTATGATGAAGGACCTGTAAAAGGAGGACTCTACGGCCCTTATATGCAGTCCGAAAGACTCGATATATACAGTGAGAATATCGCGAAACTGATCTCTGAAAAGAAAGCCTACTATTGTTTCTGCACCCAGGAACGGCTGACAGAAGTGCGGGAGAAGTTTCAGAGAGAAGGACTTCAGCCGATGTATGATAAACATTGTCTGCATCTCTCTGAAGATGAGGTGAATGAAAAACTTGCCCAGGAAATACCGCACGTTGTAAGGCTTAATGTCGAACCGGATAAACAGATAGTTCTTAACGATTCAGTACGTGGTGAAGTTATTTTTAACAGCAGCATAGTGGATGACCAGATACTGATTAAAAGCGACGGTTACCCTACTTATCACCTGGCAAATGTTGTAGATGATCATTTGATGAAAATTACTCATGTGATCCGCGGTGAGGAATGGCTGCCATCCACACCAAAGCATATAATTCTTTATGATTACTTCGGCTGGGAGAAACCTGTGTTTGCCCACCTCCCTCTCCTGCTTAACCCTGATAAATCGAAGCTCAGCAAGAGACAGGGTGATGTTGCTGTGGAAGATTACAGGAGCAAAGGATACCTTAAAGAAGCACTCGTTAATTTTGTAGCTCTGCTGGGATGGAACTTTGCAGATGATAAAGAATTTTACCTGATGGATGAACTGGCTGAGAAATTTTCCCTCGAAGGCGTCAACAAAGCCGGCGCAGTATTTAATATTGAAAAACTGAACTGGCTTAATGCTGAACACCTTAGAAGCAAATCCCTGCCTGAATTGATCAGCCTGCTCAGAGCGGAACTGAATCATACTAAATACAGAGATGATAAATATGCGGATGAATTCCTTGGACAAGTTATAGAAGCTATGAAGGAAAGAGTGGCATTCATAAAAGAGATCCCTGAGAAGGGATTCTATTTTTTCGAAGAGCCGGAGAAATATGATGAAGATGTCGTCAAAAAACGATGGAAGCCGGACTCAGCCGGGCATCTGAAGATACTTTCCGGTGAATTCTCAAAACTTAATGATCCTTCAAAAGAAGATTTTGAAAACGCCCTAAGGCAGACAGCCGAAAACCTTGGAATTGGGACGGGTAAACTGATTCATCCTGTCAGACTCGCTGTTTCGGGTGTGGGCGGAGGTCCCGGAGTATTTGATATCCTTTACATAATAGGAAAAGAAAAAGCCATAAACCGGTTAAACAAAGCCATAGAAAAACTTGGCTAAAAATATTCAATATAGAAGAGTACAATATGACTGATGAAAACAATACGGGGTTAAATATAAATAATGCAGGAGACAATAATCCTCCCGTACCGACAAACTTTATTAAGGAAATTATAAACCGCCATCTTGAAAACGGAAAGTACACGACGGTGCACACAAGGTTCCCTCCCGAGCCGAACGGGTATCTCCATATCGGGCATGCGAAATCAATCTGCCTGAACTTCGGACTTGCAAAAGAATACGGCGGATTATGCAACCTGAGATTTGATGATACCAATCCGACCAAGGAAGATGTGGAGTACGTCGATTCAATTAAAGAAGATATAAAATGGCTTGGTTTTGACTGGCAGGACAGGCTTTATTTCGCATCGGATTATTTCGATACGCTATATGAATATGCTGTTAAACTGATTAATAAAGGTAAAGCTTATGTTGATAGTTCATCTCCTGAAGAAATAAAGGATTCACGGGGAACACCCACTGTACCGGGCAAAGAAAGTCCGTACCGCAATAGAACTGCAGAAGAAAATCTAAGTCTTTTTGAGAAAATGAAAAACGGTGAGTTTGATGAAGGGACGCAGGTGCTTCGTGCAAAGATAGATATGTCATCACCGAATATGCTTATGCGCGATCCGATAATGTACAGGATAAGGAAAGTATCTCACCATCGCACCGGTGACAAATGGTGTATCTACCCTATGTACGATTGGGCGCATGGCCAGTCCGATTCAATAGAGAACATTACACATTCTATCTGTACACTCGAATTTGAAATTCATCGTCCCCTTTACGATTGGTTTATTAAAGAGCTTGAGATATTTGCACCGCAGCAAATTGAGTTCGCACGTCTGAATCTCAGCTATACAATAATGAGCAAACGGAAACTCCTCACTCTTGTAACTGAAAAATATGTGAACGGGTGGGACGATCCGAGAATGCCTACAATCGCGGCTTTCAGGAGAAGAGGCTACACACCTGAATCCATCCGGTACTTTTCGGAGAGAGTCGGCGTAGCTAAACGCGACAACACAATAGATCTTGCTTTACTTGAGCATACTCTTCGTGAGGACCTTAATAAAAAGGCAATGCGTGTAATGGCTGTTCTAAGACCACTAAAAGTTACACTGACAAATTACCCGGATAATACAACAGAAGAACTGGAAGCAGTGAATAATCCTGAAGATGAAACAATGGGTACAAGGAAAATTCCTTTTTCGAGGGAATTTTATATTGAGCAGGATGATTTTATGGAAAATCCCCCGAAAAAATTCTTCCGGCTGTCCCCCGGCAACGAAGTCAGGTTAAGATATGCATACATAATAAAATGCGAAGAGGTTGTAAAAGACGAACAAGGGAATGTAATTGAATTAAAATGCACTTATGATCCTGAAACAAAAAGCGGTTCTTCCAGTCAGCGGAAAGTTAAAGGTACAATTCACTGGGTTGCTGAAGCCTCAGCAATTACAGCTGAAGTAAGATTATACGACAGGTTATTTTCAACTGAAGATCCTGAAGCCGATCCGGAAAAAGATTTCAAAGAATTCATAAATCCCGATTCACTTGAAATTATTAAAGATGCCAGGCTCGAACCAGGTTTAAGCAATTCAAACCCCGGGGACCGGTTCCAGTTTGAAAGATTAGGATATTTCTGTGTTGATTCAAAAGATTCCCGCCCTGATCATTTAGTCTTTAACAGAACCGTAACACTCAGGGATACCTGGGCGAAGATAGAGAAAAGGGGACGGTGATTAATGCATTCGCGGATTCTGAACTTGCGAATAGGGATTAATCAGATATCTTTATAAATACATTGTAGTACCGAAGGCCGGACTCGAACCGGCACGAGGTGTAATCCCCACTGGATTTTGAGTCCAGCGCGTCTACCAATTCCGCCACTTCGGCATCTGTTTTTTGTCCTTAATCTTATCTTTTTCTTTTCAGACTCTTAGGATTAAAGCGGTTCAAACATAGCGAACTTTATTAATCCAATCAATATTTTTCTTTATATAGTACTGAAATCATGCAACTTTTTAATTGTGTAATATCTTCTAAGTTTCTGCCAGCAGGAATACTTCTCCAGTTGCGGGTAAAAGATCGTCGGATCTGTCTTTAAAGTAATATTGTTCCATATCTTTCGTTGAAATTGTTTTTGCCTTCTTAAACTCCGCTGCATTTGCCAGAGCAAGTATTTCACTGGGGGTGTAAAAACTTACCATAGCAGTTCCTGCCTCACGTGCGCCTTTCTCAGCAATTTCCTGCATAGGTCTATCTTCCTCATCGAGGAGTTCGAGCGGGAGATAAAACGTCATTGCGAGTTTTGATCCTGGTGCGAACGACGCAATCTGATTCAGTGTAGAAGTAATAGCATCTTTTGTCAGATACAGGGTAACTCCTGTGCAGGCAACAATAGCAGGTTTGCCAGTGTCAAATCCCGCTTTTAATAACGGCTCCAGCCACACCGAAGATTCAAAATCAACATGCACAAAATGCAAATGGTGCGGGACGCCAAATCCAAGCTCGTTTAACCGAAGTTGTTTCCAGGCCAACGTTTCAGTCTGGTCAATTTCGTAGATCTGTATTTTCGATGCAATATCCGGCCTACGTTGAGCGAAAGTATCAAGTCCTGCACCGAGAATGACATACTGATCGGTTCCCTGTATGCTTTGTTCAATAATTAAATCATCAATAAACCGGGCGCGGGCTACAACTGAAGCCCGAAGGCGCTTTGTATATTTCATATCAGGCCGCTGCTGCCAATCGTCAGGCGGAGCTGCTAATTTCAATCCTATTATATCTTCAATTATGTGCGGTTCTGCATCCATTTGCACGTGCAATGCTCTCCACAAAGCCGTTCTGACTGCTGTGTTATCAGGTTCTATTATTTTGTCTCCATTTTCCATATTCCATATTCAATATTTTTTGATCATTTACCTGAATATCCCTAATAATATTTTATGCCGGGTGATCTATTGATAAAAAATATTTAATTCTATTTTTATATAAAAGGAGTGAATTATTTTTTAATTGTTTTGTGCTCATGCTTACCTGTTCTGCAACCGGCAGGTCTCCAATATACCATTATCTTGTTCTCCACCCCCATCAATGCGGGGATATCCCGGCCAATTACTTGATATCCATCATAAACAACCTTTCCCGGCTACTATCTTTGTTTCGCAGATATTCACTATCACATCATAAGTATCTCCAGTTAATATTTTACCCAATAAAAACAATTACTTATGCATTATCCTGTTATTGAAGAAAAAGCAGCTTTATCAGAATTGGAAATAATTATTTCGGAAAATGAGTTCGATCCAGAATGGGATGAATTTGTGGAGCGGAATCCTGCAGGTTTTCATGAACAGACGAGTATCTGGGGTTCGGTTAAGCGGCTTGAAGGATGGTCTCTCTTCAGAGTAAAGATCAAAAGGGACCAGAAAATTTGCGCCGGATTCCAGGTCTTATGGAAAAAGAAAAATATTATCGGCAGAATAGGATATTTAAGTAAGGGACCATTAATTGATTGTCCTGATCCTGATTTATGGGACCTGACGATAACTCAATTAAAGAGAACTATCAAAGAGTACAAGATACGCGCCCTTGTTATAATTCCCCAGTATTATCCACCCGGATATAAATTAAGATTTGACCGTAGTCATTTTTTCCCCGGAACATTTCTGCCGGTTATAAATACAACCATGCATATTGATCTGACAAAACCGGAAGCCGATTTATTTAATTCTATGCGGCGCAGCCTTAGAAAGGATATTAAAAACCAGAAAAAACTCAAATTCCGTGACGGTGATGAAAATGACCTGGAGACTTTTTTTGAACTTATGCTGGCTACTTGCCGCCGCCAGGGAACACCGCCGAATCCGCCCTCACCCGATTATATTGAAAAGCTCTGGGAACATTTTTCTGCAAGAGGACTAATGAAACTCTACATTGCGGAAAATAAGGAGACCGATGAAATTATTACAGCAAGTATGGCCTTAGTAATACGTGACCATTTTATAGCATGGAAAATAGGATGGTCAGGAGAATATTCCGAACTGAACGCCAATTCAGGAATTATCTGGTATATGATCAGACAGGCAAAGCAGGCAGGGTACACAATTTTTGATTTTGTCTCAGTTGATTATAGCTCCATCAGGAAAATCAGGAATAAAGAAAAACTGAACAGAAAGATTCTGCAGAGCCCGACTTTCTTCAAATCCGGTTTCGGCGGTAATATTGTCAGATTCTCCCCTGCACAGGTATATATACCAGGCAGGATAATGAGCAGCGGATATAAACTGTTTAATTTGCTGCAGTCTCTTTTTTATGCCGAAAATATTTAAAATTAAGCTGTTTTTACATCATTATTAATTTCTGTTACCCGTTCTTTCTATTTGATTTAAAAATGATAATAACTAAATTCACCTCAGTTTAGTTTAATTTGTTATTCAGCCTTATCTTTTAACCGCTGAACCTGCATATCTGAGGGAATATAAATAACTGTAATAACTTGAGTCGTTTATGCGTTTTTCATTTTTAAAGATCCTGTTTATCATATTTTTTGCCTCAGCTGCTGCGCTCCTTGTAAATTACCTGCAGCCTGACGGTCTGCCTCTGATTAATGAAAATAAATTACAGGCTTCCGGTCCTGATGAAAAACTTGTTCCCCCGCCGCCTGCCGAAATTTCCGGAGGAAATAACAGAGACACTCTCAAACAGGATTTCAATAAAATAGCTGTAGAAAAGAATAAGGTTAAAGTTGATGAGGATCTGCTTCCGGAGTATAAATATAAATCTGATTCAGATCTGTCTTCTAAAGATGATGTCCAGCTGCCGGATGCCAGACCCAAAGATGACGATGGTGTGAACCTGAGTGTTTTAACCAAAGACGTTTTCAATCAGCCGAGGCTAATTTCACTCGCACAGGCATACGAGTTATACAGGAATAAAATACTATTTATAGACGCCCGTGATCCGGAAGAATTTGAAGACGGTCATATCTCCGGAGCAATAAACCTGCCCTATTTTTCTATTGACGATTATATCAGCAGGCTTGATAAAGTCGACAAATCCGAACCGGTTGTAGCATATTGTGAAGGCGCCGACTGCGATATGAGTATCAGGTTAGGCAATGAACTTTTTTCAAGGGGATATAAAAAGGTATTCGTGTTCTTCGGCGGCTGGGAGGAATGGGAAAAGGCAAAGTATCCCGTAGTTACTTCCGATGTAAATATACAATTCAACTAAATGAAAAATTTTATTTCCAATAAATACCTTCTGCTGTTTATCCGGATTGTTCTTGGATCTCTTTTTATTTATTCGGCTGCACTAAAGATAATGGATGCAGAATATTTCGCTAAGTCATTATATAATTACAGGATACTTCCCGCGGAAACTTTAAATTTATTCGCACTTATTATTCCCTGGCTCGAACTTGTTATCGGTTTATTGCTTGTGCTCGGTATTTTCGTAAAGGAAAGTGCGCTCCTTGGAAGCATTCTTATGATAATATTTATTGCTGCTATTGTATCTGCTGTGGCAAGAGGCTTAGACATTGACTGCGGATGTTTCGGAACCAAAGACGGAACACGTGTGGGATTATTGAAGATTATAGAAGATCTGCTTATTCTCCTTGGCTTTATCTGGATAACCTTTTATGGTTCCGATTTTCTTGCCCTTACAAAATCTAAAAAAATCAGTATGAATAAACCTGAATCCTCCTTTTAGCTATTCTTTGATATAGCATCCATTGTATCCCTTAGTACACCTAATGACCGCTGACTAAGCAAATCTATTTTGACGAGCCCGAGATCTTCTATTGAATACATATCCGGCTGCGTAATAATCAATCCAAGCCCTTTATTCTTTGCATATTCCACTGCGGTGAAATTTGTTATCGGCCGGGGAGTAATAAGAATCCCCCCGGGATGGATACTCAGGTGTCTCGGAAACCCGGCAAGCCTCGGAAGCAAGGGCCACGATGGATTTCCATGGTTCAATCTCGAAATTAAGCGATCTTGATTCGGGAAACTTAGATGAAAGCTCCGACAGGTTCCTGGCATCCGTCCAGGGAATATATTTGCTGTACTTTGAGATCTCATCATTCGTAAGTCCATAAGCTTTAGCAATTTCCCGGAATGCAGAACGAGCCCGAAATGTTACAGTCGTTGAGATCATAGCGACATTTTCATAGCCGTATTTATCGAAGACATATTTTACTATTTCATCTCTTTCTTTCCAGGAAAAATCGATATCGACATCCGGAGGACTGCTTCTTCCCTTATTCAGAAAACGTTCAAAATATAAGTTATATTTTATCGGATCAACATCAGTCAGACCAAGACAGTAAGAGACGATACTGTTTGCTGCGGAGCCTCTCCCGATAGTTACCATTCCCCTTTTTTTTGCTTCAGTAACTATGTCCCATACAACGAGGAAGTAATCCGTAAAATTCATTTCCTGAATTACACCCAGTTCCATTTTCAGCCGTTCAATTGCTGCACTGGTAACAGGCGAATACCTCCGCTGCAGTCCTTCGCTGCATTTTTCCGACAGCAGTGAGAGTGAATCTGTACCCTGGGGAACATCAAACTTCGGGAATTTGTATTCATTCAGGCGCAGATCAACATTACAATTGTCAGCAATAAATTCCGTGTTATTTACTGCATCAGGAATGTTATTATAAATCTGCAGAAGCCGTGCGGTCTCTTTAAAGTAAAATTCTTTATCGGCTAATGCATTACCGGGCACATTATCCAGGGTGGTATTCAGCCTGATTGCAGATACAGCCTTATGCAGATCATAATCCGAGGGATTGAGAAAATATACAGGACTGGATGCGGCTAACTTAATCCCCTTCTCTTTTGCGTATGCGTAGAGTTTCCTCGCGTAGATTTTGTTCTTTTCTGTAATTATAAGCTCGGCGTAAACATTCTCCCGGTTCCCTGCCGCTTCAAGCAGCGGCATTGAAGGAGTAATAAAAAATAGATTATCCGGGGGATTTTCGATTAAAGTGATCAGTCTGAAATCGTCATTAAGCTTTCGTGAGGTTATAATTTTACATAATTCTTCGTATCCCTGGTTATTCCTGGCGAGCAGGAGAGCATAATCACTCTCATTTCCGGGCTGGTCGATCAGGCTGCCGTAGATCGGTTTAATACCTTTTTCAATTACAGCTTTTCCGAATTTAATTAACCCGTACATTCCATTGGTATCCGTCAATGCGATCGACCTGAGACTGTTGGCGGCCGCTTTCTCAACAAGCTCTTCTATCCGGCAGGTACCTTTAAGAAGCGTATAATTGGAATGTACATGGAGCGGGGTCATTTTCTAAACTGTTTTTCTCCGTAAACTAAAATAATGGGAGGATAAAATGAAGAGCTAAAAAAATCAAGTCTCTCTTATTAAGGCTTTTATTCCTATATCGCGGCGATAGTACATATCCTTGAATTTTATTCGGCTTAATGCGCCATATGCAAGTGTCCGTGCCTTCTGAAGATCATTTTCTTCGAGTACAGCGGTCACACCTAAAACACGTCCGCCAGAGGTAAGGATTTGATTTTCCTTCTGAGCTGTACCGGCGTGAAATACAATCAGCTGAGCTGAGTTAATATCATCGAGACCCTGTATCTCCAATCCTTTATTATAACTGCCGGGATAACCTCCGGAAACAGCAACCACGCAGACGGCAGTGCCGCCGGAAAAGTCCACAGCATTCTTATCAAGTTTTCCCGATGCCGCTGAATATAACAGTTTAAGAAAGTCGCCCGCGACGAGCGGAAGAACTGCCTGTGTTTCGGGATCGCCGAACCTGCAGTTGAACTCTACTACTTTCGGTCCTTCTGAAGTAATCATCAATCCCGCATAAAGACATCCTGAAAATTTTCTCCCCTCTTTTTTCATTCCTGCTAATACAGGCTCGATTATTTTTGTCTTTACCTCACGCAGCACCGAACCGGTTATAACGGGAGCCGGAGAATACGCCCCCATTCCGCCGGTGTTTTTTCCCGTATCGCCTTCGCCTATTCTTTTATGGTCCTGCGATGAAGGCAGAAGGACATAATCCTCTCCATCAGTTACAGCCAGTATCGAAGCTTCTTCACCTTCAAGGAACTCTTCAATTATGATTTTACTGCCTGCCGTACCGAATGTCTTTTCAACGAATATTTCTTTAAGAGCAGTTTCGGCTTCGAAGAAATTACTGCAGATGATCACTCCTTTACCTGCAGCCAGGCCGTCAGCCTTGATCACAGCAGGAAATTTATAATCCTTAAGGTAAGCAGAAGCATCCTGAAATTCCGTATTATCAAATTCTTTATATGCAGCGGTGGGTACGGAGTACTTGTCCATCAATTCCTTTGCGAACGATTTGCTCCCTTCAATTTCTGCAGCTTTACTGTCGGGTCCGAACACCTTAATATTTTGAGATCTCAGAAAATCCGCCAGTCCTTCTACAAGGGGCTGTTCAGGTCCAATTACCACAAGGTCAATATCATTTGCTTTACAGAAATCCGCAGTACTTTGATTGCCCGGATCAAGTTTAACATTCTTCCCTATAGCTGCCGTACCGGGATTTCCCGGACTTATAAACAATAGTTTTAATAATTTACTTTTGGATATACTCCAGGC
The DNA here is from genome assembly GCA_963811905.1 of uncultured Ignavibacteria bacterium. Classification (GTDB taxonomy): domain Bacteria; phylum Bacteroidota; class Ignavibacteria; order Ignavibacteriales; family Ignavibacteriaceae; genus DATFVA01. Next base: position 509,835 of record CAWETK010000018.1, read on the forward strand.
AAGTGCGTGTTCTCTTCCCCCCGATCCCAAAACAAGTACATTCATCTAAATTTCTGCCTTAATTAAAAATTGAAACTGCTTTGTGAGCATCTCGGTTAAATAATCTCTCCTGTGCTTTTCTATGAATTCTTCGTGAGGTACGGGGAGACTGTTATTGGTATACATTTCATAAGCAGTCAGAATAGCAGTCTTAATACTATCAACATCATACGGGTCGGTGATAAATGCAGCCCCGTATTCTTCCATCGCAGTTTTTAAGGCTCCCGCGGGAACCGAAGCAATTATCGGTTTCCTGGAGCCGAAATATTCAAAAGATTTACCGGTAGATACTGTATCGGCATTCTTACGGTCGCCTACCATTACCCATAGCACATCACTGCTCATAAGTTTAACGAGAGAGTCTTTGTGATCAAGGTAGCCATGTTCCTTAACAAAGCTTTGCAGATCAAGCTTCCGTGCAAGTTTCCGATTTTCATTCCGCAGCAGACCGATAAAATGAAGTTCAATGTTAGCTGCGATATCGGGTCTCTCCAGCGACAATTTCTTAAAAGCACGTAAGAAATATTTCGGCGTAATAAATTCATAGAAAATACCCGAATAGGTCAACCTCATTTTATTATTATTCTTTTTCTCGGGTGTAATACTCTGAAAGTCCTGCGGGTCAAACCCCTGAGGAATTATATAGACGTCCTCAAAAGTTAAAAACCCATACCTTTTCATAATTTTTTCTTTCATCCGCCTGTTGATCACGATGATCCTGTCGGCCGCCTTTAATACATCATACTCCATCTGCTTATGAAGATAGCTGTGCAGCGGAGTAGGGTAAAAGGCGAACTGGTTGCCGTACCATAAATCCCTGTAGTCAATTACCAGTGGAAGATTGAATTCCTTTTTCAGTTTAACAGCAAGTTCAAATGAAGAAAAAGGAGGAGCGCTCACGAAGATCATTTCAAATTCTTCATCTTTCAGTAATTTTCTTGCAGCAGGAAGAGCTTTAGAACTCCACGATTTTTTATTATCGGGAATATAGAACACAGCGCTCAGTCTGCTTAATAATTTTCTTATCCATTCCGGGGGAATCTTAACAGTCCCCTGCTTACTAAGCTTTGAATTAATTTCATTTCCCTTTGCACGTACTATCCTTACGTTGGCACTTTGTGCTTCTTTAAGGAGAGATTCGTCGTGAGCATAATAGGCAGTTGATTCCGTGGTAAGTACTACAGGGTCCCAGTTGTACTGCTTCATATACTTGGTAAATTTGAAAGTCCGCTGTACACCGCTCAGACCCATAGGCGGAAAATAGTACGAAATCACCAGTACCTTGAACATAGCACTCCCTTTTTAATGACACTGGGCGAAACAGGGTTACGCTGTACAATTTCGGGAAGCGAAACAGCGTTTCGCTTTACATTTTCATACAACAGCTTTAATACGTGCATAAACATTTTATGAATGATAATTAGGTGCTTCTTTTGTAATAATCACATCATGAGGATGACTTTCTTTCAGTCCTGCCAGGGTTATCTTAATAAACTTTGTTTTTGTCTTAAGCTGGTGAATTTTACTTACACCGCAATAACCCATAGCAGCCCTCAATCCTCCGGTCAATTGCAATATAGTATCGGACAATGAACCTTTATACGGAACCCTTCCCTCAACTCCTTCAGGAACAAGTTTTGCAATATCCTCTTCAGCATCCTGGAAATAACGGTCCCTGCTTCCTTGTTTCATAGCAGAAAGAGAGCCCATCCCCCTGTAATGCTTAAAACTTCTGCCTTCAAATAAGATTGTCTCACCCGGACTTTCCTCCACACCGGCAAACAAACCACCGATCATTACTGAATCTGCTCCTGCAGCGAGCGCTTTGGGCACATCACCAGTCTGTTTAATGCCGCCATCTGCTATCAATGGTATTCCCTTTGATTTCACTGCTCTGAAAACATCCTGTATAGCGGTGATCTGCGGAATACCCACACCGGCAACGACTCTTGTAGTGCATATTGAACCGGGACCTATACCGACTTTTACAGCATCAACCTTACAATTAATAAGATCAAGTGCTGCCTCATAAGTGCCTATATTTCCGGCAATTAGCTGCGCATATTTAAATTTCTTTCTTGCTTCTTTTACCATCTTTAAGACACCTAATGAATGTCCGTGTGCAGTATCAATTACTATTGTATCGGCGCCGGCATTAAGAAGCGATTCTATTCTTTCAATTGTATCGGATGTTACACCGACGGCTGCTCCCACTCTCAGTCTTCCGTGTTCATCCTTACAGGCGTGAGGGTGCTTTTTCTTTTTCTGAATATCCTTAAAAGTAATCAATCCCTTAAGTATTCCTTCCTTATTAACCACCGGAAGCTTTTCGATCTTATATTTCTGCAGAAGTGTTTCAGCTTTTTCGAGTGTAGTACCTACAGGAGCAGTAATCAATCCTTCTGTGGTCATAATATCCTTAACAACTGTTTTACGGTTGGGTTCAAACCGGAGATCGCGGTTAGTTAATATCCCTACAAGTTTTCCGCCGTTACTTACAATAGGTATTCCTGATATGCGGTATTTTTTCATTATATCGAGGGCATCACCTATAGTCTTATCGGGGCTCAAAGTAACCGGATTCTGGATCATACCGCTTTCTGATCTTTTAACACGGTCGACTTCAGTACTCTGATCCTCAATAGACATATTTTTATGAAGTATCCCGATCCCGCCTTCACGTGCCAGTGCAATTGCAAGGGCCGATTCGGTTACAGTATCCATTGCTGCTGAAACTATCGGAATATTCAATTTAATATCAGGGGTCAGAATAGTTGCAAGATCAGTTTCCCTCGGCAGGATTGAAGATTTCCCGGGCACAAGGAGAACGTCATCAAAAGTTAAACCTTCTCTGATACTATATTCAGATTCTTTCATACACCTTCTTTCATATTATTTGTTAATCGTATGCCGGGAAACCGGTAATATCCTCACCAACAATCAAAGTATGCATCTCGTGGGTTCCTTCATAAGTCTTTACCGATTCCAGGTTTGCCGAATGCCTCATTACAGGATATTCATCAAGTATACCATTAGCTCCGAAAATTTCCCTTGAGATCCTTGCAATCTCCAGAGCTTTCTCGCAATTATTTCTTTTAGCCAGTGACACCTGGGTATGCTTCATAGTGCCGTTATCTTTCATCCTTCCCAGCTGCAGGTTCAATAGTTGTGCTTTGGTAATTTCGGTTACCATATAGACAAGTTTTTCCTGGGTCATCTGGTATGCTGCTATCGGTTTACTGAATTGCACCCTGGATCTGGAGTAATTTAAAGCCGCATCGTAGCAGGCCATCATAGAACCAACCACACCCCAGGCGATTCCATATCTTGCCTGGTTCAGACACATCAATGCATTTTTCAATCCTTCTGTCTCAGGCAGAAGATTCTTTTCCGGGACGAAGACATTGTCAAAAATCAGTTCTGAAGTAACCGAGGCTCTTAAAGAATGTTTTCCTTTCATCTCAGGAGCAGTGAAGCCCTCAAATGATTTTTCCACAAGAAAACCTCTGACTATACCATCAAGCTTGGCCCATACAACGGCTACATCTGCAATGGTGCCGTTTGTAATCCACATCTTAGCTCCGTTTAACCTGTATCCGCCCTCAGCTTTTTCAGCTTTAGTAATCATACCTCCGGGATTGGAGCCGAAATCAGGTTCAGTAAGACCAAAGCATCCAATCTTCTCACCCTTTGCCAGCAGGGGCAGCCAATGATTCTTCTGATCTTCACTGCCGAAAGTAAATATGGGATACATTACGAGGGCGCTCTGAACAGAGACAAAACTTCTTAATCCGCTATCGCCCCTTTCAAGCTCCTGCATAACCAGACCATAAGCCACATTATTCATATCTGCACAGCCGTATTCCTGCGGAAGGTTGGAACCAAACAATCCTATTTCTCCCATTTTCGGGATGAGTCCTATCGGGAATTCCGATTTACGGTTAAACTCTTCAATAATAGGAATAACTTCATCCGATACAAATTCTCTTACAGTATTCCTGATCATTATCTCTTCTTCGGATAAAAGAGATTCTATATTATAGTAATCCACACCCACAAACCTGGTCATTTATTCCTCAGTTACAAGTAAAAATTTAATCATTAAAATTAAAGGATATAGGGAAGACAAGCAAACTTTGAACATACGGGATGAGATAATTAAACAGCCGGAGATGGGGTATTAAATTTAAGAACTTCGTAAATGAAGTTCCTACATCAAGTTCTTCCGCCATCCGAAACAGGCAGAGCCCTGCTTAAACGACAGGGCTCTGCACAATAAATCATTTCAGTAAGATCATTTTGTTCGATTGGACAAACGATCCGGATCCGCCATTTCCGGTACCGGCAGTCATTCTGTATATGTAAGTACCTGAACTCATTTTAACATTTGAATTATTTAAACCGTCCCACTGGAATGTATGGGTTCCTCTTAGAACCTGTCCGGCAAATAATGTCCTTATTTCCTGTCCAAGCATATTGTAGATTTTAATCGTCACCTCACTTGTCTGCGGAACCTGAAATTTAATGGTTGTAGACGGATTGAAAGGATTCGGATAGTTCTGGAATAAAATATAATCGAAAGGCAATTCGGGAGACTTGCCGTAAATAATTTCTATCCCAGTATTTTCTAATTTATGCCTGTTCATATCTACCAGAACTATTTTATCCGGCTGAATCTCCTCAGGTGACTTTATATTGAACGGCATATCTGCCGCAAAATGTTCACCTGCTTTAATGTATCTATCAGCCAGGCGGTCATACAAAAGAGTTCTGAGCAAATCAGCAGTTTTTTTATAGAATCCCTGACCAAGGTCGGTGCTTATCGACATATCAGACGGATTACCGTTCACATCTTTTAATTCCATCTGAACACCTCGTATGTCTACCTTGCTGTCAATATATACTGATATCCCCTCATTGTTGATGTACAAAATAACCTTAGCATCCACATCCCCAGCTAATTTCTGCATACTCTGATTACCTGCAGCCTTGTTTAATTGACCGTTAGGATACACGCCATTCAGGATTATATTCTGCATAAGTGCCAGATCCTGAACGTTGACGATGCCGTCCGGCTCCGGTTCCTGCGTGCCGGGTGTCCATGGTGAAATATCCGCCCTTGTGAAAAAATCTCCTTCAAGGGAGTCTCTGCCTACTATATGATCAACCACAAGGATCAGATCAAGTATATCGAGATAACCATCGCCATTGACATCACCAAGAGATGATATCCTATTCATAGCCATTACTGTCAGATTATTATTAACAGAAGAAATATCAACCGGATAACCATCAACGCTTGTTGCAGATGCGTGCGATATTTTAATAGATGATTTCAGCGTATCAGTCAACGCAGGGAGATCTGCAATTCTGTATTTTACTGTCAGAAGATCATTGTAATCTGCAGCTGGATCCAGACCGGTTTCCTGATCAAGATTGTAAAGAAGGACATAAACAGAATCAACCGATGCTCCGTTACCTGTAAGAGGACCTCTGAACAAGTTATAATCAAGTACCCAATTCGCATCAGCAACATCTGTTCCTTTTTCTATATTCTGAAAAGTCAGGATAGTATTATCGTCCATTGCCTTATTAACTGTCAATCTGAATTGAATTGCCTGAACTTTTTCGCCCAGGGGATCAAGTCCGGTCAGATTCATAGTCTGGGTATAGGAATCATCTTCAAATTGATATACAATTTTGTTTTCAAATTTGAGCCCCTTCCCTTCTGATGCATTTCCCGTCAGAGGGATGGCATTCGGCGAAGCAGGATCATTGCTTGTAAACACCAGACTACCGGAGTATGATCCTGATGATACGGGATTAAATGTTACGGTGAATGTTTCACTCCCTCCTCCCGGAATATTAGCTGATGCAGGTGCAACACTAAAACCCGTTCCGGTTATTGAGGCATCTGTAATAATGAGGGGGTTAGTCAGACCAATATTGCTGACCGTAACCGATAAATCATTTGAGGTATTTACCCCAACATTTCCGAAATTCAGTGATGCAGGAGAGATACTTATCGTCGGTCCGTCATCCGCTCCGATTCCCCGGACGGAATAAAGATAGGGTGATCCGGCAGCATTATTTGTGAATTCAAGAGATGCAGTTTGAGCGCCTATTCCAGCCGGGGTAAATTCTATATTAAATACCAGGTTTTCTCCCTGCGTAATAGTGACAGGGAAAGAAGCCGGTGTGAATGTGAATTGAGCATCAGACGATGCAATATTATTCAGTACCAGATCGTCGTTGCCGGAATTGGTCACTGTAACCTGCTGAGCAGACGTATTTCCCAGAGCAACCTGACCAAAATTAAGTTCAGGAGGAGAGATTGAAAATACCGGGACAGATGCCGGCATTTCCGTGATTTCGATATTATCAATCATTATATCATTATCAGCATTGGCTGAAGTTGACTCCCCGTAAAATCCGATCTGGACCATCCCTGTATATGCAGAGAGATCGATTGCAATATGCTCCCCGGTGGAACTGATATTATTAAATATATTTTCAGAACCTATATTATCCCACAACATTAAAATGTTTGATAAATCCCATGTCTTACCGCTGTCTGTTGAGATTACAACTGCAAACCTGTCGTCACTACCCGTAGTTTCAGGAGGATCTGAAGTTCCTGAAGCATTTAACGTCAGATCAAATTCGAGCTGATAGTCCGAAGCAGGATTAAAATCCAGCAGAGTTGTAGTCAGCCAATGATTGATACTACTCCCGGATATATTTAATGCTGCCGCTTTATTCACCGGCGAGCTCAGGTTCTGCCAGTCATCCTGAACCCATCCGCTGCTGGTTGAGTTCAAAGTTATTGGATCTGACAGTAATCCCGTATACCTTATATAATATAAGGGCGGATATGAACCTTCAAAATTTTCTAAATATGGGAAAACCGTTACCGGCGGATCTTCCATTACCGTGAATGACCAGATTTGATTTCCTTCCGCGTCCCCGTTATCATTATACGGCACTACCATCCAGTAATATTTAGCGGTATATAATAAGGGGGCCGATGGTGTATATACAGCTGCAAGCTGAAGATCAGTATTGTTTTCTATATTTGACGGAGGCACAACACCTTCTCCGTCAGTACCGAAATACAGCCTGTAACCTGTCGGCTCATTACCTCCCCCGGATGTCCATTCAAGGGATGTATTTATGTCAACATCGAATGCACCATCGGCAGGCGAAACTGCAAGTGCAGGATCCGGAACCAATCCCGGCTCATAAACAAGAACATTATCAACTATCCAGTATGCTGACCAGTTGCCTGTCCACCTGAAACGAACGCGGGCATCGGAAACACCTGCAACTCCGGCAGATATATCAATTGACTTATGCTCCGGGTTCAGAGTTGTTGTACCGGATGTGTAGATGGTATTCCATACAGATCCATTCCATACCTCAACATATATTGCCCCTCCCAGCTGACCCAAAAAATACTGATCCCATTCGAGCAATACTGAAGATGAAACCGGGGGACTAAAACCCGGAGATTCCAGTGCCACGTTCTCGGGAGTGGAATTGTTAGAGTAAGCATAACTATCAAAAATGGCCGCGGGTTGAACAATAGGTGAATGGAGAATCCTGATTCCCGGGTTATCAAAGTGCCAGAGATCTGTACCAGGAACTCCCTGAATAATATTTTGCGTCCATCCTGCAGGGGGCGTTACAACTGAAGCAGCCGCAAAATCTTCATTTATATAAGCCGCCAAATCGGGTGCAAAGTTTTCATCATTCTCTTTTTCAATATTACCTTTAACCTTAATATTTCTATTGTACTTTACATCATTTTGTGCTTTGTCCTTCTGAGCTAAACCATTTTGAGGTATAAACAGAAGAGACAAGAGGAAAATTACCGGAATAAACTTTTCTAAGTTTATATTCACTGTTCCTCCTGTGAGTAATATATGATTTAGATTGAATAGTATTTTAGAGCGCTTTAAGACTGAAGAGACCAGCCATTGCAAGCAAAGCATAATGAATGATAATTTCCCGGAAATATTTCCGGGAGGCAGGGTTTTGACAGGAAAGAGCTGTACCGGGCGGGCAAACTTCTTTTCACCTGTGTATATGAAATTCTTCAACATTTAAGGGCCTTATTTATAAGCCAATTAAATCCAATGATTATTATCGGGATAGTTTTAACAAGTTATCTTTTTATAGATTATATAAGAAGGCCCCTCAACGCGCCCCACAGCACTCTAAAGTGTCTGAAATCCGGGCTTTGTCTATAAGCCAAGGAAATATTTACCTGGTAAGGAATCCAGCTAAACAAAAGACAACATCTCAGGGCCATCGCATAGTCATAATTGAATTTCTAGAAATCCAGGGGTTGTCAATCAAAATCTTCAGGTTAGCAATGTATTATTCTCAAGTATATTTTTTAAATCCCTTAAAAGACAACAGTTATATGTAAAATAAAAATTAGTAGTCTATTAAATTCTTCTCCCTATCCCATTTAATTATTTTTTACCTGCAGTAATTAATTAAATTTTATACTGTTATAAATACAATTTTAATAAAATTATTTTTTAGTGTCAAAATTTATCAGGGAAAATATTTTTACCAGTTCATTTATCTTATTTACATAAAGTGAACCTCCCTGTCGGGTTCAAGGTTCAGTCATTTTATTTCGGATAAAGGGTTGGAATAAGCTCATTTTAATAAGGCAGGCTCCGAGCAAAGGACCGGCCGCTAATAAATTTCCAGGACATATGTCTTTCAGATCACTTCGTTCTAATTTTTATATACTAAATTAGCGGGAGCTACGATGATGCAATAATTAGTTAGTGATACTTGCTGCCCCTGTTCTAACCGAACAGGGGTTTTTTATAGGGATTCTATTTTTTATTTAAATTAATATTTATAAATTTGAATATATCTTTTTAACCACTCTCTTGATGAAGCCCGGCTATTGTTGTCCCAAATGCCGGGTTTTTTTATGACTCTTTTCTCATAAAAATAGCCGAACTTAATCCATTCCCTCTTCAATAATATTGAAAGATTTCTAATCTTTTGAGTTTAAATGCACAAAGACAAAAACCTGGCTGAAGGGCTGGTCGAAGCCTGGTCTTTTTTTCAATTCTTTGTCAAGCATAAAATCAGCATTTGAATTCAAGTTTGCGAATTCTCACACCGACACTGCTTCTGAAAAAAGTATTTCATTATAAAGTTACAAGTGTTTATTTTCGAGGGAAGTTATTCTTTCGTATTGAACCCGGATGAATAAATATTCTCAAAAACAATACAATACTGCCTGATGATCCTTATAGCTGAGGACCAATTAATAACTGCTCTTGAATTAAAACAGATCCTCCACAGGAACGGCTACCCCGAGGCACGGATATTCACAAAAGGCGGTGAAGCAATCGAATTCCTGACCGAGTGTGACCTTCTTTTTGCTCTGCTTGATATTAAACTTGCGGATAATATCTCGGGACTTGAAATAGCCAGGAGATTAAAAATGAAGGATACACCTTTTATTTTTATTTCTGCTTTTTCCGACCCTGAAAATCTCAGACGTGCAAAAGAACTAAATCCCGCCGGAATAATTACCAAACCCCTCGATGAGTCGGAACTGGAACTTTTAATTCAAAATATAAACTGATTTTTTCTATACTCTTCCGGTATCCTTTCCGGTATTAAATATGATTGTCCACTTTACCCCTTCCGACTGATCAAGAATGACTTCAGCATTGAGCTGACTTTCCGATATGCTTTCGAACAACTGCAGGCCGAGTTTTCCTTCCTGCATCTTCTCTTTCCCATTAAATCCAACGCCATTATCCTTTACACTGAGCTGCAGATCCCCATCGATATTTTTGAGTATTATCTCAATAATACCCTTACGATCATCCGGGAATGCATGTTTGAAGGCATTGGTTACAAGTTCGGTTAATATAAGTCCCGCCGGAATAGCCTTATCTATCAGTGCTGTAACTTCATCCATTTTAAAATCGAGGCTGACCCTGCCGTTATGATCCAGATAACTCTGTGCGATCAGTTCCGTCAGCTCCCTGATATATTCGCTTAAATTAATACGTGATAAATCCCCCGTCTTGTACAGCTTTTCGTGTACAAGAGCCATAGTGCGAATCCTTGTTTTTATATCTACAATAATTTCCTGCAGCTTTTCGTCCTGTATAGCTTCAGCTTTAAGACCAAGCAGAGAAGATATTATCTGCATATTGTTTTTCGTCCTATGATGGAGCTCCTTCAGCAGAACATCTTTTTCCTTAAGCTGAGTCTCTATTTTCTTATAAGCGTCTTCGAGCTGTTTTTCAGCGTGCATCCTCTCAGTTATATCCGTATTAGTACCGAACCACCTTAGAATATTTCCGCTATCGTCTCTTACAGGGAGCGCCCTGGACAGAAACCATCTGTATTCACCATCTCTGCTTCTTAAAGGGAATGTATCCTCCCAGAGCTCACCATTCTCAATTGAATGAGTAAATTTTTTAACAACGCGTTCAAGATGTTCAGGATGATGCACTTTCTTCCATCCCCAGCCCTCCATATCCCTGAAGTGTGTTCCCGTGTAATCATACCATCTTTTATTATACCAGTATATCCATCCGGAACCATCAGCCATCCAGGCCAGCTGAGAAATATTGTCGCCAAGTGTTACAAAGCGTCCCGTGCTTGTACTTAATTCCTCTTCCATCTTTTTACGATCAGTAATATCGAGAGTCTGTACAAAAATACCTTCCGGCACAGGCACCGAATGCACCTGGTACCAACCTTCCCGGCCATTCTCGAACATAAAGCTGTTTTCGATAAGCCCCGGGACCCTTTCAGTCATTGTTCGTTCTACGGTGTTAAAGATAGACGATTTTTCTATACCCGGGACAATCTCAAAGACCGTTTTTCCTATCATTTCAGACCGCTGCTTATAGGCATGCTGTGCCTGGACGTCGTTTACGTACAGAAAGGTCCAGTTATAATCAATTATAGCACATCCTTCAATTAATTTATCCAGAGTGCCGCTATATTTCTGCGCGGCTTTATCGATTCTCTCTGTCAGGCTGTCTGCGGTCAAGTTAACGGCATCCTTTTCAATAATTTAGAATAAAATACAGAATGATATAAATTTATCATTCATCAGTTTAATAATCTCTGTTAATTTATTATAAAAGGAATAAATGCACAGTCTATGTGCTCCCTGTCATATTGATTCTGAGGAAACCTGGTTTAGCAATGGGAGAGACTGAGAGAGGGGGTTGGAAATAAGAAGGTAAGGAGAAGATAAGAAGTGAGAAGGTAAGAAGATGAGAGGATAAGAAGGTAAGAAGGTGAGAAGGTGAGAGGAGGATGTGAAGGTTGAGATAAAAATGCAAAAAATAGCCAGGGATTATAACTACAATCAGCATAACTCTCATCGGGCTGAACCGGTCGATGAGTACTCCCCCCATTGCAAGAATAACCCTGAGGACTTCAATCAGGAACTTAATTATGCTCTTCATCCCGTCGACTGATAATAAATGATTCGTCCCAGCCGCAGGAGGATTTAAGACTGCACACAGCCTGATCATGATCTACCACTGATGCGAACGCGCTTCTTTCATCCTTAATAATATGAACCATGCTGATATTTTTCACTGTCTTTTCGGCTGCATACGAAACATAATCGCCTGCTACTTTTTTAGATGTCAGTACAAACATATAAACTCCTCACAATTCAGGGCTGAAGAATAAAGATTTAACAGGATTAATTTACTGACAAATGTCACCGATATTTTATGCAAGTGACCGATGATGAAAAAAAGGGGGAATGCTGCCGGCCGGCCGGGTGAGGCAAATGTGATTCCATCCCCGTATAATGCGTACATCACGGATTAAGTCATTCTGATAATGTATTATGAATCTGAAATAATAACCGGGTGCAGCCAATGATTGAGACAAAAGATTCGATTAAGTATGTCCCGCTATTCTCTGAATTAGGTGAAGAGGACATCGAGAGTATCCGCAACGCAGGGATTATCAGACATTTTCAAAAAAACATGGTTATAATGGATGAGTCAAAGGAAGAAGGAAGCGGCTTATTCATTATCCTATCAGGTTCTGTAAAAGTAACCAGGAACGATTCAAGGGGAAATGAAATTATTCTGGCGCTACTTGATGAAAATGATTATTTCGGTGAAATGTCGCTTCTGGACGGTCTTCCTCCCTCAGCCAATGTAATAGCAATGGAAAAAACCGAAACATTTTTCATAGGTAGGGATGATTTTCAGCAGCTTTTAAATTCAAAACCGAAAATGATGGAACCCCTGCTTAAAGGAGTTATCACCAGGCTGAGAGAAGCCGACAATAAAATAAAATCATTGTCGCTCAGCAAAGCAAAAGATAAGATAATCGAAGCTGTAATCCAGCTGGCGGAGATCAATGGTGTAAGAAAGCAGGGACTTGTAGAAGTGAACCTCCCCTTCCAGCACGAAATAGCGAATATGGCAGGAACATCAAGAGAAACTGTTTCCAGGGTACTGCATGCACTTTACAAAAAGGGCCTGATCCAGCTCGAAGGTTCGATTATCCGGATACCGGATTACGATGCATTTAAAAAGACAGTATCATGGATACCAGAGTTAAGGGATACTTAGTAATAATTTTTTTTGGGGGCAAACATATCTCAGGAGGAAAGAAAATTTTTATTTTTATTCCACGGTTTCCGATTTAAAATTCAAAGAGTTTGAAGGAAGCTGATGCAGAACTTCTCTCAGATGATTGATTCCCATTTCACTTGTGAGATCATAATCCAGACACGTAAATACAATATCTGACTCCGGGCGTCTATAAGACACTTCCCCACTGGTCTTATCATAAGAAACGGGTTTAATATATATGCCGGATGGCAGATGTTTAAAGCTGATAAATCCCGGATTCTGTTCAATATTCATATGATCTCCTCATTCTGTTTTATTTTGATTAGCTAAAATAGTTTCCTCTTACAATAATCCAGCAAACATTACGCATATCATAATCCATAAATCAATCTACTATTTCAGATTGACGCCATCAATCCATTTTCCTGTCCCAATTTACCCATTGAAGCCTGGGGTAGCGAAACAGGCGTTTCGTTATATAAGCGAAACAGCGTTACGCTTTACAGGGGATCAAAGCGAAACAGGCGTTACGTTGTATAAGCGAAACAGGCGTTTCGCTTTACAGGGGGATCGGAAGCGAAACAGCGTTTCGCTTTACAAACTGGATTTTATTAAGATAGGTTTGAACAAAACGCAGATAGCGGATAAAATACCTTGAGTTATTCATCCTAAGTATACCAGTTCACACCATTTACACTCAATTATCTTTATCATATTATATAAAAGAACTTATGAATGATAACAAACAGATGAACTTATGGAAAGAGCAAGAGTACTGGTAGCAGATTCGGAAGCAATTATCAGGATGGATTTAAAAAAGGTTTTAGAACAGTTAGGTTTTAATGTTGAAGCAACATTCAGGACAGGTGAAGAACTATTAAGTTTTGCCCAGGCAGATGATCCTCAGCTGTTAATAATGGACACCTTTTTAACCGGGAAACTCGATGGTTATACCACTGCACGGGAGGTACTTAAAACTAACAAGATACCGGTTATTTTTATGACAAGCGAACCGCATTCAAGATATGATAAGTCTGTTAACATAGGCGGACATTACGAATACCTTCACAAACCCTTTTCAGAATCCGAGCTAAAGGACGTCCTCCGAAAATTTTATCCCGACTTATAAATAATAGACTTCTTTTGTCTTTTAATTTTATTTTTCCCCAAAGGAAACTGAAAAATAAATTAAAATACTTCTTTTACATCACCTGATCCTTCCCTGCGTTATCCTGGCTTCCCCCCATTGGATATGCTGATGCTTGCCTCGATTTAATGTCAAATTGCTGTCTTGTTTCTTGTTGCGTTGTTCGCCCGCCTTCCTTCTCACATTAATGATTTTCCATAACAGCATAGCGTTAGGTTTAGCCCATAGTCTTCGAGAATGTAGGCTTTTTTTTATTGGCTACTGTCTATTATTATCCTTGCAATTCTCTTCAAACAACTTGAATAATTCTCATATTTCATCCTGGCCATTTCCGAAAGAGAAGTGCTCAATCAGCGGTTATTATAATTTCCTCTCAGTCCAATAGAGTCTCCCTTCGTGTCATTCCTTCTCTTATATCAAAACAGTAAAATTAATACATTCTTTCCGCTTAATTTTACTTCGCGTAATTTTAATAAACCGCAAAGCCAGTCTCCCCCAAATTCTTCATATCTTCTATTGCACAATTCCTGGTGACAACGTGCCTGCTATTAGATTGCGCTCGATCAACACTCCAAAATGCCAATTTTCTCATCCCTCGATTCCCTCTGACATTTTGTCATATGTACATTTTTTCAACAGCCGAAAATCGCTTATTTTGGCCATTTTCAAAGTGTCTCATTTTGAGCCCTAATACTGCACTAATACTGCATTACTACTACCCTAATACTGCATAACAACGGTGACTGACATTTTGGCAGCCTGTTGAAATTATTAACACCAGAAAACCAGCTCAAGCAGGGTAAATTTTATCTTTTGAATGAGGTAAATTTCGCGTTACATAAGGTTGAATCTCGGACTAGAAGATGACAAGTTAGAAGTATTTGAGGAAGAGAATAGTAGCATTCAGCCTTCAATGTGTACACACTTGAAATCTGTGCGTTGATGATTATTGAAACAGATGTAAAGGCCGATCATCCCGCTTCGTGGCTCTCACCAGAATATATCATCTTCCAAGTATGATAGCTAAAAGCTGAATTATATTGGTTTTAAGTCTTACTTTGTAGGACTAGCGGGCATAATTTAATTTTTAATTATTGATTAAAATATTATCTTTGAAACCTAAAATTTAAGATGATAATTCAGCTTCGGAGAGGTGGGTGAGTGGCTGAAACCAACGGTTTGCTAAACCGTCGTACGGGTAACACTGTACCCCGGGTTCGAATCCCGGCCTCTCCGCAATAAGAAATTAGGAAAAACTGGTACCCCGGGTTCTCCGAAGGACTCTTCGAGGAATCCCGGCCTCTCCGCAATAGAAATGGGTTTTCATATTTACATCTTATATTCGCGGGGGTTTCAGAGAACCTACGTTGGACAGACGAAAGATCTTCAAAACAGATTAAGTTACCATAATAAGGGTAAGGTCCGCTCAACGAAAGCGTATCGGCCCTGGGAGATGATATATTCTGAGGATTTTAGCAGCAGATCTGCAGCGATGAAAAGGGAGAAGTGGTTTAAGAGCCTTGAAGGGAGAAAACTTATCAGAGAAATCCTACTGCCCTATTTAGAAGATAATGTGAATAGCTGAAACCCTCGTTCTGAAGAACGGACTAAACCGTGGTACGGGTAACACTGTACCCCGGGTTCTCCGAAGGACTCTTCGAGGAATCCCGGCCTCTCCGCAAAGCAAAAATGGACATCCGTGCTGGATACGATTATAAAATAAGCAATAACTACCTGATGTAAATAGTACAATAATTCATTAACATTCTATACAGATTATTTATCACGCAGATAATTATATAAAATGCTGGCAATTAAATAAGCGCTTATTACACTTATTGAGCTCGCAATAACATCCAGCCAGTCAAATGTGTAATGTATATATTTAAGAAATCCAGGTCGGGGAATTAATTGTGCAAACTCCAAACCTAATGCAATTAGAGATACTAAAATTGCTGACTGCATGATGCTTAAATTCAGATGTTTACTTTTACTCGATAAAATAAGGAACAATAATCCAGCCGGGCCAAGTAAACTTGGAATGATTGCAGTTAATTGGGTTGGGTGACTAATTTCAAGAAAACGAAAAGTTTTTACCGGAATAATGAGTAGAAGAAGGATCATACCAATCCAACCAAATAATATTTTGGCCCTATTTTTTTCAGTTATCATTTTTTAATTCACTTAAGTATCCCGCCGGATTCTTTGCAGATAAATTGAAAAAACGGTTAGTTTTTACTAATAATATTCACACAGTCTCTTCAATCTACCATATTTTTGATTTATTTCCAGATAAAGTTGTATTTGTTTATCACTTCAAAAGTCCGGGCGCTAAATTTCTGATATGTTTTAATTTGTTAAAGTTAATTAGCAGCTTTTTTATGAGACTAAGCTCCCTGCAATTGTTATAAACGATAAAACCCGCTCTGAAGGACGATATTATTACAGCCTCTCCCCTGCCTTTTGAAAGATTAGCAGAACCCAATGCTAATTTAACTTTAATAAAGAATTTATTTGAGTCTGCCGAATTTTTACTATATTTTAGATTAGTTCTTTTAAATAGTATTTGAAAACTTACTAACTAATTATACCTGCCAATTATTCCAGTTTTTTCTGGGGAGAGAAAAAAAGATGAGGAAAAAATTATACTTTCTCGTTCTGTTGGTTCTTTCAGTCGGCTCTATAAGTAACGCACAATGGGTGTCGCTTGATAAAATATC
Organism: uncultured Ignavibacteria bacterium; assembly: GCA_963811905.1. Taxonomy (GTDB): domain Bacteria; phylum Bacteroidota; class Ignavibacteria; order Ignavibacteriales; family Ignavibacteriaceae; genus DATFVA01. The sequence goes on from CAWETK010000018.1 coordinate 526,358, forward strand.
AGCACCCGGTTCTCAGGCTGAAGTAAGGCTAATAAGCGACAGTCCTTCCGAAACAATATTAAAAATAACCCTGCCCGGATTCTATATTAAAAATTTTACTGATGAAGGTAAGGTGTACCAGGGTATAGATATAGGTGATGAAGCACTTACATCGCAGGCAGGAAGTCCTGCACTCCCTTATATAGCCAAGGTGCTTGCTATTCCGGATAACGGCCTTATACAGGTGGAGGTGCTTGAAAGCAGTCCGGTTCAAAAGTTCTCAGGAATAAATGTTCCGCCGGCAAGGGAAAGCTGGATTGAAGGAAAACCGGAAACTCCCTATCTTGAAGATCCCCAATACTACAATTCTCAGAATTTGTTCCCTTCTTCTGCCGCCAGGACAGATGATCCCGCGGTTTTCAGGGATTTCAGAATTGCCAGAATTTCCATCTTCCCTATCAGATATTCCCCTGCCAGGCAGGAACTTGAGGTTACCCCATCTATAACTGTAAGGGTAAGGTATGCTGCTGGAATCGGACTTAATCCCCGCACTACTCCCCATCATCCTATACCGCCTTCTTTCGCTAAACTTTACAGAGGTTTTCTTTTTAATTACCCGGAAGTGCTTCAGAGGGATTACAGCGGTATGGAAAACGGCGAGGAGCATATGCTATGCATAATGCCGGATGCATTTGTGACAACGTTTCAGACATATGCCGACTGGAAACGGAAAAGCGGCGTGCGCATAACTATCACTAAATTCAGCGATATCGGAGCTAACCAGAATGATCCTAATATTATAAGGAACCATATTCTTGCTGCTTATGAGACCTGGCCGATACCCCCGACCCACGTTCTTATTGTAGGCGACCAGGCAATTGCACCTGTTAAATTCATAACGCTTCAGGGCTGGAATTTTGTTACTGAAGATTTCTTTGTTGAGCTTGCAGGCAACGATTATTTTCCGGAAATGCTGATAGGGAGATTTACCAACCAGAATGATTATACTCTGCAGGTACTTGTTAGTAAAGCTATGAATTATGAACGGCATCCTTACACTGATGATGTAGATTGGTATAAGAGCGCAACGGTATGTTCAAATAATGCCTACGCTTCGCAGGTTGAAACTAAACGCTTTACAGCATTAAGAATGCAGAATTATGGCTACACCGTTGATACCCTGATGAGCGACGGCAACTGGTCGGGCAGCGGATGCACGATGAACCTGTCTGATGTACTCGCATCAATAAACAGCGGCATCGGCTTCCTTAATTACCGCGGCGAAGGATGGAGCGACGGATGGCATGCCAACTGCTATTACTTCGGTACTTCAAATGTGTCAGGGTTAAGCAACGGACCAAGATTGACCTTCGTAACCAGCATAGGATGCGGAGTAGCAATGTTTAACGGCGGGCAGTGCTTCGGCGAGGAATGGCTTGAATTGGGCACACCTACTGCTCCGAAGGGAGCAATTGCGTTTATAGGACCTACTTCCAACACTCATACTGCATATAATAACGAGATCGATAAAGGCATATATATGGGTATGTTCGGGGAAGGCATCGAATCGCCCGGAGCGGCTTTACTGCGCGGAAAGCTGAATATGTATGATGTTCTCGGCGGCGCTGATCCTTATGTAGAATACGAATTTAAGATCTTTTGCACTCTCGGCGATCCCAGCGTTCATATATGGAGTAATGTTCCCAGGAATGTTACAGTAAATTATCCCGAAATTATACCTACGGGTTACAGCCAGGTAGAGGTTACGGTTAATAATTCAACTACACCTGTAAGTAATGCCCGTGTATGTATTTCAGGAACAAATTTTTTCGGTGTTGCATATACGGATCTTTCCGGCACTGCCCTGCTTGACGTTTCGGTAGATGAAATTACCCAGCTGGCAATTACTGTATGCGGACCAACGGTATATCCTTTTGAAGGAACTATCCAGACGGTACTGGCTCAGGAGAATATTGCGCCTCTTACCAACCCGGTTATAGCGGACCTTGACGGCAATGTTGACGGGAAGATTAATCCTAATGAAAACTGCACGATTGCTTTCACATTAAAGAACTGGGGTAATACAACCTCCCATAGTGTAACCGCAGTACTTTCTATTCCTGACAGTATTGATTATGTTGATATAACTACTCCCGGACCCATAAGTTACGGTGATATCGGAGTGGGAGATTCTGTAGCCGGATCACCTTTTCAGTTTTATGTTCACTCTGACTGCCCGGTAGGTTTTACCATCCCCTTTAAATTGCACATAGCCAGCCAGGATACGTCGTGGGATTATTATTCAATGCAGCCGGTACATGGATGCGTTCTGAAATACAATGAATACACAGTGGATGACAACGGAAATATTCTGCTAAACCACAGGATGGATCCCGGTGAGACTGTAGATGTAATTCTAAAAGTACTGAATGACGGCGATGATGCGGCGCCTGAGGTGGAGGGAATACTCAGATGCAATGATCAATATATTACCATACTTGATTCCATCGGTATCTTCGGCACACTGCAGCCCGATAGTTCCCTGAGTAATCAGGATGACCGGTTCAGGGTTAAAGTGAGTGAGAATTGTCCCCTTAATTATGAGGTTTCATATAGCATAATTCTGATGACGCAGAACGGAAATTATCCTTACTCTTCTTCAGAGAAATTCATCATCCCGGTAGCGGCACCGGCACAGTCTGATCCTACCGGTCCGGATGAGTACGGTTATTATGCTTATTCATCCGATGACACACTGTGGAATCAAATGCCTGTGTATGAATGGATCGACATCACGGGTACGGGCACCCAGGTCACTCGCCCCCCAAACGCAAGTGATTTTACAAATACTGTCAGTCTTCCGTTTACGTTCAAATATTATGGTAATGATTATACCCAGGTCAGGATCAGCAGCGACGGGTGGATTGCTTTCGGAAGCGGTACACAGATAAACCACGAGAATAGTACTCTTCCTGATCCCGACGATATCAGCAGTATGACGGCAGTATTCTGGGATGACCTCTTTTCAACTAATTCTTCCGAGACCGGAAAAATTTATTATTTATCAGATCCGACCAATCACAGGTTCATTATAAGCTGGGTACAGGTGGGACATGCCGACGACTATACAAACCAGGAGACTTTCGAAGTATTCCTCAGGGATCCTGCTTTTTATCCTACGGTGACCGGTGATGGTGAGATAATTATGCAGTACCAGGTTGTTGAGGAACCCGGAAGCTGTACTGTCGGGACGGAGAATGCAGCCGAGACAATCGGATTGACGTACTCGTTCAATGATATCTACGATGCTACTGCAACTCAGCTCCAGTCGGGCCTCGCGATTAAGTTTACTACAAATCCTGCCGTAATTGTGGCTGTGCAGGAACCGGGACCTGTTAAGGATTTAATACCGGACCATTACACCCTGGAACAGAATTACCCTAACCCTTTTAACCCGGCTACCCATATCCGATATGCTATACCTGAGGCGGGACAGGCATCCCTCAAAATATACCGCATCGACGGAGAGCTGGTAAAGGTGCTGCGCGACGATTACCTTCCTGCAGGCAGATACGAAACTGTCTGGGACGGTACAAACAGCCGCGGAGTAAAAGTAAGTTCCGGCGTTTACATTTACAGGTTTCAAGCCGGAAGTTTCACACAGGTTAAGAAAATGTTATTTATAAAATAGGAGATCCTGAAGCTTTATGGGGAGAATTTTCCGGGGATCATATATGAGGATATTGTTAATCCTTTTTGAGGAACAATAAGAATATGTACGTTATTATTGTCCTTTCAATAATATTTATCCTCGCTGCCGCTTACGGTATAACGGAATTCCTTCTGCACCGCAAGAAGGTTTATTCTATTCCCATAAGGATACACGTGAACGGTACACGCGGTAAATCCAGCGTAACCCGTCTTATCGGTGCGGCCCTTTCTGAAGCAGGGATAAGAACAATAACAAAAGTTACCGGTACGTATCCCCGACTGATACTTGAAGACGGCACCGAAACTCAGATCTACAGAAAAACCGGAGCAAATATTATTGAACAGCTGGCAATTATTAAGCTTGCCGCGGCAAGAAAAGCTCAGGCTATTGTAATAGAGTGTATGGCTCTCCAGCCTCAGTACCAGGACATCACCGAGAGAAAGATGATCCACGCTACTATCGGAGTTATTACTAATGTACGGCTCGATCATGTAGAGATTATGGGCTACTCACTTCCGGAGATAGCTTCAGCAATCGGAAAAACAATCCCGGCAAAACAGCACTGCTTTACATCCGAAACAGATATGTTCCCCTCTCTGCAGGAAACAGCAGATAAGAAAAAGTGTCGGCTCCATTATGCGGATCCTGAAAAAATATCTAACGAAGACTTAAGCGGCTTCAGGTATATTGAGCATAAAGAGAATGCAGCCCTTGCACTTGCTGTCTGCACTCATCTTGGAATAGACAGGGATACGGCTCTCAGGGGAATGTACAAAGCAATACCGGATGCCGGTGTGCTTATAGTGCACACTCTTACCCGGGCAGGTAAAACAGTTCATTTCTATAATGCCTTTGCAGCCAACGATCCGCAGTCAACTATGATGATAGCCGGCAACCTGCAGAGGGAGAATAAGCTTACAGGTACAAAAATAATTTTATTGAATACGAGACAGGACAGGCTCGACAGGGCAAAGCAGCTTTCTTCGATGGCAGGAGAAAAACTGGGCAGTACCCTGGACTACCTTGTCTTGATAGGGCAGTCGACAGACATGGTTGAACACCTCTGCGTCTCTGCAGGAGTAAAACGAAATAAAATTCTTAACCTTGGATGGACCGACCCTCAGAATGTTTTTAATGCAATTCTTACCTGCACAGAGAAGGAATCTACTGTCCTTGCTATCGGGAATATGGGAGGGATGGGAGCACCTGTTGCAGAGTTGTTCGAACAAAGGAGTTTAACGTATGATTGAACTGGCGATTACGCTGGGACTGATTTTTAGTCTGCTTTCTTATGAGGTATTCGGACTTGCTGCCGGGGGAATAGTTGTGCCCGGCTACATTGCACTGCTGCTTTCACAGCCCGACAGGCTGGCCGGCATCGTGCTGGTAAGCCTTTCAACTTATCCTTGTAATAAAGCTGGTTGGGAGTTATGCTTTCCTCTACGGCAGAAGACAGATGGTTTTATGCCTGCTGGTCGGCTGCCTGCTGGCGAACATATCCCGCCAGTTCCTGACATTTGATGTGGCGGGAAACCTTGTTCAGCTTCAGGCCGTGGGCTGGGTTGTACCGGGGCTTATAGCTCACTGGTTCGGGAAACAGGGAATATTCAAAACGCTAAGTGTACTGTTTATAACTTCAGTGCTTGTAAGGTTAATTGTAATTTTAATTTTCAACGGGGAATTGTTCCCTGCATAATAATTCAAAATTAATAATAGAAAAGTGAAAAATTTTGCTGCCGGCTCGGTGTGGGTTCTAAGTTTACTCTCGCTCATTTCATTCATCGGGCTATTTATAATAGAAAATGATAAGATAGACTATAAACGCAAATGGTATGAAGAAAAGCTTGAGGCTTCAAAACTTGCCAGGACAGCCCAGGATATCTTAAAAGAGAAAAGGCTGCAGAAAGGAATATTCATCGACGCGGTGAACGATCCGAACAGGACGGCGCTGATAGGTCAGGATATAACACCCATTACTACCGACCGCGGATATATAGAGGCCAAGCTTACTTCTCTTAATCCGAACTTTGCTGCCGTAGTTGTGGAGATGCTTAAGGAAGCCGGATTGAAAGCAGGAGATGCCGCCGCGGTTTCGTTTACAGGTTCTTTTCCTGCATTAAATATTGCCGTGCATTCCGCCCTTCAGACATTAAAGATCAAACCCGTTATAATCTCCTCTGAAGGTGCCTCAAACTGGGGAGCAAATGACCCTTATTATACCTGGCTGGATATGGAAAAAACTTTGTTCGATGCGGGTGTGTTCAAATACAGATCAATAGCTGCATCATATGGAGGCGGACTTGACCGGGGACGGGGACTAAGCCCAGAAGGCCGCAGCCTGATCCGTTCTGCTATCGAAAGGAATGGAGTTGAATTAATAAATGAAGAGTACCTCGAAAACAGTATTGAAAGAAGGCTTGAAATATACAGGCAGAATGCTCCCGGACCAATAAAGATCTTTATAAACGTCGGCGGCGGCATTGCAAGTATCGGCTCAATAGAAAATTATCAGTTTATTCCCGGGGGATATTCACCCCCGCTTTCAATGAAGAATTTTCCGATTAAAGGCGTACTTGTAAGAATGTCGGAGAAAGATATTCCCTTTATTCATCTTCTGAATATAACGCAGCTCGCACATAATTACGGTCTGCCTGCCAGTCCTTCTCCCCTACCGCTTCCGGGCGAGGGAGAAATATTCATTCAAAAACGTTATGACATCACCCTGACATTCTTCATAACCGTAATACTTGCGGCCTGCATAATTACAATACTGGTTCTTGAAAAAAAACGGCATAAACTGGGTACGGAATTCATAACAGATGCACTGCCCCCGGAGAAAGCCGAATTTCCTCAGCACGAATTAACAGAGCTCTGAAAATGAAATTGCACAAGTCTTTACTAAATATTCTACTTCTGCCTGTCATATTTTCTATCGGGACAGGGATCCCTCAGACAAAACCGGTGAAGCCTCTTAATTCAGGCGGCAGAATAACTTTTACTGAATCCGGTCACACTGTTGCATACTATAAATTGTCGAAAGATAATCCTACTCTTCTTCTTGTAAAAGGTCCCGGAAGCCTGCAGGTTATAGCGAGAACACTTGTGAAAGATCCGGAGATAAATAAAGGGTTTACAATAGCTTACAGTATTGATGGCGGAGCAAAATCGAGGTATGATTATAAAATCCTTCAGGGTAATTCAGGGACAAAAGGTTTAATGCTTGAATTGGACCCGGGTGAACATTCTATTGAAATCACTTCTGAAAAAAGCTCTTCTCCTGCAGCGGCAAGGTATTTATTCAAGAGAGTGAAAGAGAAAAAATTAAACTGGATATTGATCTCACCTTCTCAGCCTAATGAACCGGTGGACCTGGTTACGCACGAAAATGTTGTTCATTATTACCGTTTCTCTGAGAAGAAACCCCTGAAGATCAGGATAAACGGACCAACCGCACTGAGAGTGCTGACACGTTTTGAAAATCATTTTAATATGAAAGGCCGGATCGATTACCGGGTACAGGTGAAAGAGGACGGCAAAGTAATTCAGACTTGCCTGCTCAGCAGTGTTTATTCTGAGGTAACAGGCTATAAGCAAAATGCGAAGCTGGTCCCCGGTAAGGCAAGAGAGTTATTTATCCGGGTGCCTTCGGGTAAACATACCTATACCTTTACTCCGCTCGATAAAGATAAGAACAGCATTCTTGCAAGAGTATTATTCCCTAAAAAAGATGTAAAACTGGAAGAGTAATAATGAAATTCAAATTTTATAAAAACACAGGCACTCTTCAACGAAAAGTCATGATCATCTTCGTTCTCCTGGCACTGATGCCTGTTTCGGTGAGTTATGCTGAAAGCGGACCGAAGAAAAAAATAAAACACTGGAATGCGGATGTTTCCATTAGTCCGTATTATGACAGCAACATCCTCAAATACTCCGACAAATATATCCAGAGATTTATGAACCGGGAGGATGATGGTCGTTTCCATATCAACCGGTACGATGATCTTGTTGTACAATACGGTCTGGGACTCTCTTATTCGGACACTTTCATTAAGAATCTTAAATCGGAATTTTCATTCGATTACAGCTACAACCGGTATTCCTTTAACAATGTAAAAGATTGGATGAGGTTCAGCATCGGGTGGATGCAGTACTTCCTGCCGAAATCGAGCTTTATGATAAGTTATTCGTATATACCTCACTTTTATGTAAGACATTTCAGGGATGAGGACTGGGCGGCCTTTTACGGATTTACACCCCTTACATTTCAGCCTTATGAATTTTCAAAAGATGATTTCAGCTTCTGGGTTCAGCATTATTTCTTTAAAAGTACCAGGGTCAGACTCTACTTTTCTTATTACAGGTATCTCCTGGATCCGAACAACACAGAGTATGATAGCAATGATTTTATGTACGGCATAAGGGTATTTCAAACGATTGCTAAAAACCTTAGTGTTAATGCCGGTTATAAGTATGTAACATCCACGGCGAAAGGTTATGATGGACCGGCAGAGACTAAAGAAACGGCGGATGATGTTAATGCAGACAATTACAGTCATAATTATTTTGCAGGGATAAGCTATAATCTTCCCAAAATACTGAGGATGAAAAATTCTGTCGGCATAGACGTTCAGTATGAAAGGACATTTTACACAACCACTAACTTCTATGAAATCGACCCGATACACGCGGGCAGACACGATAAGAACCTTGACGTCACCTTCAATTATAACATTGACCTTGCCGGTAATACGAATGTATCTGCTTTCTATTCTTTTACCGCAAGAAAGACAGGGACTCCTGCTGCTGTGAATGCCGAATACATTTCAGATGAGAAAAGTTACGATCAGTACCAGGCGGGAATGAAAATCAAATATAACCTGGAATTTTAAACCTATAGGAAAATAAAAATGATTAAATATACAGTGATTTTAATATTTGTATCCCTGATTTTTTTAACAGGCTGCGGCACTCCCAATGATCCCGATTCGATAACAGGCGGAGACGGGGGATATAAAATTGTCAGTAAGTATAAGACTTCCGGATTCGCACAGGATGTGGTAGTGAAGGATACGCTGGTTTATATTGCACAGGGTGAAGGAGGACTTGAAATAATAAATTCCGCCGATCCTGCATCTCCGAAGCTGATACTAAATCTTACCGAAGGCTGCCGCGGCTATTCCTCAAAAATAGCTCTGCTCGATACAGTAGTTTATATTGCTTCGGGAGCCTTTGGGATAACAGTAGTTGATGTGTCTGATCCTTTTAATCCTTATATGACCATCAATAATAGAACAATAAAACCAGGAAAAGATTTTTGCTTATATAGAAATTTCCTTCTAACAGCAGTCAGCGAGGAGGGAATCTGGATTGCCGAAATCAGTAATCCGAGTTACCCCAATCCAATCAGTCAATTAGGCTCACCGGGATATGTCCAGGGTATATCGTGTTCATCAGACAGCAATTATATGCTTGCGGCTATCGGGGAAATGGGTCTTGCTTTCTATGACATCTCTGAACTTCAGACCGGAACCGGGAATTATCCACTTATCAAGGTAGTTGATACCGACGGCTACGCAGAGAATGTGTGTATAAACCCTGGTATGCCCATTGCATATGTTGCTTCGGGTAAAGGGGGACTTGCAATAATCGACTACTCCGATTCTCTCGATATAAAGCTTGCAGGTAAATTCGATACAGGAGGCTATGCGAAAGAAGTTTTTTATCAGTCAGGCAAAGTTTATATCACCACAGAGCTGCGCGGGCTTCAGATCATTGACGTTTCCAATCCTTCGGCTCCATACAGGATAGGAACAATTCAGACTGGCTATGCAAAAGGCGTTACTGCAGACGATCATTTCATTTATGTTGCCGACGAGGATGAAGGTTTAATAATTATATCGATTCCTGATTGAAACAAAAAACACGGACTGTAATTGGAAAATACTTCTATTAAAGCAAAACGTTTTGAATTTGTAGATCAGTTCAGAGGATTTATAGTGATCCTGATGCTGCTGGATCATAGTTCTTATTACCTGAACTCAATCTGGAAATATCTCGATCCAGCCGATCCGTTATTCTCATCCTGGGGACAATTTATCCTCAGATATTCAAGCTACCTTTGCGCTCCGGGTTTCCTTATGATGAACGGGGCAATGGTATGGTATTCTTTTCAGAAAAGAAAAACCAAAGGTATCGCCGAAGGTGAGATAAGATGGCAGATGATCAAGAGGAGCCTCTTTCTTGTGCTGCTGCAGATGACATGGGTGAATTCATCCTGGAGCGGATTTGCGCGATTCGATCCGTTTCACCTTGGGATTATCTCTACGATCGGGATGTCGATGATCGGATTATCATTCATTATCCAGTGGAAGTGGCAGTACAGGTTACTAACCGGAATCCTTGTTCTGCTGATCCATCCATTTCTTCTTCAGATACATTATGATCCTTCGAATACCTGGCAGACGGTTTTGATGCAGACTTTCGTGGATGCAGGAGAATTTAATAAGTATCCTGTTATACCCTGGTTTGCTGTAGCTGTCCTGGGTTCTGTTATGGCGAACGGCTGGTTAAAGTCGTGGGAATCCGATAACAAAAAAGTTTATATGAGCCTGCTTATTGCTGCCGGTGCTTTCCTGCTTGCGATAGCGATAAGATTTGCGAGGGGATATGGAAATATATTTCCTTTTTCGGAGTTCAGCTCATACTCCTTTTTCCTCGATCAGAAGTATCCTCCAAGCCTTTATTTCAACATCTGGTTCTTTGCCAGTGTAGTAACGGGTGTAAGTATCCTGATTGTCCTTAACAGATATATTTCTAAAATACTTGACGTTATGGGTATAGTAGGAAAAGTTCCCCTTTTCTTCTACTGTATGCACATTGCCCTGCTCGGTATTTTCTCAAAACGCATTAACTTGTTTTACCGTATCGGCGATCTGACTGAAACATTAACCGGGGCCGCTATACTTCTAACAGTCATGCTTCTGCTTTCTGCATGGTTCTGGAAAGTAAAGCAGAATAGTTCAAACATAATTATTAAAATGATATGAGCAGGATGATGAAGAATATATTATATATGTTGACTATTCTTTCAGCTGCTCTCCTTTACGCGTGCTCTTCAAGACTGGATCCTGTAATGAACGAAGAAGAGGGTTCTGTCTCTTATTCTGCAAAAGAATCCTCCGGAATAAATATTTCTGTTATACTCCATAAGGGGATCAATGAAGCATCGGGTAATCCTATTTCAGTAAAAACTTTTATGACAGGTGCAAAGTCAAAGGTGTATGCTTCGATTAAGATATTGAACCGTAAGTTCCATCCGGGAGAAGATCTGATGCTCCATATCGACTGGATTGATCCGGATGGGAATTCTTTCTTTATGAAAAGAGAGGACATTCTGTCGGGCGATACAACATCAGAACTGAAGAGCGCTATATCTGTTCAGCCTGGCAAAAGAGATACCGGTCAGTACAAGCTGAGGGTCTACCTGTTCAGAGAATTGGCCGCAGAAAATAACTTTTCACTGGTCAGCTATAATCCCGACTCGGCAGCTGTATTTTCCAACGGACCGGTTTCTGCCGATGTTTTTTTAGGAAGCAGGTATAACCGGGAGAATGTAATATCCGGGGATACCGGAGCAGTGTCTTCGAACAAAAGAATAAAGCGAAAGTCTATGCCGGTATCAGGCTGAAGAATAGGGACCGCCCTTAAGGGGAAAGTAATAGAAGGCGAGATCGACTGGTGCGATGAGAACGGAGCATTCTACAGGAAGAATTTTTATTTCTCACCAAATGATACATTGAGGGAAGCAGCCAGTGCAGTTTCTGCTGATATAAAATCGCGGAAGCCCGGCAGCTACAGTGTAAAAGTATATCTGTATAATAATTTAGTTGCCGAAAAGCTCTTCAGACTTGTCCCTGAAAAGGAAGAAAAAATTATTGCCGCGAAAATTAAAGGTATTGACGCTGGAGTTGTTCTCTGCAGCAAGATCGGCAAAAAAACGAAAAAAGCCTATGGTATTTCCGATAGGTTTACAATTAAGGATAATGCAAAGGTACATGCTGTACTAAGTTTAGTGGATACGAGAGTTAAACCCGCCGGCAAACCTGAAATCAGAATAGAGTGGGTTGGTCCGGATAAAAAATCATTTTACAGTAAGAAGTTCAGGTTAAAATCAAAAAATATCTCAGATGTTCTATCAAATTCAATTTCCTTATCAACTAAAAGAAAACCGGGAAAGTATAGCTGCAGGGTCTATTATAATACCTCGTTGATAAGTGAAAAAGAATTTGAGCTGGTGGCGGGGAATTAGTCATTGGGAATTGGTCATTAGTCATTAGACCTCCGCTCAGTCTCTCAGTCTCCCAGTCCCTCGTAGCTTGGCATTAAAGTCTACGATTTTGAAAAACCCAAAATTCGCTAAATTTTAAAGTTAATTCGCTCAATCCGTAATTCACTAATCCTCTAATCAATTCGCCCAATCCGCTCAATTCAATAATCCTCCCATTCCATAATTCCATCCTCTCATTAGTCCTCTGACCTCCGTTACCTTAGCGTTCAACTCTTATCTTTTCATCTTCTCATCTTCTTACCTTCTCACCTTCTTACCCTCCAACCACCCCCCCAATGCAAAATCCCTCAAACTCTCGACTCCGTCATTCGCCCTTGTTACTTCTTACTTTTATCTTTAATCTTGCCGCCTTCCCCCTGTGCTAATAAGCTGTTAATTTTTTCTCTTATTGTATTATATTAGGCCCAAATTTTTACACGGAATATTGAGGTGAATAATGGGCAAAATTACCAGAAAAGTTTTCGTTAAAAATCTCTTCTTCTCCGGTACAGTTTTATTTGGGGGGAGCACCCTGCTAGCAGCCTGCGGCGGCGGCGGGAAGAAGCCTGAAGAGAATGGAAATCCGGGAAACAATCTAAGGAAAGCGGTCCCTGCAGCGATGTGAGCAATCTTTCAGATGCCGAACTAGCCACGAGAAAACAATTTAATTATGTAGGTCAGACCCCGAACTCGGAAAAATTCTGTAGTAATTGTCTGCACTGGCGTCCTCCTGCAGGAAACGGACCCTGCGGCACCTGCGAGCTGGTGAAAGGTCCAATTAACCCTAACGGCTATTGCGATCAGTGGATGGAGAAACCGAAGACTGTCGGCTGATTACTCGACTTTAACCTCTATCTTCGGATTGTATTCATACTCAGTGACAGCAGGGTCTCTGCCTGTGCTATGTCCTTTGGAGACATATTTAATTACAAGTGTTTTCTTTTCAGTATTGTACTCATATCCCGCTTCATTACGGTCAAGGTAGCTGGAGTCTGTAAATAGCTTAAGCTTTATTCCGTTTACTGTTACACTTTTTACGGGTTCCGTTCTGTAAATATTAAACACGTACCACCCTATCTCAGGAACGTATTCGCCTTCTTTTTTCTCTAACTTTATATCCAATCCCGGATTGTTGTTTACTGTTATATTTGTTACCAGGTAATCACCTTCCCGGTACTTCAGGCTACTGCCGTCGTCCTGGTATAACTCATACTTTGAATTTTCTCCAGGGAAAATTTTAAGCATCAGAAAATTTACATCCTTATTATTTTGTGTAACATATTCCAGCTTCTTCTGCATAGGTATTATCCCGCCTTCCCTTACAAATAACGGGATCCTGTCTATGGGGGCTTCAGCAAGTATCCATTGCCCGCCTTCATAAACTTTATTATCCCACCAGCCAAGCCACTTCCCTTCAGGCAGATACAGTTTTTTCGAATTCTCAAACTCCGAAAGCACCGGGGCAACAAGCAGGTTATCTCCTATCATATATTGATACTGCGCTTCGTTAGAGTAACACTCATCGTCATCCTGGTAATTCAGAAACATGGATCGTACGATAGGCACTCCCGTCCTGGATGCATTATAAAATTCCGTATAGAAGAACGGCAGCATTTCATACCGCAGATCTATTACAGCTTTTACCCATCTTTCAACCTCTTCACCGAAAGCCCACGGCTCCTGGTCGCGCGTATTTATTATTGTGTGTCCCCTGTAAAAAGGAGTAAAGGCTCCTAACTCCATCCATCTTGTGTACAGTCTTTGCGAAGGCGAACCAAAGAAGCCGCCAACATCGCTGCCGCAGAAAGCAACACCGCTCATACTCAATCCCTGCACCATTGTACACGCAAGCTTCAGATGCACTTCGCTTGCCGCATTATCGCCTGTCCATACCGCTGCATATCTTTGAATACCTGAAAATCCGGCACGTGTAAGAATAAAAGGACGCTTGCCGGGAAGATTGTTCTTAATTCCCTCAAAGGCTGCCTTCGCCATCTCAAGCGCATAAACATTATGGATTTTTTTATATGAAGCTCCAAAACCGTTATCATCGAATTGAATAATATCCGGTATCGCCTGTCCCCACGCTGACGGTTCATTCATATCGTTCCAGATCCCGTCAACGCCCTGCTGCAAGAGTTCTGCATTCTTCTTTCCCCACCATTCGCGGGTTTCTTTTTTTGTGAAATCCGGAAAATATGCCCACCCCGGCCAGACCTGCCCCTGGTAGACCACGCCGTCCGGATACTTTGCAAAAAGATCCCTTTCAAGACCTTCCCTGGCGGGTGCATAATCATTGGTATCTGCTTTTACACCCGGATCGATAATAGTAACAACCTTAAATCCTTTACTTCCAAGTTCGTTAAGCATTTTCGGAGGATTGGGAAACCTGTCGTTATCCCAGCTAAAAACCCGGTATCCGTTCATATAATGTATATCGAGGTAGATAACATCACAGGGAATATTTTTATCGCGGAATGTCTGAGCAAGCGTCTGCACAGTGGATTCAGGGTAATAACTCCATTTGCTCTGCTGATATCCCAGGGCCCACATCGGCGGCATTTCCATCCTCCCCGTGAGCAGCGTATAAAGAGAAATAACTTTCCTGATTTCGGGTCCGTTTATGAAATAATAATCAAGTTCGCCCTTATCAGCGCCGAACCAGTAAAACCTGTTATTGCTGGCTCCCATATTAAAATACGACCGGTAGGTATTGTCGAAGAATATACCATACGCCTTGTGGTTACGGATCCCTATGAAAAAAGGAATCGACTGGTAAAGCGGATCCTGCTTTTCTGTATAATCCGGTGTATCCGAATTCCACATTGTCCATTGTTCGCCGTTCTTCTTCAGGTTCCCGGTTTTTTCTCCAAGTCCGTAAAACAGTTCATCTTTAAATAGGCTCTTAAAGCATCTGACCTCATCAGCGTCAAAACTAACCCCGAAACTTTTTTCATCTTCATTCAGCAGGTTCATATTTTTGTCATAAATGCTTACCCTGCACGGCGATTTTGTTACTCTGACAATCAGTTCTTTGGTGGCAATCTCATAATAACCGGAATTATCACTATATGAAAATGTTCCGGAAGAATTATTTATTACCGCGTATGAGGGAGCTTTTGAGAATTCCTCCTTGTTCGTGAACCTGAAACGTATAATATCATCGTTTATTACGTATAGGTTGAAGAGTGCATTACTGAGCTTAAACTCGATCCGGTTGTCAAATTTCTGCACGGAGACAACATCACCGGCAAACTTGAAATCTGCATAAGTACTTTTCATTAAGGCAGCCATAATTACGATTAAGAAAATTTTCTTTAACATAAATCTTCTATAAAATAATATAAGAAGTGACCATATTGAAAAATAATGAAAAGGAGGGAAAATCGGCAATTGAGAGTTGCGTGAGCCGGTACCTTACATCCGTTAAACTTATCATTTA
Source organism: uncultured Ignavibacteria bacterium (assembly GCA_963811905.1). Lineage (GTDB taxonomy): Bacteria > Bacteroidota > Ignavibacteria > Ignavibacteriales > Ignavibacteriaceae > DATFVA01. Next base: position 541,820 of record CAWETK010000018.1, read on the forward strand.
TCTGCCGGAGGCAGACATTTTACAGTTTGAAGGTAATGGGATTAGAAGATAAGACGATGAGAGGTTAAGGGGTTAAGATGGCATAAGGCTCAAAGTCAAGAGATTGCATTGTCATTTCGAATTCCTGCAAACGCAGCTCGGGTATTCAGACCGTGGTGAGAAATCTGTAGAGGAAAGTTTCGCCCCGGAATTAAATTCAGAGAATACTCAAATGTGATATAGAATAAGCCCTCAAATTCTCGTATCGCTATAAATTAAACAGGTTTACACTTACCTTTAATATCGGCATAATAAAAAAATGAGGAATTAAGATGTCTCTATTTTTCAATCATCTAACACTACATAGAAAATATTCATATACAGAATTGAGTCCGGTATCATGCAGCCTGTTTCATAATACTATTAAGCTTGGTGCAATAATCCTTCTATTTGTTCTTTCATATAATAGTGATATCCGGCCGCAGGAAAATACGAACTCCAAATCGCTCCCGGATTGGGTTGCAGGGAAGTATGGTATTAATTCATTTTCTGACATAACTTCTATCAGCTTCACATTTAATGTCCGTAACAAAGACGTTACCGTAAAAAGAAGCTGGGTATGGGAACCAAAAACCGGCAAAGTTGTTTTTAACGGTCCGGGAATAAGCGGAGCGGACACCAGCGTTACATATAACAGGAACCAGATCGATACAAATAGCTCAACAACAGTATACGCCGACAAGAGATTCATCAATGACCAGTACTGGCTGCTCTTCCCTTTCCACCTGGTATGGGATAAAAATGTGGATATTAAAATCGTCGGGAAAAAGAAATTCCCTCTGAGTGATGAAACAGGTACTTCCGTTGTCGTCGAATATAAAAATAATGTCGGCTATACTCCTAATGATGTTTTTGTTTTATTCCTGGGTGACGATAATATGATAAAACAGTGGATATACAGACCTGGCGGAAGCAAGGAAAAAGAAAGACCCTATACCTGGGAAGGCAATAAACAATTTGATGGAATTACTATAAGTACTGAACATTACGGAAAAGATAGCCACACAAAAGTATGGTTCACAAACATAAAGGTTGAGGCAAATCATACGATAAAATAAAAATCACTAAACCGGAAATTGTTAGTGCTTCTTTATCAATTTTTGCCTATTATCAATAAAGCTTCCCGTCATTTAAAACGAGAAAGGGCAGAAAATGAAAACAGTAAGAGAAATTCTTTTAAGCAAAGGTTACGATATATATTCTGTTTCACCGGATGACACAATATTCAGTGCATTAAAACTAATGGCGGAAAAGAAAATAGGAGCACTGCTGGTTATGGAAAACGACAGCATAGTGGGTGTTATGTCGGAACGTGATTATGCCCGCAAAGTAGTTTTAGAAGGAAAATCTTCCAGGGATGCATCTGTAAGAGAAATAATGTCGGACAAGGTAATTTATGTCGAGATGGACCGGCTGGTAGAAGAGTGTATGGCATTGATGATTGAGAAAAGGATCCGCCACCTCCCTGTTTTAGAAAATGAAAAACTGATCGGCCTGATATCCATCGGCGATGTTGTTAAAGCTGTCATCGATGAAAAAGAATTTGTGATAAGTCAGCTCGTCCATTACATCAAGAGTACCCCGGAGATTGTAGAAGTTGCCTGAGGATTTGGTCATTAGTAATTGGTAGTTGGGCATTAGGACAACAAAGTGAAGTGCTAAACTTTAAGCACTTCATCAATTAATCTTCACAATTCGTAATTGGCTCAATTCCCAAATCAATCCGCTAAATCCGTTTAATTAACTTAATTCTCCAATCAATCCGCCCAATCCGAAATTCGCTCAATCCGTAAATTCTTCAATTAATCCGCCTAATCCGCTCAATCCCTTAATTCGCTAAATTCAACCCCCGACCGTACTTCCCCATCAACTCTCCCTTTGCAATAATATGTCCCTCCATCTTTTTCATTACTTCTTTCCTGGTGGCTCCTGAATCAAGATGCACAGCAGTATTAAGCCCGTATATCCTGAAATAATACCTGTGTGTGCCCGAAGGAGGGCAGGGACCGCCGTAACCGATCCTTCCGAAATCGTTCGTCCCCATCAGAATCTCATCCGGAATATTTTTAGTCGGTGTAGTATTTTCCATCAATGAATTCACCCTTGAGGGGATGTTGTATACAATCCAGTGTACAAAATTGCCGCTTGGTGCATCTGGATCTTCAACAATAACAGCAAAAGTCTTTACTCCCTCAACACTGCAGGTCCAGTTTAACTGTGGAGAAATATTCGCTCCGTCGCAGGTAAACTTTGAGGGGATCAAATCTCCTTCACCGAAAGAACGCGAGCCGATTTCGATTTCCATATCATACTCCCCTTTTCCTGTTGGGGAAAAGTTGTTATAGTATTACATAGTGTTTAATAAGAAAAAGAACCAGACCACATACCTAAATAATATCGCCATATACAAAATTATTCTAAATTCAGATCAACTTAAACCGGTAACAAGTGATTTAATCAGGTTAAGGAGTCCGGCGGGGGCCACTCCGAACCATATGAGAAGCAGTGTGAGGATTCCAAGTGCGAAACCGCTGCTTAAGGTAAACCCTGCAGCAGATTTTGAGACATCAGACTCCGGCCTGGAGTACATTGCAGCGATGATCCTCAGGTAATAATACAATCCTATTACACTGTTAATAACGAGACTTATTACGAGAACCCAAAGAGCAGTATTCACTCCTGAAAGAAGCAGATAATATTTCCCAATGAATCCTGCGGTTAAAGGAATGCCCGCAAGTGAAAATAACATTGCTGTAAAAATCGCTGCAGTTAACGGTCTGTTGTAATATAAACCCTTGTAATCTTCTATATTCTCTGCCTCTCTGTCCTTACCCGACATAATTGTAACCACTCCGAAGGCTCCTATTGTTGTAACGAAATATGCCGCAAGATAGAATGTGGCAGCATTTACACCCATAGATCCGGCAGCAAGGAATGCAACCAGCAGGTACCCGAGATGGGCAATGGAGGAATATGCAAGGATCCTTTTTACATTAGTTTGCTTAAGAGCCAGAAGATTTCCTGTAAACATCGATGCGACAGCAATTACTGTAAATATTACTACCAGCGGATAAAAGCTGTAAAGGTTTAACTGGTAGAATAACCTGAGAAGGAAAGCAAAAACTCCCCCCTTTGATATGGTGGCGATAAACGCGGTAACAGGAGCGGGAGCACCTTCATATACATCCGGAGTCCACAAATGAAACGGCACAATGGCAAGTTTAAACCCGATCCCGATTATCATCAGGGCAAAACCGAATACAGGGAAAGGAGATACCTCAGTACCGGAGAGCAGAGCCTTCACAATATCCGGAAAAAACATTGAACCTGTATCTGCATAAACCAGAGCCATTCCGTAAAGAAGAAAAGCAGATGAAGCCGCTGCAAGTATTAAATACTTGATTCCTGCCTCAATCGGTTTCTCACTGAACCGGGAATAAGAGATCAGGACATAGAGAGATACACTAAGTAGTTCAAGTCCCAAAAAGAAAGAAATAAAATGATTACTGGCTGCTATAATTGCCGATCCGAGAACGGCATTAAAGATCAGGATGTAGTATTCCTCCCTGTTTATTTCCCTGTCTTTAAGATACTTATAAGATAGAAGGACCACAAAGAAAGCTCCTGCAAAGATCAGTCCCCAGTAAAACAATGCATAGTTGTCAACGATAAGAAGCGGCGTAACCTGCCGCGGCATATAGGCTGTCACATAAAACAAACTTATAAATGCGGCAATGAGTGCCAGTAGTGAAAAGACATTTACAACAGCATGATACCTTTTCATAGCAATCGTGATCATTATAACAACCGGTGCAAGTGCTATAATAATTAAAGGGATTAGTACGTAAAAATCCTGTGCATTCATTTCAGACCCGCAGGCTTTTTGATTTCAGCAAATTTATTCTGACTGTTCTGATCAGGATATTTATAAACTTCAATAGATGACGGGTTTTGATTATAATTTAATATTTCTTTAATGGACGGCTGAGATGTTTTAAGGAATGAACCGGGATAAATACCTATCCATACAATTGCTATAACAAGGCTTCCCATTATTAAAATTTCCCTCCCGTCAAAATCTGAGATCTTCCACTCTTCAACTTTTTCACCGAAGAATACCTTCTGCAGGATCCTAAGCGAATAAAGAGTAGAAGCAACAAGTCCAAGCGAAGCTATGATAGTCCAGAATACTGTAAACTGAAATGAACCGGCAAGTATCAGGAATTCAGCAATGAAATTACCCAGAGCAGGAAGTCCGAGAGAGGCCATTGCAAACAGCAATCCTATTCCGCCCATTTTAGGAACCTGGTCCCACAATCCTCCAAGCCTGTTGAGATCCCTTGTGTGAATTCTGTCCTGTATCGCACCCACAAGAATAAATAATGCACCTGTACTTATTCCGTGAGTCAGCATCTGCATCACCACACCCTGCATCGCAAGTTCATTAAAAGTAAAAGCGCCAAGGAGAACAAAGCCCATATGACTTACACTCGTATATGCAACCAGTCTTTTAAAATCAGTCTGTGCAAATGCCAGCTTTGCCCCGTAAAGGATTCCGGCAACACCGAGTATGATCGCGGCCGGAGCAAAAGTCCTGCTTGCTTCCGGGAAGAAAGGAATAACAAACCTGAGTATACCATAAGCCCCCGTCTTCAGCAGAAGTCCCGCAAGTATTACACTTCCTGCAGTAGGTGCTTCCGTGTGTGCATCGGGCAGCCAGTTATGGAACGGCACGGCAGGCAGCTTTACGATGAATGCGATAAGAAAGCCCAGCATAATCCACATTCCTGCTGCGGACGATAAATGCGTGCCAAGCAATGCCGTATAATCAAATGTATATTCACCAGTATTATGCGCGTGTATAAAATAGAGCGCGAGTATCGCTATGAACATCAGCAGTCCGCTCGCCTGTGTAAACAGGAAGAATTTAAAAGATGCATAAACCCTGTTCTCATGTCCCCATATCCCGATCAGGAAATACATAGGGATCAGCATCACTTCCCAGAAAGAATAAAAAAGGAAAAGATCAAGTGCTGTAAATACTCCTGTTATTCCTGCAAGGATCCACATCAGGTTAAAATGGTAAAAACCTACACTCTTTTTGATCCCCTTCCAGGATGTAAGCACAGAAATTATCCCGAGGAACAGGGTAAGCAGTATTAACAGGATGCTTAGGCCGTCAGCCCCGAAGTGAAGACTTATGCCGAACTGCGGAATCCATTGAAATCTTGCTTCGGCTATCCATTTCTGACCATTACTTATACTGAAAAAGCCGGGTGAGTTCAGCCATAAAATAATCGCAAGCACAAAGGCGGCAGTTAAAAACACAAGAGATATCCACCTTGAAGCTGTGTCGTTAATTTTGGCAAACAGCCACGCAAGCAATCCTCCGGCAAATAATAATATGATGATATAAATAAGTATCATGACAGCAGCACAATAGATATTGTAAGAATTGCACCGATAACAAGTCCCATTGCATACCAGCGGAGTTTTCCTGTTTGCGTCTGCTTAAGTATCGTGTGCCCTAACCCTGTGAACCAGGCAATAGATGTGTAGAAGTAATCGATGAAATCGTGCCTGTCTATTTCAGCCATCCACACAACAGGCTTTACAAAAATTATGTCATAGATTTTATCGAAAGCCCAACCCGAAAGGAGGAAATTTGCAAGAGCTGAGCGACTTCTTTCTGCAGGTCTTCTTTTTACATAAAGCAGATACGCAATAAAAATTCCTGACAAGGCGAGCACAGCAGTGATCACCTGGAATAAAATTTCGAGTCCTTCTGAAAAATGGTTCTCTATTACTTCGGGAAGAGTAGAGCTAAGGAACCTGGAAAATATTGATACTCCTCCAAGGGTCGATGGTGTTTGGATAAATCCGCCGATAACCGACAGCACAGCCAGCACAATTAACGGAACGAGTATTAACTTGCTCAGTTTTTTTTCGGGCTTCATTTTTACTTCACCGTAAAAGGTAATGAAGACCATCCTGAATGTATAAATTGCTGTAATGAACGCTCCTGTTATAGCACCTATCCAGAGCCAGGGATTACCCCCGGCCGATGACCAGCTGTACCAGATAATTTCATCCTTACTATAAAACCCTGCTGTGACAAGGGGGAGAGCAGCCAGCGATGCAGAACCGATTAAAAAAGTGTAGAATGTAACAGGCATCTCTTTCCGCAGACCGCCCATCTTAAACATATTATGTTCATGATGAAGTGAGATTATAACTGCGCCTGCTCCGAGAAAGAGAAGAGCCTTGAAGAATGCATGGATCATAAAATGGAAGACTGCAGCCGACCACGCACCTACTCCGAGTGCAAGAAACATATAACCGATCTGACTTATTGTAGAATAAGCCAGGACCCTTTTAATATCATATTGGGTTAAAGCACTGAACCCTGCAAGTAAAAGAGTGAGCGTCCCTATTACCGCAACAATGGTCTGTACAGGCGGGGATAGTATGAATAGCACGTTTGTACGTGCAATAAGGTAAACGCCTGCTGTAACCATAGTTGCGGCATGTATTAATGCGCTTACAGGAGAGGGACCTGCCATTGCATCGGGAAGCCAGGTCTGAAGAGGAAGCTGTGCGGATTTTCCCAATGCACCCCCGAGCAAAAGTATGGATGCCGTAAATGCCATAGTAGAACCAACCGGCCATAAATGCTGAGCAGATGAAAGGATAGCGGCGATATTCAGGGTATTAAATTTCATCACGAGGTAGAAAAGTCCTATAGCCATCGCCGTATCGCCCACCCTTGTGACTATAAATGCTTTCCTGGCTGCAGTTCCGTTTGCGGGATCTTTATACCAGAATCCAATAAGCAGATAACTGCAGAGGCCAACACCTTCCCAGCCCAGGTAAAGAAGCAGAAGGTTATCGGCCAGTACAAGGATCAGCATTGAAGCGATAAATAGATTCATATATGCGAAGAACCTTGAGTAGCCTTCATCATCGATCATAAATTCTGCAGAATAAAGATGGATGAGGAAGCCGACAAAGGTGATTACGAATATGAAAGTCATTGAGAGTGAATCAAGGTGAAAGGCTATCGAGGGACTGAAGCCTGCAACATCAAACCACTGCCATAAGGTCTGCACAAAAACTTTTGTATGGTCGAGTCCTGAAATAAAGGATATGCCTGTAAGGATAGTTAATATCGCCGACAGTCCTACGGTACCAACGCCGATAGTCCCCGCCGCTGCCCTGGATAACTTTTTACCAAATAGGGCAAGAAGTATAAACCCTATCAGCGGTAGCGCAATTATTATCCATAAAAGAGAGAGCATTCTAATCCTTTAATTTATCAAGTTTATCGGCATCAAGCGTCTTGAATTTGTGATAGATCTGAAGTATAAGAGCCAGTCCTACAGCAACTTCTGCAGCTGCCATCGCAAGGATGAAAATGAACATTACCTGTCCGTCGGGCTGCATCCATTTTGAGGCCCCGATAATAAAAGCCATCCCTGCAGCATTCAGCATTATCTCAATCGACATTAGAATAAAAACGAGATTTCTGCGGATCAGTACTCCTGTTATACCGATCATAAAAAGGATCCCGGTCAGAATGAATCCTGCCATTAAAGGGACATTATTCATCGGATCCCTCCAGGTACCTGTGACGCATTTTCTTTTTTCTCCGGCCTATATGATAGGCCCCGATTATACCCGACATTAAGAGCATTGCAGTCATTTCAACTCCCAGCACATAAGTTGTGAAGAGTGAAGTACCTACCAGCTTCGGGCTTACTTTTATAAACTGAAAATATGAATCTCCGGAACCCGACAGCATAATTATGAACTCAACTAAGAGTATTCCCACAAGGAATGAAGGACCAATCCATATTCTCGGCTTCATCCAGCTCTGTTCCTGTTTCTCCATGTCTTTACCAAGGTTCAGCATCATTACAACAAATATGAAAAGAACCATTATTGCACCGGCATAGATTATAACTTCAAGCGCAGCTATAAACGGTGCTCCGAAAAGATAGAATATAAAAGCTGCCGAGAGAAGGGAAACAACAAGGTAGAGCAGTGCGTGCACGGCATTCTTCCTTGTAATCGCCATTACTGATGATATTATTGCAGTTGCTGCCGATATGTAAAATAACACATCCATTAGGGTAAAAGACTCCTCAGGTCTATTGGTTTTTCTTCATTCTCGGCTTCGCCTTTATCCTTGCCGCCGATCTTCAGGCCGGCTACCCTGTAGAAATTGTAACCATGGTACTTACCTTCCCCTTCTATTAGCAGATCCTCTTTTTCATATACAAGGTTCTGCCTGTTATATTCGGACATTTCAAAATCAGGGATCAGCTGAATAGCATAAGTAGGACAGGCATCTTCACAATAGCCGCAAAAAATACAGCGCGAAAAATTTATCCTGAAGAATTCAGGGTACCTTCTGTTGTTTCCATCTTCTGCTGCCTGGAGTGAGATGCAATCAACCGGACATGCGACCGCACACAGATAACAAGCAACACACCTTTCCCCTCCGTCGGGATCACGCGAGAGAATTATTCTTCCGCGCCACCTCGGCGGGAGGTAAGGTTTTTCTTCAGGATACTGAACCGTATCCCTCGGACTGAAGGCATGCTTAAAGGCTTCCCATATTGACCGGATATTACTTAACATAATTTCCATTCTCTTTTAACTTGCTAATACAATTGCTCCTGTTACTAATAAATTCAGCAGAACCAGCGGGAGCAGGATCTTCCATCCGTATTCCATTAACTGATCATACCTTGGCCGGGGTAATGAAGCCCGGAGCAGGATAAAGAATCCTATAAAAACAAACATTTTCAAAACAAACCAGATATAAGGCGGAAGAAAATCAAATCCCAGCCAACCGCCGAAATAAAATGTGACAATAAGAGCTGAAATAAGCGTTACTCCCAGGTATTCGCCAACGAAAAACATACCGAATTTCATTCCTGAATATTCTGAATGGAAACCTGCAACAAGTTCGCTTTCCGCCTCCGGAATATCGAATGGCAGTCTGTGAGTCTCGGCGACGCCTGCAATCAGAAAAACAACAAATCCCACAAATTGCGGAATTACATTCCAAATTCCAGCCTGGGCTTCTACTATTCCACGCAGACTGAGGGTGCCGTTAAGCATAACAATCCCCATTAGCGAAAGCCCCATAAATACTTCATAAGTAATCATTTGAGCCGATCCTCTTAAGGCTCCAAGGAGAGCATATTTATTGTTGGATGACCACCCCGCAAGAACAATACTGTACGCGCCAAGTGAGGACATCGCAAGGAAGAATAATAATCCGACATTCATATCGCTTACAAATAGCGACGGAGCAAAGGGAATGACAGCAAATGTCATAAGGACAGAGATCATTACTATAGTGGGAGCAAAGATATAAACCGGCTTATCCGCAAATGAAGGGATCCAATCTTCTTTCATAAGGATCTTAATAGTATCTGCAAGAACCTGGAGCAGTCCGAACGGGCCGACACGATTGGGACCGTACCTGTCCTGCCATAATGCCAGCAGTCTGCGTTCTACATATATTAAACCGGCTGCAACCGAAAGCATTACGATCAGGATCCCAAGTATTATTACTAATTTTATAATTATATCAGCCATTAGTCTTTGTTATTCTGATCCATTGATTAAACTTTAGCCTCTTCCCTGCCGACAGAACTGAAATACCGGCTAATCCATCTGGCAGACCCATCTTTACTTTAACGGGTAGTTTGAATGATACATTTCCGCCGGTCATTATCTCCACAGAATCATCTTTTTTAATATCCATTTTTAATGCGTCGTCAGGATTCATCCAGACATACTGTTCCGGTATCATTTCCTTTATTGCCGGAGCCTCCGCACTTAACTCTTCAGAACCGAAAATATGATAAACCGGTATAGCAAAGAATTCATCCCCTTTTCTGTCGAATTTTTTAGTATCCGCATCGTAATATTCAATCTCTGCCGAAACATTTTTTTCGAATAATCTCTTTCCGGGATCTCCGCCGTGCAGGGGTCCGCCTACTTCAATCTGGTATTTGTTGATCGATTGAACTGAGTTCCAGCCGGGAGACCAGAAATAAGGAATAATTGAAGAGGGTGGTTCTCCCCGGTAGCCTTCCATTGTAAAAGTTAAAGGTGAATCCGGATCATCAGGAGGTTTTGGTTCGCTTACATTAACATCGGCGTCCATAGCAGTTCTTCCGCTGAACCTGTGAGGCTCACGCGGAATTTTTTGTCCCGCTATTCTGAACCCGGGAGGCGGAGTAATAGAATTTATTCCACTTAGTTCGGGTATTGAGCGAGCGATCTCATCTACTATATTCCCGAAGCTGAGTTCATTATTTTCATCACCCTGGAATAGATGGCCGGCAATCCTCCAGCTTTCCATAATTTCCTTATTATCCGGATTATATACCTGGTAATACCTTTGTGCCCTGCCTTCATTGTTTACAAAGGTGCCGTCTGATTCTGCGAACGTTCCTGCGGGAATGACAATATCCGATTTCTCTGTTGTACTGTTGCGGAGGCAATCAATCGAAACCAATTTTGATCCCGTTATTGCTTCAGTTATCGATCCGTCATAATTATTATTCAGAAGATCATTCTTCAGATTTATAATTACCCGGCTGTTATCACCTTTTTCCAGGGAATCAAGTGAGCGACCGCCAAGCAGCATTAATCCCGCGCTGTTTGCTTCCGGGAAAACAAAGCAGAGAGATAAATTTTTATTTTTCCTGCCAAGTGCAATTGAGGCATTAACTGCGGCGTAGATTACTTCTTCCGATAATTCACCGGGACCTGTGATAATAAGAGGTCTTTCTGCATTGGATAATACTTCAAATACTTTTTGTACAAATCCTTTTTGTATATCGGACAGCTCACCCGGAGCGGTAAGAGATTTGTCGAATTCTGCAGCGACAGCATTACCCACCAAAGCTATTTCTGAAGGAGCAAGATATATTGATGATGCAGAAACATCATCCAGTTTTGTAGGATAGGAAGAAGCAATAAACAACGGAAGTTTCTCTTCCTGTACTGCTTCACGCACCGCAGCATCCTGCCATGCAGGAATTTTCAATTTCGCCAACAATTCAGGCGGTGCTTTTTTAATAGCCTGCCGCACTGATAATGCCAGCATAGGTGCTGTATTTGTAATGTCCTCTCCAAGAATTAAAACCGCATCTGATTGTTCAACATCCTTAAGAGATGGGGAATGGAATGCCCCGCTTCTCATTACATCAAGCTGAATCTTCTGCAGTTTATATTGTTCGGGAGTAATTCCCAGGTAAAAATTATCACTTCCCACATATTTTTTAAGCAGATAATTAGCTTCCAGGGAAGCACGGGGAGAACCAATGCCGATGACGGCGGATGCGCCTGAAATGGCTTCCCGTATTTGTGAAAATGCTGTTGCCAGGTCAAGCTGCTCGCTTCTGCCGTTTGTTTTTATAGAAGCATTTTTAATCCTTTTATCACTATTGACAAACTCATATCCGAATCTGCCACGGTCGCATAAAAAATAACCATTGACCTGGCTGTTGTAACGGCTCAGGATCCTCCTGAGTGATCCGTATCTTTCACCGGCAATTGTATTGCATCCTACGCTGCAGTGGACGCATATTGAAGGGGCTGTGGTTAAATCCCATTTGCGTGTATAGTGCTGCTTGAGAGTTTTGTCTGTGAAGACACCTGTAGGACAAACTTCAACAAGGTTGCCGCTGAATTCATTTTCAAGAATTCCGTCATCCTGCCTTCCGAAGAATACATGATTATGAGCAGCAAAAGCTTCAAGGTCCCTGCCGTCAGCATAATCCCGGTAAAACCTTACGCACCTGTAGCATTGAATGCACCTGTTCATTTCGTGATTAACAAAAGGACCGAGATACTGGTTTCTGTAGGTTCTTTTCTTAAACCGGAAGCGTCTGTAATCGTGACCCGTCATAACAGTCATATCCTGCAGATGGCATTCTCCACCTTCATCGCAGACAGGACAATCGTGGGGATGGTTCGTCATCAGCCATTCAATTACCTCTGCGCGGAATCCTTTAGCTTCGGGATTTTCAAGCGAAATTATGGAACCATCAGAAGCCGGCTCCATACAGGCCATAACAAGTTTTCCCTTCTCATCGCTTTCATCCTTATACTTTATTACTGCACATTGCCTGCATGCGCCAACCGAACCCATTGCCGGATGCCAGCAGAAGTATGGAAGATTGTATCCAAGCGACAGGCACACGTGCAGCAGGTTCTGTTTTTCATCAACTTCGTGTTTTATTCCGTCTATCGTTATTACAGCCACATTATCTCCAGGGACATGTTTTCTTATTTATATGATCTTCAAAGTCTTTTCGGAAATGTTTAAGAGCACTCTGAAGAGGTTCGACTGCACCCGGTGCAAGAGCACAAAATGTGTTTCCGGGACCCAGTCTTTTTGAATGCATTTCAAGCAGATCAAGGTCTTCCATTTTACCATCGCCGTCGTCAATTGCTTTCAGTATTTTTTCTGTCCAGGGCAGCCCTTCCCTGCAGGGTGTACACCAGCCGCAGGATTCCTGTGCAAAGAAATGCTCGAGGTTATGGACCATCCCTACAGGACAGGTCTTATCATCGAGGATTATAATAGTGCCTGTACCAAGCCTGCTTCCATATTGCTGCAGGCTTGAATAGTCCATTTTTGCATCAAGATGTTCTTCTATTAAAAAATCTGTTGAAGCACCGCCGGGAAGAGCGCCTTTGAATTTATATCCTTCCTGCATTCCGCCTGCATGGTCTTCAATGATTTCTCTCATTGTTGTTCCAAGAGGAAGTTCCCAGAGTCCCGGCTTTTTAACTCTTCCGCTCACACCATAAAGTTTAGTGCCTCCTTCATCTGTAAGGCCTAAACTTTTAAACCAGTCGACGCCGTTATTTACAATCCCGGGAATACAGCAGAGAGTTTCTACATTATTAACGATCGTAGGTTTACCAAACAAGCCGCTTGTCTGAGGGTAAGGGGGTTTAGCTCTTGGGGTTGCTCTTTTTCCTTCCAGCGCATTCAGCAGACCTGTTTCCTCACCGCACATATATCTGCCGACACTTGTATGCAGTGCCAGATCAAAATTGTACCCGCTGCCAGCTATATTTTTTCCAAGGTAACCGGCATCATATGCTTCTTTAATAGCCCTGGTTATTATCTCTGCTGCAGCTTTATATGCCCACCTGAGGAAGATGTAGCCCTTGTCCGCCTGAATTGCGTAAGCACTGAGGATCATCCCTTCAATCAGAAGATGCGGGTCGCCCTCAAGCAGAAGCCGGTCTTTAAATGTTCCCGGTTCCATTTCATCTGCATTACACAGCAGATACTTGTGGGGGAAGTCGTCGCCCATCGGCACAAAGCTCCATTTCATTCCGGTAGAAAAACCAGCTCCGCCTCTTCCTTTCAGATTTGAATCTTTAACCATCTTCTGGATATCCTGCGGATCCGATTTAAACATATTTTTGACTGCCTGGTAGCCGCCGTTCTTCTCATAATCCTTCAGACTTACCGGAGTCTGAAAAGCTTCAATATTTCTGGTTAAAGGCTTTTCCATTTTCATTTTCTATTCAGCATTCATTCCTATCACTCATACTGTTTGAGTATACTATCAAGTTTATCGGGACTAAGGTCCCTGTGAAGATCATTATCGATCATTAATGCAGGTGCGTGATCACAGGTTCCGAGACATGGTATCGGGAGCAGAGTAAACCGGTCGTCTTCAGTTGTCTGACCGAAAGAGATACCGAGTGTTTTATTAAGATGATCATAAATCTTCGTGTAGCCGAGGATCCAGCAGCTTATACTATCGCATATAAGTATAACATGCCTTCCTACCGGCTCTCTGAAAACCAGATTATAAAATGTAGCAACGCTGTCGAGTTCATCTACGGTCATATCGAGATAACCGGCGATATCTTTCAGACTTTCATCTGATATCCATCTTTTACTGCGCTGTACTACTTTCAACGCTTCGATGCAGGCCGCGCGTTTAGTAGGATAATCTTTAAGATGTTCGTCTATTTCTTTTTTTTCATCTTCTGTTAACATCTGCCGTCAGTCATTATTCTTTCATATTACTAAAATGATATTTTCAACAACTGTACTTCTCTCTGCAGCTTAATTCCTCATTCTAAATTATTTATTGTTAATTGTTAATTATTTTTTGTTTATTCACCTGTCAATATCTGCTAAAACAAAATCTATACTGCCCAGTATCGAAAGCAGGTCGGCAACGGTATAACCGCGGCTGATATATGAAACCATTTGAATGTGCGGGAACGAAGGAGTACGGATCCTTACGCGGTAAGGAATTGTATCGCCGTTACTGATAACATAATAACCGTTATTACCTTTTGAGGCTTCAATTCCGACGAAAGCTTCTCCCTGCGGAATAACCGGTCCCCAGCTTACATTTAGAAAATGAGTGATGAGAGTTTCTATATCGTGCATCGTGTACTTCTTCATCGGGGGTGTTGTAAGCGGGTGTTCCGATTTATAAATGCCTTCGGGCATATTATTCATACACTGTTCGACTATGCGTAGACTCTGCCGCATTTCTTCAACGCGAACGGCTGCTCTGTCATAACAATCGCCGTTTTTCCCCGTCGGTATATCAAACTCAAACTGATCATAAGATGAATAAGGTCTCTTCTTCCTGAAATCCCACTCATATCCGGTGGCTCTTAAACCGGGTCCTGTAATTCCCCACTCTACGGCCTCATCTGTATCATAGATTCCTATTCCGACTGTCCTTGCCTTGAAAATCGAGTTTTTCATTACAAGATTATCATAATCCTTTAGTCTTGAAGGCAGATAATCAACAAAATTCTTTACGAGCTTCTCCCATCCTTTGGGCAGATCCTGGGCAACACCGCCTATGCGGAACCAGTTAGGGTGCATTCTGTCGCCGCAGACTGCGGCTACTATATCAAAAATTCTTTCGCGGTCGCTGAACATATAAAAAACAGGGGAAAGCATTCCAAGATCCTGTGCAAACGTCCCGTACCACACAAGGTGAGATGCAATTCTGAATAACTCACACAACATTACCCGGATAACCTGGGCTCTCAGGGGCACATCTATACCGGCAAGTTTTTCAACTGCAAGAACGTAAGCAAGATTATTAAGGACACCTCCAAGATAGTCGACCCGGTCAGTATATGGGATATAAGTATGCCATGATTGCCGTTCACCCATTTTCTCAGCACCCCGATGATGATAACCGATATCAGGAACAACATGCAGTATTTCCTCTCCATCCAGCTGAAGCACCAATCGCAGAATACCATGAGTTCCCGGGTGCTGCGGACCAAGGTTCAGGAACATGAATTCGTCCTGGTCGTCCTCTTTCTGCAGCCCCCATTCTTCCGGCTTAAATTGCAGTACATCCTGTTCGTGAAGAGCTGTCTCTTCAGGCATTTGAAAAGGACCCATTTCAGTCGCTCGTGCAGGATGTTCCTTGCGAAGCGGATGGCCTTCCCAGGTGTCGGGCATCAGTATCCGCCGCAGATGCGGATGACCATTAAATTTCACACCGAACATATCATACACTTCACGTTCATACCAATCTGAGTTATGCCAGAGGTGTGTAATAGAGGGAATCTCAAGGTCATCATCCTTAAGCGGAACTTTTATACGGATATCTTCATTCCGGTCAAACGAAAGAAGCTGATACACAATCGTAAAATCATTTTCAGGTGCTTTGTTAATCCGTGATTTGGTTCTTTCATCAATAGCCGTAAGATCATACAGCATTTTGTAAGGATTTATGATTTCATTTTTAAGATAGTTTAAGACGCCGCTAAGCTTTTCCCTCCTGATCCAGACAGTAGGGACTGCATCCCTGGTTTCCTCAATCCGGAAATTATCTTCATTGAATTTGGTTTTCAGTTCTTCAATTACTGAATTAGTCATAAATTTTATCTGAAGATGTTTCTTGATTATATCTCATCAGGGGGCCTTAATCTTGTCATCTTCATTCTTTCATTCCGCTTTATTGCTTTCATTGAAACACCGGGCACTCTCTCTACACCCTGCGGTCCTATTGCCCAGCTTAAAGGCCGTTTTTCTTTACCAACTCCTTCACGCAGGAGAATAAGTCCTTCCAGGAATGCATCCGGTCTTGGCGGGCAGCCCGGCACGTACATATCGACAGGCATAAATTTATCTACTCCCTGCACCACACTGTAGATATCATACATACCCCCGGAATTGGCACAGGAACCCATCGATATAACCCACCTTGGCTCCATCATCTGTTCATATAGTCTTTTAATAACCGGGGCCATTTTTATAAATACAGTACCGGCAATTATCATAACATCGGCTTCACGGGGAGTGCCGCGGATTACCTCCGCGCCGAACCTTGAAATATCATATTTGCTGGTTATACTCGTTGCCATTTCAACATAGCAGCATGATAAACCGAAATTGAACGGCCACATCGAGTTTTTCCTTCCCCATGCGATCAGCGATTCCAGTTTGCTTAATATTACAGTCTGCTGTGCTGCCTGTTCGAAGGAACCATTCCCCTCCAGCGTTTTAACAGGATCCAAAGTATTTGTAAGCCACCATCTCATGATCTATCCGTTTGATTTTTCTATAAGTCTCTTATGATATTCTTTGAGTATCTTTTTACCTTTGGGACCGAAATCCAGTGCACCGATTCTCCACTCGTAAAGAAGCACAACAAGCAGTACCCCGATAAATATTAGTGCTCCAATGTAGCCTCCCCACCCTGTATCCCTGAAAGCTATAGCCCAGGAAATAATGAAGGCCGCCTCAAGATCAAAAATCACAAAAAACATTGCGACGATATAAAAGTGTACAGGAAATCTGAGTCGGGCATCTCCCGTTGCTTTAATTCCGGATTCATATATTGTATCAGTTTGTTTTTCATTATGGCGCTGCCCAAGGAAGTAAGATAAAACGATCATTCCTCCTACGATCAGGAGTACTAAAGCTGCGTATACAAGGAGGGGCCACAGTTCAAAGGAATGTTCAGTAGAAGCCAGAACCAAAATCTTCTCCTCTGAATTTTAGGTTTAGAGAAAAATATTTTCTTCGTTTATTACGGAACAAACTTATACAAGATTCAATGAAGCAAATGTGATGCAGATTAAAAATAAAGAAATTAAAGGATTGAGCGGATTAGCCCAATTCTTTAATCCCCCAATCAATTCGCCCAATCCGCCAATTCCCAAATTAATAACTTATCTATCTAAAATTCTTTATGTATATTTATAAGATATTTTATAATCAGAATAAAAACATATGAATCAAAAGGTGATGAAAATGAAAAAATCCTTTCTGCTCATAGCAGCAGTATTAATGATAACATTCACAGCGTGTGAAAGTAAAAACCAGGAAGCAAATGAAAATCTTCCTGCGGGAACTCATAAAATTGAAGTAGCAGATGTTCTTCAGACTCCTAATTACACATATATTAAAGCCTCAGAAAATGGGAACGAATTCTGGATTGCTGTAACAAAGATGCAGCCTGAAAAGGGAGAAACTCTTTATTTCTCAAAAAGTATGGAGATGAAAAATTTTAAGAGCGATGCTCTGAACAGAACATTTGAATCTGTATTATTTGTGCAGGATATATCCCAGACTCCCCCTTCCGCTCAAAAACCCGTTAACCATCCTCAGGTGTACTCCCAATCAAAAGAAGATGTTAATATAACACCTCTGAAAGATGGAACAACTATCGCGCAGATATACGATAAGAAGGATGATCTGAATGGACAGACTGTAAAAGTAAAAGGTAAAGTAGTAAAATATAATCCTCATATAATGGGAAGAAACTGGATACATATTCAGGACGGTACATCAAGCGGGAATAATTTTGATCTGATGGTTACAAGTCCCGATTCTGCTAAAGCCGGAGACGTTGTTGTTGTTGAAGGTACTGTAGAGATCAACCAGGATTTCGGTGCAGGATACGCTTATCCGGTTATGCTTTCAAACGCAACCATTAAAGAACAATAAAACTATTAATTACTGCAGGGCAGATTGCATAACAGAGAACTTCATTATGCTTCAGCCCTGCAGTCTATATTTCACTCAGTCTAAATTACGGTAACAGTAAAGTCCGAAATATTCAGACGACAAAATTGTCACCGTTTCCCCCTTTCTTCTCTTCAAATAAGTCTTCCGGGATCATTCAGATACATTATCCAGGCTGAAATCTACTTATTTTTATTCCATAAAGCGGTGAAGAAGGCAGGTGATTTAAGGCAATGTACGAATATATGCTTCCTCACATTTATTATTTAGATTGTGAGTGCTCACAGCTTTTCTCACCACCTGAATTTAGTTTCCCTATCAGAAAATCTTTCCTGATTATTATAAGGAGTGTAAGATGGAAAAATCAAAACATCCTGTTAAAACTTACAGTTCATCGATCAACATAAGTAAATATTCCGGGAAACTATACGTAGATCCTGAGTACGGAAAAGAACTACCTAAAGTAAAAATAAACTATGCAATTTTTTCAAGTAATTGGGACATTGAAGAGGTTGCAGAGGATAACATACTAAGAATTGTTCATCGCGAAAGCGGCGACAGCATATCGATCTCCTTTGATAATATAATGGACAGGATCGAATTTGTGAAGAATATCTATGCTTCAAAGCCCGTAAAGCAGATCGGGAAAGGAATGAACCTGGAACAATACGCCAACCTTAATCTGAAGCCCCGTGAGAAAAGTATTTTCGATAAAATAATAAGCAGGCCAGCAAGTTAACTTTGCCCGGCCTGCTTATGTTTAATAAATGTATTTTTATACTAATGCTTCTTCTGCATTTTTCTTAGCTGGTTTCACCAGGTGAAGTGAATCGACAACAGCAATGGCTGTCATGTTAATGATATCATCAACTGTTGCGCCTCTCTGCAGAACGTGAATAGGCTTCTTCATTCCTCGTAAAATAGGACCAATAACGGTTGCTCCGCCGATCCTCGCCATAAGCTTATAAGCAATGTTTCCGGAGTTCAGATCCGGGAATATAAGTACATTTGCTCCGCCCTTTAATGAGCTGAACGGGAAATCTTTTTCTATAATCTGCGGAACTAATGCTGTATCAGCCTGCATTTCACCGTCAACATTCAGGTCGGGACGAAGGCTTTTGATTATTTCAACTGCTTTCTTCACTTTCAGTGACTCGGGGTATTTGGAACTTCCGAAATTACTGAACGACAGCAGCGCTACCCTCGGATCGAGATCAAATTCTTTTACAGTATCTGCAGCTGTAATTGCTATTTCTGCAAGCTGTTCGGAGGTCGGATTGATATTCACGGTTGTATCAGCAAAGAAATAAGCTCTCTTTGAGGTTACAACAATATACAATCCTGATACTACCTTGAAGCCTTCTTTAACTCCAACACACTGCAATGCAGGTTTAATAGTTGCCGGATAGTGGGAAGTTAAACCGCTGATGAGCGCATCTGCATCGCCCATCTCAACCATCATTGATCCGAAATAATTTGCATCCCCCATCAGATCCTTAGCTTCTTTCAGGGTAGCTCCTTTTCTCTGACGTTTCTTTTGAAACGCAGCCGCATATACTTCACGCTTGGTGCTGGTTGTGGGATCAATTATCTTAAATTCATTCTGTTCAAATCCAAGGTCGGTGACTGTTTTTCTTATATTAAACTCATCTCCCAGGAGTATCGGAAAGGCAATATTGTCGGTGAAAGCAGCGTGGGCAGCTCTTATAATTTTCTCTTCTTCCCCTTCGGGATAAACAACTTTTCTCGGGTCTTCTTTTGCTTTATTAATCATCACACGGATTACTTCTTTTGACAGTCCGAGTCTTTCTTTCAGTTCATCCTGGTATGCATTCCAATCGGTTATAGGCTCGCGGGCAACACCTGTTGCAATAGCTGCTTTGGCAACTGCAGGGGCTACATGCCACAGAACCCGGGGATCAAAGGGCTTGGGAATAATGTAATCACGTCCGAATTCAAAATCCATTCCGCCGTATGCACTCAGAACCATCTCAGGTACTTTTTCCTTTGCCAGCTGCGCAAGCGCTCTGGTTGCAGCCATCTTCATTTCTTCATTTATAGCCGAAGCTCTTACATCAAGAGCTCCTCTGAATATAAAAGGAAATCCAAGCACGTTGTTTACCTGGTTCGGATAATCGCTTCTGCCGGTAGCCATAATTATATCTTTGCGTACCTCGGTTGCATCTTCATAGGTAATTTCTGGATCGGGATTCGCCATAGCAAACACGATCGGATCTTTAGCCATAACCCTGATCATATCCTTAGAAACGACACCGCCAATTGATAATCCTATAAATACATCCGCATCAACCATACCATCAGCCAGTGAACCGGAATCCTTATCCTGTGCGAATATGTCCTTATACTTGTTTAGATCTTTTCTGCCTTTATGGATAAGTCCCTTGGAGTCATACATAAAAATGTTTTCTCTACGTGCCCCGGCCATCATATAAAGTTTGCAGCAGGAAATTGCCGCAGCACCTGCACCATTGACAACTATCTTGAGATCTTCCAGTTTCTTCCCGGCAACTTCAGCAGCATTGATTAAAGCAGCACAGGAGATGATTGCTGTTCCGTGCTGGTCGTCGTGAAATACAGGGATGTTCATTGTTTCTTTAAGCGTCTCTTCTATCTCAAAGCATTCCGGTGCTTTTATATCTTCCAGGTTGATCCCGCCGAAAGTCGGTTCCAGCAGCTGAACTGCACGGATAATTTCCTTGGGATCTTTACTCTTAAGTTCGATATCAAACACATCAATATCGGCGAACCTTTTAAATAATACACCCTTTCCTTCCATCACAGGTTTTCCCGCATGAGGCCCTATATCTCCTAAACCTAAAACTGCGGTTCCGTTTGAAACAACAGCTACAAGGTTGCCTTTTGCTGTATACTTATAGACGTCGTCATCGTTTTTTGCTATCTCTCTGCAAGGCTCTGCTACCCCGGGGGTATAAGCTAATGACAGATCTCTTGAAGTCAGGCATGGCTTTGTTGCAACAACTTCAATCTTTCCGCGCCTGCCCTGACTATGATATTCAAGAGCTTCCTCTTTACTTATTTTCATTTAATTTTTCTCCATTAACCAATTTGAATTAGAATTCTATTACAAACGTATTAAATACCCATAAAATGTGCCACTGGCAAGGGTAGTTTAATTCAATAAATCCTCTCATTTAGTGATTATTTATGGAAAATTGCCCCTAATTTTGATGGATTAATTATTTTATTCTCACTTGTGATAATCTTATTCACAAAAGTGGTATATAGTTTCTTCCCCGTGTAAAGCAGCTTGTCCGCCGGTAACTAATCTGGTAACCTAAGATAAAAAAAATGAGAGGCGGAAAACCCCGTTTCGCTCAGTTGCCGCCATTTGCTAATCCTCCGCACTGTGAATATCAAATTTAGGAGTTTTAGAATCAGTTTTTATCGAATCTGCTAGATTAGGTTCACTTATGCCCATCAACTTAATTGAGGACATAAATCTCAGATTGAACAGAAATATCGTTTTTAATTTCATTATGGCTAGCTGCTTAATTTAGAATTTTAATATTCAGCCTTAAATTAAAAATTGAAATTTAACCCTGCATTTATTGAAGGAAAGATAATTGTATGTGAAGCTTTTGCAGCACTTAAACATAATCCAAGCGACCAAAAGAAATTAATTCCTTTATCTTCAATATTTTCATTCTCTAAATAAATATTAAAGAAATTACCCTTAGTTATGGAATTTATCTTTCGGTCTACAGTTAGATCAGTGTAAATTAAGTAGCCCAAAGAAATAGAATTGAAAAACAAAAATTTATAAGAATAATTTAGTTGAGCTCCAATTCCTTCTCCACTATTTGGTAAATACATACCACCTCCAACCCACGTAGTGGATACTTTAATGGCAAAGGAGAAAGAATTATTAATTTGGTAGCCCAGATGAGCTGAGAGATATTCAAATAGCCCGATACATCCTTCGATGAATAAAGTTCTATTTTTATGTTCGTTGTTATTTATTGTTGTATCTTCAATTGAGTAGTCTTGTTTTTGATCGCTCCTTGAATATTCGGTTTGAGGATGATTTATTGATTGAGTGAAAAATAATATAAAAAGCAGTAAGAATATTTTCGTTTTCATTTAAGAATGTTTCACCTTGATATTTGAACTATTGTTTAGAGAGAACCCCTAAATAAATAAAAGTAACTGGAATTATAATCTATTGCTAATATTACTATACTTTGAGGGAATAGCGCTGCATCAATGATTCTAATGTTAGGATTATTAAAATTATATATGTATTCAATATCTGTTCCATTGTAATGAGCTACGCCAGAAAGCATTCCTAATAAAATATCATTCTCATTTCTGCCCCAAAGCACTGCCTCATCGGGAATTTTGAATTTAAACTTCATTTGATTTTGAGTATATTCATAAATATCATAACCTTCTCGAATATATATTTTATCATCGATACACGACAAACCTGCTAATCCATCTGTGGTAGTTAATCCCTGATAGACCTTATTAAGATTTGTTCCATCAAACTTATAAATGTAGGATGTATCTTCTGCAAATTGTTCAAAACGAAATGCGAATATGAAATAATCATTACTTGATTTTAATCCCCGTTGAATTTTAACAAATGTGTTTTTTGTGGCCGGAATATTCATATTTTGCCAGGAATTTCCGTCAAACCTTGCAATTACGCCGCGATAAGTCTCATTATTTTCAGCATACCCTATGGCATAAGCATTATTCGGAGAATCTCCCCATATGCATTCAAATCCAGAAAAATTAAATCCCGGGATACTCAGTGTAAATTTTTTTGTGAGACCAGAGCCAGCATAATGCCAAATTTCACCACCTCTGGCGCCTATCCAAACATCATTCTGAGCAAAACCATAAATTGAAGTTGGATTAAAGGGCATCAGACCTAAACTATACCATTGACTACCATTAAATCGGAAAACTGTTTTATCGGCATCTCCCCCTGGACCAATAGTCCATATGTCACTTGGCGAGTTTCCCCAAATTCGCTGTAAGTTAGCAAACGGAATACTCAAAGAATCTACCTTCCAGATATAGTCTCTTCTTCCCGGGGGTGGATTGTTTCCCTGATTTGGTTCGACAGAATTATTACAAGAGAAGAAGATGAAACCAAAGAACATAACAAGTATTGTATGATAATATCTCATATTTTCCCCAAACACTCGATTATTTTATTCCTAACAGCTCAAATAAATATTTATTAAAAAGTGGGGTAATTAAGAATATGATGAATTAAAACATCATTTAGTAAGTGAATTGCTATTCCTTATAACAACATCAAATACCCACATAAAAAACCCTAAATAAATCTTATCAATAATTACGATTTTCATTAATAAAAATCAAGCACGTGATTTGATTTATATGGAGAGCTTAGGAATTTCTGAAATGAGCTATACTCATATGTCGATTGAATTTTACAATTTATGTTGCGCTTTGTTCCCTGAACCTGGCTAAGTTATTCTATTGCAAATTATTATAAGAGTTCTAGTATATTTAAAATAAAAGTACCGGCTTAACACCGGTACTTTTCGGAGGAGAGGGCCAAAGAAACGAGGGAGTTATCTGCGGCTCTTTCCGTTGTTGGTTTCTCTTTTTGTTTCAGATTTTGTTCTCTCATTAGTTTGTCGTTGAACTGTAGTGTTCCTTCCTGATCCATTGTTCTTAGCAGGAGCCTGGTTTACCCTGACTTCAGTTCTCTTCTGAACCGGAGCCTGGTTTACTCTTACTTCGGTTCTTTTCTGAACCGGAGCCTGATTAACTCTTACTTCGGTTCTTTTCTGAACGGGCGGAGTATTAACCTTTGTTTGCTGCCGTGGAGGAGTACTCTGCTGAATTCTTTCATTAACTCTCTTCTCAATCTTAGGAGGAGATGTTCTATCAGGTGCTACTGTACGTGTTTCTTTCTTAACTGGCGCTTGTTTAACCGGAGTTCTTACATCTTTCCTCTCAGGTGTTTTAGTCCGTGTATCAGGAACTACTCTTTTTTCCACCGGATTCTGTTTTACATTCTCACGGGGAGTACTTGTCGTAGTACGGATATCCTGTTTCCTGTTTACTTCAGGGGTTGTCTTAACATCAGTCTGTCTCTGTACAGGATCTTTTTTCCTGTCTATATTGGTTCTTCCGAATTCAAGTTTGGAAGTTTCAAGACCAGTCTTCCTGTTAGTTCTTTCGATCTTAACATCTTTAATCCTGGCATTCGTGAAATTCTTTTTGTCAGGGATAAAAGTCCTTATTTCATTGTCGGTAACTCTGTTCCTGTCGTTAATATCTCTCACCTGCGATACTGTGGTTATTCTGCGTTCACGGATATCAACTTTGCCTCTTTCTCTGATTGTATTGACATCGATACCGCGGTTAACAACTCTTCCGTTCCTGTATCCATAATCATTTCTGTATTTGGTTCTTGAATATATTCTGTATTTATATTTTGGACCGACATAATATTTATCTACATAAGGATCGCAGAAGTAATGATATTTAACAAAATGCCAGTGTGAATAAGGTGTATAATATGAATGGGTATAATGTATACCTACAGAAATTGAGAATACTGCATATGGAGCCAGCGGAGCCCAGCCGATATAATCGTTATCGTTTCTCCACTCTACCCAGGCAGGAGCCCATTGGTAATCGGGGATCCAGGTCCAGCCATAGTAATCATCAAAATACCATCTTCCGTAGTGGTAGACAATGAATCCGAATGGTTCGTAAGAATCCCAATACCATCCATCGGAGGTCCATATCCATCGGCCGTTTGCATATGGAGCCCAGCCCATTCTCATATTATAAGGCCGCCATCCGTATACTCCGTCTCCGAATTCTATCCATGAACCATACGGCGATAATGTGGTATAGAAGTATCCGAAACCGTCATTATTGTTATAGCCGCCGTAATTATAACTGTCATCGTAACCCCGGTCATATGAATCCTGGGCTTTGGCTTGAAAACTCAAACCTGTGATGATCAGTGCTGCTATTAAGAATATCTTTTTCATTTTAGACCTCGCTTTTTTAGAACACAGCTTAATATCCAATGATCATACCATATAATAAATGCTTATTTTAATCAAAATCGAAAGAATTCTAAGAATTTATTTGTCTAATATTGTATACAAAACTGTTCTTTAGTGTACACTAACTTAACGCTTAATGTTCCTGCCCTTCCACGTAAAACTGCCGAATAAACCTGCAAGTGCAGTAATAATAATGTAAGGAACCTGTAATATTTCTGTCATTATAAATACAGATTTCTTTTTTTGTGAGAAAAAAAGTTGTTCCCCTTTTTTGATAATAAGGTATTCCGGAAGGATTTTAATTATCGAACTCAAAACCAGGGTAACCAGAAATTCGTAATGACCTGCTAATATTAAAAATGTCTGGACGAATAATCCTGAATAAAAAAAGAAGATCAGCACCAGCTGGATTATTAGTCCCCGATCTTTATAAAACAAGCTCTTGCTTGCCCATCTCTTCCTCTGGCTGAAGAAATTCCCCAGGTTCGTATTTGAACCCGTCAGTACAACTGCTTCCCTTTCTGCACAGAATTTTATCTGGTAATCTGTCTGCCTTGAGATTTTCTGCATCAGGAATTCATCATCGCCTGAGGAAAGGTTCAGGTTGTCATTCAGTCCTTCGACTTCCTTAAATACTTCCTTTCTGTAAGCAATATTAGCCCCGTTGCAGATAACAGGACTTCCGGCGCCAATTAAACCGGCGCCCGCTAATATCAATCCTTCAAATTCAAGACCCTGTAATTCCGAAAATAATCCCGGCGTATATGTGAACGCAACCGGACCCGAAACGAAAGCAGTTCTGCTGTCAAAACATCTTATTAAATTCTGCAGCCAGTTTTTATGATGAATACAATCGGCATCGGTAGTAACTATTATATCTCCTTTTGAATTATCTATCCCGTATTGAATGGCATATTTCTTATTTCCCAGGCCGGCTGCTTCGTACGGCAGCCTGAGTATATTTGTGTTGCTTTTTGTCTTCCCCGATTCAGCCAGTTGAAAAGAGTCATCTGTGGAGTTATCATCTACATAGATCACTTCATATTTTTCTTCCGGGTAGTTGAGGCCTTCAATGCTTCTGAGACTTTTTAAGATATTTTCTGATTCATTTCTGAAGGGAATTATAACAGAAATAAAATGATGAGAATTCCCGTTTATCACGGGCTGAGAAAGTCTTCCCAGTCCGATTAGAATTTTCATCAGGAAGTATCCGTAATGAATAAGCAGAAGTAAAAAAATAAGAAGAAGGACTATCATTTTCTTCTCAGCAGAAAAATTAACCCTATAAGAGCCGGGAAGAGAATATTTATCAGGAATAGAAATATCGAAGCATTAAATCCCGCAGCGGCTGTTTCTCCGATACGCTTCAGAAAATACACAGATACACCTTCCCTGATACCCAGCTCGCCGAATGATATCGGGGGTATTATACTCTTTGCGAACATTACAAGACTGCCTGTCCATACATAACTCAGCAAATCATAATGATGTGAAAATGCACTAACCAGAAGTGCAAACTGAATTATAAAACATAAGTAAAACAATAACGACAAAAAGATCAGCTGCAGTCTGAACCTGTTGTTCATTTGCTTAAAAAGTGCAAGGCCGGAGAATATTTTCCTGCTCCACTTCCACCGTAATAAAATATCTTTGATTGTCAGGATGAGCCCATTATTAAGTAAATACAATAGTATAGCAGTAAGGAATATAAATGCCGATATGGTAACAACTCCGGATTTCATAAAGAGCAGGAATGAAAGTGATCCCAGGATCAGAACGATAAAAAGACTGAACATTTTATCGATGAAAACAGCGGAAGTTATTTCGATGAGCGACTTATCAGCAAAAGGAACAGCCCTGCCTATATATTCTCCGATTCTTGCCGGAGTAAAGGAGCCGGCTGAGAAACCATAAAAAAGTGAGGTGAGTATTTTACCGGCATTATTTTCATTTAACAGAGAGCGGCAGACAAGCCTCCACTTTAAATACTGCAGAAAGATATTTATAAAGCCCAGCAGGAAAGCCGGCAGCAGAAGAAACTTATCAGCACTTGTAAAAACAGAAACTGTCTTTTTAATATCAACTGAAATAAGTATGAAGGTCAGCAGTCCAGCGGATATCATTATCTTGAGCAGTATCAGAAACAGGTTCCTGTTCTTTACATAAATGTTTTTAACTGCAATGATAGCTTCCGCCACTACTGCTCCACTTCAAGTATATTCATATTCATCCCTTCTGTACAATTTGAGCACATACCTATGCCCTTCCTGTCGTCAAGTACCTTCTGACGGAAATTCCGGTATTCCTCCGATTTCCATATGTCCCGGAATGATCTCCCATTCAGTTTCCCGATTTCAAAATCAGCATCTTTATCAAAACAGCATGGCACTACCCTGCCGTCCCAGGTGATCACAGATGTACGCCATAAGGCAAAACATTGATTTTTGATCTTGCCTTTTACTCTGAATGAATTATCGCCGACTTCATATCTTCTGAATTTTTTGTTCACCGGTAGAAAGTGCAGTGCATTTTCATAGGTGGAGACCTGCATTGTCTTAAATACTACCTTATCAACGCCGGTTGATTTCCCGTATTCAATTACACTGTCTGTAAGATGCTCATTCTGCTTCATCACTATAAACTGCAGTTCAACAAAAGGCTTACTGAGCTTCCTTAATTTTTTCCGTTCAGTTAGTGCACGAAGTCCTTCATCGGCTTGTGCAAATGTTCCTCCTACCCTGTAGTTCTGATAAGATTCTTCATCAAGTCCGTCTATTGAATATATTATTTTATCCGGTGCCGAATCGAGTACAGCATCGGCATTATCCTTATTTATAAAATGCCCGTTAGTACTTATAGAAACATACATATTTTTTTCCCGGGCATACCGGATCATTTGAGGAAGGTTTTTATTTATGTAAGGTTCTCCCTGGAAAAACAGCTGAAGATAGAACCCTTTCAAACATATCTCATCTACAAGGTGTTCAAAAAATTCGGGTTTCATTAATCCCAGTGGACGGGTAAGACTGCCTAATCCCGAAGGACATTCCGGACATTTCAGGTTGCAATGGTTCGTTGGTTCGATTGAGTAACTTACCGGCATCCCCCATATCACCGGTTTCCTTATTACCCGGGAAATATTATAGGATGCCAATATTTTCACAATATTAACTAATCTTCCTGCAGTAAAATATTTAAGCAGATTTATTTCCATCTGTCCTGATTATTTATACCAGAAAATAAATAAATGCACGATATTTACAAAAACCAAATAACAACCGAATCACCGCCAGATAACATCTGAGTATTGAATAATGTTTAAAGCCGCACAGCAGTAAATATTAGCAGCAAATAATTCCGTTAAAGTGAATTAGCCGCAGAGCGGCGATATATTAGTAGTAAAAAATGCAGCTAAGAATCAATCAGCCGCAGGCGGCGGCACATAATGAAAGGTTGCTCATTGCTGTTTGACACTTATAAGCCCCGTTAAGCGGTAAATCATTTTGCTTTCTGGTTTAAGTTTGATTATTTTTCAAACAGGTTAATTAGGGTTTTTAATCGAATTAAATTTAGGGTAAAAATGACTTTTCAATATTTTCATTCCTATCTCGACAAAGAACAAATTATGATTATTTATTAAACCTCTATTAGGTGGTTAAATGATAATCGTATTTGATGGCTGTATCTTGATTTTTAATAGATACACACAGACCATTATAAAATGTGGATATCAAATCCTTATACTATGTTATAGAATCCAAAAATTCACAATCAAATATAAATCACTAACATTTTACCGTAGATGAATTATGTATTATAAAAGTATAAATAGCTGGATTAATCAGTTGATTATCCTGTCAATGATCTTTTTCTTCACAACTTACGCTCAAAGTATTAATTCCCGTGATATTAACCATAAAATTGCTACAGATATAATTTTAGATACTTCCGATTTCTTTCCGATTCAGGATGGGAATGTCTGGCAATATCGCGCTGATGATTTTACTGGTTCAAAATATATAACCATTCAAGTTATTGGTGATACAGTATTGCCCAACGGTTTAACATATAAGTATTTGTATGAGATAGTGGATGGTACATCGGTATGGGAATATTTCTTTAGAAAAGACTCCGGTTATGTTTATCTTTATTTTGGCGATAGCATAGGCTGCACAGACAGGGAATACAAATATTTTGATTTTTCTCTTCCGGACACTTCAGTTTGGAAGGTGTGCAGAGATTTAGGTCCGTGTGGAAATGCCCGTGGTATTGCAACTACTTTTTATGACGATACTTATTTTGACTTTTTCCAAAAACCACTTCTTACAAAACGATTTGAAGATGTTTTAATAGAGCCATCTGATACTATTTGGGTGCCTTGTGAGAATAGGGTTTATTGGTTATCGGAACAAATAGGAATCGTAAGAATTTTCTATTTTAATGTTGGCGATTTTATGCTGCAGGGAGCAATAATAGATGGGCATCAATACCGAACATTAGTCCCGGTTGATAATGAATTGAACAATGCACCATCATACTTTCAGCTTAATGCTTATCCGAATCCATTTAACAATGCCGTTAATTTTAATTTCACCTTGCCAAAATCAGGGATGACCAGACTTGAAATTTATAATATTCTGGGTGAGAAAATCGCTACCCTAATAGATGAGTATAGATATTCAGGTAATAATAAGGTCAGGTTTAATGCAAATAATTTACCCAGTGGTATTTATTTGGCTGTTCTGAATCAAGGTACAAGTAGTTCTATTCAAAAAATAATATTATTAAAATAAAAGGTGGTGAGATGATTAAATTACTAATATCAATTTTTCCATTTTGAAATGTACCTTATAAATTAGATATTAGAATAGAAAATCTATCCCCATTATATAATGATAGTTGGATGTAATCACTATCGAATAATAAACGTCTCATTTCCAGACACTGACATTTTGTCATATGTAAATTTTTTCAACAACTAAAAAGTGCGTTTTTAGCCTATTTTCGCACTGTTTCATTTTGAGTCCTCCCGGCCTTTAAAAGGCCTCTAACCGGCCTCCTAATAGGGTGTAAATACGGGGACTGTCATTTTGTCAGTCCTGTATAATTTTTCTACATAATATTAACTCTTTTTTCTTTAGCGTGGAACGCAGGAAATGCCGGTATCAATAGGTTCATTCCCTCTGTCAATTTCACTCCGGCTTGTTAAGAAAAGCAGTTTTTCTTACTTTGCTTTTCAAATTAATAAAGAGTGGTGCAGGAATGTTCATAAATTATGCTGATCTTCCCGGTCAACATCGGTTGTTTACTGATTATCTATACAACTTTGATAAAGTTAAGGGCTACTACAAGTATAATTTCCGCGACAAGGAAGAATATATAAAGCTCTTCAAGAGAAAAGCAGAAATGTACGGCGAAAACCGGGGTTTTCTGTACGAAATATTGCGGAAGCAGTATGCAGATAAAGAACTTTCTGAAAAAACTACGAGAAACCTGAATCTGCTGAAAGAGAAGAATACACTGGCTGTTGTTACAGGTCAGCAGCTGGGAATCCTGGGCGGACCCCTCTATACATTCTACAAGATAATTACAGCTGTAAAGCTCTGCAGCAATCTGAACGAACGTTATGATGACTTTGCTTTCGTCCCTGTATTCTGGCTTGAAGGCGATGATCATGATTTTGAAGAAGTAAAATCAATAAATATTGTCGATGAAAATAATAATCTTAAAAAGATATCATATGAGGATGAAATTCCCGAGGAGGAAAATAAAGGGAGTGTAGGTTTTCTGAAACTTAATCCCGACATCAACCGTTTCTTCGATGAGCTCAGTAAGGAATTGAGAGATACGGAGTTTAAGGATGATATTATTACGAAGATAAGATCATTTTATTCCGAAGGCAGAACTTTTAAGGATGCTTTCCGTGACCTGATATTCTGGTTGTTCGATTCTTATGGACTTCTGATTTTTGATCCCCAGGATGGAGAGGTAAAGAAACTCCTTACTCCTATTTTCAAAAAAGAAATATCGGACTTCAGACAGCATTCTGAAAAATTAGTCCACGTAAGTGCAAAGCTCGAAGAAGAATATCATGCTCAGGTTAAGGTACGCCCGATCAATCTATTTTACCATACCGACGAAGGACGTTATCTGATTGAACCTGTAGAAAATGATTTCCGCTTAAAAAGAAAACGGAAGAAATTCACATATGATGAGCTTCAGGACTTGATTCAAAAGGAACCTGCAAGGTTTTCACCCAATGTTCTGCTCAGACCTGTCTGCCAGGATTACCTGCTGCCTACTGCATTTTATATCGGCGGTCCGGGTGAAATATCATACTTCGCACAGGTGATGCCTTTATATAGTATTTACAAAGTTGAACCTCCGATCATCTATCCAAGGTCATCGGCAACTTTGATTGAAAAAAATATATCCTCCCTGCTCGAGAAATATGATCTGGAACCGCAGGACATATTTACTGAAACAGAAAAACTTAAAAATAAAGTACTGGAAATAATTTCTCCGAACTCCCTTGATGAAATTTTCAAAGGAACAACGAATGAGATTGAGCTTACATTTGATAAACTGAAGGAAAGGCTGTTCGAGTTCGATAAAACAATAGCCGATGCCAGTACAAAGTACAGGCAGAAAACCACTCACTACCTCGATGAACTTAAAGGGAAAGCGCTGGAGGCTCAGAAGAAAAAACACGAGGTTACCTTGCGGCAGATAGACAAATTAAGTGCTGCACTTTTTCCTAATTCAAATCTTCAGGAAAGAGAGCTTAATTTTGTTTACTTCGCCTACCGTTATGGACTGGATTTTATAAAAAAGATATTCGATGAGCTTGCCATCAATAAATTTGAACACCAGGGTATAAAGCTTTAGAGATGTACAGCGACTTGCCTTGCCGGCAGGCAGGAACGCCGTTTCGCTTGCCCCCCATAACTGTTCCCCGGGTTTGATTCTCGCACAGCCCTAGAGAACAGCAGCCTCTGTTTCTGCATCAAAAAAATGAAGTTTATTAGTATCGAAGCTGAGTTTTCTTTTTGAGCCTGCCGGCGGTTCTTCCCGTGCAGGTATTCTCGCTACGAACTGTTCATTATCAAGCTGGAAATAAAGAAATATCTCATTCCCCATCGGTTCAACAACGTCAAGTACTACTTCTTTCATTGCCGTATCATTTCTTCCGGCTGCCGTCTGATCATAAATATCCTCCGGTCTGATACCAAGCCATATTTCCTTGTTGATATACTTCCTGATAACATCAGATTTATTTGCGGTTAATTCTACGTTAAGATCGCTTCCTGAACTTTTGAATAATACTGTGCTTCCGTTTTCAAGCCTGCCTTTGATGAAATTCATCGAAGGACTTCCGATAAACCCCGCAACGAACCTGTTGGCAGGTTTATTATATAACTTTAAGGGGGTATCCACCTGGTTTACAAGGCCGTCCTTCATGATAACAATCCTGTCCCCCATCGTCATAGCTTCGGTCTGGTCATGAGTAACATATATCATTGTCGCACCGAGGCTCTGATGCAGCTTCGATATTTCAGTACGCATCTGGACCCTTAGTTTTGCATCAAGGTTGCTCAGAGGTTCGTCGAATAAAAATACTTTGGGTTTGCGGACTATCGCCCTGCCGACTGCAACTCTCTGTCTCTGCCCTCCCGATAAAGCTTTTGGTTTTCTATCAAGGTAATCTTCAAGGCCCAGTATCTTTGCAGCTTCGTTCACCCTCTCTTTAATTTCGTCTTTATCAAATTTCCTGAGCTTTAAACCAAATGCCATATTTTCATATACACTCATATGAGGATAAAGGGCATAATTCTGAAAAACCATGGCTATGTCCCTGTCCTTGGGTGATACATCATTCACCTTTTTACCATCAATAAACAATTCACCTTCAGTGATTTCCTCAAGACCGGCAATCATCCGAAGAGTAGTGGATTTCCCGCACCCGGAAGGACCTACCAGCACAACAAATTCTTTATCCTTTACTTCAATGTTGATGTCTTTGACGGCAACCTGCCCGCCTTCATATACTTTGGTCACGTTTTTAAGAACAACCTCAGCCATAACTCACCTGGTTTAATTGGTTAAGAAATCGGGGATTAGAGATTTTAACACATTCAAAATTATTAACTTTCCCCCCGTCTTTCAATAATGAAGAGAGTACCCCGAACGCCATTGCTATACGGTGATCATTAAAGCTGGTGAACTCAGCCATTTTACTTTTTACATTCCCTGAAATTGAAAAACCGTCTTCGTACTCTTCAATGTCAAGACCTGTCGGTCTCAGGTTTTCACATACTGCTTTAATTCTGTCGCTTTCCTTGAATCTGAGCTCCTTTGCTGTTCTGATTACAAAATCGCCTTCAGCAAAAATGCCGGCAACTGCAAGCACAGGAATTTCATCAATGAAATTTACTACAGGATAATTTGTGAGATCAATATTCTTAAGGTTGCTGCTTCGCACGAGTATATCGCCGTATATTTCACCGGCATTTTCTTTCAAATCAAGCAGCTGAATATCGCCTCCCATCTTTTTGAGGATCTCAAGTATTCCGGTTCTTGAAACATTTAATAATACATTCCTGATAAGTAGTTCCGAATTATTTGTAAGGAGAGTGAGGATAATGAAAAAGACAGCTGTTGAGATATCGCCCGGAACGGAATATTCTTTCGATTCAGGATAATTTTCCCTGGAAACATAAGAATAGTACTTCCCATCCGTTACTTCAGTTTTCAGTCCGAGCATTTTCTCGGTATGATCTCTCGACGGGAAATTTTCAATCACCGTGGTTGTCTCCGGAAGATGTAAACCTGCAAGCAGGACGGCTCCCTTTACCTGGGCGCTTGCAACAGGAAGTTCATACCTGATAGGGACTAATTTATCTGCAGGAAAAATTTTCAGCGGGAGAGTAGAGTCGGGTGTTGAGGATATCTTCGCTCCCATCGATGTCAGGGGAACCATAATCCTCTTCATCGGCCGTGACGAGAGTGATTCATCCCCGATAATTACAGATTCAAAATTTTGTGCTGAGAGTATCCCGGCAATAAGCCTGGCAAAAGTACCTGAATTCCCGGCATCAAGCGGACCGCCTGGTTTTTTTAATCCTTTAAATCCGCCGCCGTTAATAATATAGTTATTGTCTTCCCGGGTAATATCAACCCCAAGCTGGAGGAAACAATTTATAGCAGACTTAACATCTTCTCCCGGCGAAAGGTTTCTTATTACGGATTTACCTTCTGCAAGGCAGGAAAACATAACAGCTCTGTGGGAGATTGACTTATCTCCCGGAAGACTAATCTCACCTTTTATTCCCGAAATATGTTCAAACTTCTGAGCGTCAT
This sequence comes from uncultured Ignavibacteria bacterium, assembly GCA_963811905.1. GTDB lineage: Bacteria > Bacteroidota > Ignavibacteria > Ignavibacteriales > Ignavibacteriaceae > DATFVA01. Next base: position 576,290 of record CAWETK010000018.1, read on the forward strand.
TCATTTTTTAAGCCAGTCCTCCGCTTTTTCAAGAATTTCCTCATTCAATTTTGCTGAACTATTGTACATTCCTTTTATGGATCTCTGACGTAAAGCTTCATATAGAATAACTGCAGATGCAACAGAAACATTCAGACTCTGAACCATTCCAAACATAGGTATCATAAAAGTTCCATCAGCAGCTTCTGCAGCTTCCTCAGAAACGCCCCTATGTTCATTACCCAGAACGATTGCAGTTTTCTCTGTAAGATCGAGGTCAAAAAGATTAACTGAATTCTCATTGAGAGCTGACGCATAAATTCTGAAGCCATTAGCGTGAAGATTTGCATAGCACTCTTCAATTGACTTAAACTTTTCTTTCTCAACCCATTTGAAAGCAGAAGCAGATGATTTTTTTCCTATCTTCGGAAATTGTTCAAAAGTATACACAAGTGAAACTTTAGGAACACCTACAGCATCGCAGGTTCTGAAAATCGCACTAACATTATGCGGATCGTGTATGTTTTCAATGACTACTCTCAGAGTATTCTGGCGGGATCTCAGAACTCTTTCCACCTTTGCAACTCTTTTTTCGGTACGGATGCTTTTCACAGACTGCTTTTATTAAATACCAATTTATATATAGTTTTATTTTTCCCGGTCCGTGCCCGGTCGATCTTAAACTTGTCCTTTGAGTCAATCTTAAGATAATAACCTGCAAGCTCGATTATCTTCTCCATTACTGTATCCTCATCGTGAGCCCACGATTCGCATCCTTTAAGCCCGGGGATCTCAGCAGTATATCCGTCATCAGTTTTCTTAACAATAATATCGAGAATCATTTTACCTTAATAATTTGTATCGCTTTTTTCACCGAGTACTATTTTAACGCTGGCGCTTGCCCCTATCCTGTCGGCTCCGCTTGCAACCATTGCCTCCGCATCTTCGCGTGATCTTATTCCTCCCGAAGCTTTAACACCGATTCCCGCACCCACAACATATTTCATAAGAGCTACGTCGCCCACCGTTGCTCCACCTTTGGAAAACCCGGTTGACGTCTTCACAAAATCTGCTCCGGCTTTCTTTACAAGCACGCAGGCTTTTATCTTTTCTTCGTCCGTAAGTAATGCGGTTTCAAGGATTACCTTGGAAATGACTCTGTGCTTCTTTGCAGTCTGAGCAACCTGGTAAATATCATTATAGACGTAATCGTAATCTCCTGCTTTCAGCCGGCCGACATTAATTACCATATCAACTTCTTTTGCTCCCCCTTCAATTGCCTGTTCAGCCTCAAACTTTTTCACTTCAGTTGTTGTCGCACCTAACGGGAAGCCGATAACTGTGCAGACTTTGACATCACTCCCGTTCAATAAATCGCTGCATAACGTTACAAAGGAAGGGTTAACACAAACGGATGCAAAATTATATTTCCTTGCCTCTCCGCATAGTTTGGTGATGTCTTCCGGAGTTGCATCGGGTTTTAATACAGTGTGATCGATCATCCCGGCTAACTTTTTATCCTGCAGGACGTGACCAACTCCTATCCCCGCGGAGATTCTTTCCGCCCCGACATTGACAATATTATTAACTGCTTTCGGCTGAGTTACAACGTTTGTTTCCCATCCTTTGCAGGATTCAGTTGTACAGTAAAAATCCCGCAGCGTTTTTTCAAGGAATTCCTGTGAAACTTCTTCAGTTGAAATGCCGGGTTTCATATTATTCACCATATTTTTGATAAGCTTTAAAAGTGTTCTGGAGCAGCATAGCCCTGGTCATTGGACCTACACCGCCGGGAACAGGGGTAATATATGAACTTTTCCTGGAAACATTTTCATAATCAACGTCGCCTACCAGCCTGTAGCCTTTGGATTTGGAAGGATCGTCTATCCGGTTGATACCTACATCTATTACTACCACTCCATCTTTTACCATATCAGCTTTAACAAATTCAGGACTCCCGATTGCAGCAATAAGTATATCTGCCTGAATCGTATATTCCTGCAGATTTTTTGCGGCGGAATGGCAGATTGTTACCACTGAATTGGCGTGCTCTTTCTTCTGAAGCATTATATTCGCTATAGGTTTTCCTACAATGTTGCTTCGGCCGAGAACTACTACATGCTTCCCTTTTGTCTCAATGCCGTACCGGATTAGCAGTTCCTGTATCCCTGCCGGTGTGCAGGAAGCAAATGTATCCTTCCCTATAACAAGGTTGCCGATGCTTACAGGACTGAATCCATCAACGTCCTTTTTCGGCGATATAGCTTCTATTATTTTATTCTCATCAATATGTTTGGGCAGAGGAAGCTGAACAAGTATGCCGTGGAAATCCGGGTCCTCATTATATTTTTTTACAAGTGCAAGTAAATCATTTTCTGAAATATCTGCAGTATGATTTTCGGCTTTTGTTCTCATCCCGATTTCCTGACAATCCTTAATCTTACTCCTTACATATACCTGTGAAGCAGGATCTTCGCCCACAAGGATTGTAACGAGTCCCGGAACATTTCTGCCTTCATCTTTCAGTTTGTCTATTTTTTGTTTCAGTTCTTCTCTTATATCAGCAGCTGTCTTTTTACCATCAATTATTGTCATTCAGTTACTGTCTCTTTCATTTTTATTTCATTTAATTTATTAAGCATTGAAAAATCATAACCATATTTTTGGGTAAGATGTCTTTTTAATTTTATGTCCGCCAGAATTTCTTCCGCAAAAGGGTTTGAATTCTGCCACCCGGTCAATTTATTTTTCCTGTAGTTTTCGAGTCTTCTCAGGGTTATTTCGCAAAATATGGGATCAATATCAATAGTATAACAGCTTCTCCCTTCAATTTCAGAAGCTATCAGGGTTGTACCAGAATGTGAAAAGAAATCTATAACAAGATCTTCCGGTCTGCTTCCTGCTTTGATAATTCTCTGAATAGCCTTTAGCGGCTTCTGAGCATAGCAGCCATTCACATTTTCATTCATCCTGTAGAATATCTGCTGAATATCAACCCAGACATTTCCGGCACGTATAAACTCAGACTTACTTCTTTCAAAATTCTGAGTAGTTTTACCATTCACTTTTTTATAGTAACCATTCATTATTTTGGGTATCTCAGTGTATTCAGCTTCCGTGTTGAAACAGGGTTTCCCTTTAATATAATAAAGAAGCTCCTGTCTTACCGACATCCAGTTCTTCTGTGTGCCGTATCCCCTCTGGTTTCTCATTGTAATAAAACTCCGGCTCTTAAATCCGGACTCCTTCATCATATTTATAAAATCAGGAAGAGGCTGAAAATGATTATTCTGATCCGCTCCGAGCCATATATAAAGAGAGGCATCTTCTCCAAGAAAATCGTAAGTATTTTTTATCCAGTCTCTGCTCCATTCAATAAATTCCGCAACTTCCGTTTCTTTGAATGCAACAAAATTATAAGGAGGATCATGAACTGCCAGTACTGCTTTCCTTCCGTTCTTTAATTTTTCTATGGCAGAAGGATCTGAACTATCAAGACAGCCGATTTTATGATTGGATATTTTATCTTTCCAGACTTCACCTGTTTTGAATCGTGTGTACGGAAGGAGTAATTCGCGCAGTTTATCATCGAGGTCGATCCTTGGTAACGGAAAATTTATCATACTCTCTTATTCTGCTTTTTTAACGAACTCCGGGAAAAGAATTTTTTCCAGTTCGATTGTTTTTCCTGTCTCTGCATCGATCTTAAAGAGCATCCCGCAAATGTGGACGTCATTCTGAGCTGTTTCATATTTCTGGGGTGTCTGATAAAGGAACCGGTTTATAGCTGCGATAGTCTTCATTCCGATGACAGAATCATAAGGACCGGTCATTCCGACATCCGTTATATAACCTGTACCCATAGGAAAGATGCGCTCATCATTTGTCTGGATATGAGTATGCGTCCCAACGAGTACGCTGACTTTCCCGTCTACATAATTCACCAGTGCAAGTTTTTCTGCAGTAGCCTCGGCGTGAAAGTCGATGAAGATTACATTTGTCTCTTCTCTTAATTTAGGAATTATCCAGTCGCAGCTTCTGAAGGGATCATCGATAGTAGCCATAAACGTTCTGCCCTGGAGGTTAAGAACGGCGACCTTTCCTTTCTTAGTTTCGGCTATGTAATACCCGTTTCCGTAGGTTCCCCGCGGGTAATTCAGGGGGCGTATTGCGCGCGGTTCATTTTTCAGGTAATCCTGAGACTGATGTTTATCCCATGTATGATTTCCGCCGGTAATTACATGAACTCCGAGGTTAAACAGGACCTCACCCTCTTTATTGGTGCATCCTTTGCCATCGGAGGCATTTTCACCATTAGCAATGACAAGATCAGGCTTGTATTTCTGGATTAGTCCCGGCAGCCATGTCTGCACCATATCCATACCGGGTTTCCCTACGATATCCCCGATAAAAAGAATATTAATTTGATTCATAATAACCATAAAGTGATTTTTAAATATATTGAAAAGAGGAGAGAATTAAAAAAAATGAGTCCCGGAGCCTGATTTTACCTGAAGATAGTCCGGGTGATGACCTCCGGAATAGACAGGTATAGGCTTGTTGAAGGCCTTTTGATGGGTAATTGAAATAGCTTGAATGGTTCTCCCGATATCGGTTGCTTCAGCCTGCCTCCGGCGTTTATGAATTAGGATATCACGGGGAGCAGGAATTTAGTCCGGCCTGACTCTATCCCGCCGAAATTTTTAATTCATTCTCCCTTTTTCACAGAATATGTTATCTTTGGGAAACCGATTAGAAAAATGCTGAAAGACACGCTGGAAATACCTCTCGAACAAGCCTCCTTCTCAATAATTGATGTTGAGACTACAGGATTATCCGCCCGTTACAACAATATAATAGAGATCGGGATAGTCAAGATTTCCGATCTTAAAATTACGGACTCATATCATTCAATGATAAACCCCGGCAAGCCTATTCCCTATTATATTTCGCAGTTTACAGGTATAACGGATGCTGATATCTATGATGCACCATTCTTTGAAGATGCAGCAGAAGAGATACTGAATTTTATTTCAGAAGATATTATAGGGGGACATAATTTCTCTTTCGATAAGAGCTTCCTGAAAAAGGAGTTCCTTTATGCAGGCAAGGGACTGTTATACAACCGGGACGTATGCACCCTGAAGCTTGCAAGAAGAATGTATCCCGACCTCAGGAGCAGATCTTTGTCTAATATGTGCAGACACTTTAAACTGCATAACGAAGGCTCTCACCGGGCTTTATCGGATGCGAAGGTAACTGCGCAGCTGCTTATACGGATGATGGAGGAACTGAGAGAAAAACACAACATTCATACTGTAGAAGAACTGTTGAGTTATCATAAAAAACCTGCCGTAAAGGGAAAGACAAGCCGTGTAAAAGAATCATTACGGGAAGAAGTATCCGCGCTTCCTCAGGCTCCAGGAATATATTATTTCCTGAATTCGAAAAATAACATCATTTACATCGGGAAAGCGAAGTCTTTGAGGGATAGAATAAAATCATACTTCTCCCCTACTGCTCCCCGGAAAGCTAAGAAGATAGTCCAGCAGGCATCCCGTATAAAGATAGAGATCACTAATACAGAGCTTACGGCTCTGCTTATGGAAGCTGAATCAATTAAACTGGTGAATCCAAAACATAATACACAGCTTAAAGAATACGGTAATAAATATTTTTTAAGAATTGATGCTGTAAACGAATTTCCCGGTATAGAGATCTGCAACTATTTTGATTTCGATGGAAGAGATTACTTCGGACTCTTCATCACCAGGAAGAAAGCTGCTGCATTACTTGAAATGCTTCATAAGACATTTGCTCTAAGGGAATGCAGCGATATTGAATTCGCGAGAGAAAAGATATGTTTCCTTGCCGACATTGAAAGATGTCTTGCTCCCTGCGTTACCAAATCGAAAGCAGAGTACATTGAGGAAGTCGGTAAGGTTTATGATTTCCTGTATGGAAAGAACCAGTTTGCACTAACCCGCCTGCTGAATAAGATGAAGGAATATTCTGATAAACAGAAATACGAAAAAGCAGCTGAAGTTAAAGATGTTATAGATATGATACTTAACCAGACATATAAGTCATCAGTCCTGGCGGAGCCTGTAAATAAAGCAAATGTATTATTTGAGATCCGCGGGAGCTTTGAGAACGACTATATGCTGCTGCTTTCAGGAAAGATTTATATTAAAAAGTATGCTGTGAACGGGACAGACCATTTTGAAGAAGCGCTGGATGATCATTTCAGCGGAACAATAAATTTGTCAGTTCTGCCAGAGGAAGAAGATCTCGAGAAAATGAAGATCACTCTTAATTGGCTGATAAAGAACCGGGACCTGGTACGGGTATTTTATCTAAAGGAGTACACCAGCAAGGAGGAACTTTATAAAAAAATATCTTCCGGTAATTTCAGAAGTGCCCCGTCTCCTGAAGTATATTATGATATAAAGGAATTTATAAATAAGGAGAGCCCTGAAGAAATGAACTGATACTGAACGTACTTATTCCCTTCTGCTAATCTCGTTCTGCCGCGATCTTCGTCCATTTTATTCCGGCACTGTCGGATACATCATAATTCAGAAGCATCTGCCCACCATAATGGCCATCCTCAAAATATGCGAAAACCCATTTATTATTCAGGACGTAGATTTCCCTGTCATAGAAACGCATCGTACCTCCTAAAACTCCTTTGTAAGGGATTAATTCATTATGACGGGTTAAGTCAGCGATAATTTCCTTTACAGGATCACTCAGACCTTTTTCTTTAAATAGTTTAATATCCCGCAAGGTTAATCCGGAATTCCCCTGTAAATTTCTTTTATTAAGCTGAAGCAGATACTTTGTGCTATCCTGCAGTAAAACCTGATGAGATTTCTCATTCGCTGAACTTTTAATCGTTTCTGAATATTTTATTTTAAGCCTGGATAATTCACTCCCGGTATTTAAATATAAAACAAGGAACAACGCTGCCAACAAGACCGGGATGGCCAGGAATAAGATTCTGAATGATTTCATTCTTAAAATTTCCTTTCTTATTGTCAGAAATATAGAATTAAATTCTCAACTGCCGTTCCAAATTATTACAATAGTGCATCACCACAACCTCACCAATGTCCCTTCATTTTTCGCTCTACAGTCGACGTGTATATTAACTGATTTTAATAATTCAGAGGTTCAGCAGGATTACGGCGCCTGCTAAAATTATTATGACTGCTATAACTCTTCTTATCAGGTGTCTTTCTCTGAACAGCCTGCCTCCGAAAATAACCGCCATCAAAACTGATAAACGTTTAACAGAAATTACCAGTGCAACAGGAGCTGCCCTTGTAGCCTCTATCTGGGTAAATCGATATATAACTGTCGCTGCAGAAATGATAATTAATAAATAAAGTATTTTCCGGGGGATTTGTTTCAGAGGCTGCAGCCTGCCTTTATACCTGATTAAGATTACAATCGTAAAAATGACAGCATAGAACAGTTGCTGAAACGCCATAAATTTATACGGAGATAGTTTTAAATCTGTCAGAAGGATCCTGTCAAGAAGCGAGGTGATCGTAAAAAGAATAAGGGCTATGATTACATAAGAATACTTTGAAAATCTGAATAATGATGAGAATGACATTAAGTAATCCCTCAGTAGTCTTCGTCGCTTTTCTGTCCCCCTGATATTCCGGCCGGCTTCGAGAATAATTGTCCCGGCTATCATAAGAAATACCCCGAACCATTCAAACACAGTCAGATAATCATTTATCAGAATTGCTCCCAGTACTGCAACGAGTCCCGGGGTTAATGCCAGCAATGGCAGAGCTTCACTTATCTCAAGATTCTTGATAGAATACATTACAAAAAGGAAAGCCGCTGCACTCAATACTGTTTTAATGGCGAGTACCAGCATACTTAAGGTAAAGAGGTCTTCGTATCCGATCATTCCGAAAAAAGGCATTGAAAACAGGAGAGTAATAATTGATACCAGGAAAGTAAAATTCAGGACGTCGGATGAGAATAATGCTTTCTTCTCATAGACGGCGGATATGGCAGAAAAGACTGCTGAGATAAAAGCTAACCAGAACCAGTACATATTTATAATAATTCCTTAACCGGGGTTAGCCGGATTAAAATTCAGCTGTAAATTTAATATAAAAATTCCTACCGGGCGCTGCAGTAATGTTCCCTCTGAGTGTTGACAGGTGATCACGGTAATTTTTATCAAAAATATTTTCGAAGCCTGCAAATATTCTCAGCTTGTACGTCGAGATATTGATGGGTTCGGTATTAATAGAAAAATTAAAAACTGCGTACCCGGGCGTTGTGATCTCAAATGCTGCAATATCAGTTTGTGCAGCATAAATCTCAGCCGACAACTGAGCTTCAAGTTTCCCGAACAGTTTATATCCTATACCTATATTACCGTTTAAGGGAGGAATTTCGGACAGACTTCCGCCAGCCGTTATATCATCACCTTTTACATACGATAACATACCATGTAAGACTAAATCCCGGTAAATATTATAATCAGTACGTACATCGAAACCGTATAACCTTGCTTTCCCGATATTAGTTTTTATGAGGGCCGGCCTGTTTTCAAAGACAGCAGATTTTTCCGAAACCAGGTTGGTGAAATAATTAAAAAAGAGGCTGGATACAAATTTAAAATCAGACCGGTAATACCGAATTCCCAGGTCAGCTGATCTGCCCCTTTCCGATTGAAGGCCGGGATTACCAAGTCTCACATAACTACCCTGGTCGATATACTGGAATCTTTCTTCCAGTGATGGTGAGCGGAAAGAATAGCCAAGACTTAGCGTTAAATCAAGACTTTCATTTAAGGAATATTTTATACCCAGGTTTGCACTGTAGGCTTTGTCATTTATATCTTTTTTTTCCCAGATAATCTGCTGACCATCAGGAGTATAGTTAACTGTCCCGTTAACAATCTCATAAACAGGGTTCGGTGTTTTTTCACTCTGTATATTGATAAGATCCAGGCGTGTACCGAGTGAGAGCGACAACCTGTTTTGTATAAAAACATAATCATCCTGAAGAAATATACCAAGGTCCCGGTATTTTGAATCGGGCAGCGGCATTTCACCTATTGTTTTATCAATTGTATTTACGACTTCATTCTGGTCATTAATGAGTTCGATACGCTGATATTTTTTTCTGAATCCGTTATAGTTTCTATCCCAATAATCCAATCCTGCTGCAAGGTTATTCACTCCGTTCATCAGGAAATTTCCCTGCAGCTGAAGATTGTTATTTATATGGTCGGCTTCAGGAGTAATTTTCAATACAGATACTCTTCGTGCAAGGCTGGTTGGAGTTCCCGGGATATACTGAACAATGTGCGGAATATTCTCCACATTTCTTGCAATTGTCTGGTATGAGTATTTCAATGACAACTTATAAAAGAACGGAGTTAGATTCCGGATTTCATAACCGGCAGAAAAAAGACTTCTTTTTTCATCGGGATACCTGATATCGGCATCAGATGGGAATACAAATGATCCGGGTATGCCGACATTGAGTGCTTTAAACAACTGATAGTTAAGATTCATTTTATGATTAGTAAATGGTGATGCGCTCAGATCTGCTGAAAGTCCGTAATCCTCAAACTGACTGTTCCTTAATTCACCTGCCGGTGTCCTTATATTACCGGCTTTTCTATATGACGCAGCTATTTTTGAAGACCAGACAGGGCCGCCTCCGTAAAGTGAAGTCGAAATAACCGGGGATCTGTTTACAGTATTATAGCCCGCAGATACATTTCCATTTAATGAAAAATTGTCTCTGAACCTGGAAGACCTGGTTATAATATTTACAATTCCTCCGGTTGCGCCGGAGCCATAAATTGAAGAGGAAGCACCTTTAATAATCTCAACATTTTCAATATCATTCATGTCAACCATGGAAAACCTTGCTGCTACATCGGTTGATGTTGCTATCCTGTTTCCGTCGATGAAAGCGATAACATTTTCACGGCTAAGTCCCCGTATATTTAATTCAGTCCCCCAGGCCCCCTCCCTGACCAGGGATATTCCTGGTTCTGTTTTAAGTGCATCCGGCAGTGATGCGAATGGTTTTTTTTCAATATTCTCCCTGCTGTAAAGCAATTCAGAATATGGTGAATCGCGCAGGGACCTGTCAACTCTGCGTGTAGTGACAATGACTTCATCAAATTCAATCGGAGCAGATTCGAGCCTGATCTTTTTGTAAACAGTATCCTGAATTTCAAGGGTATCTGAAAAAGATTTGTATCCTAAATGGGAAATTTTTACTCCATATTGTCCTTTTTCCAGTCTTTCAAATGTAAATAATCCTTCATTGTCTGTATAAGTTATAATATTATAGTATAGACAGACGGCCGCTCCTTCAACCGGCTCCCCTGTCATCGAATCGATGACCGACCCTTTAAATGAAGCTTTCTGTGCGAAAGCGACAAAATGAACTAAAGTTAAAATAATAGTAATTATTATCCTGCAACGCATTTCCGCTTTTTTCCTCTCCTTTGCATACGTTTCCGGGTGAAGTTTTACTTACTCATTATGTCGGGTTGAACTATATGAGAATGTTCAAGGACCAAGCCGAGGTCTCCTGCTCCTCCCTTACTGCTAAAAACTGCAATCCATTGAATGAAATTCGATTTTCCTCTTCTTACAAAGTAGTTTTTTCTTTCACCCCATAATTTAACTCTATTCTTTTTAATTGTTAAAAATTATTAATGCTTTTTTATTAGTTTGATTTTGATATACGTTTAGCAGTAAACCCCATTTGTTATGAGCAGTTCTAAATTTGGTATATTACTAATGATTTTTATTATCCCGGCAATTAAAAAGCGAACTTTTAAATAGATATACGTCTATAATTCCTCCTACAATCAGGTAAAGGATTGTAGGGAGCCACATTATACTGAGATCGTCAAAAATTCCATTAAACCATCCGCCTCTGATCTTTGCATTACCCAGGATGATCCAGGCAAAAACAAGAAATATAACCGAAGACAATCCGAAAATGATAATAAACGCTTTCTTGCATGTTGTATCCATTTTTTCCTCCGGTGTTTGATCCATCATTTCGTTCTGACTTTTTCAAGGTGCTATTACGGTAAAAGCACAGCCGCGGCTATAACTGTTGTCCACAAACCCGTACGATCACCCTCGGCAGATTGTGTTATGTTAAAAGTCTTTACAATTTTACCCGATAGTTTGAACACCTGCTCTCTCTCATTCCAATCAGCCTCGGCATTAAAATCAATCCCAAGTGTTGTTGCAAGCATTTGAGCGGCAAGATCTTCCGAATAGTCACCGGCAATTTTTTCTTTTATTCCAAAAGGATGGTGCTCGGATAAATATCCGTATTGTGATTCATCCGCAGGAATTGCAACTCCTATTGATGCTGCTATGAGTCTGTTCGGTTCATTTGTCGAGTTTCTTGCCATGACAGCAAATGTAACCTGTCCCGGTTGTATATATTTAAGTCCCTCTTCCCTGCTTATCCGTTTACATCCCGGCGGAAAGATACTGCTCACTGAAACAAGATTACATATCTCGATACCGGCATTCCTGAGAGCAAGCTCAAAAGAACTCAGGTAATCTTTATGTTTTCCTACCCCTTTTGTAAAAAAGATTTTTGAAGGTACGTACAATATTTTCACCTGTTATTTTTTTAGATAATTTTTTACTGCTTCATCTACTGAAGAGACGGCATTTATAAGCAGCACGGTAATATGCTCCCTGGCCAGCACAGAATATGCTTTAACTCCGATCCCTTTGGTCAGAAGTATATCTGCGTGGGATTTTGTAATAACCTCTACTGCCTTTATACCTGAACCATCCATCAATGAATTACCGGGATTAGGAACGGAAGAGTATTTCCTGCTATCGGAATCATAAACAATTATAAACCTGCAGCGGCCTAAAGTACTGCTCAAATCAGATTCTTTTTCTTCACCCATAGATGGTACTGCTATTCTCATTTAACCGCTCTGTTTATCAGACTGATTTTTAAAATAACGCTTTCTGAATTTACTACCGGCCGTCACAGAAGGCATATCAAGCGCAGGCAGCTCATTTTTTACAAGGAGCTCCACAGCTTTTAGTGCCGTCAACTCCGTACACTGGTATACTTCAACATTTGCCGACAACAATAATCTGAAGGGTCCGGCACCCATCCGGTTAGTAATTACCAAATCAGCTTTTTTATTAATAAGAAGGCGGGCAAGCTGAATACCCGCCCCCACCCCCATCATTTTTGCAAAGGGATTCTGAATTATTTCAGTACTGTTCTTATCTTCATCAAACAATATAAAAAATGCACATCTGCCAAAGTTCTGTGAGATAAGAGAATTAAGGACAGGAGTGTCGGTTGTAACAGCTATTAACATTCATTCTCCTGGCCTTCGTCCCGATCCCTGTTCTCCGCGTCTTCTGCCTCTTCCGTTATTTCTTCTGCCTCTGCGGAATCCGAATCTTCTCCCTGAACCTGAATCGTCCTCTTTTTTATTCTGTTCGCTCAAAGATCCGCCGCATCGCCCTCTTTTTCTTCCGGTTAATGGTCCTTCTCCTGAGGGGCCTGTTCTATCATAATCCGGCATTTTATCCTCCTAATTATTTTTAACGTAAAAAATATCACCAGAATATTCTTCAGTCCTCAGAATATCTTCACTAACTAATGTTCTTATAAGATCCCATGATAAATCCGCTTTCATCAGAAAATCGTTAACTGCCTTTTTTTTCATAGGATGAACTGAAAGAATATCCAGAAGTTCGTTTTTAGCTTCAGATGTAAAACTGAAATTGTTCCCCTCATCATAATCCAGCAAGAAGGAATTTTCAATTTTGCTCCTGAAAATATTGAGTGCTGTATTCCTGTTGTTTATATCCGGAGCCGCCGCTGTTTCTACCGCCGGCGGTCTTGTTGGTACAAGTAGATAAGCTTTGGAGGGTTGAACACTTTTAATAAAATCAGCAGTGACGTATAGAGATTCAATGGTATCGTTAATTCCTGCTGTCAGCATTGTTTCAGTGTATAAAGTGCCTTTAAAGCTGCAGGAAAAGTCAAGAATCCCACGGGTTATATTATTTAATTTGAGTTCTCCATGAGGTCTGTTTATTTGGTTCCATATGCCCCGGAATACAGTATCAATTTTAATTGAGACAAGATCAGCATCCATAAGATCTTTTTTAACCGAATCATTCCAAAGCAGCGAACCGTTTGTTATTACTGCTGTTTTGATTCCAAATTCTTTCAGACTTTCAATTGTGGAGCCTAAATTTATATCAAGCACCGGCTCTCCATCCGGTACAAAGGTGATATAATCTATCTTTTCATCCTTGGCCCTTAGCTGCTTTATTTTAGATGCCGTTTCATTATATATAGTATCAGTGGAGAAAAATGACTTTCGATTTAATGTCAGACAGTCTGTTCTGCCTACCTGGCAGTATATGCATGAGTAACTGCAGGTTTTCGGCGGAATATTATTGATTCCGAGGCTTCTGCCAAGTCTTCGCGACGGTATAGGACCAAACACAATCATTTAGTCTTTTCCTTAAAAAATAATTTTCTAATTATAAGCAGTTCGTAAATTCTTATCTTTTAGCACAGGTTTCATGAGTTCATTCCAGCCCGGGATGTCTACTGTATTGCTTTTCAAATGTGCCATGTAGTAGTTTTCAGGAACAGGGTGAGTGCCTACAACTACCTTAAGGTCAAATCTGCTCTGGATGTACTGCCTGAAATAATCTATATAGATACAGGGCGGAAATCCGACGAGCATTCCGGTTGAGAAATGTATTACTTCAGCTCCGTTTTTCTTCATTTCTCCGGGAGCGTATTCTATATTTCCACCGGGACAGCCTCCGCAAGTAGTATAACCCACCAGTTCAATTTCTTTATCCTTATAAATATCAAATGCACCTTCCCTTTTTTTCATTGCCCTAAAACATTTTCCCCCGGTACAGGAGACATATCTCCCGCAGGTGATAATCCCGATTTTCACTTTTTCTTTCATTGTCTTTCCTTATTAAAATATAAATATTTATATCCGGCGCCTGATATTTTGTATATTCTGTCCATCCGGAACCGAAACTTCTCTTAATCTTTTTCTCTTCACACCCTATAAAAACGAAATCCGGAAATAACAGGTAACCAATAAAATTACCATGTAAAAGTAAACCAGCGGATTAACCTCTAAATTTCATACTCCCTTTCTGCATATGTTGATGCGATCTTTCGGAGCATTTTGTTGTTTTCCCTGTCAATCAGTACGCATTTTTGTGAGGCTTCTGCAACAACCCGGTCCTCAAGCATAAACTTTGCTGAAAGGTACCATATGCCTTTTGAATAATTATCAATCTTTAGAGTTCCTAATGGTTTATTATAAAGGAACAAAGGAGCCCTGTATCTTATGCTTGTAGCAGCTACTACAAGGAAAATTTTCCTCTCTGTCAGTGATTCCAGCGGAATTATCTCACTAAACAACTTAACGCGGAGATCTTCCAGCCAATTGATGTATACTGAATTATTTACATGTCCTGCTGCATCAATGTCATATGGTTTAATCTCAAAAGTAATAGCGGTATAACCATCGGGCGTTTTCATTTATACGTTTCCATTCATTGTTAGAAATTTTTTCCCATTAAATTCAACATGTTTATCAGCGGGTTCGACAACATTTCAAGAAGCGTATCCTTTTCATTATTAGCTTCTGCAAATTGCATAACTGCCTGTTCACTTACAGGATGAAGAGCAAGAAGACCCAGCAATTCATTTTCGAAATCATCAGAAGGCAGGAATTCAACTTTCTCAGGACAGCATAACATGACAGCATCCGGAATTTTATTTTTAACTGTTTCTGATAGCATATTCATGATTCCATCCTCCGGACTCACTGCATAGCTTTCCAATGGCGGATAAATGGGGGGCATAAAATAGGATTTGCTTCGGGAAAATGTTTTAAGGTATTTGCCTAAATCTATCACTTCGTCGGCATTATCATTTATACCCCTGATGAAAGTAGTTTCAGTTGTAAGAATACCCTTATAATTACCGGCAAACTGCTTTATACCATTCAGGATGTGGTCGTACTTTAACCTTTGATGGGGACGATTTATTTGCAGCCACGTATTTTCATTTACCGTATCGATCTTTACAGATACATAATCAGCAAACATTAAATTCTCCTGGATAGTCTTATTCCATAATAAAGCAGAGTTGGTAAATACAGCAATCTTATAACCAAATTCTCTAAGAAGCAGAATTTCTTTTGAGAGACAGGAATCGAGGCAGCAGTCACCGCTGCCGTAAAACAGGATATATTCTATTTCCCGTCCCGCCTTTGCTATTTCGTTCAGCTTACTTTTAACTGACGAATAAAGGGGATATGGGGTTATGCAATTATCGGTACAGACTGAACTCAATGTTGTTTTACCGGAGGGACAATAGATGCAGTTGTAAGAACAGGTACCCGGCCTGACATTATTTATCCCGAGCACCATTCCGAGTCTCCTTGAATAAGCCGGTCCGTAAACTACTCTGCACTTCAATAACTTATTTGAAAGGATATTATTTTCTAATTTCCGGCCAAACAATTCAACTTTACCGTTTAACCATAATAGCGGTCTGATTTTCACTGTGTACCTCTGCTCTTATCTTTAATCAGGGATTAGTGAATTGATTCATTTCCTTTAATAATTCTTCCTTTGTTTCCCGATGATCCGGATTAATAGTAATTCCACTTCATTTCTTACAACAACCATTTGAGTATGAACTCAATACAAGGGCCACAATTTAATTGTGAAAACATTGATTTTTCCCTGTTCTAAGCCGGATAAGGTTGCATTTATGCAATATAACTTTACAAGGCATTGATTTACTGCAATGGTATTGCAATATTATTGTTATTGATAATTTCATTTTGGGGAGGAACAATGAATGATGCAATGGATCCAATGTTATCTCTATCCGAGGACCTTGCCGCTAAGAACCAGGAACTTATTGATCAGCGAAATAAATTTGAAGCCATTTTCAATAGTAATATCGAAGGAACATTTACTATTGATAATGAATGGAATATAACTGCATTCAACAATTCAGCCGAAAAGATAACCGGGTACAAAAAAGAAGAAGCTATAGGAAATAAATGCTGGAATATTTTTGCTTCAAACTTTTGCAGGAACGGCTGCCATATGGAACAAACAATGCACAAGGGCAAGTCGACCATTGGCAATGAGCTTGAGATAATTCAGAAAAACGGAAATAAAGTTCCTATCCGGATCAACTCCGCAATTCTATTAAACAACAAAAATGAAAAAATTGGTGCTGTGGAGACGTTCATCGATATATCAGAAATAAAGAATTTGTCTGCCCATCTCGATGAGCGGTATAGTTATGAAAATATAATCGGAAAGAACAAGGAATTTCAGAAAATTATCTCGGTGCTTGAGAGTGTAGCTCAAACTGATAGTTCAGTTTTATTAACCGGCGAAAGCGGTACGGGCAAGGAACTTGCTGCAAGAGCAATTCATCTCCGAAGTCCGAGACGAACCGAAGCTTTCATTGCAGTAAATTGCAGTGCATTTGTTGAGTCGCTGATTGAAAGTGAATTGTTCGGACATGAAAAAGGGGCTTTCACAGGTGCAATTAAAACCAAGACCGGCAGATTTGAATTAGCAAAAGGAGGCACACTATTCCTGGACGAGATCGGGGACCTGTCATTGGCAGTACAGACAAAACTGCTGCGTGTGCTGGAGACAAGAGAATTTGAGCGGGTCGGGGGGACAAAAACAATTAATATGGAAACCAGAATAATCGCCGCCACGAATAAAGATCTGAATGTGGAAATACAATCAGGCAGATTCAGGAAAGATCTTTTTTACAGGATAAATATTATAAATATTCATCTGCCTTCATTAAGAGAACGAAAAGATGATCTTCCTTTGCTTGTCAGTCACTTCATCGATCATTTTAATGAAAAATTTGGTAAATCGGTAAGACAATTTTCCTCATCCGCTTATGAATTGTTATCCGACTACGAATGGCCCGGAAATATAAGAGAGCTCGAAAATGTAATTGAGCATTGTTTTATTTTATGTACCGGCAGTATAATTCAGGCAGAGCACCTTCCTAAAAGTATCCGGGAAGGAAGTGTACAAAATTCAATACCGGTTTCCGCACAGATCCGAAAGAGTATGATGGAAACAGAAAAAGAGCTAATCCTCTATACCCTGGAAAAGAATAAATGGAATAAAAAAGCAACATCAGAGGAACTTCGTATTAATTCCTCCACCTTATGGCGGAAAATGAAAAAACTTGGGATCCGGTAGGAGGCATTTCATCCGGGGAGAGTCTGTTTCAGGTAAAATTTTTCACTGATCACTGATTGCGAAATTTACAATAGCGGAAGCATGGATCAGTGTAGTATCAAAAAGCGGTACGGACGAATCCTTCTGTTTGATTAGAATTGGAATCTCTGTGCAGCCCAGAACGATTGCCTCCGCCCCTTCCTGAACGAGCGTATTTATTATCTTCAGATATTTTTGACGTGTTTCCTTCTTAAAGATATCCTTTGCCATCTCGTCAAGGATCGATGAATGTATAAAACAGCGTTCCTCGTACTCAGGGATTACTGTGGTAATACCGTATCTGAGCAGTTTATCTTTATAAAATGATTGTTCCATTGTAATTCTCGTACCAAGCAGACCGACCTTTTTAACTTTTGATTCAGAAATAACTTTTGCAGTTTCTTCTGCGATGTGGATAATCGGGATGCTAATCTTTTCCTGTACAGAATCAGATATCAGGTGAGGTGTGTTTGCACAGAAAACAATACAATCAGCCCCGGCTTTCTGAAGTGATTGTGCTATACCGTAAACCTGCCTGTCAGGCTGCCCCATTCTGCCGGATCTGTAGGGGGATTGAATTCTGCAAAGTTCACAGAATAAAGCAATATCCTTGCCGAATTTAATCCGCCCAGCTTTTCATTAATCTGCTTGTTTATCAGCCTGTAATAATCAATCGTTGATACCCAGGTAGTTCCGCCGATAAGTCCCAATGTTTTCATGAAGTAAACTCACAAATGTTTGAAATGAAGTCTGTCAAATTTACATATTAAACATCAATTATATGTTTGCTTTTTACATTAAACCGTAATGTAAGAAGCAAAGCAGACGTGGTCAGTCCCAGGAACAGTCCTATCCAGATGCCCACAATGCCATAATTAAAAGTAAATCCAAGCAGGTATCCGATTGGCAATGCAAGTACCCAGTAAGCGATAAAAGTTATAAGGGTGGGTCCTTTTACGTCTGTTAGGCCGCGCAGTACGCCAATACCAACCGCCTGAACTCCGTCAGAAACCTGGAACAATGCCGCAATAATTAAAATTGAAGAAGCAAACGATATTACTGCCGGATTATCTATATAAAAAGAAGGCAGAACCTTTCTTAATATTATAAATATAATTCCGAAAGTACCCATAATTGAAGCTGAAACGATTATGGCTGTAAATCCGGCTCTCCTGGTTTCAGCGACATTTTTCCGGCCGACAGCGTTACCTACCCGTATGCTCCCGGCTGCAGAGACTCCCAGAGCACACATAAATGAAACTGATGCTAAATTTATGGCTATCTGGTGTGCTGCCAGCTGATTGGTTCCGAGCCAGCCGACCATAACAACTGCAAAGGAAAATGCGCCGACTTCAAAGAAATACTGTATCCCGCTTGGTAATCCTAATGCAAGTATTTTATTTATAATCTTGATGTTAATGCTTTTGAAATAAAAGGTTACATCATATTGCTTAAAGTATTCTGCCTGCATTACATAGCCCATCAACACAAGCGACATAAACACCCGGGAAGCAAATGTTGCCCACCCTGCTCCATTAAGTCCAAGCCGCGGAAATCCTGCATTCCCAAATATTAATACCCAGTTAAATAAAGCATTTATCAGGTTGGCAAGGAGCACGACAACCATAGCTGGGCGCATAATCGAAAATCCCTCAATAAACTGTTTATAAGAGGAAAAGATCATAGCCGGAATTGCTGAAAGTCCCAATAACCGGGCATATGACTGAGCCTGAGAGACAACTTCCGGAGGCTGATCTATATAGACCAGAAGAAATGAACCGCCAAAGATCACAAGTGCAATAATAACTCCGGTTACAAGATTGATTAAGAGCGACTGGCGGAAAAGAACTCCGCACTCTTCATAACGATTGCCTCCAACCGCAATAGCTACCAGGGGGGTCACTGAAATAGAAATACCAAGCCCTACTATCGAGATGAGAATAAAGAGACTATTCCCTATAGACGCTGCTGCCAGAGGGACAGCACCTACACTCCCGACCATAATACTATCGACTACACCCATCATTATGAAACCAAGCTGACCGATAATTACCGGGTAGGCAAGGCTCAGGGTTTTCTTTATTTCTTCTTTATATAAATGCATAAAATTGAGTGCATAATATAATTATTCTACCTTGTCATTTGCTGAGTTTTACATAAAAAAACCGGGATGGGCAATCCCGGTTTAGAGGAGGTTCTGATTTATGAAGGAACAATTTACCTTATTGCTACTTCACTGCTGTCGCTAAATCTTTCATTTACCCCATACTTTAATTTCAATGTTTCATTATAAAAATTGGTACACATTTTCCTGACTCTTTCACTATTGTCAAACCTTTTAGCCTGACTCACTGCAAAAATCCCTTTAGGATTGTCGATTTTGTAAAGCGCTAAGGCTGCCACTATCCTTGCATCCTCACTTTTTTCTGTCCGCAGCATTCTCATCAGAGGAAGAACGGCTTCTTCCGCTTTAACCTCACCAAGCATGAAAGCGGAGCTTGTCCTTAAACCAAAATTATCTGATTGAAGTCCTATTAGTAAATTTGTAATTGCATCTTTCCTGATTGACGGGTTATCCAGAGTTGACCTGTCAAATGCACTGGAAGTTGTTACAAAGAAGAATAAAAGTAATGCCGCAATAGTCATTATTGATTTAAACATTTTTGCCTCTTCCTTCATTTTGATTTTTAACTTGTTCAAAGGTAACCCGATTAACCGGGCTTGTAAATTGATTTGGGATAGAAGGGCATATAAACGGATTTCTACTTTGAATCGGCTGATTGGCGTTTTGAGGATCGGGGGATGATGAACCCCTTAAGGACTAATGATAGAATAAATATGTGTTAAAACCTCGTGACAGCTAATCTATTAACTGCAAAATCACTTTAATAGAATCATCTTTCGGGTTTCTACTGAATTACCGGAGAACTCCGATTTTGTGTCAGTCCGGAGCCTGTATATGTACACCCCGCTTGCCAGGCTGCTTCCGTTAAAGGTGACGTTATATGTGCCGGCATTCTTCTCTTCATTAACCAGTACTGATACTTCTTTACCGAGTATATCATAAACTTTAAGTGATACTATGCTTCGTTCGGGAACAGAGAAACTGATTGTGGTAACCGGATTAAAAGGATTAGGATAATTCTGGTTCAGATGAAAGTCAGGTTTGACCGCATCAGTATTCCTGACATAAACAGGATTTGTCAATTCGTAAGTAACTTTAAATTCTCCTCCGATACCGGCTGGCAGATGAAGTATCCTGTCATCTGCATTAAAATCACTATAAGCACTTCCATCCTTCTTAACTTCTTTGATCCGGTACGCAGATGCAGCGAAAGCAAGCGGGTTCATATTTATTTCGCGGTCATTATTCACCGGTTCGTACTTGTAGTAAAGAGTTACCGGTTGTCCTTTAAAGAAAAGATTTCCGTAAAGGTAGGTGTAATAGCCAAGTTCGATGGAATGGTATCCTGCTTTTCCGTTGTTTCCCTTTTCCAGTCCCCATATTTGTCCTCCATACCGGGTTCTGTCGGAGTAAACTTCGCCATACTGATGATCGACGAAATAGGTCATAAAGAAGCTTAAAGTTTCATCTGCCATCTGAAGATACTGTTGTTTTCCGGTTATATTGTACATCATCAGACCCGCCGTAACAGCCTGTTCCATCTGCCACCATGCTTTGGCGGTATCTGCCTGTCCCCACATCAGCATCTCCCCTGTAACACGGTTAAAATCCTTGTAAGGACCGCCAAGTTCGTGATCATAACCGTTATCATATACTTCTGCTATCAGGTCCTCTGCCGCGGTAATATAAGTTGTATCGGGAATCAGCTGATTTATTCTTCCCAGACACCAGCCGGATTTAAGAACGTGACCCATAATTGTCATAGTCTCATTATTATTCCATGCCCAATCAGAATAATATTCTTCAACAAACCCGATTGCCTGCTGGGACATACTGCCGTAAAGATGAGTCAAAATATTATCAGCCAATTGAATGAGTTTATTTTTATAAACGTTATCTCCCGTCAGCAGATAAAGTTCAAGTACATTTGTAGTAATAGCATCTACCGTTGCATTAAAACTTTTCCCTGAAACTGATGACCAGTCATATGTACCGTTATCATAATAACCGAATGTCTGCGGATCTGTATCCCACAAATGATTTTCACTGCTGTTGTATCCATCCATCAACCGATTCCAGTCATTACTATCTCTGGTGGCTTCGTAATAAGCAGCTATTCCAAGTAAAGCATAATGCTGATCGAAGGCGGTTTTGACATCAGTCGGATTTATGGGGTTACCAAACCTGTCGATACTATGGTACCAGCCATCGTGAGAGCTATCCCAGGCGTGTGCATACATAAAATCGAGTGCGTGCCTGGCCATAGTAAGGTAGTTTTGATTTCCGGTAAGCATATATGCCCGGACAAATCCATACGCATCTCTCGATTGTGTGACCAGATCTTTGTTAGTTCCCCAGCTTACAATCACATTCCCATATCTGTCGACATTAGTAAAAAACCCGCCGAAGGTAGAGTCATAAACGCCGGTCCAGAAATCAGCACAACTGTCAACATAAGGGATCGCCTTAGAAGGATCCTGCAGGTATGGAGAACGAGGGACATACTGTGCAGATGTTACATTTATAATTAAAATGAAGATGTAAAAATATTTCATTCTGAACCTCATCTAATATTCATTTGCATTTCGTCTGACCATTTACTCTGTGTAATGCTTAATAACTTCTTTAATATGCTCTTCACAGACGGTACAGAAGGGTTTTGCGCCTTTTGAGAACATTATACAGTCTATCATAGGTCTGTACATTCCCTTCGAGGAATAACCTGCACCTTCAAAGGCTCCGGTCTTTCCCCAATACCTGCTTTTATGGAGAAACGCATCCACCTGATCGCTGTGCTCCTTATCCAGTTTATTATATTTTTCTTTCAGGGAATCAATCTGCTGCTCCGGAGCTTTATTCCTTTGGAGTTCAGCAACTTTCTGATTCAGTTCTCTCCTTATCTTCTGCCAGGCAAGGTCAAACTTATCATATTCTTCTTTTTCCCAGGGAGTCGGAATTTCGATACCAGGCGTAATAAGGTCCTTCCACTTCAGGTTATCCTTATCAAACAATCTGGTAATATTCGGTTCTACAGGTTCAATACCCTTCGGATAAAAATCGTTATATGCTACATCCGATGTATAATACTCATCCGCAAGTCCGGAGAATGAATGTCCGAATTCATGAAGAAAGATATAATCACTGAACTGGTTATCGCTTACAAACGTGCAGTAGAAATTATAAATACCGCCCCCGCCGTACCGCGACTCATTAACCATTATATAGATAGCATCATAAGGAACATTTGCGGCAATGTTTCTCATAGTTTTATTATCTTCAGTAAGGATATATCTTTCAGAGCCAAGCGAATAATAAGTCGTACTTAGTAATGTATTTTTATAAATCCCCGCCCCCGGATTATCGCATCCGCTGTCGATTGAAGCCTTATACACACCATATATATTGAAGCTGTTCTTCAGTTGTTTATAAGGCTCCTGATTGATAAAGAGATCGGTAAAATGTTTCAGATCTTTTTCGAATTTTGACTTCTCATTTTTTGTATAGCCTTCGCCTATTATTACTACATCTGCCTTTGTGTGGGGATCACCGGAATAGTATTGTTTATAGATAGTAACCCCGCTATTGTCAACTGCTTCATCTGAAATATATATATCTGAAGGGCTGATTACAGTCGAATATATTTCGTGAAGATTATTGAGGGAGTCCCTTTTTTCCAGGATGAATTTAATTTCATTCTTCGGAGCCGGTATAATTGCACTTTCCTGGAAGGTTTTCTGTATCCCATTCAGAGCTTCATCGCTTGTCTGGTATTCCTTGAAATAACTGTCGAAGCCTTTGGAATAGATTAAGCTGCCCGACTTATTATCATACACTTTGTAGTAATACTGCCCGTTATTAAAATTATCAATAAGGTTATTAAGGCTGCCTGCCCATGTACCGTATGTATATATATGATCGATAGTCACCATCTCAGAATTTGAGTTTCCTGTATGATAGTAATCTATGCGCATTGTTTTATCGGTAAAATAATTATTGAAGGACTGTGCACCCAGCTGCACAACGGCAAATAAAATTAGTATTAGAGTTTTCATAGTAAATAATATTTTTTAATGATTCTAAATTTATTAAAGAGATGAGAGAGTTGAAAGCTGATGCCTCTATATAAAATTCGGCACCAATTGGATGTCGTTCCGGGAAATTAGACGATATATTTTACATGTTAATCCAATAAATATTTCTCCAATTTTTCATATGCTTTTTTATGATGCTCTGGTTTCATCCTCGCAAGATTGATTACTTTCCATTTGACTGCTGGTAATTTATCTATACCATCCAAATTTAAATGTTTCCACTCGGGATTCCTGTTCTTCAAAGAGAGTAAGAATTTTTTTTCATCTCCGGTTAGGGTTTCCTTCACTGCTTTGATTAAAGCTGACCGGACTTTTAGAAGATCAGGGAGTTTCACTTCCTGAATGGTCATTCCTGTAAACTCTTGTTCAAAAGTTTTCTTAATGTCTTTTAAGCCTGGATTAAGAACCTCGACTATGGGTCGGCTATGACTTATCAGATAGACTATGAATGCTTTCCTTATTTTCTCAGTTAATCCTTCATTTTCAAAAAGGAGCTTAATATCAAACAAGTCCCGGGGATGTTGTCTATCTAATGCCGCACAAATTTTACCCGCATAAAGATCCTCAAATGATAAAGTTTTTGTTGTAACTGAAAGTTCAAATTCCTTCTCAGCATTATTGCAGAGCTTTTTGTCTATTGTTGGATAAACATTTCCCCTCATAACAGTATTAACTTCAACCTTTACTGTCGCATCCTCATATCTGATAATTAGTGCATATGCCAATCCTTTATTTTGCTCTTTTTTGAATACAATATTTATTCCGGGGAAGAATCTTTCCAGTCTAACCTTTATGCTTTCAAGTCTGTTACTTATATCAAGCAATGATAAATCTCTTTGCTGGATTTTAATATATGCCAAATCAATATCCACCGATAACCTTGGATAATCTCTCCAGAAAAAATTTATTGCAGTTCCTCCCTTTAGAACAAATACTTCTTCTCTCATTATTGAAGGCAGTATACGCAATAATAGTTCGACCTGCTTTCTATAAATATTATCGGGCATATTCCTGAGGTACCGTTATATGATATTTTTTGTCAAGGACCCCTTCCTTAACTATGGATCTTTTTCCGGTTCCCAAGTTAAGGTTCTTCAGGTCCAATTCGGGGAACCAGGGAAGACGGAGACTTTCTGACATAAACAAAAATAATCTTTTAACCTTAATTGAGCTGCATTCCTCAAGTAACTTTTGAACAAGATTAACTCTCAGAGTCGTTAATCCTTCCATTATTTTCATAGCCTCATCAAATGATTGCTCTTTCGGAACAAGGTATAACATTTCCATGGCGGCTAACTCAGGAGCAGAAATTTTGACATCTACATTTTGGACAGAGACTTTAATAAATGCCTCCTGAACTTTATAATTGAATATCTTAGTTTGTACATATCTGAGAACAACTTTCCAATCGTTATCGTGTATCCATTTAGGGACTACATCATCTGTAGATCCAAATATTTCTATTCGATACAATGATTTTCCAAGGTAATGAGCAAATCCTTTTAATATTAAGGCCGTTTTTCCGCCTGGATGTAATTTGGATTTCTTCGCTTCCTGGAGAACGTTTATTGCTCCCTGCCATCCCACATCATCTCCGGCTAATTTATATGACCCATATCCTAATGATTCGAGCCAGTCATTTCTTACATACTTCTTCAAGAGGTCTTTATGATATCCTTTTTTCTCCAGGGAAGAAGTTAGTTTTATACTCCCTTTTGGCCATTCTTTCATTAACTTGTTTATTTTTTCCATTAAAAGAGCACCTACAGTCTACTTTCAAGCTTTTTTATAAACTATTATTTGGTTTAAGAAATTAGCCAAAAGTAGACCCAGAGTCAACTTTCAGGAGAATAAATAAACTGAGAATCCCTGTGTATCCTTCTAAGATCTTGCAATTTTCTATTGTGATTTAAACAAAAAGGCCTAAAATCTGCATCTATTGCTACAAATCAGGCCTTTAAGTATGGGGCGGAGAGAGAGAGATTCGAACTCTCGGAACTCAAAAAGAGTTCAACGGTTTTCGAGACCGTCCCGTTCAACCACTCCGGCATCTCTCCATTATTTTAAGAACACTTATTAAAAATTGATTTTTTCGAGACCGTCCCGTTTCCCGCTGAGCGGGATTTCGTTTCACTCAATCCCGGCTCCGCGGGATTTCGCTTCGCTCAATCCCGCGGAGCCGGGATTTCGCTTCGCTCAACATCCACTCCGGCATCTCTCCGTAATTTTGCAATAGGCTCAAAAAACTGACCCTAAAGTTAAGATATGTACGGGATTGAATAAAGTGCTTTATGATTTTTCGGGGACTTTAGTTTCTACTTTAAAAAGGTTAGAAGATGAGAAGGTAAGAATGTTGGCTATTCCAAATTTTTACCGCTTTTAATTTCATCGCGGAAAGGGAGGGATTCGAACCCTCGGTACGGTTACCCGTACACACGCTCTCCAGGCGTGCCAGTTCAACCACTCCTGCACCTTTCCAAAAGAGACTGCAAATATAAAAATTCGCATTCCTTTTACCAAAAGATTATGCTTCTTTTGCGATATATTCCTTCATAAATATCCAGTTCAGAAGCTATATTTTTCCGGAAAGAGCGATGCTTTCAATCCGGAAAAGGACCGGATTATGCTGGTATTATGCCCGGAGTTAAGACGGTTCAAGGACGGTTCAACGCTGATTTCCGGGGGTAAATTGATGAGTTATTCAACGATCTTATTTAATTGGCGGATTGGGCGAACTTAACGAATTAATTTAACGTATCGGCGAATTAATAATTCAGAATCAAATACTTATTTACAACTGATGTATTATATAATATTTTATCCTTAAGTTCAACCTTGTCAACAGGCTTGCTTTAAATACAAACTAGGAAAAATGTGGAATGACTATTTAAATTACTATTATACTATTCTTTAATATTCCCGTCAGATATTGATATTTAAATATAAAAAAGGCTGTCTTTATTAAGACAGCCTTTTTTTGTATTTCTATAAAAATGCTGGTTTATTCGCCGAATACATCTACGTGACCGTTTATGTGTTTGGTAGAATCTATAATATTACCTTCCGCATCTATAACACCTGTATGACAGATTACACAGCTTGTAGGCCAGGTCTGATAACGGTGGCCTATCGGAGGTAATCCATGACAGGAACCGCACTGTGCCTGTGTGCCGTCTACCTGGTTCCAGACTACAGTTACATTGTTTCCGATCATTGAATCACTTTGGGCGCCGGTGCTGTCTACAAATATAAACTGATACTCCGCTTTTGTAGTATCACGCTTGAAAACAAAATTACCGTGGCAGTATGTGTTTGAACACGAATGACTGCTGTAGTCATAAGAAGCTTCTGTTCCATGATTGAAAACTGCATTACGGCCGAAGTTTATTTGTGCCGGCAGACCATCCGGACTGATATGGCTTGGTGCAAAAAAATCTGACGGGAATGTATGGCAGTTGGAACATCTTATATCACCGGTAAGATCATTTGTAACAAGGTGAGCGACATGTGCCCCTACTCCCGGAGCCGTAGTTGACGTATCACCCGAAACATCACGGGGAGGGAAAATGTGACCATCGGGATTCGGATCTCCATGACATGTATTGCAGGCCAGAGGTCCTTTTGCTTCAGTATGACAGCCGAGGCAGCTTTTACCGACAGTTCCTCCGGCAAAATCCCCGCCATGACATTGCTGGCAAAGGTTAAGATCCCAGTTCTTTTCTTTAATCAGGTTAACGTGAAAATTCGGAGAATCAGGATTGAGGATACCAGGCTTATGCACTGAAATTCCACTCGGCGGCGGAGTAAGGTTTTCATTTAGATCACTGCAGCTTGCAAGAAAAATACCAGCTGAGATTAATAAAACTATATAGATTGTGTATTTCATAACTTTATTCCGTTTTAATCAATCGGTTTTTGAACCATGACAGTATCCGCAGAAGCCTATACCTGAGGGCGATTGCGGGGAAGCACCGACGTGACAATTAAAGCAAACTGAACCCGGATCACTATGCCAGTCACCATGTGTGTCTTTCATAAATCCGCCCGGATGAGTCTTTGGATTTGTTCCTTTGATTCCATCATTATCAACATGGCAGGTTAAACAGGTTGGATCTGCTCCCTGAACATCATGACAGGCTACACAGGATTCGATATCTCTTCTTGCGAGGGTAGCGTGCTCACCTCCGCCTGTTCCCACACCTATCGTAGTGAAGTCAGGTTTCAGATGGGAAGCCGGAGCTACACCGCTCAGTTCGAAATCATGGTTTTCTGCCTGGTGACATTGAGTGCAGAAACTTTCAAAGCTATGACAGGTCTGGCATTCACTTGATTTCTGTTTGGCATCTATCCCGTGCATAAAGCGGTAATCAAGCTGATGCACCCTGGTTATCTGCTGCTGTTTCGGCCCGTCCACAGAGTTATTAGGAACATAAGGCTTAAAGAAATCCTTTGACGTGTTATCCTCTGTAATCATAGTCGTACCGGTGTGGCATTCTTCGCAGCTATGATTATCGTGACACATTATACAATTTGCATCCAGATCACGGGCTGCAAATTTATGAGTGTGAATGAAGTTAACGCTTTTATGTGTCTGAGGCAGTAAGTCAGCCGTAGAAGTATGGCAGGCTTCGCATGCATTTGCTGCCACGTTCTCAGCTCCGTGACACGACCAGCAGTCTTTCATTTCCGGATAAGGTTGTTCTGCCTGGAAAGCATAATCCACTTCAGTAATGCCCTTATGACAGGTAACGCATTGAACCTTTTGATTTACAACGTGGAAACTATGATTGAATTTTAGTTCGGTTTGTTTCGGTTCCAGCGGTTCGTAGATCTCATCGAAATGACATTGATTGCAGTTATTGGAATCTTCAACATCGTGGCATTGTGCACAGTCATTCATGGTCGGTATCAGATTATCTTTTATTGTCGTACTGGAATCAACTTTGGAATGACAGGTACTGCAGTCTGCGAGCTCACTATGGAATTTATGTGAAAACTTAATCAGCTTATCATGACGCTTACCCTCCTGCTCAGGTCCCGATGAGAACGCAGAAAAAAGTAACGCAGTGATCAGCCCGATAGATAAGAAAATGTAGAAATATTTTAATTTCATAATGCGTCTGCTAAAAATTAGTATTAAACCAGTAATTCAATTTTGCAAAAAATCGAACATCATCCTGATAAATTTTATTATTTAAATACTGTCCCTGGAGATCAAGGGATAATGCGTTGTAGGGTCTGATGTTAAAACCTGCCAGGATGGTTGTCAGGTTATCAGTTTCCGCATCATCTGATAGCTTATAATTTGTATATGAAATTCCTACTGAAGGAGTTAATAAACCTTCCAGGAAAGTGTATGCTGTATATAAGGACACTGCATCCATCTCACCGGCATAACCCAGGTTCTTGCGGTATGTCAGGCTGCCGTAATTTGAAATAAGACCGGCCGTTATCCTTTGAGAATTTTCATCTGTGTATATAACATCTGCAACTTTACCGCTTATGGAAAACAGTTTAGTCAGTTTATAGTTAGCACCCACTTCCATTTCCTGCGTATTAGCATAATCGAATACTGCAAAGATTGAATTGTACCTTATCTTAGGAGCCCGGTAATTATAATAGAGATTAAAATCAAATTTCTCCAGATGATCGTAAGTTCCGTAGAATTCAAACTTAGATGCCTGCATAAAATTAAGATCGTAATCAAATCTTGTATCAACTGTAAACATTGACGGCATCTCATATGCTGCTTCTGCCGAAGCAAACTGGTATTGACTGGAATTATTCCTTATTAATACCTGGATAGGGTTAAGGTCTGCATCAAGCCTGGTAGCTGTATATTCTTCGGGTTTGAAATTCTTGTTAATGTAGCTGAGACCCAAACGGAAATTCTTCAGGGCAGTTGTAACAAATTTACCCCCTGCCAGGAAATCGTGACTCCAGTCATCGGTTACATCAAACTTTTGATATGCGGGAATATTTCCGCCGTAGTAGCCTGTGAATTTATAGTCACCATTTCTATAATCGATGTTTAATCCATCGAACAATCCTCCGGCAACAGAATTTATAATAGGCTGCCTCCCGAGTTTGATGGTGAAGGCATCAAGAACCTTACGGGCTTCAAAGTACAGGTTATAAAATCTGACTCTGGGGAAATCCTTTAGATCCTGTGAAAGATCCCCTTCAAAATTAAGGTAGGTTCTTAATGAATAATTGTCCTTATTCAAATTCAACATCAGCATTTCATAGGCCTGCAGGTAAGTGCTGGATGCATTTACGGTATCGAACCGCTCAAAAGAATAAATGGCAGATGAAAATCTGCCATTTAAATTTTGTGCATAAGCTGATGTTAGAATTAATGATAAGGCTATGCTGCAAAAAAATATTTTTTTCATAGGATTAGTCTTATTAATTCCGAACAAGATTATTAATGATTATTTCGCACCGGGTATCGGGTGTTTGATTTTCTCCCACATCTTGTCCAGGTCCATATTCTTATCAAAAGTCGGGCTTTCAGAATTATGACATTTTACGCAGAATGTATGAATATCTGAAACCATGACTAATCCTTTTTCCTCCGCAGCTTTTTTGTCCTTCATTACGGATATGCTCTTATAGTCTTCGCCAGGACCGTGGCAGGTTTCGCACTGTACACCGTCTTCAATTTTGAATTTCTTTCCCAGGAATTTAGCATCAACATTATAACCAGAAGTATGACATTTCAGACACTCAGGTGTTTTTACTGCTGGTGTATTAAATCCCTTTTCTTTTGCGATCTTATCAGCTTTTTCAGTCTGGAGGGTTTTGTATGCCTGGGCATGCAGAGATTTTTCCCAAATACCAAACTGATTTCCCTGTTTTTCAGTTTTGTGGCACATTCCGCAGGTAGCTGTTCCTACAAAACCGTGTTTGGGCTCGGTTTCCTGACAAAAAACGAGTGATGAAAAGAGGACAATGATCAAAAATGATTTTAACATAATGACTCCCACAATTTTAATTATATCACTGTGTAAAATATTAACAATTTATTTAGAATACCAATAAATGCTAAAAACTTCTTATTTAGCAGCGAAAATCATATATTTACTTCCACTGGCCGTCACCTCCCAACAAAAAGTAAACCAATTAAATTGATAACTTTTTCAGCAGTATTCAGTGCTGAATTTTTCAATACTGAGAAACCGGATTATTCTCTTCTCTTTAAAGAGAAGCTAATATATTTCCAGGATCATTATTGTATTTAAAAGTATTTTACTTTAAAGATTTTTTTCGTATTATACGTAAGCAAAAAACTGGTTGAGGGGTGCAGCAGAAATTATTTGTGTGTCATAAATAAATAAAAGTACTATGCAAACAAAAACACTACTCTGTTGCAGAGCAGCTTTGCTCTCTATTATCTTTCTATCATCCGCTCTTATTTTATCCTCCTGCAGTCATAAACCCCAGAACTCGGGAAATGTTATGTTGAAGGATGGACTGATATACGCAATTCACAGCGACGAGCCATTCACAGGAAAAGTCCATGACGTAATTAACGCCCAGGTCCTCGAATATGATGTTGTTAAAGGCATTAAGAACGGCGACTTTAATGTTTTTTCCGTGGACGGCAAGCCTCTCATCTACGGACGGATTAAGGATAATAAGAATGAGGGATTATGGCAGTATTATTATCCGGACGGCCAGCTCGAATCCCAGGGTTACTTTAAGAACGATATCAGCTCAGACAAGTGGGTCTGGTATTATCCTGATGGAAAACTGAAAGCTACCGGGTATTATTCGAATGGAAAGAAGGATGGGAAATGGACTGAATATGATGAGTACGGAAGCGTTACATCAGAAGCAGTTTACAGGAATAATGTAAAAATCGCCGGGATGGATGAAACCTTATCCTGATTTTTCTTTATCCTTTTTAAATATTCCTTCAAGGTCATATTTCATGAATTTTGAGGTGGGCCTGATTCCTTCACCATATTTAATAGCATATACCTGGGTGAATTCGGCACCCAGGAAAAGTATCTGCGCCGAATAATAAATCCATAATAAAAAAATCACGAGTGATCCGGCGGCTCCGTAGGTAGAGCTGAGGGTACTCGTCCCGATATAAAGACCAATCAGGTATTTTCCCAGTACAAATAGAACCGCTGTAACCAGTGCTCCAACCCATACATGCTTCCATTCTATATGAACATCAGGAAGTACTTTGAATATCATCATGAAGAGCAAAAAGGACATTAAAAGCGATATAACTATATTAGACACATCAAGGAAGAATTTAGGGATATTGAAAAACCTCATTGATATATAATCATTGAGTGAAGAAATGACTGCACTGACAACCAGGGACACCAGAAGAAGAAATCCGGTTCCTATTACCATCGCAAATGACTGAACCCTGTCTTTCAATAATCCCTTAAACATATTTCTCCCCGGTTTTGGTCTTACTTTCCATATCATATTAAGCGAATCCTGGAGTTCAACAAAAACAACTGTGGAACCAATAACAAGGGCAACAAAACCTGTCAGGAGAGTGATGAAACCCTGACTGGAATATTGAGCATTTTTCAGCGCTGTCTGTATTACCTCAGCACCATCGTAGCCTACCAATCCCTGAATCTGCATAATTATCTCTCCCCTTGCCGCCTCTTTTCCGAATATCAATGCAGCAACGGCAATGGAAATGACGATGACAGGGGCAATTGAAAATATAGTATAGAATGATAGAGCTGCGCCGAGCTTCGGACATTTATCATCAATAAATTTGTCAAAGACGTCTCTGGTGAATTCCCAGATGCCCTTTAAGCGGAACTTAATCATATTTATTATCCGGTATAATCATATATGTAAGATAACTACTTTCTCGTGCATAGCATATTGCATAAATCAAACCTGGTTTTACTTTAATTTTTAATAATCATTATAAATTTTGTAACTTTGTTTCTGGTAAAATTTATCGCAACCGTCATAGAATGAAACTGGTATAAATTTAACAGAGACTCATTCTATTTTAGTTATGAAAGGAAAGGTTAATCTTGAAAAGAGATAGCGAATATCTTGAGAAATTTCTTTATGTCACCGAATCGGGAATACACGGGGCCGGGCTTTTTACTTCTATAAAAATTCCTGAAGGTCAGAAAATTATGATCATCAAAGGAGAAACAATCTCAGGCGATGAGTGTGAAAGAAGAGAAGAGTTCGGGAATGTCTACATTTTCTGGAATGGAGAAAACTACATTGATACAGCAATGACAAGTGATATTAAATTTATTAATCACAATTGCAGCTATAACTGTGATATAATCGATAGGGATGAAGAGTCTTTATTCCTTATAGCTGACAGGGATATCGAACCCGGCGAAGAGCTCACTATTGATTACGGATACGATGAAATTTACGAACTTTGCCAGTGTGAAATCTGTTCAGAGTATACAGCGGAAAGCTTTGAAATGCAAAAGGCTATCTGATTAGGATAGCCTTTAAAAATTGACTGTAGTCAGTATTATTTTTGTTCGGCAACTCTTTTAAGAATTCCCTTCAGTAAATCATAAAATTTCGCGACAGTTTCTATGTTTACCTTTTCATCCGGCGAATGAGCTCCCTCTATAGTCGGCCCGAAAGATATCATATCCAGTCCCGGATTTTTCGCTCCAAGCAGCCCGCACTCGAGGCCCGCGTGAATAGCTTTTATTTCAGGTTCCTTTTTGTAGAGATTCTTAAATACTTCTTTAGAGGTCTTCAGAATTGCTGAATCCATATCCGGTTTCCATCCCGGGTAACCATCGCCTTCAGTTACATTACCTCCGGCTAATATAAATGAAGCTTTTACACTTGCCGCAATATAATCCTTTGCACTTTCAACAGAACTTCTCTGGCTGGTACTTATGTTTAATTTCCCACCGTCTGTAGCAATCGTTGCAAGGTTTGTAGAAGTTTCAACCAATCCCGGAATATCCTGGCTCATTGCAATAACACCATGTGGAAGTGCGAGCAGTAAACTAATTATTTCATTCTGAAAATCAGAAGTGAAAATTTTATCGGGATTTTTATCCGACTTGTTGAAGTTTATCTTTAATCCGCTGTCTGACTTCTTATATTCGTTAATAAGGTTTTTCTCAAAATCACTGATTGTCTTTTTAACCTCAGGCTCCTGACCGTCCTTAATCATAATAACAGCTTCAGCTTCACGGGGTATTGCATTCCTCAGACTTCCGCCGGATAAAGAGCTGATATGATAACCGGCTTTTGATAATTTATTTAAGGTACGGCCAAGAAGTTTAATAGCATTTGCCCTGCCCTGGATTATATCAAGTCCCGAATGACCTCCCTTAAGACCGGTAATCATTACTTCATAAGCCGAATAACCGGAAGGAGCACTTTGAGTTTTAACATCGAATGATGCTAAAGTATCAACACCGCCGGAGCATCCGACATAAAAGGCTCCGTCTTCTTCAGAATCCATATTCAGCAGTATCTTTCCTGTTACAAACCCGGGTTCCAGATGGTTTGCACCTGTCATACCGGTTTCTTCATCAACAGTAAGGAGTATTTCAATCGGTCCATGTTCAACAGTTTTATCGTTTATAACGGCTAAAGCAGCAGCAACACCAATTCCATTATCGCTGCCGAGTGTAGTTCCCTCAGCAGTAATCCATCCGTCTTCTCTCTTGATTTCTATCGGATCATTTTCAAAATCATGCTTTGTGCTTTTATTCTTTTCACAGACCATATCAACATGCCCCTGCAGAACAACGGTAGGAGCTTTTTCATTCCCAGGAGTTGCAGGAATTTTTGCTAAAATATTTCCTACCTTATCTTCCTGGAATGCTACATTTTGTTCCTTCAAAAATGCTTTCATATGATCACGGATCTTTCCTTCCTTTTTAGAAGGACGCGGAACCCTTGTTATTTCATAAAATCTTTTCCATAATAATTCCGGTTTCAGATCTTTAATCGCTGATTCTGCCATAAAGATTCTCCTTTTTTAAGTTTTGTTTCAAATAAAAAAGACGCCGTATGGCGTCTCAATTGTATTTCTTAAACTGTTTCTGCTTCAGCTGCTCTTTTTTCAGCAAGCCTTGCATTCTTTCTATCCATGTCCGTAAGGAATCTTTTCCTTATCCGGATATTCTTAGGAGTGACTTCAACATATTCATCATCGGTAATCCATTCAATAGCCTGCTCCAGTGTAAGGATTGTAGGCGGTTCAAGTCTTATAGCTTCATCAGCACCTGATGCCCGCATATTAGAAAGCTGTTTGGTTTTTGTTACGTTTACATGCATATCGTTATTTCTTGAGTTCTCACCCACAACCATTCCTTCATAGACTCTTGTTCCGGGTTCTATAAAGAATACCGATCTTTCCTGCAGTTTAAACATTGCATAGGCAGATGCAGTACCTGCTTCCATTGCAGCCAGCGCACCCCGCTGTCTGTGTACAATATCTCCTTTATAAGGTTCATAACCCTGAAAGTTATGATGCAGTATCCCGGTTCCTTTTGTATCGGTCATAAATTCAGACCGGTAGCCGATTAATCCTCTTGAAGGAATAACAAACTCGACTCTGGTATTTTCATTAAATGTCAGCATATTTTTCATTTCAGCTTTGCGCTTGCCGAGCTTCTCAATTACTATCCCTACAAACTCCTCAGGAACATCTATAATAACGTGCTCCATTGGTTCAGATACTACATCAGCAATCTTCTTCAGTATCACCTCCGGCCGTGTCACCTGGAGCTCATAATTTTCTCTTCTCATATTCTCAATAAGTATGGATAAATGCAGCTCCCCCCTGCCGCTGACTTTAAATATATCAGGGGAATCGGTCATCTCCACACGGAGACTTACATTCGATTTTAACTCTTTCGACAATCTTTCGCTTATATTTCTTGTAGTAACATATTTCCCTTCCTGTCCTGCAAAGGGAGAATTATTCACCATAAAGTTCATAGTTATGGTCGGTTCATCAATTGCTGCGAAAGGAAGCGGTTCAGGGTGTTTGGGACTTGCGATTGTATCCCCTATATCAACGTCTTCCAGACCGGCTATACCGCCTATATCTCCGGAGGTCAGCTGATCAGTTTCAACGCGCTTTATGCTTTCGAAAGAGTATAATTTGGTAATCCTTGATTCGCTTTTGTCCCCTTCTTTAGTAATATGAACCATTGTATCGCCTGCCTTAAGCACGCCTTTATGAATTCTTCCGATCCCGATTCTGCCAAGGTAGTCATTATAATCTATCGCAGATATAAGCATCTGGAAAGGAGCTTCAAGGTCGGCAAATGGCTTAGGCACTTTTTCAATTATTACATCAAGAAGCGGCAGCAGGTTTTCGCTTTGATCTTCAAGATTAATCTTTGCAATTCCCTGCTTGGCAATAGTATATATATAGGGGAAATCCAGCTGATCATCGGATGCACCCAGGGTTACGAATAAGTCGAATACCTCATTCAGAACATCATTCGGCCGGGCATCTTTTCTGTCGATTTTATTTATTACAACGATAGGTTTTAAACCAAGATCAAGCGACTTCTTTAATACAAATTTTGTCTGGGGCAATGGTCCTTCTGCTGCATCAACAAGGAGGAGAACACCATCGACCATTTTGAGTGTACGTTCAACTTCCCCCCCGAAATCTGCGTGTCCCGGAGTATCAATAATATTAATTTTATGGTTCTTGTAATGAATACTGAGATTTTTGGCCAGAATAGTAATGCCTCTTTCTTTTTCGAGAGCATTGGAATCCATTACTCTTTTTTCAACCTGCTGGTTTAGACGAAAGGCGCCGGTCTGTTTTAAGAGGTGATCCACTAATGTAGTTTTTCCGTGATCTACGTGCGCAATAATCGCAATATTCCTTATGTCATCTCTCTGACTACTCATCGTATCCTTTCTTATTAAAAATTAGAAGTGGAATATATGGATAAACGCAGGTTTTTACAATGAAATTCGCTGTGTACCCCAGGTGATATCAGGTGATAATCTGGGTATTTAAGGCAATTTCCTCAAGTACCGAGGATACTTTAAGACATTCTTTCATATCACCGGTGTATACAACACATTTTCCTTTTACGTGGACCTCAAATGCGTAACCCCTTGCTTTCTCATAACTGCAGCCTACTGCTTTTATCAGCTGATAAATTACATCATCGAAAGTGTGCCAGTCGTCGTTGTAAAGGACTACCTTACTGGAAATACCGACACTTACTTCCTCTTCGTCAAGTATATCTATTCTTGTCTGTTTATCCGGCTGAAGTTCCATAACACAAAATTATCAAATAAATAATCAAAATTAAATGAAATTTTTAACAAAGAATATACAGGCACTGCATATTTAATTGACCTTCTATAAAATAAGATTCTTATGAATCAGTATTTTATCTTATTTGGCCTATACCAGGGCATATACGGGCTATCTGCATCTCACATACGTCTCACATACGTCTCACTTACGTTCCAGATACGTTCCACATACGTCTTAATTACGCACTAATATAACCTTAAACCCGTTATAATAAGGACAGCTCAGATAACTCCAGGCGTCCTTGTTTGGTTTTCCGGTGTTCAGGAATATTGGTATGAAATTCTATTAAATATTTTCTAAAACTTATTCCGGCTGTATTTTGGAGAGTACTGTCAGTTGATTCCTGTTACTTTCTTAGTTTGATTTTATAGGAGGGTATGTTTATATTTTTTGATCTAAAATAACTTTAATAATGGAGGTTAAATGAAAATAGCAGTATGCGTGAGTCATGTACCGGACACTGCTACAAAAGTTAAAGTGGGAGCAGATCAAAAGACAATAGATCCTTCGGGTGTCACCTACATAGTTAATCCATACGATGAATTTGCGATTGAAGAAGCTTTAAAAATGAAAGAAAAGTTTGGAGGAGATTCTGAAGTTACTGCTATCAGCGTAGGCACTGATGCAAGTAAAGAGACTATCAGAAAGGCACTCGCAATGGGTGTAGACAAGGGAATTCTATTAAAAGATGAAACCCGGCGCGATTCTTTTGGTGTTGCAAAAGCACTTGCAGATGAAATTAAATCTCAGAGTTTTGAACTGGTTTTCTGCGGTAAACAGTCTGTCGATTATGATAATTCAGCTGTTCCTCAGCTTACTGCAGAATTCCTTGGATTTTCCTGTATAACTGTTGTAGTATCCCTTAGTATTGACGGGACTAAAGTTACCGCTGAAAGAGAGATCGAAGGAGGCAAAGAAGTTGTTGAAACTGAATTGCCTGTTATTATCGGAGCTCAGAAAGGTTTGAACGAGCCAAGGTATGCTTCTCTTAAAGGTATAATGGCCTCGAAGAAAAAGACGATTGAGGAAAAACCCGCAGCATCGGCAGAACAATTTGCCGAGGTCATCAGTATGAAAAAGCCCCCGGAAAAACAGCCGGGCAGGATTCTCGGGACAGATAAATCAGCGGTGCCTGAATTAGTCAGGTTATTAAGAGAAGAAGCAAAAGTCATATAGGAGTTATAATAAAATGGCAAATAAAATTTTAGCAATTCTTGAACAAAGAGATAATAAATTAAAGCGATCTGCATTTGAAGCTGTAAGCACTGCGGTCAAACTTGCGGGGGATCTTAACCTTGAGGCAGAGGCTGTTGTGATCGGGAATGACATTGAGAATATATCTGAAGCAGGAAAATACGGAATAGCACAGATCACCCACTTTAAGAGTGATCAGCTAAGCAGCTATTCTACTTCGGCATATACTAAAATAATCTGCGACTATGCGCGTGAAACAGGCGCTGCATACTTGGTGATAGCCGGGACTGCACTGGGCAAAGATCTTGCACCGCATATCAGCGGCAGACTTAATGCCGGATGTCTTATGGATTGTATAAGCCTGGATGCGTCTGCCGGAGAAGTCATTGCCACAAGACCTGTATATGCAGGTAAAGCATTAATTGAGGTTAAACTTAAAAGTGAAGTTAAAATCCTGGTGTTAAGACCGAATGTATTTAAAGCAGAGGTTAGGGATGAAAATGCGTCTGCAAATATTGTGACCAAAAATGTTGATAATCCCGATCTAAGGACACGAGTCACAGACATTAAGAAATCGGAAGGTAAACTTGATGTTGCGGAAGCTGATATAATTGTATCAGGCGGAAGAGGACTTAAAGCACCGGAAAATTTCCACCTGGTTGAGGAGCTGGCTGATGTCCTCGGAGCTGCTGTCGGGGCTTCAAGGGCAGTAGTAGATGCCGGCTGGAGAGACCATCGGGAGCAGGTTGGTCAGACCGGTAAGACTGTTTCTCCTTCATTGTACGTAGCCTGCGGAATTTCCGGGGC
The DNA here is from genome assembly GCA_963811905.1 of uncultured Ignavibacteria bacterium. Classification (GTDB taxonomy): domain Bacteria; phylum Bacteroidota; class Ignavibacteria; order Ignavibacteriales; family Ignavibacteriaceae; genus DATFVA01. The sequence goes on from CAWETK010000018.1 coordinate 615,122, forward strand.
AATTCAGCATCTTGCAGGAATGAGTTCTTCAAAATATATTGTAGCAATAAATAAAGACAAAGATGCCCCGATATTTAATATTGCTGATTATGGTATAGCCGGAGACGTATTTGAGATTCTGCCTGTATTAACCGAGGAGATCAAAAAAATAAAATCATAGGTATTAGGAGATAAAGTGCAAAAGGTACAATGTGAAATATTAGGATTGTCGTCAAGTCCGTCGACAGGCGGGGCTTATGCTATACTGCTGCGTGAGGTTGGTGCAAACAGGAGACTGCCTATAATTATCGGCGCATTTGAAGCTCAGGCAATCGCTCTTGAAATAGAAGGAATAAAACCCCCCCGCCCTTTAACTCATGATCTTCTGAAACATATGATTGATAATCTCGGGGCCTCTATCATTGAAATAATTATAGATGAACTGAGAGAAAATACTTTTTACGCGAAGATTGTGCTAGAGGTTTCCGGTCTTACCAATGAAATAGATGCAAGACCAAGCGACGCAATTGCTCTTGCTGTAAGGGCTCGCTCCCCTATCTATGTTGCTGAGCTGGTCATGGAAGCTGCTGCTTTTATTCCTTCTGAAGAGTCTGAAGGGGAAGAAAAGAAAAGTGAACCCCAGGAACAGGAGGAAGTGCCGAAGACTAAGGAAGCCCAACTTGCCGCACTCCAGGATAAACTTCGGAAAGCTATTGAAACCGAGGAGTATGAGAGAGCCGCAAAGTTAAGGGATGATATACAGAAGTTGACCGGTAATAATTGAGTTTGAACCTGCCTGCTGACAAGCAGGTTCAAGTTTAAGTTCAAGCATACCTCAGGCAGGCTTGGCTGGCCTCAGGCAGGTTTGAGCTTTAGCTGAAAACTTTCTTGCCGATGCTGCATTCCAGGCAGTTATCTTTACTACAGAAATTTCTGAATAAGTCAATCATTCCCTGGTAAAGCACACTCCTTTTCCAGGCATCATTCAGATTGAGAGTGTCTGCCACTTCAAAGACGAGGCTGTTCTCACTTTGCTGATAATAGTTCAGGTACACCTTCTGGACCCTTGAGACAAGATCCTTTCTATTGAACAGGTCGAAGTAGACCGAAAATACCGGGAGTATAACGTTAATAATTATTTCATCTGCCCGTGAGACGCCGACAAAGTAATTAATCTTAATATTCGCTTCCTGATCAAATGTATAATGGTTATGCCAGAAGCCGTCCCCTTTTACTATCAGCTGACTCCTAAGTGAACTGATAATTTGCTTATTGTTAGTATAATTTTCAAAATCCTTTATGATTGCGTGGATCATATTTCCTCTGATGACCTGGCACAGAAGCCTGACTCCTCCGGCTATCCTTACAGTGGGGAAATTATATGGTCTTAGTTTTGCAAAATTCCACTGGGTTGAATGGAATATTCTACCATCATAATCATTTTTATTCACCGACCACAACTCTACCAGGTGCCTCACGTATTCTGAAGTTTCCTCATCGGGAATTTTATCAGAAGCAGGAAGCAAGCCGCTTATACTGAAAAATATTGATTCTAATTTCAGCAGGAAATCTTCATCCTTCGCGAACTTTTTAAGAAAATTCAGGTCGACGCTTGAGGCAAGCCTGTGCATAATATCTTTATTTTTTGAAAACCCCAGGGCTTCAAACATAGATTCATAAATCATCTGTTCCCATAACCCGGTATCGCCGAAATCCTCAGGTTTGAATTCTTTCTTATAAAAATTTTCGTCAGGTTCGTAACGAACTACCGGTTCTTTCAGATTTATTTCTTTGAGGTAAGCAAGCTCTTTAAGTCTGCTGAGAACCTTCTCACATTTTTGCTTGAATCTGCCGAGTCCCAGTTCATAAATAAAATCAAGTTTTTCTTTTTCCGGGATCTCATTATTAACTTCGGCACATGGCATTTTGTTTATCCGGCCGGATCTTTCAGTCAGTATAGCCTGTTGAATTTTTTCCCGCAGGTTACTCTTAAGAAATGGTTCAAGGGAGAATGACTGCACTTTCCTGCCGTCCTGCGTAAAAACATATGAATCCCGGTGTGAATTATTAAAAACTATATGAAGTATAACACTGTTGTATTTTTTATTCAGATGATGTCCGTGGGCTTTCCAGTCGGAATGCACCCCATCGATTTCAATATCACCTGAGAAGGTGAGATTCCCTATCTGGATTTTTGCATGTTTAAAGTCGGGTCCGCCGGTTTCTTTATTTTCTGTTCCGGGATCAACTATCTTAACCAGCTGCCCGTCGGAAGTTTCCAGTTCTTTTACGAAATCCTGTCTCTTCCAGATTTCATAAAGGAATTTTTCCAGCACTTTGTCTTGTTTCATACTCTACCTGCCAGATTCTTTAATGACCACGAGATTCGCGGGTAGGGATCTCCTGCTCCCCAGACGGTATAAAAAGACCAGGTTGTTAACTGAATCATCCAGGAATACATTCCTGAAGGAGTATTCCCCTGAGCTTACCTGGTAAAACATATCTTTCTTTTTTCCATTATTAAAAAGGAAAATATCGGCACCGGAAATCTTTTGGGGAATTTTGACAGTTACCTCCACTTTAGAGGAATCAGTAAAGATTGTATCTTTAGCGGATATAATTGTCAGTTCAGGCAGTCTTGAATCAACCTTTAAAGAACTGACTTCATAAATATCGGGAGTTTGATAATCGAGTTTCCCGGACTCCCCAACTTTGCCTTCCGGAGGCTGTTTAACAGCAGATTCCTGCATCTCTCCCTCTTTTATCCAAGAGGATTGTTTAATGTTTAGAAAACATACTAATATTAAAATTAATAGTAAAATTGCGAATAGGAATTTCTTCACATATCCAGTTCTTTTTTAACTTTTGTATTCAGTGTGTTTAATTCTTCAGCAGAAACCTCTGCAAAATCTTTATTCTTGCTCTTATATATAATTCCCCGGCTGACATTTATAAGGAAATTTAATCTCCCTGCCTCCTTAAAAGATTTGACAACCTCTTCCAGACTCCCTCCCTGTGCACCAACACCGGGCAGAAGAACGGGCAGTTCATTAATCAGTTCCAGATTATTTTTTAACTCATCAATCTGAGTTGCCCCGAAGACTATTCCGCAATTATTATTTTTGTTCCAATCATTAACTTTTACTATAACCTGCTGGTACAGGAAATCTCCATTTTGGAGTTTTAATTTCTCAAAGTTATCAGCACCCGGATTAGAGGTAAGTGCAAGGATAAAATTTAATTTATTCTCAAACTGCAGAAATGGCTGCACCGAGTCTTCTCCCATATAAGGATTGATAGTGGAAGCATCGCACTGAAAATAATTGAAAATCGAATCCGCGTACATTTTTGCAGTGTTCCCTATGTCGCCCCTCTTGGCATCACCGATTATTAAAACATCATCGGGAATCAGATCTATTGTTTTTTTTAATATTTCAAATCCTTCAGCTCCTGAGTTTTCATAGAAAGCAAAATTCAGCTTATATGCTGCGGCAGCACCTGCAGTTTTTTCGATAACCTGCCGGTTAAACTCGAAAACAGGATCCGGGGAATTTTTAAGATGTACAGGAATTTTATTAATATCTGTATCAAGACCTACACAGATAAATAGGCCTTCTGAATTTTTCTTCCCAAGCTTTTCAGGTGCATTCATATTATTTAAAGTTTTTGAACATCATTGATTCAACTGGAAATTCTGTCCTTTCATTATACTTTGCACTCTTCTTTAGATTATATGGGATTTCCACTTCTCCCTCCATCTTAAAATATATAATCTGACCAACAGGCATCCCTGCATAAATCCTGACCGGCTGCTTTACCGATATTTCCAGAGTCCATGTATTACAGAAACCGGCATCACCCTTACCTGCTGTTGAATGGATGTCGATCCCAAGCCGGCCTACACTCGATTTCCCTTCAACAAAAGGGACATATTTTCTTGTCTCAGTATATTCTTCCGTAACGCCAAGGTAAAGCCTGGACGGCAGGAGGATAAATCCATCTCCGGGTATTTCAAATCTCCTGATCTTATTGTGCAGCTTAGCATCAAGGATCTCACTTTCATAAACTGCCAGCCACTTCCCAAGGTGGACATCATAGCTGTTGCTTCCGAGATTTTCCCTGCTGAAGGGCTCAATAACTATATTATTATTCTTTATTTCTTCCAGTATCTGTTTATCTGATAATATCAATACTCCTCCGAATCAGGTATAATTTTTACGTGTACGGTAAACATTAGCAACAATCCCCAGCATAAACATATTAACCATAAGTGAACTCCCCCCGTAGCTCACAAAAGGCAGAGGGATCCCGATAACGGGCATTATACCAACAGTCATCCCTATATTCACCATCAGGTGCACAAAATAAACTGCCAGGATACCAATACTTACAAGGCTTAAAAACTCATCTTTCGATGAAGAAGCAACCTTAAGGATTTTCAGGAATAAAACCAGGAAAAGTATAAGGGTAATAAAGCTGCCGATGAACCCGAGTTCTTCACCAATAACGCAATAGATAAAGTCAGTCCATTGCTCGGGAATAAACTGAAGCTGTGTCTGATTTCCTGCAAGGAATCCTTTGCCCCAGAACCCGCCCGAACCAATAGCAACTCTTGCCTGGATGGCATTATAACCCGCTCCGAGAGGATCTGCCATCGGATCGATAAATGATTTGATCCTGTTCTGCTGATGGGGACTTAAAACATTATAAACATAATCGGCAAAAAATCCTGCGCCGAGATTTAGTGCGAAAATTGAACCGCTGAAGAAAATATCTTTTTTGAAAACAAACAACGCAACAGATATAATAACCAGAGATGCAACGAAATAGTAAATTCCGAAGAGAGATGAAAGAGCAACAAAGCCGGGACTCAGCACAATGAATAAACCAAAAAGGCTGATGCCTTTCCAGAAAATCATAGTTATAATTACTCCTATAAAAACGAGTGCTGTCCCCATGTCGGGTTCAAGAAGAATAAGCCCTACCGGGACCAGTCCTATTATAAGTGTAATGACAATATCTTTGAAAGATTCAATATTAGTATTATTCCGGCTAAGAAAAGATGCAACAACGAGTATGGTTCCTATCTTTGCCATTTCAGAAGGCTGGAACCCAACACTTCCAAGGTCAAGCCAGCTTTTAGCTCCCGAAATCTGTCTTCCCATTACCAGAACCGCCATAAGGAGTCCAAGCGACAGGAGATACAACGGTACAGCCATCAATCTGAATGAGCTGATAGGTATTGAATAAGTTATAAAGAACACAATAAATGCAGCAATTCCCCAGATCAATTGTCTGTCGAAATTTCCTGAAGCAGTAGGATGATGGACTGTGGAACTATAAATAGCAGCAAGACCTATCCCGAAAAGCAGCAGGCATGGAATAAATATTCCAAGATCAAATTTATCCTGTAGTTTATAATCAATTCGCAAGTGAAGCCCCTATAATATTCTGATGCAACTTTTGTTCATATTTATTCTGTTCATCTTTCTTCGTTTTATCTTTCAATAGGTAAGCTTCAATAAGTTTTTTTGCAATGGGAGCCGCATATGTTGCTCCAAAACCGACATTCTCAACAACTACAGCAACGGCAATCTGCGGATTATCAAAAGGAGCAAAGCCGATAAATAAAGCATGGTCCTTACCGTGGGGATTCTGAGCAGTACCTGTTTTTCCTGCTATCTCTATATCCTTTGACCTTATTCTTCCGGCTGTTCCCGAACCATTTACCACAAGAAACATTCCCTCCTTAACTATATCGAAAACTTTCTTATCTACACCAATATCAATTTTCTCAAACTTAAAAGGAATAAAATCTTTTGTTTTATTATCAAGATATCCCTTCACTATATGCGGTGTGTATGTTACCCCGTCATTGGCAATAAGAGAAACATATTTCGCAAGCTGTATAGGAGTGATGCTGACTTCTCCCTGTCCTATACCCAGGCTAGCCATTATACTTCTGGGCCAGTTAGGTCCATAAATTTTTTCATAATATTTGGCGCTGGGGATAAAACCTTTGGATTCCTCGCCAATGTCTATTCCGGTTTTTTGAGCGAAACCGAATTTCAGAGCATAATTATGCCAGTTATCAATCCCGATTTTATAAATCAGGTTATAGAAAAAAGTATTGCAGGATTTTTCGATAGCGTGGATAACATTCATAGAGCCATGCACACCATCACACTTAAAGTACCTTCCGTAGGTAAATCCGCCTCCGCAGTAGTAAGTATAACTTGTATTGATCACTCCAAGGTCAAGAGCGGCTATAGCTTCCATAATCTTAAAAGTTGATCCAGGGGGTTTCATCGACATAGTTGCGCGGTTAAACAACGGCTTGTCCGGGTCGGTATAAAGTTTATTTAAGAATTCCCTGGAGGTTACATATGAAAATTCATTTAAGTCATAGTCAGGAAAACTACCAAGACCGATGACTTCACCTGTTTTGGGTTCTATAGCAACGAATGCGCCCCGGTATCCCTTAAATGCTTCCTCTCCGGCTCTCTGTACATCTGCATCAATCCCGAGCACAAGATCATCTCCCTTAACCGATGCCAGATCTGCATCGCCGTTCTTAAACCTTCCGATTTCTTTACGCCTGGAATCGACAAGGATATAATTATATCCCTTCTCACCCCTCAGATACTTCTCATAAGCCTTCTCAATGCCGTTATTGCCGACATAATCACCGGGTTCATAATATTCGTTTTCTTTTTGAAGCTGTTCAGGAGAAATTTCTTTTGTATAGCCGAACATATGCGATCCCATTACCCCATCGGGATAACCGCGCTGCATTTCGACTATATAATCAACACCCGGCAAAAATTCAGAATTCTCTTCGAGCCAGGAAACGGTTTTAAAATCAATACCTCTCTTGATCCTTACAGGAATATACTTTGAATATATTCTGTTATTAAATAGTATCTTATTTATATATCCGGAATCGACATCAAGCACATTTTCCAATATCCGGTTAAGCTTCCTGTCGTATTCCGCAGGGATAATTCTAAGGGTGTAGGCGGGAATATTACTTACTATCACTTCGCCGTTCCTATCGAGGAAAACTCCACGTAAAGGAGTCTGCTCGATTGCCTTAATACTATTGCTTGCAGATTTCTCATCATACTCTTCATGATTTATTATCTGCATCTGGAATAAGCGAAACGCAAGCAGAGCAAAGGACCCTGCAATTATGAAGAAAATAATTGATTTCCTCTGGATAGACCCAAAACCGGAAGTTCTCAACTAACTCAAACTCCTCTTAGGATAAAATATTGAAACGATTATACTGATCACTGCTGTATAAAGTGCCGGAAGCATTGCCTGTTCAAAAAATAAAGCAAGAATACTCTTGCTTAAATCAATCGTTGAGAAAAATGAATAAACCAGTGTATCAACAAGTGTGCAGAGAAGTACTATCAGAGAGAAAACGTAGGATTTAAGATAGGCCTCTCTTTTATTTTCATTTGAAAAATAACCTGCAATAAACCCGGCAATGGTTTTAGAGAGCATTGCACTACCCAGTAAACTACCGGTAATCAGGTCAAAAAGAAAACCATAAACAAATCCCAGCACCGTGCCGTAAACCTGACCGTAGCGCACCGCATAAAAAACAAGGAGAATTAAAATAAGATCAGGTATAACGCCGTTGACTGCGACAAGGGGTATAACTGTGGTCTGAATTACCAGCAGAGGAAAAAACAGGAGAATTGAAATTATGTAATGAGACCGCATTATTTACGATTGTAAAAATTTAATTCGAGATTGTTTTTTTGCTTGCTTTCAACGATCCCCACTACAAAAACATTTTCCACACTGCCGAAATCCACAAATGGTTTTATTTTCGCCTCGTTAAATATTCCTGTTTCAACCTTACTCAGTCCGATCACAACACCGACAGGTACGGGTACCGAAACTATTGAACTGATTTCAGATGTAACAATCCGGTCGCCCGGTTCGATATCATATGTCTTAGGAACATCCACAATTACCAGGTCCTTTCCGTTCCATTTCATTATGCCGTCAATCCTGCTTCGTTCATCTTTAACAGTAAGTTTAAGATCAATATTCTGAAGTGTTCTTGCTATTGAATAATCGTGTGAAACAGAAGTTATAACACCAACAATTCCTTTATCATTTATTACCGGCATACCTGCTTTAACACTATCCTTTAGACCTACATTTATTGTTACGCTTCCCTGGGATTTTGTAGAAAGTTTTGAAACGACTGAAGCAGGGATCAAAGGATAATTTATAGTGTCCTTAAATCCCAGCAGATTTTTTAATTCATGATTTACTATTCCATACTCTCTTAACCTGTTCACCTGCAGCATAAGTTCAGCATTAACTTCTCTCAATCTCTCGTTTTCTTTTTTGTATCTTGAAATATTTATAACATCGCTGACCACCGAAGTCACTGCGGCAAAACTGCCGAAAGCAACAGCCCTGACCTGGCGGACTTTGGAATTCTGATTTTGTGAAAGGGTAAAAAGACTGAAAGTCAGAAGGATAACAAGGATTATATACTCTTTAAAATTTTCCCATAATTTAGAAATAAATCTAAACATCAGTATCTGCGGTTACGAATTAAAACTTTGGAATAATGATTTAAATTATCTATAACTTTCCCTGCCCCGCGCACAACAGCTGTCAGGGGATCTTCGGCAACGTGAACCGGAAGGTTTGTTTCCATTCTTATGCGTTCATCAAGTCCTTTCAGCAGCGCGCCTCCCCCGGTTATCATTACTCCCCGGTCGAGTATATCTGCAGAGAGTTCCGGAGGGGTTCTTTCAAGTGATTGTCTTACGGCATCAACGATCTGTACAACTGCTTCGTTCAAGGCTTCCCTTATTTCAACTGAACTTACTTCAGTTGTTTTCGGGATTCCGCCGACCAGGTCTCTTCCTTTGACCTGTATGGTAATTTCTTCTTTTAGAGGAACAGCAGAGCCCACTTCACACTTTATTGCTTCAGCAGTTCTTTCCCCGATAAGGATATTATGATTTTTTTTGAAGTACTGCATTATCGCGTAATTCATTTCATCTCCCGCGATCCTTATGGATTCTTCATTAACAATTCCGGATAATGCTATTACTGCAATTTCCGTTGTGCCGCCGCCGATATCGATGATCATATTTCCGACAGGTGCTTCAACATCGAGTCCGATGCCGATGGCAGCAGCCATTGGTTCAGCAATGAGGTGAACTTCTTTTGCGCCTGCGTGTTCGGCACTGTCTCTGACCGCCCGTTTTTCAACTTCGGTTACGCCGCTCGGAACAGCAACCACTACTCTTCTGGCGGAAAATGCACCGGCTCTAACTCTTTTAATAAAAGCTCTGATCATACCTTCGGCAATTTCGAAATCGGCTATCACTCCATCCCGCATAGGACGTGTAACACGGATCTCCTTATGCTCCCTTCCCTGCATCTCTTTAGCTTTATTACCAAGGGCAATAATTCGCTTCGTGTTCTTGTCAAAAGCAACGATAGAAGGTTCATTAAGAACTATACCCTTGTTCTTCACGTAGATCAGGGTGTTCGCAGTGCCTAAATCTATGGCAATATCTGCTGAGAAAAAATCAAATAGACCCATTCTGCCTCTTTAATGTTTAAAGTGTCTGATTCCGGTAAAAACCATTGAAATATTATTTTGATTAGCTGCTTCTATAACTTCACTGTCTCTTACAGATCCTCCCGGCTGAATAACCGAGGTAGCGCCGTATTTAATTATTTCGAGGAGCGTATCGGCAAAGGGGAAATATGCATCGGAAGCAGCAACTGATCCTGTCAGATCAAGTCCATGTTCCTGTGCTTTTACGGAAGCTATCTTTGCTGAATCAAGTCTCGACATTTGTCCTGCCCCTACAGCAAGTGTTGCACTGTTCTTCACAAATACGATAGCGTTCGACCTCGTGTGTTTGGATACAATCCATGCAAAACGAAGATCATTCATTTCTTTATCACCGGGCTTTTTCTCCGTAATAACTTCAAGCTTTTCCTCATCCAGAGTCGCTCTGTCAGCATCCTGGGCTATTACGCCGCCAGGGATGTTTTTAAAGTTGACCTTTTCTTCCCTGACTGATTTAAGCTGCTTTAATAGCCTCCTGTCTCTTTTCTTCCTCAGAATCGCCATTGCTTCTTCAGTATAAGAAGGTGCGCATACTATCTCAAGGAAAATTTCATTTAGTTTCTGTGCTAAAACTGAATCAACTTCTTCGGTAAATACAACTATTCCGCCAAAAGCTGAAACAGGGTCGCACCTGAGGGCCTTGATATAAGCTTCATAGGCATCTTTGCCTTTTGCAGCACCTGCAGGATTCTGATGTTTTATTATTACGCAGGTTTTTTCTCCCAGATCTTCCGCAAGTTCAGCCGCAGCCAGCAGATCAAGTATATTATTGTACGAAAGCTCTTTGCCATGCAATACATCAAAGTATTTGTAAAAATCACCATAGATAGCTGCTGTCTGATGCGGATTTTCACCGTACCTCAGATCTTTTTCTCTCTTGAAATTCACCCTTATATGAGAGTGGGGCAGAGAAAAGCGGTCTTCAAGATAATTGGAGATGTGGGTATCATAAAAAGCAGTATGAGAGAAAGCTTCAATCGATAATTTGAGCCGTGTATTATTGCTTACTTCTCCCTTTTTTAATTCATCAAGGAAAGAGTTATACTGCCCGGGATTTGTAAGTACTGAGACATACTTATAATTCTTTGCAGCGGCTCTGATAAGACTCGGGCCGCCTATATCAATGTTTTCGATAATTTCATCGAGTGTTGAATCAGGATTTGATGCAGTCTGTACAAACGGGTAAAGATTAACACAGACGATATCCACCTTGTGAATCCCGTTCTCTTCAGCCTGTTTTATATCTTTGGAATTATCCCTTCTCATAAGAATTCCGCCGAAAATCCTGGGGTGAAGTGTTTTGACCCTTCCGTCAAATATTTCCGGGAAACCGGTAATCGTGCTTATTTCTGTGACTTCAATATTCTCTGCAGCCAGTTTCTTTGCAGTATTACCAGTAGCTATGATTCCATATTCCAATTTTACCAGTTGTTTTGCAAAATCTACAACTCCGCTTTTATCGGAAACACTTATTAATGCTAATTTCTTCAAAATTGTTCTTCCGGTTATTATTCAGAGACTTCTATGCGATTATTTACTGTCCTGACTTTATTCTCAGCTATCATTTTTATCACCGATGGCAAGATCCTGTGTTCAACTCTTAGAACTCTTTCGGCAATTTCTTCCGGTGATCTAACGTCCCTTATGTCTACGCATTCCTGAGCAATTATTGTACCTGTATCGTAAGATTCGTCGACAAAATGTACGGATGCTCCTGAGACTTTCGCGGACGAGTCATAAACAGCCTTATGTACATTCATACCATACATTCCTTTTCCACCGAAAGATGGAAGAAGAGCAGGATGAATATTTATGATTTTTCCTTTGAAATTCTTCACTACTTCATCCGGTACCAGTTTTAAGAAACCGGCCAGGACAATCAGATCGATATTAAGCTGAGATAAAAAAGTAGATAGGTCTTTGTAACTTATTAATCCGTCTTTATCGCCAAGGCTATAGGTCGGGACGGAATAACTCTTTGCAATTTCGAAAGCGCCGCACTCAATCTTATTGCTAATTACAGCTTTTACTTCGATCAGGTCTGCTAATTCCCGGGACTGTAAAATGGACAGAAGATTCGATCCTCTTCCCGAAACAAAAACAGCTAAATTCAAATCAATTGCTTAATTAATATTAGCGAAAATTACCGAAATAGTGAAAGATTGTCAATCAATATTGACTGGTACGCAATGAAATTCAGGAGATTAGCAGGGGCATTAATTTTTCAGCGTATCTTCCTGCAGCGGGTAAAGCAGATTCTTCAACTTATTCTGATAATCGTAATTATTTGCTTCATCTGCTTTTTCAGCAAACTGCTTAACTTCTTCCTGGTTGCCGAGCTTTTTATTTGCCCTGGCAAGGTAATAATAAGAAAATGGAATAACCCATTTTTCATTCGAAGAATCCAGGCTGATTGCCTGGTCTGCAAGATCAATCGATTCCTGGAAATTCCCCATATAATATGCTGCCTCGCTCTTATAAAGCAGAGCCTCTGCCTTCAATTTTTCCGAATGTATTATGGGAACAACTGAATTGACAGAATCATAGGCTGCCTTATATTTTCCAGCTTCGACCATATTTGAAATATAAATAAGGCTCAGTTCCACCGGCGAGAGGGTTCTTTTTTCATAGAGTTCACCTTTTCTCTTTGCATATATATCATCATCAAGGTCCATGTTTCCATTCTGAGCTTTCTCAAAATACTTAACCGCCTCTTCCCTATTCCCGTCAACTTCTAAGCAGATTCCCATTCTGTAAGCCGCAATACCAGTATAGTCATTATCTTCTGCGTTCTCCAGAAAATGAAGGTAGTAGGTTTTAGCGGAATCGAGTTTATTATTTCTGAAATTTATATCCCCCTTCAGGAAATATGAAAATGAAATGATTTGATTAAACTGATGATTATCTGCTTTAATAACTTTATCGAGGAATCTATTCGCTTCAGTCAGTTTCCTCTGCTTCATCAGAAGAACTGCATATGAATAATTAAAAAGAAGATTCTGAGGATACCGTTTAACCAGTTTCTTTAATAATGCTGCAGAAGATTCATAATCTATAAGAAAATCCATTTCAATCTGGGCGAGGTAATACTGGGCTTCTACTTTCGCAAAATTTCCGTTTTCAGCAGCAATTTCAATATATTTAACGCCTAAATCCTTATTACCGCTTATTCCCACAAGGTTAAGTGCCCACTTGAAAGCAGAAGGAATCTGGGCAACGGCAAAATTGTATAAGCCCAATCCAAGATACGCATCCATCCGTTTGGGATTTATTTCAAGCAGCTGTGAAAGAAATGATTCGGATTTTTTTGTTGCCCAGGCGGCATCCAGGTAGTTCCCCGCTTTACCGAATGCGATTGCCCTGTAACTGTAATTTGCTCCCAGCACATACAAAGCCATTTCATTTTGATCATTTTTATTAAGTATCGCATCTCCCTTTTCAATCGCCTCATCCGAATATACTTCGAATGTATCCAGATCATTTTTATCTTTCCCGCCGAGGTAGTACCAGAGGTATATACTTGATTCATAATGATAACCGCGCGGGTCATCCGGATATTTCTCAATCATACTTTTAAATGTCTGTTCAGCCTTATCCCAGTTAAAGCTGTAGCACGCATCAAGACCCTTAGCTATCTGCCGTTCAATCTCCGACTGTCCGAATAACAATGATGAGAAAAGAATAATAAAAGTTAACAACGATATTGATTTCATTGGAGCTATGGTATATAAATTTTTAGTGGAAGAGAATTAAACATTTTCCGAAGCTGCAGTTTTTTCATCCGAATAGACAAGTGCAGCCTTCACAAACTCTCTGAAAAGAGGGTGTGCGTTTGTTGCTCTCGATTTTAATTCGGGATGGAACTGGCAGCCTACAAACCATGGGTGATCGGGGATTTCGATCATTTCAACTAATTCCCTGTCAGGTGAGAGTCCGCTGAATATCATTCCGCAATCTGCAAGCCTGGATCTGAATTTATTATTTACTTCATACCGGTGCCTGTGTCTCTCGGAAATGAAACCAACTTTATAAGCTTTCATTACCTTTGTATTCGGCTGTATATTGCAGGGATAGGAACCCAGCCGCATTGAAGCCCCCATATTTTTAACATTTTTCTGATCCGGCATAAGATCAATTACGCTGTACTTGTTCTTTTTAAACTCGGAACTATTGGCATTGGTTATACCGCAGACGTTCCTTGCATATTCGATTACGGCACACTGCAGTCCAAGACATATACCGAAGAAAGGTATCTTGTTTTCGCGGGCATATTTTATTGCCTTAATTTTTCCTTCTATACCCCGCTCACCGAATCCTCCCGGAACCAGGATACCGCTAATTCCCTGCAGGAGCTTTTCAGGGTCTTCATCATCAAATCTCTCAGCACTAATCGATTTTACAATTACCCTGGCATTATTTTCTGCACCGGCGTGCACAAAAGATTCCATTATACTTTTATAGGCATCGAGGTGCTCAACATATTTTCCGCAGAGTGCTATTTCGACAGTTTTCTGGGGATTTTTGACATTATCCACAAGCTGTTCCCAGTCATCAAGCTTAATTTTCCTGTCGGCAAGATGCAGCCGGTTCAGTACAATTAAATCCATCTTTTCTTTATAAAAAACGAGGGGAACTTCATAAATGGAGGTACAATCATATGCGGATATTACTGATCTCGAATCAACATTACAGAATAAGGCGATTTTATCCCTGATGTCCTTTGCTAATTTTTTCTCAGACCGGCAGATAAGCAGATCGGGCTGTATTCCAAGCGCAAGGAGATTTTTAACGCTGTGCTGCGTCGGTTTTGTCTTCACTTCACCGGCAGCAGGAATGTAAGGTACAAGAGTTACATGGATGCTTATTGTATTCTTTTTACCATACTGCATCATAAGCTGGCGCATCGCCTCTATAAAAGGAAGACTTTCGATATCGCCAACTGTTCCGCCAATTTCGGTGATAATTATGTCGTATTCACCAATTTCGGCAAGCTTAACCATGCGCTGTTTAATTTCATCCGTGATGTGAGGAATCACCTGGACTGTTGCTCCCAGGTAGTCACCCCTTCTCTCTTTGGTTAATACTTCATAGTAGACCTGACCCGTAGTTGTATTATTTGCCCGGGTCATACTTACATCGAGAAATCTTTCATAATGACCGAGGTCGAGGTCAGTTTCTGCACCATCGTCAGTTACAAAAACCTCACCATGCTGAAACGGATTCATAGTCCCCGGATCTACATTAATATAAGGATCAAATTTCTGGATGGTAACTTTATAACCACGCTGTTTTAAGAGAAGACCAAGAGAGGAGGCAGTGATGCCTTTACCAAGAGATGAAACAACTCCGCCTGTGACAAAAATAAACTTAACTTTGTTCCTTGAAGCCATATATATTTTTTGTACTGCAATATAGAGGAACTAAGTCTGATTTACAATCTTATTCCGGGGATTTATTAAAATTTTTTTTCTTTGACTATCAGAAGTAATTCGGAGCGGCAAATGGAACAAAAGATTGGAAGATTAAAAGATTAGATTGAAAAATTGAAAGATTAAAAAATTGTTAAGTCCGGCAGCTGCCGGACGTCAATCTATTCCCCTTTTTCAATATTTTTTGTAGCTTATAAGGTCAGATTTTATAATTCTGACGCTGTTGTTCTTTTACCTCAGCGCTTTTCCATCATTTATAATCATTAATTGTTAGAATATCTTTCGGCCATCTCTCGGCCTTCTCTCGGCCTGTAACTCCGAGACTATCCCGGTTACTTCCCGGCAAAGAAGCTCTATAAATTAGAGTAGAATTGAAATTTTGCAGAGTTACTGGGGGATAAATTTTCGGGACTGAGAAATCAGCATATGGTTCCTGCCCGGCTCATTTCGATAATTTTCAGGAACAAAGAAATTTGTTCAATAATAATTTATTAAGTTGTTATTGAACTTTTAAAGATTTTCCATGAGTATAAAATCCAGGTTATGGTTCATTCTGAAGCTGATATTTTCGGCTTATCTCGGATCCGCAGTAGGTTATATAATAATGTCCCTTGGCTCCACAAAGACCGATTACTTTCTAAAAGCCATTTCTCCTGCAATTCTTTATCATCAAATCATAATAGGCAGCCCCCTGGTAATTCTATTTGCCGTCCTTGGAATAATTATTTTTCTTTTTTTCAAGTAAGGCTTCAGCTTTTAATTCAGAGATTAAAAGCGAGAAATTATTTCAGGTATTCAGTTTAGCTTTCTTTACCACGATAAAAACTACAGCAACCGAAATTAGTCCTGATGCAAGAACGAGCATCAGAACAAGGAGGTCATTCCCTTTTGGAATAAAACTATAGCAGGTCTGCAATACTTTTTCTATTGTGGAAGTCACTTCCCCTTTGCCTGCTTTTTCTATTGCAAGTTCAAAGTTCGAAGGCAGAATAGAAAAATCTCCTGTCTTTCTTATAGCCGGGATCAAGGTACTGGACTATCTTTCCTGTCTTATCAACGAATATCAGCACACCCTTATGAAGGAATCCCCCATAGCTTCTTTTAAACCGGAAGCCTGCGGCATCTGTTAATTTATAAATATTTGTACTGTCGCCGGTTAAAAACATCCAGGCTGAATCGGGAACCTCTCTATCTGCCATACCGATCATTGCTCGTTTTTTACCGGCAGCCATTTTTGGAGACTCGTTCTGATCAATACTGATGCTTATTATGTCATAGTCCTTTCCCGGTTCATATTTTACCTTACCAATTACATCCGAAACTTCAAGCATCAAAGGGGTACAAATACCGGCGCAATTATAATAGCAGAAATCAAGAACAGTAGGTTTATTAATTAAATCTTTTAAAAGAACTGTCCTGCCATCAGAATTTGTAAATGTTAAATCTGTCGGGATTCGCCGCCCAAGGTGATGGACTATTTCTGCGGAATCATAATCAGCATAACTGAGTGCAGAAGTAGAAAATATAAACAGGATTATAAAAGGCAGGGCCTTAACTGCTTTGTGCACTTTGATCATTATTAATTTATTTGTTCTGATTTTTTATAAAAATATAGAAAAACTGATAATAATAAAATGAAGTAAATAGTTAATTCTTAATTTAAGATGAAGGAAATCCTTAGAAGATTCAAAATGATCTTTAGGAGCCGGGAATTTATGTGTCTAAGATTACACAAACGGATTTTATCTTGACTCTTATTTCCCACGGATTATATTGCTATCAGAAGTTGATAATTTATTATCAGCTTTCATTTTAATATTTATTAATTTATTTATTAAGATTGATTGGATAGTCAAGTAATCAGAGTAACATCTGAAGAAAAACTATCCAATCTTTTTTTTAAACTGACTGATGCAGCATATGTTTGTATGTGCTTTTAAGCACTCCCGCACGATTCAAAATATCTTTTATTAAAAACCAGATTATCTCTATTTAAAGCTTCAAAGATGGTTATTCCAAAAATCAGACTTAATTATAAAGGGTCACTCAATCCTTCCTTACTTCTGAAGATTTTTATTCTTGCAGCGGTGTATTTCATTGCCGCCAGAGTGGGATTAAGTCTTGCTTTCATCAACCCAAGTACTTCTGCAATATGGCCTCCTACAGGGATAGCCATTGCAGTAATTATATTATGGGGATATAATCTCTGGCCAGCAGTGTTCCTGGGAGCTTTGGCTGTAAACTTTACAATAACAGGATCAGCAGCCGCTTCTTTCGGAATTGCCGCCGGGAATACCTTTGAAGCAGTGCTCGGTGCATATTTGGCGGAAATGCTTATAAAGAATAAGTATATTTTTTATTCGCCCGCTGATACTTTGAAATATTCTTTTTTTACGGGAATTGCAGCTACCTTTATAAGCGCAGTAACCGGGACAATAATGCTTTATCTTTCGGGGTTCTTGAAGCCGGGATCTTTTTTATACGTAGGCCTTACCTGGTGGCTTGGCGATATAGGCGGGGCTTTAATAATTGCTCCTTTTATAATATTGGTGGTTATTGACCGCAATCTTAAATGGAACTATAAAAAAGCTCTTGAATTTGTACTTATCCTGCTGCTTGTTTCCCTGGTAAGTATTTATACATTCAGAGACGGGGTTCCAACATTGACTGAAATATTCCCCCTTATATTTTTGACTATTCCGTTTATCATCTGGCTTGCTGTACGGTTTAGTCCAAGGGAATTATCCACTGCAATTCTATTTCTTTACCTTATGACTTTATGGCAGACACTCAGCTTTGCTGCATCCGAAAAAGGTCCATCAAATGAATCCCTGATTCTTATTCAGATTTTTATGGGGACATTATTCATAGCTTTTATGCCTCTTGCTGCAGATGTACAGCAGAAAAAACTTCTCCAGAATTCACTTCAGCTGAAAATCAATCAACAGAAATCAATCTCTGAACTTGGACTTAGTTCAGTATCGGGAAATAATATTTCCGATATCTTCAAAGATGCAGTGAGAATTTTATATGAAACCCTGAGCGTTGATTATGTGAAAATCTTAAAGCTCCTCCCCGGGGATAAAGAGCTTTTACTGCTTGATGGAAGAGGATGGACAGAGCTCCCCGGAAATGCTGTTATTCCAGCTGATACGGATTCGCATGCCGGTTATACTCTTGCTTCAAAGGAACCTGTTATAATATCTGATTTTGCTAAGGAGAAACGGTTTATCAGGCCTCCTTATTTTTCAGATGATAGTGTAAAAAGCGGTATAAGCTGTATAGTACACGGAAAGGATAAGCCTTTCGGAATACTGGGTGCGTATTCCCGGGATAAAAAAGTATTTAGTAATGATGATATATATTTTTTCCAGTCAGTTGCCAATATAATTGGAATGGCAGCTGAACGATTTGCGTACGAGGAACAATTACTTTCCTCATTAAGGGAAAAACAGGTGCTTATCAAAGAGATCCATCACCGGGTTAAAAATAATCTCCAGATTATCTCAAGTCTGCTCAATCTGCAGGAATCTTATATCAATGATGTTAAGATCCAGCAGATGTTTAAGAAAAGTAAAAACCGGATTAACAGTATGGCGCTGGTTTACAAGATGCTTCATAATAATGAAGATCTTTCGAGAATAAACTTTAAGAATTACCTCAAAGAACTTTCAGATGCAATCCTGGCCTCCTTCGGCACACATAATATTCAGTGTAATATTGCCAGTGATGAGATTTCCCTTGAACCGGATCAGGTAACCAACCTTGGATTAATACTTAATGAAATAATATCCAACTCAATAAAGTACGCTTTTAATAACGGCAGGCAGGGAATAATTAATATCCAACTTTCAAATGCCGGTGAGAAAACCGAAATGGTAGTGAGAGATAATGGTAAAGGTCTGCCGGATGATTTTGATATTAAATCCACTACCACACTCGGTATGCAGCTCATAACGAATTTAACCCGCCAGGTTCCGGGAGAACTGAAGATTGAGAATGATCACGGAACCAAATACACAATAACATTTAAAATCAAATAGTAATTTCTGAATAAGGCAGCATCCGGTCGGCTTATTCCGAGTCCTTCCATTCCTTCAGCATTTTTTTCATATTATCAAAATCGAAAGGCTGATTCTCCATCTTCGAACCATAATCAACTGCTTTTTCCATTGATGCAATTGCCTCCTTTTTATTGTTCATCTTTGCGAGGTATTGTGCTTTTAGCCTCTGGTTCCAGTAGTTCTCATTTATTAATACAGAAGCCTGGATCCATCTGAATCCTTCATCGAGATTGATATTATTCTGAAGGCAGTAGGAAGCTGCAGTATTCAGATCAGCCCAGGCGTTAAGATTTCTTGCACTCTCCAGTACAAGATCCCTGGTTGCTGCTTCTACATTGAAGGAGACACGCAGTTTTTCCCATATCAGATTTATCTTTGCGTTATTTTCATCTGTATCTGTAATCGTGAATGCCATTCTTTCTGTGAAAGGATTTACTTCAGGATTTACTTTGATCCGAAGCGCATCTTTAGATTCATCGTAAGTCATCGGATCGTCTACTTTCGTGTCTTTGCTGAAAATGATCTCCCAATCTTTTTCTCCGGGAATCATATGGATACCATAAGTTCCTGCACTAAGATCATTCCCATTAACTTTAACAGGAGTGCTGAAAGTTATTGAAGTTACCTCATTAGCGCCCACTCTCCATATCTTACCGTAGGGCACTAACTCACCCCAGATCGTTCTTCCTTTAACACCGGGAGAACTATAATCCACAGTAATATTCGTAATTCCGACTACCTGAGTGACGGAGGCATCAGGGCTGGGACGCGGTGTTCTGAAATCCTGGGAAAATGTAAAATTCCCGATTACAAGTATTATTAAGAGAGTTAAAATATATTTATGCATAATATTCCTCGTTGTTAATTTATAATTTTTAGTAAAGGTAAAGCTCTGGTTTCAAAATAAGTCAATACTTATTTATCAACCAACCACTCGGGATCAGGATGGAGGATTAAGATTGGAGTACTGGAGAGTGGAGTGTTGGGGCGAACCACGGATTAATAATTTCCCTGAGGGTGCAATCGTCATTCAATAGTCATTCATTTGTCATTCAATAGTCATTCATTTGTCATTCGGTTGTCATTTAATGGAGTTATAGTTATAAATAAAAAAGGGAAGGCAATCCGCCTTCCCTGATAATCGGGCAATGTTAGTGAAAGTTATTTCAGAATTGTCATTTTTCTAACCTGTACTTTATTGCCAGCTTCCAGCCTGTAATAATAAATACCGCTTGAGAGATCTTCAGCATTAAACACAGAAGTGTGATAGCCTGCTTTCATAATTCCGTTCGCCAGCGCAGCAATTTCCTGTCCCAATGAATTATACACAATCAGACTTACATAACCATCTGCAGGGATTGAATATTCAATCTTCGTTGATGGATTGAATGGATTGGGGTAATTCTGGCTGAGTGAAAACATATCAGGAACATTGACAGCGGCCTGAGTCTCATTCGAATATTTATATGTTCCGTCGAAATCAATTTGCTTCAACCGGTATAAGTAGATTCCCGGACTGACGTTATTATCAGAAAAGCTGTATGATTCAGGCTGAGTTGTTGTTCCGGCACCCTGAACAAAACCTATCGGTTCCCATTGATTATCAGACATTCTTTCTATGCCAAACCCTTTGTTATTTGTTTCTGATGCAGTAGACCAGTATAAATTAACTACTGATCCTTCAACGTTTGCTGTGAAGGAAGTGAGCTCAACAGGAATGAAGGTTGCCTCACCGTCCCAGCAGGATGCCTGGTAATTTGTAGATGAGCCGCCTGTATTTCCGCCTCCAAAGAATAACCGGTTCTGATCAGGAACGAAGAAGCCGAGCGCAAGACCTCTGTCTGCAGGTGTTTCACTGTCATATGTCCACGAATCACCTACAGGGTCGTAATAATAAATGCTTGCATCTGAGGGATAGGTTGAATATCCCCCGCCTGAGCCTATGAGTACAACATAATCCGGAACTTTTGTTGTGGACCATTTGCAAAAATTAACGCCTTCGGGCAAAGGTGCAATTGCACTCCATGTATCCGTAGATGGATCATATTTTGCACAGGCTGTGGGATCATCTCCTGTCGGGATCAAGCCGCCGATCAAATAAAGATATCCATTAAAAAACTGAAGTCCGGCATATCTTTTTGTTAACGCAGTCGGAGTCAGATCAGTCCAGGAATCCCCGGTTATACTATATCTTGAAAGATAGGAAACAGGCGGCGTAGTATAACTTGAGCTGTGAACATAAATGTAGTCTCCCCCGTCCCATGCCATAGTACTCTGGGAATTCATTATTCCGGTCGGGCCGCTGGTTAAGACTGTCCATGTACCTGTTCCGCTTCCATCCGGAGTAAACTTTTCAAAGACTGCAGCTGCACCGGTACCAGACAATTTGTACAATTCAATATCTGTGGTACAGAAAGAGGGGTTATATGCCGGCGTAGTAGGCACTGTTGATGTCATCCAGCTATTTGTGGATATCTGGTAGGCTATAGCCAAAGAGCTGTTTGCCTGCCCTCCAAATACATAAATGAAATCACCAATCTTACCACCGATTGAGCGGCCGAATGGTTCAGGAGCATCCGGCAGATTTGTCCAGTTCACACCTGAAGGTGAATCGGAATTTCCAGTTACGGTACCTCCGGTTATGCCGTTTTCTTCAATGTCTTTAAGTGCTGATTGGTCAGGGGTTAAAAATGGCTGAGCTGAAGCAGAAAGAATGAATAGTAGTGAAAGTAAGCCGATTTGTATCAGATGTTTCATGTTCTCCTCCTTAAGGTAAGTATTAAAGAATCCTGATTTTAAGCTAATAATTCTAATAATAAGGCGCAAACTTTTTTTGCCGGCGAAAGAATTCAGGAATATTCCGGGTTGAAAAATGTATTACTATTTTGATTCAAAAAAAGTATATTGCTAAAGAACTACTTCATTATAAACAAATAATTATTTAATATTTTATAGGGAGCAATTGTTATGCTTAGGAACCTATCACCCGAAGAAAGAAAATCAGATGAGACGACTATAATCAGCCTCGGGGTAAGAATTGAAGGGAAGATTAAAAGCAATGGTAATATCAGAGTTGAAGGAGAGATCCAGGGAGACATTGAATCCCAGGGAAGTGTAGTAATCGGCGGAAACGGCGAAGTGAATGGCCAGGTATATGCCGATATAATCAGTATCGGAGGCAACGTAACCGGAACTGTTAAAGCAAAAACCAGGCTTACAATAGAAGAAAAAGGAAATCTGAATGGTGATATCCTCACTAAATCCCTGGTTGTAAAGGAAGGTGCTAAATTCGATGGAAAATGTAAGATGGGTGAGTCTTCATCCAGCGGAAGTTTTGAGCCTCCAAAACAAATAAAACCAGCAGGCAAATAGTAACGGTTTTAAGACTACTCTTCCCGGCGCGCTTCAGCCTTTTACAGATGAGGCGGGCCGGAAGCCGTAAATTTCTCAGCGTTCAGATCTTAACAGCCTGTAAAATTCACTGACTTATAATTACTTAATATTTTGGGAAGTTATTTGTGAATTCGGATTGGAAACTGAACGATCGTTAAGAAATTTCAGGCTATTCATCAGCCGGTAGACAGCATTATAACCGGGAAAATTATAATCATAGCCGGTACCGTATAACAGCCGCTGAAACTGATCCTCAATCAGCATAATAATCTCTGCTTCACTCTGCCTCCCGGGATTTATGGAATCAATGTTTAAAGCAGCATTCATTATGGCTTCAGAATCTTCTTCACGCCGCAGCAGGTCTTTTATTAAAGGGTAGAAATGATCAAAGTAGTCCATCTGCTCACTCCCTGGATATCAATACAATAATTTTAATTATCTGATCTTACAGGCATTCCAAAATATATTTTTTATCGGAAAAAGCTGTGATGTTAAAAACAATTTCCCGAATTGATTATGAAAAAGTTATACGGAATTCTGTGCCTTCTTTTCTTATTAATTCGATCTTCCCTTTTAATTGTGTAACTAATGAATTCACAAGGAGTAATCCAAGCGATTTCGTATTATTAAACTGGATTTCGGCAGGTATTCCTGCTCCGTTATCTTTGATGGTAAGGATGTTTTTATCAACCTGAACATTCAGACATACCATAATGGCACCGTTTTTCATCTCCCTGAATGCATATTTAAAAGCATTCACGATAAGTTCATTTACAATAAGTCCAATCACTATTGCATCATCTATTGTTGCCGTAATTTTTGCGAGTTTCAGATCAACGTCAATATTTTTATCCGAATCAGAGAATGATTTCTGCACTTCCAGAATAAGTTCTGTCAGATAGTCGCTCAAATCAAGCTCGCTAATCCCTCCCCTTCTGTATAATTTATCGTGGACAAGGATCATCGACCTGATCCGGTTCTGGCTGTCGGTAAAAACTTCTTCGATAGTCCGGTTCAAAGAGTAATTTTTCTGAAGATTGAACAGGCTCAAAATAATCTGCAGGTTGTTCTTCACGCGATGATGTATTTCTTTCATCAGCATATCTTTTTCAGCAAGAGAGCCTTTTAATTCTTTCTCCATTTTTTTCAATTGCGTGATATCCTGATTAATGACGAGGATACTTTCTATATCCCCCTCTGAATTCATGATCGGAACAGCTGAATTGATTATAGTTTTCTTTTCACCATCAAAACATTCTATATCGATTATTTCGTTGAGGGATGTTTCACCATATTTGCTAGCCCTATCCAGAGCCCATTCTCCTTTTTTAATTTCTTTGCCTGTGTCAGCCCACCAGCCTCTAATGGCATCAACTTTTTCCAGCGACCACTGATTTGTTACACCCCAGATAAGTTCGGCTGCTTTATTATGCCGGAGAATATTTCCATTCTTATCTGCAATCCACATTCCCACAGGGTTATTTTCTATAATTTTTTCAAGAAGCAGATTCTTTTGCTGTAACTCTTCTTCGGATCTGATTCTTTCACTTATATCCCTTGAAACTATCAGGATAGAAACGACTTCACCATCGAAAGCCACTTCGGGAATCATTAAAATTTCAAATATTTTGATGCCATCAATAGTCTCAACGGATTCCCTAAGATATCTTTTTTTCCTGGAATTAAATATTTCTCTTATAATATCTGTCCATTTCCGGTAATCTGACTCGCCTGAAATCTCAGAAAGATTTTTGCCAACATAATAACCAGAGTCTTTACCCTTCAAATTTTTAATTATAGAGTTGGTGTATAATACATTTAATTCTTTATCAAACCGTATAATTATATCCGGACTATTTTCAGCCAAAACTTTATAATTTTCAAATGCACGGTCTAAGATATTTTCAGCTCTCTTTTTTAAATTAATATCTTCCACAGTAATAAAAATAATTACAGGCTTACCGGCTGGTTTAATAAGTGAACCGTTTATCCTTGCCCATCTAACAGATCCGTCCTTGTTAATGAGCCTTCTGTCCGAGGCAAAACTCCCGATCTGTCCCCTTAACATTTTAATCCAGTCATCAATATCTTTTTTCAGGTCATCGTCGTGAATGAGAATATCCACTTTCTGACCAAGCAGTTCGTGTTCATTATATCCGACTAATTCACAGGCTTTTTTATTCACCTTCAGGATATTTCCTTCAAGTGAGAGATGAGCCATCCCCAGACTTGCCTGCTCAAAAGTCTTTTCATAAAAATTTTCAGAAGTCTTTATTTGGTTTTCAAGCTTATTACGTTCGACAGCAAACCTGATCGATTTTTCAAGGATGGAAGTTTCAAGTTCAGATTTAGTTATGAAATCCTGAGCTCCGCTTTCTATTGCAGCTGAGCCGAGACTTTTATTACTATCCAGCGTTAAGACAACTACAGGAATGTGGGGATGATATTCTTTAATAACTCTCAGCGAGTCCAGTTCGCTGCTGTCGGGCAGTCCGAGATCAAGCAACAGAACATCGTAATGGTTATTTGATAAGGCATTCAGTCCATCGGAAAGATGTGAGCAGCTGGCTATATTATAACCATCAAGCGACGAACTGTTCAAAGCTTCTTTAATCAGTCTCGTGTCGCCCGGATTATCTTCTATAATCAGGACAGAAATTGATTTAGTAATTGTCTTTGTTAACATTTATTCCCCCGATGTTTAACGGTTATTGATTACTCTGACACATAAGTATACAGGAAGGAGATGGAATTCAGTGCATTAATATAAGACTTATTTAACCAAAAGCATTTAGAACATATTGATTAAAATCACATATAGAGATTGCCGAGAGTTTTGGTATTTCAGGTTTTTATCCTGGATGAGGGTGCACTAGTAAATCCCAGAACGCTATTATGAATGTCAGAATTCCGGAAAACAAGAAAATCATCTGGCTAACCTCGCCTACTGAGACAATTAAGAATAATATAAATCCAATGAAAACAATTATCATATCTAATCTGCTATTGCCTTTCCCTGCACCCCATAAGCCGGAAACTAATAATATAATGCTTGCCAGTATCATACTTATTTCATTACTTATTCTATCAATATAAGCACAGCTGATCAGCCATCCGGAAACTAAGATGTTAATCCAGTCCTGCCACATAATTACACCTCCGGGTGTTATTATTATTGTGTAATGAGTACTTAAATAAATCAAAAAATAATCTTTGTGATTATAGGATGGAACTTTTTGGGTATTCAATTTAGATCACGGAATAAGGAATTGAGTGAATTAGCGAATTGGGCGGATTGAGCGGATTAATTGAACAATCAGGCGGATTAAAGGGATTAAGCGGATAAATTTTGCTAATTAGGTGAATTAATTAAGGGATTTAGTGCATTAGGCGAATTGGGGATTGGCGGATTGAATTGAGCGAATTTTCGTTAATAATTTTTGCGGATATAGTGGAAATTTTGGCTGAAAGATAATTATATTAGAAAATATCCCGGATCAAAAGAAATAATACAACTCTAATCAATTTATGAAAGGACTGAAATATGTTTATAGGACACTTCGGCGCAGGATTAGCAGGAAAGAAAACTGCACCAGGAGTTTCACTTGGAACGATGTTTTTAGCGGCACAATTCCTGGACCTTATCTGGCCGGTTTTTATTTTGACAGGAATAGAGAAAGTTAAAATAGTTCCGGGATTGACCGCCGCAAATCCTCTTGAATTTACTTACTATCCTTATTCACACAGCCTGCTTATGGTAATAGTCTGGGCCGCACTTTTCGGTTTGATATATTATTCATATAAGAAAAATTTATATAATGCTATTGTATTAGGAATCCTGGTAATAAGTCATTGGGTCCTTGATTTAATAGTTCATATTCCCGATCTGCCTATTTTTCCCTGGGGGAATTTTAAGGTTGGGATGGGGTTGTGGAATTTCGAAATAATTTCGGTTATTCTTGAAATCTTAATATTCCTCGGAGGAATTTATCTTTATCTTTCCTGCACTGAGGCGAAAAATAAAAAAGGCAGCTACGGGTTCTGGGGATTAATTATTTTTCTGTTTATTGTATACCTTATGAATATTATCAGTCCCCCGCCCCCTTCTGTTGAAGCAATTGGTTATGCAGGTTTGCTGCAATGGCTTTTTATTCCGTGGGCATTCTGGATTGACCGAAACAGGGTAAATATCGGCGCTAAAGCGGAGAATATTATCGCGAACAGAGCATCATAAAATTGTTGAGATATGCAACAACACTGACAAAATGGCAGACACTGAATTTATACCCTATTTAGAGGCCGGTAAGAGGCCTTTTAAAGGCCGGGAGGACTCAAAATGAGACAATGCAAAAATAGGCAATAATCGCGATTTTTGATAGTTGAAAAAATAAACAGTATGACAAAATGTCATAGCTCAAATTGAGACAGGAAGGGAGGGGTGGAGTGTTGGGGCGAACCACGGAGTTTTAGCGAAACGGCGTTTTGCTTTACAGCTTTAGGGGTTGACTAAAAAGTAACCCTGTCATTCCGATCAAGGTAAGAGTTCTTAGAATTCGAAAAGATTTCTCGGTCGAAGACTCCCTCGAAATGACATTGTCTTGCTTTTTAGTCAGCCCCTTTACATCTTTAGCGAAACAGCGTTTCGCTTTACAACTTAGCGAAACGGCGTTTCGCTTTACATTTATTTAGAGCAGAGAATCGGGATCGAGGTGAAGTGCTTCGATATCTTTAAAGTATTTAACGGTTCCAACTTTAAGCTCGTAGGTTGCCTGGTCATTACAAACGATCATTCCTTTCGGGTGCAGCTGAAGAGCACTTACAGTCCACATATGATTAACTCCTTCTTCAACTACTTTAGCCAGCGCTCTTGCTTTATTCAATCCGCTTATGATTATAACAACTTCCTCTGCGTCAAGAACAGTTTTAACACCGACAGTCAATGCAGTTCTCGGCACTTTATCCAGGTCATTATCGAAGAATCTTGAATTAGCTGTAATTGTATCATATGTCAGGGTTTTAACTCTTGTTAAAGAGCCTAACGAAGAACCGGGTTCATTAAAAGCGATATGTCCGTCAGGTCCAATACCTCCGACGAATAAATTTATCCCTCCTGCTTTTGCGATTCTGGCTTCATAATCTTCACACTCTTTCTCAAGGTCCTTAGCGTTTCCATTTAAAATATTAACATTGCGTTTATCGATATCAATATGACTGAAAAAGTTGTGCCACATAAAGGAGTGGTAGCTTTCAGGATGATTTTCCGGTAATCCTACATATTCATCCATATTAAATGTGGTGACATACTTAAATGAAATAATTCCCTTCTTATTTAATTTTATAAGTTCTTTGTACATACCTAAAGGTGATGAACCGGTAGGAAGTCCAAGCACAAAATGATTTTTACCTGACGGTTTGAATTCAAGTATTCTTTTAGCGACGTAGTTTGCAACCCATTTAGAAACCATTTCATACGTCGGCTGAATTATAAGTCTCACTTTATTTCTCCTATTAATTTTAGTTTATTAAACAGAACAATTCTCTTTCACAGATAGAATTATCCTTAGTCTGCTATTCAATAACCTGGCTGGCATTTTTGCCAAAAGTTGTTTTACCGTTTAGAATAGTTAAGAATACTTCATAGTTACTGTTAAGCACCGCGATATCCGCATCCTTACCGACAGCCAGTATTCCTTTCTTATGTTCGAGGTTTAATACTTTTACTCCATTCAATGAGGCCATCCTGACAGCCTCGGTTATTTTAGCACCTGCAGCTTCAACCATATTCTTTATTGCAAGATTAAGTGTGAGAGTACTTCCGGCAAGCGTTCCGTCCTCAAGAAAAGCTTTCTTATTTTTCATGTAAATCTTCTGATCGGCAAACTCATACTCGCCTTCATGCATTCCGCCTGCTCTTATAGAATCAGACACCAGTATAATCCCGCTGCTCCCCTTAAGTTTTAAGAGCAGCTGCATTACCGCGGGGTGAACATGCAGTGTGTCGGCTATTAATTCAATTTTAAGTTCATTGTGCAGAAGAGAAGCAAGTACAATACTGGGTGTTCTGTGATGGAACTGCTGCATAGCATTAAAAATATGTGTTACATGTGCAGCACCGTTATCGATAGCGTTAAGCACTTCATCATAACCTGCCATCGAGTGGCCAATCGAAAGAACAACACCATCCTGTGCAGCAGCACGCATCACTTTGTCAGCATCCGGCAATTCAGGGGCGATAGTCATAATCTTAATATGTCCTTTAGAAGCCTCCCATATTTTCTTCCAGGAATCAACATCAGGTTTCCATAAGTAATCCTGATTCATTGCTCCCTTAAGCTGTTTATTCAGATACGGTCCTTCCATATGGATTCCGCGGATATTCGATCCGGGATGTTCCTCGATGAAGTCAGCTACTCTCCTAAGATCCTTCAGCAGAAGTTTTTCCGGCTTTGCAAATAGAGAGGCCAGCATAGTGGTGGAGCCGTGCCGGAGGAAATAGGAGCTGATCTTTTCTATACTTTCACCGTTATCATCTGCAAAACCATGCCCTGCTCCCCCGTGAACAAGCAGATCTGCAAACCCGGGACAAACAAGTTTTCCTTGAACATCGATCACTTTATATTCCGGAGGCGGGGTTAATTCAGAGGACTTTCCAAGTCCTGCTATTTTACCTTTTTCGACTAAGATAGTACCATCATCAATAACTCTGAATGGAGTAATTATTTTTCCTCCCGATAAAGCTAATTTCATTTTACACCTTCACCTGTATCTCAGACTTTAATAAATATTTTATTTCTATAAAGGACGGACATCAGAACAAACAGTAAAATCACATAGCATACTGCCCATAGGAGTGAAGCATTTATGGGTGCAAGCCATGGAGTGAACATATGATTGAATAGAAAATCCTTCAAAGGCACCGACTGCACCTTCACTTCATCGATTATTATTTCTAATAATTCAGATAAGAAGTATGCGGCTATTGCGTTCATACCGAATATCAGGAACGGTTTAGACCATTTTTTATATCCCCTTACATCAATAAACCAGTAGCACATTCCCAGGAAATCCAGAGCAAGTCCTGCAGTATAAATAACATAGGAGCTTGTCCATAAATTTTTGTTTATCGGGAACCACATATCCCATATAATCCCTGCTGCCAGGAGAATATTTCCCCAGACGAACATATAAATAGTCTTAGTTAGTTTATCTTTATCACTTCTGAGCAGTGAACCGGTTAAGATTCCTATAAGAACAGTTGCGATAGATGGAATTGAACTTAACAGACCTTCCGGATCCCATACGCGGGACTGACTCCATAGATGATTTCCGAAAATAAACCTGTCTAACCAGGCACCAAGGTTAGCAGCGGGCTCTAAACTTGCCGCACCGCTTCCCGGCACGGGAATAAGCGTCATTAATCCCCAATAGAAAAGAAGGATTGATCCGGTAATTATAATAATAACCCTTCTATCAGATTTTATAAATATGAGTGCAGAAATAAGATATGCAAAGGCAATTCTCTGAAGGACTCCGGGAATGCGCAAAGAAGCGAAATCAAAATACGGAAAACCATTCAGGAATAATCCCAGCAAAAATATCAGGAGACTTCTTCTTAGAACCTGGAAGATTATGCGGGAGCGTGAAGCATTATGCTCCAGTTTTTTTGAAAGAGAATAAGTCATCGCTACCCCTACGATAAACATAAAGAATGGAAATATTATATCGGTAGGAGTACAGCCGTTCCATTTTGAATGAAGAAGAGCCGGGTAGACGTGTGCCCAGGTACCGGGACTATTCACAAGTATCATCCCGGCAATGGTAATTCCTCTGAACACATCAAGCGAAACCAGCCTTTCAGATCCTTCGACATTCATTATTCTATCATAGTTTGATTTGATTTATCTTTTCCTGACTATAATCTTAACAGGAGGCGATTCTTTTTTAACACCATAACTATCATAGGCAACGGCTTTAACCTGGTGGTGTCCCTCAGGGACATTAAACCAAACCCAGTTGAAGGGGGCTTTGGTATTGAATCCTAATGATTTATTATCACCGAAGAATTCAACTTTTATAATCCTGCCATTTTTATCAGAAGTTTCAGTATCTATAATTAAATTCGAACCTTCATTAATCCAGTCGGCTGCTGATGGTTTAATTATTTTAACAACAGGGGATGAATTTTTTTTCTTTTCAAGAGGTATTTTAACATCGGGCATATTTCCATAGTAAATTGTATTAACAAGAGTTCCGAGAGAATCATCACCGGTAATCTCCCAGAACATAAGTCCCCTCAGATTATAAGCATCTACATAATGGATCTTAAGTGCCACAGACCTGGAGTCATCGAATGTCCAGAATATTTTCTTTTCCGCATTATACAGGTAAGGAGCCATTGCAAAATTATCCCAATACATTACAAACCCCTGTTTAAGCAGTTCCTTCAGATCCGAGAAATAATTATAACCTTCTTCAGATATTCCGCTGGTTGAACCGGCCGGCATACCCAGACCATAGTTAAGGGAATCGACACTGCCCCAGCCTCTTCCATAAAAAGCAGCACCGGGAACTAACTTTGACCGGCTGACGCCGTAGATACAATTAAATAAATGAACTGTTTTATCGAAAGAATTTCTTTCCCTGTCAAATGTTGTATCTGCAGACGACGAAAGGAGGTTAGTATTATGGCCTGTAACTTTATCCCAGCCTCCGCGGTAATCGTAGGTCATTAGATTGTACCAGTCCAGATACTGCTGATCATGATAAATGTTGAAGTACCTTGCGTATTTTTCTGTTGCAGGAACTGCTGCAGTAAGTAAATAGCCTGGGCGGATTGAATCCAGTTTGGTTCGGAATAAAGCAAACAACTCAGACAGGTTATTATTATCGTCAGGATTGTGATGCATACTATCGATACCGCCCTTTACAGGATACTCCCAATCAATATCAAACCCGTCGAATATTCCGGCAGCCGCACCTTTACCTCCCGCATTGCCGGCTGCGGGTAAATTCCCGGAGATAAACCTGTCGATGCAGGTATTAACAAAAACTTCTCTTGAGCCGGGAGTCAAAGCTGCATCAGAAAAATACTTGCAGCCTTCCCATCCGCCGATAGATAAGACGATTTTAAGATCGGGGTGCCTGAGCTTTAATTTTCTTAGCTGGTTGAATTGTCCGCGAAGCGGCTGAGTAGAATCATCAGCGATGCCGTCAATACTCATCCCGGAAGTATAGACCTGCTGATAAGCCATATTAGAATCAAGGAAATCCGGGATGATATTTCCTGCTGAATCCGGCTGCGGAATAAGAAAAGCATAATTTAATACTGTAATTTTATCCGCTGAATTTCTTTTTTCAATATCCTTTACAAAGTAAGGATGTTCTCCCTTTGCACGCCATTCAGGAAAGTAAGCAATAATTTCTTTCTTCTGGGCACTTAGTACTACAGGAAACATTATCAGACTTATAAGCAGTAATTGTTTTAACTTCATAAATTATTTACCGGTTTATGTCAAATGGTTTTCAGCCCATTATCACTTCTATTTTATTTACTGATCCTTTTTCCTGCAGCGGAACAGGACCGGAGACCTCATTCCCGTTTACTTTTATGGATTTTACTCCCTTTTGAACATGAGCAGGATTTTTAACATTTATTTTATAAGCAGCTCCGCGCCACTTCCTGATGACATCAAACTCTTTCCATTCAGAAGGAATGCAGGGATCTATAACCATACCTTCATACGCAGGCCTGATACCGAGAATATATTTAGTAACCGCAGTATAAAACCATCCGGCAGTACCTGTTAACCATGGATGTCTTGCTCTCCCAAAGGCAGTGTGGTCTCTTCCTATAATGAACTGACAATATGAATAAGGTTCGGCCTGACGGATCTCAATAATATCATTCTGGTTATACGGAAGAATGGCGTCATAATATTTCATAGCCCTGTTTCCATTCCCTAATTTGCATTCAGCTATTACGGCCCAGGGGTTGGGATGACTGAATATTGCTCCGTTCTCTTTGATCCCTTTATAAACCCGGGTTACGTACCCGATGTCATCATCAGGTTTTGAATATGAAGGCCACAGAAGATGAAGTCCGTATTTTGAGTAAAGATACTTATCCACGGATTCCATACATTTTTCGCCTCTCATCTTCGAAGCAACATCCGAATAAACCGCCCAGCTTTGGGCATTCAGGAATATTTTTCCTTCGTCACTTTCATGGGTACCGATCTTAATTCCTTTTTTAGTAAATCCTCTCAAATACCACTCGCCGTCCCATGTCTGATCTTCACAAGCCTGTTTTACACCTTCAGCTATCCGGGAATATCTTTCAACATCCTCCTGTCTGCGTAATTGCTTCGCAGATTCAATAAATATCTTAAGAGCCCAGTGATGCATAAAAGAGACCATCACGCTCTGGCCCCCACCTAAATTCAGGCAGTCATTCCAGTCGGCCCGCAGTCCCTGACAAATGCCATTGTCGCCGGTGTACTTTGCCGAGAAATCGAGAATTTTTTTAAGGTGTTCATATACAGTTCCCTCTCCCCCATCAGCATAGGGAACGACCTGGTCGAAGAATGACAACTCACCGGTTTCTACTATCCATTCACAAATTGAGGCTACCAGCCACAATGCATCATCAGAGCAGACATCCTCCATTCCGTGAATAATATCTTTCGGATCAGGAGTTGGAACGACTGTAGGTAATTTTACACCGGGCAGCTTATTCTCTTTCGGTTCAAAAACATCAGGGTCGAACAGGTGGAGGCCGTAGCCCATACTTGTATGTCCTTTAAGCAGCTGAATTATCCTGTATTTTGTCTTCTCAGGGTTGGAATGAACCACACCCATTATATCCTGTGATGTATCCCTGTAACCAAGGCCCACCCTTCCGCCGGTTTCAATGAATGAAGCGAAACGCGACCAGATAACACAAACTTCAGCCTGGTATAATGTCCAGATGTTGATCATCGAATTCATACCCGGGCTGGGGGTTGTGCACTGAAAGACCGACATCTTCTCATCCCAGAATTTCTTCAACTGCTTAAAAGCAGAATCTACATTTTTCACTCTGGAGTATTTTTTCCTAATCTCATAACCCTTCTCTTTCCTGGAACCCACACCCAGCATAAATATCAATCGTACAGATTCGCCGGGTTTAAGAACCAATTTCTTATGAAGTGCGCCGCAATGATTGCCGCCAAGCTCACTGCTGTTTGAACATTCTCCTTTTTCAACAGCAGCCGGATTAGTTTCCGTTCTGTAGTTACCGATAAACGAATCTCTCAGGCAGTCATAACTATCAGGTTCAAAGTTCGAAGTTAAATAATGATAGGTCCATGGTTCATAGAAAAAGTCGTATTCAATTATTCCATCTTTATAATTTGATCCGCTGGCGTACAGGCTCATCTGAAAATTCTGGTTATCTATCTCCACATTATGAAATGAAAATTCAAGATATGAAAAAACACTAAGCCTTCTCTTTTTCCGGCCGGTATTTTTTATTTTCACATCCCAGATCTCCACATCATCATCAACCGGGATAAACATCAGCTGTTCAGCTTCAATATCCTTATACCGGCATTGAAATTTTGTGTAGGAGAGACCGTGACGGCAGGTATATTCTGCATTTTTTAAATTCTTGCCTACGGGCTGCCAGGAAACGGACCAATATTTTTTGGTATCATCATCACGGATATAAACATAATGACCGGGTCTGTCCATAGGGATCCCATTAGGTCTGAATCTTGTAACGCGATGATGTTCGGTTGATTTATAAAATGAATACCCCCCTGCATTGTGTGAGATTACAGTGCAGAGATCTTTTACCCCGAGGTAGTTTGTCCATGAAACCGGGACATCGGGACGATCAATAACATATTCTTTTTGTTTATCGTCAAAATATCCGTATCTCATTATTTTCTCCAGAATATTAAAAAATTATCCGACTGCTTCGGGCTCCTCCTTTATTTCCCTGAAAGGCACCAGCCATGTTATCAGGAACGAAGGAATAGTAGCGATCATTACCCAGATAAAGAAATTTTCGTATCCCAGGAAATCGCTTATAAATCCGCTAATCATAGCCGGAATCAGAAAACCCAGCTGCATCAGTGAAGTAGCAAAAGCATAATGTGCCATTTTATATTTACCGGGTGCGATCTGCTGCATCATATACAAGGTCAGTCCGATAAATCCAAAGCCGTAGCCAAAATATTCAAATACAACAGCTACGCTTATAATCAGGAAATTTGCAGGCTGGTAAATTGCAAGGAATGTGTAAACAGCAAAGGGAATATTAAAAAAGGCGCACAATATTAATAAAGATTTTCTTAATCCCCTGTTTGCCGTAAAATACCCGGCAAGTATAGAACCCAAAATGAAAGCAATGGGCGGAAAAATTCCGTAAAGCACACCTATATCCTCTGTTGATAATCCGAGTCCGCCATGGCCGGTTCCGGCTCTCATAAACAGAGGGACTATCTTTACTGCCTGGCCTTCAGCAAACCTGTACAAAACAAGAAAAGCAATTCCCCAGAAAATATATTTTTTCTGAAAAAAAGTTTTAACGACATCAAAGAATGTCGAGGAAGCTTCTTTGAAAGTCTTGACATTTCCTGCTTTACCGCCTGTAGGTAAAAATCTCAGATGATATATGCTTAAAAGGATAAGGATTGCACCGAATGAACCCATGACGATTGTCCAGGCGGGTTTGACACCAATCTGTTTTTCAAGGACACCGGCAAGCAGCACAAAAGCGCCCTGTGATAATATCTTACCAACATTATAAAAAGCTCCCTGCCAGCCAACATATTTAGCCTGTTCCGTAGCATTAAGCACATTTATATACACACCGTCTGCGGCTGTATCGTGAATAGCCGAGTTAAGCGCAATTATTCCAAAAAATATTATAGTCCATTCGAAATAAGCAGGAAGCTGCAGTGTAAGGATAAGGAGTCCGAAACTTACACCGCCCAGGAACTGAGTTGCTATAACAAAATCTTTTTTAGTTCTGAACATTTCAAGTATCGGTCCCCACAATGGCTTAAGCGCCCAGGGAATGGTTACAAGGCTTGTAAAGAAAGCAATTTTAGCATCGGAAATTCCAAGGCTCTTATACATAAGAACCGAAACAACATTAACGATAACGAAAGGAAGTCCTTCTGCAGTATATAATGTCGGCACCCAGAAGGCAGGATGAATTTTTTTTGTATTGCTGACAGTTGATATCATATTTTTCAGATTAAATCAGATTTTATTTATACCGGCAATTATAAAGGACCCGTGGCTCAATTAAAAACACTTTGTAAAAATAGGGGCCATCCTTTTACAGACAGCCCCGTGAACAAGTAGGAGAGACCGCAATTACTTGAGAAGAATCATTTTCTTCGCAATGAAATTATTATCCTGCTGCAAAGTATAGAAATAAATTCCGCTTGAGAATTTACTCATATCTATATTATAGCTGTAACTACCCGATGAAATATTCCGGTTATCAAGTACCGTCTTTACGAGCTGACCCGTTACATTATATATCTTAAGTGATACATTGCCGGGTTTAACCAGTGTGATTGTAACATTGGTTGACGGGTTAAAAGGATTCGGATACGCATCAGAGAGAGTAAACTTATCAGCAACCTGCGGAGTAGAATTATCAACTCCGGTCCATCCGTTAAACCAGTATGGATCACCCAGAGGCAAACCATCAGTACTGCTGTTTTTAACAGCGGTATTAGAATATGCCAAATCGGTACTGCAAGGCAGCGGCCATGGAGGAGTCCAGTCCAGGTTTGTTCCCACCTGTGTTTTCTGGTAAGCATAATACTGTGTTGAGCCGGTACCGCCCCGGACAGCAGCAAAGTAGTTCAACAAACCTACTCCATAGGTTGTATCACTTCCAGGGTTAAGAACTTTGTCTATTGTAGGTCCGAACTGCGGATCAGCACTCTGGTTTCCGCTTTGAACAAAACCAGGCCATACTGATGGAGTATTAAACATAGCAGCAGTTTCGTCGTTCATAAATACCGGTGTATAAATTGAATCAACGGTAGCTGTATCGTTCCAGGCGGTCCAGAATGAAGTGAGACCGGAGGACCAGAAGTAAGCATTGTTTTTTACTTCAACAGTACGGGCGGCTTCTGCAGCCAGGGAATCTGCCGTTCCATTTATCGGGTGTCCAAGAAATGTTGCGGCCCTTAACGAATCGAGTCTGAAGAAACTGAACAACGCAGGAATCCGCGGGGGATCAATTTCATCCCATCCGCCTAAATACTCAGTTCTGCTTTCTCCCAGGGCATAGACATTATAGAATATATTGTTATTAATTTTGGCATTAACCAGCGGCTCCGACCAGAAAGGAGCTTTAGTTGTCAGAAGCACATCGTTATGAGAGAAATCGAAATAGTTTGTGATACCGGTTGTTATAACAGGTCCCATCGCTACTGCAAGCATGGTATTATACCTGACATAAATTGTATCAGTAAACCAGTTGCCGGCTCCATTCAGGCTGCGGAGTAGTTCAGGTACATAATACGCAGACGCTACATCGAAACCATTTATAAATTTACTATTTGTGATGAAGAATTTGTTCCAGTTTGAACTAAAAGCAATTTCGAACTGGGACATAAAGTCAAACACGCAATTGTCTACAGTAAGACGAATGTAATCTGCAGAAACCTGAACTCCCTGTCCAAATGCTGTGTTATTAGTATTAATAGGTGTTATACCAAGCAGGTAAAGGTTTTTAAGGGCAATGTTGGTATGTGCACCTGTAAAAGTAAAAAAGATACCGGGTATTTGACCGCCGGAAAGAACATCAGCTTCAATGCAGGGTAGTTTGCCTGTAGTACCATCAGCCACGCCAATAATGGATATACTTGACTGAGAAGTAATAGTAGCATCAAGTAAATATGTCGTATCAGTTGAAACAAGCTGATAGACGCTATGATTGTTAACACCGCCGCTTACGTCACCATTAATAACCTGATCTAAAGTCAATGGGTTGTTTGCATAGATCTTAAGAGTACCGGTCTGTGCAGAGGATTGACCTGGTGTTAACATGAATACTATCATCGCAAACAGAAATACTGTTGTGAATAAAGTTTTCATGAAAGCTCTCCTTTCAATTAAGATTGAATTAGTTAATTATCCGTATTTGATAGAATTTAAATATGAAAAATTCTGTCATCACTAAGCTCTCTCTCAGCAAATAATATTTTCACCTCCTTATTCTTTGCTGCCATGGAATTACACACTACAATTATTATCAAAGTTTGATTTATTAAACTCTTTTTTTTGCCATTCTAATATTCAGGTTAAAACTTTATCCGGACACCTAAGTCTGCTGTCATTCCATAATCCTGCTGCGCCTGGGGCACACCAGTGGGAGCCTGGATAACATCGATATCTTTTTCTCCGTTAATATTATTCACGTTACCATAAATTTGTATTCCGAACCAGGGGAGATCCTGCTTGGCGGAAAGGTCCCAGCGAGTATAAGCGGATGTATTGGTTCTCAATTGCGGATAAAAATTGGGACCTGTGAAGATATTATCCTGGTATATCATAGAAACCCTGACGGAAAAACCTGCATAGTCATAACCGATTGATAAATTTGCAATATTGTCAGGCTGGTACAGAAGCCTGGCGGTATAAAATGTATCGATGGGTACTCTTAACCTGGGAGTCACTTTCTGAAGTTTACCGTACGGGTACTTCTCTTCTGAAAAGACATGTGTATAATTCACATTAAGGACCAACCCGTCCAGCGGATGCGGCAGGTACCAGAAATGAGTCTGCCAGTCAAGTTCCAGTCCATAGTCGGTTGCCCTGTTGGAATCATTTATATAAGTATTTATCTGCGGGTTACCGCTGGGTGCCGGTGCACCAGTAATCAAAGATGGCGGAAAATATTTATATGCTTCGGTACCGGTGACATAGAAAGTCGTAGGGTATATAAGATTATCGATTTGTTTAAGGAATCCGCCTATTGTAAGCAAACCGATCTCGTTACTGTAAAAAGAAAAGTACGCATCATAGTTGTATGAACGTGAAGGGACAAGATCAATATTATTATAATTAATGACTCCTTCTGAAGAAGATACATTTATCATAGGTATTATAGCAATAAAATCAGGGTAAGCCAGTGTACTGCTGTATGACAGACGTACATCAAACCAGTCAAAAGGTTTATATTTCAGGGAGGCATCCGGCAGCCAGTATCCGTGATTCTGTGTTACCGTTGTATCATAGTGATTATAAGCTCCCCCAAGATCAGAGCTGGTATTTTGCAGTCCGCGTGAAGCTGTATAAACAGTTTGTAAATTCTGGTAACGGACTCCGGGTATTAAAGTGATTTGCTGACCAATACCAATTGTAGTCATTATATAGGCTGCACTCTGATTTTCATATCCGGAATAATTATTCATGGTAGAAAGGGCCTGATCTTTAAAATAGGATAGCGGGGCATACTTTGCTATAAGGCCGGTACTATTCTGCAGGAATGCTGCCAGGTCGGCAAGCATAGGAGCATTCAAAGGGTCATTCATATTATACTCCCCGCCCAGAAATTTACCGTAGTCGTATGTAGGATCAACGAACCGCGACAATGGAATTTTATTGCCATACTGTACGGTGCCAAGGGAATGCTGTCCGATTAAAGTATCAACATACTTTGCGCTCTCAAGCGCCAGTCCCTGCGTGCCGGTTGTATGATAGGTATAAGACCTGGTCTGATGGCGGTACATCCCTCCAAATTTTATAACCGAAGTTATTACATTCGAAATATTCAGATCTTTACTTATATCAAGGGAGGCAGACAGGGCACGTGCTCCGGAAAAGCTTCCGGTATTTGCAAGATTATTAAGAAATGAAATAGTGGGATCGGGGGTAGCTGCCTTAGGGATAATCCTGGGATCCAGGTTTGTTTTGCCGCTCAGAGTATCCAGACCTGCTGAACCCTGTACAAAAGTAGCAGTCCAATCATTCGGGTTATCGGTCTCTGTATATGTATGGGCTACAACGGCATCTACGTAAAAAATCGGCAATTCATACTTCATATGCAGTGCGTTGGTAATTACACTCAATTTGCTTTTCGAGTAAGCAAGCGTGGTATTTATAATATTGCTACCGCCAGTGCCCTGTATCCCGAAATATTCACCCCGGTTC
Organism: uncultured Ignavibacteria bacterium; assembly: GCA_963811905.1. Taxonomy (GTDB): domain Bacteria; phylum Bacteroidota; class Ignavibacteria; order Ignavibacteriales; family Ignavibacteriaceae; genus DATFVA01. The sequence continues at coordinate 654,784 of CAWETK010000018.1, forward strand.
TGAATATCAGTAGTTCCTGTGCTGACAAAATTAGATAATTTTACAGAGCCGTCGGGAAGTTTGTAGTCGAGTACTATTGCACCATCATACCTTTTTCTATCTCTTGGAATGTTATTAAGATTCAAACCTTCAGTAAAGTACAGAGGGATTGAATCTCCGTCATTAGTGTAAGCAGCGCCAAGCTGATTAGATGTAAGGTTCTTACGTTCAATATCAACCTGGGCGAATACTCCTAATCTATTATTCAGAAACCTGTTTTCCAGGCTTCCCACATATTTATAATTGTTCAGTTTATGATATGCATTGGAGAGAGCATTATAACCTCCCTGGACAACAACTCCGAATTCAGGTACTCCGGGTTCTTTAACTTTGGCTTCCCTCAATTCAAGATTAACTACTCCGCCGATAACACTCGCATCCATATCAGGGGTAACGGTTTTCTGCACTTCCATTACTTCCAGCATATTTGATGAAATCATACTAAGATCTACGCTTGCATTATTCGGGTTTGATGAAGTGAGCTGAACACCGTTAACTAAAATCTGGTTAAATTTCGGCGCCATTCCCCTTATAACAACCTCGTTCGCCTCTCCTCCGCTTCTTAGTACTGATATGCCGGGAAGCCTTCCAAGGGATTCTGCAGCATTTGCATCAGGAAGTTCCTGTATACGGGCAGCGGATACTACACTTACAATTTTATCTGAGGATAACTGCTGGTTTATTGCAGAATTCTGTCCGCTTGCCTGACCGGTTACTGTCACGGTTTCGCCGAGAACAGTTACGGGTTCAAGTTCAAAGTTCTGTTCAAGTGACATCCCCTTCTTTGATCTCGACTGTAATATCCTTTAGAATTATAACCAATATAGCTCGCACGTAAAGTATAGGTTCCTGCGGGGACATTGCGTATTGTATATTTGCCATGAGATATCTGTTGCAGCACCTATGCTGGTTTTTAAGAGTATAACATTAGCCCCTATAAGTTCTTCACCTGTTCCTTTATCTTTAACGAATCCTTCTATGCCGGCCGCTTCAGCATAAGCACTGCTGATAATGAAAGAAATGCCTATGATTAAAATGCTCAAAAACTTATTGCGCATTTTTTCTCTCCTTTCAGAAAAAATTCATTAAACTTTTCAAAACAGTTAATTCCAATGATCTTTTTTAAGTTCTCTAAAAATCAGGCTGCTTGCGCCAAGTATCCCGGCTGTTGCATTATTTAATTTGGACACTAAAACCTGAATTTTTCCTTTATGAACATTCAACAGTTTTTCTTCGAAAGTACGGCAGGTAGGCTCAAGCAATAAACTGCCTGAATTGACAAGCCCGCCGAACAGTACTATCATCTGCGGAGCATAATGAGCCGACAGGTTTGCCATGGCTCTTCCTAAAATCTTCCCTGTATAATCAAAGGATTTCAGCGCTAAAGTATCACCTTTTGCCGCAAGATCGCTGATTACCTGTCCGTCAATTTCATTGTATGTCATATCACGAAGCGGACTCGGATCGGTATAAACCGCCATCATTTCAAAAACCGTACGCTTAATTCCTGTAGCTGATACATATGTTTCCAGGCATCCCGATCTGCCGCAATTGCAATTCCTTCCATCCGGATCGACTATTATATGTCCCAGTTCACCTGCAAGACCTCTTTCACCATACAGGAGGTTGCCGTCCACAAATATCCCGGCGCCCATACCTGTTCCAAGGGTAATAACGATAAAATTCCTCAGGCCTTTTGCATGACCATAATAATATTCCCCAAGAGCTGCGGCGTTTGCATCATTTATTATGGCGACAGGAATCTTAAAGTATTCCTTCATTATAGAAACGAAATTCACATTGCTCCATTTAAGGTTGGAAGGTTCTTCAATAGTACCGTTTAAATGATTGGCACTGGGAGCTGCAATTCCGATACCTGCCAGGTTATAATCATTTTTATAGATATCAAACGTTTCATTTATATTCTTTACCAGTCTCGCGATGAACTTATCGGCATCTACTTCGCCGTTAGTGGGAATTGAGCTGCCTGAAAGATATTTTCCTTCTTCATTGATGAAACCAAAGACGGTGTTGGTCCCGCCAATGTCTACTCCAAGAGTTAGTTTTTTCTTTTCCATTATCCTGCTTATCGATTGCGTCTCAGGATTAGTTTGTTGTATCGACATACAAATTAAATATTACTTAACCTTGTAATCCTGATTCCATTAAATAGTTATTTTATAATCATCAAAAATTTCTTTAATGGCCAGAGTAGCTGCTCCAAGCAGACGGGGGCGGACATTTAAAGATGTGGGAGTAATAATTATATTTTTATTTCTACCGTAAAATGCTCGTTTTTCAACTTCCTGCAGAATCCGGGGATATATAATATCCCATGCCCGGGTTATTCTTCCCCCGATAATAATTGCATGAGGATCGAAGGCTTTAACTATAGTTGCAATTCCAAGTCCCAGGAATTCACCTGTTTCTGTCAGTACTTTTATTGCAGTACTGTCGCCGTTTTCAGCCAGTTTTAAAATATCATCTAATTGAAGGTGATTGAGCAGACCGGGATCCTGGTGTTTTTCAAAAAGAAATCTTTTTACAGTGGCTGTATCCGAAGCATATCTTTCCCAGCATCCGTTATTACCGCAGACGCATTTTTCACCGCCCTCAATTAAGATCATATGTCCTACTTCTCCCGCAGCCTGGAATTCACCCTGAAGCAGCTTTCCTTCAACAACGATCCCTGATCCAATTCCATCACCGATTGAAAGGAACACGAAGTTAGACAGCCCGCCCTTCTGAGCTCCGAACCATAATTCAGCAAGAGCAGATGCCTTAGCATCATTACCTACAGCTATTATTTTAAGATCGGGCATATGTTTGAGAAATTCCTGTCCGATATTAAAATCCTCCCATCCGAGATTAGGAGCAAAATCTACCACAAGGTCTTTGGAATCGACTATACCGGCTACACTGACGCCTAAACCTTCCAATTTTCTGACATCGGACCTGCTGCATAACGTCTGTAATCTTTTAACACATCGGGAAATGAATGTCTTTGGATCCCCGGGTTTTGTATCAAATTTTGATTCCGCAAGGATAGTGCCGTCTATATCAACTACTGCAATACAAGTAACAGCAGAGTCAATATTGATCGCTCCGATCAATGAACGGCCTAACCTGATAGACAGGTCAATCGGATTTCTTCCTACATTCCTGTCTTCATTCTTTTGTTCATACACAAGTTCTTCTTTTAACAGATCGGTAACAATGCTGGAGACCGTGCTCTTATTTAACCCCGTCATTCCGGCTATCCTGCTCCTTGAGATGGGCTGATTCTTCCGGATGATGTTAAGTATCATGGATCGGTTTATATCGCGTACTATCTTTGCGTTTCCGCTTATAGCTTTCTGCATCATAAAGGTTTCTGATCCCGGATATTTAGTTTGTTGTTCAAACCAACTAATCACTCACAGCGAACATAAATATTTTTTGGGATTAACTCAATAGGCAGGGTAAAAATAATTCAGGAAATTTTTCAGACAGGATTAAATTCATTTAAGTTCATTTCTCACTTCACTTCTGAAGAGCAATATATGTCAGTTCAGCCCTTCGCCTGGATTCAGAGCTATGAATTGGCGGGTTTATCTTTTTTATCTGTCACTTTTATCCTGATTTATTCAACTTTTACCACGACCATTGTCATATGAACATATTGGAAGCGACTTAAGTTGTTTTATAATAACGAATTGATTAAAAGATTCAGAATTGCAAAAACAAAAACGCAACAATAATATTTTTGTTTTTATAAAATGGTGATTATTATCAAAAGGAAAAAATGATCAAAACCACACCCAGGAATCCAATAATAATACCGATTAAAAGCCAATACCACCAAGGTCTAAATATAGTGGTAGAATTTATTTTTAAATCCGGCAAATAATAACTTACTCGATTAAAATTTAAAGCTTCATTAAGATTTCTTACAGTTTGAGCAACCTCTTTGCGACGTCTGAAATTATTATAAAGTAATTTCGATGTTATCCCCGCTAATGACAAATCAATTAAGAGCAACCCAATTTTGATAATTATATTATCAAATATATGAGTCGATAACCACCCACCAAATGCCAATTGAAGTGTAAGATAACCGATAAAAATTTTAAGATCGATCCGTGTCATTTCTCTTAACAATTCAACTTGATCACTATATCGCAATTTCAAGGCTTCAAATTTTTGAGTTTCATTCAGTTCCATTATTATTCAATAGGTTTAAACAATTATTTGATAAATGAGAATCAATTTGTTCATTATATATTTCAAATATGTAGGAAATATCGGACAACTGGATTTAAATCAGAAATAGTATCTTCAATCATACTCCGAGTTCTCTCGCTAATGTTTTCGGGAATTTCATCGAAACCAAAATATTTAATTTCAATAAGCTCTTCGTTATCAATTACTATTGAACCATCTGGGAATTCCACCTTAAATAAGAGAGTAATGTTGTTATCATACCCACCAATATAAACGCCGATAAATTTCTTTATTTCAACATTAACACTTAATTCTTCCTTATATTCTCTTTTCAGTGCATCAAATGGATTTTCATTAGATTTTACGAATCCGCCTATAAGTTGCCATTTGGGTCTATCATACTCAGTATAAGCCATCAATACCTTATTGTTTAGAAGTCTAATCCCCAAAACACCAAATGTAAATTCGGGTTTAATCATATTATTCAATTTTATTTAAAGTATTAGAATTAAAAATTATGTATTCCACAATTTCAGAGATATTTTTCAAAATATTATTCTCAGTATTAATTTTTAAGTGTTTAAAGGGTATATTAAAAATGATTGGTTGGTTAGCCATATGGTTAGACCAATCAATTAATTTATCCAGATCTCTTTCTTCTCCACGCTCCTTGATTCTTTGTTTTAATATTGATTCGCTACAATAACATAGAATAATTGCGAGTCCAGATTCTGTCCTTTTTACAAGATCAGATATAAATTTCCGCCATTCTTTATCTTTCATATGAGTTATATGGGGAATATCTAAGAGGACATTATTCCCTACTAATAAATTTTCTTCCGTTATTCTGTAGATAATTTGATATAATTTTGGCCTAACCTTAATATATGATTCATCATTGCGACTCGTCCTGGAAAATTCATCGGCAAAAAAATTATTGTCTAAATAAACAGCAGTGATTTTTTTTAAAAGTTCTTTAGAAATTGTTGTTTTGCCAGAAGCCGCAGTGCCCATCACCAATATTAGAGTTTTATTAATTAATTCTACTTTCAATTTCTGACACCTTTATCTTTACTCAAATAACTGGGAAGAATTTCCCAGGGTTTATGAATAATAGTATTCGTTTGTAAATAGGCAAATTCTGGAATAATCGGACTATTATAACTAAAGTCTAATGCACAATGTTGAATTTGTGTTGGAGAAAATAATTTAATAACCTCCACAACCAAATGAAGAGTCTGACCGCTAATTATTTCACCACGAAAAGGTTAAAAAAAAAAAGAATGAGAAAATAAAAAAAAAATAGATACATAAAATAGATAAAAAATGGAGAAGTAAGAAACCTAATAAATAAAAGGAAAGATAGACTCAGAGATTTATAGATGTAAGTTGACTCATAATATACACCTAAAATCTAAAAGGAATTATTATGAGCTGGAAAGCTAAAAGAGATTATCTAAGAGAGATAAATCCAGCTATAAAAAAGCAGGTGAGTTAGAAAAGAAATAAATGTTAAATCAGTTTTGCCAGGTATAAGGTTATACACATAATATGCAATACACTTGTTAAATAAAAAAAAAAATAGAAAAACTGAAAAAAAGAAAAAACCACCAAGGAAACTGAAATATAATAATACAGAAATGATTCATTTCCTTAAGATTATGCAAAAGCAACAAATCTGATATGTTCTAAAAGACTTATAACTATGATACTTCTATCTATATCTCCTATGAATAATCTGCTGTATAAAATTATATGAGAATATCAGAAAAAAATGACTTAATATATGCCCAGCGACAATAGACCATTTTATCGCTCAAGATAGAAAGGAGCGAGGCCAGCTAGCCTATCTACAACAAAAACCAGTTCTTTATGAAAAAGCAGGTCCCGATAAAAACGGATCAATGGGAAACAACTAGGCCAGGGTTTATTGAGGCTGATACAGTTGCTCATAAAGCCAACTAGACAGCAGAAACCTGTGTATATACTGTAAATATAGTGGATATCGCCACTGGCTGGACTAAAGATAGAGCTATATGGGGAAAAGATGAGAGAACCACTTTTGAAGCTATTAGAAGCATTGAAAAGGCTTACCCTTCAGAATATAGGGCTTTGATTCTGTGATGGCAAGGATTTTCTTAACTGGCATTTATGTGAATATTTTAAGCACAAGAAACAACTCTTTCCATATCTCCATTCAAGAAACTTCCAAAAAAAAGACAATGCACATATAGAAGGCAAAAACTGGTCTCACATTAGACAATTCTTGGCTATGAACGTTTTGATAATCCTTTATTATCAATATGCTTAATGATATATATCAAATTTACTGGTTAATATTTTTTAACTTCTTCATTGCTTCCAGTAGAATTATTTTTAAGGAAAGATTAAATGGCAAGGTCATTAAGAAGCATGATAAATCCAAAACTTTCGTAGATAGACTGCTTGGAACTTATAATTTCCATCTTCTAAAAGAGAAAATTATTACCTCTTACAAAGACCTTATATTCTTTGATTTGCACAACAGCATTCAGGCTACAATTCTTGAAATATTAAATTTAGCCAGCTAATAGCTGAGCTAACTAATTCATTATTAACTTAACTTAATTTATTTAGTGCGTTATTATAAACTGTTCTTATTCATGACTTAATATCAGTTTATATATCAATCTAAAACTATGTATATGGTTAGATTTTATTATGAGGCAATAGGCCACTGACAGTTAAAACTCTTTTATCTTTTCAATATTTATCCTTTGAATCATCGTTAAGAAATCTACTCATTCAACATTTCTTTTATTTGATTTGTAAGAAACTATGCGATCTATTGAAAAAAAAGGTAATTCATTTTAGTTACCTGCTAGTATTGCTCCAAAAATTGTCCCACCAACTCCTATACCGAAAATTACTTCTCGTCCATAACGATCGATTGGAATTTCGAGAGCTTTAACTGCAAATTCGATCTCTGCCCTACTCATCGGAGATTCAATCCGAATACTCTTACTGCAGGTCTAAAATAATTTTTTAATTTATAAACATAAAATAATAATTTAATGCATAGCCACGAAGAGATATGCTTAAATTCAATGCTCGCCATTTACATCTCCTCCATTTTTGAAAATTCGTTTGCTTGCACGAAAAACCTGGAGCTTGGACTCTTATGTTCCCACTTAAATATAATAATTATTTTCACTGAAATGTTTCGTGCCGAGTTTACATAATGCAACATTATGCGAACTTAGATAAGAAGAGAATATTAGTAAAGATGATTGGCTGGTTGCATAATGTTCTTTATGTAAATCTGGCTGACAATGGAACGTTTAACCTCACCCAAATGCAAAGTGGCTCTCTTTCCTCTTTAGTTTGCGATTGAGCGGAAATAAGGGAGCGAATGAGCAAATTAAAGACTTACCAATACTAAGACATAATTTCCCACGCTAAAAATAGCTGCGACTGAATGAGGATTCCGTTTTACAGTACCCGGAATGAAGAAGCGATTATTTTTGACAGAATGATAATGTAATTGTTTTTATTTTCCAAGTGAAGACATCCAAATAATGTCGAATGCAGCAAATCAAACGCTCCAATATGATGTTAACAGTAAAGCTTATTGTTTGCGAATGAGCTTGAATGCGAATGAAGCAAACCACTAAGCCGAACCAATAATAGAATGATTATGTCTTTACTGTCCACTTTATTCTTATATATATAATTACAACGACCTCCCGACTAACTCTGCTCAATAAATTTCTTCTGCCATAAGAAATGCAGGAGGTACATTATCTATACCTTGTCTCATATATACTGATTGACCTACGACATCTGCGCTGAAAAATCCTAATAGTTAACACTGAAACAGTTCAATAAATCGAGCATATATTTTATCAATTCAAGGCACTCATAACCGTAGCGCTCCATTGCATCTGCTTCTAAAGCAAATATAGGGACAACTTGTGCAACTAAAAGATATATATCATTGTCTTCTCGTCCTATATAATTCCCCTTTAGAATTTTAGATCTTCTTTTATTCGGTTTTTAATTGAATCATCATCAGTGTAATAATTTTCTATCTGTTTGTTATTTAGAATTAATTGCATTTTTCTTTTGCTATCTTTTGAACTACGTCTTTTTTTGAGCTTCTTTTTCTATTTTGTGTTCGTTTTTTTCTTTGTTTATTACTGTATTGTTTTTTAATTTTTTTAATTGTTTTATTTTCAGTTTTTTTTATCTATACTAATAAAATTTGAAATTTTTTTATACAGTTTTTAAATTAATAATTTTTAAAAATTTTTTATCATTTATGTTTTGATTTCGATTATTTTTTTATTAATAAAATAGTTATTAAACTTTTCTGTTTATCTTCAACTTTTATTATATCGATTTCTTTTCTCAATTACATCCTATCTTTTATTTCTTTTTTAATGTTTTGTTTTGATATTTTGCTTTTTTTATAATTGTGTCTAAATTTTAGTTAATTACAAAAGATTTATGTTTAGTTAAAGTAGTTTTAATTTTTCTGATTGCTTCATTTCTTTTTCGCTCTTTCTTTAAGTTTTTTTTTTTTTTTTTTTTATTTTTTTCGTTTTTATCGATATCAGCTGTTAATTAGTTATAATTTGCTTTACTTGTTTTATCTTGTGTTTGATTGTTTATGTTGAGAGCTTAATTCTTTAGATATATCTATTTCTCGGTTAAATTTTTTTTCTTAATTTGAAATCGATGTGTTATATACAGCTTTTAAAATTAATGCATTCTGTTCTCTTATCACCGATTTTGATTTCTTAAGTTACTTTTTTATATTTAGTTATATCTTTTTTGCTTTGTTTTTTTATTTTTCTAATTGTCATAAATTATTTGTATGTTCCAGTTTCTTTTTTTTGCTTTTTAGCTTTCTTCGGAAACTTTAAATTGGAATAAGCCAAAAATTAATTTATTTTATCTTCAATTGTACTCATTCATTATTGTATTTTTGTTTGAATTAGTTTAATTTTCTTATAAATCTGGCTTTTAATAACTTCGCTTTTATTTTTATCAGTCTTATTTTGTTCATATTTTTGTGTTAATATTTTTTTTCTATTTATTAATTGTTAATTGAATCAAATCTTTTTAGTTCGTTAATTCTTTATCGTCTCATTTTCTTTCATAATGTTTTTCATCATTTCCTAACTTAGCGGCTCGATTTGCTATCTTTTTTATGTTTGCGTTGTCTATATCCTCGTTTATGCAATTTGCTAAAAATTTCTTTTTTATTTTCAAAGTTTTCTCATCAATTTTTGATATTAGATAATCTTTTTTTAAAAACTCTAAGGGATTTCATAACCGCTCTACAAATATCTGATAAACCTTATTGTTCAGATAAATAAGTTTCATCATAAATTTTCATTAACATTGGTGAAATTGCTTTGATATTTTCGAGAACTCTTTTGATTTGGGATTTCCGAATATCATTTAATCAATTTTATAAGCACCGCCAGGGTTGTCTTGTAAAAAACGATAAAGAGTTTTTTACATTTATAATTAGTACAATAAAATATTAATTCTTGATATTTTTTTGTTTATTATAAGTTTTTTTATCAAATCGATTTTGTACATTTATATGACAATATGGATTTTTGTTGGTTTATGCTTCAATATTAAAATTTCTATTGCTTTTATCATAATTTTGGTTTGCTACTTTCATCATTGCACTTTATTTTTTGATTTCAATCTGATATTATTTTCACAAAGAAACTTTTGATATAATTCATCTTAAAAAAAATTACTTAAAATAAAATATCTCAATCTTTTATCTCTCTCATAAATGGTTTATAACTAACTTTTAAAAATAATCGTTAAATCTTTTGTTAACTTCTCGATTGCTTTAATATATTTTTCGGGTTCTTTTGCTAACTCCTAAATCTTATTTTGTCTGTTCAATTTGATTTTTTGTTTCCAAATTTTCTTGTATTTAGCGCTGTTTCTTCTATCTTAATTAGGATCATTTTTTCTCGATTCTGTTTTTTAATTTCTTCTAGCGCTTCTAAAACTTTCTCTTCAACTCTTTCACTTTCTCTGAATTTTGAGATATGACTACTAACAATTTATCGTGCTATCTTATAACTTCATAAATCTTATCTCTAAACTTATCACTTATCTTTATATTCTCAGTATATAGCCAGCACCTTATTCCCTTATTCTGAAGATCATTATGAATTCTATCGGCAAATACTTGATCTTTAGAATAACTTATAAAACAGGAATAAAATTGTATGACATCTCTCGACAAGGATGGCAAGTACTCAATATTTTTTCGTTAATACCAATCCCCCTTAAAAATACTTGAGGTAATAATCCAGAACTTTCTATAAGTGAATTCACATCGAAATAAGAGCCTGATTGATGATTGACTGACTCCAAATTGTTAGGTTTGGTTAATAATATTCCCAGGAAATATAACTCCTCTATCCTTGCATTTCTAAATTCAATATTGTGCAACTCAAATCCTACAAATCTATCATCAAGTAGTTCGGAGTTTTCAAAAGAAGTGTCCTGTATATTTCCATTTCGAAATTTGAATTATAAATATCAGTTCCATAAAATTTGCAATTATTCATAAATGAAAAATAAAATTTAAACTGTTTTATTGTGGATTGTTCAAAATTTACATTTTTCAATTCCGCTTATAAAGTTCTGTTGAAACTATTCTAGAATGTGAAAAACTTGTACCCTCAATATCCGAAGACTGAAAATTAACTCTAGATAAGTCAGCATACTCTAACTTCTGTTCTTAATCTTAATGTTATGCAATTGAGCATCTCGCAAAAATAATTGTTCGCCTTTCTTACTATCTGTGCACAGCCATAATTCGTGACTATCCATCAGTTCATCAAATTCTTCTTGCTTTATAATATTCATTTTAAATTCTATAATGTACAATTGAAGGAACTACTTATTGACAATAATTTTTAATTGCATCATATGCTTCACTTTCGCTTAATTCTCCAGCTTTGCTAAAATCTTGACAAGCTTGTTCAACATATCCCAAATTTAATTTGCAATATCCACGGTTCAAGAATGCATTCCCGTCGTTTGGATTCAAATAAATCGCTTGTGAATAATCTTTTATTGCACCTCTAAAATCCTTTAACATTGATTTAGCATAAGCCCTTGAATCTAAGGGCAAAAAATGAGGGTGAATATTTATAGAATTCGTTAAGCTGTATACAGCTTCTTTATACTTATTTATGTTTATTTAAGCCAGTCTAATGTTATTATTTAATGTTGCAGAATCCATTGCAGTTTTGCTGATCACCAATGCTCTACGGAAAGCATTGATAGCTTCGGCGAAATCATCTTGCTGCATTGCTATACTCCCCGTATTAAATAAAGAGCCATAATCATTTGGATTTAACCTAATAGCTACTTTATAATCCTCTATGGCTTCTTTCAGATCATTTAATCTTTGTTTCTCAAACCCGCGAAGCGAATAAGCCTCTGCTAAATGTGAATCTATTTCAATTGCTTTCGAATAGTATTCGATTGCCTTATAATGATCGCCCTCCACCTTTTTACCTTTTTCTAAATACGCCAAAGCATTATCTGTAGTGATTTGATTTTGCGAGGGTTTATCAACCGGAAATTGTCTGTCCTTATTATTTGAGCAAGAAGACAAGAAAAACATAATTATGAAGACACTTATTTGTTTAATCATTTTTTAAACTTAAATACTTATAATTTTTTCGGACTTACTAAACTAAAAATAATAATTATCTATACTGTCTTTTTTGTACTGCCAATAAATTTTCTTTAAGTTCTATAGAAATATTTATAACTAATATCTCAATATTAAGATAATCTTTAAGTTTTGAGTACCAGGATTCACCCAAGTTAAAACTGCTAGCTGCGTTTTCATCTGCAAACGCAATAATTTTTCTGAACGTTTTGTTTTGCATTTTCTCGATTAACAACATCTTAAGTATATCTTTCCCGATTTTATCTTTTTGCGCGACCTTTAACTTACCTACTCTGGAATATATTTCGCAAAGTATTGGCGGGTTTTCAGAATATCCATCGACCTGGAATAATGTTTCGCCGCATAGGACTTTTTTACTTTCAAGGTTTAAGGATTTCTTTTCATTCAGGCTTGCTAAAATTTCAATATGTGCAATTCTTTGTTCAACTGAATCCGATGAATGTCTATTATCAGGCATAATCTTTTTATAATTATTTAATTTTTGAAATATTATGTATTTCTTCTAACTCGCGATCATCAATATTTTTTACTACCTCAAATAATTCATCCTGAAGTATGTCCTCATTTGCTTTTCATCTTGCTTCGAGAACCCATAAAGTAATTTTGGGAAATGGGTGAGGAAAGTTTGATAAGATTGTTCGGTTAATTCGTCATACTTTGCACAGAGTAGTAGAAAAAATACTTTTAGGTAAATTATTTCTATGTTTTCTGATTCCTTGGTTAGAAAACCATAGCCATTATTTACAATTATATCTATATCTTTAATTGATAATAAATTCTGGCGCAGGAATACATCAACTGAATCCAGGCCAGAGGGGAACAAACTTCCAACATCGCTCGGCTTAAAGTTTTCAGAAAAGAAATCCAGGAAAAGTTTAGTAATCATAGGAGTGCTTTTGTTCTGAATTACTTTTATATGATTTAATTCTCTATCAGCGAGCTGTGTAATGTCCTCCTTTTTGTATTGAACAAAGCCACTGGGATGAGCACAATGGTCTCTGTTATCTATAGGGGAAGAGAACTCTGACAGTTTATTTATATGGAAGCCAAAACATTTTAATAATTTGACAGATTCTTTTTCTGGTATTATAGATAAATCGAAAGGATTTTCATACAGGCCTAAACGACTATTATAGTTATTGAGCAGATTTTTAATGTTGCTGTGATTGGTTTGATTTGATTGCCAGACTACCTTAAAAACATAGCTCATATAAAGCATATGGAAAGCAATAAAGGCAAACTGGTCTTTCTCCATTAATGAATTCTTATCGCAGGCGTCTACCAAATATTCTATGTATTCATTGTTTGAAGATTCCGAATAATTTATCGGCAGGTATTCTCTTATTTCATTTATCAGGTCTTCCACCGCTTACTCTCCCCAAACCTTTGCTATTTTGTCTTTTACTTTTTGCTCGAAGATGGTAACGAGTTTTTTATTCGAATCAACTAAGTTGTATTCTTTGCCCATCCTTTCTACTATCTTTCGTTGTATTTCTAAATCTGGTAAAGGAATTTTCATTTGCTTAATTTCTATAAGGTGGAGGTTTGTTACAGTTCCAGATTTTGAATGAGCCACAGCTTGATTCATAGCATTTTCTGAATTTAGAAATATCTCCAAGTATTTTGGTACTAACAACTCTTTCTTTGGCTTAAGTAAAGCTAAACTAACAAAGATGCTAAATTCATAATCCCAGTCTATTAACTTTGCCACACCGATAGTCCCATTCTTAGAATATAATACATCTTCTTTTTCTGGCTTACATCTTTTAATCAGTTCCTGATGTTCATCTTTGCTTATAAATTTTTTACTACCATCACTTTGTGTAATGTCAGTAACTCTCAGGAACGGGATTCCTTCTTCTTTGTATTCAGTGGAAATACTTAAAGAGAAAAGACAGCAGGCAAACAAAAATATTAAAAAACCATCGAAAGTAGTAATAGCAGGTATAAATAAAAGTTAAGTATTTGAGCTATATTCAAAATTTTGTTTGGAGTGTTAGGTCATTTTACTTTTACCACGACCATTGTCATGTCGTCGTGCTGGAGTGCTTTGCCGATGAATGAATCGACATCGGCGATGGTTTTATCAAGCAGTTCCTTTGCGGGAAGATCCAGGTTTTTTGAAATTGATTCGGTTAACCTCAGTTCTGTGAATTCAAGTTTGAATCGATTCATTGCTTCGGTAAAACCGTCGGTATAAAAGACAAACGCATCTCCCGGATGAGTATCTATTTTAATCTCTTTTATTGTTTTATTAAAGATCCTCCCCTTCTCCAGTCCGAGTGCGAGTCCGACAGGATTAAGCAGTTCCAGTTCTTTTTTTCCGGAATGTTTGGCGATTACGGGATTATGTCCCGCCCTTGCAAACGTCAGGGTATGCTCCTTAACATCAAATATTCCATATATCATACTGATAAAAGTTCCCCGTTCAACATTCTCATAAAATAGTTCGTTTAATTTAATGAGGAATTCAGAGGGAGAACTGACGGTTTTTGACAGGGCTTTAACAAAACCTTTGGCAAGGGTCATATAAAATGCAGCCTGCGTGCCCTTCCCGGATACATCACCGATAATAATGCCGATCCTGTCTGCATCAAGCTGAACAAAATCATAATAGTCTCCCCCCACCTCAAGAGCCGGTTTACACCGGGCAGCTATATCCAGTCCTTTAAATACCGGGCTCTTCACAGGAAGAAAACTCATCTGTACATCCCGGGCAATTTCAAGTTCTCTCTGCAGTCTCTGTCTTTCGGTAATATTTTTTACGAAAGCGGGGGTGATTGAATCGTAATCTGAGATTTTATCCCGGGTCAATAATCCGATGATCAGAAATACAGCCAGGAGAAAAAAGACGATAATAAGGTGATAACCTGCCTGCTGGTAATAAGGCATTATTTTTCCATTAGAGTAGTGATCAACCTTTCAGTTGATCATTGCTCTAACTTTCTTAATGTTGTGGGCCATTGCTACTAACCCAAATTCTGCATTCACTTTTTCTAATCCCCTTAAATTGAATCTCCTGAACCCTTGGTTTTGTTTAATATCCCCAAAGACTGTCTCCACGTCCACATTTCGTTTTTTTCTTAACTCTATCCCTGTTGACGAGCATAGATTTTTCTTAGCTTGCAGCTTATGTTTTTCTAATTTTTGGTTAATCTGTACGGTTCTTCCCCCGGGTGATTTGCTGCAGAAAGAAATATATTTGCATCCTCTGCAATCTCCCTTATATATTCTCTTTATTTGTTTATATCCATTCTCAGTTACCTGTTCTTCTACACGGTTAAGATCCATTCCTCTTCCTTCAGGGCAATATAGTTTATCCTCTTCTTTCCTGTATATAAAGTTTATTTTGCCAAAACGCTTCTTTTGTGCTTTCCCGGTTACCTCCTGGTAAAAACCAGGATATTTCAGATAACTTCCTATTTTTTCCCGCCTTAGAAAATTATAGTTCTCATCTGAACCAAATGTGCCGTCTCCTATTACTTTGTCTGGATTCTTCCCTTTTGTTGTTTTCTTTAATTTATTCATATGAGGGATAAACTTATCTGTCTCAGATGACTTTTGATGAAGGCTGTAGTTTACTATTATCTGTTCTTCTGTTCCTATTATTACATTATAACCAGGAAGTAATTGTTTTGTCTTATTCCGCATAAATGTCGCATCTTTGTCTGTTTTTGAATAGCTGCTTCGTGGGCCTTCTATCTTCTCCTGTCCTTCATACTTTCTGAGTTTTGGCAGATATTTATTATTCAGCTTATTTACAGCACTCTTTAGCTTTCTGTTTTTCTTTCCAATGTTTTTATCCTTCTTATTCTCTTTGGTCTTTTCTCCTATTTGTCTGATAATCTTGTTTAATTTTTTAACCTGCTCTTCTATTTTCTCTGAGTTTATCTCTGTATCCTCACCAAGTTCTTCCAGATCTTTTTCTCCATATTTTTTATCTTCTTCCTGGTTTATCCTTTCAATTTCCTTCAGCAGGTCTTTTACTTTCTTTATGGTCATTGCTTTATATCTCCGGGTATTTTTTGACCACACGTGGCTGTGTCTGTTGGCATCTGCCTCTATCTTTGTCCCGTCTACGAAATAGTTTTCCAGCTTTATATATTTATTATCTGTTAAGAAAATTACCATCGATGAAAATACCTGATCTATTACTCCCTTTAGCCTCCCTGACCTGAAATTATTTATTGTTCTGAAATCGGGTCTCTGCATCCCGCTTATCCACATAAAGTTTATGTCTTCTCTTAGTGCTTTTGCTATTCTTCTTGAACTATATGTCCTCATTACATATGCATATATCAATACCTTTAATAACATCAGAGGATCATATGAGCTTCTTCCTCCTCCTTTATATGTGTTTATCAATGCTTCTATGTCCATTGTATCTATTACCCTGTTTACTGTCCGGACTATATGTTGCCCCGGTATGATTTCCTCTATCGATGGAGGAAGCAGCATTACCTGGTTCTGATTGTATTCGATAAACTTTGGCTTGCTTGGTCTCTTTTTTTTCCTTTTTCTCTTTTGAGAATCCCCGGGCGCATCTTCTTTTAAATAGAGAATCATTCATTTTATTAGCTCTGATTTTTTGGTTTATTCTCTATTATTTTCAATTATCATTCCTTACTTTTTGGACAGCCCCTGTAAACAAGGATGTTCCAACATCTATAGTATTAAAAACAATCAGGGCAATTAATGCTGATAAAACATCGGAGTAGTTAAAGAACAGCATAAAAAGCAGTCCCATCAGCACTCCCGTAATAACGCCCAGGTAGGTTGGAAGCATCTCATTATAGTTAACTGCTCCCCAAAGAACTGCACAGATAGGAATAAGAATATAGAGTGAAGCGAATCTTCTTTTAAGTCCGGATAAAACAAACAAAAAGAATATTGCCACCGAATATATCCCCGGATAAATGCTTCTGTCGATTATACTGAGAGCGGGACTGATCGAATGGAAATGAGAAATTAAACCCGAATTGTCTTTTGTAATAAATGATATATGCATCATTTTTTCGGATACAAAAAGAATTCCTGTCCATCCCAGGTAAATCAGGAATCCGCCTATAATCCCGCTGATACCTGCTCTGCCGACTTTCGAATGAAAGGCATATCCCTTTGTTAATAGATCGAGTGAGATAAACTTTTGTTTCCAGGCTTCCCTTGCTATAGTTTCACTTACGGCCCAGCTTATAAAGGCACCCGCCGCCAGGAATATCATACTGAAAATAAGAGGCAGCCAGAGTTCCCAGCCGGCAGCTGAATCTGCAATAAGTGTATACAGATTTACGCTGAAGGTGAATCCCACAATTAAACCCATTATAATTGCCAGCCTGAAGCTTACTTCATAAGCCCTTATCCTTTTATAACCGATGATTATAATAAGTATGTAAACTATTATATAAAACGGAATCGCAACTGCATCGGAATAGATACCGGAATGATTCTGTGAGGCTATACCTGTTAAATCAAATGACAGGCTGTAACTGGTGATTATATCTCCGGTAACAATGACATTTATCAGCAGGTCTCTATTTATGTCTGCCGATCTTCCTTTCCAGGAAAATTTATATTCAATGTTGTTCTGCTTTTCAGTTTTTTGAACTTTTTCCTCACCGAAGCCCTCCGTCGTTTTATATTGAATGACCAACGAGCCGCTTTCAGGATCAACGGGAGTATAACTTTTCAAAAAATCTAAAGCAATCCGGCGTGCTTCATTTTCGGCAACCGGATTCAATTTTAATGAATCATTTATTTCCCTCTTAAACCTTAACAAACTTCCGTGCGTATCGTAGTTCAGTACTATATCCCCTGCGGAAACTCCCTCTGATTTAGTTTTATTACTACCGATAGTGACATTTTCATCCGGTTTTTTCCACTCCACTTCCCAGTAATAACCTGGAATTCTTTCCCTGATCAGGTTATTTGCCGTGGAAAAAGTATATGCATCATAGACACTCCTCAGTAATTCTTTGTTAGCCTGAAGTGTAGTGATCTCCGTCTTATCTTCAATGTTCAGATTAAGCTGTTCTATTAATTTGGTACCGTTACGGGTAACCCCATTCGAATCATATTTAAGCTGAACAGCTCCAAGCTGATTGACAGAGGGATAGGCTTTGTATATTATATAAGCCGAAATAATAGATACAGCAAATAGAGAAACTATCAGTAAGATTTTCTTCATTTATTTTCTTTTGTTAAATTTTATCCGAATGTCCACCAGAGGAATGCCAGAGTTACAACAAGTACTACTGAAGCGGCAATGTTTACTTTCCTCCATTTTGATTCTGATTTATAATTGATATCCCCTGATGATATAACTAATTTCTCAAGTTTCTTTCCGGCAGGAACTTCTGTTGCCAGGCTGACGGCTATCAAAACTGCTGAACAGACGACGAACAGAAAGATTGCAAAGTGCAGGAAGTTTATGGATGCGGTAAACCTCAGAAAATCATTGGAAAGAGGAGAGATTTTATTCTGTATCTCAAGCACAAGTCTTATTCCGCCAAGGACTAAGCCGGTCAGGAGTGCAGAGATTGCACCTTTGCCGTTCACCCGTTTCCAGAATATCCCGAAAAGAAAACAGGCAGCAATTGGAGGAGAAATATATGCCTGCACACTCTGGAGATAAACATACATCCTGTTATCGCTCAGCAGCCCTATGAACGGGATCCACAGGAGTCCCAGTAATACCATTACTCCCGTTGTTATCCGTCCGAAATTAACTGTGGCCTTTTCGTCCGCAGCCGGTTTCAATTTCTTATAAATATCGATGGTAAGCAATGTTGAGGTTGAATTAAACATAGCGCTCAGCGAGGACATCAGGGCAGCAAGAAGTCCGGCAACTACAAGTCCTTTTAATCCTGAGGGAAGCAGGTTGGTAATCATCCATGCGTAAGCCTGATCACCGCTGATTGTTCCTTTCGACAGATAGAAAGCAATAATACCGGGGAGGATAAGAATAAAGACAGGTAATATTTTTAGAAAGCCGGCGAAGACTGTACCGCTCTGTGCATTGGATAAATTTCTTGCACTGAGAACCCGCTGTACAATGTACTGGTCGGTACACCAGTACCATATGCCAAGTATCGGAGCTCCGAAAACAATACCTGTCCAGGGAAAATCAGGATCTGACATAGGTTTAAACATATGCCAGTAGGATACAGGGGTGCCGGCTACCAGGTTATCCCATCCCCCTGCCTGGTTTAATCCCAGTATTGTTAAAACAAGAGACCCGCCGATAAGGATGAACATCTGTACAAGGTCGGTATAGATGACTGCGGATAAACCCCCTATAACCGTATAGAGTCCGGTAATTAAAACTATTACAACCGCCGAAGTATACATATCCCATCCCATCACAGCATTCAGCAGAATCCCCCCGGCGTAAAGTGCGATGGATATTTTGGTAAGTACGTATGCAACAATAGAAACAATACTCAGATAATACCTTGAGGCTGTATTATACCTTTTCTCAAGGAACTCAGGCATAGTAAAGACGCCAGACTTAAGATAAAAAGGTGTAAAGACCCATCCCAGAAGAAGTACTATCAGGCATGCGAGCCATTCAAAATGTCCGACTGCAAGTCCTGACTGTGCGCCAGTTCCTGCAAGTCCAAGGAAATGCTCGCTTGATATGTTCGTTGCAAACAGTGATGCACCTATAGCTACCCAGCCAATATTTCTGCCTGCAAGGAAATATTCTTCACTGTTTTTGTGTTTTTTTCTGAAATAAAATCCAATGGCGAGGACAAGAATAATATAACCGGCAATCACCACCAGATCGGCTGCGGAAACATTTACTCCCATATACTACCTTTGAAGCTGGTAAAGTATTCTGTGACAGTTATCAGTTTTTTATGAGATTTAAGTTACTTTAATAGAATATTCAGGTCAAGAAAAAAGATATAATTACTTATTCTCCCCGGGGTCACAGAACTATAATTAAGGTATTGTTAAACTATCATAATAAACTATATCTTGAATGTATGATTAATAGCAGAAATTCTGTTCTTACTATAACGATAGCAGTGATCCTTCATTCCGGATTATTTGCATTCAGTCAGCCCACCGATTCAGCAAAGATCAAAGCTAATGACGGTAAAATTATCAATAAAATTTACATCAGCAACATCGATGTTGCCGGTCCATCTATAGAGGATGGAAATGACTGGCAGCCGGATATATTCGGGGAAATAGGGAATGCGCTTCATATTAAGACGAAAAACTGGGTAATAAAGAATATACTTCTCTTTGAAGAAGGTCAGAAGTTAGATCCTCAGACAATTGACGACAGCGAAAGATTATTACGTCAATCAGGGTATTTTTATGATGCAAGGATAACAGTTGAAAAAGCTGAAAGAGAAGGACAAGTAAATGTGCACGTTAAAACAAAAGATAAGTGGACACTTGATCCTCAACTTTCGTATAGTCCTAAGAATAAGAACGGCTACCTTGGATTAAAGGATAAGAATTTTTTAGGTATAGGTCATTCTGCAGATATAACTATTACACATGATGAAGACAAATATATCGGCTGGGGCGGCGAGTTCGATTATACAATGCACAATATTAAAGGATCTTTTGTAGATGCCTACTTAAATGTTGCCAGTAATAATAAGAGTAATTTATTCGGTTTAGGCCTCAGCAGATCATTTTTCACAACAAGCACTGAATGGGCAGGCGGGCTGAATTTTGTCTGGCAGCATGATGATCTGAGGTTTATCGACGCCAGCAAATCAATCACCCTCATTCCTCACAGCTATGATTCACAGGATCTATGGGTGGGGAGATCATTTCCTGTTTTGTTCGGTTCACCGCAATTCAAACGAAATTCATCTTTTATACTTTCCGGAAGATATTACCGGAAACATTTCAGGATAAGACCGCCCGTTTTCCCGGATTCAAATCAGATATTTGAAAATCACAGACTGTACCTGGCAAGCTTTGGGTTAATAAACAGGGAATTTTATAAGACATATTTTGTGAATGAATTTGGTGTTACTGAGGATATTCCCCTCGGCGGGATGGCTGCGTTTACAACCGGTTCGGATTCCAGGGAATTTTCCAACCGGTGGTACTTTGGAATGCAGCTTTTATATTCAACAAGCATAGAGAATCTGGGATACTTCTCAGGAAATTTTGAACTTGGCGGTTTCCGCTATTCACATAACTGGGAACAGAATACAATTAAGCTGGGATTCTTATACCACTCCCCTCTTCTGTATAAATATAAATGGAAGGGGAGATTCTTCCTGGAGAATAATTACATTCTCGGGTTTAACAGGTTTGATGGAGAACAGATTTATCTCGACAGAGCATCAGGATTACCCGGATTCAAGGAACTTGCAATACCAGGATTAAAGAGAAATGTACTCAATCTTGAGATGAGAATTTTTACTCCTTATACTATACTGGGCTTTGTTATAGGCGGAATAGCTTTTGCAGATTACGGACTTATAGCGGGAGCAGATAAGAATTTATTATCGAGCCGGGTCTACCAGGGTTACGGGTTTGGATTCAGGACACAAAATCAGTCCATCTCAAAAACTAATTTTGAACTGGCGGTGATTTACAATCCGTATAATCCGGCCTCGGGCGCAGGCAGGACAGAAATTACATTTAGTGCAACTTTCGCTCTGGGAAAAAGAGATTTTAATTTTGATGAACCACGGGTTATTAAATATTCAGACGATCAGTAGAATGGGAATCTTTTCAAATATTAAAGATGAATTGACAAATGTTTCAGCTAAGCTGATCCTGAAAAAGAAAATAGAAAGTTACGGTAAGCTCATTGATTTTGATATCAACAGCAGTGAAAAGAATATTTATATCTCTGTTCTGCTGAAAGGTGAGGATAAACCGGTTCAGGTTGATATTACCGGTTATAAATTAATTGGTGAGAACCCTTTAATGATCGAAATAAGCGGAATAAGGTCCAACAGGGAATGGATAACAAGAATAGCTGAGGACTACATTAAGGATAAACAATTTCCCCTTCCTGAAAAATTAACTCCTTTTATTAAACTTTTATTATAATATTTGTTTCTAATATTGGTAATCATTTTTGGAATAAGAATCTTCGGGTAATTCTTACTATTTAACGCCTAAAATTTTAATAATTTGAAGAATTTCTTTATAATACTTTTCTGCCTGGTCATTGTCACCTCTGCTTTCGGTCAGGATTCGACAAAAAGCTTTGCATTTAAGAACAACAAACCTTCCCCAAGACCCAATCTGTTTTACCAGCCCGACCTTTCCTACAGGATCTGGCAGCAGTTCAACCTTATCAGGGAAGCTAATTCCGGAGATCCTCTTGCGCAGCACGAACTTGGAATAAGGTACCTTCTTGGAGAAGGAGTTGAAGCAGATACCGTGAAAGCTGCCAGATGGATAAAGAGTGCCGCTGATCATGGCGTCACTGCGGCGAAGTATAACTATGCAATATTGCTGATAAACGGCTGGGGAACTGAATGGGACCCCTTCAGAGCATTTAAATTCTTTAAAGAAGCTGCTGAAGAAGGAATGCCTCCGGCACAATACGCTGTCGGTCTTCTCTACACTGATAACCTGATAGTTAAACGCAATTGGGGTAAAGCCTACAGCTGGATAAGTAAATCAGCTGAGAAAGGCAATCAGGATGCTGAAGAAACATTAAAAGAAATTAAAGCGAAAGTCCCGGAAGTTAAAATCGATACAACTGCGGCCAACCTGAACCGGGCGGATTCAACTGCTGAAGCCGGGGATAATACTTCACTTAAATCTTCACTGGGATTAGTATATATAGATTTCGAGAATGTGCTTGATTCCATTCCTGAAGTAACCCATAAAAGGCTGCTTGAAGATCTTACTCATTCCGGCTACACTGTTCTCTCAGATTCAGTGAAGGACGGCCTTCAGGATACAAATTTTGTATCGATATCTTCGTTCATTCCATTAATAAATGAGGCTGCAGAATACGGCAGTCCTGAAGCCCTGGCATTTCTCGGCTACCTTTATGAATCGGGAATTTATTATGATAAGGATCTTCTGAAAGCAATTGAATATTATATCAGGGCATCCAGGCTTGACAGTCCTACTGCATCAATACTTCTTTATAAAATGGAAAAGGCGGGAAGCTTTTTCCCATTAATAAAAAATGCGAGCGACTCAGGAAATAAAACGGCAATGTTCGACTGGTATGGACTTGAGATACTGGGTCTTGATCATCAGATCGCTTTTAAAGATGCATTAAATCTGCTTGCCGGTTCTGCGGATAAGGACTTCAGTCCCGCTCTCCTTGAGTACGGACTTTATTTTTATTCATCCCGCAAAGACCAGAAGGATATGCAGAAGGCTTTCAATTTGTGGCAGCACGCTAAAAATCTTGGGTCCAGAGAAGCTGAAATAAGGATGAATGCAGCTATTGTACTGGATCAATTGCCCACCTCAAATTACGATACTAAACTGGATCAGCTGTTATCTGCAGCAGGGAAAGGTTCTGTTCTGGCACAGTCTGCAGCAGCGTACGCTTATGAAAATGGGATAGGCTTTGAAAGAGACAAAGCTAAAGCGGTAAAATATTACAGAGAATCGGCGCAGAGGGGAAACAGGTTCGCTTATGACCGGTTAAAAGCTTTATATGATTCCATTCGTCCTGCCGGTACTGAATTTAACGTAGATTAAGCTGAATCCCCCTTCAAACTTCAGTCAGTAATATATTTTATTTATTTTTAGGCTGTACAATTAATTGATTCTTTAAAATGAATAACAAATCGAAATGCTGAAGTCTAAACTGCCCGATGTAGGGACCACCATATTCACTACAATGTCGCGGATGGCGGCAGAACATAATGCTATTAACCTCAGCCAGGGTTTTCCGGATTTCAGCTGCCGGGAAGAGTTAATTGATCTGGTAGATTACTATATGAGAAAAGGGTTCAATCAATATGCACCTATGCAGGGCGTACTGGTTTTAAGGCATAAGATTTCTGAAAAAATAAATAAGCTATATGGCCGAAGGTATGATCCGGAGACTGAAATCAATATTACTGCCGGAGCAACCCAGGCGATCTATACCGCTGCCTCAGCTGTGATAAATCCGGGTGATGAAGTAATTTTATTTGAACCCGCTTATGACAGCTATGCCCCATCGGTGAAAATTAATGGCGGTGTTCCGGTGTTTGTTCCTCTGAATGATGATTTTTCAATTGACTGGGATAAGGCAGGTAAAGCTGTAAACGGCAGGACAAAGATGATTTTCCTTAATTCACCACATAATCCGACCGGCAGTGTAATAAATGAGACAGATATAAAAAAACTTGAGGATATTACCAGGGATAAGGATATTTTTATATTAAGTGATGAAGTATATGAGCATATAGTGTTTGATGATAAGCAGCATATTTCCGTTTCCGGTTCGAAAGAACTCTCCAAAAAAGCTTTTGTTATATCTTCTTTCGGCAAGACCTTTCATACGACCGGCTGGAAACTGGGTTACTGTGCGGCACCGGAAGCTTTAATGAAAGAATTCCGGAAAGTTCATCAGTTCATAGTGTTTGCAGTTAATACCCCTATCCAGTACGCATATTCAGAGTATATGGATAATGAAAGTCATTACCTTAAGCTCAATAATTTTTATGAACGGAAAAGGGACTTATTCCTGAAGTACATGAAGAATTCCAGATGGGATTTCAAACCGGCATCCGGCACATACTTTCAGCTCCTTGATTATTCACGAATTACAAATATGAACGATATGGAGTTTGCTGAAAAACTGACAAGCGAAGCCGGGATAGCAACCATTCCTCTCTCCCCTTTTTATAATGAGAAGAGCAGTAAAAAACTGCTGAGAGTTTGTTTTGCCAAAAAGGATGAAGTACTGGAAG
Organism: uncultured Ignavibacteria bacterium; assembly: GCA_963811905.1. Classification (GTDB taxonomy): domain Bacteria; phylum Bacteroidota; class Ignavibacteria; order Ignavibacteriales; family Ignavibacteriaceae; genus DATFVA01. The sequence goes on from CAWETK010000018.1 coordinate 679,624, forward strand.
AAGCGGCCGATATTTTAAGTAAAGTTTAATAATGAATTCCCTGCAAATATTTACGTCATATAACCATAGACCAGTGATTTGCCTGAGCAGTGCGGCGATCCGGCACGTGAAGGCAGCGGTATGAATAACCTGTTTGACAGGCTGAGACGGCTATTCCGCTTTTACACCGGTGAACTCAACTATAATGAGTTTCAGAAACTTGTAAAAAGGGATGTTCCCGAGGTCTATGATTTTTATGTGCGCAGAATGAAAAAACCTGAGAAGAGCAGGAACAGGATATGGGACTTTTTCCTGTTTATCAGGAATCTTTTCGCAGAGTTTCTGAACCTCCTTACTCCTATGCGAAGGATCATTTATTCGCTGGGATTAATATTATTCATTCTTGGTTATTTTGGAAACGACTGGGGGTTTGCAATCTGGGGATTTGTGTTAATAAACCTTCTTGTAGCATTTGAACTTGCCGATAAACTTACAGCCAAGGATGAACTTGAAGTTGCCCGTGAAATACAATTAAATATGATGCCGAAGATTCCCCCGGAAAATAAATTTTACAAGATAGCATGCTATATGGAAACAGCTAAAGAGGTAGGCGGGGATTATTATGATTTCATTAAGCCCGACGCAAATAACGATAAAACATTTGTTGTAATAGGAGACGTATCGGGAAAAGGAATGTCTGCCGCACTTCATATGGTCCAGGTGCAATCGATTCTCCACCACATCGTTAAAGACAATTCCTCACCCAGGGAAATATTATTAACACTCAACCAGAACCTCAAAAGGATTTTACGCAAAGGTTCATTTCTTACTTTAAGTATTGCAGAAGTAAATTCCGGCGGTGAAATCATCTTATCACGCGCAGGTCATATGCCTCTGCTGCATTTCAGTAAATCTTCGGGCACATGCTGCAGGGTTACGCCGCGCGGAATGGGTATAGGACTTGCCAGCGAACCCATTTTCTCTAACTCAACTGAAGAAATCACTCTGATACCGGAGAGCGGAGATTTATTTGTATTTTTTACTGATGGTGTTGTTGAAGCAATGGATGAATACTACCGTACATTCGGAGAGGAAAATCTGACCCGGCTGATATGTGATAACGCGGATAAATCGCCTAAAGAGATTCAGGATATAATAATTAATGCAATCAGGAATTTTACCTATTCTTCACCCGTTCAGGATGACCTGACGATGATCATAATGAAAGCTAATTAATTTTTGGGGAATCAATATGACAAATAACATTAGTCTGAAAAAAAGAGCAGCATACCTGTCTCTGTCCGTTGGAGTAATAATGTTTCTTTCAAAGATGGGAGCATACCTGCTTACCGGGTCTGCGGCCATTTTTTCCGATGCGGCAGAGTCTGTGGTGCATGTTCTTGCTACTTCTATGGCGCTCTACAGTATTATACTGAGTTCAAAACCTGCTGATGAGTCGCATTTATACGGACACGGCAATGTCGAATATTTCTCTGCAGGAATAGAAGGATTTTTAATTCTTACTGCGGCAGTTTTTATAATTTACACTTCTGTCCTTGATATTATAAACGGTTCGAATTTACGTCAGCTGAATATAGGCGTTATAGTTATCAGTGCCGCCGGAGGTATAAACCTGCTGCTGGGGACATATCTTGTAAGGATGGGTAAACGTACGAATTCCCTTACGCTTATTGCAGACGGAAAGCATGTGCCTGACGGATTCTTATACCAGCATCGGCGTTATCGTCGGTGTTATACTTGTTATTATTACAGGCTACCAGCTGTTCGATCCTATATTTGCTATCGCAGTTGCAATAAATATTTTATATACAGGCTATAAGCTGATGAGAGAATCAATCGGCGGGCTGATGCACGAAACAGATCCTGTGCTGCTTGAAAAAATTGTTTCGAATCTTAACAAAATCAAGAGAGACTATTGGATAGATATTCATGAACTCCGGTTCTGGATATCCGGCGATACGATATACCTGGATTTTCACCTGATACTTCCCTACTACTTTACTATTCAGAAGTCGCATTCGGAAGAAAATGAAATTGAAGAAAAGATGCTTGACGCCTTTTCTAATATGCAGATCAAAATTCATTTTGATTACTGCAAGCCCGAACTCTGTAAATACTGCGGTTATTCGGTGTGTAATGTAAGGCAGGAAGATAAAAGCATTTCTTTTGAATTTAATGAGGAGAAAATGACGGGGAAACCGATTTATACCATTAAATGAATCACCCGGTAATTTCCGGCGAAACTTTATTATATGAAGGAACCCGTACCTTCTGAAGAATTATCAGCCCTGCAATGAAAAATAACCCTATGGCAAGGGCAGCAAATCTTTCGTTAGATAAATCGGATATTACACCATACACAAATGGACCGACCACAGCCGAGGATTTACCGAATAACCCGTCATAAAATCCGAAGAACTCAGCCTCCCTTTCGCGGGGAGTTAATAATGCCATCAGGCTGCGGCTGCACGACTGTGACGAACCTATTGACAGACCGGCAAGTAATCCAACAACATAAAATTCAGGAACTGTCTGAACAAAGAAAGCCCCGATTATTACAAATATCCAGACGACCAGCGTTATGGTGATCGTTTTTTTCGGTCCTATATGGTCAGATACTATTCCAAATATAAATGAACCAAGGACTGCAGTACTCTGGACTATCACGAAGAAAAAAATAATCTGTTCATCCGTCATCTTCAGTATATTTGAAGCAAATATGGATGCGAAAGCGATAATTGTTATTATAGCATCATTATAGAGAAAAAATGCGAAAAGGAACCTTGAGACAGCCGGATGTTTCCTCTGAAAGAAAATTGCCTTAAATGTCTTAAAGCTTTTATCTATTCCTTCCCTTATCAAATCTTTTTTAACAGGCTCATTTATATGCGGCTCACTTATAAAAAGAAACAAAGGGGCTGAAAAGAAAAGAAAAAAAGCAGCCGCTATCACAAATGACAGTCTTATATAAAAATAGTAATCGGGCGAATCAGCAGAAGGAAGAAGAACCATAACAATCAGGAGCACTGCAAGAGCACCCACATAACCCATCGCAAAACCATAACCGGAAACCCTGCCGAAGTTTTTCTTTTCCGTCAGGTTAGGGAGAAAAGCATCATAGAAAACCAGGCCGGCTTCAAAGCCTATATTTGCAAGAACGAATAGTATAAATCCGAAAAGGATATCCCCCTTGTTCACAAAGAACATTAAGGCAGTGCAGCTGACCGAAAGAATTGTAAAAATCAGAAGAAATCTTTTACGGTTCCTCGAAACATCTGCTATAGCACCAAGAGGAGGACTAAGGAATGCAGCAAGTACCATTGAAAGGCTGACAGCAAGTCCCCAAAGCCATCTCTGACCGCCGGCAACATAGTTGGAGAAATATTTCGAGTAGATGACAGTGACTATTATGACAGAAAAAGCAGTATTCGCAAAGTCGAATAACGTCCAGATAAAAATCCTGCTTCGTTCTTTCATTTAAGCTTACTTTTATGGGACTGTTTTGAAATGGTCTCTTCCACTAACCCCCGTCCGGTTTTATTGAGTTTCCCATCATGTTTCATCTCATTGAGAATTGCATCGAGTATACCGTTTATAAATTTTCCGCTTCCTGCGGTACTGTAAAGTTTTGCTATTTCAATACATTCATTGATAGAAACTTTCGGCGGAATATCGGGGAAATAGAAAAGCTCGCAGATTCCCATCCGAAGAAGGAGTTTATCTATCAAAGCAATCCTTCCCATTTCCCAGTTGTCAACCCGTTCTTTAATTTTTGAATCAAGTTCTTTATGGTGAATTATTACCCGGTTTACCAGGTCGTTAGCGAATTTCTTATCAACAGCATCTTCAAGGTCAGCCAGAACTCCTTCTGTCAATAACTGCAGCGAATCACTATTTAATTCAAAAGCATAGAGAATCTGAAGAACTCTTTCTCTGACGATTCTTCTTTTAAACATTTGTGTCATTTTACAAGCTACCACGTTTTAAAGAACAACTGAATTTATAAAAATATTTTGAATAATGTGCCTGCCGGATATTACCTTTGAAATAACTCACCAAGTCTGCCGGAAAAAACAGAATGCCCGGTATATATATTGCTTATTCTTCCCACGCTTTTAAGTCTTTCTTCGGCCATTTTATTTGAAGCCTCGTGGGAAGGGATATTTTCTTTGGAGGAAATTTCAAGGATCTTTCCGATTACATCGTATATCTTTTCTGCCTGCTTAAGTGCACGGTCCTGCCTGTAGCCCTCAAGTTCATTAGCAACATTCATCAGACCGCCTGCATTAATAACGTAATCTGGGGCATAAAGTATTCCTTTTTCCATCAGCAGCGGACCATGTATATCTTCTTTCTCCAGCTGGTTATTAGCGCCACCTGCCACAATTTCAGCTTTCAGTTTACCAATCGTGTCATTATTAATGATAGCACCGAGCGCATTCGGCGAAAAGATATCTACATCAAGACTGTAAATCTCTTCAGGTTTTACCACCTGTGCTTTAACCGTCTCAAGGACTCTCTGAACTTTTGATTCATTTATATCAGTTATGAATATCTCTGCACCTTCATTGTACAGATGCTCGCAAAGGTACCTTGCTACCTGTCCGGCACCCTGAACTGCTATCTTTTTCCCGGCAAGAGAATCACTTCCCCATTTGAATTTTGCACAGGCTTTCATCCCCACAAATACTCCGTATGCTGTAACCGGTGAAGGATCACCTGAGCCCCCGAGGGCTTTTGAAACGCCGGTAACGTACTTTGTCTCCATTCTTACATATTCCATATCATTTACGGAAGTACCGACATCCTCAGCCGTAATATATCTTCCGGCAAGACCTTCAATAAATTTTCCGAATGTTCTGAACAAAAGCTCATTTTTCTGGGTGGAAGAATCACCTATTATTACTGCTTTGCCGCCTCCCAGGTTAAGTCCTGAAACTGCAGCCTTATAAGTCATTCCTCTTGATAATCTAAGAACATCTTTAAATGCATCGTCATGGCTTTTATAATTCCACATACGGGTTCCCCCGAGGGCGGGACCTAAAGTAGTGTTATGGATCGCTATAATGGCTCTCAAACCAGCTTCTTTATTTGAACAGAAGACAACCTGCTCGTGATCGAATTCTTCTATAACTTCAAAATTAATCATCAGTACTTCTCCATTGATTTGAAATAAAATTTATATTGCAAAGAACCAAAATATCAAAATTGCAGCACTTTCCCTTAATTTATTGTACAATTTGTTCTCAAATCTGAGGTCAAGGTCGGAGGGAGCAACCTGGACATCCAGAAGATAAAAATCAGCTATCTCTTTTACTCTCGGCAGATGATAGGAGTCGGAAATTACAACTATATCATTCACGCCGGGTTTTTTACTCAAAGTTGAATTTATGAATTGTATTTGCTCGGTTGTGGAAGTAGTATTCTTTTCAATCCACACATCACTGGTATCTATTTTTTTTGTCTTCAAATAATCGAATGCTATTTCAGCCTCGCTAAGTTCGCCGGGAGCATTTCCGCCTGTCAGCTGGATTTTCTGAAGACTGCCATCCCTGTACAGACTGAACGCCTTATCCACCCTTGCTTTTAAGCTCGGGCTTGGCTCATTTGTCCATACAGCTGCTCCCAGAACAACACCGACATTCATCCCGTTTCCGCTTAGAAAAAAAACAGAGGCAGGCCCTTTATTAAAATTAAGATAGAAAAAAGAGAATACCAGCAGAATCATAGTTATCAATACAGAATCAATAAAAGCGCGTAAAAAGATCAGACCAGGCTTTCCGGATAAACTAAGCCATATTTCAATTATAAGAATAAACTGAATGAACTGATATGTGAAAAAGAGTCCGCTTATGAATACTTTCTGCAGCGGCTGGTTCAAGATAGTAATATCAGGCAGGGATATTCGTGATTTCGAAAAAATCCAGGCTGCGAAAAGAAATATCGTCATCAGGGCAGCAAGTACAAATATAAAATTTGGTGATAATGAGGTTTGTTTCCGGAAGATATACAGAATTAATCCGGTTATCAGGATAAGACTAAAAAACAGATTAAACAGATTACCGATATAGTACAGCCTGAAATAAGACAACGGAAGATGCTGATTATCGTATTTGATGTAATAAATAAAAAACAGGTTGAAGACAGTCAGTACTATTACAAATAGAATCAGCTTCTTATTATTTTCATAAATCCCTTTTTTAGAAGCCATTAGTCAGTCATAATATTTTGTCTGATTAGAGTCCTTATATATAATTATAGTAAACTTAAATATAAATATATTTAGGAATTGAGCGAATTGAGAATTGAGCGAATTGAGCGAATCCCGCTGAGCGGGACAGGTTGCGCGGATTGAAAATTGAGCGGTAATCCGCTCAATCCGCTAATTCGCTCAATCCGGTAATTCACTTTTATTTAAAATAAAAAAGGCGTCCGGGGGGACGCCTTAAAATTTCAATAATCAATATTACTGGAGTTTGAATACTATAGGAATAGATACCTGTACTTTAACCGGTTTACCTCTTTGTTTACCGGGTTTGAACTTGGTTGCTTTTACAGCATTAAGTGCAGCATCATCAAGTCCGGCGCCGAGACCTTTAATAATTTCAGCCTTGGTAACATTACCGGTTTCATCAACGAATGCAAGCACGTAAACTTTTCCTTCAATGCCTGCTCTCTTTGCGATCTCAGGATAAACGATCTTACTTTGTATTGCCTGGATTCCGCCAATAGGTTCCGGCATTTCTTCAACCGCTACGAAATACTGAGGTTCTTCCTCAACTTTTTTCTCGACTTTAGGCGGCGGCGGAGCTTCTACCTGCTGATTCACATCAAGTTCGGTCTCGCCAATTTCGATATCCTCAAGGACGTCCTCAGAAGGAGCTTCAATAGGAATCGGGGGTTTCGGAGGCGGAGGAGGTCTGTTCTCCTGTTTGGTCTGCTGAACATCTTCCACTTTGAATAACTCCTGGGGTCCTTCCGACATTGCAACGGTCGTTTCAAGATGCGGGAAAAACTTAAACGCAACTATCAAAAGAGCCAGAGCAATAACCAAGCTAAGCTCAAATACCTTTTTATAACTGCGTCTCAAATCCGCTTTGGGATTCTTTTTAAGTGCCATTACCAACTCCTCCTAAAGGGCAAATTTATCGCCCGCCAAGTTAATAAATGATGTTTCTTTTGTCAAATACTGCTACAGTTCTTACTAAATAATTATTTAATAGTTCCCGGTTTATATACTTTTTTCTTTTAAGCTGCCAGAATAATCGTTTTCTAACCTGTCTGAGGCTTATATCTTAAAAAGTTTATGAGCATTTTAACAAATCCGAGACCTAATAATACGCCGGAAGAGTCGGATAGCCAGTCGAGTATATCACAATCTCTTCCCGGAATGAACATCTGATGAATTTCATCCAGTCCGGCATAAGTAAGTATAAATATCAGGGTATACAGCCACGCTTTTTTCCTGATTTTCGGGTATTTATTCTGAAACATAAGCGTCAGATTTAAAAGGACTGCCAGAATAAAATAAGCCGTAAAGTGTTCTATTTTATCACTGACCCCGGTTTCAGGGAGATCCTTCCCGGGGAGAGTGGTTGCAACAAACAATAATAACCAGTATATGATCAATGGAAAATATACCAGCCATTTTTTATTTGCTTCAAGTTTACTAAGCAAAGGTCTTCCTTAAAAATTTAATTGCTGAGGAAATATTTTTACTGATATCGGAAGCGGTATAGCCAAATTCAGTTGATTTTGTTAACAACAAATCGGCTGACAAACTATGAATATATACTGCCGCAACAACAGCTTCTTCAATCTCTTTCTTTTGAGCGATAAATGATGCTATTACACCAGTTAAAACGTCTCCGGTTCCAAATTTAGCCATACCCGGATTTCCGGTTGTGTTTATAAGCGCATCGCCGCCGGGAGTGAAAATTATTGTCGGGGCTCCTTTTAGTACCAGGAATGCACCTGATTCTTCAGCGAAGCTGTGACCGTATTTAAGAATATCTTTTTCCAGTTCATTTAATTCTATACCGATAAGATGAGCGAACTCGGCATGGTGAGGTGTCAGGACAGCATTATTCAGATTGAAATGCTGATAACCTTCCTCTCCGACTGCAAAAATTGCATCGGCATCCAGAACTATATTTTTATATTTGCCGTCTCTGATGATATTCAAAACGGCTTCCTGTGTTTCCTTTTCCCTTCCGAGTCCGGGACCAATAGCAACCACATCGGCCCATTTTATCCTTTTATTTAATTCTTTAACGTTTTCAGCCGACAGCATCTCTTTCTTTCCGTCTTCATAGGCATCAACAATCACTTCTCCAAGATTCTTATGGACCAGCCTTCTTACCGACCCGGGATAAGCAAGGATTGAGGCTCCCGTACCGGACAGAAGTGCGGCCTTAGAGGTGAGTACAGCTGCCCCGGGGAGGCTGCCGGAACCTGCGATAGTAAAGACTTTACCCGCAGAATATTTATAATCATTTTTCTTTTTCACCGGGATAAACTGATAAACATCTTCGGGTTCTATTAAATATTCGGTAGTTTCATATTTATCATATAAGGTAAATCCGATGCCTATACTTCCTTTAAATATCTCACCGCAGTAAACAGCACCGCTGCCGATGTATAAGCCTTTTTTTAATTCGCCGAGAGTAATTGTTATATCGGCTGTAAAAGCACTTTCGGCATAACCAGTATCGGCACTTAAACCTGATGGAATATCGATTGCCGCCTTTAAGCCTTTGTATTTATTTATTTCATCGACTATTGACTTATAAGGTTCGCGCAAAGCTCCTTCTATCCCGCTCCCAAGCATTGCATCTGCAATTATTGGGTAGTCTTTGAGTTTCTTCAGATCTTTAAGTGATTTAAAGTCTATAAAGGTAAGGTTCTCATTACCATTGCCGAGGTTTTTAAGTATGGTATAGTTTGTCAGGCAGTCGGGAGACATTTCACTTTCTTCGCCGATCTTAACAACGGCAGTTTTGTAATGATCATTAAGGAAATGCCTTGCTGCCGCATAGCCGTCTCCCCCGTTATTTCCCTTCCCGCAGATTAAAGCAATCTGTTTCGGAAGATTCAATTCTTCTCTGGCCATTTCCACATAATTGTATATCTCAAGTGAAGCATTCTCCATCAGAATTACACCTGGTACTTTGAGATCGCTGATAGCAAAGCCGTCAGTATCGCGGATCTGCTTTGTTGAAAATAAGGGTATCATATTAGTTCCCTGATAAAAAGATGCCGGTTTTTTGTTTAAGTATTATACTAAACTTTCAAACCGGCAGTCAAAATTCAAGTATAAAATAAATTTTATGACAAAAATGAAGAGATCAGACCTATAATTGTGCCCGGGGCAATACCAAGAATGATCACCAGCAGCACAGAAATAATGACAGCAAGCAACCCGGTACTTGAAACAGATGCCGAAATTTCCTCTTCAGCATCCCTGAAGTACATAAGAACAACAATCCTTAAGTAGAAGTAAACACTGATAACGCTTGAAATCACGCCGACTATTGCCAGCCATGTTAAACCTGATTCAATGGCTGAAATGAATACATAGTATTTTCCGAAGAAGCCTGCGAACGGAGGTATGCCTGCAAGTGAGAACATAAATATGGATAACAATCCTGCCAGCAGAGGATTCCTTGAAGCGAGACCTGCGTATGAGCGGATTGAGAGATTAGCTTCATCCTTTCCCTCAATGATTGACACGATACCGAATGCTCCGAGGTTCATAAATGTATAAGCAGTAAGGTAAAAGATTATTCCTGCAATACCATCATAATTTCCTGCCGCAAAACCTATAAGCATATACCCGGCGTGGGCAATCGAAGAATAGGCAAGCATTCGCTTGATGTTATCCTGAACTATGGCGACAATACTTCCGAAAACCATTGAAAGGACAGAGATAACAGCAAGGTAGGGAGTGAATAAATGAGGTGTTGCCGTGCTGAAAATTGTTCCCAGTGTCACAATGATAGCGCTGAAGGCAGCAGCCTTTCCGCCTGTTGAGAATAAAGCCGAGACAGTGGTTGCCGAACCTTCATAAACATCAGGCACCCACATATGGAACGGGAATGCTGCGATTTTAAAAGAGAAGCCGATAAGAAACAGCAGTATCCCGGCAATAAAAATAAAATCTCCCGATAATGAAGGGAACCTTGAAATGATACCTTCAATGGAGGTTGTTCCCGCCGACCCGTATATCAAAGCTATACCGTATACCGTAAAACCTGTTGCAAATGCTCCAAGCAGGAAATATTTAAGGGATGCTTCGTTGGCTGACAATCTTTTCCTGTTGAGTCCTGCAAGAGCATAAAAACTAATCGACATCAGTTCAAGACCAAGAAATATAGTAAACAGGTCCTTTGCGCCGGCCATAAGCATCATACCCAGCACCGAGCTCTGAACAAGCAGATAAAACTCACCGTAATCAGCGCCGTATTTCTTGAGGTAGTCCATTGAAAGCAGGCAAACCAGAGCTGCACCAAAGGTAAAGATGAAATAGAAAATGTTAACAGTGCCGCCGGTAGCAAGCATATTCTGCATAACAACTGAAACAGAATTTACTGTAGCGAGGGAATAGAATGCAGCTGCAAGGAAAATAACAACTGAGATCCAGCTTAGAAAGGTTTCACTCTCTTTCCTGAACATTTCAACTAATAGTGAAATAAGAATTCCCGCGCCCACTATTACGAGGGGAAGTATGTTGTAAAATTCCTGGATATTATTGAGCATATTTATCAGCCTTGGGTCTGCCTGTTAAGCAGATTAAATTATTCAATAAATAAAATGTCTTCATCTGTTTCTTCGATTTTCACCCGGTGCTTTTCGTCCAGGTAAATAACGATCTTTTTATGATTATCGAAATTAAAGATGTCTTTTCCTTTTTCTACAAGGACCATCTTTATAGCCTCATATTTTGATACAGCGTCCTTCAGATGTTTATATTCTTTAAAATAGATATCGGTGTAATCTTCATTTTCAGTGATATAAACATGTTTGGATTCCGGTGAGAAATCCATGATTATATCATCGTCAACTATAATTTTCAGGAAGACTCCCTGGAACGGAAGTATCAGCCTGTTTTTGTAAAATAATCCGGACGGTTTGCTTTTCAGTATCTCGTTCAGTGTTGTCATATTAATTACCTTTAATGAAAAAAGAGAAAGTAAATTATCAGGAACAACGGAATAAGTATAGGTATCGAATATTTTATCATATAAGTAAAGAAACTCGGCATTTCAATACCAGCTCTTTCACAAATTGACTTCACCATAAAATTAGGGCCATTTCCGATATATGTCATCGCTCCGAAAAATACTGCTGCAACTGATATAGCCCTGAGATAAATAATATCCTGCGAAACAAAATCGAGTACGTGAGCTTTAACATTTACATCAAGAGTATATTTACCCATTGCGGCACTTAGAAAATTCAGATAAGTAGGCGTATTATCAAGAAACGAAGATAACCCGCCAGTTGCCCAGTAGAAAGTGCCGGCATTAAGAAGATCCCTGTTGACCCTTGCTTCTTCGGCAATGAGCTGAAGAGCCGGGACCATAGTAAGGAATATTCCAATGAACAGGTACGCTACTTCTTTAATAGGTTCGAAATCAAATTCGTTCGACCTTAGAATTTCAGGATCTGCCTGTTTATAAGAAAGATAAACTACTGCAAACATTATCACTTCCCTGATGCCGAAAGGGAGCGGACTCCAGTCGGGCACCCAGGAAAAGACACCGGGATCAAGAAAGACCGAGAAAATAATGACGGCAAGGTAGCCGAGATTTCTGAAGCCTTTAAATTCTATCTTTCCTGTGTAGCCGGTCTTAACAGGAGTATCATTTCCTTTGCTGTTAAACTTATCGAACAGGAAGAATACGCCAAGGATAAGCAGGATCATCGGTATCCAGATAAACCAGACATTTTCAATTACCCAGAAAAAAGGCACGCCGCGTAAGAACCCGATAAACAAAGGAGGATCACCTATAGGAGTAAGCGCCCCGCCGATATTACTGACAATAAAAATGAAGAAGATAACATGATAAGCTTTTATCCTGTTCTGGTTCATTTTTATGTAGGGTCTTATCAGCAGCATCGATGCTCCTGTAGTACCGATTACATTAGATATAACAGCACCAAACAATAAAAAAAGAACATTTATATACGGCGTTGCTTTTTTATCTACTTTGATAAAAATGCCGCCGGAGGCTACAAACAGAGAACTCAGCAGCGCTATAAATGAGATATACTCTGCGAAGATATGCAGAAGACTATGATACTCATTCAGAAAGACCAGGTAATAAACCACCGTAACAATCCCTAATATGATTGCCATTTTAGGATAATGTCTTTCCCAGAAGTGTTTGTAGAATAACGGACCAGTTGCAATCATCAGAAGCAGTAATATAAAAGGTATTACCATGTAAGGTGTAGGGAGAACATGCTCCCCCGCCTGCTCAAGGATCTTTACCTGTATACTATCCTGAACTGCCGGTACTTCCGCCGCAGATACATTACAATAAAAAAAGAACGACAATATTATAGCCGCAATTATCCTGCTGCCGTTTCTCATATATTTTCCTATTCGATGACTGACTGCACTGCTATGTGCACCTGTTCTATAACTTTTGCTGTCGATTTTTCTGATACATTCAAAAACGTACTCGGATAGATCCCAATCCAGACAATGAATACGAAAATAGGTATGAGTACAAGCATTTCTCTTTTATTCATATCAGTTAGAGAGTTCATCCTGGGGTTTGTCACCTTACCGAATGCAACTCTCTGATACATCCACAGCAAGTATACTGCTGCAAAGATTACTCCTGATGCTGCGAATATTGTATACCACCAGCTTCCCAGTACAGAAGATTTAAAAGAACCAAGAAGAATTAAAAACTCGCCGACAAATCCGTTCAAGCCGGGCAAACCTATAGACGACAACGAAGCAAATAATAAAGCGAATGCATAAAAAGGCACTATCTTAGCGATCCCGCCGTACTCGGAGATTTCCCTTGTGTGAGTCCTTTCATAAAGAACGCCCACAAGGAGGAATAAGGCTCCTGTAGAGAGTCCGTGATTAACCATCTGTATGACGGCTCCCTGTATTGCTTCCTGAGTCATCGCAAAAATACCGAGCACTACAAATCCCAGGTGTGCTACAGAAGAATAAGCCACAAGCTTCTTCATATCCTTCTGAACCATAGCAACCAGGGCTCCGTATATAATTCCTATTACCGCAAGGACGGATATATAAGGAGCAAAGCTCACAGCTGCCTGCGGGAAAAGGGGCAGACAGAATCTGAGCAGTCCATAAGTACCCATTTTCAGGAGCACTCCGGCAAGGATAACGCTTCCCGCGGTTGGCGCCTGAACGTGTGCATCCGGCAGCCAGGTATGCAGGGGAAAAAGAGGAACTTTAATTGCAAAGCTGAAGGCAAAGGCAGCGAACATCCAGTTCTGGAGATTACTTTTTATTGCAGGACCGACTTTATATAATTCGGTTAAATCAGTTGTAAAATGTCCGAGCGGTGCAGATGCATAAACCGCGAGCCATATTATGGCAACAAGCATAAGCAGACTGCCGAACATGGTATAAAGGAAAAACTTAACTGATGCATAAATCCTTCTGTCGCCTCCCCATATTCCGATGATGAAGTACATCGGGATAAGCATTGCCTCCCAGAAAATATAAAAGAGAAACATGTCGATGGAGATGAATACTCCGAGCATGCCGGCTTCAAGCATAAGCATGAAGAAAGTAAATTCTTTAACTTTTTTATTTATGCTCTTCCAGCTGGAAAGAAGTGTAAGAGGAGTAAGGAAGGTTGTAAGCATAAGGAGCAGCAGAGCCATTCCATCAATACCCACTTTATAACTTATGTTCAGTTTCTCAATCCATTTAAACTGATGGATAAACTGAAAGCCTGAAACAGAGGGATCAAAATTAAAATAGATAACGAGCGATATTACGAATGCTGCTAAAGAAACGATAAGTCCGAACCATCTGACTACATTTTCTTTGCTCTTATTAAAAAATAAAAGAATTACAGCGCCGGCAACCGGTGTAAAAAGCAGGTAAGTTAAGAGATAACTATTTTCCATAATTTATAGACTTAAAATAATCCAGAAAAGAGCGATAACAATTCCGAGCATCATTACTACTGCATAAATCTGGGCTACTCCTGTTTGTATTTTTCTTATTCTTGATGAGATTAAATTTATTAAAGAGGCCGTACCGTTTACCAGTCCGTCTATTATTTTAGTGTCGGTAAACTTCCAGAGAACAGTTTCAGAACCTTTGACGATAGGATTAACAATGGCAGCATCGTACACTTCGTCGACAAAATATTTATTCCACAGGAGGTTATACAGTCCTTTGAACCTGTTCGACACTCTTTCAGCGATAGCCGGTTTCTTCAGGTAGATATTCCTTGCCAGCCAGATCCCGCCGACTGCAAGTATCACTGATATTATCATCAGAGTAATTTCCGAGCCCGCTGAATGCGTACCATAAAGTGCAAGCTTCCTTTCCGCGTTCTCAAAGACAGGAGCAAGCCAGCCTTCAAACATATTACCGCCCTCCCCCGAGAACAATGCAGGGATACCAATGAACCCGCCGACAGCAGCGAGGAAGGCAAGGATCATTAAAGGGATTGTCATCACTGACGGGGATTCGTGCGGATGAATGTCGTGTTTAAATCTTTCCTTTCCTTCGAACGTAAGGAAGTACAAACGGAACATATAAAAGGCAGTCATCAGAGCAGTTAAGGCACCTACCAGCCAGAGAATGAAGCTTCCGTTTGCGAATGACATCCACAAAATTTCATCCTTGCTGAAAAAGCCTGACAAAGGAGGAATACCTGATATAGCAAGCGAGGCAATAAGGAAAGTCATTGCAGTTTTAGGCATATACTTTTTCAGTCCCCCGAATTCCTGTATATCCTGGTGTTCATGCATTGCATGTATAACAGAGCCGGCGCCGAGGAATAAGAGAGCTTTAAAGAAAGCGTGCGTCATAACGTGGAATATTCCGGCAGAGAATGCACCTACACCCAGTGCAAGGAACATATAGCCGAGCTGGCTGATGGTAGAATAAGCCAGAACCTTTTTAATATCATTCTGAACAATCCCGACAGATGCTGCAAACAAGGCAGTAACAATTCCTATAACCGCGACAAGGGTCATTATGGCAGGTGCAGATACAAAAATTATAGAGCATCTTGCTACCATATAAACACCGGCAGTAACCATAGTAGCGGCGTGGATCAGAGCTGAAACGGGAGTAGGACCGGCCATGGCATCAGGCAGCCAGACGAACAGAGGTATCTGGGCAGATTTACCTGTAGCGCCGATAAACAAAAACAGGGCTATGAGGGTATAGACACTTTCATGAACTCCAAGGATGTTTGCACGAGTAAACACCTCATTGAAATTCAGGCTTCCGAAAGTCATATAAATTAAAAACATTCCAAGCAGGAAACCAAAATCGCCTATCCTGTTGACGATGAAGGCTTTCTTAGCGGCATCACTTGTTGTGCTTTTCTCAAACTTACGGTCGTACCAGAAACCGATAAGCAAATAAGAACAAAGTCCAACGCCCTCCCATCCGAGAAAGAGCAGAACAAAATTATCACCAAGGATCAGGTTCATCATTGCAAAGATGAAGAGGTTCATGTAGGCAAAGAATCTCCAGAAGCTTTTATCGCCGTGCATATAGCCGATTGAATAAACGTGGATAATAAAACCTACGCCGGTAACTATGAGAGCCATTATAAGGGAGAGCTGATCGACCTGGTATGAAAAACCCACATTAAGTCCGCCCACTTTCATCCAGGTAAACAGGCTGACAATATGCTGTCTTTCTTCTACGGGCAGGCCAAGAGTCTGCAGAAACGCTCCTGCAGCTATGAGGAATGAGAGACCTATCATACCGCTGCCGATTATACCGATCACTTTTTCATTTTTTATTTTAGAACCGAATATCCCGTTTATAAGGAATCCGGCAAGCGGAAGAAGAACAGTTAAGTATATAAGGTTAATCATAAATTTCTGTTATTTAAGAATTCAAAATGGCGGGCTGAATTACCATTTCAAAATATTTACTTCATCAATATTCAGAGTTAATTTATTCCTGAACATGGCTATTATAATTGCCAGGCCAACCGCAGCCTCGGCTGCTGCCACAGTCATTACAAAGAAAACAAAGAGCTGACCTATTGAGTTGCCCAGGTAGGATGAAAATGCAACGAGAGTAAGATTTGCCGAATTAAGCATAAGCTCAACCGACATGAATACGATGATCGCATTTCTCCTGATCAGCACCCCGGTTACTCCCACAGCAAACATAAAAGCGCTGAGGATTAAATAATATTCTATTGGAATCTGCATAATTTATTCGAATTTCTTTTTTGCTAAAACCAAAGCTCCGATTGTAGCGGCAAGAAGTAAAAATCCTGCTGCTTCAAAAGGAACAACATAATTAGTAAACAATTCCCTGCCGATCGATTCAACAGTACCCGCCTTCACACTTGAAGCAGCCTGACCGGCAGCATAGCCGGATTTTGAAAAGAAGATCATGTAAGCAATCTGAATAAAAACCAGTGCGGCAACCACAATCGCCATAATTTTAATTGCAGGTTTTTTACCGAGGATAGCCTCCTTCTGCGGTCGCAGCAGCATAATAACAAACAGGAATACAACCATGATCGCACCTGCATAAACAATCACCTGTGCAACTGCTATAAACTGAGCATTCAGGAGAAGATACAGACCGGCAAGAGCCGCAAAATTCAGTACTAAAAACAGAGCGGCAATAACTGCATCGTTGCGTGTAATCATTGTTACCGATGAAACAGCTGCTACAGAGGCGAAGAGGATAAAGAGGATGACTTCTAAAGACATAGGTTGATGGTTGATGGTTGATGGATGATGGTTGATGGAAAAATGATTATGCTTGACGGATAATCGATGATGGTTGATGGTTGATGGAACGTTGATGTTTGATGGTTGATGTCCGATGTTTGATGTAAAACGGTTGATGGAAAACGGATGATGTTTGATGTATTACGGATGATGTTTGATGGATAGAACATTAACATTTTACCTTTTTCAGATTCTGCTGAGCTGTCAATTTTATAGAAATAAATATTTTCTTCAACTCATAACTTTCATTTAACAAACTTATATAATTCTCATCCTTCGGATGATTCTGCGTGGATCCTGCCGATAACACGCAGCCAGTAATACTTCGCGTCTCTTTTAAACAATCCATGTATGAACTTTCCGGATCGATTCTAGTTCACAATTGCGCCAACCGACGTTGATGATTTCGCCAGCTGAAATGCAGCTACCTCAACCCGACAGTTTTAGGTAAAGTTCAAAAATAATAAACATTAACTCCAAAATAAATGTTCTTTCCAGTATTGCCTGTCTTTCACTTCTCCCCAGCAAACGGCGTTTCGCTTTACATCAGCCGTCCTAAGGAGTATTTCTATAGATCATACGGGGGAACGGAATAGTTTCCCTGATATGATCAAGCCCGCAGATCCAGGAGACGGTTCTTTCCAGTCCCAGTCCGAAACCCGAATGAGGAACCGAGCCAAATCTTCTGAGATCCAGGTACCATTCAAAATCCTTCATCGGAAGCTCGTGTTCTTTTATTCTTTCAATTAAAAGATCAACACTATCCTCCCTCTGGCTTCCGCCTATAATTTCTCCGTATCCTTCAGGGGCAAGGACGTCTACGGCGAGAGCAAGTTTAGGATTTTCAGGATCTCTTTTCATATAAAACGCTTTAACGGCGGCAGGATATCGGTGTACCATAACCGGTCTGTCAAACCGGCTTGATATAATGGTCTCATCCGGTGCTCCGAAATCATTCCCGTATTCAAATTCACTTCCATTCTTCTTCAGAATTTCCACAGCTTCGTCGTACGAAATCCTGGGAAGAGGTTTCTTAACATTCAACAAGAACTTTGTATCACGTTCAAGAACCTTCAATTCCTCTTCCTTGTCCTTAAGAACAGTCTGTACTATATACTCGAGGAATTCCTCAGCAAGGTCCATATCATCATTCAGATCTGCGAAAGCAACCTCAGGTTCACACATCCAGAACTCTGTCAAATGTCTTTTTGTCTTAGATTTTTCCGCACGGAAAGTAGGACCAAAAGTATACACCTTACCGAGGGCCATCGCACCGGCTTCAGCATAAAGCTGACCCGACTGAGTAAGATAAGCTTTACCAAGGTCGAAATATTCTGTTTCAAAGAGAGTAGAAGTACCCTCACAGGAAGACGGAGTAAGGATCGGAGGATCCATAAGAGTAAAGCCATTACCGTCGAAGAAATCGCGAATAGCTTTAACGATCCTGTGTCTGATCCGCAGAATAGCGACCTGTTTACTTGATCTCAGCCAGAGGTGGCGGTTATCCATGAGGAATTCAGTCCCGTGTTCCTTAGGAGTAATAGGATAATCGTGAGATTCTGATATAACTTTAAGGTCAGAAGCATCAAGTTCATAACCGCCGGGAGCTCTTTTTTCCTCTTTAATTTTCCCGGTAATCTCGATAGAGGATTCCTGTCCTATTTTCCCGGCCAGGTCAAACACTTCTTCCGAAACATTCCCTTTGAAAAATACGCACTGGAGGTAGCCGGTACCGTCTCTCAGGATAAGAAAATGCAGTTTACCGCTTGATCTTTTATTATAGAGCCAGCCCTGTATCTTAATTTCTTTGCCAACGTATTTCGATAAGTCTGATATGAATATTTTCTGCATTTATTACTGCAATATGTTAAAAATTTAATTGCCAAATATAAAGAGGGGTGGATATAAATGCAAAGAATTTAGCGGATTGAGCGGAGGACAGGAACAAGAAAAAAGAAAAAAGGAACAAGTAACAAGGAAGGGATTGGGTGATTGGGTGATTGAGTGATTGGGTGATTGAGTGATTGAGTGATTGACTGATTGGCAGGTGATTGGGTGATTGGCAGGCAGCTTGTGCGGATCTCAGCCGCAGAGCGGCGCAACATTAGTAGTAACCATTACAGTAACATTCGATAAGCCGCAGAACGGCGACACATTAGTATGATGGAATTTGGCGAATTGCGATAGTGAATTGAGCGGAGGACAGGAAAGAAAAAGAAAAAAGGAACAAGTAACAAGGAAGGGATTGGGTGATTGAGTGATTGGGTGATTGGGTGATTGATTGATTGACTGATTGACTGATGGAATGATTGATTGATTGGACAGGTTGAGCGGATTGATTGAGGAATTATTGCCGCTAAGACTCAAAGGCACGAAGGAAGATTAACAGTTTCATAGTCAGAAGATTGGCGAACCAGCTTTAACGGAGTCACGAATCATTGAAAGATTGAAAGATTGAAAGATTCGGATTGATTGAATTCGCCTTCTATCTTTTCACCCGTTCATTCATCGATTCAAACAAGGATTCGCCTTTTTCGCGAAGATTCTTTGCATGACTAACAGCCGCCTCAAGTTCATCATTTTCAATTGCTTCCATTGCTTCATTCACAAAAGCACTTACAGGCATACCACCGTGAGACGAGTTCTTATCATCCCTTCTTTCGCTGCCCAGTTCCGAATCAACAGACGGGGGTATAATTTCAAAAACTTTTACAGAAGTATTCTTCAGCTGGTGGCGAAGGGACATAGTAATCGAATGAATAGCGGCTTTTGTTGCGCAGTACACGGGGACAGCGGCGAGGGGGACAAAAGCGAGTCCCGACGAAACATTTATAATAGCGGCTTCAGCGCTTCTTCTAAAATGTTCTGCAAACAACGAAGCAAGGTGAACAGGCGCCGTAAGATTCACCTCTATTTCCTGACTGACCTTAGTAATATCAACCTCCCTGGTCATATCGCAGGGAAGCTGAATACCGGCATTATTTATCAGGATATTCAGTTCGGGGAAAGTCTCTACCGACCACTGAAATAGTGCTTCCCTCTCTTCAATAATAGAAACATCGCACATAGTAGTAATAACGTCAGGGTACAGCTGATGAATTTCCTGCAGCCGTTCCTCCCTTCTGCCGCAAACAATAACAGTATTTCCCTTCTCTGCGAATTTCTCCGCAAAGCCTCTCCCGATACCCGACGTACCGCCGGTTATTAATATTGTATTTCCTGTTGTTTTCATATATACCACCCTAATTTAATTGTTCCGACATAGAGGTAGTTTAATAATGGTCACTTTAAAAACCAAATACGCAGAAATATGGCAGCAAGGAAAGTAAGTTAAATGGGCATTCTTAGTATTTCAACAAGAAGGATACAAAGTAAGTGGAGGCGGGGATATTACAAATAAGACGCAGATTTGTCGAGAGATATTTTGCCATAATTTAACAGATAATTTTGAGCATCAAAGTGAAAATTATGGTGTTAAAAAATTCAACACACTGACAAAATGGGTTCTTTCCCTATGACAATGCAAATAGTAGATGTAATCGGGGTAAATTACAAAATTTACTTCTGACTTTTCTAAAGAAATAGTCTTGATCTTTGTAACCGTACCCCATTCTTTTAATTAACTTTATTTTATTATTGACTCCCTCAATAGCTCCACTGGTTCTGCCGTATTTAAAGTAGTTTGATATATAACCAATATTGCTCTCTACAGTTTTACAAAAATCTATTAGAGCTCTGAGCTTTGTCTGTTTAACTTCTTCTATCCAGGTTTTTATTCTTTTAACTGATTTATCTACATCTCCGCCTGATTTGTATATATCATAAAACTGTTCTTTTAGTAAATATGCTTTATAAAGCGGACTATTTAATTTCTCTAACTTAGCAAGTAATCCTGCCTGATCTTTAGTATGGTTTTTTTGATGTTTCAATAAAACCCATCTGGTTCTACTTCTTTCTTTCTTTGTTAAAACTCCTATTTGCTCCTGTATTTCTTCGATTCTCTTTCCTCTTATCTTTAAGCCTTCTTTGTCCATAATATGTTCGTTTGTCTCTCTTGTCATCCCGGTCATTATTGTTTTTCTTAATGAATCTATTGCTGATTGGAGCAGATTCATCAGATGGTATTTATCGATTATTATATCAGCTTCAGGTAATTCCCCCCGGATAGCAGCTATATAGGCTTTTGCCATATCGGTATTTACTGTCTTTATTGATGATTTCTGCTGTTCTGTTAGTTTCCGGAAGAAAAGCTTCCAGTGACTCCCTTTTGTTTCCCTGACTATAATCTATCGGTTTTGCTTTACCATCGGAGAGATCATAAATTATTGTTATGTACTTATGTCCCTTCTTAAATGATATCTCATCTACTCCAATATTTATTAAATTATCATAGCTTACCGGCAAGAGTTTTTTTTTAGAAAGTATATGGTGAACCCCTTCAGCTAGACAGGTTTTTCCTTAATTTAAGGTGGATGAATTAAGTACTTACCATGTTATTTTAAGAATACTTCAGCCGGAGTTTTATAGCCTAATGACTGATGTGTTCTTTTATTGTTATAAAAATAGAAATAATTATTTAATCCCTCAAATAATTCCTGATAATTTCGATATTCCTTTAAATAAATATCTTCATATTTTAAATTTCTCCATAAACGTTCAATGAAAATATTATCTAAAGCTCTGCCTTTGGAATCCATACTTAGTCTTACATTATTGTCCAGGACTTTATTGACAAAACTAAGACTGGTAAACTGACTGCCCTGGTCGGTATTAAATATTTCCGGCTTACCTGAACGCAATGCTTTATCCAGAGCGCTAAGACAGAAATGGACATCAAGGCTGTTAGATATTTCCCAGGACAGAACATATTTACTAAACCAGTCCATTACTGCAACAAGATAGGCAAAGCTTCTGTAGAGCGGGATATATGTTATATCTGTACTCCATACCTGATTGGTTTTTGTTATGCTTACATTTCTTAGCAGATACGGAAATATCAGGTGATCCTTGTTTGGTTTGCTCAGATTCATTTTCGGTGTAAGTGCTTGTATTCCCATTACTTGCATCAATCTTAGTATCCGTTTATGGTTAATGACTTTACCGTTATTCCTTAACTCCTGGGTTATTTTTCTGTAACCGTAAAAAGGCCAGGTTGTATATATTTTATCCATCCGTTTCATTATTTCGAGATCTTCGTCCGTTATGCCTAACGGATCAAAGTAATAACTCGAACGTGGTAATTCTATCAAAGAACATTGCTCAGTTATACTGAGGAAATCATCTCCGGGTTCTATGAGTCTTTTGAGATCTTCAACTGAATGGCTCGTACTTTTTTTTTAACCATTCAACCTCTACCTGGAGTTTTCCTATCTGCCGGTAGAGCTGATCAATCAACTCTGAGCTCCCATCAGTTTTTGGTCCCCTCGGATTATCAAACACAGAAGGAAGTATCTCAAGCAACTGTTTCTTCCATAGACTTATCTGATTTGGGTGGACTCTGTACTCTTTTGCAATTTCGTTTATACTGGTGAATCCCTTGACTGCCTCTAGTGCAATTTTTGCTTTTAGTTCGCTGCTGTAATTTTTTCTCTTGGTGGACATTTTAGCCTCCTTTGGCTTATATAAATTTAAGATTTTTCCACCTTAAATTTTTGTCCAGTTTTTGGGGTTCACTATAGTAATCTTCATACCTGTATACTGTATTGTCATCCAGATTATATTCTTCTGATACTTGTTTCGGAGGTATCATATTGGACATTTTTCCTATAAGCATCTTAAACCTTTCTGTCGCAAATTGATTCCTTTCTACCAGATCCAATTCTTTCTTATATAACTTACTGCAGCCAGTACATTGATAATATATGGTTTGATAATGTAACCTCACTTCAATGTATTCTCCTATTGGAAGATCTCTTACTACTCTCTTGCGTCTGCTTTTACGATAGCTTGTTTCCCTTTGACAGTCCGGGCAATACATTGAATCCTCTTTGGGTTTTAACGTTATATCCATTTTTTTCTTTTTTTTATCCAGATCCGCAACTTCAATAACGTAATTTTCACTCCCTATTATCCACTCTGTATTCATTTTTTTTTCTCCTTTTTAATAAACTCTAATCTAATTCTCTTTTCTTTATTCTGCAATAGCAGGGGGAAAGAACCCAAAATGTCAGTCGCCGAATTTACACCCTATTTAGAGGCCGGTAAGAGGCCTTTTAAAGGCCGGAAGGACTCAAAATGAGACACTGCGAAAACGAGCCAAAAACGCACTTTTAGGTTGTTGAAAATATTTACATTTGACAAAAATGACAAAAGGGGTTGACACGAGGGAGTACAATTTTTGTATGGATGGATGGGTGTATGATATCCTCAGTCAGATTTTTGACCCGCTAAAATCGGGATCTTCGACTTCGCTGCGATTTTTTTGGTCAAGATATTTTAAGAAGCTCTATAAATCATTGAACAAGTTACTTATTTTCGGTGGCTTCGATATCCCGCGGATCTCGTCCCGATGTAAAAAATAAATCAATAAATGAGCGGGATTTCGAGGACTCAACATCCCGCCCCCAATGATATCAAGCAAGGGGCGGGACACTCAGCCACCGCTATACGTTACTCCGCCTGTCTAAGGTTGTTTTTGGTTGCCGGCTATGCCGCGATAGGATTGTATGGGGACTGGATTTTTCATTGGGGTTGTTTGCCGAAGTGCGGGAAGAGCTATAATCAGACTTGAATGCACGTGAAATCTAATTAAACACAGCATCCCTGAATAAATCCTGCAGCAGCACGACAAGACTATCGTCATCAAAGGGTTTGGGAATAAAATGGCAGTGGGAACAATGCAGCCTTTTGCTATAATCCTCAAGATTACCC